>NZ_JAYRQR010000035.1:0-311666 GCF_041910485.1 Dongia sp.
CAACGTTAACCAATTGATCCGTCACAAAACACGTTTCGTCTTACTGCATAGTGAAACCCCAACCACAGACCCAGCAGATCGCTCTGCCAAACCCTAGATCGAAGCTTCGAGAAACACGGAACAGTCTTGCAACTTCATCGCTGCAATCAGGCCCATAGACCCGCCGTCCGCGTATCCCTTCTTCTATTCCACAATGTCAAATAGCTTGGCCCCGCAGTCACACACGGAAACCCACCAGCCAGACTCGGCCGGTGAAGCCGTGCAATATAGCGATGCCGGAGTGGCGTTACAAGTCATCTGAGGCTGTCGCCTCACTTGCTCCGCCAGGATCTCGCCGGGGCTTTTCAGCCGCCGGTTCGAACCGGTAACCGACGAACCAGTCGGCCCCGTTCGGTGGGCGGCTTATAGGCGAGTCGGATCGGGACTTGCAAGCACAAAAATTTCGCGACCCTCAAAAAACTTCAAAACGCCCGCAAAACCGCCGTTTCTGCACTCAGAGCAGCCCCAAAGACCGCAGCTCCTCCCGCAAGGCCTCCGGCAGGTCCTCCTCCGCCACCGCCTGGCTGAGGGCCGAACGCTGATCCGCCAAATCCGGCGGCGCATCGTCAGCCTCTAGATAGCGCCATCCCTGAAAGGCCCGGCGAGGCCGGCTTTCCGTCACGATAACCGTCGGATCGTAGACAATGGCGCAATAGGGCTTGCCGCTCTCATCCTCGACCTCGTCCAGCCGCAAGATTCGGTGCCGCGCGCAGATTCGCCCCCGGATCACCCAATAAAGCGATCCCCCATCCAGAACCTCCTCGGCCCGCCGCGGGTAGGACCTTGTCCAATGCTGATCTTCAAGCGGCTTCTTGCTCGCACGGCGCTTCCGCTGGAGTTCCTCCCGGTAGCGCACCAGCTCGGCGATGCTATCCACCCCGACACAAAGTTTGACCAAATGAACCGTCATTGAGAATCGCGAATCCGAAGCGAACAGAGACCAAAGCCGGCGCCAGGCAAGGCGCAGACCAAACAACATCATTCCGTTGCCGCTCTCGTCAATGCCGCCACCGGCAGCACCCCGACGGCACACGGTATGGTTGAGGACGTTTGACCATAGGTGCGCCACGCCATCCCGAAACACTCGAATTTGAAGGCATTTCCTGGCCGATACTGCCTGCCTGAGATTGACAAAGGCCAGCTTCTCCCTAATAGTCCCGGCCACAAATGCGGCGGTCGCCACGGGAGCCGAGGGCGGCCGTTTTGCTTGTATGATCGGCCCCCTTATTTTCGAGACAAAATGGGTTTTCCCGAACTGGGGCTCAGCCCCGAGCTTCTCCGCGCCGTTTCCGAAGCCGGCTATAGCGAGCCGACGCCGATCCAGGCTCAGGCCATTCCGACCGTGCTGATGGGGCGTGACGTCCTTGGCTGCGCCCAGACGGGTACGGGCAAGACAGCGTCGTTTACGCTGCCGATGATCGACATTCTGGCAAACGGCCGCGCCAAGGCGCGCATGCCGCGATCGCTTATCGTCGAACCGACGCGTGAGCTCGCGGCGCAGGTCGCCCAGAATTTCGAGAAGTACGGCAAGTATCATAATCTGAAGCACGCGCTGATTATCGGCGGCGAAGGCTTTGCCGAACAGGAAGCCAAGCTGATGAGTGGCGTCGACGTGCTCATCGCGACGCCGGGCCGCCTCCTCGATCTCTTCGAGCGCGGCAAGATCCTGTTGATCGACGTGAAGATCCTGGTGATCGACGAAGCTGACCGCATGCTCGACATGGGCTTCATTCCCGATGTCGAGCGCATCGTCAGCCTGCTGCCAAAGATCCGCCAGACGCTGTTCTTCTCGGCCACCATGGCGCCGGAAGTGAAGCGCCTCGCCGATGCGTTCCTGATGAATCCGAAGGAAGTGACCGTATCCGCACCGGCCAGCACGGCAACAACGGTGACGCAAGGATTGATCGTCGTCGACGAGATGGACAAGCGCGAAGCGCTGCGCCGTCTCATTCGTGCGGAAGATGTCGGCAATGCGCTGATCTTCTGCAACCGCAAAGTCGATGTCGACATTCTCTACAAATCGCTGACCAAGCATGGCTTCAAAGCCGTGCGCCTGCATGGCGACATGCCGCAATCGGCGCGTAGCGATACGCTGGAAATGTTCAAGCGCGGCGAAGCTTCGCTCATGGTGTGCAGCGATGTGGCTGCGCGCGGTATCGATATCGCGGGCTTGAGCCACGTCTTCAATTTCGACACGCCGATCCACGCCGAAGATTACGTGCACCGCATCGGCCGCACGGGTCGCGCCGGCCGCGAAGGTCGCGCTTTCACCTTTGCGACGCCCTATGACGGCAAGCATGTCGCGGCGATCGTGAAGCTGATCGGCAAGGAGATTCCGGCCATCACCATTGAGGGTATCGATTCCCTGCCCTTTGAAGAAGGTGACGGTCGTCGTGGCCGCAGCCGCGGCGCCACCCGCGGTCGTGGACGCGACAAGGAGCGCCCGCGCGCGCGCCGCGCTGAACATGCAGACAGCCAAGTGTTGGTACCCGCCGCGGAAGCGCCCTCGCCCACTCCCATTGAATCATCATCCGTGCAGGTCGGCGATGGTCGGTCCCGCCGGCGTCGCCGCAGTGGCCGCAAGGACGAGCCGCAGAAGCCGGCCTCGGCTGAGAGCATCATTGATGCGGCGATTCCGCATCCCAGCGAGCAATTGCATCGCCATGATCTGCTGGAAGCCAGCACGGCACTGCCGGTTGCTCTTGAGGTCACACAGCCGGACGCGCCGAAGCAAATCCTTCCAGTTCAGCCGCATGAAAATAGGCATCAGCGCCGCGCGCACGCCAAGCCGCACCATGAAGAGGAAGCGATGATCGCCGGTCACGGGTTTGGCGATCACCTGCCCGCCTTCTTGCGTCGGCCCGTGCGACTGCCCTCGGGCGAGCGCCGCAACGGCAAGTAGCGTTTAGCGCAGGCGCGTCGGGCTAAGTTCGCCGGCCGCCTCGAGAATGGGTTGCGCCACGATCGCCAAGTGCGAATTGATTCGCTTGAGATCACGCAGGATGTCGAGGTGCAAGGAGCTCGTCTGGATGCTCTCCACACGACCAGAGCTCAGCCGCGAGAGATGATTCTCGGCAGCGACCTTTTCCATTTCGCGGAAGCGCTGCTTTTCCTCAAACAACTGACGCGCCAGTTTGATGTCGCTGGACATGAAGACATTCATCGCCAGTTCCAGATTGTGTGTCAGCCGTTCGTGCAGTTCATCCAGCTCGCGGTTCCCTTCCGGTGAGAATTTCAACTGGTACTTCACCTTTTTGGCGGCAAGCTCCATGAGGTTCTTGTCGACGATGTCCCCGATATGCTCGAGATTGGTAATGAAGGTGATGAGATCGACCACCCGCTTCTGATCATTGGGATCCATCAGCTCGCGACTGACACCAGCCAAATACAGCTTGATTGCTTCGTTCAAGCGATCGATCTGTGTATCGAGATCGCTCACTTGCTTAATGAGTCGACGATCATCTGATCGGAAAGCAGCCAGTGACTGGCGCAGCATCTGGCCGACAAGATCGCCCATGCGCAGTGCCTCGCGCCCGGCATTGGCGAGCGCAATGGTCGGCTGATCGACGGGACCTTGCGAGAGATATCGCGGCTTGCCGGGATCGTCAGTTGCCACCTGGTCCGGCAGCAAGCGCGCCGTTAGCCTAGCCACTGGCCCCGTCAGCCAGATGAAGACAGCGGCCAGCGCAAAGTTGAAGGCGACATGGAAATTGAGTGCCTGACGAGCGGGCGCTGCCTCAATGTCCGCGAGATAGGGCTGCACAACGCCTATTAACGGAACCAGGATGGCTACGCCAATCACCCGGAAGATGAGATTTCCGACCGGCACGCGACGCGCTTCAGGCGGCTCGCTCGCCGTCGCAAGAATTGGCATCACGGCACTGCCGAGATTGGCGCCAAGAATGAGCGCGAAGCCGAGATCGATCGGCACCATGGACTTCGCCATAAAACTGACGATGAGGAGCACGACGGCGAGGCTGGAAGTGGAGAGTATTGTCAACCCTGCCCCGACCAGAACACCGAAAACCGGAGCGTCGCTCATGAGACGCAGAATCTGGGGCAGCAGCGGCGCATCCCGGACTGGCTCAGCTGCCTCCGTGATCAAGTGCAGGCCCAGCAAGGCGATGCCCAGCCCGACGATCGCCCGCCCCAGGTCCTTGACCTTCGAATCTTCAAACTTGTTGAACATGACCCAGCCGATGAGAATCAGCAGCGGCGAGATCCAACCCACTTTGAACGAATAAGCCTGCGCCACCAGGCTTGTGCCCAGATCGGCTCCCAACATGACGGCCAGGGCTCCGCCGGTCGTGACCAAGCCGCGAGAAGCAAAGGAGGAAGAAAGCAATGCGGTGGCAGAGGACGATTGCAGCAGGCAGGTGATGCCGAGCCCGGACAGGAAGGCCGTGAACCGATTATTTGTCGCCTTGCTGAGGCTCTGGCGTAGCTGGGCGCCATAAGCGCGCAGAACGCCCGTACGGACCATGCGCAAACCCCACAACAGCAGGGCAGCCGCACCAAACAGGTTCAGAAGGAAAACCATGCCAATCGCCTCGACTCGGACCATACGCCAATTCGCTGTCACGAAACTGTAACATATGCTCCCCCGGCTAGGCGATGGCGCCTGAGACCGACCGGAAAGTCAGCGCCTGCGCCAAGCCTGCGTGCGGCGCTCCAGCCCGCGGCTGATAAGGCTCTGCGCCCCCTTCATCACGGCGGAGGTGGCGACAATTGTGATGCCCATGGCACAGGCCGTCGCCGTGTTGCCGGCATCGTCCGTGTTGATGGCATTGATCGACATGAGCTTGGTGTCCGCCGAGTACAGAAAGATGACGGCAGATACTGTCGTCATCGCATTGACGAAATAGTAGACGGCAATATCGAGAATGGCCGGGAGGCAGATTGGAACGGTCACACGCCAGAAGGTGCGATAGAGGGGCACCTTCAGCGATGCCGCCACTGATTCGAACTCATTGTCGACCTGCTTCAACGCGGTCACTGCCGTCAAATGGCTGACCGTATAGAAATGGCAAATCGTATTGACCGCCAGGATCGCCAGTGTCCCGTAGATAAAGTTCAGCGGGTTTTCGGGAGAGTTGAAGAAGAAGATGTAGGCCAGGCCGAGGACAATGCCCGGCACCGCAAGTGGAATCATCGCCAGAAAGTGAATGACCATTCGGAGACGTCCGGCCCCCCGTGTCTTCTCGACCAAATAGGCACCGCAAAAGACGATGATCGTGCCGACGACCGCAACAATGGTCGCCAACTTCAAGCTGTTCAGATAGGGGCCCCACCCGTCGGTCCCGATGCGGCCAAAATCATACCATTTCAGCGTGAGACTGAGATTGTACGGCCACAGCTTTACCAACGAGCCGAACAATGCCATGCCGAGTACCAGCAGTAGAAATCCGGCCATTAAGACCGTCGCCACCAAAAAGAGGCGATCGATCCACAGCCGCTCCTTCGGTTGCAGGGGAACCGCCCGCGCTGACAGCAGAGCAACCTGACGACGCTGGACGATGCGATCAGCTAGAAAAGACAACACGGCCGGGGCCAGCAAGATCAGGCCAACGACGGCCCCCATCTGAAAATTGAACTGGCCGATTACCTGCCGATAGACGTCTGTTGCCAGCACATTGTAGGAGCCGCCAATGACCTTCGGCACGCCGAAATCGGTAAAGATCAACGTGAAGACCACAAGGGCGGCACTTACTAGGCCGTAACGGCAGCCGGGCAGCGTGACGGTCAAAAAGATCCTCCACGGCTTGGCACGCAAGGATTCCGCGGCTTCATACAGCCTTGCGTCCGCGACCGACAAAGCGGTCACGAGAATGATCAAGGCATGAGGAAAGGCAAAAAAGACTTCTCCGATGATGATGCCGATCGGACCATAGATCTCGTGACCTAACAGCAGCGACTTGAAGATGCCTTGATTGCCGAACAGATAGACCAGTGCAAGACCAGGCAAAAGCGACGGCGCCAGTAATGGCACCAGACCGATGACACGGAAAAAACTGCGACCAGGCATTCTGGTGCGGGTCAGCGCGTAGGCAAAAAGGAACGCCAAGACCAAGGTTATGAAAGTACCGAGAATGGCAACATAAGCCGTGTTGCCAAGCGACTGCAGCATGGCGGGATCGTCAAAATAGCGCGCGAAATTGGCTACCCCGACGAAGGCGCCATCCTTGTCCTGAACACTTTTGGAAAGGAGTACATAAAGCGGCAAGACAAGGGTTACGCAAAGATACGCGGCAAGCGCCGTCAGGCTCAGCCGCACCAACCAATCCTCGTGCGTTGCTTTGGCGCGAACCTGGCTGGCGACCAACGTGTCAGTTGCGACCATATCAGTCATGAGCCTGTACCGAGCGATTGTTCGCAAAAATGCGCAGCCTGTCGGGTGGCAGGGCCACCATCAGTTCTTGCCCGGGCACCAATCCCAGATCGCGCATCGCGTTGATCGAGAAATCGGCACGCAAAGTGCGGCCGCAAGAAAGATTGAGTTCTGCTCGACAGAACGATCCTAGAAATTCCAGATGGTTGATCCGTGTTCGCACAATATTGTTTTGCTCGTTGCCAAGATTTCGGACCTGAACATCCTCTGGCCGAATGCAAAGCGTCATTTCGCCTCTCGCTTCAACACCCGTCAGACCGTCGATCGCAAGTTCAATATCCCCCAATCGCACGCCAGCAGCCGAGACCCCATCCGTCATAAGGAAGTTCATCTGCCCGACAAAATCGGCGACGAAGGCCGCCTCAGGGTGTCGATAGACATCCGTCGGTGTGCCTATTTGCTCAATGCGACCTTCGTTCATGACCACGATCCGGTCGGCAATCGCCAGCGCCTCTTCCTGGTCGTGTGTCACCATGATGGTGGTAACGCCCAGGCGGCGCTGCAGTTGCTTCAGTTCACTGCGCAGATGCTGGCGCACGCGCGCATCCAGTGCGGACAGCGGCTCGTCGAGCAACAGCAGACCCGGCGACATCGCCAGCGCGCGAGCAAGGGCGACACGTTGCTGTTGTCCGCCGGACAGTTGCGCTGGATATTTTGCCTCCTGACCAGAGAGCCCTACCAATTGCAGCAACTCGCTTACCCGCAGCTTGATCTCGGCGCGCGACCGGCTACCAACCAGACCGTACCCGACATTGTCAGCCACACTGAGATTGGGGAACAAAGCATAAGATTGGAAAACGATGCCAAAATCGCGTTGCGATGGTGGCAGAGATGAAATGTCCTTCCCGTCCTGCACCACTCGACCACTGGTCTGGATATCGAGACCAGCGATCGCGCGCAGCAAGGTGGTCTTGCCGCAACCGGATGGCCCCAGGAAGCAGATGAACTCGCCGGAATAGATGTCGAGCGACACATCGCGCAGGGCCTGGAATTCGCCGAACGTCTTGTTGACGTGCTCGATGCGCAGATATGGCTTTTGCCCGGTCATGCCCGACTCCTGACCTTTGTGGATAAAATGCGAGACGATCCCGCCGCTTCCGCGACGGGATCGCCAGCACGCTCAGTTGACGTCAGTCGCGCTTACTTCGGTGCGTCCTTGGAACCGAAGCTGCGCTGCCATTCGTCCAGAATGGCC
This sequence comes from Dongia sp., assembly GCF_041910485.1. GTDB lineage: Bacteria > Pseudomonadota > Alphaproteobacteria > Dongiales > Dongiaceae > Dongia. The sequence continues at coordinate 7,623 of NZ_JAYRQR010000035.1, forward strand.
TGACGACGATCCGCCATTTCATAGAAATTGTTCGGCGAGATCATCAGCTTTTCTTCGTCGGCCGGATAGTTCGCCGGCAGGGTCGGCGTCACATCCTTGCGCGCGAGAACCTGATAGCTCTCGTTGTAAAGCTTGTTCGCATCCGCACTGGCGGCGAAGTCGGCAAGCTTCTGAGCCGCAGCGAGGTTTTTCGTGCCTTTCATGATGGCCGTCGCTTCCATGTCCCAGCCGATGCCGTCCTTGGGCAGGATCACTTCAACCGGCGCGCCGTCATTGATGAGCTTTACACCCGGATAGGCAAACGAGATGCCGATCGGATACTCGCCAGCCCCCACGGCCTTGCAAGGCTTCGAGCCGGAATGAAGGTAGGTCTTGATGTTCTCATGAAGCTTGGTCATGTAGTCCCAGCCGCCTTTGTCGCCAAAGAGCTGCAGCCAAGCCGAGACCGTGAGAAAGCCGGTGCCCGACGAACCCGGGTTCGGCATGACGATCTGGTCCTTATAGACCGGATTGAGGAGGTCCTTCCACGAGGCCGGCTTCGGCAGGCCGAGCTTTTCCGCTTCAACCTTGTTGTAGCAGATGGCCGACGCCCAGGCGTCCATGCCGACCCAGGTCGGCCAGCCGCTGCGCTTGTCCTTGAAATCGTCCTTAATCTGATCGAAACCCTTCGGGCTGTAGCGCTCGAGCATGCCTTCCTTGTCGAGCACCATCAGGCCGGTCGCGGCGAGCCCCCAGACCACATCGGCCTGGCGGTTTTCTTTCTCGGCCAAAAGGCGCGCGGTGATGACGCCGGTGGAGTCACGCTGCCATTCGATCGTGATGCCCGGATTGGCCTTCTCGAACGCGTCCTTATAGACGGGCAGTTGCTCTTCCTCGAGCGCGGTATAGACCTTCAGCACGACGTCATCGGCCAAAGTCGGTGCCGGGGCGCCGAACAGAGCGGCGGCCGTACCCACGACAGCTGCGCCCAAAAGCGCCAGTTGCCGGCGCGAGATCCAATTTTTCATTCCCCAATCTCCTGGTGTGCGACCGCCGAACGCGGCGCAGGGAAATTGGCGGGGATCTGCGCAAATATGATGATGGATTTGTTACAAGTATAGGTCATAGGGTGCTTTCCCTATGACCTATATAGATAATTTCAATGAACGCGGAAGCCGGCCGTTAGATGGCGTCCTCTGCTTTCGCGACGAATTGCTCCAGCAATTGAACGGCATAACCGGTTCCACCCGCCGGACACGTGGCCCGGTCTTTCGCGGCGAACTCCCGCCCAGCAATGTCGAGATGGGCCCAGGGCCGATCCTCGACAAACTGCTTCAGCAATGCCGCGGCATGCGGCGCGTCGCCGGATTCCGCATCGTCGGCATGATGCTTGATATCGGCGATGCGGGATTCGAGGTGCTCGTCATAGCCCTTGTCGAGCGGCATGCGCCACAGGCGCTCACCGACCGCAACACCCGCTGCCGTCAACTGGTTCGCAAGATCGTCATTGTTGGCAAAGATACCGGCAAAGACCGTCCCCAGCGCCTGCTGGATGGAATAGGTAAGCGTCGCCAGATCGACGATCGACTTCGGCTTGAAGCGCGACGCCGTATAATAGAGGGCGTCGATCAGCACCAGGCGCCCTTCGGCATCGGTGTCGATCATTTCGATGGTCCGGCCGGCAAGGGTCTTCACGATGTCGCCGGGCTTGAACGACGTGCCGGACGGCATGTTCTCGACCAGACCAACGACGCCGACGACATTCACCTTGGCCTTACGTTCCGCTAGCGCCCGGATGAGCCCCACCACGGCGGCACCGCCCGCCATATCGCCCTTCATGTCATACATCGCGCCTGAGCGCTTGATGCACAAGCCGCCGGAATCGAAGCAAACACCCTTGCCCACGAAAGCAAGCGGACCCTCATTCTTCTTCGCCGGCGCGCCCATATATTGCAGCACCAAAAGGCGCGGCGGATTGGCCGAGCCGCGGCCGACCGACAGCAGGGCATTGAGCCCCAGCTTGGCCATCACCTTCTCATCCAGCGCCTCGACCTTCACACCCAGTTTGGCAAGGGCTTTCGCGCGGCTGACGAAGCTTTCGGGATAGAGTTCATTGGGCGGCTCGTTGGTCAGATCGCGCGCCAGATTGACGCCGTTGGCAATCGCCTGCAGGCGGCCCGACACTTTCTGCGCGGCGGCCGGCTTCGTCACCACCAGCGACAGACGGGCGAGTGCCGGCGCCTTGTCCGGCTTCGGCTTGGTCAAGAACCGATCAAAGCGATAGTTGCGGAGACTGGCCCCCAGGGCAATTTCGCCCGCCACCTCCTCCTCGTCGATCTTGCCGCCCTTCACGCCGTCGACAAGCACTGTGGCACCGGCTTCGAACTCGGCCAGCAGGTGCCCGGCCAGGGCGCCGCCGGATTCACGCAGGCTCAAACTGTCGATCTCCTTCGGCAACCCCAGCCCCAAAAGGATGACTCGCCGCGCCTTCGTCCCACCCGGGACGAGGATATCGGCGATCTCCCCCTTCTTCCCCTTGAAGCGGGGCAAGGAAAGGCTTCGCTGCAGCGCACCAGACAAGCTGCGGTCCAGGGCTTCCCCCCGCGCCCCCAGCTTGCCATCCTGCGGAACCAGTACGACCAGCACAGCCGCATCGGAAGCTGGCTTGGCGACGAATTCGATCTTCATGAGTAATCCTCGGAAATCTGGAAAATTGCCGGGGCGAGCATAGCCAAACTCGCCCCATTACGACAATCCACCAGAAAGCTTCCCGAGGGCCTGGGAATTTAGCCGAGGGCGCCAACCGTATGGATGATGCCCGAACTCAGACGCCGCACCATCGTATAGAGGCTCGCGATCGGACCGAAGATGGCCTGATGCTCGCGCTCATAGGTCTGGTGCCAATCGCCGACATAGGTCGCCGCTTCGCCGAAATCGCCCTCGAATTTGACCTGCTCGACCTTCGGAAAGATCAGGTTGAGCTTGCGCATCGCGTCGTCGATCTCAAGGTGAAAGATCTTCGAGACGAGTTGCTGGCGCGTGATGTTGTGCTGGTCCGAGAAATCCGGAATATGCGCGGTCAAGGTGAAGATACGCATGATGAGCGCAATTCTCAGACCGTGCATCAACCGCAGATTCATGCGCGCTTCGTCGCTGATCTTCGCTTGCGGCAAGCCTACGAGCGCCAGCCCCTCGCGCAGGTCCAGCATGTCCCGCTGGAACACCCGATAGATCTTGGCAAGCTTCTCATAGACACGGTCACCTTCCAGGTGCTCGGCGACATGGCGCAACTCGACTGCTGCCACCGGATCCTTGGCCTGATAGGCCCGCGACAGCCACTGACCGGGATCGAACAGATCGACATAGCATTTCAGCGCTTCAAGATCGGTGAACGATAGCGCCCAATCGACCATACCCATCAGGCGCCGGCAGCGTGGCGAGGATTGGTAGAGCCGCTGGAACCGTTCCGGATCGCGGGCAATCGCCTGCCCTACCCCGCCCACGGTGTTCGCCAGCATGCCGAGCTGCTGAAGAATGCCGTTGTGCGGAATGGCGCGCATCTCCTTGGGATGCGTGAGATTGACGCGCTGTGCCAATCCCTCATGCTCGCGCTTCACCGGGCGGGAACCGCTGGTGAAAAGCAGATTGCCGCCGAACGTGTCGAGCAAGGCCGCGTAGGCCGAATCGTTCATCACCTCCTCATTGAAGCGGCGGATGGTGATGAAGAACTCCTTCACATAATCCTCGTCCTGGCGATAGGCCGGATCGGATTCGACGTCGTCGGTCGGAATAGGCAGCATGTATTCCAGAATGCGCGTGACCGAAGCGAGAGCGACATCCGGCGTGATGAAATAGAGATAGCCGTCGCCGCCCTGAAAGCTCGCTTCTTCTTTGACCCGAATACCGGCCTGCGCGAAATTCTGCCGGCTCACCGGAGAGGCGATATATTCGAGACGCGCGCGAAAATCCTCCGGATGGCCGCCACGACCGATGGATTCACCGTGGGTATCGAAAATCACCAACTCGATATCGTCAAAGCCCCTCTGGCGCAGCAACTCGGCAAGCTTGAGGCGCAACCATTCGACCGAGATGGCGGCCACCGTCTGACCAAGATGCCGGCCGGCATCCGAAAAGCCGGTCTGAATGCAAAGTCTTCCGCGCTGCCGGATATAGGCTGCATAGGTTGGATTCTGCAGGCATTCGTCGATGACGCGGATGCCCCGCTCGAAAGCCTTCGTCGTCTCGAACAAGGGCGAGATATCGACTTTGCCGTCCACACCGAACAACTTCGCGAAGTAAAGCGCGGATAGAAGTGTCAGCGGCGTTTCCGTCTCGGCGATGAGGAAGCGAACCGGCACTGTCGCATCGATATACTTCAGCATCTTCGCGACGATCATGAAAAGCCGCTTGGCCGAGGTACGCTCGGCCAGGATCGAGGCAAAATTGATCTGGACCGGTTTCACGCTTTGCAGCAGCTTGCCGATCTTCGCGATATACGAACGCTTGTGCGCGGGGTCGTCGGGTGCCGCTTCCATGTCGATCAGTTTGCGGACCGCATTGTGGATCTGCACCGCATTGAGCCGGACATGAGTATGAGCCAATCCCAGGCCATGATTGGCAAGTTCGGCCCTGAGGACAATCAGCTTGCGCCGCTGTGCGGGCGTTTTCGATAGACCGAGCGCCCGGTCGATCAACTCAAGCAGCTGAACGGAATCGACCAAGCGCAGGTCCCTGCCGTCATGCATCCGCTTGGCGATACGGCGGACCTCCTCTGCCCAGGCAAGCGGCGCCTCCCCTTCCTTTTTGCCCCCCTGGAACACCGCGATCTCGTCCTCGGCTTCCTTGATGGCAAGGGCAAGGCGGCTCTCCAGCAGTTCAAGCAGATGAACGAGATCGACGTTGGCACGCTTCTGGTCGATGCCGGCGCGCAATTCCGCCACTTCCTCGACATAGCGCTGCAACTGCAGGACCTGGATCTTGAGGCGCGTGAAAAGCGTATCGCTCCATTTGATATCTGAGCGGCCATCCAGGTCGTAGCCGACCCAGCTCGCGACCGTCACCAGGCGCGGCGACAATTGCTCCCATTCCTGCGGATAGAATTCGGCAGCGACATCAAGGGCGATCTCATAAGTGCGGCGCAGGGCGCCGTGGATGTTGCCGATCGCCGCCACCGACATCTCATATTCATAGGCGAGGTCCAGCTTCTCCGGCGGGCGATGCTCGACAGCCTTGATGTCGGACTCAATCTTGCGGCGTCGCACCGCGCCCAACTTCTCGCCGCTTGCTGTCCGGCCGACCCCGAGTTCCGCCAGCAGGCGAACCATTTCGTGGGACTGACTGAAGGTCGGATGGCCGGTGATGACAATGCCGAACAATTCCCGCTCGACGGCGGCCCGAAAGGCCTGGAACGAAATTCGCGCTCCTTTCCCCTTGCCGCCACTGGGTCGGCGGGAGCCCGCTGCTAATGCCTGGAAAGCGTCGCGTAGCCGCTGTTCGTTGCGCTTGGGATCGCTTTCGCCCAGATAGGCGTTCAGTCGTGCCGCGCGGTGCTCAAATGCACCGGCCGTCAGTTCCTGGATGAGTGTTTCGATCGCACCAAGGCTCAACTTGCCCTTGTCGAGACGTTTCCCCACCTCGAGCGCCAACAGCTTGACCGAATTGCCGAAGGGGTTGCGCTCTCGCAGGCCGGCAAGATCGCCGAAAACCGCCCTCAGCTCCCGTTCCGTCTTGGCCGCGTCGAACCCGCGTTCCACCGCAAACAAACGCTCAAGCGGCTTCAACCCTGGCTCCAGGTCGCCACGGGCCGGTTTCTGAGCCGACGGTTTAGTGCGCAACGCCGCTACTTCCCCACCACGCGACTTTGCCCGCTGACCCGTGCTCATCAACCCCTCCGATTAGGCCAAAATAGCTGCGCCGAACGAGGTAGCTTAACCCCACCCGACGCAGCGCAAAAGAAATTTTGTGCGGCGCAAAAATGGCGGTTATGCCGCACTAAGCGCCTCCAATGCCGTCCGCCCCAGCTCCGCCGGGGTCGGCGTGATATGTATGCCGGCCGAGCGCAACACGTCGATCTTCTCAGCGGCACTTTCACCACCGCCAGAGACGATGGCCCCGGCATGACCCATACGCCGACCGGCCGGGGCTGCCTTGCCGGCGATGAACCCGACCACCGGCTTCTTGCGCTTTTCCCGTCGCAGGAACTCGGCCGCGTCGATTTCCGGCGTGCCGCCGATTTCGCCGATCATGATGATCGCCTCGGTCGCATCGTCGGCCAGGAACAGTTCCAGGATATCCACGAAACTGGACCCGTTGACGGGGTCGCCCCCAATGCCCACGACCGTGGTCTGCCCCAACCCAACCGCTGTCGTCTGGGTGGCCGCTTCATAGGAGAGGGTGCCGGAGCGGGAAACGATCCCCACCTTGCCCGGCTTGTGCACATAGCCCGGCATGATGCCGATCTTGCACTGCTCCGGCGTGATGACGCCCGGACAGTTCGGTCCGATGACGCGCGATCTGGTGCCTTTCAACTCCTTGCGCACCCGCGCCATGTCATGGACTGGAATGCCATCGGTGATAGCGACGATCGTCTCAATACCGGCGTCGATCGCTTCCATGATCGAATCCATCGCATAGATCGGCGGCACGTAGATGGCGGTCGCGTTGGCGCCTGTCTTTTCGCGCGCTTCATGCACCGTGTTGAAGACCGGCAGGCCGAGATGCGAGCTGCCGCCCTTGCCCGGCGTCACGCCGCCCACCATGTTGGTCCCGTAAGCGATCGCTTGCTCGGAATGGAAGGTGCCCTGGGTCCCGGTAAATCCCTGGCAAATGACCTTGGTGTTCTTGTCGATGAGGATAGCCATGTCTCAAGCCCTCTTGATCAGCGCGACATTGCCGCGGGTTGCGTCGACAATCTTCTGGGCGGCGTCCGACAAAGTCGTGGCCGTGATGATGGGCAGGCCCGATTGTTCGAGAATTTGTCGGCCAAGCTCGACATTCGTTCCCTCCAGTCGCACCACCAACGGTCGATCGAGTCCCACTTCCTTGGCGGCACCGACGATGCCTTCGGCGATGGAATTGCAGCGCATCATGCCGCCAAAGACGTTGACCAGGATTCCGCGCACGCCTGGATCGTTGAAAATAAGCTTGAAGGCGCGCGCCACGCGTTCCTTCGTCGCCGCACCGGCAATATCCATGAAGTTCGCCGGCTGCCCGCCGAAATGCTGGATGATATCCATCGTCGCCATGGCGAGGCCCGCACCGTTCACCATGCAGCCGATGTCGCCATCGAGCTTGACATAATTGAGATCGTGCCGCGCCGCCTCAAGCTCCAGCGGATCGACCTCGTTATCATCGCGCAGGTCCTGGATATCGTTGCGGCGGAACAGGGCGTTGTCGTCGAAGATCATCTTGCAATCGAGCGCCACAAGGCGGCCGACGCCGGTGACCACCAGCGGATTGATTTCGACCATGACGGCATCGAGGCTCCGGAAGGCCTTGTTCACGGCCATCACCAAGCGCACAAACTTGTGGACTTCGCGCTCTTTGAGGCCGAGCTGGAACGCCACTTGGCGTGCCTGGAAGGCTCGCATCGGCGTCGCCGGTTGCATGTCCAGGCGAATGATCTTTTCCGGATGCTTCTCGGCCACTTCCTCGATATCCATGCCGCCTTCGGTCGAGGCAATGAGGCTGACGCCACCCGTCTTGCGATTGATCAGCTGAGCTACATAGAGTTCGCGCGATATATCGCTGGCCTGCTCGATATAGACCTTGCGCACCAGCCGACCTTCCGGGCCGGTCTGATGTGTCACCAGCTTCATCCCAAGCATCTGGTCAGCGGTTGCGACCACTTCCTTGATCGACCGGCACACTTTGACGCCGCCCGCCTTGCCACGGCCGCCGGCATGGATCTGCGCCTTGACGACCCAGGTCGGCCCGTCCAACTCCTCGGCAATCGATTCTGCTTCAATAAGATTGTGCGCGACATCGCCGCGCGGAACCGGAATGCCGAACCGCCTCAGCAGCTGTTTGGCTTGGTATTCATGGATGTTCATGGCCGACTCTCCCCTATCGCCTTGCGCTGGCGCCAGGCCGAGTTCGACCGTGGCGCGAAATCGCGCGATCATTTGTTTGCGGATGTCTTGCTTGCGTTCAGCAGGCCGATTGACCAAGCGATCGGATTTTTCTCCGACCCCCGCATCCGGCATGCGAGCACTCTGGTCGCATGGGGGGATGACGACTACTTGAACGTGCTCTATCGCACTTGTCCGGTCATTCGTCCGGGCGCTTCGAGGCAACCCGAGATCATCTTATCTGCAGCGACCTTTCTCACTGTCCCAGATTCGACTACCATGATTGGGAAAACGTCACGAGTCGCCGACCGGTCGCAAGATGCCTCATTTCCCCTTGAATCGAATTCATCGGCAGCTCGCTTTGACATCGCTGACATGCGTGCTGCTGCTGTTGACCGCTTGTGCAGAAAACCAACCGCCGATCATGGCACCAGCCACAGCGAGCCTCGCGCCGGTGGCCCTGCCGGCCCCTTCCATGAGTTATGACGACCTGCAATGCGTCCCTTACGCGCGCCTCGCTTCGGGCATCAATCTGCGCGGTGACGCCTACACCTGGTGGGACAATGCCGCTGGCGTCTATCAGCGCGGCAGTCAGCCGGTGCCCGGCTCAGTCCTGGTTCTAGCCCAGACCAATCGCCTGCGCAGCGGACATGTCGCTGTCGTGCGGCAGGTTGTCAGTTCGCGCGAGATTCTTGTCGATCATGCCAATTGGGTGCCGGGTACGGTGATCAACAATCAAAGCGTTTACGACGTCTCACCAGCGAATGATTGGACCATGCCGCGCTTCTACAACCTGGAGGCCGGCGTCTATGGCAGCGTCTATCCGGCTTACGGCTTCATCTACAATGCAGCCATCAACGTGACGCCACCGATCGCGGCAACGTCAATCCCCCAGGACGGGACTACGCCGTAGCAACCCGCGCTGCCTGAGATCGACGATCGTGTCGCGCAGCGATTGCTCCAGCGGGCGGCACTGCCAATGCAATTCCTTCTGCGCCTTGCTGCAATCGAATGCCATCGAGGAGCGCGCCAGGCGAACGCCCGTCAGCGGCGCCAGCGGTGGCTTCTTCGTGATATTCGCAAGGCTCTCGCTGACCAAAGCGGAGACATAAGCCAGCCAGTATGGGACACGCCGCTTCGGCATCGGCAACTGCGTCAATCGCTCCAGCATTTCCAGCAGGCGGCCAAGACTCAAATTTTCATGCCCTAAAATGTAACGCTCGCCCACCCGTCCATGCTCGGCCGCCAACAGGTGCCCAAGTGCCGCGTCGCGACCGTCAACAAGATTGAAGTCGCAGTTGAGATAAGCTGGCGTCGTGCCATTAAGGAAGCCAAGGATCATCTTGGTCGGCGGCGTCAGTAGAAAGTCGCCGGGTCCGATCGGCATGGTTGGATTGACGATGACGAGCGGCAACCCATGATCGGCTGCAGCCTTGGCGGCCTCCTCGGCCCTGAATTTCGACCGGCAGTATGGCCCCGGCACGTCTTCGACACCGTGTCGGACATTTTCATCGATCAGCGCATTCTGCGAACTGCGCGGCGCATTGATGTTCTTCAGGATGGATTCCGTTGAGGTGTAGACGAAGCGGGCGACGTTGGCGTTCGCTGCTGCCTCCAGCACTCGGCAGGTGCCTTCGTAGTTCACTTCGTGAAAGGTGTTGGGGTCAGCCGCCCACAAATTGGGATTGGCCGCCAGATGAAACACCCGCGTCACCCCGTTCATGGCCCGCGCCAGCACGGCGCGATCGCGGATTGATCCTTGGCGCAGTTCCACATTGGCGGGGAGCGGTGTCGCCGGCGCCGATGGCCAGTCGCGCAAGTCCAGAATCCGCACCCTTTCGCCGCGGGCACTCAACAGGGACACGAGATGCCGCCCCATGAAGCCGCATCCACCTGTTACCAGGGAAAGCCCGTGCTCGCCAGACTCAACCATTACCATGTACGCTCCGCAATCATGTCTTCGACCTGCATTTTGTCGGCGCTCGCCATTCTCCTCGGCCTCTTCCTGCCGATTTCTGCCGCGCGAGCAGAGATACAGCAAGCTGCCGCAGCAGGCTATATCCGCGCCCTTTTCGACGCCAATATGATGCCAGGGAGCGATACTTCCCGGATTTGCTCGGACGTTGCCGGATTCGGCCGGTTTGCAGCAGGTCATGCATGGCAAAGTCTTGGGCAGGAGGAGCGGCTTCGATTTGCCGGCAAATTCTGTGCACTCGCCAGTGAGGCGGTCGACCGGCTGCGCCGGCGGTGGCCGGGCTTGCACCTGGTGATCGAGGAGGCAAACGAGGGGCCACAGGGCCTCCAGATCGTTTCCAGCCTCGTCCGGCAATCCGACGGCGCCACCTGGCCTGTGGATTGGACCGTCGCCCTGGATGAGGGTCCGGCGCCGCGCTTGGCCGATCTCAAAATCCTCGGTGTTTCACTCGGTATCTTCTTGCGCACTATCGCCCAGTTACGGGCGGGCGCGCCTGCGACGGCGGATCAGCTGATCGGCACTTGGCGCCGGGCGCTTGACCGAGCACTTCCCCCAACGCTCCCCGACGGAGACCTACTGAAATAGCAGGCCCAGGATTGATGACTCCAAGCCGACACTCTGGTATTTAGCGGCGGCACGGGGGAGCCTCTCTGGAAACGGTAACATACTGATCATGTTTAACTATTTCGTCAGGAAGCTGATCCTTTCAGGCTTCTTCCTGTTTTTGACGGTGCTGTCCCTTCCCGGAACGGCCTCCGCCCACGCCATCATCGTTGCCGCCGTCCCTTCTGCCGGCTCGACCGTCTCCGGTCCCGAGGTCGACCTGACCTTTACCTTCAACGTCCGGATCGACCAGGAACGCTCAACCCTGCATCTGACCGCACCAGATGGAAGCATCGCACCCTTGCAGATCCTTCCGTCGGACAACCCCGCAATCCTGTCGGCCCATCTATCGGGACTTAAGGCCGGCAATTACTCAGTCCGCTGGCAAGTCCTTGCCACCGACGGACACATCACCCGCGGCGACGTCGGCTTCACGGTGGCGCCTTGAGCCTCTTAACCAACGGGCTTGGGGCCTAGCCGACTGCCATGACGTTCCTGCTTGATATCTTCGGCTTCCTGACCGTCTTGTTGTCGGGCTTCGTCCGATCCGCGCAGTGCGTTTATGTGGGGTCGGTGGCATTCCTCTTCCTCGCCGCCCTGCCGATCGCCCGCAACGGGAGTGAGGCGAATGCCCGCCTCATCGCGATGACCGGCCGTATCGCCCTCATCTCCCTCGGCGCCATGCTGGCTTTCCTGTCCGTCAATCTTTGGGCGCATACGGCGATCCTCGCCGGCACGACGGACGGCAGCTATATCAACGCGCTCGGCGGCACCTATGCCTCGGCACAGCTGCTGCGCCTTGGCGTCGGTACCGTCGCCTTCCTCCTGCTGCTCAGCCGCCGCGCCACCAACCCGCTCCTCTTGGCCTTGGCGCTCACCGATATTGGCGCCGGTATCGCCACCAGCCACGCGGCGGCCCGCCTCGACAATCAGCTCATCCTGATTGTGACCACGGCCCTGCACCATCTGGGTGCTGCGGTCTGGATCGGCGGCCTGCCGGCCTTCCTCTATGCGCTGGCGACATTGCCCAAAGGCCCAGATCTTGCACGCATCGGCCTGCGCTTTTCGACACTCTCCCTGATTTCGGTGCTGGCGATTGCGGCGTCGGGCATCGTTATGCTGATCTATTATGTCGGCTCGGTAGAGGCGATGTATGGGACCGCCTACGGCATGATGCTTGGGACCAAGTCAGTCCTCTTCTTCACGCTGCTCGGCCTGGGCTTCTTCAATTCGCGCGCCGTTCGCGATTTGGCCGCCGGCAATGGCCGCCACCTGCTGCGCCTCCGGCGCTTCGTCGAGGTCGAAATCGGCATCGGCATTACTGTGCTTTTCGTCGCTGCCTCCATCACCTCCCTTCCGCCGGCGGTGGATCTGACCGAAGGCCGCGCAACGCTGGCCGAAATCGCCGAGCGGCTGACACCGCAATGGCCGGCGCTCAAGAGTCCGGATAAGAGCAGCCTCGCTTTTTATGAGGAACAGCGCGCGGCCGCCGCTACCGACGCCGCCGACGCGTCGAGTGCGCACATGCAGGTCTACGTGCCGGGCTCGGGCGTCCCCCTGCCCCGCAACGCGGAAGATATCGCCTGGTCGGAATACAACCACCATTGGGCGGGTGTCTTCGTCCTGCTGATCGGGATCCTCGCGCTCCTCGAACGGACCGGACGGGCTCCCTGGGCGCGGCACTGGCCGCTCCTCTTCATAGGTCTCGCAGGCTTCCTGTTCATGCGGTCCGAGGCTGAAGGTTGGCCGATTGGCAGCCTGAGCCTTGCCGAAAGTTTGCGCGATCCGGAATTCGTGCAGCACAAGCTCTTCATGGTGCTGATCACCGGCTTTGCCGGTTTCGAGTGGAGCGTGCGCAACGGGGTCCTCAGGCGTGCCTGGGCGAGCTACGTCTTTCCCTTGCTCAGCGCCATCGGTGGCATGATGCTGCTGACGCATTCCCACTCGATCGCCAACGTCAAGGAGCTGCTGCTGATCGAGATGACCCATTTGCCGATCGCCGTGCTGGGTATATGGGCTGCCTGGTCGCGCTGGCTGGAACTACGCCTGGAAGGTCCTGGCCGCGCCGTCTGTGGTTGGTTGTGGCCCAGCTTCTTCTGCCTCGTCGGCCTGTGCCTAGTTCTTTATCGCGAGATTTGATCTGATGATGGAAAGAGTGGTTGGTTCGATCGTTGCGTGGAGCGAGCGCCGGGCCTGGTTACTAGTTCTGTTGTGCCTCCTGCTGACGGCTGGTGCCGGTGCCTTCACCGCGCGCCACCTTGGCATGGATACGGACACCGCCAACATGATTTCGCCGGATCTTTCTTGGCGGAAGGATCTGGCGCATTTCAATTCTCTATTTCCGCAGAACACCGGTCTTCTGGTGGTGATGATCGACGGCAAGACACCGGACGCGGCCGAAGATGCTGCCGCCGCCTTGTTTGCCAAAATCCAGTCACGCCCTGATCTGTTTGCCACGGCGCGCCGCGCCGATGGCGGGCCTTTCTTCGAGAAATATGGCCTCCTGTTCCTGCCGACCGACCAGGTGCAGAAGATTTCCGACGCCGTCATCCAGGCGCAGCCCTTCATCGGGTCCCTCACCCAGGACCCCAGCCTCCGTGGGCTGTTCGACGTTCTGTCGCTGGCGATGGAAGGCGTCATTCAGAAGGCTGCCAGCATCGAGAAGCTTGAGAAGCCGCTGGCCGCGATCTCGGCCACGCTGAGCGATGCGCTCTCGGGCAACAGGCAGGCGATGTCGTGGCAGACCTTGCTGCTCAACCGACCCGTCGAACCACGCGATCTGCGCCGCCTCATCCTGACCCAGCCGAACCGCGATTTCGCCGCCTTGAAGCCCGGTGCCGCCGCGACCGACTTCGTCCGCTCGGCGATCAAGGATCTGGGCCTCACGCCCGACACCGGCGTTACCGTGCGCCTGACCGGACCGGTGGCACTCAACGACGACGAGTTCGCGACCGTGGCCGAAGGCATGGGCTGGGCGCTCGCCATTTCCACCGTCCTCGTCCTCCTCTGGCTGTTCATGGCCCTGCGCTCGGCCAAGCTGATTCTTGCCACCTTCATCACATTGATCGTCGGGCTCATCCTGACCTTTGCCTTCGCGACCATCGCAGTCGGCAAGCTCAACCTGATTTCGGTCGCTTTCGCCGTCATGTTCATCGGCCTCTCGATCGATTTCGGTATCCAGTTCGGCGTCCGCTACGGGCAGGAAAAGCGCGAAGGCGGCCTGACCGGCGCGCTCATCCGCACCGGACAGTCTATGGCGCGGCCGCTGACATTGGCGGCGATCGCCATTGCCGTCGGCTTCGCGGCCTTCATTCCGACCGATTATCGAGGCGTCTCCGAACTCGGCATCATCGCGACGGCCGGCATGGCCATCACGTTGATCCTCAACCTCACCTTGCTGCCGGCACTTCTTGCCTTGATGAAGCCCGGCATCCTCGGTGGCGAAATGGGGTTTGCCTGGGGTCGCGCGGCCGATGCTTGGCTGATCCGGCACCGCAAAATGCTGCTGGCCGGCTGGGGCATCATGGCCGTCATCGGCCTGGCCTTGTCGCCGCAGCTCCAATTCGATTTCCATCCGCTTCACCTCAAGGACCCGAAGGTCGAATCGATGGCGGCGATCCTCGATCTGATGAAGGATCCGATACGCTCCCCCTACGCAATTGAGATCGTCGTCCCCGATGTTGCGGCCGCGGACGCCCTCAAGGAAAAGCTCTCCAAGTTGCGCGAGGTCTACGCGGTCATTTCCGCCTCCAGCTTCGTGCCGAAGGACCAGGAAGACAAACTCGCCATCCTTCAGGACCTTCAATTGCTGATGGGCGTCACGCTGGAGCCCGTCTCGGTGCGCCCCGCGCCGACCGTCGACGAGATCCGGGCATCTCTCAAGAATTGCGCCGCCAAGCTGCGCGAGGCATTGCCTTCTTCCGACAAGGCGCAGCAATTGGCGCGCCTGCTCGACCAAGCGGCTGCGGCCGATCCGGCAATTTATCCCGAATTGCAGCGCATGCTGGTCGATGGTCTGATGCCGCGTATCAAAATGCTGGCCTCTGCCCTCACCGCCGAAGAAGTGACGCTCGATACGCTGCCGGACGAAATCAAATCGCAATGGGTCGCGGCCGATGGCGAAATGCGACTGACCGTGATGCCCAAGGGCGACAGCAACGACAGCGCTGTTCTGACCAATTTCGTCAATGCAGTGCGCAGTGTCGCGCCGGAAGCCACCGGCCCCGCCGTGCAGATTTACGAGTCCGGCCGCGCCGTCACCAAAGCCTTCCAGATGGCAAGCCTGACGGCGGTCATCGCCATCGCGGTTCTGCTGTTTGCCATCCTGCGCCGACCGCGGGACGTCGCTTACGTTCTTCTGCCCCTCATCATGACGGCTTTGGGAACGATCATCGTCTGCGTCGCCTTCGGCCTGAAGCTGGACTTCGCGAACATCATTGCCTTGCCGCTTCTGCTCGGCATCGGCGTCGCCTTCGACATCTACTTCGTGGTCAACTGGCGCCGCGGCATCGAACATCCGCTTTCGACCAGCACGGCCCGCGCCGTGCTGTTCAGCGCTTTGACGACCGGCTCGTCCTTTGGCAGTTTGGCGCTATCGAGCCATCCCGGCACGGCGCGCATGGGCATGCTGCTCTTGATCTCGTTGACCATGCTGTTGGTCGTGATCTTCGCTTTCATGCCGGTTCTCATGGGGCAGCCACCCAAAGCCGCCCAGAAATGAAAACGGGCGCTCCCAGCCGGGAGCGCCCGCGATTTCCGACCGCTGTTGATCCGATCAGGCTTCTTTCTTCAGATCCTCGATCTTCTGCTCCAGCGACTTGATCAATGCGTCTGGACCGCCGTCGACCACCGTCTTGGCGAAATCAGAGCGCATCTGCGCCATCTGCGAGATCGAACCGGAAAGATAGATGTCGATCACGCGCCAAACATCTTTGTTGTAGCGGAACAGATAGTTGAGCTCGACCGCCTCGCCGTTCGAACGGAAGAGCTTGCTCTCGACCAGAGTCCGGCCGTCACCAGCAGGCTTCGCTTCGCCCACTTCGAACTTCTGGTTCTTGAATGATTTGAACCGTGCGGCGTAGGTCGTGACCATATACTTGTTGAACGTCACCAGGACGGCGCCCTTTTTGTCGCCCGTCATCTTGGTCCATTCCGGCCCGACCGAGATCTTGCACATGGTCGCGACGTCGAACGTATTGTTCAGGACCGGCTCGATCTTCTGATAGCGACCATCGAAGCCCAGTTCGGCACCGTGCTGCATGCAATCCAGCAGCGTGGCATAGAAGGCCTTGATCAAGTCGATCGGCTCGGCCGCCGCCTGGGCGAAGGCCATATCCGGCCGCAACAGAGTCGCTACGCCGATCACGGCCAGCGCCTCGCGACGCGAGAATTTCGACATGTTCATGCCCGCGCGCTCGCCTCTGCAACACCGAGGGCGGTCAGCGCCTCGGTCACAATGTGACGTGCATTGAGGCAGGCGACATCGTACTGCTTCTGCGGCGCATCATGGTCGATGCAGATATCCGGCAATGTCATCGGTCTGATCTTCAGTCCTTTATCAAGCGCACCGCTCTTGGCCAGGAACTGTAGGACATGCGCCGCAAAGCCGCCAATGGAGCCTTCCTCGATCGTGATCAACACTTCGTGTTCACGCGCCAGGCGCTTCACCAGATCCTCGTCGAGCGGCTTGCAGAAGCGGGCGTCGGCAACCGTGCAGCTCAATCCCTTGGCACCGAGTTCATCGGCAGCCTTCAGCACCTCGACCATGCGCGTGCCGTAATTGAGGATGGCGATTTTGGTACCTTCGCGGACGATGCGGCCCTTGCCGATGGGCAGCACTTCACCACGTGCCGGCAGATCGAGGCCGATCCCCTCGCCACGCGGATAGCGGAATGCGCTGGGTCGGTCGTCGATGGCGGTGGCCGTTGCCACCATGTGCATCAGCTCCACTTCATCAGAGGGCGCCATCAGCACGAAGTTGGGCAAGCAGCCCAGATAAGCGATGTCGTAATTGCCGGCATGCGTTTGGCCGTCCGCGCCCACCAACCCGGCGCGGTCGATAGCAAACCGCACCGGCAGGCTCTGGATGGCGACATCGTGCACGACCTGATCGTAGCCGCGCTGCAGGAAGGTCGAATAAATCGTGCAGAACGGCTTCATGCCTTCCGTCGCCATACCGGCGCAGAAGGTAACCGCGTGCTGCTCGGCAATGCCGACGTCAAAGGTGCGATCCGGGAATTCCTTGCCGAAGGCGTCGAGGCCCGTCCCGGACGGCATCGCCGCCGTCACCGCCACGACCTTCTCGTCGGACTTTGCTTCGGCAATGAGGGCCTTGGCGAAGACACCGGTATAGCTCGGCGCCTTGGGGGCAGATTTCTGCTGCACGCCGGTCGCCACGTCGAACTTCACGACGCCATGATAGCGGTCAGCCGAATTTTCGGCCGGGGCATAACCCTTGCCCTTTTGCGTCACGACATGGACCAGCACCGGACCGGGCTCGTCGGACTTGGCGAGGTTCTGCAACACCGGCAGCAGGTGATCGATATTGTGTCCGTCGATCGGCCCCACATAGTAGAAGCCCAGTTCTTCGAACAAGGTACCGCCGCCGGAAATGATACCGCGTGCATATTCCTCGGCCCGGGCCGCCATCTTCTGCAGACGGTCGGGCAGGATGCGCAGCGTGTCCTTGGCGAAATGGCGCAGCGACCGGAACGAGGTCGAAGAGAGCGAGCGCGACAGATAGGCCGACAGCGCGCCCACGGGCGGGGCGATCGACATGTTGTTGTCGTTAAGGACGACGATCAGCTTTGTATCGCGCGACCCGGCATTGTTCATGGCTTCATAGGCCATGCCGGCCGACATGGAGCCGTCGCCGATGACGGCAATGCAGGCACGCTTGCGGCCCTGCATCTCACTGCCGACGGCCATGCCGAGAGCGGCCGAAATCGAGGTCGAGGAATGGGCTGTGCCGAACGGGTCGTATTCCGATTCCGACCGTTTCACGAAGCCGGACAATCCCCCGCCCTGGCGCAGCGTGCGAATCCGATCGCGTCGACCCGTCAGGATCTTGTGCGGATAGGCTTGATGTCCTACATCCCAGATCAGCCGATCGTAAGGTGTGTCGAATACATAGTGGATCGCGACGGTCAGCTCGACAACACCGAGTCCGGCGCCCAGATGGCCACCCGTAACCGAGACGGCATCGATCGTCTCCTGGCGCAGTTCGTCCGCCAATTGGCGCAGATCCGAGGGGTCGAGCTGGCGCAATTGCGCCGGCGTGACGACACGGTCGAGCAAGGGGGTTTTGCTGGTCAAGAGCGATGCCTTTTACACATTGTTGACGCGCCACGAGACGGCAATCAGTAAACACCCAACGCCGGGATCGTGACCATTCATGCTTCAGCGAATCCGGGTGCTTATAGGCAAAACACCGGCAAAGTGCCACCCCTTTCCCGGGGGTATTTCCTTGGCTCCGCAGTAAAACCCCCGAAATGGTTGACCAAATCGTTCGATTATTGCTCGGGAACCCGTGACTATGCTGATGTTAACCATGCCCATCCGGATTTGCAGTGGTCAAACAAGGCAATTCTGTGTAAACGGTGCGATTAGTTCCGGCTTATTGCAGCGGCGAATGTGCGTTGCGTTCCGGCGCCAAGACTGAGCGCCAAGCTAGGATATTTGTCGGATTTTGTTGAGTAGAGTGGATCGACTGGCATGCGGGTAGTTTTGGCTCAGCCGCGCGGGTTTTGCGCCGGCGTTGAACGCGCGATCGAAATCGTCGAGCGCGCCCTTGAGCGTTTCGGCCCGCCGGTCTATGTGCGGCACGAGATCGTGCACAACCGGCATGTCGTCGAGGGACTGCGCGCCAAGGGCGCCGTCTTCGTCGAGGAACTCGATGAAATCCCCGAAGGCCGCTATGCCATCTTCAGCGCCCACGGCGTTTCCAAGTCGGTGGTGCAGGCTGCCCAGGATCGTGGCCTCAACGTCATCGATGCGACCTGCCCGCTTGTCTCCAAGGTTCATACCGAGGGCACGCGTTACGCGGACCAGGGACGCCAAGTCATCCTTATCGGCCATGCCGGGCATCCGGAAGTCGAAGGGACGATGGGTCAGGTGCCCGGTGGCGTCCTCCTCATCTCCACGGTCGAGGACGTGGCGACCCTTGAGGTCCGCGATGCCTCGAAGCTCGCCTACATCACCCAGACCACACTGTCGGTAGACGACACCAGGGCCGTGATCGAGGCGCTCAAGGATCGCTTCCCGGAGATTGTCGGCCCCAATACCAAGGACATCTGCTACGCAACGCAGAACCGTCAGCAGGCGGTGCGCCAGCTCGCCGAGCAGGTCGATCTGGTCCTCGTAATTGGTGCACCGAACTCATCGAATTCGAACCGCCTCAAGGAACTTGCCAAGGAACTCGGTATTCGGAGCCATCTCATAGAGGATGCCTCGCAGCTGAAGCCGGAATGGCTCGCCGATGTCAGTTCCGTCGGTGTGACCGCCGGTGCGTCGGCACCTGATATCCTGGTCCAGGACCTTGTCGCCCGCCTGCAGGAGATCAAGGACGTGCAGGTCGAATTGATGGTCGGCGTCGAAGAGAATGTCCGCTTTCGCTTGCCGCCCGAACTGGCCGATCAGTCGGCTGCGGCCCAGTAAGAAAAAGAAGAAGGAGATCACCCTTGTCCGTTCCGTTGCGCCAAGCCATCCGCGTGGGCTCGTATGTGGTCAAGCAGCACCTGCTCGGCCGCAAGCGTTATCCCCTGGTGCTCATGCTGGAACCGTTGTTCCGCTGCAACCTCGCCTGCGCCGGCTGCGGCAAGATCGATTATCCGGCCGACATCCTGAACAAGCGCATCTCGGTCGCTGAGGCGCTCGAGGCCGCCAATGAGTGCGGTGCGCCGGTCGTTTCCATCGCCGGCGGTGAGCCACTGCTGCACAAGGAACTGCCCGAGATCGTCGACCGCCTGATCAACGAGCAGAAGCGCTCGGTCTATCTCTGCACCAACGCTCTTCTTCTCGAGAAGAAGATGGACCTCTACAAGCCCTCGCCCTACTTCACCTGGTCGGTCCATCTCGACGGGTCGAAGGACGAACACGACAAGTCCGTCTGCCAGGAAGGCGTCTACGTGCAAGCTGTGGACGCGATCAAGAAGGCAAAGGCCGCCGGCTTCAACGTCAACATCAACTGCACTTTCTTCGACGGCACCAACCCGGACCGCGCCGCCGCCTTCTTCGATGACGTGATGGCGATGGGCGTTGACGGCATAACCGTCTCGCCGGGCTATGCCTATGAGCGTGCACCCGACCAGCAGCACTTCCTCAATCGCAAGAAGACCAAGGAACTGTTCCGCGCGATCTTCCGCAAGGGTGATGGCGGCCGCCGCTGGCAGTTCAGCCAGTCGACCCTGTTCCTCGACTTCCTCGCCGGCAACCAGGCCTATCACTGCACGCCGTGGGCCAATCCCACGCGCAATGTCTTCGGCTGGCAGCGCCCCTGCTACCTGCTCGGCGAAGGCTATGCCCGCAGCTTCAAGGAGCTGATGGAAACCACCGACTGGGATAAGTACGGCGTCGGCAACTATGAAAAGTGCGCCGATTGCATGGTCCATTCCGGCTTTGAGGGCAGCGCCGTCAAGGACACCATCCGCAATCCGCTGAAGGCGCTGAAGGTCGTCCGCAAGGGCATCGAAACCGAAGCGCCGATGGTGCCCGACATCTCGCTCGAAAAGCAGCGCCCGGCCGAATACGTTTTCTCAAGCCATGTCGAAAAGGCGATGGCCGAGATCCACGAGGAAAAGGAACGCCTAAAGCAGTCCCGCGCGGCTGCGGAGTAAGGCGTTCATCGCGGTCCGCGACCTGAGCGCGACGCGGATCAGCCCCGGCAATTGCCAGGGCTTCTTCAGGAGAGACAGAAGGACGGCACCGATCGCGGGCCGTCCTTCTTCATTGAGGCCGACCAAAGCCGCCTCAGGCAACTCATCATCGACCGTATCGGCGACGGCACGGATGACGACGAACGGCAGGCCGCGCGCGGCAGCCACGTCCGCCACATGATGGCTTTCCATATCGACCGCGATGGCACCGGTCTGCTGAAAAAGCGTGCTCTTCTCCACCCGGCCGGCAGCGACCGAACGGCCGGCAACCAGCCCGCCGCGCGCGCTAAATTTCGCGGCAATCGCGTCCCGCTGTGTGGCATCGCACGCGATGACACGGCCGTCCGGCATCTGCACACCGTCGGCCAGGATGAGATCGCCGGGCTTCAGCGTTGGATCGAGCGCGCCGGCAATGCCGAAGCTCACCAAGGTTGTGACGCCGCCCTCGGCAAGCGCCAGCGTCTTGCGCCGCGTCGCCTCGGCGTGACCGCCACCGGAAATGACCGCAAAGCCGAGGCCGTCCAGCAGCCTCGCTTCCGACACCATTCCGGTGACAATCCCCAGCTTCATCACATGCCGTACATGACGTGCTGGGAATTGCCCTGCTTCAAATTGCGGTAGCGCGCCATCGCCCAGATCGGGAAGAAGGATTTGTAACCATGATAGCGCAGGTAGAAGACACGCGGGAAACCGACGGCGGTATATTCCTGCTCGTCCCAGGTGCCGTCCTGCTTCTGCGTATCGGTGAGATAGGCCATGCCGCGCTTGACCGCATCGCTCTCCACCTCGCCCGCCGCCATCAAGCCAAGGACCGCCCACGCCGTCTGCGACGGAGTCGATTCCGGCCCCTCACCACGCGGCTTGTCGGCCCAGTAGCTGTCGCCGCTTTCGCCCCAGCCGCCATCGGTGCGCTGCTTGCGTTCCAGGAACTCAACCGCCTTGCGCATCGCCGGATGATCGGCAGGGATACCGATTGCGTTCAAGGCGCACAGTACCGACCAGGTGCCGTAGATATAGTTGGTGCCCCAGCGGCCGAACCAGGCCCCGTCCGCTTCCTGCTCGCGCAGCAGATAGTCGACGGCCGCCTTCACCTTGGGATGGTCGATCTTGTAGCCGAGCTGCGCCAGCATCGAGAGGCAGCGCGCCGAGACGTCGGCCGTCGGCGGATCAAGGAGCGCCCCGTGATCGGCAAAGGGAATGTGGTTGAGATAATAATATTCATTGTCGGCGTCGAAGGCACCCCAGCCGCCATTCTTGCTCTGCAGGCCGAAAATCCATTCGACGGCGCGGTCGATCGATTCCTTGTAGTGGGCATGGTCCAGGCGATCCATCGCCATCACCACCACCGCCGTATCGTCGACATCCGGATAATGCGGGTTGTTGTACTGGAAGGCCCAGCCGCCCGGGCGGACGCCCGGTGCCGCCGCAGCCCAGTCGCCCACCACGTCGAGGATCTGCCGGTCCTTTAGCCAGTCGGTGGCCGCCGTCACGCGCTCGGCCGCCGCACCGCCCACTTCGAGCAGCGCATGCGAGGCGAGCCCCGTGTCCCAGACCGGCGACAGGCAGGGCTGGCAATAGGCCTCGTCTTCCTTGAGGACCATCAGCTTCTCAATCGACTGCTTGGCGATGACGAAGTTGGGATCGTCCTTGGGAAAGCCCAGCACGTCGAACATCATCACGGAGTTCGCCATCGCCGGATAAATGGCGCCGAGCCCGTCTTCGCCGTTCAGGCGCTCGATGGTCCAGGCGACCGCCTTGTCGATCGCGCGCTGCCGGAGCCCCTTGGGGAAGAAGCCATCGACCCGCTGCAGAATGCGGTCGACGACGCGGAAAAAGACAGCCCAGGGACCCTTGCGGTCCATATTGTACCAGTTCGTCACCTCTTCGGGCGGCACCAGGAAAAGTTCCTGCACGTCGACCTTCTTCGGATTGCGCGCCTTTGGCTGCTGCGACATGAGGACGAGCAGCGGCACGATCACGGTCCGCGACCAATAGCTCACCTTGTCGAGATGGAACGGGAACCAGCGCGGCAGATGCATGATCTCGACCGGCATCTTCGGCACGCCGCGCCACGGAATCTGGCCGAACAGCGCCAGCTGGATCAGCGTGAAGACATTGCTCTTCTGCGCGCCGCCGAAATCCAGGATCGCTTTGCGCGCCTTCTGCATATAGGGCGCGTTGATATCCTCGCCGCAGCATTTCAGCGCGTAATAGGCCTTGACCGAAGCCGAGATGTTGAAGGCGCCGCCGTGATAGAGCGGCCAGCCGCCATGATCGCCCTGGATGTTCTTCAGATAGGCGACGATCTTCGTCTCGGTCGCGGTATCGATCTCATTGAGGAAATGCTTCAGCAGAACGTATTCGGCGGGAATCGTCGCGTCGGCTTCCAGTTCGAACGCCCAATGGCCGTCGGGCCGCTGCAGCTGCAGCAGCGCCTCGGCACCTTTCTCGATTCCAAGCTCCAATCGTCCGGCCAATGCGGAAACGTCCGTCTCCGCCTGGGCAGCGAGGGTTCGACTGCTCATTCTTTTGAATCACTCTAATATTTTCCGATGACAGGGCTGGAGAATGCTCGACTTTCCCCCTGTTTTCAACCCTTTAACTGAAAACCAGCCAGATGCGACCGAGTGCCTAAGGCCAACAATTTCAATGCTTTATTAATGCTCATCCGGCATCTTGGCCGCTTCCGGCGGCGGGATCTGATGTTCACTCGTTCAAAACAATGGTTGGCGGCAAGGCTGTCGCGACAGCTTCTGGCGGCATTGGCGATCAGCGTGTTCCTGATCGGCGCGCCGGCCGGCCTGCTGCTCTACTTCTTCAGCGAGCGCTGGGCGATCGAAGATGCCAAGCGCATCATCGTCAGCGTGCAGGAAGGCAAGGAACGGGAAATCGAGCAGGCTCTCGCCACCGCGGACCCGAGCCTCCTGAAGCTCACCGCCTTCATCGAGACAGCCATGCAGGCACCGCCCAGCCCGAGCGACAGCGACGCATTGCGCAAGCTGGTCGTGCCCTTTCCCGACGGTTCCTGGCGGTCCGACCCAGCGCATTTCGATGGTCGCCTTCATGCTGGCATCTATATCGACCCAAATACCGAACGCACGCCGTTCACCGACGCCTTCCACGCCCGCCTGCAGCCTATTGTCGACCTGTACGGTGCCGGCACGGTGCCGCGCTTCGATACGCTGTGGGTGCTGACCCGCTGGCATTCCAGCATCGTCCTGATGCCACGGGTTCCCACTTATGTCTGGGACGCAACGCCCGACGACGATTACAACGAAACCGACTGGATCAAGGGTGCCGACCCCGCCGTCAATCCCACCCGCGCGCTTTACTGGACCAAGCCCACCTACGACACGGTGGCACGCTCCTGGATGGTCAGCGCCGTTCGCCCCCTTGATATCAACGGCGCGTGGATCGGTACGATCGGCCATGATTTCTTCCTCGCCGGCCTGTTCGAGCGACTGTCCGGGGACCAGACCTTTGCCGGCGCCGAGGATTTCCTGGTAGACGCCAATGGCGACTATATGCTGGCCGGGCGCTGGCAGAATGCCATCGAAAGCGCGGCCTTCGGCAATGCCGACAAGACAAGAATCGATGGCCTTCTCGCGCCGATCTGGAAGAAGCTTGGCCCAATCTCGGATGCAAAGGCCGTCTCCGCCACATTCGACGGCCAGCCGGTCCTCGCCTCGGTCGCCAAGATCGCGGGGCCCGACTGGACCTTGCTGCATGTCGTGCCGCAGGAAAGCATTGCCGGCCGCCTCTCGGATGCCTTTCTCGGCTCAGCCATCGTCACCCTGCTTGCCTTCCTTCTGGTTGCCGCCGCAATCCACGGCCTGATGCAACGGCGCGTCGTGGAACCGCTGCGTTATATGGCGGATACCGTGCAGCATTTCGAAAGCGGCGACGATAACAGCCGTATCCGCATGCCGCGCAGCGATGAGATCGGGCGCCTGGCCGCCGCCTTCAACATCATGGCGGAAAAGATGGGCAAGTCCCGGCGCAAGCTTGAAAAAGCGCGTGCCGAATTGGAAAGCCGCAACAGGGAACTGCAGCGCGCCAACCGCACCAAATCCAATGTGCTCGCCAACATGAGCCATGAATTCCGCACGCCGCTCAACGCGATCCTCGGCTTTTCCGATATCCTTCAGATGCAGCTATACGGACAGCTCGGCGACGCCCGCTACGTCGAATATGTTGGCCACATCCACAGCAGCGGCAAGCATCTCCTGGAACTGATCAACGACATCCTCGATCTCACCAAGATCGAGGAAGAGAAGATGGAACTGAAGTTCGAGGATTACGACGTCCTGCCGTTGATCGACGGCTGCCTCGCGATGGTGCGACCCGCCGCCAACACGCAAGGCGTGACGCTCAACGGCCCGATCGACCAAACCCCGGTCACGATCAATTGCGACCGACGCGCCGTCAATCAGATGCTGCTGAATCTGCTCAGCAACGCCATCAGGCACACGCCCGCCAAAGGCTCGGTCAGCGTCACCTTGGAAAGATTGCCGGAAGGTGGTGCGGCCCTCATCGTCACCGATACAGGGTCAGGCATCCCGGACAAGCTCCTGCCGCTGCTCTTTTCGCCCTTCGGCATCCGCTCGGCCCAGACGGCGGAGCAAAATCCGTCCCAGCGCGGCGGAACCGGCCTTGGCCTCTCGATCACCCGTGGCCTCATCCATCTCCACGGCGGTGAGGTCAAACTCGAGACGAAGGTCGGCAAGGGCACGCAGATGACCCTGATCTTCCCGCCGGAACGCGTGCGAACCCCGATGCCGGAAACGACTCGCCCGCTGGCCACCGCCTCCATTTGAGCGCGTCTCGTCCGGCCAGATTCTGAGAGTCAATGCCGGCGAGCCTGTGCCGGCGGGTCGATATCAGCGCTGCAATTTCAGATGCACCACGTCGATGGAGCCCGCCTTGAAGCCGGCCTCGCAATAGGCAAGGTAATAGGTCCACATGCGGCGGAAGCGCTCGTCAAAGCCCAGCGGCTGGATCTTCGGCCAAGCGTCGAGAAAGGTGTGCCGCCACTCGCGCAAGGTCCGCGCATATGAGCCGGCAAAACCTTCCTCTCCCGCAAAGTGGAGGCCGCTATCGCCGGCCAGATTGCGCAGCACCGAGCTGGTCGGCAGCATCCCGCCGGGAAAGATATAGCGCTGGATGAAGTCGGCGTTGCGCCGGTAGTTCTCGAACCTTTCCTCGGCGATGGTGATGATCTGCAGCACCGCCGTGCCGCCCTGGTTGAGCCTTTCCCGCAGCACATCGAAATAGCGCCGCCAATGCGCCTCGCCCACCGCCTCGAACATCTCGATCGAGACGATGCTGTCGAACTTGCCGGGACAGTCGCGGTAATCCTGCAGCCGCAGATCGACGCGCTCGCCGAGCCCCTGCCGCGCCATCCGTGCCTGCGCAAAGGCCAACTGTTCCTTGGAAAGTGTCAGGCCCGTGACGTTGCAGCCGAATTCCTTGGCCGCCACTTCGGCAAAGCCGCCCCAGCCGCAACCGATCTCCAGCACATGCTTGCCCGGCGCCAGTTCGGCCAGTTCCGCCACCCGGCGGTACTTGTCCGCCTGCGCCGCTTCCAGACCGTTGGCCCCGCGCTCGAAATAAGCTGATGAATAGGTCATGGTGGGGTCGAGCCATTGCCCGTAAAAGGCGTTCCCCAGATCGTAATGATAGGCGATGTTGCGCTTGGCACCGGCCTTCGAGTTCGGGCGCATCAAATGCATCAGCCGGTGCCACGCCTTGACCAGCTTCTTGCCGGAAAGGGCTGCTTCCATCGCCTGCTCGTTGCGGGCCGCGAGTTCGATGAGGCCGGTCAGGTCCGGACTGTCCACCTCGCCCGCCATATAGGCTTCGGCAAAGCCGATATCGCCGCCACGGATCAGCCGCTGGATACCGCGAACGTCGCGAATCTCAAGCTCGGCCTCCGGTCCCGGCTCGGTACCTTCGACGGCATGCCGTCGACCATCAGGAAAGAGCACAGCCAGCCTGCCGACTTTCAGCTGGTTCAGCGTGTGGCTGAAAACGCTCTCCCACAACCCAGAAATCAGTCGATGACCTCGTTCTGCCCCGGTCATTATCGCCCCCCGACGTGTCCAATTTTCTCTGGTCGCGTACTCCCTCATCCCGGGGAAAGTATCGGCCGATCCGGGCCATTTGTGAAGCGACTGGCCGTCGCGGCCGCCTTCCCGGATTTCTCAATGGATTCCAGGGCGATAAGGCTATGCCCACCTCGACCCGCACCTTGTCGGCGTGGCACACTGAAAGCTCTCAGGGAAGGTTTCCGATATGCCGCTCCTCCAGGCCGCCGATTCAATTCTGCTGTGCGTCGACTTCCAAACGCGCCTCATGCCGGCAATCCATGATGCCGATACCCTTATCGGCAACGCCCAGCGCCTGCGCCGCGGCGCTGAATTGCTGGACGTCCCCCTTCTCTTTACCGAGCAGAATCCCAAAGGCCTCGGCGGCACGGTCGCGGATCTTGCGCCGGATCCCAGCCGCACCTTCGTCAAGATGAGCTTCAACGCCTGCCGGGGCACCGATCTCCTCGCCCGGCTTCCCGCTGGCAAAACCGTGCTGGTGACGGGTGCCGAGGCACATGTCTGTGTCCTGCAGACTGTCTTTGGTCTGTTGGCCGCCGGCCGCCGCGTTTTCGTTGCAATCGATGCCATCGGTTCGCGTCGCCCGGAAAGCCGGGCTGCGGCCATCGACCGCATGATGAAAGAAGGGGCCGGGATGGTCACCACGGAAATGGTGCTTTTCGAATGGTTGGAAAGCGCGGAACATCCCCGCTTCAAGGATGTTATAGCTCTGGTGAAATAGGAACGATCCGACAGGATAGCGCCCCATTTTTGCCATCATCCGGCGTCAATTCTGCGCCGACCCCAAGATCAGGTTCTGGACATCGCGACCGGGACCGTTAGTCTTGGGCCGATTTTATCTGGTACAGGCTTGCCATATGCGGTTTCGCCGCTTTCTCCCCCGTCTCCTCACGCTCATCGTCCCAGCTCTCTTTTGCTTGGCGCTGCTGCATGCCGGCAATTCTGCCTTGGCGCAAAACAACCAGGCGCCCAATCCTCTGGCCGACGTGGCCGAGCGCTTGGTCGAATGGGACAAGACACTGAAGAAGACCGAGGCCGCCTTGCAGGAGGAGGCGCTGGCCCCGGCCGAAATCGATGCCGCCACCAAGGATCTCGGCGCCGTGATCGCGGGCGCCCAAGCCTTGCGCACGGCCAGCCAGCAGGCGGCTCAATCCGTCGCCACCGAATTGCAGAGCCTCGGCCCGCCGCCGGCCGAAGGCGCGCCGCCCGAGGATGAAAAGGTCGCCGACACCCGTGCCTCTCTGACCAAGCGTCAGGCTGAACTCGACGGTTATGTCAGTCAGGCCCAGCTCACCACCGTTCGCGCGCAAAATCTCGTGGCAGCACTTGGCGTCCACGAACAGGGCCAGCGGACCGCCTTCATGCTGAAGCGCCTGCCCTCGCCGCTCAAACCCTCCGTCTGGCTCGCAGCCTGGGACCAGATGCTCATCGCCGTTGACGATTCCCTCACGGCGCCGCAGCGCTGGTGGCGCGCCATCGCTGCCGAGAATTTGGAAGGCATCGTCCTCATCGGTGGGGCGCTGCTGATCATCGTCTCGCTCGGCATCGCCTGGCAGATCCACCTTTTCCTGCGCCGCCGCTGGGGGCCTAATCCGACGATCGAGGAACCGAGCCATGCGCGCCGCATCCTGGCCGCCGCCTCTATGGCCGTCTCGGATATCTTGCTGCCCTGCATCTTCCTCGGCGCGCTCGGCTTGCTCGTCGGTTGGATCGTGCCGATCAAGAGCGACTTCTTCTCGCTCCTCGTCCGGGGCGCCACGCTCAACCTCATCGTCTTCCTGCTGGTGTCCGGCCTTGCCCGCGCAACCCTGTCGCCACACGCACCGACCTGGCGCGTCATTCCGGTAACGCCGCAGGGTGCGCTGCAGATCGCCAACAAGGTGACATTGCTCGCGATCATGGTGGCGATTTTCAACATGGTCTATCTGATGGGCACCAAGGATGGGCCCATCGCGCCGGATTCCTTTACCGCCTGCAATACCTTCCTCCGCGACGTCGTCATCTGCGTCATCGCCCTCTCGCTGTTGAAGCGCGAATATTGGGCGGCACCCGATGCGCGCCTTGCCGGCATCATGGGGTCCGTGCGGCGGTTGCTTATCTTCGTCGCCTGCGTCTCTCCGCTCATTTCGCTGGCCGGCTTCTCTTATCTCTCCGAGACAATCCTTATTGCCGTCACCGCGACCCTGGTCGTGGTCGGCATAGCTTGGCTGCTGCGATCGGCTCTGCTCGAAGGCCTGGCGCACATTCTCGGTGCCGAAGTGACCGATGAAGGCGCGGCCGCCGAACCGGGCAAGGCCCATGCGCTCCGCCTCAGCTTCTGGGCGCGCCTCCTCGTCGAAACGGTACTGTGGCTGCCGGCGCTCTATCTGCTGCTGCTTTTCTACGGTCTCTCGCCGGCGCTGCTCAATCTCATCATCAACCGCGCCGTCGGCGGTGTGCAGGTAGGTCAGGTCAACCTGTCGCTCAGTGACATCGTCCTGGCCCTCTTCGTGCTGGTGGCCGGTCTCTTCATTGTTGGTCGCGTCAAACGCTGGCTTGGCGATCATGTCATGCCGCGCTCCCGCTTCGACGTCGGCCTGCAGAATTCCGTGACAGCCGGCTTCGGCTATGTCGGCAGCATCATCGTCATCACACTCGCCGTGGTGACACTGGGCATCGATCTCTCCAGCATTGCCATCATCGCCGGTGCGCTGTCCGTCGGTGTCGGTTTCGGCTTGAAGACGGTTGTGGAGAATTTCGTCGCCGGCATCCTCATTCTCATCGAACGGCCGATCAAAGTTGGCGATTGGATCGTCGTTGGCGGCACCGAAGGGACCGTGAAACGTATTTCGGTGCGTTCGACCGAAATTGAAACCTTCGACAATGCCAGCGTCATCTTTCCCAACTCCGAACTCATCGCCAATGCGGTCGTGAACTGGACCCTGCGCGACCGCATTGTCCGCATCGTCATTCCCATGCGCGTGGTTCCGGGTTCCGATACCAAGCTGGTGCGCGAACTGCTCCTCGACTGCGCGCGACAGCAGCGGCGCATCTGTTCAGAGCCGGCGCCGACCGTTCTCTTCAAGCGCTTCGTCGATATCGGTCTGGAGTTCGAACTGCGTTGCTTTGTGATCGACACGGCCTATGTCAACCAGGTGACGTCGGATCTCAATTTCGCTATCGACAATGCGTTCCGGGCTCACGACATCGACATGGCACACACGGCGAGCTTCATTCGGCCCAAGCCGGAGGCGCCCGCGCCCGTAACCGAGCCAGTCAATCAACCCAAACCTTCAGGGCCGATTGCCCGCGAAGAATAAGGCTTTCCGCCCGGTCCGCGTGACGCTGGTCACAGATATATCTGCAATTTGAGGGACTTTCGAACCAATCCTCGCACCCTGCCGACTGACAGTCATCGAGGCCGCATTGTCGCGGTCCGCGCTTAGGACGGAGGATTTTTCCATGCGCAAGTTCAACCTTCTCGCGGTTGTCGCCTTCAGCACTTTGGCGGCTGCCTGCGCCCAAACCGGTCAGTCGACCGCGAATGCCTCATTCTGTGACGAGCTTTCGCAGGAAGCCTTCATGCAGGCCGTCAATGAGGGAAAGTGCGATCTCGACATCACCACGGCCGCCGGTTCATCGGACCCGTCCAAATCGCACAGCACTGGCGACAGCGATCACGGCGGCGATGGCGGTGGCGGTGGTGAGGATGGCGGCGATCCTGGCAAGGATCCGGGCAACGATCCGGGCAATCCCGGCACTGGACCTGATCCAGATCGTGGCACCGATACCCATGCGAGCAGTGATGCCCTCTGACGGGAATGCTTGACCGACATTGAGCAATGACGGATGGCGGCGGCACTGCTAGTGTCGCCGCCATGCTCGATTTTCTGGTTATCGGTGCCGGTCTTGTCGGCCTTGCCATCGCCCGCCGCCTCGCGCGGTCCGGGCGTGAAGTCGTCATCATCGACAGCGGTCCCGCCATCGGGACTGAGACCAGTTCCCGCAACAGCGAAGTCATCCATGCCGGCATCTACTACCCGACCGGCAGTTTGAAGGCGCAGCTCTGCGTCACCGGCCGCAAGGCGCTCTACCGCTATTGTGCGGCGCGCGGCGTTCCCCATCGGCAGTGCGGCAAGCTGCTCGTCGCGACCGACGAGGCGCAGCGCCCAGCGCTTCAGGCGCTCGCCAACAAGGCGCTCGCCAATGGTGTCGACGATCTGCAAATACTTTCAGTGGGTGCAGCCCGGGCGATGGAGCCGGAACTCCAGTGCGTCGCGGCCTTGCACTCACCCTCAACGGGCATCGTCGACAGCCATCAATTGATGCTGGCCTATCTGGGTGATGCCGAGAATGCCGGCGCATCGCTGGCCTTGCGGACGCCGCTGGAACGCGGCCGTTGGCGGGGCGATCATTGGCAGATCGGCGTCGGTGGCGACAATCCGGACGACCTCGCGGCCCGCCATGTGATCAATGCTGCCGGCCTCTATGCCAGCGACGTTTCCCGCGCACTTGGCCTCTCACCGGACCGCGTCCCGGCGACCCATTATGCCAAGGGCAATTACTTCGTGCTTCAGGGCGGCAAGCCACCCTTCAGCCGTCTCGTCTATCCGGTACCCGAGCCGGGCGGCCTTGGGGTCCATGTCACGGTCGATCTTGCCGGGCGCGTGCGCTTCGGCCCCGATGTCGAATGGCTCGACCGCATCGACTATGCACAAGACCCCGCGCGCGCGGCCAAATTCTATCCGGCGATCCGACGCTATTACCCGGCACTTGCCGACGATGCCCTCGTCCCCGCCTATACCGGCATCCGCCCCAAGCTCTCGCGCGACGCGCGTGTCGACAGCGACTTCCTCATCCAAGGCCCCGGCGAACACGGTGCCGAGGGCCTCGTCGCCCTCTACGGCATCGAATCCCCCGGCCTTACCTCAAGCCTGGCCATCGCCGAACGCGTCGGCTCGCTGCTGGGCATTGAGGCAACGACCGAGGACGCGGAACTCTTCCACGGCTAGCGGCTACGGTAGATTGAATTGCCTGGAAGGGGGATGGTGCCCAGAGCCGGAATCGAACCAGCGACACTGTGATTTTCAGTAGATGCACACGCTGGATTACTAAGCAAAAGCGGCTATGATTCGTGACTGTGCTAGGCACTGTGCTACGACGCTGTGTCACGATCAGGGCAAAAAGAAAGGGGCCAGACGCTTGTCTGACCCCCTTCGATAGACCCTCAGAGAGGGCGCGAGCTTACTTCTTTTTCGTCGTCTTGGGAGCGGCTTTCGGGGCGCGTGACGGCGCTTGAGCGTCGGCAGCGACACGAGCTAGCGCAGCGTCAAGGGCCGCGTCGAAGTCGCCAGCCTTCGTCTTGCTGATCAAGAGATCAATCGTCTTGCTCAACGCCTTGGGCGACTCACAGACGATAGCGTTTGACTTCCCATCAAGCAGCACAGGCTTGCGCCCGATCATGGGACAGAAGTAGACGCCCTTCTCAGTCTCGTCCCACAGCTTCTTGACGGGGACTTTCTCTTTGCCCCGTAGCCACTTCGCGTCAACGTTGGTGATGCGCTCTTTCTGCGCAGTCAGCATTTCAATGAAGCGATTGCGCTTCTTTGTGATCTTGTTGAGCGAGTTATCGGCTTTGGTCGAGAATTCGTAGGTAGCGAACTTCAGTTCAGACATAGCTGTTTTCCCTTTTCGACAATGTATTGGACGCAGTGCAGCAAGCGGATCATCTGGGCGACGTCCTTTGCTTCTGCTGCTGCGCGGACAAATTCAGTCTCAATCAAGATCAGCGGTGTCCCGCTGTTCGCGATCAAGTCGTCTAGCTCGGCAGTCGTTCTGCCGTAGCGTTCACGTTGCTCTGCTTCTGTCATCGATACCCTTTCTAGTGGTGTTTCTCGTAACACCAACTCGTCATAGGGCATGTCCTGGGAAGTCCAAAGGGAAAAGCCCCACACATCGGAGGGGCTTTTTCAAACGTCTAAAGTGAGGGTAGTTCTGTAGGGTCAGCCTATACGGTACTTGATTGCAATGGTCCCGTTTGAGTCTCCGGTCGCTGTGTAGCAGCGCAGCCGGTACAAGACGCCGGCACTTCCCCCGCGTAGGACGTGTTCTGTATCTGCGCTGAATACGTCAATGCATCCTGGTGCTGGTGGACACTTGCGGTATGTCACGCCCCCGTCGAATGAGCGCTCAAAGCCTACGCTTCCTGGCCCCGCAAAGCCCCATACGCTGTAATCAACTTCCCCGTTGTAGACGTACCAGTCAGAGACTTGACCAGCTGCGGTAAAAGTCCCCTGCACTACGGGTTGTCTCCCTGACGGTGCTGGAACAAGAGTCACTTCCTTTGCATTGCCGCCAAGGGTGATCTTTCTTTCTTCTTCTATGGACATTCATTACTTCTTCAAATGGTGTTGGCCGCGCTGCCCTCGTTTGATCGCGCTAACGTAGCTAGGCGATATCCCGAACTGTGCAGCAATTATGTTGTTCGGACGCTTGTCGCGGAAGATCCTATTGAAGTCCCTCGGGGAGAGTTTCTTTAGCTGGGCTTCCGCTAGGGCTTTCTTCGCCCCTGGTCTCTTGTAGTGGTTCAGTGCCGACAGGCTCATTCTCAATCGGCTGGCTGGCGTCAGTTTCTTCATTCGTGTTCGCTCTTAGTAGGTTCTCTGGATTGGGTGTCAGTGCGATAGCTTCGGCAGACACTCCCAGCACGATCGGTTGCATCAATCGATCAATGCCCAGGCGAGGTGTTGCTTTGATATCTCTAGCCATTGCTGTCTCCTGTTAGTGTTTCAATGCAGTCATCAACACCGTCTAGGATGCTCCACAGCGTTTCTGTCGTGCTGACTTCGCGCTTCGTCTTGCTACCTGCGGGACGACCTGCCCCGCGCTTGTCCTCGTTGTCGGCGTCGTTCAACGGCGCTTTGATGCTCATGTGTATGTAGAGGTTGTGCTGAAACCAGGAATACTGACTTGCGGTCAGTTTCTTTCCATCAAGGATGTGTTGCACGATCCCATCAGCCATGATCGCGCCCTTGGTGTTGTGATTGCGGGCAAAATATGTCGCAAGCTGTCGCCCGTATCTGATCTTGTCGTCCTTCGTTAGTCTTTGCATCGTCGTGTCTCCCTTTTCTTATCGGACGGTCGTTTGTGTTGCCGTCAGTATATTTATTGGAAACCAGATTTTCAGATGACCAAAGAAAAGCCCCGCCGAAAGGAGAACGGCGGGGCGCATGGACGATGCAACACGTTAGAGAGGACCGTTGCATCTGGGACGGGAGAATTTGAAAGACCGTCCCATGTCGGAAGGAATCTCACAAACTCCGACGCTTGTATTTATACGGCTCGTGTTGATCCGCGGGGACTTTCCACAGATAGCCCGTGAGCGCAGACGCGCTTTCTGCTATACATATTGTCACGACTTCAACCGTCGAGGGGAGCGCGACATTCGTTCAAAAACACGCGCTCCCCGTCTCCTATAGAACAATGAACACGAAACAGAATTACATTCTCGACCATTCAACGTTGAACGCTAACACAGGCTGTCGCCACTGGAAGAATGCAATCGCGAGACGCGACTTTCTTTTCAAGTTTGACGTAAAGGAACACTGGCTAGACTTTCACTGCTACATGACAGCGCATTGTGAATGGCCAGATAACGCTTCGAAGTTCCGCCGCACTTGTCACGATCCAACGTGCATTAGCGGCAAGCACTTAAAGCCATACGTTCCGAAGGTACCACAGGTCAAAGAACAAGTACCTGTTGAGCGACGTATTCCCAAGTTCCGGTCGTTTCGACGGTCGAAGAAATAATTGTGGACAAACCTCAGTCGCTGAAAGATCGCGTCTAAATATGAATGTGCTACTGGCAAACAGCACAGACTTTCGACATTGACTCAATCAGTACAGTTTTACCAAGCGTGTCGAAAGCGCACCCAACCCCGGAAGTTTGCCAAAACTTTTCCGGGGTTTCTTTTTGTGCTTCATATCGCGAATGGTAGCGGCCCGCCAAATGTGCCGATGCAAGGTTGACAACTGTATCTGACCCTCTGCGAAAGACGTAGTAGCGACTACGCAACTCAGGCTTAAAGATCGTGTATCGAAACCGGCAACCCCGCGAGTAGCGAAGCGCTCTAGTGTCATTCAATGTCCGCGCTGCGGTTGACATGCCTGAGGATAAAAAACGGGCGGCTGCGGGTCGTTTCAAAACATTGTAGATCACCAAAGGATGGCTGGGGCTTCCAGACCATCAGCTATGTGAATTGTCGCTTGAATTGGCAACACATGGTCGCGCTAGTTACACAGTGTCTAAAACGGTACCGCTAACCGCCGTTCCTTCAATTGAAGTTGCACTAATTCAAGTATGTCTGACGACATTGTTGCTCCTGGACGAGCGACATATATCCAGCCGACGACCACGGTTGAAGAAACAATCACCACCATTGATACCAAGATACTTGGCCATTCGATTGCAAGCCGTCGACGCGTAGCGGAGACGCTTGCAATCGAGCGAAGCTAACCTACTGTTGATGACCGTGAGCTAGAGTCATTGACGCTAGGGAGCTCCTCCGCTTCGCGTCGTCGCGCTTCGCCAGTTGGTGGTTCTTGATTGTCAATTGGAATCAAACATGACTCACCTTAACACCCCCTACCCTACCCTGGGTCACAACCACTTTATCAACAACCTTGGAGCTAAATGACGCCAAAGTACTTCTACACTGTCTACAAGACTACCAATCTCCTTACCGGTCATATCTACATTGGCATTCATGTAACCCAGTATCCTTTTGACGAATATCTTGGATCAGGCAAGCGTCTCAAGGAGGCCATTGAGCAATACGGTCGTCAACATTTCTCCAAGGAAGTTCTATTCATCTATGACAATCCAGATGACATGCACGACAAAGAGGAAGAACTGGTTGATGAAAAGTTCCTTCGTCGCAAGCTGATCTACAACCTAAGTCTTGGAGGTGGCAATCGTTACACAAGACTCCCTTGGGAGCCACCGCTACCAGCAGGCACTAGGTCCATCGAGGACGAGCTATCACCTAGACGACTCTTAACACTACCAACCCTCGCCCCAGCTGGTGACCAGCTTGAAAACATCAAACGGATCGAGCGACAACACAGGCTAGTCATGTTCGCTCGGGGCCAAGATTCTAAATAGGTGTTCACACTCAAGGACACCTCCAATGACTCAAGTAGAACCTAGACTCCGCTTGCGGCGACTGCTGTTGGCATCAATCACAATGGACGGCCACGGTCACTGGCTATGGGATGGTCGTCATACACCACAAGGGAAACCTATCGTTGCCATTGATGGCAAGTGGTACTCCGTACAACAATTGATACGACTGGCCTTTAGCGTAGTTCCAACGCCACTTGATCACCACCTAGTTCCAACATGTCCAAACAAGTCCTGCTGTTCACCAGGACACTTGATGATGGTTCCAATCAAATATGGTCATGACCTAGTTCGACGTGCTGTCAAGCGTGCATGGGGCACAAAGCGGTCCGTCACGCTTGACGATCTTGAATACGCCGAACAACACCCAGCGAAGCCATACAAGCCTAGAGGTCGCCGGACCTCTAAATCACAGGATGACTAAATATATGTACAAACGACACGACACACGACAACGAATACAGGAGACGAATGACAAACAATCGAGGCCGCCGACCTGGCGCAACCAACCTTTCCAATCGACCAAATCAAGACGGCATCACGCCTGCCGAACTTGATCACGCGCTTTGCACGCTCGCGAAGATCGCTTTCGCCGACGCAGCAGACCCACGCGTAGCCGCATTTCTACAATACTTGGCGAAGTATCGCCGCACCACTTTCAACGACTAAGGAGAACTATGACAACCACTGGAACCAAATACGATCAAGCGCTACAGGCCAACAAGGCAGCATATGAACGCGCAATCAAGATACTTGGTAGCGATGCCGTCTCAGAACTGTTGAACGTCGCACGCTTAGACCGTGACACGCAAATTCTTGAGTGCTTCGCAAACCAACAAGCCAAGACAGAACCCGTCAATGAATGCAGCACTCGTCCAGCAGAGACAGTTGCAGCGAAGCCAGATCACGTCACACAAGATCAGCTAGAGGACGCAATCGACGTGATCTTACGCGCGTTAGATGAGCGTGGACTTAGAGCAACCGCCCGCGCACAGTTCGAATATGTTATCGGCCTGTTGCTCCATAAACGCTTCATCAACCTATGACCTCCACCACCATCACAACCCCAGCCGATCTAACGAAAGCGGAAGCTGCCCTTGTTGCATTGAATGTTCAATACACCATCGGCAGCGATGCCCTGACATTCTCAGTGCGCAGCGCATCACCGATCGACAAGACAAGCCTAGAACGCATCGCTGATCTATTGCTAGTCGGGCGTGGCGCATCATGCAAACGAGTTGCGCTGATCGTCTTGGGCACTTCAAACAACAAAATCAGTCACAGCGTCAAAGCAGCGCTGTTGCTCACACAGAACTAAGGAGAGATATGACCGACAAATACCAAGCGATCAATGAAGCGCTAACGCAAGACCTATGGTTGGTAAGCCGCGAGTCTCGCATCGTGCCTTGGCAGAAGCCACGAGCGATTGAGAGTCGCCCATTCTTCATTGTAGAGTCAGAAGTTGGATTGGAGGCCGATCCTGCACCACAGCATTGGATGGTCGCCTATCCACTCTCGACTTCAAGTAGCGTGGAAACGCTTGCACATGATGACCGCGCATCAAACCACGCACGTCAATGTATGTTGCGCCCGATCTACAACAAGATTGTTGACCAGCTAGACACCGATATCAAAGACCTTTCTTTCGGAGCTGGTGGCAACATCTTTGTCCGTGCTTTCATTCATGTTGATAGCAACGGCAGTGAATTCCTCGCAGTTTCAGCGCATCTGGGCAGTCCAGTGATATGAAGCTGCCCTACCCACTTCGCGCAACGAAGATCAGTATCAGCTTCAATCCGTTCGGCTTCTGGCCCGTTCCTCAGTTTGTCCACAAACGCAATCTGACAGAACGTGCTAGAGCGGATGGTGAAACAATCTGGTGGGTCCGCTGGCTATGGCTTCAAGTGAGCTACGGACGGTGGGTATGAGCTTCTTCAAGTCCCTAATCGACGTTGTGAGCGATGCAGCTACTATCGTCACAGCACCTGTTGAAGTCGCACTTGATCTAACAGCGGTAGTGACGAAGCCGCTAGCAGATGGTGCAAGAGTAATGACACAGACAGTCAAAGACGTAACAGAGCGCGAGTGAGCAACCCGCGTTCTGGACTTCTTTCCAAATTCCAGCCCGTTCTTGACGCCCTGATTCCGCATAGAACTCAAAGCTATTTTTTGTTCGACTTGCCTTTGACCATCCTTTCTTTCACCTCAGGCCGATCATAGAGAGACTTCATAGAAGCAGCTACCAACATGGCACGATCCATATCTTCCAATGCCTTCAGCGCTCGCCTACAAGATGTTTCAATGTTTCGAAAGTCACCAAGCTGAACATTGAATTTCTTCTCTGCATCCGAGTAGAGCATCATGTGCTTTATGTCTTGCCATAGGCCGTATAGCGCAAGCGCACTCAATCGCTGATGTTGATTGTCTGTCACACCTTTCATGATGTTCTCAATCACAGGATCAGGATCAGTATCATTGCGGTTAGGACCATCATACTTGACTCTAAAGGCGCGAACGACCTCTTGAAGTGATCCGCCTTCCGCACCAATGGCCTTTGCATTGTTCATTAGAGCGTCAACAAAGACTTCACCCATGACAAGATAGGCGAACGCCTTTTGCTTGGGACCATGAGTCCGCAGCGCCTTGTCCAGCTCTATGTCTGTGAACTCCTTAGCGAGTTCTACAAGGATGACCTTGCCGACTTCCTCAGCAGCAATGACAGCAATGAAGTATGCAGTCGGTAAGCGCCCGCCATGAGCGAGATAGCACGCATCGTCAAGCAGTCGCCGCGCGTTCGCTAGCCATAGCGCCTTGTCACTTGCGGGATCAACACCTGCACTCGTCACGCTCTGCACCTCAGAGTTAGTCATTCAAAGACGACCGAGACAGCAACGAATTGCCAAGCCTCACTCGCATGAAAGCACTTACAAGCACCTATGACCTCGGTCTTATCGCGTTCGCCTTCGTTCTTTCCTGTGCGCAGAACAGTCATTATGTAAAATCGCCCCACACCCCGGCATGTAGAACCAGCGACTCCCCGCATGTTTCTGCATAGCTCGACGTTACGCATCGATCCAGCGTAACAGGTACCCAGCAATATCAAGCACATGACGAGGCGCAAACTTTTCCTGCGTAACGTCGCGACATGTGACCAAATGCATGTGCCCAGAAAAATCGGCGGGGGCCCTGATATCTACTCAGTGCCTCGGATATTTCCCCAGAAAAATCCAAAGACCCCTTCTCTACTCAATAGCGCTTCAATCGCCCTACAGCGGCCCATAGGCCCCGCTAGCGCTCTCAAGCTGTCTCTGATCACTTCTCACGCTAGCTAGCTTCTAACTGCGGCTCAATGATGATGATACGAGGCTTGCCATATGCTTGCGGCAAATGCGTCACCTTCGCTGGCTGCGCGAGCGCGTCAAGCAGTTCGCTATTCACGTTAGCAGTCTCTAACGCAATGCGGCGCCATTCGTCACGCTCGGCTTCAGCCTCACTTACTCGACGTTCAAGCTGGTCGATCCGGATCTTCAACGCCTTGGTCTTGTTAACGGGCATCGCTTCACTCCTGTAGCTGGTGAAGTCGAGTCTACTCACAGCTTCGAGTCGCGTCGTCCTGTGCATAACGTGAATAAGGTCAATAAAGGAACGATCACATTTCTACGTCTATTGATTGATCTTCTAGCTACGCAATCGTCCCTAGACGCTACTTGACCACCCCTGGTCGCACCCTACGCTATAACGTGGCAGTGCGTCTGCCCGCTCGGGGCGCTGTGCGTCGAGTGATACCCTCATTACGGGATATTCAACATGACACGCTTTCAGAAGATCACGATTGCTGCGCTCGCTGCCCTCATGGTCGCGACCGCGTCTGTGGCGCTCCACGAAACGATAAATATCTCCAACACTCAAACTATTGGAGAAGATATGGCAGCAGGCGGCGGCGGCTCTAAGAAGGGCAGCAACGGAACTAAAGACAACAGCAAAGATACGAGTAAGGCCGATGGCCTAGGTTCTGGCAAAGATACAAGCAGCGCCCCTGGTGGTGGACTTGGCCGTTCACGTGGCGGTTTGACAGGCAATAGCGATACCGCAAAAGCGAACCGCGACAAGACTGGTGCGAAAGACCCAACTGCGAAAGACCGAGATACGTCTGGTGCGCAGGGTGGTGGGCTTGGTCGTACCCGTGGTGGTCTGACAGGCGATAGCGAGACAGCAAAGAAGAACCGCGAAAAGGTGGGTGTCGGTGATCCTTCGAAAGGAGGTGACGGCCTAGGCAAAGCGAAGCCTGGTGAAACAAACGTCCTCGACGGGATCTTGGGCTATGACACGCTAGACGAGCGCAGACAAGCATATCAGAACAATCCACACCGTCCAGGCTACGATACAAAGACAATGGGCGTTCCCATTGCGCAATTGGGAATCACTCCTGGCGACCTATTGGCTGGTCAGAACGTCGGCATGTCACCAGCTGCGTCGGCTGCGGTAAATGGCGTTGCGTCGATTGCAAGCGGCATCGGACCGGCACTTGCGGCGACACGCGGCATTCAAGCTGTAACTGGCATGACTGGCGGTGAGTCAGTCGGTGGCTTCGGTGACGGCAAGCTAGGCGGCAAGAACGACACGCGTGACGGCAAGAAGAACGACCTTGCCTCTGCGATCTTGGGCGCACAGCGCGATCCTGAACCAGAGACAGCTACCAGCACTGCGAACAACAGCAGCACGGCGCCAACGGCTGACAACTTTGTTGACGGTGAGATCGATCCTGAAACGGGCTTGCCAAAGAAGAAAGTGAAGTCGAATGGACTTCCCTTCACATACAACCTACCAATCAACGACCTATTCGCGGCGTAACAATCATGTGCAGCAAGAAAATCTTTGGAGGTGGCAGCGTCAAGAAAGCTGACGACGCCAAGACGCTTCAAGCTCAACAAGCAGCAGCAGAAGCGAAAGCAGCAGAAGCAGAACGCGCACGTTTAGCAGCAATGCGAGGTCGCGCGTCTCTATCGCTAGCAGAGAACGCAGGCGACCCAGATGTATTGGGAAGCGGCGTAACGATCACAGGGTCACTATCTGGAGTTAAATGACACCACTAACATTCGAGCGCGTCCACAAGCTACTAGAGAAGGCGAAGGCCCTTAGAGCGCCCCACGAAGCCGAGATCAAAGAAGCGTATCAGTACACGCTTCCAGAACGCGAATTCAACAAGACACCCGACGCCCCTGCTGATCGCGTGCAAATCTATGACAGCACAGCGGTTACATCCGTCCAGAACCTAGTGACAAACTCACTTCGCTTGCTGATCCCACAAGCGCAGCCATGGTGTTCGATCATCTGGCGCAATGACGGCATCAAGAAACAGTTTGGCGTCAAGTATGCGTCTCGCTTGAAGTCGAACAACGCAAAGCTGTTCAAGCACTTTTCAGACAGCAACTTTCACCTAGCAACTGGCGAATCTTTGAGCGACGGCATCGTTGCCGGCACGTTCGCAATCCAGATCATGGACGAGATCGGACAGCCATTGTCGTACTTGGCCGTTCCGATCGATCAGCTATTCGTCCTTGAGAACGACAAGGGCCTAGTCGATACGGTGTTCCGTCTACATCGAATGAAGCCATCGGATATCATTCGTCGCTTCTCAAACACTGCGCCGCAGGAGGTTCTAGAAGCCGCAGAGAACATGAGCGACAAGACATATCAGATTGTCGAGGCAGTCATTCCATGTGGCTGTGACGAGTTCAATTATTCGGTCTGGATCAAAGACAGCAAGACGAAGCTGCTTGATACCAAGACGCCGCTATCACCTTTCATCGTCGCTCGTTGGACAAAGCTAACGGGCAACGTCTGGGGTAGCTCCCCTGTCCGCTCGGCGCTTGGCCCTATTCGTATGGTCAATGCGATTGCTGAGGACGTTATCACATATGGCGACTTCCAGGCCAAGGGTCTGTGGCAGACACAAGACACAACGCTTGACACCGACACGACACGCAAGGCGATGATCCCTGGCAGCATCGTTGCTGCACAAGAGGAACTGAAACAGGTTCCAATGTCGGCAAACTTCCGTCTGACATTCGAAATGGCCGCGCAGTATCAAGCGCAGATCAAGCGCTTGCTCCATGACACACAGCCACCAAGCGACAAGGTGACAGCATACGCGACCGAGGAAGCGATTGCCTGGTTGCGCGCTGAATTCCTAAACAGCATCGGTGAAGCTGCATTGCGCTTGTCGATGGAGTTCCTAACGCCACTCGCTCAACAGGTCTACACGCGTCTTTGCTTGCGTGGTGAGATCACAGTCATGTCCGCAGAGGAAGCGGCGACAGAGACACAGGGCGGCGCACAGTCGCAACGTGACTTGATGACTGTTGACGTGAACGCAGCCGTTGCGCGCGTTCTCAAGGTGCAGGAAGCGCAGTCGAACCTAAACGCATTCAAGCAAGGTGTGCAGGCGTTCGGTTCAGAAGCGGTTGCTGCAATCATCGATATCGATGCGCTAGCTCGCGACACGCTGTCTAACCTTGGCCTTGATGGCAGCTACTTCCGTAGTGAAGCCGACGCCAAGAAGATTCGCGAAGATGATGCAGCACGCAAGCAACAAGCGATGCTCGCTGAGTCATTGGCAAAGGGAAGTGTTGACCCTACTGCGCTGGCGTCATTGCTACCACAAGGCACCGGCTAAATACGTCTACACGACACCTAACACGGACCACGACAACGAATGACGATTGATCAGAACAACCGCCGAGGCGTCTACCGCTCGGTGTTCAAGGATACGGAACACGGGGAAGCAGTCCTTCAAGATATTGAGGACCACATTCTCCGTACCATCCGCCTAGACAGCCGCGAGATTTCCGGCAAGCCAAACCCCAACTACATGAACCCGAATTCAGCACTAGCGCAAGCACTCATGCTTACGGTGGTTGATCGCATTCGCGGCATCATCAATGACAACGCACACTAAGGACCAACATGCACCTAGACCTAGTACAAGAGTCGACAACGACCGATACCACCACAGATACGACTACGACCGACACAACCACCACTGACACGTCAGAGACGACCAGCGCGAACTTGATGGATGACGTTGCCGATACCACGACAACGACCACCACAGAAGCAGGCAAGACCTATGTCAACGGCAAGTATAATTCGCCAGAAGCGCTTGAAAAGGCATACAACGACCTGTTCAAGGTTCACTCTGCCAAAGAGATCGCGGACGATGTTTTGCGCGAGAAGGCCATTGAGCGCGGTTTGTTTGAAGCTGTCCCAGAGAACTACGGGGACATTGCTAAGACGTTCACCGACGCTGGCTTTGCCTTTGAAGGGGAAGTTGATGCTGAGGAAGTCGCTGGCTATCAGACAATATTCAAGGAAGCTGGCTTATCCCAGAAGGGATTTGAAACCCTACTGACGAAGTTCTTTGCGCCTTGGGTTGCTGCCAATCAGAAGCACATGGTTGAAACCTACAAGATCGGCATCACTGACGCCGAGGCAGCGACCATGAAAGCGACCCTAAAGACCCAATGGGGTGAGAACGCAGACGCCGAGCGCGTCGAGATCGCCAAATGGGCGAAAGCGAACTTGAACCCTAATCTGTTCAACAAGCCGCTCAACCAGACTGTTGAGGGTATGTCCCTACTCCGCGACCTGTACCGTCAGAAGAAAGGCGTCACAGCGATCAACGGCGGCCAAGCAGAGAACTTGTCCGAAGATAGTCTTGAACTCGACAAGCAGCTAGACGCCCTAATGGCGTCAGACGCATATCAGCGCAAGACGCACCCACAGTACGGAGCAGCACAGGCAAAGGCCGATGCTCTATTGCGTCAGCTAGAAGCGATCAAACGTCGCTAACGTCAGATCCATTCCACAATGCACAAGGGCGCCTTCGAGCGCCCTTCTTGCTGTCCACAATCTCAAAAACTGTCGCGGTCTAAATATCAGCACGAACCAATAAACGAGCCGCAACGCGCGGCTGATTAGCGACACCTCGCAAGAGCCGCAACGTCAGCCCCAGCCAAACGACACCTCGTCCGGTCGATCAACTTTTCAACCCAACGAGGAAACAACAATGGCACAGATTGATGCAATTTTTGAACAGAAGTGGAGCAAAGAAGCCCACATTGCGTTCACCCAGACAGAATCAAAGTTGAAGGACGCCGCACGCGTCGTCAACGATCCAGCTCGTACCTACAACTGGAACAAGTTTACACAGCAAAGCGCTAACGAGAACCCATCTCGTCACCAGCCTTTGACGATCACCGCAGCAGACGCAACGACAGTCCCAGCGACCGTCACGTCTATCTACAGCCGTCACGCAATTGACGACTTGGACAAGGCACAGACCAGCTTCGACTACCGCAACGACCTAAGCAAGATGGCTGCAATCGCCGTCTGGCAGAAGTTCGATGACAAGTTCATCGCAGCGCTAGAAGCTTCGTCCGCAGCGACAATCACCCTGCCTACGGCAAACGTGTTCAACTACAACGGCGCTCTTGAAACAATGAACGCCCTTGACTTGAACGACGTTCCAACAATGGGCCGCTTCGCTCTTTTGAGCCCTGGCGCATTCAAGGACATTCTTGCCGACACAACGGCTGTCAACAGCTTCAACTACGCCAACAACGCAGTTAAGACTGGTCAGCTAGAAGGCATCGCAGGCTTTGATCGCATGATCAAGTCCACACGTCTAGCAGTTCCATCTGCTGGTCAGCGCACTTGCTGGTTCTGGAAGAAGGAAGCCTTCGGCATCCACTACTCCAGCGAATTCAACATCAAGGTTGAGCGCTCCGTTGAAACCAA
This sequence comes from Dongia sp., assembly GCF_041910485.1. Taxonomy (GTDB): domain Bacteria; phylum Pseudomonadota; class Alphaproteobacteria; order Dongiales; family Dongiaceae; genus Dongia. The sequence goes on from NZ_JAYRQR010000035.1 coordinate 52,187, forward strand.
CGGGTGGTACTTCACCGCAACCGTACAAGCATCGTTCGCCGTCATCGACGTAACGGGCGTAGTCAAGGCAGCCGTCACCGATTAATCGGGGCGGCTTCCAATAGGCAATTTCGAAAGAGAGATATTCCAAACATGGCAAACATTACAGCAAACCGCAGAGACAACTTTAAGGGTGGCGTCACTAAGACAGAAGTCATCACATTCGACGTGACGGCATCGGCTTCCGATACCATCGAAGTTCTATCTCTACCACGCAACACCGTCATCGTTGACATTAAGGTCCTTGTAAAGGGTACCGCATCCTCGACGTTGTCCCTTGGTGACGCGGGATCAGCAACACGTTACATGAGCGCTGTATCAACAGCGTCAGATGGTACGTTCCTACCGAACGTCGCAACGGCACAAACCGCAGGCGTCATTTCAGCGGGTCTAGGCTACCGTTACACGGCAGCGGGCAAGTTGATTGCTACAATCGCGGGTGCGAGCGTAAGCGGCAAGACTTACACCTTCGTGGTTGAGTACATGCAAGACGCAAACACCTAAGTCCGTTTTAGACGCCTAAAACAAGCAAGCCCCGCCATCGCGCGGGGCTTTTGCGTTCCGGCAGCTTGGGCATCCCCTTTCGATAAATACTCCTCAGAACCCGTAACCACTGAGGATCATGTCAACTCAATTCCAGATCATTTCGGCCGCGATGTTGGCCATCGATGGCAACGCCGTCCAGAGCTACACAGACGGATCACGAGAAGCCGCCGTTGCCGAAGCCACGTATGACACACTCAAAAAGACGTTCCTGTCGTCAAGCAATTGGAACTGTGTCGTCGGCTTTTGGCAGCTATCGCGCGAAGTCGCAGCACCAGACAACAAGCTTTGGAGCTACCAGTTTCTGCCGCCACCAGAGTGGCTTTCATACATCGATATCGTTGACGCTAACGGGCGCTCACTCGACTACGCATCCGAAGGCGGAAAGATTCTATGCAACAGCGACACCGTTGTTGCGAAGTACCGCAAGAACCTAAGCGAAGGCGACTTCCCTGCTTGGCTTGAACTCGCATTCATTTACTTCCTAGCGGTCCATTGGGCCAATCCAATCAGCGGTGACGAGAATGTTCTAGCCGTCGCGCTCGGTCACGCGGACAGAACGTCAAAGATCGCGAAGCTAGAAGATGGGCGCAACAACCCACCATTCGTTCTGATCCAGGGTGCGAACTCGCCTTGGCTTGCTGCCCATAGAGGTAGCCGCTAATGCCAATCGTCCCTGTTCAAAGCGTCAGCTTCGATGCTGGCGAGCTTGGCCCATACATGTACGGGCGCACCGACACGGGCAAGTTTGGCAAAGGGCTGCAAATCTGTGAGAACTTCATTCCCCTTCCACAAGGTCCCCTACTACGCCGCAAGGGCTTCGAATTCGTCGCTGACCTGACAAGCGATATGCCAACGGGCGACGTTCGCTTGACGATGTTTGATTTCCAGAACGTGCAACAGCTTGAACTTGTGTTCACCGATTTGAAGATGAAAGTGTTCCTCAACAAGGCGCTACAGGCAACAGTCGTCACACCTTGGACAGCTTCACAAGTCGCATCGCTTCGTTTCGCTCAATCGGGTGACTCATTGATCGCTGTTCACAAAGACGTCCCAGTCCAGCTGATCCAGATTCGTGGTAGCGCTTTGAATTGGACAGTGACGCCGTATAGCTTCACGACCCTTCCACAATTTCGTTTCAACACGACACAGACTTTGACGCCTAGCGCTGTCACGGCTGGCGGCAACATCACCATTACTCTATCGGGGACAGTAGGCTACTGGACGGCTGGTCACTTCACGTCAAACGTCATTGTCACCGTCAATGGTGGCACAAGCCAGATCACGTCACCAAAGCAAGACGCTACAGGCGGCACTGCCCTAGCGAGCGCAGGTACAGCAGCAAACGCGTTCGACGCAAACGCTGGCACAATCTGCCTTGGTGGCGCTTCGGGCTGGATTGGCTACAACTACGGGTCCGCGAAGATGACTCGTGTTGTCGCGCTCAAAATGAACACGACAGGCACCTATGCTTTCAGCTTTGAGACTGGCACAGATGACACGTTCTCTACCCCTACTGTCGTTGGCACAGTCCCAGCAGCCACCCTTACAGCTGGTCAGTGGACCTATATCGACGTTCCGTACCATACCGCAGCGCAGCGCTTCCGCGTCCGTTGCACAAATGGATCAGCGATGGACGTTCAAGACGCCATCTTTAACTTGGGTCTTGTCGCGAACTCGACCAACGGCGGCACAGCGCTATCAAGCACTAACGCAGACCCAGCTTGGAAAGAGCAGGCATTCGGTGAACACAAAGGCTACCCCCGCTCGGTGACGTTCCTTGCGAACCGTCTTGTGTTCGGTGGCACCCGCGACGAAGCAGCCGTTGTGTTTGGGTCCAAAGATGGCGGTATCAATGACTTTGGCTACTCCGCTGGTCCTTCGCCTCTGACGAAGGATATTGTTGCCACTGACGGCTTCTCATTCAAGATTGCGTCGGATCAAAACATCATCATCCGCGATATGCGCTCGTCTCGTAACGGTGTCGCAATCTTCACGTCATCCGGCGAATACGAAATGTCAGGCAACGGCGAAGCGATCAGTCCGCTAAACGTCAACATCTTGAAGCAAACAGCGAACGGTATCCTTCAGAACATCCCAATTGAGGAAGTGGATGGGTCGCTTGTATTCATCGACCGATCGGCAAAGACAACGCGTAGCTTCTCCTACAGCTTCGCTCGCGACCAGTACCTTGCAGACAGCTTGACGCTGACCGCGCATCACTTGTTCAAACAGGAAGACAAGCCAACTGGTATGACGTTGTTGAAGAACTACAGCGACACGCAGTCCAATCTGCTCTTCATTCCACGTCAATCGGGCGACATTGCTGTTGCGACGATTGACGACAAGAACGAAGTGCTTGGCTGGTCCCGTTTCGTCGCGGGTAGCGATGGCAAGTTCATTGCTGTGTCAGTCGCAGAGACAACACACATTACAGCTTATGGACCGATTCCAACGCTGTACGCGGTCATCAAGATCACGATCATGGGCAACGTCAAATACTACCTCTGCGCTATGACCGAGGAACAGGTATTCATGGACTGCTTCTTCTTAGGGAGCGTTCCAGGCGGCGCCCAGGCATGGATGGGACTATCCGCTCTTGCTGGCGAGCAAATTCAAATCATCGGCGACGGTGTCGTACTTGCCGAGGAAATCGTTAGCAACACAGGAACATTCTTCACTGAAACGTCTGTCGTGGATGTGGCAGTAGGTGTTGGCTACACGAGCTACGCATTGACGCTGCCTCTTGCCGTTGAGGTGTATCGAGGCGTCTTGAAAGGCAGCAAGATCGCATTGAAGAAAGCGGTTATTGAAGTTAGCCGAGCCTTTATGCTTACCGTCAACAACTACGCTCAATCGTTTCGTAACTTCGCCACTGAGCTTCTTGACAGCCCTCTTTCATCGTTCACTGGACAAAAGGAAGTCAAGATTAACAACATTGGTGACGGTCATCAATCGTCACCCGTTGTTCAATTGGTTGTTGATCAGCCCGTCTCCTGTTGCATCGTGGGTATGACCATTTTCTGTAAGGTTCCCCGTGGCGCAAAGTGACCTTTCGATAGTGCCGCTGGAATTCCACGATGCTCTAAATATCTTCAAGAGATTGCGGCAAGGTGACGTGCTAGAGGCGCGCTATTCTGGCTTCACCACTGATCGCTTGCCCGAGTGCTGCACAAAGACGAGCTACGCATTGAAGATCGACAACGATCCCGTTGCGATGTTTGGTACCCATGAATTCACCGAGCATGTCAGCGTGTGGTTCTATGCCACCGATCGCCTGATTGAAACGGGAACAGTGTTCACGCGTGTTGCTCGTCAATTCTTGCAAGACGCAGCAGACGAATACGCCGACAAGGATTTGATCGTATTTGTCTGGGTTGGGGCAGACGACAATATACGATGGCTAGAGCGTCTGGGCTTCGAGTACAGCGGCTTTGATTTCGTGACGCCTGACACTCTCTTTCACATTCTACAGTTCAAAGGATAACGCATCTTGTGCAACGCATATGTTTCCACAGCCATTCAAGTAGCAGGCACAGCGCTACAGGCAACACAGTCAATCAGAAACGCGAACTATCAAGCTGCGCAGATAAAAGAGGACGCGAAGGCCGAAGAAGCCGCAGCCGTTCTCCGCGAAGATGACCGCAGCCGTCGCATGAAAGCATTGCTAGCAGACAACCTGTCTCGCTACTCCGCATCTGGTGTTGACAATTCAGTCGGCACACCAAGCGACGTGTCAGCAGACACAGCAAGCGCATTCGCGCGCGAGTCCTTCATGGACAATTACAACACAGACCGCAGCGTCAGAACATCGAAGCTACAGGCGAAGAACACCAAACGCAGCGGAACCAACATGGCGGTTAGCTCCCTATTCGACTTGGGTAGCTCCGTCGCTCAACAGGAATGGGAAGACTGATGGCAACAATTCGCCAGTACACACCTAACGACTTTCAAGCAACATCACAGCCAATCGTTGAAGCGCCAACAGCTATCGATTTCTCTCCCATTGTCCAGCTCGGCCAAGCATTGCGCCAGAAGCAACAGAAGGAAGAATACGACGCTGGCGTCATCGAAGGCCAGAACGCACAGGTAGCAGCCGGCGACAAGACGCTTGTCACAAAAGATGCTGACGGCTTCTTTGACAGTTTCTCTGCCAAGGGTTTCCAGAAGGGTGCCGAAGCTGCGTTCTCACTCAAGAAACAAGCAGGCTTGAAAGCAAAGACCATCGAGCTAGAGACGAAGTACCAGTATGACCCTGAAGGCTTCACAAAGGCATTCGACGCATACAAGGAAGAATACCTAACGGGCCTTCCAGCGGAACACAGCGCCGATATCTTCTTGGCTGCTGACGATCTATCTCTAGGCGCAAAGTCGCGCATTGATCAGAACGTCATCCAGAAGGGGCGCGAAGATCAGCAGTTCACCCTTGCACAAAAGGCAAGCGAGATCGCGGGCCGTATCCAGATCGAAGTAGAACGTGACGGAATGGTCAGCCCAGAGACACAGGCCGCTATGGGTGCTTTGCAAGACAGCATGGACAGCGCAGAAATGTCCAACGCGTTCAAGCTATCGACACAGGACGCATGGAAGGCTGCGACGATCCAGAGCAACGCGATCCATGCCTATAAGAACGCGACCGATAAGGGCAGTGTTGAAAGCGCCATCTTGAACGGAACAGGCGAATGGGAAGGCGTATCCTTTGAAGATCGTCAGAAAGCATTGCAGGGTATCGCCGTATTCAGTCGCAAAGAAGACGCCAACACGACCGCGCGCAACAAGGTGCTGGGCCGCGAGATCGATGCAGCGCTAGACGTTAGCAAGTCAGGCAATCAACCACAGAACACAGAGGCATTGATTCAGCGTGCCGTTGACTCCGGTGACATTGATCTAATCGACAAGGCACAGAAGCTAGCAGCGCAGGAAGGCGTGCGCGGCAATGTCGAGCTATACAAGACGATGGGTCTCGATTCGATGACCGACACACAGGCAGCAATCGACGCCGCAGCGAACGCAGCTGGTGGTTACACCCCTGCCCTTGTCGCAGCCAAAGAGGCGCTTGCTAAGAAGCGTGGCGAGCTAGAGGCAGCACAGAAGCAAGACGACATGCTTGCGTATGGCATGGCAAACGACACGACGCCTGACGAGCAAATCGACGCGACAGGTCGCCTATTGGACCCAGACACGCGAGCGCTACAGGTCGAGCGTACACGCGCACTCTATGGCGCTGATACCAATTTCTATACCCAAGCGGAACTGAATCAATATAAGCAGACGTGGGAAGCTGGCGATCTTGTTTCCCGCAAGGCAATGATCAGCGCCATTGTTGAACAGACACCGCCAGACGAATTGAATCGCGTCGTGTCTGCAATCGCTCCCAAGAATGCCGAGCTGGCCGTTGTCATGTCCGCCGTCGAGAATGGCCGTCACGACATTGCCGACGCCATTGTTGAAGGTGCCGACGCGCAAAAGAACATGCCCGACTTGTACAAGGGCGAGGACTGGACCAACGCAAAGGCATACACGACCGTTGCTGTGCAGGGTCTATTCCCACTCGACAAGACGGGTGCCACCGTGAAGCCCGTTGCCGATGCAGTCACCAATCTGATCGCAAGCGACGTTCGCGCCGGTCGCGTCACAACGGCTGATATCAATGACAGCTACGTCGAGAAAGCGACCGCGCGTCTATTCGGTGTTGCCGAGCTACCAACAATGAATGGTCAGAAGTTCATCCCGTTCGAAGCTGGGATGACGCCAGATCAGCACGAGACGATTCTAGACAATTTGTCTGCTGACCCTACCGCAGCCGCTAACTTGCTCAAGAGCATGTCCAGCAATGGCACGCTCCCACGCGATATGATGGGCCAGTATGGAACCGATATCGACGCGCAAGACGTATTCGAGCGCGGCAAGCTGGTCTATGTCGGACCAAACAAATACTACATCGCCATGCCACGCAGCCAAGACGAAATCGATATGGGCGCAGACAATGACCTGATCTTGCGAGACGCAGGCACAGGCCGTCCATTCGTCTTTGACTATGACAAGATCAAGAACCCACCACGACAGGAAGCAATGAAGCCAGAGGACTTAGCCCGCGCGCAAGATAACCCATTCCGCACCGCAATCGGTCAACGTGAAAGCGGCAACGACTACACAGCCGTCAACAGCTTCGGCTACTCGGGTAAGTACCAGTTCGGCGCACAAGCGCTAGCTGACGTTGGCTTGATCGATCCAAAGAAGTATGCAGCCGCGAAGAATGCGGGCAAGAACAACAAGCAAATTCTAGCTGACGCGTCAAATTGGACAATCGCCGGTGGACAGCAGGCATTCTTGAAAGCGCCTGATCTTCAAGAGAAGGCATACACCGATTACACGCGCCGCAACATTGACGCATTGCATGACCTTGGCGTCATCACCGCCGATACAGATCCAAGCGATGCAGCGGGCTACCTAGCTGTAGCTCACCTATTGGGTCCAAAGGGAGCGCTCGCGTTCAAGAATGGTGTCAACGGTAGCGACGGCTACGGCACGAAGGCCAGCACCTACTTTGCGATGGGTAAGAAAGCAGTGACGAAGGAATGATCAGACTCGCGACCGATACACAGCAAGCATATGACAGCGTGATTGATGGGCGCATTGCCCCTACTCGCGATCAGTACAGCGATGCAATGAGCAATGCAGCCGATCTTGCAAATCAGTCATGGTCAGCCGAACAGGCGGGCCGCGACATTATCGACACGCAAGCAAAGCAACTAGGAGCGATGGGCTTTGAGTTTGCGCCAGGGACGTTGCCCTATGCTGCTGCCAAGTATCGCACCTTGAATGACAATCAACCACTGACTGAGGACTTCATTGTCTCTCGTCTTCCTGGTCGTGCCGCTCGTGGTGACACCCGCACTGACGAGCAAATCCTTGCGGACAAAAAGAAGCAAGCAGCGCAAATCATCGAACAAGAGGCTGCTTGGAACCAAGCTGTCTTGAACAGTCAGACCGGGAAGCCTCATGACGACAACGGACTGAGAACAACAGACCAGATCGTTGCCGAGAACATCAAGAAGGCGAATGAAGCCGAAGCAAAGGCCAATGACTACGCCGCTCGCATTCGTGATCGCTCGTGGGACATTGATTTGTACTATGGCGCAAAGACTGCTGTCCGCGAACCATTGAACATCGCTGGCGCTGTCATCACAGCACCTATCGCAGCCGAAGCAATCGCTGCCAATCTAGCAGTTCGCTTGCTCGCGCTATCTGCAATTGAAGGCGGCGTGGGTGCTGCGTCACAGATGGGCGTCGAAAAGCAAATGGAGACATGGTACCGCGCCCGCGGATTGAGCGAACAAGAGATTGACGACCGCTGGTACAGCAACGTCGGATCAGCCGCAGCGACAGGCGCTGTCTTAGGCCCATTGGGTTATCTGCTGGGCAAAGGTGCCGGTGCAGCCATTCGCGGGGTCAACAAAGCCCGTGGGTCACTGCTAGAGGGTCTAGCCCCTGCCGAACGTGCCGCCGCTCTAGAGCGTGCAAGAGCATTGACGCCGGACCAGGCTACCCACCTCGCCGAGACGTTCCAGCGTCTGACAGCTACCCGCACTGACGATGAGCTATTCGACGCTCTCCGATCGCTTGACCCTGACAAGCTGACTTTGAGCGCTAGAGAGATGGGCGAGCTATCAGCCGTCAGAGACGCTTACGGGGCGCTACAGGCCCTTCCAGAGCATATCCGCAGCAACCCCCAGCTAATGCGCCCCTACCTGTCAGCGCTTGGGAGAACAGCGTCTGCCCTACAGTCTGACGGCACCCCTTCTCTTGCTCGTCTCGGGGCCGCTCAACTGGGCGACCTACAGCTAGACGCAACAATATTGCGCGCAGGATCTAACGACTTCACGCTAGCTGACCTCGACGCGTTTCCAGAGGTCAAAGCAACTTTGTTGCGCAAGGGACTTCCAGAGGGGATGACCCCAGCGGCTTACAAAGTGCTTGGGCTGCAACAGGCCATTCTTGAAGCGACAGCACGCAATGCACCAGCTGACGAGATTGCGAAGCTGACCGCACAGGCAGAAGCGATCCGCGCAAAGCTACCAGAGACAGAACAGCAGGCATTGACGCAAGCTGAAGGTGTCTTTGCAACCGCGCGCGAGCATCCAGACAACATCAAGGGAACAGCATTCAACAAGGCTGACGTGATCGAAGCCTTGACCGCAGCAAAGGCCGAGTCAGCGCAACGTGTTGCTGATCTTCGCGCCGAGACAGCAGCGCAGCGCACAACGTCACCTGAGAGTGAAGAAGCGCTAGACGCAGCGGCACAGACAACACGTAACGAGTCTGACGCGATCATTGCCCAACGCGAGCGTTCCCTAAATACAAATGAACTGGACAAGCTTGTTGAACGTGACGGTCGCCTAAGTCTCGACGCCATGTTGAAGAACGAGTCCCTACCCCAAGAATTGCGCGATGCAATGCTTGATGACTTCAAACTGTCTCGCGAAGAGTCCGAGGCGCTAGAGGTCATCGAGGCTTGCTTGTTGGGCGCTTAAGGAACGAATGACACCAAATTGTTTCAATGCCACCGAGAAGGGAAGGGCACTTCGCGAGGAACTACAGAAGTCGGTCGATAGAAAGCTACGCAAGCTGGCGAAGAATACCGACGTGCCAGAGGGCATGAAGGTACGCCTTGCGATGATCGAAGCGACAGCAGAGGCCAAGTCGGCAAAGATGCTGAAAGATCGTCGCGACTATCTGCGCTACTCGGCTATTCAGTCTGCAATCGAACGTCTCGACTCTGTCGCACAAGATGACCAAAAGGCTTTGACCGAGGCCGCGCTATCGATTTGGCGTCCAGGGTCTTCCCGTCACTTCAATGATATCTCGTCCAACGCTCGCCAGATCATTGCCGAAAATAACCAGATGCTTGGCACGATGGCGTCCATTCGTGGTCGCTTCTTCCGTCTTGGCGTCGGTCTCGACAAGAAATGGAACGATGACATTTTCAAGGAAGCGTTCGGCATCAACACAGGCAACAAAGACGCAAAGCAGATTGCAAAGGAAATGAAAGCCGCACTCGACGCTTTGAACAAGAAAGCGCGTGCCGCTGGTGCTGACATTCCCGAAATCGATGGATGGTTCCTTCCACAGCGTTATGACCATACCCGTATTGCAAAGTTGACGGCTGACGACTTCGCCAACGAGCTAATGCGCCAAACACCAGAAGGCGTCTCAATCATTGACCGCAGCAAGTTTGTGCATCCCGAGACTGGCGCACAGTTGATGGAAGAGGATATCCGCGAACTGTTGAAAGCAGCACATGAAACGATTGCAACACAGGGCTTGAACAAGTGGGATCAGCCAGGGGGTTCCGGTGTCGGGTCATTGATGAACAAGCGCGCCATGAACCGCTCAATTCACTACACCCCAGAAGGATGGCTACACGTCTCAAAGAAGTACGGCACGCAAGATATCGTCGCGGCGTTCCTGTCGTATCGTGACAACTTCGCTTCCGATATCTCGGTCATGCAACTGCTAGGCCCTAACCCCGACTACGCCAAAGACGCTATCGTTGCGTCAGTCGGCAAGCGTCTAGGCACGAAAGCGAAAGCAGACAAGATCAAGGCCGACATTGAACACTATCACAACATCACGCTAGGTCGCGGAAACGCTATCGTCTCCGATCGCGTGTACAAGATTGACCAGATCATTCGCAAGTCCACCACGGGCATGCTGTTGAACAACACAATCGTTTCGGCGCTGTCTGACTTCAAGACCCAGGTCATGAAAGCGATTGTCACCGATACGAGCGTGTTCCGCACGTTGCAGGCATTTGTCGAGCATATGTGGAACACCGAGGACGGCGCACGCGCTGCCATCGAATACGGCATCGTTGTCGATACGCTGCTGTCCGGCACTCACGCAAGCATGCGCTTCATTGACGATCCACTAGACGCGGCCAACGGATGGCTTGATACGTCAGTCAATGCGATCATGGAGAAGCAAGGTCTGACAGCGTTCACCAACGCAGGCAAGCTAGCGGCTGCTGACGTATCAGCTATGCGCATTGCCGATGACTTGGGTACCGCATGGGACAAGCTGTCACCAGTTCGCAAAGCCTACTATGAAGATATCGGCATTGACGCGTTCGAATGGGATACGATCATCACCAAGACGAAGCCAGCGCAACGCAATGGCCTGATCGCTGCTGACATTGTGGACATAAGCGCAGTTCGCGCATTGGCACCTAACGTCGCTGCAAAGCTACAGCGTCGTCTGATTTGGGATACCGAGCTGGCCGTTGTCTCCCCCGACATTCGCACAAAGGCATTCTTCGCTCGCGTTCCCACGCGCAAAGGCACTGTACCTGATTTGCTCTATGGACAGCTAAAGCAGTTCAAGACGTTCCTAGCAGGCAGCTATTTGAACGTCTGGGACATGACCATCGGCAACAAGCGCTTGCCTGTCTCGACACGCGTCAAAGCTGGTCTAGCGTTCCTTGGCTTCGGCGCATTGTTCGGTGCGCTGATCATGCAAGTCAGACAGTATCAAGCGGGTAAAGATCCGTTGCCTATGGACGATCCCCGTTTCTGGATCACAGCAATGGTGTCCGGCGGGTCGCTGCCTGTCTTGGGTGACGTTGTTGCTCCTTACATCTTTGGTGTCGATAGCGCGTATCAAGAGACAGGGCAAGAGAAAGGTCTAGCTGACTTGATGCCAGCGGCAGGCATTGCAAAGAAGTCGCTATCCCCGTTCTTCGATTCAGTCATTGACGGCTTCAAGGGTGACTTTGACAAGGCAATCGAGAACCTGGGCGAAGGCGCAATTGAGACAATGAAGAATGCAAGCGCCCTAGTCGGTGCGCGTCACGTCGCTTTGCGTCCGATCTTGGATCATTACCTATGGGGACCGCTTGAGGACACGCTAGCTCCACACGAGTACGAAAAGAAGCGCAAAGCCCAAATCAAGTTCACACGTCAGATGGGAAGCGACTACTGGTGGAGACCAGGGGCAACGTCCCCTACCCGCTCCCCGTTCTAGAGAACACCCGTCCCATAAATACCTTCAGTCAATCCAGATTGAGGGTATTTCTTTTTGTCCATTTCGAACTTCTCACCGCGTGTTGAACTTGTCGGCACAGGCGCACAGACAGCGTTCACGCTACCTTGCGAAGTGTTCGCCGCTGCTGACGTAAAGGTCTATGTCAACGGCGTGTTGCAAACGCTGACCACGCATTACAGCGTGTCGGGTGTCGGTAGCGACACAACGATTATCACGTTCCTTGTCGCGCCAGCTAACGGCGCGTCAGTCGTCATCGTTCGCGACGTTGCCCCAGAACGTAGCGCTGATTACAGCCAGTTCGGCGCATTGAAAGCTGCAACGCTCAATGCCGAGTTTGACAAGCTATGGGCTGTCATCCAGCAGCTAATCAATGACAACACGCGCTTGCTTCAATTCAATGAAGCTTTCCCGCTATCCGCTTCAACGACTCTCCCTCTCCCTACCCCAGACACATACTTGTCTTGGAACGGATCAGGGACCGCCCTCGTCAACCGCAGCATCACCGCAGCTGGTGCCATTGTTGACGCGACCACGACCCTTAAGGGCTTAGTCGAGCTAGCGACCGACGCAGAGACACAAGCGCTCGCATCCACAACGCTAGTCATCACGCCAAGCAACCTTGGCGCTCTATCCGCTTCGACCAGCCAGAAGGGCTTGGTCCAGCTTGCGACCGATACCGACGTATCGGGCGAAACCGACAACACCAAAGCAATCACCGCCCTTGCGCTCGCAACAGCAGGCGTCGGGTCCGATCCCGTCTTTGCATGGGCCAACTACATCTAAGCAACAACAGAAGGAACAATGGCAACAAAACCAGTATTCGCCGCAACACCACGACAGGGTCAAGGCACAATCTCTACCGCAGAAACTTCGTTCTCTGCACCAACCAACGTAGCAACGATCTTCACGGCTGGCGCTTCTGGATCACGTATTGAACGTGTCCGCGTTTGCGCAACAGGTACAACAGCAGCAGGTATCGTCAACTTGTGGCTACACGATGGCACCAACTATCGTTTGGTTCGTTCTGTCCTTCAATCAGCTATCACGGCTTCAACAACGGTTGCCCCTTGGGGAACTGACGGTGCGGGCTTCGTATACTTTGAAGGTGGATTGATCCTACCAACCGGCTGGTCATTGCGTGCTTCAACAACAATCGCTCAAGGCTTCCACATCACAGCGGACGGCGCAGACTTCTAATGAACAATGGCATCTATGGCGTGCCAGCACAGAACCAAACAGGCTTCTATCAATCGCCGTGGATGCCAATGACGAGGTTCGCAGCAGCAACACGCTACATCATCCCGCATCCGTATGAGGACCTTCCAACGATGGCTCGGCAACTCTATCGCTGCAAAATCGCACAAGCGCACTATACACCCGGAATGGTCATTCAAGAGTTGCCACGTTATGCGGGTATCGGTGATGGATGCCAGTTGGTGCTTCGCCCATATGCAATTGAACTGTGCATGGGATCGACAGGTGTATTTCGTTCGCGCAATTCGGGGGCCAATTCTTCAATTGCTCTCACTCCCGCCAATTGGGAAGTCGCTCTATTGGTGATCAAATGAACAATGGACTCTTCGGATCAGGTTGGGCCGAGAATACGACTGACCTTGTTGCTGTAACACTTGACCCTTCATATTTCGCTAGTGCCGGCACCGCCCGAAAGTGGGCTAATCCTTTCATGGGCCCATGCTTGGTGCAGATCGTATGGCGCATTTTGCCAACTGGCGCTGGTTCTGGATTGGTAACTGGCGACTTGATGTATGTCGCAGGACAGCATAGCGGCAACGGTGGTTCTGAGGGGCTTGGATATCAAATTGAAGATTGCAGTCAGAACATCGTTATTCGTCAAGGCACCTACTTGATGACTTTGTTCATGGACGGCACTTCAGGAGACTCTTCGGCAAGCACAGGTTTCCGCGTATTCGTCAACGCGGTTGGACTGCAAAGCAATTTGCTGCGTGGCTTTCATGGACGCCCTGTAAAGAAGTATGTCACACACAAGAGACAGCTTGCATTGAACGCGAACTATAGCTTCACAAGCCCTTGTGATAGAGCACCTGCTTTCTTCACAACAACGCTATTCAATAAGATCGCTGATGCTGGATACAAACCGGGAGAAGCTGTCCAATTTGATTCGAATTCACAGGGAACAGGAGCAAGCAACTTTCGCTCTTGCTACAGATGGCGTCCAGGAGCGGTTGACGTTCGCATTGGAAACGCTCCCATCATCAATCACAAAACCACTGGCGTCGAAACGACCATAACCGCCGCCAACTGGGAAATATGTGTGAACCTATTAGCATGACCGAAGAACGCAAGAAGATGAGCGCTCTTTGTGTGGGCCTACTGATTTGGAACTTCATAGGCATCTGGGGCTTGATGGTGTTCCCATACTTGATGGGCATCCTTGGCATTGATCTTCCCATTGAAGCGCCGTTGCATCTAATCGACGTGACGCTAGCTCTTGTCGCAATGGCATGTGGCGTCGGCCTTCGCAGCTTCTTTGAAGTCGTCAAAGCGTACTTCTCACGAGGCACAGGCAATGTTGGTTAAGCGCTCACCTCGCCTATTCGCAATCATTGCTTTGGTGACGCTGTTGGCGTGGGCAGTCGTTCGCGTCGAATACGCTTTACATCCACCAGTTCATACCATCGCTTCCGATAAATACTAGACACACGACCACGACGGAGAACCATGTCAGATCAAGACGAGATCGCGAAGCGCGTAGCTGCCGCGAACAAAGCCAAAGAAGGCCAGCCAGGAAAGCGCCAAGCAATCAACCCAAGACCCAACAGAGTCGATAGCCAGTTCATGGACCCAATGCGCGACCAAGCGCTTGAGTTCTGGGGTGAAGCTTTGCTTGCGTCACGTAAGCTAGTGCGCGCTGCAATCGACGCAGCGAATGATGACGAGCTAACCGACAAGGACAAACGCGCTCGCATCAATACCGCCACATCATTTAGCCCCTTGCTGAAGCACCTCGCACAGTTTGCCAGCGGCGCTGTTCACCCAGCTGGATCAAACACCGTCGCAGAGAAAGAGCTAGCAGCCGAGCGTGTTGCATTGGCACGTCAGAAGTTCACGGCGAAAGAGGAAGAAGCGCTAGCCGAATTGATCGCACGCAACGGCAAGAAGGACAATGAAGAATAAGCTATCGCTCGAAGCGCAGCAGCTTAGGGACGATTTCATTCTTCTTTGCTCCGATCAGGATTTCATTGAATCAGTTCAAGAGGAATGTCGCGCGTCGTTCAAAGAGTTCGTCTGCTACTATCACATGTTTCAAGGCTGGGGCACCAGCAAGCCACAGATCGCGATGGCGGAGTGGCTACAGAGTAGCGACGACCGCGAACCACTTCGCATCTTGCAAGCATATCGACACAGCGCCAAGTCTCACATTACGGCGCTCTATGTCGTATGGCGTCTGTTTTGTGACCCCGACTGGACAGTTATCATCGTCTCTGCAACCGAACTGATTGCAGGGCGGAATGCTGCGTACATCCGAAAGATTGTTGAACACTTCCCTATCGTACAGCACTTGAAGCCTAGTGACCCTGACCACTGGAAGAAAACAAGTTTCAGCGTCAATCGCACGACAGAGTCACTTGCACCATCCGTCACCATTACCGCTGTCACGTCCGCATCAACCGGCATGCACTCCGACATGCTGTTGTGCGATGACGTGGAGATTCTAGAGAACAGCCGAACTGAATTGAAACGTGAGGAAGTCTGGGAAAAGGTCCAGTCCTTCCTATCGCTCTCACCGCAACACCTGTATGTCGGCACCCCTCATACGAAAGAGTCGATCTATTCACGTCTCCACGAGACGGAGAATTTTTATCACGAGCTAAAGATTCCGGCGAAAGACGAGTTCGGCAACATGGCTAACCCCGATGTGCCGATCAATGGTGAGCTACAAGACGAAGCTTGGTTGAAGCGTAAAGAGGCGGGCATGACGAAGGCTATGTTCATGTCCCAGTTCTTTTTGGTGCCTTCGGATATCGAAGACTCTGTTTTGCAAATCGACATGATCCGGTTCTTCGACCTGGAACTCCGCGCCGTCGAAGATCCATTATCGGACAACTACTACTCACGTTGGAGCTTCCTACTAGGCAACACAGCGCTACGCGAGATCGTGGCCTACTACGATCCTGCCTCGGGGCTCAAAGGCCGTGATGATAGCGTATTGGCTATTGCTGCGCTCGATTGGAACAACAACGTCTATCTGTTGCACGTTCAAATCCTGTCCGCTGTCACGGCGGAACATGCGTATGAAATTCAGGTGCAAGAGGTCGTTGAGTCCTGCATCACCTGGGGCGTCGGTCGCGTCTATGTTGAACGCAACGCACACCCTACCCTGTACCACAACGTCAGCAGCGTAGCGAAGAAGGTCAAGGCACGTCTATTCGTCAAAGAGGCGTTGCGTGGTCCAACGAAGTCAAAGAACGAATTCGTTGCAGATACCCTTGAACCATTGATCCGCTCGGGCAACTTCTGGGTCAGCGATGCTCTATGGAAGAATGAACCAAAGCTGCGATCACAGTTCCAGAACTTCCCTAACTTGCGTCATGACGACGTTATCGACGCCGTAGCTGGTGCAGTCGCACAGCTTCACTTGATGAAGGGATCAGCAACGAAGGACGCGAAAGATCGTCCAATGATCAACAGCGTCCCTAAGCATGGCGTCATCAACAAGTATGTCCCCGCTCGTTGGAAGAAGAAGTACTAAGCATTGCGGATGCGGCGCAGAAACTTTGCGTCGCTCTCCCCTTTCATCCGTTCAAGCTGTGTGTTCTTCAACCTGATCACGTCCGGGTTCTCGGGTGGCGGGTTGATTGGCGTGATGCTGATTTCATAGTCATCGTGAAAGACGCCCTCTTTGGCGCACGGCCAGCACGTCAGATTGCGACCCAGGTTCTTTATGAACGTGTCCGCCGTAATCGAATTCATCTTCAACTTCTGTGACCGCACTTTGCTCAACAACTGCGCTCGCGTGAGCGTCCCCGAATGACCGCAGCGACGACAGGTGACATTCACAATATCCCCTTCGTCCAGGTCGCTTACTCGGCATCGAAAGAAGGGGTAGCGCATCGCTCGTGTTCCCGGTTCGTTCCCGCAATATCTCCCAAGACAGACCGGCTCGTCAACCCGCATCGCTTTAGACGTTTGAAGCGAAATACGCTCCCGGCAAGGCATTGAAATTCCACGACAAAGAAGTTTACAAACATCTGTTGCAAGCCTGCGCTTTGTGTATTCTATAGACGGTCATCTTTCACCTACTACCCGAGGACAGATGACCGAAAACAAGATCCACTTGGACCGCGAAACGGCTGACGAGATTCGTTCCCTGCTGGGGAAGTCCACCGTTGCCGTCCTCGAATGCTGCGACAGGATCGTTGCGATCTATGATCAGTATTCGCTCAACGGACAGCCACATAAGAAGCTAGAGCGCTTCATACAGAAAGACCTCGGCTGGTCAGTGCCGAAGTTCTCTATGTTCTGCACCGTCGGCCGCAATGCCAACATCAAGCGCTTGCGTCAGACAGCCCCCGCTACGCTGCCGGTCAGCTGGACAGCGCTGTACGAAGTCGCTTGCATGGACGATGAGACGTTCAAAGCTGCGCTCAAGGCGAAGATCATATGCCAGGACGCAACAGTCCGATCGCTCAAAGCAAAGCGCAAAGCGAAAGACGCCAGCGACGAAACGCGGACAAAGTGCCTCGCTGAAATCTATGTTGAACCTGGGATGCCAGGTCTAGGGCAAGACGATCTTGAATGGCTCGACATGATGCTGTGTCAAATCCAAGACCGCACACAGGCAGTCCGCGTCGTATCGAATATTGAAGCGCTAGCTGACGCAAACTGGAAAGCCGAAGGGCGCGCCGACACAAGAGATCAGAAGCGCAAAGACAAAGAGCATAAGAAGCTGCGGCGCAAACAATACCGCGAGCGCAACAAGACACCAGAGGCGAAGCGCTATCCCCTCACCTTCGAGGAGTTTTGTGACGAGCGCGATTCAGAAGAAGGGATACGCAGCGTCAACGATTATGGACAAATGCGGCTGTAGTTTGATATCGACAAAAAGAAACGCTCAAAGATTCCACTTTGAGCGCTTTTTTGTGCATTGTAGCTGCTTGATCCTACACGGCTATTCAGGTCGTTTGTTGCGTGGTTTCCGAATAGCCCCGTAGGATGGCGTTTTAATGCCAATCCAGTGGATCGCTACATCCACTCGTCTAATGTTGATACTGTCATACGATCCGCCAGTTCCTCTGGCTTCGTCCGCATTAGCTGATCAGCTTTGTGTGTCGCTTTCAGCTTCGAATAGAAGTCCGAAATCATCTTAATGGACGTTCCCATGTTGGCGGCAACGTCCTCGACCGCAGTTTCAGCGATCAAGCTTTCGGTACAATACGTGTGCCGCAACGAATAGAGAGTGCGCGCATTCCCTGTGTTGTCGAACTTCAAATTTGCGATGACCAGAAGATCATGAAAACAGTCCGACCAGCGGTGCGGACGTTCTCCGTCAGGCAGAGTGAAAACGTAGTCAGCCTTTTTCGTGTGACCTGTGAACTTTGCTATCTCCTCAAAGACCTTCGCATCAATGCGCGCGACGACCTCGCGGACTTTCTTCGTTTTGCCTTTCGTGATCGTCAGCTTGACGTATGGCTTTCCGCTAACTGACTTAGCGCGCAAATCAACATGCTGCCATTGCAAGCCCTCAATCTCTGCACCAGGGCGAACGCCAGACGCGAGCATGATACGGACATAATAGTACAGTAGCGTCCGCATAGCCTTTGTCTTGGAAGTATGACCAGTGTTCATGTAGCTTTGCAGCGCGGTCATTAGCTGCTTCTTTTCTTCACCTTCGAACCAATCGCGCGCTTCTGTTTTGCGTCCGTTGTTCTTTAGCTCGGGTATCTGATCAACGTTGATCCACTTCTTGCGTCGAGCAATCGCGAACACTTCGCGCAGGACGACATTGAACGCGTTGACGGTAGACTTGCTGTGCTTCTTTCCGTCGTTCTCTTTGAGGCGCCACGCTTCCCATTCAAGCATCGTTTCATGATCGATCTTGTCGATACGCTTCTCTCCAAAGAATGGGGTGATCCACTTGCGCAGAAACATGCGGTAGTGTCCGTGGATCGCTTTCTTGCTTCCCGCTTTCTCTAGTGCGTCGAGTTGTTCGATATAGAGTTGAGCAACAGCTTTGAAGCGTGGCGTCTTGAGCGACTTCCCTGCTTCTCCCAAGCCTTCGACTTTGCCCATGCGTTTGATGGCAGCAGTCTTAGCTTTCGCCTTGTCTGTCTCGCCGGTAGAAAAACGGCCCCAACCATCGGGGCCTTTGATACGCGCTTGCCATACAGGGGAGTCGGGTCTGCGATAGAGATACAGACCTTCGGCTATTTGTTCGTTTTCATCTGACATTGCGTCACCCGATCAGAGGGGAATCGAGTGGTGCCCAGAGCCGGAATCGAACCAGCGACACTATGATTTTCAGTCATATGCTCTACCAACTGAGCTATCTGGGCACGTCTCGATCAGCGACGATTCGCTGTGACATGATATGTTGGTATTGTGCTACGCGTAAACGCAGCACTAACCGCTTGAGATCACAGGGCTTTCGCTGGTGAGTAGTGCATTTTCAGTCACATGCTCTACCAACTGAGCTATCTGGGCCCCGTGCGGAACGGGCGGATATTTAATGGCTTTGCAGGCGCTTGTCCAGCCGCAAAATGACGAAAAAAGCGACGTCAGATCAATCGCTTGACTTCTCATCCTCATCCGGTGGCGTGGCGGCGGCGGGAATCTTGTAGACACCGCTCAGCCAGCGATTGAGATCGACTTTCTTGCACCGGGCCGAACAGAAGGGCCGGTAGGCCGGTTCGCTCGGGTTGCCGCAGATCGGACATTTGCTCATGAAAGCTCTCCACGCCACATTTCAGCGAGGGTCGGGCCGTTGCGCCGGCGCGAGATTTCGACGAGTCCCAGGCGCGACATGTTGCCGACCCATTCGATTGCCGGGTCGATGCCAGCCGCCTCGCGCAGCGCCTCCAATACCTGTTCCCGCTTGTTGCGGTTTTCAAGATCGATGAAATCGATGACGATCGTGCCGCCCAGATTGCGCAGCGCCAGTTGTCGCGGCACCTCGCGCGCCGCGGCGATATTGACGGATAGCGCCGTGCGCTCGATCCCCTTCTCCTGGTTGGCGCCCGCGGAATTGACGTCGATCGCCGTCAGCGTCCGCACCGGCTCGATCAGCAATTCGCCGCCGCCCGGCAGCGGCACCACCTCGTCGAGCCCCTCGGCGATGGCATCCTTGATGTCGGCGCGCGAAGGTATCCAGTCGCGCTCGGTCACGAAGGCAATCTTCCCTGCAAAGGCCGGCCGCACGCGCGCGCACCAGGCTTCGATGATCGGCACGTCGACGCGGCGGTCGCAGGTGATGCTGTCGACCACTTCCAACGCCTCGAGCCCCCTTTGCCACAGCGTCGGCGGCGCCACCAGCAAGGCCGGCGGCTGCTTCCCTTGTGCCTTTACCTCGACCGTCGTCTTGATACTAGCCGTCAGGCGCACGCCCTTCTCATCATGTGCATCGCGCCGCACCTGAACGATCAGCGCATCCCCCTCGCTCAGTCGCACGCCCTGCCTCTTCAGCGGCAGCAACCCTGGCTTATCGAGGCCGATCTCGACGAAGGCCGCATTGAGGCTCGGCTCCACCTTCGTGACGCGCCCCAGATAGATGCCGCCGATGCGGCTTCCCTCGCCTGCCTTCTCGCGCAACGCCTGCACGAGATTGTCCCCATTCCAACGGAAGAAGTCGGTGCGGTCGGGTGAGATGCTGATGAAGATCTGATCGCCCATGATCACTCCCGATGCCCAAGGCCGGTCAGCATCGCCTGCGCGTCGCTCAGGGAAAGGCCGACCACGTTGCTGTAGGAACCGATGATCTCGGGAATGAACGCGGCGGCGCGGCCCTGGATCGCATAGCCGCCGGCCTTGCCGTGCCACTCGCCGCTCTCGATATAGCGGGTGAGCTCGGTTTCATCGAGGCGCTTGAAGATGACGGCGGTGGTCACGACGCGCACCGCGCGACGCCCACCCGGTGCGGCGATGGCGACGCCGCCCACCACCTTGTGCCGACGGCCGCCCAGCAATTCCAAGCACTTGCGCGCCGTCGCCGCATCCTCGGCCTTGGGCAGGATGCGCCGGCCGAGGGCCACCACCGTATCCGCCGCCAGCACGAAGGCCCCCGGATGGCGCGGTGCGACGGCATCGAGCTTCAGGGTCGCGATGCGCCGGGCATAGGCCGCCGGCAGCTCGGCCGGCAGTGGCGTCTCGTCGACATGGGGGGCGTCCACAGCGGCCGGCACGATCCCGATCTGCTGCAAAAGATCGAGACGCCGGGGTGAGGCTGAGGCGAGAATGAGGGGCAAGAGCGAACCTTCCAAAATGACGTTTGTTCTACATTGTAGAATATGAGCCGACCCAAATCTCAGATTTGGGGGGCCCCGGTGACCGGAAAACGCTCCCGAATCCGCCGCATCAGCCCGTCCCGGACCGAGCGGTAGGCCTCCAGCCGGTCCTCGCGCGATCCTTCCACGATGGTGGGGTCGAGCGTGTTCCAGAACTCGACATCACAGGCCATCGTCCGGGTCATGTCGACCGCCTTGTGCTGCGCCTCCGGCGAGAGGGAGATGATGAGGTCGAACGAATCGTCCTCAAGGTCGTCAAAGGTCTTCGAGCGGTGCTTGGTGACGTCGATGCCGATCTCGTCCATCACGGCGATGACGAAGCCGTCGACATCCTGGGCGCGCACCCCCACGGAATCCACATAGACCTGCTTGCCGTGAAGATATTTCATGATCGCCTCCGCCATCGGCGAGCGCACGGAATTGTAGGTGCAACAGAAGAGGACGCTGCCGGGGAGGCCCTGCGCCATGCAGGCCTCACATCTTGACGTGCAACGCGCAGATCAGCGTGAACAGCCGACGTGCGGTGTTGAAGTCGACCTCGACTTTGCCGGCGAGGCGTTCACGCAGAATTTCCGACCCCTCATTGTGCAACCCCCGCCGCCCCATATCGATCGCTTCGATCTGCGAGGGCGAGGCTGACTTGATGGCTTGGTAGTAGCTTTCGCAGATATCGAAATATTCCTTCACGATGCGCCGGAACGGCGACAGCGAGAGGATGAACTTGTAGAGCGGATCGTTCCGGTCGTCCTTGATGTCGAAGACGAGACGGTTTTCCTCGATGGACAGGGCCAGATGATAAGGCCCCTTGTGGTCGATCGCCGGAACGAACTCGTTTTCTTCAAGCAGATCGAAGATGGCAACGGCACGCTCTCGCTCGACTTCGGCCGAGCGGCGCGAGGTTGATTCCTCGTCGAGATCGATGCGGATCAGCCGGCCCGTACTCATGGGGCCCACCTTTAGGCCACGGCCCGGCGCAGGCGCTCGACATAATCGCCGATCTCGCGCGGGAAGGTCTTCATCGCCGTGCGGTTGACGATGAGGCGCGAGGTCACTTCGGCGATCTTCTCGATCTCGACCAGATTGTTGGCCTTCAAGGTGGCACCGCTCGATACAAGATCGACGATGCGACGGCAGAGCCCCAGGGTCGGCGCCAGTTCCATCGCACCCGAAAGCTTGATGCATTCGGCCTGCACGCCGCGCGCCGCGAAATAGGCCTGGGTCACGTTCGGGTATTTGGTGGCGACGCGGATATGCGACCAGCGACTGGGATCGTCCGTCTCGGACAGGTCCTTGGGCTCGGCCACCGACAAGCGGCAATGGCCGATATTGAGATCGACCGGCGCGTAGATTTCCGGATAGTCGAATTCCAGCAGCACATCGTTGCCGGCGACGCCAAGATGCGCCGCGCCGAAGGCAACGAAGGTCGCCACATCGAAGCTGCGCACACGGATGATTTCAAGCTGCGGGTCATTGGTACGAAAGCGCAAGGCCCGCGAATTCTCGTCCGCGAACTCAGCCTCAGGCTCAATGCCGGCTCGCTTCAGGACAGGCAGAACTTCCTTGAGGATGCGCCCCTTGGGCAGCGCCAGAACAAACACGTCACTCATCAGCGTCCCTTGACCCCCGCACCCGCATGATCGTGATCCGGGCGCCACTGCGTGGGCCAACCTTCGCCCATGTCCTTGAGGAACACGCTGAGTTCCGAAACCGTCAACTGAATAACCCCGCCACCCGAAAAGAACAGGTTCAGCTTGTCGCCGTCCTGCTGCAGCGTCAGAAGAGACAGGAACTTGCCCCGCTGCTTCAGATCGACGCCGCGGCTGCGAACTGCCGTCACCTTGTCGACACACAAGCCGCAGTGAATGCGCTGTTCGGTGTCGTGGTAATCGTCCGCATCGTGGAAACTGGCGTCACCCTGATCGGCAGAAGAGCCAGGCCGGCCAGCCGGCCGCCGCTCCCAGCGAAAGCGGTTGAGCAGCATGATGAAGCGCTGCTCGCCGCTCAAATACTGAACCTCGGAGATCGGCACCAACGCATCCTGCAGGCAAGCGGCAATGATACCGAGATCATCGGCATCCTTTGCCATCAGCCGCATATCATGGCCCGCCGGGTTCGCCATCGCCCTACTCCGCAGCACCGTCGCTGAGGCGCTCGATCTCGGCACCGCAGGCCGAGAGCTTCGCCGTCAATTTCTCGTAGCCGCGATCCAGATGGTAGACACGGTTGAGGAAGGTGTCACCCTCGGCCGTGAGGCCCGCCAGAACCAGCGAGACCGAAGCGCGGAGGTCGGTTGCCATCACCGGGGCACCGGTGAGTTTCCGCACACCGCGCACCATCGCGGAGGAGCCGTGGACGTTGATCGAGGCACCCATGCGCGCCAGTTCGGGGACATGCATGAAGCGGTTCTCGAAGATCGTCTCGGTGATCATCGAGGCACCCTCGGCCGTCGTCATCAGCGCCATCATCTGCGCCTGCAGATCGGTCGGGAAACCAGGAAAGGGTTCCGTCATGACGTCGACGCCGTTCAAGGCGCCGTTCTTGCGCTTCACCATGATTCCATTGGGCGTTTCCGTGAGCGACACGCCGGCCTGGTCGAGCGTTGCCGCCGCGGCGCCGATGAGGTCGTGGTGAAGGCCCACCAGTTCCACCTCGCCCCCCGTGATCGCCGCCGCCATCGCGTAAGTGCCGGCCTCGATCCGGTCGGCAACCACCGCGTGGGTGCAGCCGTGCAGCTTGTCGACGCCCTGGATCTTCAGATGATCGGTACCGATGCCTTCGATCTTGGCGCCCATCGCGTTGAGGCAATTGGCGAGATCGGAAATCTCCGGCTCGCGCGCCGCATTGATGAGGTGCGTCTCACCCTTGGCGAGCGTCGCCGCCATCAGCAGGTTTTCCGTGGCACCCACGGAAACCTTGGGAAAGGCCACTTCCCCACCCTTCAAGCCGTTCGGCGCCTTGGCGATGATGTAGCCGGAATCGAGTTCGATCTCGGCGCCCAATTGCTGCAGGCCCTTGATATGGAGATCGACCGGGCGTGTGCCGATGGCGCAGCCGCCGGGCAGCGACACCTTGGCCTTGCCGTGGCGCGCCACCAGCGGCCCCAGCACCAGCACCGACGCGCGCATCTTGCGCACGAGATCATAGGGCGCCGTGGTCTCGGCGAGCCCCTTGGCGGAGAAGATGACCGAGCGGTCCTTGAGCGACTGGCGCGTCGTCACCTCGACGCCGAGATGCGCCAGGAGGTTGGTCATCGTCGTGATGTCGGCGAGGTCCGGTACGTTGTCGAGACGAACATCGTCGTCGGTGAGCAGGCAGGTGCACATCAGCGGCAAGGCGGCGTTCTTGGCGCCGCTGATCCTGATCTGGCCCTTGAGGGCGTTGCCGCCGCGAATGCGAATACGATCCATTAGTTTCGGTTCCGATCGACTTTAAAGGCGCGGCAGGGTGACGCCGCGCTGACCCATATATTTGCCGGCACGGTCCTTGTACGAAGTCTCGCAGGCACTGGCGCCTTTGAGGAACAGGAACTGGCAGGCGCCTTCGTTGGCATAAATCTTGGCCGGCAGCGGCGTGGTGTTGGAGAATTCCAGCGTCACATGGCCTTCCCATTCCGGCTCGAGCGGCGTCACGTTGACGATGATGCCGCAGCGCGCATAGGTCGACTTGCCAAGGCAGATGACCAGCACGTCGCGCGGCACCCGGAAATATTCGACCGTGCGCGCCAACGCGAAGGAATTGGGCGGGATGATGCAGACATCGGTGTCGCGATCGACGAAGCTCTTCGGGTTGAACTCCTTCGGGTCGACGACGGCTGAATCGACATTGGTGAAGATCTTGAACTCGCGCGAGACGCGCGCGTCATAGCCGTAGGACGAGACACCGTAGGAGATGACGCCGTCGCGCTTCTGGCTCTCCACGAAGGGCTCGATCATGCCGTGCTTTTGCGACATCTCGCGGATCCAGGTATCGGGCATGATCGACATTGGCGGTGGGGTCCCTTTCAGGCGTCGAGGATAGGTTTTGTGGATTGGCGCCAGGAGCGGATTCGGCCTTTCCACCGAACGCCCCCAATCGCGCCGTTTGTATCGGAAGGGCTGGAAACCCTCAAGTTTTAGCGTGCCGCCCAGGCCTTTGAGGGGACGCTTCCGGCTGGCCGGCTGGGGTTGCCCCCGCCTCACCGGCAGTCGGCCCGGCGTCCCCCTGGGCCCGGTCGCGGGATTGGGCCTTGCGGCGCTTGAGATTCGCCCGGAGCGCCGCCGCCAGACGCTCGGCCTTCGCATCCGCCGTCTTTGCCCCGGCACCCTTTCCCGGCTTGTCGTCCCCACTCATCCCCATTGCCCTCTGTCCGCAATCAAGTTACTGAATTCATGACATTTAATTAGGGCCAAATTGGGGTGTCGCCAAGGCCGTTTGCGGGTTTTCATCCCTCTTTCCCCAGCGGGTGTCGTAGCGCTTGCTATCGGAAACTCCTTCTGGCATGTTCCGCGCCGCTTCACCGGGCCTCACCCAAGCCCCTTCAATCGAAGCTTTAAATGGCGCCGTCGTAGCTCAGGGGTAGAGCACGTCCTTGGTAAGGACGGGGTCGGAGGTTCGATTCCTCTCGACGGCACCAGTTCCCCCCCATCGCGATCAAGTCACTAGCTGGGTCCAAGCGAACGCGTTTCTCGCGCTGACGGACTCTTGTTCCGCAACTGTTCTACTCCTCCGTCGAATTCAAGATCAGCCCGATCCTTGAATAAGCCAAAGGCACGAGCACGGGGCGCCCAGCGGCGTCTTGGCCCAGATCGCAAGCCGCCTGCTCTCTCAGTGTCATCATTCCATCAAAGGCATCGTGCTTTGAGATGCATCCAGAGAGACATTGTGTCTGATAAACTTCTACCATTATGCGATTCGGTGAATCGGTACAGGCATTGAACGAGAGGTTGGCGTGAAGAAAATCATCATTGTCGCGGTACTTTTGGGGACGATGACACTCGCAGCGTGCGCAGCAAAGCGTCCGGCAGATGGCGGATCGGTGACGGTCGTCTCTTGGGGAGGTGCCTATGCCGATACCCAGCGCAAGGCCTTCTTCAAGCCCTACATGGCGGCGACCGGCAACGATGTTGTCGAGAAAGAGTATGACGGCAGCCTCGACCAGCTGGCCGCGATGGCGCAAGCGAAGAAGGTGACCTGGGACGTCATCGACGTTGATGCCGCTACCGCCATTCAAGGTTGTGATGACGGGCTTTTCGAAAGGCTCGATATGATCAGGATTGGTGATCCGGCCAAATTCCTGCCGGGAAGCGTCATGGATTGCGCAGTCGGCACCGTCGCCTATTCAACCATCTTCGCATTCGATGACGGCAAGTTCACTGGCAACCATCCGACCACCCTTGCTGACTTCTTCGACGTTCAAAAGTACCCCGGCAAACGCGGCCTGCTCAAGAATGCAGCCGGCAATCTGGAATGGGCCTTGCTGGCAGATGGAATGCAACCGTCCGATATCTACAAGACACTGGCGACACCTGAAGGTGTCGATAGGGCCTTCAAGAAACTGGACACAATCAAGCCGGAAATCGTTTGGTGGGAATCTGGTGCGCAGCCGATCGACCTTCTTGGCAGCGGCAGGGTTGTCATGACCAGCGCTTGGCACGCCCGTATCAACAACGCCATCAAGAATGGAAAGAACTTCAAGATCGTCTGGGACTTTCAGGAACTCGATTGGGACTTCTGGGCCATCGTCAAAGGCGCGCCCAATCTCGGCCGCGCTTACGATTTCGTAAAGTTCGCCAGCGATCCAAAGGTCATGTCGCAACACTCAAAGTACATTGACTATGGACCTACACGAATGGATGCGGCGGCGCTCGTGGATCCGGACATCGCCGGGACTATTCCCACGCACCCGGACAATATGGCCACGGCATTTCCAATAGACCCTCAGTTTTGGGCCAGGAACAGCGACGCTTTGAATCGTCGCTTCGATGCGTGGCTGGCCCAATAAGGCCGGTTAGCTGCGTCGAGCGGCCAGCTTCAGCACATAGGCATAGTGCAACAGGTCCGCGCGCCGGACGGCGGCCAGGGTTGCGCGGGTGACGATGAACCCGGCCTGCTCCGCCAGGGCAACGAAATCCGGCGCCTCGAAAGCGGACCAGAGCAGGATCACGCCACCCGGTGCCAATTTGGCGGCGAAGGCGTGGAGGCCATCCGCTGAATAGAGGCGCGCATTGTCCGGTGCCACCAAAGCCTCTGGCCCGTTGTCGACATCGAGCACGATGGCATCGAAGGGACCGACATCGGCACGGCGAATGAAAGCGCCGATATCGCCGGGAACGAGGACAAGACCCGCCGGCCGTTGGGGCAGAACGGTCGGCCCCACGAAGCGGTCGAACCAGTCGATCACTTGGGGGCTGAGTTCTGCGACCGTGATGCGGCCGCGTCCCTGCAGCGCATCTGCCGCTGCCGCCAGCGTGTAGCCGAGACCGAGGCCGCCGATGAGAATGTGGGGCTCCCTGTCCTGGGCAATCTTGACCGCCATCTGACCGAGGGCGGTTTCGGATTGATGGCCGAAACCGTTCATCAATTCGAGCCCGTTGGCGCGGATCATGAACATGTCGCCCTGTCGGTAGAGCGCCAGCTCGCCGTCGGGAACCGAGGCGCTTTCGATCCAGTCCCAGGCCATGATTCCCTAGACCCGCTTGAAGATGAGCGAGGTGTTGATGCCGCCGAAGGCGAAATTGTTCGACATCAGATAAGCGATATCGAGCGGACGTGGAGCCCCCTGGATATAGTCGAGTTCGGCGCAGCGCGGGTCGATATTGTCGAGATTGATGGTGGGCGGGAACCATTGCGCCCGCATCATTTCGATCCCCAGCCAGGCTTCGAGGGCACCGCAGGCACCAAGCGAATGGCCGAAATAGGATTTCAGCGAATGGATCGGCGCCGCAAAGCCAAGCGCGGCGCGGGTTGCTTCCGTCTCGGCGATATCGCCCCACTCGGTGGCCGTGCCGTGGCCGCTGACGAAGCCGATCTCGGTAGCCGGCAATTCGGCATCGGCCAGCGCTTCGCGGAGCGCCACCTGCATCGTCGAGGCCTGAGGCTGTGTCACGTGATTGCCATCGGCATTGCAGGCGAAGCCGACGATCTCGGCATGGATGGTGGCACCGCGCGCCAAAGCGCGCTCGCGTTCCTCCAGGATCAGCGTTACGGCACCTTCGCCGATGACGAGGCCGTCGCGGTCGCGGTCATAGGGGCGCGGCGTCGTCTCGGGCCGGTCGTTGCGGGTGCTGGTGGCATAGAGCGTGTCGAAGACGGCGGATTCGGTCACGTCGAGTTCATCGGCACCACCCGCCACCATGACATCGGCCTTGCCCCATTTGATCGCCTCATAGGCATAGCCGATACCCTGGCTGCCAGAGGTGCAGGCGCTGGACGTGGGAATGACACGGCCCGTGATGCCGAAGAAGAGCCCGATATTGACCGCCGCCGTGTGGCTCATCATCTGGATGTAGCTGGTGGCGTTGAGCGTCTTCGACTGGCCATCCTTCATCAGTTCGGCGAATGCCATCACAGGTGCCGGACTGCCGAAGGAGGAACCATAGGCGATACCGGTGCGCCCGCCGGTGACGATGGGATCGCCGAGGAGGCCGGCATCGGCGAGCGACATTTCGGTGGCACGCACCGCCATGCGGGCGACGGCACCCATCGTGCGAATCTTCTTGCGCGGATAGAGCTCGTCGACGGAGAAGCCGACGACCGGTGCGGCGAGGCGCGTGTTGAGGCCGATGAAGCGTTCCCATTCGGGCAGGCGCCGGATCGCGGTTTCGCCGCGCATCATGTGACCCTGGATTTCCGGCCAATTGTTGCCGAGAGCGGTGATGCCGCCCATGCCGGTGACGACGACGCGCCGCATCAGATCATGCCCCCATTGACCGAGAGCACCTGACGCGTGACGTAGGCGGCACCGTCGGAGCAGAGATAGGAGACGGCGGCCGCGACCTCGGCCGGCTTGCCGGCGCGGCGCATGGGCACCATCTTCAGCGCCTCCTCCATCGGCAAATCGGCCACCATCTGCGTCTCGATGATGCCGGGCGCCACACAATTGACCGTGATGTTGCGCTTGGCCAGCTCGATCGCCAGCGCCTTGGTGGCGCCGATGATGCCGGCCTTGGCGGCGCTGTAATTGACCTGGCCCCTGTTGCCGGCGATCCCTGAAACGGAGGCGATGGTGACGATGCGGCCGCCCTGCCGCGCGCTCACCATCGGCATCACCGCCGGTCGCACGACATTGTAGAAGCCACCAAGATCGGTATCGATCACCTCATCCCACTCGGCATCGGTCATGGCGGGGAATGCGGCATCGCGGGCGATGCCGGCATTGAGCACGATGCCCCAATAGGGGCCATTCGCTTCGATGTCGGCCTCGAGTACGGCGCGCGCGGCATCGCGGTCCTTGACGTCGAAGGTGAGGAGCCGGCCTTTGCCGCCGATCGCCGCCAGGGTCGCCTCAGCGCCGGCCAGGTCGCGGCCGTAATGGAGGGCCAAGGTGAATCCGTCGGCCGCCAGCTGCTCGGCGATGGCGCGGCCGATGCCCTTGCTGGCACCCGTCACCAAAATGGTCCTGCTCATTTCAGCCCCAGTTTCGTCACATCGATCCCCTGTCTTGCCAGCGTACCGGCAAGGTCCGCCGGCTGGTGGAGCGTCAATTGCGCCCGCGCCACCAGACCTTCAGGGTTCGCCAAACTACAATCGAACACACCCGTTTCGCCATCCCGGAATACCAGCTCGGCGCGGACCGAGAGGCGCTCGCCGGGGGCGAACCAGGGCCGCTCGGCCTTGAAGTTGCGCGTGCCCAGCAGGAAGCCGATGCGGACCGGCCCCCCCGCCCGTTTCGCTTCGAGCCCGACGAACGCGCCGCAGGCCTGCGCCATCCACTCAATGGCGATATGGGCGGCGACACCGCGCCCGGGTTCGAAGAACGGATTGTCGGGCCGAACCGAGAGTTCCACCTCGATCACCGTTTCCGTGGCGTCGAGGACACGGTCGAGCAGCACCATGCGGCCGGCATGGGGCAGAAGGTCGGCGACCGGATAGGGGCAGGCAACCATCACCAATCCCCCCGCCCCAGGATGAGCGCCATGTTGCTGCCGCCGAAGGCGAAGGAATTGCTGAGCATGGCGCGGCGCGGCGCCGGTGCGAGCCTGGTCTCACTCGCAACGAGATTGAGCGGCGGGATGTCGGGATCGACGGCGCCATCCCAGAGATGCGGCGGCAGCCGGTCCTGGCCATAGTCTGGATGCAGAGCCAAGTAGAGGAAAGCAGCCTCGCAGGCGCCGGCTGCGCCCAGCATGTGGCCGGTCATCGCCTTGGTCGAACTGCAGGGGGTCGCTGCACCGAAGATATTGTGCACCGCGCGCCCTTCCATCGCATCGTTGAGGGGCGTCGCGGTGCCGTGGAGATTGACATAGGCGATGTCGGCGGGGGAGAGGCCGGCATCGCTGAGAGCCGCCCGCATCGCCGCCTCGGCACCGGCACCGCTCGGATCCGGCGCGCTCAGATGATGGGCGTCGGAGCTCTCGCCATAACCCAACAGCGAGACGGTGGCGGGGGCGCGTGTCAGCAGGAAGGCTGCCGCCCCTTCGCCGATATTGATACCGTCGCGGTTGCGGCTGAAGGGCTGGCAGAGGCCGCGCGACATGGCGTCGAGGGAGGCAAAGCCATTGACCGTCGTGCCGCAGAGCGTGTCGGCGCCGCCGACGATCGCCGCATCGCACATGCCGGCGTCGATCAGGCGCCTTGCCGAGGCAAAGACCTTGGCGCTCGACGAGCAGGCGGTGGCGATGGTGTAGGCTGGCCCGGCAACCCCGCAGGCAGCGGCCGCCGCCTCGGCGATGCTGCCCAGTTCCTGCTGGCGGTAGTCGAAGCCAGCCGGCCAAGCGCCATCTCGCTGGCGTGCCGCGAAGGCCACTTCGCCCTCGGCAATGCCCGACGTGCTGGTGCCGAGGATGAGCGCGACGCGCGACGGCCCGAACCGGTCGCGCGCGGCGTCGATCTCCGCGCGGATCTCATTCAGCGCCAACAGCATCAGCGCATTGTTGCGGGCCGGGTGCAGTGCGGGTGCCGGCAGCGGGCCGTCGACCAGGCCGACCTGCGCCATCCGGTCTGGGAAAATGCGCGCCTCATGGGCGAGACCCGACCGCGTGCCGGCGAAGAGCTGGCGCGCCACCGCCTCCTTGCCGATGCCGATCGGTGTCGCGAGACCCATCGCGGCCAGTCCGAGCCTCATGGCGCCACCTCGGCTGAACGGAGGTCGATCGTATAGCCCCAGGCACTGTTGCGGTAGTGGACGCGCCCATCGGCACCGTAAGAGATGTCGAGCAGGATGCGCCCATCGGCTACCACCTCGCGCGAGCGGCCGGCATCGCGCAAGCTGGCGCCCGCCGCCTGCAATGACCGGCGCAGCACATCGCGCGGCCAATAGAGAAGGATGATGTCGGCCAGCATCGGCCCGGGCTGGATTTCAGGCGGCAGCCAATCGGCGCGGGTCGCCGTGATGCTTCCGTCTCTCTCCCAAGTGAGCTCGATACCGCGGCGGCCGAGCCCGTCAAGGCCCAGAAGGTGCAGCTTCTCGGCCGTCACGCTGAGGCGCACGTCGAAGGCGAACGTCTCCGCCCCCCGGCGAATGACGAGGTGCTGGAGCCAATCGACATCGCGCCCCAGATCGCCCGGCGCCGGCAAGGACAAGGCGCGGCCGGGGGCAAAGAAGGGCTGCTCGCCGATGGGCGCCGGCGGTGCCGCACAGGCCGCGAGCATCAGCGACAGGATGAGGCCAATGCGCTTCAAGATTTGGCCCCGCGCGGATTGACGTTGCCGGCGAGCGGGGCCAGCAGGAATGCCACCAAAATGCCGATCAGCATGGTGAGACCGAACGCATGCACGGCAAAAACACTGCTGAAGGCAAGGAGACCGAAGGACAGCAAGGTCGTCACCATATCCAGAAGCACCGCCAACATGGTGACCGGCCGGTGCGCCCGGTCGGCCTCGGCGCAAAAGGTGGCATAGTCGACCCCAATGGCAAGGACAAGGATCAACCCCATCACATGGAAGAAGCTCAGTCCCTCGCCGGTGAGCGCGATGAGGGCCGGCGCCAGCAGGAGAGCTGCCAAAGGCGGCAGCAGCACGACAATCCCGCCCTTCAGGCCATAGCGCCAGCCGAGCGGCAGGATCATCAGCAAGGCCGACATGCCGATAAGCCAGAGCGCCTTGTGCCGGTAGGCGCCAAGCCGAGCGGAGAAGTCGCCGGCCGGATCGAGAAAGCGGACGCCTTCCATGCCGGAAAGGGCCGCCCGCAGGGCCGCTGGATCCTTGAGGCCATCAAGCGCGATCACCTGTGACCCAGGCCCCAGCAGCCATTCGTCCAGAAACGGAAAGGCACCACTCGCCCGCGCCTCGGCCAGGGTAAAGGGCTGCGGACTAGCAGCCGGCGGCAGTTTGAGTCCCAAGGCCACCGCCTGCGCGGTAACGTCGAGCTTCGAAGTGAGTTCGGCGTTTTCCCTTTGGCGCGCCAGCGAGGGGACGAAATCGGCGGGGCCGCGATGGGCCGCTAGCGCGCCCTCTCCCACCAGCCTATCCAGAATGGCGCCAACCCTCTCCCCTTGCCTAAGCGCTGCTTCATCGTCGGCAGCCTCGATGGCGACGAATTGCGGCGCGGCGCTGCTGCCGGCCAGTTGCGCGATCGCTGCCTGGTCGGCTAGCAATGTGGGAGACAGGGATTGCATCCGCCGCACATCGTCATCGACCACGGCACGGGAGAAGCCGACGGCACCCAGGATGAGCAGAAGAGCGAGGCTTACCCAACACAGGCGTCGCAGCCGCCCATCCTCCCACACATGCGAGAAGAGATCGGCAACCTGCAGCATACGCGCGGCATAGCGCGGCGCAACACCTCGGTCGAGATAAGGAAACCAGAAAACCACCGTGAAGAAGGACGCCGTCAAGCCGACGATGGAGAAGATCGCCACTTGGCGCAGCGCCGGAAATGGCGCCAGCAACATGATCGCATAACCGATGAGCGTTGTGAGCAAACCGATGCTGATCCCCGGCAACACTTTACGGAGGCGTGTCCAGGGATCCGGACGCGCCGGGTCGAACACGGTCGCGCAATAGTGAATGCCGTAATCGACCGCAACGCCCGTGAGGCCGACACCGAACAGCAAGGTCGCGATATGGATGTCACCGAACATCAGCAGATTGGCGGCGAGCCCCGCGCCAATGCCGACCGCGACGGCGAGCAGATTGATCAGCAAGGGACCGGCGCGCCGGAACGCCCCCACCAGCAGCAATATCGTCCCCACGGTCGCCATCGTTCCCAGTGTCGACGTCTCGCGGAGGCCAGATGCCGAGCCTTCCGCCGCGAAGAAGATGGCGCCGGTCCGATATAGTTTGAGATCCGGCAGTTCTTGAACCAGTGCATCAAAGTGGCCGTCGAGGGCACCGACGAAGCGCTTCTGAACATCCAGCGCATAGGGATCTCCCGTCACCTCGCCGCTGACCAGTACCCAGGTGACGCCGCCTTCGCGTACCGAAAGGCGACCCTCGTCCGGGGCAAGCCGCGAGAGCGGCGCCGGCAAAGCGGCGAGGAACTGCGGCATCAGAAGAAAGGGGTCCCGCGCCAGCAACCGCGCATCCGCGATCCCACCCACGCCGAAGACCTGCGCCAGTGCGCGCCGGGCAAGAGCAGCGCCCTCGCCCTCCGTCAGGGCCGCCCGGTCGCCGGCCGAGAGCAGCAAACCCGTGCGCGGCAAATAGAATGCGCCCAACCCCTTGATCCGGTCCGCCCCCAAGGGCTCAATCGCAGCCAGGCCGCTGCCCATGAGTCCAGCCTCGATATTGTCTGCGGCCTGTCGGGCAAGCTTGCGATCCGGATGGCCGACCAGGAGCACGAAGCGCCGCGCGGCCTTGTCGAGGAGGCGCTGTTCGAGGTCAACACTCTCACCGCCGCGCGCTTCGGCCGGCAGGAGAGAGAGAAAATCGGTACGAAACAATATGCCGCGCTGCCATGAGACACCGAGATACAGCGCCCCCAGCAGGACCAACAGCAGCCAGACCCAGGCGAGCGGCTTTGCAGCGCGCGGCGAAATCATGGCCCGCCAATCGTCCCGAGCAAAGTGCGCTCGTCAGCGGAGAGGGGCTCGTTCGATCGCTTCTGATCGGAGAAGGTCAGGATGTCCCTGTCGCCGCTGGCCTTGGCAATCTCAACCCGTTCGACGGCGGTGGCACCGATTAGGTCAATTTCGGCAATCGGCATCTCCCCGCCTGGCTGCGGCTTGAGAGTCAGATGCCATTTGCCTCCTTCTTCCGACCGCGAAACCGCAAACTTCTGCTCCAGACTGCCGAGATCGCCGGCCAGCGCACCGGTCAGCATATCGTAGAGACCAGCCATGAACGGCGCCTTGCTTGCCGGCAGGTTGAGCGTCGTCGCCCCGTCCGATTGCTGCGCCAATCCTTTTTCGCTCATCAACGTCGTCACGGCGAAAGGCTGTTCGACCCGCCAGATGAGCCCCTCGCCCGGCGCCAGGACAAAGCTTCCCGAACTGCGCAACGGTGCGTCGAACCCCTGCAGCAGCCGTTCCTGCTGGAACTGCCCGCGCAGAATGTCGCCAGGCTTCAGCGCCACCATTTCGTCGGCGAGGGCCGTCCGGGAGAGGATCAACCCCATGCAGCAGAGGATCAGCCGGATATGGGTCAGGTTCCAGCGCATAATGCCTTCTTCACCCTTTCCAACAGAGCGGGCGGGGATTCGAGATTCAATTCCCCAGTTGCCGCAGTGACGGCGACCTGAATGGTGTGTGCCTTGGTCAACACCTCGTTGCTGGCGGCGTCGAGGCAACGATAGTCGATGCGCAATCGGTTCTCGTATTCAGTTAGTGTGGCCCGCACGAGGATGCGTTGCTGGTAGCGAACCGGCCGCACATACTTCACCCGCATGTCGACGATCGGCCACAGATAGCCGGACCGTTCCATCTGCGGATAATTGTAGTCGATCTTGTCGAGCAGCAGCCCGCGCACTTGCTCGAAATAGCGGATGTAATTGCCGTGCCAGACCACCTGCATGGGGTCGAGGTCATAGAACTGGGCGATGATTTCGCATTCGGCACTGATCATGAGCGGCCTTCCTTGCGCCCCGGATTCCAGAAATCGAAGAAGTTATACCATTGCAGCGGAAAATCGCGCGCATAGGCTTCAAGGCGTGACGCAAACAAAGCGGCATATCGGTCCAGGGCCTGTTGCCGGTCCTGGCGCGGCAGATCGATGCGGTCGGCGAACTTCTCGACATCGAGGATGTGATGCCCATCCTGGCGCAGGCAGAACAAGGTATAGACCGGGCATTCGAGGAGGGCGGCGAGAATATAAGGACCTTGCGAGAAGGGAGCTGGCCGGCCGAGGAACGGCACCAGACTGGTACGCTCGCTGTTGATCGGCACCCGGTCGCCGGCAATAACCACCCAGTCGCCCCGCTCAACCCGCTCCTTCAGCTCCATCGCAAGCGCCGGCCCCAGATCGGTCACTTGGCGCGTGTTGACGGCTGCAACGGGTCGGTACTTGCGCAGGAGGTGATTGTAGCGCTCGGCATGGCGCGTATGCACCAGGACCAGGAGGCGGCGCCGCGTCGCATCATCAAGAAGTGCTCGGGCAAGGTCGACATTGCCGATATGACCGATGATGAACAAAGCTCCGGACGAAGCGCGCTCGGCTTCAGCAAGGTCAGCCACCCGCCCAGGCCGCACCGCATCCGGTGAAACGGCACCCGTCCAACCCAGAAACGTATCCAGCGCGCGCCCAGCGAAGCTCATGAAATGACGAAAGCCCAATGGCCACAAGCGGGTTGCGTCGATTACGGCACCGTTTGCGGCCGCCTGCTGCAGGAATGCCCAGGATGCCAAACGCTGCTCGCGTCCAGTCAGATAGAAATAGAAAACGACCGGCGACATCAGAGCGAGGCAGGCTGAGCGCCCCAGCAGACCAGCCGCGAAGGCCCAGACCTCGAGCCCCCAGGACGCGCCACGTTCGGCAAGCCAAGCCCAGTGACGAGACCCGTGCCGACGGCGCAACAATTGCGGCAACCGTCGCAGCATCCCGAAGAACAGGCGCGTATGCATGGCCGAAATGCGCAGATTGTCGCGCCAGAGATCGAAGTTCGAGGTATTGCCTTGCGGATAGACGACAGCCACCGGCTCTTCGACCACCTGGATGCCATCCCAGAACAGCCGCACCATGATCTCGGTATCGAAATCCATGCGGCGGCCGATATTGGCGCCACCTGCCAACAAAGCCGCAACGGCCGCCAGTGGATAGATGCGAAGGCCGCACATACTGTCGCTGATGTCGAATGAAAGCGTCTCGATCCAAACCCAGACATGCGTGACATAGCGGCCGATCGCTCGCCCCATCGGCACCGATCGGTCATAGACAGGAACACCGGCAATGAGGGCGCGAGGGTCGCCCTGAATGCGGGCGAGAAGCCGCGGGACAGCGCCAAGATCGTGCTGGCCGTCCGCATCAACCTGCAGCGCGTGCGTGTAGCCGGCCGCCATCGCCAGTTGAAAGCCATGAAGAACAGCCCCGCCCTTCCCCTGATTGGGATCGAGGCGGGCAACTGCAATGCCGCGCGACGGGTCCGCCAGACCGGCCAGGGCAGCAGCAGTCGCGTCATTGCTGCCGTCATCGATGATGAAGACGGGCAGACCCAGCGATGTCAGTGCAGCGACGATACCCGGCATCGCGCGGCTATGATTGTGGCTGGGGATGATGGCGCAGATACGAGGCGCGTTGTTCATGTGTCACCCAGCCGAATGATGCCCGACGTCAGGGTCTCATCACCGAAACGGTAGGTGAAAGAAAGTCGCCTCCGCGCGGCATCGTGTGCCAGCTGCAGCGTTACCAAAGTTCCCGGCAAGGTGAGGCGCTGGAACTTGACCTGATAGTTCGACGCCGCCGCGATGGGAAGCCCCAGATGCCGCGCGGCCAGTTTTACCGCCCAGTCGATCTGGGCAACGCCCGGCACGACCGGCATGCCGGGGAAATGTCCACCCAGCTGGATCATGTCCGGCCTGTTGAAGAGGTCGATTTCGACCGCGTCATCCAGACGGCGGACAGCTCTTGTCTCGGGTTCCCGCACCGATGCCGGTGCAAACAAGGCGCGCAGATCGGCATCGCTGACCTTGCCCATTGCCCCCACGGGCAGGGTGTCGACGAAGCGCCAGCGCCGCGGCATGGCAGCCGGTTCCTGCGATTGCGCGAGAGCCTGACGCAACAAGCGCCCAAAGCGGAAGGCACCGAGCCGCACCAGCTCGGCACGGCCCAGTTCGGACGGCACGATGACGGCTCCAAGCACGATGGGATCGTCGGGCAAAGCTACCAGGGCAGCGGCGGCGATCTGCGGCAGTGACTGCAATCCGCTTTCTACTTCGGCGAGGCTGACGCGCTTGCCTTCGATCTTCGCGATGCGGTCGGCCCGTCCCAGCAACCGGAAACCACCGTCGGGTTCAAAGGCGGCAAAGTCGGACGTGTCATGACTTTGCGCGCTCGGCAGGAACGGTGAACGGACGACCAAGGTGCCCGTCGGCGAAAGATCGAGTGCGACATCCGGTACGGCGTGCCAAAGCGGGCCCGCCTCCTGACGTCGTCGCGTGGCAATGATTCCGGTTTCCGTGCTGCCATAGATTTCGCATAAGGGCGCCCGCAGGCTGTCTTGTGCCGCACGCGCTGCTGCGTCCGACAAAGGGGCGCCAGCCGACATGAGACAGATCGGCTCTTTTCCCGATGCCGGCACGTGCAATCCGCCAAGGCGTGTCAGATGTGCCGGACTGCTGACGATGACGGCACCTGGCGTCAAATCCGCGAGCAGGCTCTCCCAATGCACGTGGACGCGGCTGTCAAAGGTGCGATGGCTGAGAAGCGGCCAAAAGAGCTTGGCAGTCAAGCCGAAGAGATGCTGATGGGTTACGGTGCCCTGAACGACCGCATCGCGGGGAATTGTGGGGGAGAGCACTTCGTCCAAGGCGGCCGCTTCGCGTTCCATCGCCGCAAAGCGCTTTTCGACCCGCTTCGGCTCGCCCGTCGAACCGGACGTAAAAAGGACCAAGCGGCCGTTCGCCGGATCGAATTGCGGAAGCGTTGCGCCCACCGCGTAATGTTGCCGAAGGGGGATCACTTCGGGGAAGGCGATATCGTCCCGATCGCACAGCGCCAGATCCCATTCGCCCCGCAAGGCAGCAATGACACCGGGGGTCGTGTTCTGCGGCAAGATTGCGTCCGCACCGACAGCGGCGAGGGCGAGCAATCCCACCGCGCACCAATAGGTCTCGTCGGTGACCAGCAGACCACGGCGACATTTCCGCGCCGCAAGGAGAGCGGCAACACCGGTCACATCGGCGCGAAACTGGGCCAGGGAAACCGAGCCATCGGCACGGCGGGCGATCACGACATCGGCGGCGCGCGATCCATCAAAAAGAGAAGCGAGAGTCATCGACACGATCAAGCCTCGGCGCGCGCAATCAACCAGCGGCGCAGCAGCATCTCGCCGAAGAACAACGCACCGCTGACAGCGTAGGAGATGAGGCTGGTCCAGAGAGCCCAAAGCGCCACGTCACCATCCCAAGCAAGGATCGCGGCGACGCCAGCGTTCATTGCCAACCATACCGTCCATACGAGCGTGACGCGCCGGCAATAGAGCGTTGCCGCGTCACCCAGATGCGCATCGCGCAGACGGGCAAATCGCTCGACCAAGCTTGGCGGATGGCGCAGGGAATTTCCGAAGAGGATGGCGACAAGAAGGCTCACCATAGCGGGATAGGCTTTGGCGGCAGCGGCGGCGTCGAAAAGCGCCAGGGCCGCGAGCAAGAATGCCGCGACCAGGAGCGGCAACCTCAGCAGCCGCATCACACCCTCCCGGACAAAGAAAGAGCGTGCCAGAAGTAGGAAGATGGCGACAAGCGCAAACACGGTAAAGGAGACACGTTCGTGCATCCAGTAGACCGCCAGCGGATAAACGATTGCCGCCAGCGCAAAGACCAGCGTCGTTACTTTGCCGGAAAAGACCGAAACCGCGCTATTCCGCAAGGACGGCATGCACGCGTTCAATCACGTCGCCGACCGTTCGCACAGACTTGAACTCTTCGACCTTCAGCTTGCGACCGGTCAATTCCTGCAGCTTGACGACAAGGTCGACGGCGTCAATCGAATCCAGATCGAGATCCTCGTATAGGCGCGCCGCATGGTTGATCTTCTCCGCCGGTATCTCGAACATGTCTTCGAGATAGCCGCGCAGTTTGCCTTCGACTTCGTCACGCGACAGCATTGGACCCATTCCCCTGCCCTTGCGCATGGACGAAGGCAGCAAGACTGCGGACATTGGCAAAATGCGCCTTGATCTCGTCGGTGATGGTTTCGATCTTAAGCCCATAGCGACGGCGCAAAGCCACGCCGAGTTCCAGGGCGTCGATCGAATCCAGGCCGAGGCCGGTTCCGAACAGAGCCTCTTCGCTGTCGATGTCGGATGGCTGTACGTCCTCGAGCTTCAAAGCGTCGATGATCAGAGCCTTAATTTCGCCTTCGAGGTCGTCCATACCCACTTATCCAAGTTCCAACTGTTCCGTGAAATAGAGCTGCAGCCGGCGAACGAGTTGGCGCGCCGCCAGCGACCGGTATTGATAGCCAAGGGATTCCGCGGCGTCCAGACGTTCGCCGACAATGATCCTGAAATGGGAGCGGCGCGGTGGGATCTTCCACCAGGGGTCCCCCTTGCTGAGCATGATCGGGCGGCAATCGATTGTCACCAGCTGGATTTGAGCCTCGGACAGCAGGGCGATGTTGGCGAATCCCCGCCGAAACTGCAGCGCCTCACCCGGGCGCGAGCGCGTGCCTTCGGGGAATATGATGAGATCCTTGCCCTCCGCCATCGCCACCTTGCAGGCTTCCAGCAGGGCTTCCGGCGCCAAATCGTTGCGGATGTAACCGGCCCAGCGCACGACACCACCGAGATAGCGGTTGCGCCACAACTCAGCCTTGACGATGCATTGCGCGTGCGGAATGAGCGACATCAGGATGACGACGTCGAGAAGTGTGGGATGATTGGCAATGACGAGACGCCCGCCGCCATTGCGCAGCGCCTCGGCCCCCAGGACGTCGAGCTTGATGATCCCGAGAAGCTGGAGCATGCCGACATAAAAACGGAAGGTGTGATGGATGACCGCCTGGGTCGCCCTGACGCGGCGCCGGGACGGACGCACGATAAGGGCGATGAGCGGAAAAACCGTTACCGCAAGAAACAGGCCGCCACCGAAGAAGAAGGCAAAGGAAAGCCCCGTCCCCACCAGCCGCCACGCATAATTGACCAGCTTAAGCACGGTGCCACCGCCACATCTTCATGCCGCCAGCCGCGGATTGCGTTTTCGTCCCATCGAGCAAAAAGCGGAGAAAGCTCAGCGCCAGGCATTCGGGCGACACGTCCCCGGTCGGTGCGTCGCAGGAGACGGTGAGTGCACCGTCAGGGCTGGCTTCGTCCGCCGCAGCCAAAGTCAGGGCCAATGCGATCGGCAAGTCGCGCTCCGCCTCGATCCGAAACGGCGCGTAGGCATCGGGCAGCGGGGCATCGAAATAGATGAGGAGAACCGGCCGGTCGGGCTGCTCGGCAAGACACGAGGCCGCCTCGATCAAGCCATAGCCGAAACTGTCGAGGGCCCCCGCCACGGCGGTATGGCCTTGGCGATTGCCGGTGTGGATGGAAAGGAGCCCCGCCAGCCCATGATGCACCGACATGCTGAACTCGGCCGGCGACGGCACTTCACCAGCCGCGAGCGAAGAGAGAATGAGAATTGTGCGGTCAAACTCGCCATGTCGCGACGCGAGCACGTAGCGGGCATCAGCGACAGATTGGCATGCGAGTGCTGCACCCAGCGCTTTCTGGCCGATGCCGGTCACACGGCGCCGCAGCATCATGGGCAGGCTGGGGAGCGGCGCGTCCGAGGCATCATGCGCGGCATCAGGCCTCGCCCAGGAGAGCCAGGCGCGCTTCGTCTCACGATCCGGCGCCCAGGCATGCCAATCTCGAACGGAGAAGCGCAAAGCCGGTCCAGGCGGTAGAAATGAGGAATCGCGATCGATCATGGCATCTCGACAGCCGTGACGACGGCCTTTACTCA
Source organism: Dongia sp. (assembly GCF_041910485.1). Taxonomy (GTDB): domain Bacteria; phylum Pseudomonadota; class Alphaproteobacteria; order Dongiales; family Dongiaceae; genus Dongia. Next base: position 93,468 of record NZ_JAYRQR010000035.1, read on the forward strand.
ATTGCACCCAGTCTCACCTTTGGTTGTTATAGTGCCGCCCGGTACCAGACAAGAGCGTTAAAGTGGCCTTCGACGTTTATTTTGGCACTAGTTGCGGCGTGAATCGACCGTCGCGGGATGAGGTGGCGCAGCGGATGGCACTGGCCGCTTTGGCGCGGCTGACCGGCGATGCGGGAGCCTTCAGCCTTGCCAAGGCAGCGTCCGGCAAACCCATCGTTCTCCAGGGTGGTGCGCCGGCCCCCTATTACGTCTCCTGGTCGCACAGCGGAGCATACCTCGCCGTTGCCGCCACGACGGCAGGCCCGATCGGCATCGACATCGAAATCGGTCGTCCCGATCGGGATATCGAAGGCATCGCGGAATGGGCCTTTGGCCCCAGGGAAGTGCACCGGGTCCGGCAGGAAGGCCCCGCGGGCTTCTATCGCATCTGGACCCTGCGCGAGGCGATGGCCAAGGCCAACGGCACGGGTTTGATCGAGGTTGCCGACCGCCACGACCGCGTCGCCGAGGGGCCGACCGATGGTTTCTGGTGCGCCGATGGCTGGCATCTCCTCCACCAGGCGATGGCGCCGAACCAGCACCTAGCGCTGGCCGTCCGGGCCCCTCTTGCCACGGGCGCCGTCTGGACCCGGTTCACGGCCGGCCCAGATGGAGATCCAGTATGGAGTTCATCTGCGCCATTGCCGCGGTAAGGGTCAGCCCATCCTGATTAAGGCCGAAGCGCAGCCACAGGCCGTCGATCATCGCCGTAATGCCGATGACGGCCGCCTCGCGCCGCTCGGGCGGCAGCAATTGCCTCAAGGCCGACATGAGGTTGCTGCGCATGCGGGCGTGAATGGCCCGTTGAATCCGGGCGAAATTCGCATTTCGCGGCACCTCGGCACAGAGCGACAGCCAGGCGTTGCAGATTTCCGGCTTGAAGAATTTCGGCGAGAAATTGCCTGCAACGATGGCCTCGACCCGCTCACGCGGGGACTTTGCCTCTGCCATCAGGCGCACCACTTCATCGCGCAACAGCGAGTTGGCATGGCGCATGACGGTTTCGAGGAGCGCATCCTTGCCCTTGAAGTAATGCAGCACGATGCCCTTCGACATGCCGGCCCGCTCGGCCACCTTGGCCAAGGTGGTACCGGCAATGCCCTCCTCCTGCAAAATCTCATAAGCAGCTGCCGCCAGTTCCTGTCGGCGCAGCTGTTCGATGCTCAATCGTGCCACAAGCGAATCTCCAACAATCAGACGGGCATTTTCGCCCTGCTTGCGTGGGCTGTCCATCTGGTCTATAAATTGACCCATGGGTCAATTTATAGACCTATTGGTCAAATGTTCTGTGACATGCCATTCGGGGAGGCTTTCATGCGCGCGTCGATGTTGCTGAGTACCGCCTGTGTCCTGCTGATGTCCGGCCTCGCTCCCGCCCATGCGGCGGAGCCAGCGGCCTGCGCCAATGTCCGCCTCGCCGAACCGGGCTGGAACGACCTCACCTTCACCACCGGGGTTTCTACCGTCATCCTCACTGGCCTCGGCTACAAGGCGGAGAGCAATCTGCTGGGCCTCGACATCATCTATCAGAGCCTCAAGAACAAGGATCTCGACGTCTTCATGGGCTATTGGGACCCCGCGATGGTGAGCTACTACCAGACCTACAAGGACGACGGGTCGGTCGAGACCGTGCACCAGAATCTTGAGGGCGCCAAATACACCTTCGCCGTGCCCCAATATGTTTATGACGCGGGCGTCCATGACATTGCCGACCTCGCCCAGCATGCCGACAAGTTCGGCGAGAAGATGTACGGCATCGAGCCCGGCTCCAATCAGCTGATGTTCGATATCGCCAAGGATCCGAAATTCAAGCTCGACGGCTGGGAAGTCGTGGAATCGAGCGAACAGGGCATGCTCTCGCAGGTCGACAAGGCTGTGCGCCGCAAGGAATGGATCGTGTTCCAGGGGTGGGCACCGCATCCGATGAACAACGACTTCCCCATCGCCTACCTCACCGGCGGCGATGCCTATTATGGCCCTGACCTGGGTGCCGCGACCGTACATACGCAGGTGCGCAAGGGCTATCTGCAGGAATGCCCCAACGTCGCCAAGCTTCTTGGCAACATCACCTTCGACGTGCCGCTGGAAAATGAGGGCATGGGCTATCTCATCCATGACGGCATGAGCGCCACGGAAGCCGCCACGAAAGCCCTCAAGGCACATCCCGATTATCTCGACAAATGGCTCGCCGGCGTGACGACTGTTGACGGGGCCGAGGGCCTCCCGGCTGTCAAAAAGGCGCTCGGTCTCTGACCGCAAGCTGCGACAGGCCATGCCGATTGCCGATCTGGGCGACCTGTCGCTCTGGTACCAGCGTTACGAAAGCGATGCGAGCGATGCAGTCCCGGCCCTTCTCATCCAAGGGCTGGGCATGCAGGCCACGGACTGGCCGCAAACGCTGATCGACAGGCTGCTCGCCAAGCGGCCGGTCATTGTCTTCGACAATCGCGACGCCGGATTGTCGCAATGCATGGGCGCCTCAAGCATCGCCACGCTCGCTGAAGCGGATTTTCCGGACGAGCGCCCCCTGCCGGGCCATGTAGCCTATACGCTCGGTGACATGGCCGAAGATGCCCGCCGCCTGCTCGATCATCTTGGTGTCGGTCGCGCGCACTTGATCGGCTTCTCGATGGGCGGAATGATCGCGCAGCTAATGGCGGCGATACATCCTGCCCACGCCTGCAGCGTCACCGGCCTGATGACGAGTGCCGGCCAAGCCTGGATCCGCAGCAGCCCCGACGCCGACCAAATGATGCGGCGCTCGATCGTCGCCGAAACAGACCGCACGCAGTTGGTGGAACAGTATCTCGTGGCGGAAGAAATCTATGCCGGACCGAGCACCCTCCCTTCTCTGACGGAACGCCGAGAGAGCATCGGCCAAGCGTTGGCTCGGGGGTATCATCCGGCGGGCATCTGGCGACAGGCCCGTGCCATGCGCGCCGGTGGCGCACGGCAGGAACTGCTGGCTGGCCTGTCGGTTCCGATCCTGATGCTGCACGGCTCAGCGGATCCTGTGATCAATGTCAGCCAGGCCGCCGAGATCCGGAATCTGCTGCCACAAGCCTGGTTTGAAATCCTGCCCGGAACCGGCCACGTTCTGACCGAGGCGAATGGCAGCGGGATCGCCGCCCGGATCGCCGCCTTCTGGGACAGTCTCTCCTGACCCGGGCGATCCCGCCTTCGGCCTAGCTCCCGAGCAGCAAAGCCGCTATGACATCAGCGGGTCCGACAAGGTTCGCAAGAGATGAGCAACGATATCCTCCCCCTACTCGAACGTATTGCCGCCAGCCTTGAGCGACTGGCGCCGACTGCAGCCAAGCCGATCGATCTCGCCGCCGCGGATGCCTTTGTCTGGCAATCCGAAACCAGTTGGCTGGAGCCGGTACCGAGCGTCTCGCGCGTCCATATCAACCTGCTGCAGGGGATCGACCGCAACAAGGATATTCTCCTCGACAATACCCGCCGCTTTGCCAACGGCCTGCCGGCCAACAATGCCCTTCTCTGGGGCGCGCGCGGTACGGGGAAGAGCTCACTGGTGAAGGCCGTTCAGGCCGCCATCAATCTCGACAGCATTACCAAGCTGAAGCTGATCGAAATCCATCGCGAGGATCTCGTCACGTTGCCGCGCCTTCTCTCGCTGCTGCGCGACCGGCCGGAACGCAGCATCATTTTCTGTGACGATTTGTCCTTTGACAATGACGATGCCAGCTACAAATCGCTGAAAGCCGTGCTCGAAGGCGGTCTCGAAGGACGGCCGGCCAATGTGCTGTTCTATGCAACGTCGAACCGGCGTCACCTGATGCCGCGCGACATGATCGACAATGAACGCTCGACCGCCATCAATCCGTCGGAAGCGGTCGAGGAAAAGGTCTCGCTGTCGGACCGTTTCGGCCTGTGGCTCGGCTTCCACAATTGCGACCAGGATACGTTCTTCGCCATCATCGACGGCTATTGCGCCAGCTTCGGCCTGGATCTGCCGCGCGAGGAAGTCCATGCCCAGGCGGTAGAATGGTCGATGACGCGCGGCGCTCGTTCGGGCCGCGTCGCTTGGCAGTTCATCCAGGACCTGGCCGGCCGCCTCGGCAAGAAGATCGTGCTCTAGGCGCCGCCGTCGAGGTACTTCATCGGGTCGACAGGTTCCTCGCCCTTGCGAATCTCGAAATGGAGCTGGGGCTTCGAGACGTTGCCGGTGGCACCCACTCGGGCGATGGTCGCACCGCGCTTCACCTTGTCGCCCTTCTGCACCAGCAGCGACTGGTTGTGCGCATAAGCGGTGATCAAGCCGTTGGCATGGCGGATCAGCACGAGATTGCCGAAACCGCGCAACTGGTTGCCGGCATAGGCCACGGTGCCGTCGGCCGCGGCAATGACCGGCGCCCCCGCCGGTGCGGCGATGTTGATCCCGTCATTGCGCAATCCGTCCGATGTCGTGCCGAACTTCGAGATGATCTTACCCTGTACCGGCCAGACGAAACCCGACGCGCTCGGCGCCGAAGCAATGGCAGCTTGTTGCACAGGTTCAACCGGCTTGGCCGTAGCCGGGGCAGGTGCTGGAGCCGGCACCGGTTTTGCTGAATTCTGTTGCTCGTAAGCGCCCTCGACGGCCTCTTCTGCCGCCGTCAAATCCGGCTCAGCCGAACCTGCCTTGCTCGGGCTCGCTGGAACGGCCTTCGGCACAGATGCCGACGGCACCGTTACCGGGGGAGGTAGCGGCTGCACCTTGGCGGTCGTCGGCGTGGCTGGTGCCGGCGGCACCGAGCCCGTCGCTGTCGATTTGGTTCCGCTGGGCGGCGGCAAGGCGGTCGACGAAACGGCCCCGGCCGTCGCCTTGGATGGCACCACATCGACTTTCGGTGCCGGTGGTGTGGTCGGCGTCGAACTTGGCAGCGGAACCGCTGCAGCCTGCGTCGCTTCAACTGCGCTCGGCAGAACCAAAGACTGGCCAGGACGCAAGGTATAGGGGGCCTTCAGATTGTTGAGTTCCACCAACGCGCTTTGTTGCACACGGAAGCGCTTGGCAAGGCCGCTCAGCGTGTCGCCACCCTTGACGACATAGGTTTGTCGTTCCGCGATGCGCAGTTGTTGACCCGGCCGGATATTGTAGGGTGGCTGCAGAGCATTGTTGTCGATAAGCGCGCGGATCGGCGTATTGGTCCGATTGGAAATGATGGCGAGCGTATCGCCCGGCGCCACGATATAGGCGCCGTTTACCACCTGCCCCATATTGGGATTGTTCGGCGCCGAACTATAGGTGGAGTTGAGGCTGGGGGCGACCATGTTGCCGCAAGCGGACAGCAACAGGGCGGCAACCAGCAGGATGGTTGAATACCGCATCGTCAATTCTCCATTCGCCGCGGCACCGGCCGCCCCTCGCCCTCAGGCAAGGCACCGCCCACCAGCGGTACGAAGCGCACTTCAGTGATGATCTTCGACGTCAGGCTGCCATCCTCAGCCTTGGTGAGCTTGACCAACACCTGATCACCGCGTTCCGGCCCCACCGGAATGACGAGGATACCGCCCACGGCCAATTGGTCTACCAGTGCCTCGGGCACCTCGGCGGCAGCGGCCGTGACGATGATCCGGTCAAACGGCGCCTGCTCTTTCCACCCGCGCGAACCATCGCTGCAACGACTGGTGATGTTGTGCAGGCGCAAATGATGAAAACGCTGCTCGGCCTCGGCAAGCAGGGATTTGTACCGCTCGATCGTGTAGAGGCGCCGACACAGGCGCGACAGCACGGCGGCCTGATAGCCGGAGCCGGTGCCGATCTCCAGCACCTTGTGCGATTTCTTGACGTCGAGCGCCTCGGTCATCATGGCGACGATCTGTGGCTGACTGATCGTCTGGCCGTGGCTGATGGGGAGCGCCTGATCCTCGTAGGCCTGATCATGAAAACTGTCGAGAACGAACAGTTCACGCGGGATCCGCTCGATCGCGTTCAGGACGTTCGTGTCGGTCAAGCCCGCACGCCGCAGATTCATGATCATGCGGATCTTGCGTGCGTGCAGGCTCATTTGCGAAGGCTCATCGCGGCAGGCCGGCCGTCTTCCGCGGCTTAGCAACGCGCGGCGCCTTGGGTGCCGGGAACAGACCTTCCATGCGCTTCAGCATCGCATTGTGCGTCAGGTCGAAATGGAGCGGCGTCACCGACACGGCACGCGACAGAACGATGCCAAGATCGGTCTCCGGATGTTCCGGTTCGTCGGTCGGGAAGTCGCCGATCCAGATGACCTCGCGCTCAAACGGATCGCGCGCATGCACGACTTCGACATGATTGACACGACGCCCCTGCCTGCCGACTTCGATCCCCATCACATCCTTCGGCGGGACAGGCGGGAAATTGACGCTCATCAGCATGTCTTTGGGCCAGGGCAGCGAGACGAGCTTCTTGATGACTTGCGGCGCAAATTCGGCAGCGGTTTCCCAATGCAGCTTGTCCTTGACGCGAACCTGGCTGAAGGCAATCGCCGGAATGCCCAACATCGCCCCTTCCATCGCCGCCGCGACCGTCCCCGAATAAAGCACATCCTCGCCGAGATTGGCTCCGCGATTGACGCCCGACAGAATGAGGTCGGGACGGCGGCCGTTGATGATGTGATTGACGGCGATCAGCGTACAGTCGCTGGGCGTACCGGAAACCGCAAACTTGCGTGGGCCGATCCTGTTCACCTGCAGCGGCCGGCGCAGCGTCAGCGAATGCGATGCGCCGCTGTGCTCGCTTTCCGGCGCCACGACCCAAACATCAGCCGATAGGCTCTTGGCGATCTTCTCGAGGATCTTTAGGCCCGGCGCGTGGATACCATCATCGTTGGTGACGAGGATGCGGGCTTTCTTCAAGTCGAATGGCGGCTTAAGCATGGGCGCGAATGACCTCGAGACCGTTCATGTAAGGACGCAGTACCTCTGGCACCACGATCGATCCGTCTTCCTGCTGGTAGTTCTCCAGCACGGCGATGAGCGCGCGGCCGACTGCAACACCCGAACCGTTGAGCGTGTGCACGAAGCGCGTCCCCTTCTCGCCAGGCTTGCGGCAGCGCGCCTTCATGCGACGCGCCTGGAACTCGCCGCAATTCGAGCAGCTGGAGATTTCGCGGTACATGCCCTGGCCCGGCAGCCAGACCTCGATATCGAAGGTCTTCTGCGACGAGAAGCCCATGTCGCCGGTCGACAGCGTCATCACACGGTATGGGAGGCCCAGCTTCGACAGCACATTCTCGGCGCATTTCGTCATGCGCTGATGTTCGGCATCCGATTGATCCGGATGCGCGATCGACACCATCTCGACCTTCCAGAATTGATGCTGGCGGATCATGCCGCGCGTATCGCGCCCGGCCGCACCCGCTTCCGAGCGGAAGCACGCAGTGAGCGCGGTATAGCGGAACGGCAGCTTGGTCTCGTCCACGATCTCGTCGGCCACGAGATTGGTGAGCGGCACTTCCGAGGTCGGAATGAGGTAGTGCCCCTGCTCCGTCTTGAACAGGTCCTCGGCGAATTTCGGCAGATTGCCGGTGCCATAGAGCGAGGTGTCCTTCACCAGGAACGGTGGGTTGACTTCCGTATAGCCGTGCTCGGTCGCATGCAGGTCCAGCATGAACTGGCCAAGCGCCCGCTCGAGGCGCGCGAGAGCCCCCTTCAGCACGACGAAGCGCGCGCCGGAGATCTTGGCCGCAGCGGCAAAGTCCATCAGGCCCAGCGCTTCGCCGAGTTCGAAATGCTGCTTCGGAGAGAACGCGAAATTGCGGCGCTGCCCGACTTCGCGCTCGATCCGGTTAGCGGTCTCGTCGACGCCGTCTGGCACCTCCGCCACGGGCAGGTTCGGCTGCTGGGCCAACAAAGCCTCAAGCTCGGCCGCGACCTTCTGCTCGTCCGCCTCGGCAACGGCCATCCGTTCCTTGAGATCGGCTACCTCGGTCATGAGGGCGTCGGCGTCTCCGCCCTTCGACTTGATCTGCCCGACCTGCTTGGAGAGATCGTTCCGCTTGGCCTGCATTTCCTGCCAGGCGGTTTGCAAAGAACGCCGCTTGGTGTCGAGATCGATCACCGCCGCCGCCAAGGCTGGCAGGCCACGCCGCGCCCGGCCCGCGTCGAACGCTGCCGGATTGTCACGAATCCATTTTGGGTCAAACATTTAGCCGTCGAGCTCCAGATCCTCGATTCGGCTCAACTTATAAGACGGAAGAGGCGGTCGGTCAAAGCCGCTTAGGCCGGCTTGACGTCGGTCCCCGGCTCGCCAGTATCCGCCTTCGACTCGTCTTCAGCCCGCTTCTTTTCGACCAACCGGGCCATGACGATCGAGATCTCATAGAGGGCCAACATCGGCACGGCCAAGGACATCATGCTGATGGCATCCGGTGGCGTCACGATCGCCGCGACGACCGTGATTCCGACGATTGCGTAGCGCCGTTTCTCGCGCAGTCCCTTTGATCCGACGATACCCACCTTGGCCAGAAGGGTCAGCAGAACCGGCAGCTCAAAGCAGAAACCGAACGCGAAGATCAGCTTCATGATCAGATTTATGTACTCGCCGATTTTCGGCAGCAGCTCGATTGCCAACTTCCCGTCGCCGCCAGCGGATTCGAAGCCGAGGAAGAACTTCCAGGCCATCGGCATCAGGACGTAATAGACGAATGCCATGCCCACGGCGAACATGATCGGCGTCGCGATCAAGAAAGGCAGGAAGGCATTCTTTTCATGCTTGTAGAGACCAGGGGCGATGAAAGCCCAGATTTGCGCGGCGATAATGGGAAAGGATACGCAAAGTGCCCCGAAGGCCGAGACTTTCAGCTGCGTAAAGAACGGTTCCGTCAGATCGGTGAAGATCATCGGCCGTCCGGCCGGCAGCAATTGGGCAAGCGGCCGCTGGAGGAATTCGAGAATATGCTGCGCGAAATAGAAGCAGACGATAAAGGCCAGAAAGAACCCGATCGCCGCATAGAGCAGGCGCGACCGCAACTCCACGAGATGCTCCAGCAAGGGCATCTTCTTATCGTCTTCGGCGCCACTCATGCTGACAGGCTCTTATCGGTGGTGTTCTGGGCGGGTATCGGCTCGCCGCCAGCGGTATCAGCGGCAACCTGCGCCGGCGTCGTTTCCGGCGTCACGGCCAGTGACGGCATGGTCGCCGTCATTTCCGAAATGCTGGGCTGAGCGGGTTCCGCGTCCGGTTGGGGTTCCGACAACGCCGCCTTGGCATCCGCCACCGGCTCGTTGATCGCTTTCTTCAGGTCGCCTGAGGGATCAATCGCCTTCTCGATCTTGTCGCTGATCGAGTGCGAACTGATCTTCTGCAGTTCCTTCTTGGCGTCTTCCAGCTCGGCCTCACGCACGATCTCGTTGACGCCACTCTGGAACTCGGCGCCAAGTTTCCTGGCGGCCCGCATCCAGTGCGAGAAGGTCTTGAGCGCGTGCGGCAGCTCCTTTGGCCCAAGAACGACCAAGGTGACAACGCCGATGATCAACATCTCGCTCCAGCCGATGTCGAACATCCAGCCTTACCCTTTTATTCCCTGATCGTTGCCCGGCCGCCCTTTGGGCGGACCTGCTTAGCTGCGGTCGACGATGGTCTCGCGCGACTTTTCCTCGGACTTGGCGACGTTGACGTTCGCTTCGTCCTTGTTGTCCTTGATGTTCTTCTTGAAGTCCTTAATGCCGGACCCAAGGTCGCCCATGATCTTCGACAGTTTGCCGCCGCCGCCAAAAAGAACCAGCACAACGACCAAAACGATCAGAAGATGCCAAATGCTGAAGCTACCCATCTGGGCCTCTCCTCAAATCTAATCCCTCCGGCGGTGGGCGCCGGACCCGGGCGGACTATGGCAAATCCGCCGCCTCGCTACAATAGCCAGTCACTATCATTTAGTCGGGGGTAAGTAACTGACAAGTCCGGAATTTTCGTAGACAGGTCTTAACCCGTCCCGGCTCAGCCGATCAGGCCGGAAAGATCAGCGCATCAGCCGGATCGAGTTGCAGCAGAATCTTGCTGCCCCGCTCTGGCAGATGCCGCCCCGACTGACGCAGCCGCAGTACTGTTCCGCCCCCCAAACCTTCTTCAAGGCGGACCACCAATAGTTTGCTGCCGCCGAGAAACCGGACTTCCTCCAGGATGGCAGGACTTACGGCACCACCATTGTCTCCGGCCCGGGCGATGCGCAGGCTTTCCGGCCGAATGAGAATCTGGACCTTTGTCCCCGTTTCCAGACTGGGCGCAGGTAAGACGCCGAGGGGGGTCGCCACCTGACCGCCATCCACAATCCCCGCCAGTTCGTTGGTTTCGCTGAAAAAGCGCGTCACGAACGGGCTGACCGGTCGGTGATAGAGCGCGTCGGGCGAGCCGCTTTGCACGACGCGGCCGGCCTGCATCAGATAGATCCGGTCTGCCATGAACATGGCCTCCTCCGGATCGTGCGTCACCATCAGCGTCGCGGTGCGACTGCGCTTCAGGACATGCAGCGTGTCATCGCGGATCTGCTCGCGCAGCCGCGCATCGAGACCTGAAAACGGCTCATCGAGCAGCAGGATCTGCGGCTGAGGTGCCAGGGCGCGCGCCAAGGCGATGCGCTGCTGTTGCCCCCCGGACAAGGCGTGCGGAAAGGCATCGGCATAATCGGACATGTCGACCTGGTCGAGGACTTCGGCAATGCGCTGCGCACGCGCGCCGGGTTCAAGCTCCGTCAGGCCGAAGCCAACATTGCGCGCCACCGAGAGATGCGGAAACAGTGCAAAGTCCTGAAAGACCAACCCTACCCCGCGGCGTTCGGGCGGGACGGAGCGACCGCTTTCGCCTTCGGCCACAATTCTGTTCTGCATGAGGACGCGACCGTCCTGCAGCGTTTCAAGCCCGGCGGCCAAGCGCAGAATCGTCGACTTGCCACACCCGGATGGCCCGAGCAGGCACGTCACCTCTCCCTCGTCGACATGGAGCGAAACGCGATCGACAGCGAGCAGGTTGCCGTAACGATGGCTGACATTGTCGAGCGCCAAGGCGCGTGTGGTGGTGGCGTGCATGGGTTCTTCTATTTCGGTGCCTGTCCGGGTCGCGACTGCGCGCTGGCGCGCGCCATCAGATAGACCGGAATGATCCCAACCGCCACAATGGCAAGTGCCGGGCCGGCTGCCTCGGCAAGACGTTCGTCGCTGGCCAGGTTGTAGGTCATGGTCGCCAGCGTATCGAAATTGAACGGCCGCAGTACCAAAGTTGCCGGCAATTCCTTCAGCACATCAACGAAAACAACAATCGCCGCCGTGAACAGGGAGCTGCGCATGATGGGCAGGTGGACCTCCGTCAACGTCCCAAGTGGCGAGCGGCCGAGGGACCTTGCCGCAAAGTCCATCGATTTGGTGACCTTGCCAAGGCTGGCTTCGACGACATTGAGGCTGACGGTCAGAAAGCGGACGAGATAGGCGAATGTTACCGCCACCAGGGTGCCGCTGAGGATCAAGCCAAAGGTCACGCCGAAAGCCGACTTGGTCCAGTTGTTGATGGCGTGGTCGATGCCGGCAAACGGCAGCAGGATGCCGATCGCCAGAACCGGACCGGGAATGGCGTAGCCAAGGCTCGCCACCCGCACCGCCCAATGCGTGATCCGTGTCGGACGCAACCGCAGCGCATAGGCCAGGATCGAGGCCAGACAGACTGCGAGGACCGCTGCAAAGCCGGCCATGAAGAAACTGTTGCGGATCAGCGTCAGGAACTTGCCCGTAGCCCAGGCATCGGTGTTCGCGATCGCCCAGATGAGGAGAACCGAAGCCGGAATGATGAAGCCGAACGTCACCGGGATCGCGCAGCCGAGAATCGCCCCCAGCGCGTGCGCGCCGCGCAGCTTGTAGCGCGGCAATGGCCGGTAGCGCGTCGTCGAATGTGCAAAGCTGCGCCGACCGCGCGAGGTGCGCTCAATGGCCAGCAATGCGAAGACAAACAGCAGCAGCAATGCCGCCAACTGGGATCCGGCCGTCGCATCGCCCATGCCGCGCCAGACGCGATAGATGCCGGTCGCCAGCGTATCGACGCCGAAATATTGGACGGTGCCGAAATCGTTGAGCGCTTCCATCAGGGAGAGCGCGACACCGGCCACCAGGGCCGGCCGCGCCAACGGCAGGGCCACGCGGAAGAAGCCGCGCCACGGGGAACAGCCCAGCGTCCGGCTGACCTCCAGGACACAGGCGGATTGTTCGAGGAATGCCGCCCGCGCCAGCAGATAGACGTAAGGGTAAAGAACCAGAACCAGCATGACGATGGCGCCGGGCAATGACCTGATATCCGGAATCCAGCGCAGGCCGCCTTCAAGCCCCATCAGATCGCGCAGCGACGTCTGGGCCGGACCGGCATAGTCGAGCAGGCCGGTGTAGGTGTAGGCAATGACATAGGCCGGCATCGCCATCGGCAGCAACAATGCCCAATCGAAGATACGGCGCCCGGGGAAGCGGCACAAGGTCACCATCCAGGCCGCGGGAACCCCCATCAGCAGGACACCGATACCGACACCGGTGACAAGCAGCAGCGAGTTGCCGACATAGCTCGGCAGCACCGTTTCAGCGAGGTGAGACCAAATCTCACCCTTCGGCGCGAAGACGCTCGTCAGGACCGTGAGGATCGGAAAGGCGACAGCTGCGGCGATCGCCCAGCTCAGCACATTCCAGATGTTCAGCCGCCTCAACCAGCTGGATAACGCCCGGAACGGCGAACCACGCCCCGGCGCGTCAGCGATGGAGTCAATGCTGGCCAAAGAGTCACTCTCGCAACTGGGCGGCCGCCGTTACGCGCGATCGGACCGCCCCATAAGGATGGGATCAACGATATTGCGACTTATTCTGAATATCAAGCCAAGGCGTTAACGGCGACCTGCGACAAATGCCCACAAGATCACTGAGGACAAGCATCGCCCTCGCAAGGCGTGGCGGCTGGGGCTGGGTTGGGCTCAGGCGCCGGTACCGGAGCCGGCTCGGAAACGGGCGACGGGTCCATTACCACCGGCGCCGGCCCGGGAACTGGTTCGGCGACCGGTTCTGGTAGCGGCAATGGTTCGGCTGGCGCTTCGACCTCAGCCCCCACCGGCTCCACTGACGGTTCTTGGGGCACGCCCGCGTCAGCCGGCCCATTCGGCTCCTCGACCGGCAAGGGTGTTGCCGCAGGCTCCACGGCCGGAGACACCGATGGCGTTGGAAGTGCCGGCTGGCTCTGCTGGTTGGCCAGATTGACGGCCGCCTGCCGGCCAAAATAGAGCTGGGTCAGGTCTACATTCGGCCCGCCATTGTCGCTGCAAACCTGTGCCGTCCGATTGCAGGCAACACCGGCCTGGGGCGAGAACATGTCCGCGCTGGACCAGCCGGCGACACGGCGCGTGTCATTCTTGCTGAAATATTTGCGCGTCAGCGAGGCGTTAAGACCGTTACCGTCGGAACAGGACTGGCTGCGCCGGTCGCAGACAACCCCCTGCTGGGGCGCGAAAATGAAGGCCTGTTCGCCGTATTTCTTCAACCCGTACTTGGCCGATTTGCTGCCGAGATATTCGCGCGTTGCATAATAATCAACGCCATAGCGGTCATAGCAGACGTGCCGCGTGCGATCACAGGTAAGGCCATTCTTAGGCGAAAAGCGATTGTCGTTATTGTAGCCATTGCCGTACGGCGACGACCAACCGCCATACCCATAGGGCGACTGATAGCCGGCCGAGGTACCTGGGACATAGCCCGTGCCGAAGCTGGGGCCGCCCTGAAAGCTGCTACAAGCGGTCAAGGCAGCCAAGACCACCAGAACCGAGGGCAATCTGAAATGCATTTCGACCTCGCCACGCCACATCGTAGGCGTCCAACATGCGATATCTCACAGCCGGACATCCGCTGCCAGTGCCCGGCGCGGGTGAATTGATCACTTCATCGCGAGCCGCATTTGACGTGACAGGCGACAGACGCACAGTTTGTCGCATGCGATCACCGGCCCTTGTTGGCCAGCGGTTGAAAAATATATAAGTAACATTCCTCTTTATAGGTATTCCAATGCCCGTCAGCACATCTTCCGCCGACCACCCGGCAGTCCCGACCGAGGACCAGATAGAGGACCTCGTCACGACATTCTACGCCCGCATTAGGAAGGATCCGGACCTCGGTCCGATTTTTGCCCGCGCGATCGGGGAGGATTGGACGCCGCATTTGAAGACGATGTGCAATTTCTGGTCGTCCGTCATGCTGACCAGCGGCAAGTATAAGGGCCGGCCAATTCCGGCCCATATCAAGCTTGGCGAAATTGAGCCGCAGCATTTTGCGCATTGGCTTGAGCTGTTCTCTGCGACGAGCCGCGAACTGTTTGCCCCACCGCTTGCCGAAGCGTTCATCGATCGCGCGCAACGGATTGCCGAAAGCTTCAAGCTGGCCTTCGCCTTCCACGCCAAGGACCCGACGATCTGGGTTCCGAACATGCCGCCCTTGGTCCAGCCATAGTTGCGCATCCCGCGTGGGTCGCCATAGCCTGCGGCGGTCGGTTTGTTGCAAGTTGCCCCATATTTTGGTGACGTAAGCGCTGTCAGACCCTGGGCGGATTGAACTGCCCGCGGAAACTGGCTATGAACCAGCCCCGACCTGAAATCTCACCGCGGTGCACAACCGCGACCCGCCATTCGGGAGCTAAGCGTATGAAAACAACACAAAAAGTCCGCAAGATTCTATCCAACTACGAGTCGGACAATCCTGGCACCAAGGCCAATCTGGCCCGTATCCTGATGAACGGCCGTCTTGGCGGTTCCGGCAAGCTGGTCATCCTGCCGGTCGACCAGGGTTTCGAGCACGGTCCGGCGCGCAGCTTTGCGCCCAATCCGTCGGCTTATGACCCGCACTACCATTTCGACCTCGCGATCGAGGCTGGCCTTTCGGCTTATGCGGCCCCGCTCGGCTTCATTGAAGCTGGTGCCGACACCTTCGCTGGCCAGATCCCGACAATCCTCAAGGTCAATTCCTCGAACAGCCTTGCGACACTCAAGGACCAGGCCATCACCGGCACGGTCAATGACGCCCTGCGCCTCGGCTGCTCGGCGATCGGCTTCACCATCTATCCAGGCTCGGACTATGCCTTCGAAATGATGGAAGAGATCCGCGAGATGGCCGAGGAAGCCAAGGCAGCAGGCCTCGCCGTCGTCGTCTGGTCCTATCCGCGCGGTGATGGCATCAGTAAGGATGGCGAAACGGCCATGGATATCTGCGCCTACGCGGCGCATATGGCAGCTCTGCTCGGCGCCCATATCATCAAGGTGAAGCCGCCGACCGCGTTCCTGGAGCAGGCCGAAGCGAAGAAGGTCTACGAGAAGGAGAAGATCGACATCTCCACCCTCGCCGCCCGTATTGCCCATGTCGTGCAGGCCTGCTTCAACGGCAAGCGCATCGTCGTCTTCTCGGGCGGCGCGGCCAAGGACCTCAACGGTATCTATGACGAAGTCCGCGGCATCCGCGACGGCGGCGGCAACGGCTCGATCATCGGTCGCAACACCTTCCAGCGTCCGCGTGAGGACGCACTGAAGATGCTCGACACAATCGTCAAGATCTATCAGGGCAAGGAATAAGCCGATCTCTGCCGATACGCCTACCTGTCGGCTCTATCTCACGACGCCGCCCGAGCTCGTCTCGGGCGGCGTTGCCGTGAGTGCCTTTGCAGAACGCCTTGCAATGGCAACGGAAGCCGCCGACATCGCCTGCCTGCGTATCGCCGGCAACGACTGGGAGCGCATCACGACGATTGCGAAGTCGCTTCTGCCGGCGGCGCAGGAAAGAGGTGTTGCGGTACTCCTCGACGATGCCGATCTCGCTGTGAAGTTGCAGGCAGACGGGGTTCATCTGGGCGATGCTTCGACCTATGCCAAGGCGCGCCGCGCCATCGGCACCAGTGGCATTGTCGGCGTTGCCTGCCCTCTTGAGCGACACACGGCAATGGAGGTCGGCGAAGCTGGGGCCGATTACGTCGCCTTTGCACCCGGCAACGCCCCGGACGGCATCGACTTGGTCGCCTGGTGGACCGAAATGATGACGGTCCCGAGCGTTATCACTGGCGACTTTGATGCCGGCAGCGCAGCTGCCTTTATTGCCGCCGGAGCCGATTTTCTGGCCCCTTCCCCGGCGATCTGGTCAGTTTCCGATCCGGTGGCTGCGATCGCAGCCCTTATTCCTCAATGATGCAGGATCTGGCTTAGGAACAGCTTGGTGCGTTCCGACTGCGGGTTGTTGAAGAAAGTTTCCGGCTCGTTCTGCTCGATGATCTCACCCTTGTCCATGAAGATGACACGGTTCGCGACCGTCCGGGCGAAGCCCATTTCATGGGTGACACAGATCATCGTCATGCCGGAACGCGCCAACTCGATCATAACGTCGAGCACTTCCTTGATCATTTCCGGATCGAGCGCCGAGGTCGGCTCATCGAACAGCATCACCTTGGGATTCATGCAGAGTGACCGGGCGATTGCCACGCGCTGCTGCTGACCACCGGACAATTGCCCCGGAAACTTGCCCGCCTGCTCCGGAATTTTGACGCGCTTGAGGTAGTGCATGGCCACCTCCTCCGCTTCCTTCTTCGGCACTTTCTTTACCCAGATCGGCGCCAGGGTCAGATTTTCCAGTACGGTCAGATGCGGGAACAGGTTGAAATGCTGGAACACCATGCCGACCTCGCGGCGAACCTTTTCGATGTTCTTAAGGTCGTGCGTGAGCTCGATACCGTCGACGACGATCTTCCCACGTTGATGCTCTTCCAGCCGGTTGATGCAACGGATGAGAGTCGACTTGCCCGAACCGGAAGGCCCGCAAATGACGATCCGCTCACCTTTCATGACGGTCAGGTCGATGTCCTTGAGGACATGGAATTGCCCATACCATTTGTTGACGCCGGCAAGGCTGATCATCACCTCGTCAGTGATGGCCATTTCATGGGCTGCGGTCTGTGCCTGAGTACTCATGCAAATACCCTCTATCCTTTAACGCCGGTGACCGGTGTGGAGTTTGCGCTCGATCCGCATCGAATAGCGCGACATGGAGAAGCAGAAGATCCAATAGACGACCGCACAGAAGGCATAACCTTCGATTTCCGTGCCGATCCAATTGGTATCGCGCGAGCCCGCTCGCACGATGCCGAGAAAGTCGTATAGACCCACGATCGCCACCAGCGTCGTATCCTGCGTGAGGCTGATGAAATTGTTGACGATGCCCGGAATGGCGATACGCAGCGCCTGTGGCATGATGATGAGCCGCATCATCGACCAATAGCCGAGGCCCATTGCCGCAGCCCCTTCATATTGCCCCTTTGGGAGGGCTTGAAGGCCACCACGGATCACCTCGGCCATATAGGCGGAAGCAAACAGCGTCACGCCAACCAGGATGCGCAGCAGAATATCGGGCTCGAACTTCGGCGGCAGAAACAATGGCAGCATGATGTTCGACATGAACAGGATGGTCACCAGCGGCACGCCGCGCGCAAACTCGATGAAAATGACACTGAGGAGATGAACGACGGGAAGCCGCGACCGCCGCCCCAGGGCCAACAGGATGCCGATTGGCAATGAGAACAGTATCCCGATGCCGGCAATGATCAGCGTGAGCATCAGGCCGCCCCACTTCGAGGTCGGGACTGATTCGAGCCCCAAGCCGCCATGCAGCAGGAAAAAGGCCAGGAACGGGAAAATCGCGAAGAAGAACCAAGCGAATGGCTTCTTGTTCGTCACGCGCTCCGCCAGCAACCCCCAGACGGATACGATCAGCATGATGAAGGTGAGAATGACGCGCCAGCGTTCGGCTTCCGGATAGAAGCCGAAGATGAACTGGCCGAACCGTGCCCGGACGAAAATCCAGCAGGCACCGCCGGTCGTGCAATCTGCAAACTGCGGAGACTTCTCGCCCGTGATCACCGACGGGAGGAATGTCCAATCGGCGTCGAGGAACGCCCAATTGACAATGGGTGGAATGACGTAAATCAGCAACCCTATGGCCGCTACCGTCAGGACCGTGTCAAACCAGCTTGAGAAAAGATTGTGCCGCAGCCAGCCGATGGCGCCTGATTCCGTCACAGGGGGTGGGAGGCTGGGGCGATTGCCGGGGACGACAGGTGTATCCGTCATATCGGTCATGGCGCCCTCACCGTTCGATCAGCGCAGCGCGCTTGTTATAGATGTTCATGACCGACGAGATGATCAGGCTGACCGCCAGATAGAAGCCCATCAGAATGATGATGCATTCGATGGCCCGGCCGGTCTGGTTCTGCGATGTGCCGATAACCGCAAAGAGATCGGCATAGCCGATGAAACCGGCCAGCGTCGAATTTTTCACCACGTTGAGATATTGGCTGATGAGCGGCGGGATGATGACGCGCAGGGCTTGCGGCAGAATGACGAGACGCAACGTCCAGCTTTGCTTCAGTCCGAGCGCCAGCGATGCTTCCGTCTGACCGTGGCTGACGGCCTGGATACCGGCGCGCACGATCTCGGCGATGTAGGCCGATGTACTGATCGACAGACCGATGATCAACGCCGTCATTTCCGGCTGAACGGTAAGGCCGCCCTTGAAGTTGAACCCGCCCTTCTGTGGAATTTCCCAGACCACCGGATCGACGATCACATAGGTCAGCAACGGCAGCAGAACGATCAAAGCCACATTGACCGAGATAACCGGAAACTGCTGGCCTGTCGCAATCTGTCGCCGGCTTGCCCAGCGCGCGATGACGCCGGCAAGACCGATCGCAAGGAGCAGCGACAGGATAAAGATGATGATGCTGCCTTCGAAGATCGGCTTGGGCAGGAATAGGCCCTTTTTGTTGAGGAAGATGACGTCGGCAAAGGTCACGCTTTCCTTCACCAGCGGCAACATCGCGATCATGGCGCCGAACCAGAATACCAGCTGCAGCAGCAATGGAATATTGCGGATGATTTCGATATAGGTCGCCGCAATGCGCGAGACGAGCCAGTTCTTCGAAAGACGCGCCACCCCGACCAGCAGACCAAGGACCGTCGCAAAGAACCCTGCGATGGTTGCTGCGAGCAAAGTGTTGATCATACCGGCCAGGATCATGTGGCCGATCTGGGAATCCAGCGTCACGTCGATGATCGAGAAACTGAGCTGGAAGCCGGCGATATTGGTGAGGAAGTCGAAGCTGATGGCTGGGCCGGATGCTTTCGACTGCTTTTCGAGAAAATTGTAGATCAGGAAGGCAAAGGTCGCGACGAGCAGCAGCACAACGGCGATTTGCGCGATAATCCCACGCACGCGTTCGTCGCGCCAGAATGCCGGCTTGCCTTGAGAAAGAGTATTCGCAGCGGCACCTGCGGTGGCCGCTGTTTTTGCTGACGCCATGTCAACGCCTCCCCAACGGGTTGCGTGTGGATAAGACATCTACGCCCGGCTTTTGGGCCGGGCGTAGGTATCAGCGATCAAGTGGTTTAGCGGACCGGCGCAGCGTACTGCAGGCCGCCCTTGTTCCACAGGGCATTGAGACCACGCTCAAGCCCAATCGGGGTCTTCGGACCAACGTTGCGGTCGAAGATCTCGCCATAATTGCCGACGGCCTTGATGATGTTGTAGGCCCAGTCGTTCGAGAGGCCGAGGCCCTCGCCCATCTTGTCGGTGACGCCGAGGAGACGCTGCACTTCCGCGTCCGCCGCCGGATTGTCCGGCGCGTTCGCACCCTTCACCTCGTCGACATTCGCCTGGGTGATGCCCTTTTCTTCGGCCACGAGGGTCGCGAAATGGGTCCAGCGAACGATGTCGCCCCAGTTGTTGTCGCCGTGACGAACGACCGGGCCCAGCGGCTCCTTCGAGATGATTTCCGGCAGGATGATGTTGTTGGCCGGATCCTTCAAAGCCGTGCGTTCACCAGCAAGGCCTGAGGCATCGGTCGTGTAGGCGTCGCAACGGCCTTCGTCATAGGCGGCGCGGGCCTGGTCGTTTTCCTTGAACTTCACGGGCTGGAAGCCAAGGCCATTGGCTTTGTCGAAATCGCCCATGTTCTTTTCGGTCGTGGTGCCTTCCTGCACGCAGACGGTCGCACCCTTGAGTTCAAGAGCGCTCTTCACGCCGAGATCCTTGTGCACCATGAAGCCCTGACCGTCATAGTAGTTGACGGCGACGAAATCGAGCGCCAGCGTGCTGTCGCGCGACAGGGTCCAGGTGGAGTTGCGGGCGAGCATGTCGACTTCGCCCGATTGCAGTGCGGTGAAACGCTGCTCGGCCGAGAGTGGCTTGTATTCGACCTTGCTCGCATCGCCGAAGACGGCCGCGGCAACGCCCTTGCAAAGATCGATGTCGAGGCCGGCCCATTCGCCCTTGTCGTTCGGCGCGCCGAAGCCGGCGAGGCCCGTGGTCACGCCGCACAGCAGCTTGCCGCGCGCTTTGACGTCATCGAGCGTACCGGCTTGCGCCGCCGTGGCCATCCCAGCCAACAGAGCGACAGTAGCGACGGCATATTTCATGTGCTTCATTTTTGCAGTCCTTCCCTGGAGTATTTCTTCCTTTGTCACCGGCCGCGCCATTGCCCCAATTTTCGGGTGCAGTTCCCAGAAGCGAAACCGGCTTAAATTTTCTGTAACACATGGAAAATTCCCTCACAAGCTTCCTGGCCCGTGAGAAAACCTAAGGCTGTCCGGCTAGGAACCTCGTGCGCGGAATGCTAATAAATTGAGTAAGCTCGAATTTTGGGACTGAATCATGAAACGACGCGACCGAACCCTAATTACACACGCAGGCAACAACCCGAAAGCCAACAAGGGTATCGTTAACCCGCCGGTCTATCACGCCTCGACCATCCTTTTCGACAGCGTCGAGGATATGCACGCGCGCGGCCGCGACAAGTTCAACAACGTTTATTACGGCCGCTATGGGACACCGACGACCTTCGCACTCGAGGAGGCCGTGGCTGCCCTTGAAGAGGCGGACAAAGCGGTTGCCGTACCGTCCGGCATGGGCGCCATCGCCGGGGCCCTGCTCAGCTTCCTCAGCGCCGGAGATCATGTGTTGGTGGTCGACACCGCCTATGAACCGACGCGCTTCTTCTGCGACAGCCAACTCAAGAGATTCGGCGTAGAGACGACCTATTACGATCCGCTCATCGGCGCCAAGATTGCCGATCTCATCCAGCCCAACACAAAGATCGTCTATCTCGAAAGTCCTGGGTCGCACACGTTCGAGATTCAGGACGTCCCGGCGATCGCAGCGGCCGCGCATGCCAAGGGCTGCGTCGTGATCTTGGACAATACCTGGGCAAGTCCACTCTACTTCAAACCCTATCGTCACGGCGTTGATATCGTCGTCCACGCGGCGACGAAATACTTGGTGGGGCATTCCGATGTGATGATGGGCATCATCACCATGCGCGAAGAATTCTATAAGCAGGTGAAGACCCAAGTGCACGGCATGGGCTTCGCCGTCGGCGGCGACGATTGTTATCTGGCGCTACGTGGCCTGCGCACACTTTCCGCCCGATTGGCACAGCATCAAGAAAGTGCCCTGACCCTCGCCAAATGGCTGAAGGACCGGCCGGAGGTCGAACGGGTGTTGCACCCCGCCCTCCCCGACAATCCCGGCCACAAGCTGTGGAAGCGCGATTTCCTTGGTTCCAGCGGCCTTTTCGGCGTGGTGCTGAAGCCGGCATCAACCGAACGGGTCAATGCCATGATCGACGGTATGGAGCTCTTCGGCCTCGGCTTTTCATGGGGCGGCTATGAAAGTCTGATGGTGCCGTCGAATCTGAAGACGGCGCGCACGGCAACGAAATGGGAAGCCGGACCGACAGTTCGCATCCATGCCGGGCTCGAGGATCCACAGGATATGATCGAAGATCTGGCACGCGGCCTTGACCGCCTGCGGGGTAATTGAAGGCGCGGCAATAAATCGCGACAATGAAAAAAGGGCCGGTCAAAAGACCGGCCCTTCTTCTTTGCTGTCGCTCGCGCGTAGATTAACGCGAGTAATATTCGACCACGAGGTGCGGTTCCATGCTGACCGGGTACGGCACGTCGCCGAGGGCCGGGACGCGCACGAACTTCGCGGTGAGCTTCTTCTGATCGACTTCGAGATAGTCCGGCGTATCGCGCTCCTGCGACTGCACGGCGCCGACGACCAGGGTCAGCTGCTTGGCGCGCTCGCGAACTTCAACCACGTCGCCTTCGGAAAGCTTGTAGGAGCCGATGTTGACGCGCTTGCCGTTCACCAGGACATGGCCGTGGTTGACGAACTGGCGGGCGGCGAAAACGGTCGGCACGAACTTGGCGCGATAGACGACCGTCTCGAGGCGGCGCTCCAGGAGGCCGATCAAGTTCTCGGAAGTGTCGCCACGACGGCGCACGGCTTCCTGATAGAGCTTGCGGAACTGGCGCTCGCCGATCGAGCCGTAATAGCCCTTCAGACGCTGCTTCGCCATCAACTGGATGCCGTAATCGGTCGGCTTCTTGCGGCGCTGGCCGTGCTGGCCCGGGCCGTATTCGCGATCATTGACCGGGCTCTTCGGGCGACCCCAGAGGTTCACGCCCAAGCGGCGGTCGATTTTGTGCTTGGCTTCAATACGCTTCGACATAACTTACCTTCTCGTTTTTTCACGACGTTGTTCATGTCCCGGCTGTCCGACCCGGTTCTAAAACCGGCGGCTGGGCATGCCTTTAGGCAGTCCGGCGCGGGAGCGGGCGGAATATAACGGCTAAATCCTGGCGGTCAAGCGTGGATTGAGATGGCAGATCGACAAGTAATTTATTGATTTATAATAGTTATTTGTCGACCGCCGATAGCATCCCAACCTCTGGCACGCGAACTTATCCACAAGATTGCGACTTCCGGCTATTTCCGAGGCACCCGAAGGGTCGTCAACTCCTTCACCACGCCGTGAAGTGTACGGACTTCCTGCTCGGTCAGCTGCGCCCGCGACCACATGTTACGGAGGTTCCGCACCATGTTCGGCCGGGCCGCCTCATTGCGCAGAAAGCCGCAGGCATCGAGTTCGCGTTCGAAATGCTCGAAGAAGGCATAGACCTGATCCTTCGTCGCAAGTTCAGTCCCGTTCATGTCCATTTGCGCGGGCGGCGTCTTATCACCCGACTGGTACCATTCGTAGCCGACCAGCAGGACAGCCTGCGCCAGATTGAGGCTGGTAAATTCCGGATTGAGTGGCACCGTGAGCAGTGCATCCGCCAGGGCCACGTCGTCATTGACCAGCCCCATGCGTTCGGCCCCGAACATGAAGCCGATTTTCCCCCCAGCCGCGATCTTCTCACGGGCCTCGGTGGCGGCAAAGCGCGCCGTTACGACCGGCTTCACCATCTTCCGGTCACGGGCCGACGTCGCGTAGACATAGGTGAGATCTGCACAAGCCTGCTCGGTCGTATCGAAAACCTTGACCGGCTCCATCATCTCAAAGGCGCCGACGGCAGCCCGCTCGGCCTTCACATTGGGCCAACCGTCCCGCGGGCCAACCAGACGCAGATCCCTGAGGCCGCAATTGAGCATGGCACGGGCGGCCGTGCCGATATTCTCGCCCATCTGGGCCGAGACCAGGATGATAGCCGGTTTATCCATACTCATCGCTTCAGCTTGCACGAGCCTTCAGCAACTTCCAGGTGATGGCATCATTCAGTGCCTCGAAGGAGGCATCGATGATGTTCGGCGAAACACCGACTGTGCTCCAGCGTTCACCTTTGCCATCAACGCTTTCGATCATGACGCGGGTGATGGCCTCGGTCCCGGCCTGGGGCGTCAGGATGCGCACCTTGAAGTCGACAAGGCGCATATCGGCAAGCGTTGGATAGGCGGGCATCAAGGCTTTGCGCAACGCACCGTCGAGCGCATTGACCGGACCGTTGCCGCTGGCCACAGTCATCAGTTGCTCGCCATCGATGTCGAGCGTCACTGTGGCTTCGGATTCCGTGATCAAGTCACCACGCATATTCCAGCGCCGCTCATCCATCACCCGGAATCGCGCCAGCTTGAAGAAGGTCGGTACTGACCCCAGGGCACGACGCGCCAGCAGCTCGAACGAGGCTTCGGCGCCGTCATAGGCGTAGCCTTCATATTCGCGCAGTTTCACCGTCTCGACCAAGGCGCCGACCTTGCCGTCATCGGCATCGACATCCAGGCCGATTTCGCGAAAGCGCGCGAGGATGTTGGCCCGGCCTGATTGATCCGAGACGACGATATGGCGCCGGTTCCCCACCAGCGACGGCTCGATATGTTCGTAAGTCTTCGGATCCTTCTCGACGGCCGACACGTGCAGGCCGCCTTTGTGCGCAAAGGCGCTTTCCCCGACATAGGCGGCGCTGCGGGTCGGTGCGCGGTTCAGCCGCTCGTCGAGCAGGCGCGAAAGATGCGTCAGTTGCTTCAGATCCTGGTCCGATAGACCGGTCTTGAAGTCAGTCTTCAGCATCAGCGAGGGAATGAGCGAGACCAGATTGGCGTTGCCGCAGCGCTCGCCAAGGCCGTTCAGAGTGCCCTGCACCTGGCGCACGCCCGCCCGGATCGCAGCCAGCGAATTGGCGACAGCATTTTCAGTGTCATTGTGGCAGTGGATGCCAAGGTTGCTGCCAGGGATCTTGGCGCTCACTTCGCCGACAATACGCTCCACTTCATGGGGCAACGTGCCACCATTGGTGTCGCACAACACGACCCAGCGCGCGCCCGATTTGTACGCAGCGCTGACGCACTCCAGCGCATAGGCGGGATTTGCCTTATAACCGTCAAAGAAATGCTCGGCGTCGAACATCACCTCACCCGTCCGCTGCTTGGCATAGTCGACGCTTTCGGCGATCATATCGATATTCTCGCTGCGGCTGATGCCCAGCGCCACATCGACATGGAAATCCCAGCTCTTCCCCACCATGCACACTGCGCCGGTCTTGGCATTCAACAGGGCGTTGAGGCCTGGATCGTTGGCAGCGGAACGACCCGGGCGGCGGGTCATGCCAAAGGCGACGAATTTGGCTCGTTTAAAGCTAGGCGGTGCCCCGAAAAAGGCATCGTCAGTCGGATTGGCGCCAGGCCAGCCACCTTCGACATAATCGACGCCGATACGGTCCAACGCCTGCGCGATGGCGATCTTGTCGTTCACGCTGAAGTCGACTCCCTGCGTTTGCGCACCATCGCGCAGTGTGCTGTCGAACAGATATACCCGCTTGTCGTCGGCCATGATTTTGCTGGCTTTTCCAACCCTTTGCCCCGATTGACCGGGTATTCAGCATATGGGACTCTGCCCGTCAAGGAGACGTGGCGACACAATATTACCAAGCCATTGAAATGAGGACGAAATGCCCGATCTAGCCAGCCTTTGGCCGTTCTTTGTCGCCGCCCTCGCCCTTAACCTCACCCCCGGCGCCGACATGACCTATGTCATCGCCCGGACAGCAACACAGGGGCGTACTGCCGGGATCGCGGCGAGCTTTGGTATCGCCGGTGGCTCGCTTGTACATACCGCTTTGGCAGCCTTTGGCGTATCGGCCATCCTGGCCCATTCCGAGGGAGCTTTCCTCACGGTGAAGGCGCTGGGTGCTGCCTATCTGCTTTATCTGGCTTGGAAGGCCTTAATGTCCGGTACCGCGCGGGCCGCGGCGCCGGCCGCTCTGCCGCCCGTCCCGCTTTGGCGGTTGTTCGGCGAAGGCATGCTCACCAACATCCTCAATCCAAAGGTGGCACTGTTCATCCTCGCCTTCCTGCCGCAATTCGTGGACCCCGCTGCCGGGCCGGTCTGGCTGCAGATCCTGTTTCTCGGAACGTTGTTCAACATCAGCGGCACGACGGTGAATTGCATCGTCACCTTTTCGACGGCGGCTGCGGCTGGGTTGTTACGTGGATCGGTCGGACTTGGGCGTTGGCTCAACCGGCTGTCGGCGCTCGTTTTCGTTGGTCTTGCCATTCGCCTTGCCTTGGCTGAACGGCGTTGAGGCCCGGCAGAGTCAAAGGTTCGATGTCCTGGTAAATCAGAATTTTGTCGACATGGTCGCCGTCCGTCGACAATGGCAGGAAGAGCGTACCGACTTCACGTGCAAGGCCAGATCGTGAGGGGCTCGCATCGAAATCGAAGACTATTGATTGCTCGTCGATCGCGATCCGGTAGTTCTCCAGCACTTCCTCCCGGATATTGCCGTAGAGTCCTTCCTGTACCGGACGCCCCGTCGGATCATATCCTCGGTGCGTGCAGACGGCGGTGCCGACGACGCGATAAGTGATGCGCCGCTCCGGCTCTTCGATAACGTCCACCAGAACGAGACCGGGCAACCACGGTTTCATTTCAGCCGGATCGATATCTGCCCGGCGCGGAAGCTTGCGACCGTGTTTCTTGCCGTCCCAATAGCGGTAGAGCGCCGCTGTGCGGATAGAGCATATTTGCAGAAACATGTCCGTCGTCAGGCGCTGATAAGCCATACCAGCCTCGCCTGCCCTGCCGTGTTTACGCCCGGCACAACGTCGTCCCCGCAGAAATCATCCGTCTGAAATGATGCTTTGGCAAGAGGTGCGATTGCCTAGGCGCAGGTCTTAACGATTAAGAACGGCAGCCTAGACCATCGTTTCAGCTGCGCTTCCAGCTTGTGCCCGACGGACTGTCCTCCAGCGCGATACCCTCACTGGCAAGCATGTCCCGAATGCGATCGGCCTCGGCAAAATTCTTCGCCTTACGGGCGGCGATACGGTCAGCGATCAGTTGCTCGATCTCAGCAGCACTGCGCCCCTTGCCGCCGTCATCCTGTTGCAGCCAGGTAACCGGATCCTGCCACAGCAGCCCGAGGAGCCGGGCAGCCCCCAAAACCGCGGCCTTGGCTTCCGCCTTCTTGGCGGGGTTGGTGGCTTTGTTAAGCTCGGTTACAAGCTCGTGAAGTTCACTCACGGCAAGCGGCGTGTTCAGATCATCAGCCAATGCAGCGAGGATCGTATCAGGCACCTGCGGCTCAACTTCAACTTCCCCGACTTTTGCCAGGGCGCCGTAGAAACGATCGAGCTGTGCCTTCGCTTCCTTGATGCCGTCGCGGGTGATGTCGATCGGTTGACGATAATGGGCTGAAAGGAGCGCCAGGCGCATCGCCTCGCCCCGCATCCCCTCTTCCAGCAATTCGTGAACGGTAAAGAAGTTGCCGAGCGATTTCGACATCTTCTGCCCGTTCACTTGCACGAAGCCGTTGTGGAGCCAGTAATTGGCCATCACCGGCGTCCCATGTGCGCAGCGGCTCTGGGCAATCTCATTCTCATGGTGCGGGAAGATGAGGTCGATCCCGCCGGCATGAATATCAAAGACCTGTCCGAGCAGATCGCCGGCCATCGCCGAGCATTCGATATGCCAGCCGGGACGCCCCTGGCCCCAGGGGCTCGGCCAGCCGGGTTGACCGGCATCGGACGGCTTCCACAGCACGAAATCGGCCGGGTGCTTTTTGTAAGGTGCCACTTCGACGCGAGCGCCAGCAATCATGTCGTCAAGGCTGCGCCCCGAAAGGCCACCGTAATCCACCATCGACGGCACGTTGAACAGAACGTGCCCTTCGGCCGCATAGGCATGCCCCTTGGCGATCAGTTGCTCGATCAACTTGACCATCTGCGGCACAAAGGAGGTCGCGCGCGGCTCATGATTGGGCGACATGGCACCCAAGGCGGCCATATCGTCGTGATACCAGCCCGTCGTGCGGTTGGTGATACTGGCGATGCTTTCGCCGGTCTCGACCGACGCCGCCATGATCTTGTCGTCTATGTCGGTGATGTTGCGGGCATAGGTTACGTGATCGGCACCATAGACATGGCGCAGCAGGCGATAGAGCACGTCGAAGGCCACGACCGGCCGTGCATTGCCGATATGGGCATAGTCATAGACCGTCGGACCGCAGACATACATGCGTACGTTCTTGGGATCGATCGGCGTGAAGACCTGCTTTTCGCGGGCCAGCGTATTGTAAAGATGTATCGTCATTTCTTTGTTCCCGTCTGGCATCGTCACGCGGTTTCGCCGCGCAACCGACGCAGAGTCTTTTCCGGACCGATCAGCGGCAGCAAAAGGCGCATTTCGGGACCGTGATCGAGCCCCGTCAGTGCTTGGCGGAGCGGCATGAACAGCTCCTTGCCCTTGCGGCCGGTGGCCGACTTCACGGCATCGGTCCAAATCTTCCAGCTGCCCTCATCCCAGGGCGCGGGTGGCAGAACATCGGCCGCCTGGGCGCCGAAGGCCGGATCGACGATGTGCGGCGCGATGCTGCCACGGCAGATGCGATGCCATTCTGCAATCTCCTCGATCTTTTCCACATTGGCACGAGCGACATCCCAAAGAGCCGCATCAACCTCGCCCAGACCCACGCCCGCCAGATGCGCCTTGGCCTCGTCATAGGGCAACGTGTGCAGAAGACGGGCATTGAGATGCAGCAGTTCAGCTGGATCGAAACGCGGGCTCGATTTGCCGAACTTGGCCAGATCGTGCGCGGCAACCAGATCTGAGAGATGCGGCTTCATGACCAGCGGTACGCCCGTCCCGATATGTGCGAGATAGGTGTTCAGCGCCATCGGCTCCAACCCCTGCTCTCTAAGGTCGGCGATGGAAAGCGAGCCCAGCCGCTTTGAGAGGCCTTCGCCCGCCGCATCCACCAGCAGCGGCAGGTGCGCAAATTCAGGTGCCTTGGCACCGAGCGCTTCAAATATCTGCGTTTGCGTTCCCGTGTTGGTCACATGATCGGCGCCACGGATGATATGCGTCATGCCGAGAGCGATGTCGTCGACGACGGACGTGAAGGTATAGAGATAAGTCCCGTTCTCGCGGATCAGCACCGGATCGGACTGGCTCGACGTATCGATATGTTCCGCCCCGCGAACGAGGTCGTTCCATTCGACGCGGCGATGCTCCAGCTTGAAGCGCCAATGCGGTCGCTTGCCCTCTGCCTCAAGCTTCGCTCTGTCTTCTGCGGTGAGCTTCAGCGCCGCCCGGTCATAGACGCGGTGAATCTTCCGCTTCAGCGACAGTTCCTCGGCGCTCTCATAGCAGGGGTAGAGCCGGCCGCTGGCTTTGAGCTTTTCAGCGGCAGCGTCATAGTCGGCGATCCGGTCCACCTGGCGGGTGAACGAATCCCAGCTGAGGCCGAGCCAAGTCAGGTCGGTTTCGATGCCTTGGGCGAATTCGGCGGTGGAACGTTCGGTATCGGTATCGTCGAGGCGCAGCAGGAAATGACCGTCGCGCTGGCGCGCGAACAGCCAATTATTCAGGGCAATATAGATATTGCCGACATGCAACCGGCCCGTGGGGCTGGGTGCGAAGCGAACGCGAACCGACATCACAACACTCGATTTCCATCAAAAGAACCTATCCCCGGGGCTGCGGCTCATTGGGGCCGGAAGCCATTGGTGATCGGATAACGCCGGTCCCTGCCGAAGGCGCGCCGCGAAATCTTGACCCCCGGCGGGGCCTGGCGGCGCTTGTATTCGGCCAGATCCAGCATGCGCCAGACCCGAAGAACCGTGGCCCTGTCATAGCCTTTGGCAACGATCTGGTCCACGGCCATCTCGTTCTCGACCAGGCAGGTGAGGATCCCATCCAGCACATCATAGGGCGGCAAAGTGTCCTGATCCGTCTGGTTCGGCTTCAATTCCGCCGAGGGCGGCTTGGTGATCACCCGCTCGGGCATGACCAGTCCTTTGGGGCCCGCCAGACCGGCCGGGGAATGCCCGTTCCGCCAGCGGCAAAGCTCGAAAACGGTCACCTTGTAGATGTCCTTGAGAACCGAATAGCCACCGCACATGTCGCCATAGAGGGTGGCGTAGCCGACCGACATTTCGGATTTGTTTCCGGTGGTCAGCAGCATGTGGCCAAGCTTGTTCGACATCGCCATGAGGGTGAGGCCCCGGGCGCGGCTCTGGATATTCTCCTCAGTCGTATCCTTGCCCTTGCCGGCGAAGATGCCGCTGAGCATGCCCTCGAACGCCGTCATCGCCGGCTCGATCGAGACGATGTCATAGCGGATGCCGAGCAGTTTGGCACAGGCCGCGGCATCGTCGAGGCTCTCCTGGCTGGTATAGGGCGACGGCATCATCACCGCCCGCACCTTGTCCGGCCCCAGTGCATCGACAGCCACGGCAGCCGACAGGGCTGAATCAATGCCCCCCGAAAGCCCCAGGATGACACCCGGAAAGCCGTTCTTCTGCACATAATCCCGGAGCCCCAGAACCATCGCCCGGTAGATGGATTCGAGCGGCGTCAGCGGCTGTGCGACAGCGCCTGGCAGGCACAGCCAGCCCTTGTTGCCACGCTGCCATTCGGTGATCGCCACCTGTTCCTCAAAGGCAGGCAGGCGTGCTTTCAGCACCTTGCCGCGATCAAGCACGAAGGAATCACCATCGAAGACCAGTTCGTCCTGTCCGCCTACCTGATTGACATAGATGATGGGCAGGTCCGTCTCGTCCTGCCGGTCGCCGGCGATCTCCAACCGCTGCTCGGGCTTGGCGTGATCGTAGGGGCTGCCATTGGCAACCAGCAGCAGCTCGGCCCCCTGCTCCTTCAGATGGCGGCTGCTCGTGGCAAACCACACGTCTTCGCAGATCGGCAGGCCAAGCTTGACGCCGTTGAAGGCAACCGGCTCCGGCAGCGGTCCAGGCGAGAAAACACGCTTCTCATCGAAGACGCCATAGTTGGGCAGATCATATTTGAAGCGCTTGGCGAGGATCTTGCCGTCGCCCAACAGGAACACGCCGTTATGGAGCTTCCCGTCCTCGGCCCAAGGCGCGCCGACGATGATCGCCGGACCGCCATCCGTCGTCGCCTTAGCGATCGCTTCGACCCCGTCCCGGCAGGCCAGCTGAAAGGCGGGTTTCAGGACCAGATCCTCCGGCGGATAGCCGGAAACGACCAGTTCGGGTGCCAGCACCAGATCGGCCCCGGCAGCGGCAGCTTCCCCGCGCGCCTTCAGGATGCGGGTCACATTGCCGGCGACATCTCCCAGCTTCGGGTTGATCTGCGCCAGCGCGATTTTGATTTTGTCTGTCATGGTGGGAACTTAACCGGCACCGGGATGAAGTCAATTGCGCTCCCGACAGGGCCGTCATGTGCCGTCTTTTTGGCCTGCCGCTTGCTTGTGCTAGGGTCCCGGCCAAGGGGGACAGAAAGGATGCAATCATGAAACTGCACGCGATCCTGTGGGCGTTCCTGGCGGCGGCGATTGCCGCTCCCGCACTGGCCCAGGATGCCGAGATACTGACCCCCACCCCGGTCATCGAGCCGGCGGGGAACCGCTATATCCTGATGGTCCTTGACCAGCCGCAACGTGATCTCACCCGCGGCTCCTCCAAGGTCAACATGCTGCTCGACACCAAGACCGGCAAGACCTGGATCCTGGAATTCGGCGTGAAGAGCAACAGCAACGAGAACGGCTATGTCTGGTCCGAGGTGCCGTTCAACACGGCGCCGAAATAGCTATTTCCGGAACAGGAACTCGCGGCCGATCTTCACGCGCCTGACGCCGTTATATTCGATGATGTCGGCCGTCGCGTAGGTTTCCGTCCAGCGTTGCGGCAGGAACGAGCCGGTGCCGACCACATCGATCGGCGCCTGGGCCTCGGCCATCACCTTGCACTTCGCCGGATCGAAGCCGGACGAGGCGACGATCTTGACCTTGTGGAAACCTTCACGATTGAGCGCATCGCGCAAATGCCAGATCGCCGCCGCCGAGACACCGGCACCCACCAGATGCCGGAGTTCGCTTTCCGAGCGGTAGCCGCGGATCACCTTGGGCACATGCCGATCGAGCACGGCATAGGAAGCCGGCGGATCGAGGCCTTCGATGAAGCGGCTGCCCGGCGTGTCGATGCGGACCGAGAGCATGCCTTCCGAGGCCATCCCCGGAAAACGCCGCGCCACGGTGAGCGCGTCCGTGACCTCGCGGCCGAAATAATCAACGAGGACCGTCATCGGCTCGCCGGGGAACGCCTCGTGGAACATCTCGGCCGCCCGCAGGGTCGACCCGGCGTAGCCGATGAGCGCGTGGGGCATGGTCCCCAGCGCCTTGTCACGCCCGAAATAATGTGCCGTCGCCTGCGTCGCGTTGCCGACGAAACCCGTGGCCTTCACCTTGCGGTTGGCGCGCGCTGAACCGACCGAGGCGGCATAGGCCATCATCTCGGCCATTTCCAGCCCGGCACAATGGCGCGCATCCAT
Source organism: Dongia sp. (assembly GCF_041910485.1). Taxonomy (GTDB): domain Bacteria; phylum Pseudomonadota; class Alphaproteobacteria; order Dongiales; family Dongiaceae; genus Dongia. The sequence continues at coordinate 125,605 of NZ_JAYRQR010000035.1, forward strand.
CGCCAGAAAGGCGACATTGGGAAGGTCCGCGCACATGGTGAAGGCGTTGAATGCCGCAACACAGGCCGGCCCCAGCTTCATCAGCAGCAAGGTCTCGAGATCGGCCAGATGCACGAAGGAGCCGGTCACGTACATGATCGGCTCACCGGCGCCGACCCAGCGCCCTTCTTCATATTGCAGGTCGATGTCGAAATCGGTGCCGCGCTCGACGGCCATCCGCTTCAGCCAGTCGACGGCCAGGCGCGGTGCCGAGATGACCGGCCGGCGCATGAAGATCGCATAGGTGACGCGCACGTCGCCGAACTTGGCAACGGTTGCCTTGGTCTTCAGAAAATACTGATCCGACCAGGCCGCAACTTCTTCAGATGCCGGACCGGAAGCCGGCCCGGCCTCTTTCGGCGCGTCCCCGTTACGAGGCTTCGGCGATGCGTTGTCCACCGGCACGCTCCGCTTTCAATTGCTCCGCGATGAGGAAGGCCAGCTCCAACGCCTGCGTGGCATTGAGGCGCGGGTCGCAATGCGTGTGATAGCGATCGGCCAACGCTTCTTCCGTCACGGCCTTGGCACCGCCGATGCACTCGGTCACATCCTGGCCCGTCATCTCGAAATGAACGCCGCCCGCATGCGTGCCCTCGGCCCGGTGCACCGCGAAGAAGCCGCGCACTTCGCTTAAGATTCGATCGAAGGGCCGCGTCTTGTAGCCGTTCGACGATTTGACCGTGTTGCCATGCATCGGGTCGCAGGACCAGACCACCTTGGCGCCATGCCGCTTCACGGCGCGGACCAGCGGCGGCAGCTTCTGCTCCACCTTGTCATGCGCCATGCGGGCGATCAGCGTGAGGCGGCCTGGAATGTTCTGCGGGTTGAGGATGTCGATGAGGCGCAGCAGATCGTCAGGCTCCATCGTCGGACCGCATTTGAGGCCGATCGGATTCTGGATGCCACGCATATATTCGACATGGGCGCCGTCCGGCTGGCGCGTCCGGTCGCCGATCCACAGCATGTGGGCCGAGCAGCCATACCATTTGCCGGTGAGGCTGTCGGTACGCGTGAGGGTCTGCTCGAAATTGAGCAGCAGCGCCTCGTGACTGGTGAAGAATTCGGTCTCGCGGATCTGCGGCACCGTCTCCGAGGTCAGGCCGCAGGCAGCCATGAACTCAAGCGTTTCCGACAGGCGATCGGCCAGTTCCTTGTAGCGATGCCCCAGCGGACTATCGGCAACAAAGTCGAGGTTCCACCGATGCACCTTGTGGAGGTCGGCAAAACCACCTTGCGCGAAAGCCCGCAGCAGATTGAGGGTCGCCGCCGATTGGTTATAGGCCTGGATCAACCGCTCGGGATCCGGAATGCGCGCAGCGGGCGTGAAATCGATGCCATTCACATTGTCGCCGCGATAGCTCGGCAACTCGACGCCGTCGATCACCTCGGTCGGCGACGAACGCGGCTTGCCGAACTGGCCCGCCATGCGGCCGATCTTCACGATCGGCATAGCGGCGCCATAGGTCAGCACCACGGCCATCTGCAGCAGCACGCGGAACGTGTCGCGGATGTTGTTGGCAGAGAACTCGGCAAAGCTCTCGGCGCAATCGCCACCCTGCAGCAGGAAGGCCTTGCCTTCGGCAACCTGGCCCAGGGATTCGGTCAGGCGGCGCGCTTCGCCGGCAAATACGAGCGGCGGAAAAGCGCGCAGACGCTCCTCGACCGACGCCAGCTTGGCGGCGTCCGGATAGGTGGGAACCTGGGAGATCGGCTTGTCGCGCCAGCTCTCCGGCGACCATTTCGTGCTCATCATCTGCCTCTGCGCAAACTCCCCTGCCGACCAGTTCGCCAGGGGATAACGGGGCATTGTATATATGATTTATGGCCGGCTCGCGCAAATTCTGATCAATTCGCGCACAACACATTGTTTAATATGAATATTTCTTAAGGACCCGCAAGTTTTTCTGCTGCGGGAATGTCCGCTGCTCCAATTTGCAGGATGAGTTCACCAAAGACATCAGCTTGCAGGGGCACGTACTGCCAGTGCCCGTCGGTTGCGAGATTGTAGGCGTGGCGCCGGCTCAGTGGAATATGCAGCAGCTTGCCAGATCGATCGCTTGTAGAAATCGAACGTAGCAGCGTGTTGTCCGTAGAGTTCGCAATATCGAAGCCCTCAGATTTCAGCCATTCCACATTGAAATCCGCCTGCCCAACAAAGACGTCTGTGTTTTGGGGACGATCAATGAGCAGCGTTGCATCAATCGGCGTCCGGCCCTGAAGCACAATCGTCATCGAGATGTCTTCAGCAGAGAGTTCCGCTTGGCGCCCGGCAATCAGTCAAAAGCTCCTCTTCGCCGGCCAATTCACTTGGGGGACGAAGATAGTCATGGGCTGTGGATAGATCTTGAGCAGATACGTTACCTGCAGTGCCCTGGCGGCGTCACACACCGCCTGCCCAACTTCCGCTGTTGCGGGTGCAGCAATGGCAATGCTCAAGAGAGCCAATATATACCGCAGCATAGCCTCCACCTTTCAAGGAAGAGGCTACGCCAATTAAATAGAACAGCACCAGTTCTGCGAGAGATACCCTTGCGCAATCACGCGTTCGTGATGATCAGGGTGCTTTGACCACATTGCCCTTCAGGGCGACACCCGCGACAACGGCCCCGGCATGGCATTCGAACAGGGTCTCGCTCGAGAAGACCTTCTTTTTGTAATAGCTGACGATACCGACGACGGCATTGCCACCCTCAGCCAGCGCCCGCTCGCCCAGTTCCTTCATGGCCGAGATCATCGCCCAGGTGCAGGCTTCTTCATCCTGCTTGCCGAAGGAATTGGTTTTCCGGTTGGTGACGAACTCACCGAGATTCTGGCCCGCAGGTGCAGCTTGATCGGCGAAGTAGAACTTCACGCCGGCGGGCACATTCGCGGCATATCGCGGGTCCGCCACGACGTCGGCAATCTTCAGTTCATAGCGTGTGTCGCGCGCCGCAGCCGGCGTGGCCGCCGCCGAAACGGCCGACAAAAGAATGGCAGTGATCGCAATAGAACGCAGCATCGACATCTCCAGGAAGCTCTTCCCGTCCCCCAGCACCCTTACCCCGCCGCGACGGGGGTCCGCAAGGTGACGAATTCTTCCGCCGCGGTCGGGTGAACGGCGACAGCGGCATCGAACTGCTGCTTGGTCGCCCCCATCTTCACGGCAATGGCAATCGCCTGGATGATCTCCGGCGCATCGATCCCCACCATATGGGCGCCCAGAACCACTTGGCTTTGGCGGTCCACCACCAGCTTCATCAGCGTCCGCTCGTCCCGGCCTGAGATCGTGTGCTTGAGCGGCTTGAAATCCGCCTTGTAGATATCGAGGGCCCTCCCCTCCCCACGCGCTGCCGCTTCGGAGAGGCCAACCACACCCACCGGCGGGTGACTGAACACGGCCGAGGCAATGGTTTTGTGATCGACGGCCCAGGATCTGCTGCCGAAAACGGAATCCGCATAGGCATGCCCTTCGCGGATGGCGACCGGCGTCAAATTGACCCGGTCGGTGCAATCGCCGATGGCGTGGATGCTCGGTACGGCAGTCTGCGAAGCGGCATCGACCGCTATGGCGCCGCTCTCTTTCAGCGTCACGCCAACTTCGGCCAGGCCAAGCCCATCCGTCTTCGGTCGCCTTCCGGTCGCATACATGATGGCATCGCACGCCAGAACCGCACCGTCCTTCAAGGTGACATTGAGGCGGGCACCGCTCTTGTCGATACGCGCGACATCGGCGTGGGTTCTTATCGCTATCCCCTTCTTCGCCATCTCAGCCGCCAGGAAATGGCGGACCTCGTCGTCGAAGCCGCGCAGAATCTGCTCCCCGCGATAGAGTTCTGTCACCTTGGCGCCGAGCCCGTTGAAGATGCCGGCAAACTCAACCGCGATATAGCCGCCACCAACGACGATGATCTCCTTCGGCAGGCTTTGGAGATGGAAAGCTTCGTTCGACGTGATCGAATGCTCGATCCCTGGAATCTGCGGCCGCTCCGGCCACCCACCCACGGCGATCAGCAGGTTCTTCGCCGTGACACGCTTGCCGCCGACCTCGACCGTATGCGGATCGACAATGACGGCACGCGATTCCAGCAGTTCCACCTTCGACCCGGCGAGCAGCTTTTTGTAGATGCCGTTGAGCCGGTCAATCTCCTTGTCCTTGTTCGCGATCAGCGTCGCCCAATCGAAGGTCGCCTCGCCAACGGTCCAGCCGTAATTGCGGGCGTCTTCGAAATCCTCATGAAAGTGGGCGGCATAGGAGAGCAGCTTCTTCGGCACGCACCCGCGGATGACACAGGTTCCGCCGACCCGGCTCTCCTCGGCGATGGCGACCTTGGCGCCATAGCCGGCCGCAACGCGCGCCGCGCGCACACCGCCGGACCCGGCGCCGATGACAAAGAGATCGTAATCGTATTGGGGCATGTGCGCTCCACTTTCCATCTGCCGGCCGACTTGCACCACAGGTTTGCGGCAGGGTCAACCTTGGCTTAGGAAATGGGGACGCCCAATCGGCGCGTCAACCAAGCCCCTAGATCCATAAGGGGTTTGGCGTCAGGTCAGAGAATGCGGCAATGCTCCGGCGCGATGGCAAGCGACACGGCCTCGCCCACCCGCCTTGCGCCGTCACGGATCGTCGCCAAGGCCATGACTTTCTGCCCGCCGGCCAGGGTCACATCATAGCGTGCCGTGGATCCCAGATAATCGACAGCGGCAATCGTGCCCGAAAGTCCGGCCTGCCCCAGTTCAATCTTCTCGGCACGGACAATCACATTGACCGCCTCACCGGTCTGGACCGACCGCGCCACGTCAGCCACGTCGATCCGGGCTCCGTCGGCGAGAGCAACGCTCACGCGCTTGCCGTCGACGGCCACCACTTTGCCGGCAAGGAAATTGGCGTTGCCGAGGAAGTTCGCGACGAACTCCGAGCGCGGATGCTCATAGACTTCCGCCGGGGCGCCGCGTTGTTCGATCTTGCCTTTGTTCATGACCACAACCAGATCGGACATGGCCAGCGCCTCACCCTGATCGTGGGTCACGAAGATGGCGGTGACGCCGATGCGCTGCTGGATGGCCTTGATCTCGCCGCGCATCTCCTCGCGCAGGTTGGCATCGAGCGCCGACAAGGGCTCATCGAGTAGCAGCACGTCCGGTTCAATTACCAGCGCACGCGCCAGCGCAATGCGCTGCTGCTGACCGCCGGAAAGCTGCGGCGGGAAACGCTCCTCAACCCCCGGCAACCGCACGATATCGAGCGCCCGCTTCACACGCATCGCGATATCGGCCTTGGAAACGCCGCGATATTTGAGGCCGAAGGCAACATTCTGAAAAATCGATTTGTGCGGAAAGAGCGCATAGTTCTGGAAGACCATGCCCAGATTGCGTCGATGGATCGGCGTTTCATTGACGCGCTGGCCCTTGATGCGAATCTCGCCACCCGTCGGTGTTTCAAGACCGGCTACCATGCGCAAGGTCGTGGTCTTGCCGCAGCCGGACGGGCCCAACAGCGTCACGAATGCACCATCCGGCACGTCGAGATCGATGGCATCGACCGCCACCACGCCGCCGGCAAAATGCTTCTCGACCTTTTTCAGCTCAACCGAACTCATGGCCAACCTTGATCTTCACGGGGAAAAGCGGGATGCCCGGCTGCCGCCGTCCCAGGGCAGCCGGGCACCATGTGGGTCTTACGCACCCTTCGAGATGCGGTCCCACTCCTTCTTGTAGGCGTCCTGGTTATCGAACCAATAGGTCGCCTTCTCCCAGACATAATTGTCGAACTTGCCCGTCGGGTCGAAGCCGGGCAGCTTCTTCACCTTGTCGGTGAGTTCGACCTTGGTGGGATCGAGCGAGGGCGGATAATTCTGCCCTTCGGCGATCGCAATGGAGACCGCCGGCTCGACGCAGAAATTGATGAGCTGCTCAGCCGCTTCCATCGGGCTGCCCTTCAGCACCATCAGACCCTCGATCCAGGCAAAGCCCGCCTGCGCGGTGTCGATGAAGCCGATATCGTGGCCGTTCTGCTGCAGATAGGCGACGCGGCCCGACCAACCGTCGGAGAGGATGATTTCCTCCTTCGACATCAGGTCGATGAATTCCTGGCCCGATCCCCAGTACTTCAACACCAGATCGCGCTGCTTGCGGGTCGCATCCCACATGGCGGCGACATCGGTCGCACCTTGCGGATCCTGGCCGGTAAAGAGGCTCGACATCCAGGCGCGGGTCTGGAACCCGTCATAGAGGCCGATCTTGCCCTTGTACTTCTCATCCCACAGCAGCTTGGCGCCGGCCTGCGCTTCTTCGTCCGAGATATATTTGCGGTTATAGGCGATACCGGTCGTGCCGTAGTCGAACGGAACGGCCGCGAGCTTTCCTTCGCTCTCGTTGCGGAACGCGGCCAGCGTCGCCGGCAGCAGCTTCTCGAGATTGGGGATGTTCTTCTCGTTGACGAAGTCGGCCAGACCCATCTTCACGAAGCGGAAATAGTCATAGACCCCGCTCACCAGGAAGACATTGTACTCGCCGGGCTGCGATGCCTTCACCAGCGAGATGAATTCGTCGGTATCGCCGAACTCGCCCTCGACCACCTTGATACCGGTCTTTTCAGTATATTGCGGGAAGGCATTGTTGTGAAAAGCTTCGGAAACGATGCCGCCCCACCCGTCGAAGCGAATGGAATCGACGCCCTCGGCGAACGCCTGGCGGCGCAGCAGGCCGAGCGGCCCGCCGGTAACGCCCACCGCTGCCGCCGTGGCGCCGATGATGCGCAGCAGCGACCGGCGGTCGATGTCACCGCTCTCCACCGCTGCGAGCAACCGCTCGTAGCGCTTCTGGTCAGTCAATTTCTTCATGCCTTCCTCCCTGGGTTTGAAAACGCGGTCGAGAAAACAAATCTGGTGACTTGATCAACGGGCCTTGGCGAAACGGCGAACCATATACCCACCCACCAGCGGCAACAGGATGGTGATGACAATCATGACGGCGCCGAGCGCGTTGATCTCGGGACTGACCGAGGTCCGCAGCATGGCGAAGATCTTCGTCGGCACCGTCTCGATGCCGGGCTTCTTCCAGAAAAGAGTGGCGGTGATGTTGTCGAAGCTCAAGGTCGCCGCAAACAGGAAGCCGCCGACGATCGCTGGCGAAATGAGCGGCAGCGTCACCTCGAAAAATGTCTGAATCCGATTGGCGCCCAAAGTCCAGGCAGCCTCTTCATAGCTCGACCGCAGGCCCACCAATCGGGCCTGAACCACCAGCACGACATAGGGCAGCGACAGGACCGTGTGTCCCACCAGCAGCACGGCAAAGCTCCGCGGCATGGACAGGAATTTGAGAAACATGAGAAGCGCGACGCCCATCACCACTTCGGGCATCAAGAGCGGCAGCGACAGGAAGGTCTGGATGCCCTCCTTGCCCTTGAAGCTGTAGCGGACCAGGGCCAAGGCCGCCATCACGCCGATCACGGTAGCCAGTGCCGCCGATGTCCCGGCGAGAACCAGCGAGGTTTTGAACGCTTCGACGATGGATTGATTGGCAAAGAGCTTGCCGAACCATTGCAGGCTGAAACCTTCCATCGGAAAGGCGCCGCTGCGGGAAGAATTGAAGGCGAGCAAGATCACCACGACGATCGGGGCGAACATGAAGACATAGACCGCGATCGAACAAAGGCGCAATAACGCCCAGCCGATGCGCCCCTCACCCGGTTGCCGCACCGCCGCCGTGCTCATCGCGCAAAACTCCGATAGACGTCGGAGAGACTCATGAAGCGGTTGTAGACCGCAATGACGAGACCCAAAGCCACCAGCATGACGATGGAAAGGACCGCGCCGAACGGCCAATCGAGCTGCGAGATGATGGCTTCGTAGATGAGATCCGGGAAGAACAGCGTATCCGTGCCACCGAGGAGGCGCGGCGTCACATAGGAACCGGCTGCCAGCACGAAGCACAGCAGCGACCCCGCGCCGAGGCCCGGCAGCGACAGCGGCAGCGTAACCTCCCAGAAACTCTGCCAGGGATTGCAGCCCAGCACGCGGGCCGCCGATTCAAGATTCCGGTCGATGCCGTCGAGGCTCACATAGACATTGATGATCATGTAAGGCAGCTGGAAATAGACCAGCCCCATGATCACCGAGAAATCGTTGTAGAGAAGCTTGAGCGGCTCGTCCGTGATGCCGAGCCCCACCAGCACGGCGTTGACGAAGCCGTTCTTTCCCAGAACGTTGATCCAGGACATGGTGCGGATGATATAGGAAACCCAAAAGGGCAGAAACATCAGGAACAGGAGCAACGCCCGGTTCTTGATGTCGGCCCGCGCCAGGAAATAGGCCGTCGGATAGCCCAGCACGATGCAGACGAGGGTCGTGACCAATGCCGTCTTGAACGTGCTGTAGAGCGCCAGCCAATAGAAGCGATCGGTAAGGAAGTTGATCCAGTTCGCGAACTGAAAGGCCGGCACGTCGAGCCCTTCGGCCGTGCGCAGCCAAAAGGAATAGACCAGCACGAATATCACCGGCGCCACCATCAGCAGCGACAGCGAAAGGATAGCTGGAGACAATAGGAGATAAGGACGCGCCAACGCCCGTGACACGATCAAGCCCACCCTGTCTATGCTTCCGACTTCTTATTTGACGGCAGTATGACAGGGCGGCGGCAAGAGTGTCTACGGTCCTTTATGGGGCCAATTCTGGGACAAGCACGCCGCTTCGCGTTGCTTGGCGCCAACGCTGGTGCAGCATGGCGCCAAGGATGGCGAGCTGCACCAGGATTGGCGCAAAGCTCCAAAACAGGTCGTCGCTCGCCACCGGAAGAATAAGTGTGATGAACTGACTGTATCCGGCAAAGATCAGAATAATGCTGATCGGCCAATAGACCAGGGCCAAATAGACGAGCCAGGTGATATCCGAGCGCGCGCGCCACGCCCCGAAACTGAGCCACATCAAGACGCCAATATCCCGGCACATAAAGAGAATGATGAGGATCAGTGTTTCGGTGAGATGCGAGAAACTGAGCAGCCTGAGGCGCAGCAAAAGTGCAGAAAGTGACGTGGGCCAACCGTCCAAGCTTGGCCCGATCGCCGAGATCGCAAAGGCGAGCGCCATGAACGTGGCGACCAGGCTGATCAACCACCAAGGCAACTCTGCTGCGGCCCGGCTGAAATCGCCGCGCCGCAACGACAAAAGGCCGGAACGATAGCGGATCGGGTCGCGCCGGTCAGCGAGGGCCGCCAGATATGTCAGCAGCACCATCGCCGCGAAGACCGGCAGTGCCGCGCCGATCGCACCGCCACCCGGCCAGGGAGCGATTCCGGCTGCAAGCAACGCAGTAAAGCCGATGAACAGCGTCCACAGCCAAGGCCAGGCCCGAAATTGCAACTCCGCTCGCATCAGGCGGAAGACTGCGACGATCGCCCACAGGACCAGCACCGAACCCAGCACGGCGCGAACCATCGGCCAGGCATATCCCTGGTCGAACACATAGGCCTCGGTCGGCGCAAAACTGGCTTCGTCCAGCACCGGCGCGGTGCCGCCGCCGCTGATCGCCAGAAAGACGATAAACCCGCAGGTCTGTGCGAGCGTGATGGTCAGGCGCCGATACTGCACCGTCTTGCGCAGGCGAATCAAAGCAACGCCCAGCGCCACAACATGACCGAGCACGGCCCCTACCAGAAGCAGGTAGATGCCGAGCCAGAAATTGCCGGCACGTCCCTCGGGAAAGCCCAATTTCCATCCAGCGAAGATGTAGGCGCCAAGCGCGAGAAGACCGCAATACCAAACGAAGCTGCAGCCGCCGACCAGCTTGCCCCAGGTCATCGACCAGGCCGAAAGCCCCGACATGCGCTGCATTTCCCAGGTTCCACCGGCCACTTCCTCGGCCAGGGCATCGGCGGCACGGCGCGGTCCCCACATGCCGAGGATGATGGTGAGGAGCAGGTTGGCGGCGTAGGAGACCTTGTCGAAATCGCTGACCAGGAAGATGGCATAACCGATCGTGAAACCGACGATGCAGGCCGCCATCATCCGCTGCCAACCGAGATGGAGCCACAGGTTGCGCTGGAATTCGGGATTGATGTCGATGCTCATTCCGGCCCCACCAGGCGCAAGGGTGGCCGTTCCGCCGCCGCCTTCATGCGCGCGAGATAGATATCCTGCAGGCTCCGCCGCTCCGGCGAGAAGGAGGCAAGCGGCAGGCCCGCCGCCAATACCGACGCCAGCATGGCGGCGCGGGCGATCGGATCCGGGTCGGAAACCACGACTGCTTCATCACTGCCGCAGCTCAAGACCTCGATATTGCCGATGGCGATGAGGCGCTTCCTGAGTTCGACCACCGGCCGGGCGAAATCGAGCCGGATCTCCACCCGCCGCTCCGTCACAGCGCCCATGGTGATGAGCGGCGCGTGCTCGACCACCCTTCCCTGGCGCAGCATCAGGATATGGGTCGAATAATCCTCTAGCTCGGCCAGGATGTGGGACGAAACCAGGATCGTCATGCCGTCGCGCGCCAGATTGCGCAAAACACCTGAAAGTCCGATGCGGGCGGAAGGGTCGAGCCCCGAGGCCGGCTCATCGAGGAGGAGGAAGCTCGGCTCGTGCAGCACCGCCTGCGCAATCGCAAGACGCTGGCGCAGGCCCCGCGACAGGGTCCCCGCCTTCTGCCCCAGCCGGTCGGCAATCTCCAGCCGCTCGGCCGCCGCCAAGGCGACGCTTTTGCGCTGTGCGGCTGGAACACCCTGCGCCGCCGCCCGGTATTCGAGGCATTGCGCGACGCTGAGATCGTCATAGAGACCGAAGAAGTCCGGCAGGAAGCCCATGCGGCGGTGCGCCGCGCGCGGATTGGCATGGACATCGGCGCCGTCGAGGCGGACATGGCCGGAAAAGGGCTGCTCCAATCCCGCGCAGAGACGCATCAGGGTCGATTTTCCCGCCCCGTTGGGCCCAACCAGGGCCGTGATCGACCCGCGCTCGATGGTGAAGGAGACCGCGTCGAGGGCGCGGTGCCCCGGATAATCGTAGACCAGATTTTCGACTTCCAGCATGAGAGCCAGTCTCCGCCCTTTCGGAGGCTTTGGGAAGGCGCAGCCGTGCCTTCTGGTGTGCGCCCTTTTCCATTCGGATCAAGGCTTAAGGTCCTGTCGCCGACAAAGACGGAGCTTTTCTGGCCAGATGACAGATGCGTCACCATCCGTTAACCTTATACCTATTAGCATCTGCAGCACGGGCATTCGCTCACGGGCACAGGCTATCGTGCCGGCGCATGCATCCGCCGGGACGAAACGCTGGGGAACAAAGGGAATCGATATGGCTGGCAAGACGAAAAAGAAGACGATTGTTGCGGCAAAGGCGAAGAAGGCCGTCAAGGCGGCCAAGCCCGCGGCGAAATCGAAGACCATCGACAGCGGCATCAAGCCGGCCGCGCCGAAGGCCTATGCCACGCTCGCTGTGAAGGACAATCGCAGCAGCAAGGGCTTCGATCTGCCGGTCTTGAAGGGTACCGTCGGCCCGGATGTCGTCGATATCCGCAAGCTCTATACCGAGCACGGTCTCTTCACCTACGATCCGGGCTACGGTTCGACCGGCTCGACCCAATCCGCCATCACCTATATCGATGGCGACGAGGGCGTCCTCACCCATCGCGGCTACCGCATCGAAGATCTCGCCGAGCACAGCGACTTCATGGAAGTCTGCTATCTGCTGCTCGAGGGTGAGCTGCCGAACGCCAAGCAGAAGGTCGAGTTCGAAAAGAACATCACCTATCACACGATGCTGCACGAGCAGATCGCCCGCTTCTATTCCGGTTTCCGCCGCGACGCGCATCCGATGGCGGTCATGGTCGGCGTGGTCGGCGCGCTTTCCGCCTTCTATCACGACAGCACCGACATCCACGACCCGCGCCAGCGCATGATCGCCTCGCACCGCCTGATCGCCAAGGTGCCGACGATCGCCGCAATGGCCTACAAGTACTCGGTCGGCCAGCCCTTCGTTTATCCGAAGAACGAGCTGTCCTATGCCGAGAACTTCCTGCGCATGACCTTCGCGGTCCCGGCCGAGGAATATAAGATCGACCCCGTCGTCGCCAAGGCGATGGACAAGATCTTCATCCTCCACGCCGACCACGAGCAGAACGCCTCGACCTCGACCGTGCGCATGGCCGGCTCGTCGGGCGCCAATCCGTTCGCCTGCATCGCCGCCGGCATTGCCTGCCTGTGGGGCCCGGCGCATGGCGGCGCCAACGAAGCTGTGCTGAAGATGCTGGCCGAAATCGGCTCGACCGCCAACATCAAGGAATATATCGGCAAGGTGAAGTCGAAGCAGGACAATACCCGCCTGATGGGCTTCGGCCACCGCGTCTACAAGAACTACGATCCGCGCGCCTCGGTGATGCGCAAATCCTGCCACGAAGTGCTCGACGCGCTCGGCAAGCGCAACGATCCGCTGCTGCAGCTCGCGATGGAGTTGGAGAAGATCGCCCTCAACGACGATTACTTCATCTCGCACAAGCTCTACCCGAACGTCGATTTCTATTCGGGCATCATCCTGCAGGCGATCGGCTTCCCCACCTCGATGTTCACGGTGCTGTTTGCCGTGGCGCGCACCGTGGGCTGGGTCGCGCAGTGGAAGGAAATGATCGAGGATCCCACCCAGCGCATCGGCCGCCCGCGCCAGCTCTATACCGGCTATGGCGAACGGCCCTATGTGCCGATGAACAAGCGCAAGTAACGGCGCCGATCATCAAATCGACAAAGGGCGGCACCGCAAGGCGCCGCCCTTTCCTTTTGCCGCCCCGGACAAGGCGTCAGAGAATGCGGCGATATTGGATGAAGCCGGATTTGTCGGCGATCCGGTCGTAAAGCTGCATCGCCACCTCGTTCGTTTCATGCGTCAGCCAATAGACGCGCGAACAGCCCTGCTGCTTGGCGACATCGTAGACATATTCGATGAGCTTGCGGCCGATGCCGGCGCCGCGGATATCGGCCGCCGTGAAGAGGTCCTGCAGATAGCAATAATCGCCCACCGTCCAGCAGGAGCGATGGCGGATGTGGTGCACCATGCCCACGGCCCGGTCGCCGGCCCAGGCCAAGGCACCCGCCATCGGTTCCGATGGGTCGAGCAATCGATCGAAAGTCACCGCCGTGACTTCCGGCGCAATATCGACTTTGTAGAACTCCTGATAGCCGCGCCACAGCGGCATCCAGGCGGCGTGATCTTCGCGCCGCAACGGGCGAATAGAAATATCGGTTGCTGTCATGCGGGGTCTCCTTCTGCGCGTGATTGGGAGCTTGGACTTGTGCCGCCAACGAGCGCAAGCAGCGCCGCGACGGAAATGAGAACAAAGCCACCGAGGTCCGGATAGGTCGGCCGGTCACCGAGCAGCAGCATGGCGGCGATCACACCGATGACCGGCACCAGCAAGGTGCCGAGGCCGGCGACGCTCGCCGGCAGCCTTGCGACCGATTGGAACCACAGCAGGTAGGCAAGCGCCGTTCCGATGAAAGTACTGTAGCCAAGCCCGGCAAGGGATGACCAATGGCGGACGTCGCCAATCTCGAAACCCGTGGCGCAAAAGCCGATCGCGACCGCGACCGTCCCCACCACCAGCTGCCAGGCCGTGATCGCCAGCGGATGCGCGTCGATCCGCGCCCATTTGAGATAGACGGTTCCGGCGGCCCAGCTGACGGCCGACCCCAGCGCATAGATGGCCCCCACCGGCACGCCGTTCACGACCAGCGGCCAAAAGAGGATGATCAGCCCGGCAATCCCGAGAAGAAGCGCCGCACCGCGCCGCAGATCCAATCGCTCGCCGAGAATGAGACAGGCAAGGAGGCTCGCCCAGATCGGCATCGTGTAGGCGCAGATGGCCGTCCGGCTGGTCGTCGTTGCCAGCTGGGCGAAGGCCGCCAGCACGCCGAACCCACCGATGCTGAGGAGTCCCGCTGCCGCCAGATGCCAGCGTTGACGACCGGGCCTGATCGCCAAGCTGATGCCGCGATGACGCGCGACCGCCATCAGGATCGCGGCTCCAACGCCGAAGCAGATTGTGCGGAAGGTCCAGGGCGAAAAATCCTGCAGCCCGAACTTCGCCGACGGCCAGTTGAGCCCCCAGATGATGGTCACCAGGGCCAGCGTCGCGCGGGCGCCCCGCTCGCCTCTCGCCACCACCATCAGAAGGTCAGCTTGCGGCACTGCTGGCCGGCCGCGTCGAAATTCTCCGGCTGCAGCCAAGCCTCATAGCCGGCCTTCAATCGCGGCCAATCCTGATCGATGATGGCGAACCAGGCGGTGTCGCGATTCTTGCCTTTGACCACCATGTGCTGGCGGAAGATGCCCTCGAAACGGAAACCGAACCGTTCGGCCGCACACTTCGACGGTTCATTGAGATTGTTGCACTTCCATTCGAAACGCCGATAGCCAAGATCGAAGGCATGACGCGCGAACAGGAACAGCGCTTCCGTCGCGACACGGCTGCGGGCGATGGCTGGTCCCCACAGGATATTGCCGATCTCGATGACGCCATGCACCGTGTCGATGCGCATCAGGGATTGGCGCCCTTCGGCGCGGCCGCTCTTCTTGTCGATGACCGCGTAAAAGAACGGATCGGTTCCGGCCGCGGCCTTGTCGATCCAGGCCGTGAAAGCCGCTGAATCGCCGGGCGCTTCTTCAAAGAGATAGCGGAACCGATCCTCGGCCCCTGGGGCCTGCGCCGACGCGAACAGATCGGCACCGTGGCGCGCGGGATCGAGCGGCTCCAGCCGGGTATAGCGGCCTTCGAGCGGGACACGTTCCGGGCGCGGTGCGCCCTTCCATTGCGACAGGTCCATAAGGCAAATCCCCGACGATCAAGCGATGCCGCGATGTGCCATCAAAGTGGTTCTATTGAAAGTACCACTTAGGGAAATTTGGCCATACCACTTGGCCAGCCACCCATCTGGGACCCGGATCAGCCGGCCCGCAATTCCGACAGGACTTGGCGCACGGCGCCGTCCAGCGATTGGACCTTCTTTTCCATGTCGGCGGCCATGTCGAGCATCTGCCGCGCGACACCGCTGGTCTCACCGACGATGGCACGAACATCGGTGATGCTGCCGCTCACCCGTTTGGTCCCGTCGACCATGTGCCGGATGTTGCCGGCCATGCTCTGGGTCGAAGCCTCCTGCCGCTCCACCGCCTCGGTGATGCTGTTGGTGGCGCTGCTGGTCTCGTGCATGCTGGCCTGGATGGCGCCGATGGCCTGCGCCGACTCCTCGGCCGAACGGCGGATATCGCCGATCTGGCGGGTAATGTCCTCGGTGGCGCGGGCCGTCTGGTTGGCGAGGCTCTTCACCTCCGATGCGACGACCGAGAAACCCTTGCCCGCCTCACCCGCCCGCGCCGCCTCGATGGTGGCATTGAGGGCCAGCAGGTTCGTGCTGCCCGCGATCTCGCTGATGAGTGTCACGATCTCGCCGATCTGCTGGGCCGCGACATGCAACTGCGAGACGGTGGCATTGGTATGGTCGGCAACCTCGACGGCTTTGCGCACGCGATCGCGCGCGCTCTCCACGTTTTCCGTGATCGCCGTGATGGCATGCGCAAGATCGTCGGCCGAGGTGGCAACCTGTTGGGCACCGGCTTCAGCTTCGACCACGGCGTCGGTCGCATCCTTGGCCTGGTCGGCCGCGACATGGGCCGACCGGTCGAGTGTTGCCGCCGTCTGACCCAATTGTTCGGCCGCCGCGCGCAAGCCGCCCAATGCCTGCTGAACTTCGCCTTCCAGCTTGCCGGCCAGGACCAGCATCGCCTTGCGGCGCTCGTTGGCGGCCTGCTCACGCAAACCCGCCTGCTCGGATTCCAGCTGGCGGCGCTTCTGCGCCATTTCCTTGAAGACCTGAACAGCGCGCGCCATCAGGCCCACCTCGTCATGGCGCTCGCGCGCCGGCACTTCGGCATCGAGCCGGTCCTGCGCCAGGGCTTCCATGCTGTCCGCCAGGCGGAACAAGGGCCGCAACGAATGCCGCACCGACCAGAAGAGGCCGAGACCGGAAAGAACCGCGCCACCGATACCCAGAAGGCAAAAGGCCACCAGCAGATCCATGAAGGTGCCCAGGAACACATCCGATCGGCGCGAGATCGCCACCGTATCGGCGCCCGCGCGGAACACGGATGTCAGGCGAATATCGGACAAGGGCCAGGTCAGCGTCGGCGGCACTTCGTAGATCGGATTTTGCGCCAAGTGCGCATTGGTCTCCGCCGATTGGATGAGTGCCTCGGCATCGGCCCGCATCCCGGCATCGCCTGAGCTGCTGCCGACGAGCTTGCCGTCGCGCCAGACGGTGACATCGCCACCGATATCGGCGGCCAGTGTGCCGAGCCAGGCATCGGTGAGTTCGCCCTTCTCACCTTCCAGCGCCTGCAACGCCCGGGCGGCATGGGCGTGCGCCGCCTCGTTCACTTGCGCCAACTGACGCATGCTGCCTTCATAAACCACGTAGAGGACGACGATCGCCATCAGGCCGGTCGCAACAACAATGTTGGCCAGACCATGCACCAACAATCGGGTCGAAATTTTCATCGGCTCGGCTTCCGCACTTCTTTTCAGTGGGTGGTAAGTATGCTGTCGGCAAGGTAAGCGGCACGCCGTTAACAATTCATGACCTAGATCAAGGTCGGTGTCCCCCACCAGCACCCGAAAATGAAAGGGGCGGCCATTTCCGGCCGCCCCTTAAAGAAACTTATGTTTACCAGCTTATTTCTGAACCAATTCGATCTTGTAACCGTCCGGATCCTCGACGAAAGCGATGACCGATCCCCCATGCGCCATCGGGCCGGCCGGGCGCGGGATCTTCACCCCTTCCTTGGCCAATTTGTCGCAGGTGCCATAGATATCCTCCACCCCGATCGCCAGATGGCCGAAAGCAGTGCCGATCTCATAGGGGTCCTTGCGACCCCAATTGTGGGTGAGCTCAATGACGCTGTGATCGTCTTCGTCGCCATAGCCGACGAAGGCCAGCGTGAACTCGCCCGACGGATAATCCTTGCGGCGCAGCAGCTTCATGCCGAGATGCCGGGTATAGAAATCGATCGACTTGTCGAGATCCATGACGCGGATCATCGTGTGCAACAGACGGTTGGCCATTCTTCTTCCTCTGCTTATCTGGAGTTCAACGCGCGACGGCTTCGACGGCGCCGACGATGTCATCGACCACGCGGGCGATCAGCACCTTATCCTCGCCCTCTGCCATGACGCGGATCAGCGGTTCGGTACCGGACTTGCGGATGAGCAGGCGGCCACTGCCGTTGAGCGCCGCTTCGCCTGCCGCGATCGCTTGCTTAACCAGCACCTGATCCAGCGGCGGCACCTGCCCCGGCTGATAGCGCACATTCTTCAGGAGCTGCGGCAGCGGCGCGAACACGCGGGCCGCCTCGCTTGCCGGCCGGTCGGCGCGGATCAGCACGGCCAGGATCTGCAGTGCCGCGATGAGGCCGTCGCCGGTCGTCGCAAAATCGCTGAGGATGATATGGCCGGATTGCTCGCCGCCGATATTGAGACCCAGCCGGCGCATGGCTTCGACCACATAGCGATCGCCGACGGCGGTCCGGTGCAGCTTTAATCCCAGAAGCGCCAGGTGCCGCTCAAGGCCCAGATTGGACATGACCGTCGCCGCGATGCCGTCGCCGCTGAGGCGCCCGGCGCTCTGCCAGCTCTCGGCGATGAGCGCCATTAGCTGGTCGCCATCGATAACCGTGCCCTTCTCGTCGACGACGATGACCCGGTCCGCGTCGCCATCCAATGCGATGCCGAGATGGGCGCCGGATTGCTTCACCTGCTCGCGCAGCCGCTCGGTATGAACCGCGCCGCAGCCGGCATTGATGTTGGTGCCGTTGGGCTCATTGGCGATGGCGATGACATCGGCGCCCAGTTCCCACAGCACGGTCGGTGCCACCTTGTAGGCCGCACCGTTCGCGCAATCGATCACCACGCGCAGGCCCTCAAGGCTCAGTCCCTTGGGAAAGCTCGACTTCACGAACTCGATATAGCGCCCCTGCGCGTCGTCGATGCGCTTGGCGCGGCCCAGCTGTGGCGACGGCGCCAACCCTTGCGCGGGCTCGAAGCCCGTCCCCTGCATCCGTTCCTCGATCTCGATCTCGATTTCGTCCGACAGCTTGAAACCGTCAGGGCCGAACAATTTGATGCCGTTGTCTTCATATGGATTGTGCGAGGCCGAGATCATCACGCCGAGATCGGCCCGCATCGAGCGCGTCAACATGGCGACGGCCGGGGTGGGCAGCGGCCCCAGCAGCATGACGTCCATCCCCATCGACAGGAACCCTGAGGTCAGCGCCGTTTCCAGCATATAGCCGGAAAGCCGCGTGTCCTTGCCGATGATCACCCGGTGCCGGTGCCCGCCGCGCGTGAAATGGGCGCCGGCTGCAAGGGCTAGGCGCAGCGCCGTCATGGCGGTGATGGGCTCGGCATTCGCCAAGCCACGGACGCCATCCGTGCCGAACATTTTGCGGGTCATCCTCAGTTCCAATCCACCGAATTCAACGATTCTGCCATTTTACCCCCACCCGGCCGCCACGCAAATCGCCGATCATCCGCGCCGGAGGGCTTCGATCATGGCCCGCATCTGGAAGGTCTCCGGGACATCATGGACCCGGACGATCTGCACCCCCTGGGCCAGCCCCAGGGCCGCCACGGTGATCGAGCCTGCCATCCGTTCCTTGGGCGCCTCGCCCTTTGACAGGCGGCCGATGAAGCTCTTGCGCGAAACGCCCAGGGTCAAGCTGCAGCCGAAACCGTGGAACGCGGCGAGTTCATTGAGGAGGCGCAGGTTATGCGGGTCCTTCTTGCCGAAGCCGATGCCCGGATCGAGCGAGACGCGCGCGCGCGGCACGCCAAGCAGTTCAAGGCGCGCGAGCCGCGCGGCGAAATAGTCGATAAGATCGAGCGTCACATCGGCATAGTGGGGATCGGCCTGCATGGTCTGCGGCTCGCCCAGCATGTGCATCAGCACGATATCGGCACCGCTTTGGGCAGCGACTCGCTCGCTGTCAGGATCGCCGGTCAGGGCCGTCACGTCGTTGATGATACGAGCGCCGCTTTCGACGGCTGCTGCCATCACCTCGGCATGCCGCGTATCGACCGAGACGCAAAGCCCCTTCTCCGCCAGCGCCCGGATGACCGGCACCACACGGCGGATTTCTTCCTCGACCGATACGGGGGCCGAGCCAGGCCGGGTCGATTCACCGCCGATATCCAGAATGTCGGCACCCGCCTCGGCCAAGGCGATGCCGCGCTCAATGGCGGCCCCGGCCTCGGCATAATCGCCCCCATCCGAGAAACTGTCGGGCGTCACGTTGACGATGCCCATGATCAAATCGCGCGTGAGGTCGAACCCGGCCCACTTGGCTGGGGCCTGCGAGAAACGCGCGAGCTCAGCCGACGGCACATCGCTCAAGGCAATAGGGCGACGCTGTCCGGCGCCGGTTGCGTCGCGGTCGACCCGTTCCATCGCCCCGAAGGCCACCGGCCCACCGGCAAGGCGTCGCGCCGTCCCAGCAGCAATTGCCCGTGTGGCCGCCGATCCCTGCAGCAAGGCGGTCGGAATGAAAAAGGTCGACGTCATCACTTCATCGCCGGGTTGGTCATCGCTCTTACGCAGATAGGAGAAGCCCCGCCAACCGGGCGGGGCTTCAGTTCAGTCCAAATCGGCGCGCATCAGGCGCCGGGTTGCGGCTTCGGCTCGAAACCGCCTGGCCGCGTGATCGCCGTCGGGATCGAGGAGCGCGGCTTCACCGTGGCTGGGGCGCTGCCGCCCTGCCCCGTATCCTGCCGGATCTTGTCGCCATTGAGCAGCGCACGGACTTCATCGCCTGACAAGGTCTCGAACTCGACCAGTGCCTTGGCGACCGTATGCAACCCTTCCAAATGATGGGTCAGCAGATCGCGGGCCTTCTTCTCGCCGGTCTCGACGATGCGGCGCACTTCCTGGTCGATGAGCTTGCTGGTCTCATCCGAGATGTTCTTGCGCTGCTGGCCGATCTGATAGCCCAGGAACACGTCCTGCTCGCTGTCCGAATAGCGCAGTGGCCCCAGCTTCTCGCTCATGCCGAACTCAGTCACCATGCGGCGCGCCATTTCGGTTGCCTGCATGATGTCGTTCGAGGCACCGGAATTCAGATGCTCCTCGCCATAGATCAGTTGCTCGGCGATACGGCCGCCGAAGCAGATGGCGATGCGGCTCTCCATCCAGGTCTTCGAGATGCTGTAGCGGTCCTTTTCCGGCAGCGACATGGTGAGGCCCAGCGCGCGACCGCGCGGGATGATCGTCACCTTGTGCAGCGGATCGGCTTCCGGCACTTCGAGGTTCACGATGGCATGGCCGGCCTCGTGATAGGCCGTCGCCAGCTTTTCCTCCGGCGTCATGACCATCGAGCGGCGCTCGCTGCCCATCATCACGCGGTCCTTGGCCTGTTCGAAATCGGCCATGGTGACGACGCGCTTGCCGAAACGGGCCGCCATCAGCGCCGCCTCGTTGACGAGGTTGGCGAGATCGGCACCCGAGAAGCCCGGCGTGCCACGCGCGATCACGCGCGGATCGACATCGGGACCCAGCGGCACCTTGCGCATATGCACTTTCAGGATCTGCTCGCGCCCGCTGATATCAGGGTTCGGCACCGTGATCTGGCGATCGAAACGGCCCGGGCGCAGCAGCGCCGGATCGAGCACGTCCGGCCGGTTGGTGGCGGCGATGATGATGACGCCCTCATTGGCGTCGAACCCGTCCATCTCGACCAGCATCTGGTTCAAGGTCTGCTCGCGCTCATCGTTACCGCCGCCGAGGCCGGCACCACGATGGCGGCCGACCGCGTCGATTTCATCGATGAAGATGATGCAGGGCGCGTTCTTCTTGCCTTGCTCGAACATGTCGCGCACACGGCTCGCGCCGACGCCGACGAACATTTCGACGAAGTCGGAACCGGAAATCGTGAAGAACGGCACATTGGCTTCGCCGGCGATGGCGCGGGCGAGCAACGTCTTACCCGTACCCGGGGGACCGACGAGCAAGCAGCCTTTCGGGATTTTGCCGCCGAGACGCTGGAATTTCTGCGGGTCTTTGAGGAACTCGACGATTTCCTCAAGCTCCGACTTCGCCTCTTCGATGCCGGCGACGTCGTCGAAAGTGACGCGGCCCGTGCGTTCGGTCAGCAGCTTGGCGCGCGACTTGCCGAAGCCCATCGCCTTGCCGCCCTGGCCTTGCATCTGGCGCATGAAGAACACCCAGATGCCGACGATGATGATCAACGGCGCCCAGTTGATGAGCAGGGCGATCAGCGTGTTGTTGCCTTCATCCTGGGGCGCTGCCTTGATCTCGACGCCCTTGGCGGTCAGGTTCTCGACCAGCTTGGGGTCATTGGGCGCGTAGGTGGAAAAGGCCTGGCCATCAGACGTATGGCCGGTGATATCGGGGCCACGAATGGTGACGTCGGTAACCGACCCTTCATTGACCTTCCCGAGGAAAGTCGAATAGGCCATCTGGGTCTGCGCCGAACGCGACGTCGGGTCGCCGAACATGTGGAACAGGACGATCAGCAACAAGGCGATCGCCACCCAGATCATCAGGTTCTTACCCCAATTCACAATCTTTCATCCTTCAACTGGGCCCTGCCGCCTGAGAGGGGCTCGCCCGACCGTCCATTTGTAATAGGTTAAATAGTGTGCGGCCACCCGTGCGCAACTGTAAAGCCGCTTGATGTTGCTGAATTTCGGGGCAAAAAGCGGATTTGCACGCTCTCCCCGCGCCCATACGGGTCGAAACCGAGATATGGCACGTAGATGAGACGACCTGTCGCATCGCGGATGGCGGGCAAGGCGGGCCGGGCGATGGGTGGAATGTCCTTGCCAAGGGTCCGGGAATAGCCGGAAAGGCCTATTTCGGCGATGCCGGAATCGCCCAGAATTGACACCTTTTCACCTCCCTTTTCCTCCTTGTTTGAAACCTCGAACCGGCCATCCCACAGCCCCGAGCCTACCAGGACGTGTCGGACGCACCCCGCCTCGCGACAGACCAGTCCCCGCCCCCGCCACCTGCCGATCAGGGTCCCGCCGAGGCTCGCGACCGGCGCCCCGTCCCTGAGCCCCGCCTCGATACGCGCGAGTGCCGCCTTGGCCGGTGGATGATCGCCCCCGCCGATCATGCCGATGAGCCGCGTGAGGGCGAGGTGCCGGACAGGCTCCGGCCCTTCACCCCACGCGTCGAGGTCGATCAGCACATGCCCGGCCGGGTGGATCTCGACTGCGCGCAGCAGGTGATCGCCGGTCTCGGCTTCGAGCGCTTGCCGCTGCCGGCCCCAGCGGGCGATGTCGGCACGATCGGGCAAGGGCCCTTCGAGGCCCTGGCGCCAGCGGATTCGTTCAAAGCGGGTCGATTGGTTGCTGGGATCCTCGATCCAGGCGAGGCTGTGCTCCCGGAGATAGGCGCGCAGATCGGCGCCGGGTACGTTGAGCAGCGGGCGCAGAAGGCGGATGCCATTGCGAACGGTGATCGCACTCATGCCCGCCAATCCGAGATCGCTATCGGGATTGCGGGCGCGGCGCATGGCGATCGTCTCGCGCTGATCGTCGAATTGATGCGCGATCAGCAAGTGATGCACCTGCGCCGCCCGGCACCAATCGGTCATGAGATCATAGCGCGCGGCGCGGGCCGCGGCCTGCAGGCCGCCCGTGGGCTTATCGCCCGTCCAGCGCAGGATGCGGTGATCGATGCCGGCCGCCGCCGCCCAGGCCGACACCTGCGCCGCCTCGGCAGCGGATTCCGGCCGCAAACCATGATCGACGGTGAGTGCGGTGAGCCGCCCGCCGTGCCCGGCGACCCAGTTCTTGAGGAGATGCATGAGGGCAAGGCTGTCGGCCCCGCCCGAGACGGCGACGGCGATCTGCGGCGCGTGTTCGAACGGCCCCACCGCCCCCATCAGGGCGGCGAAACTGGCGTCGTTCAGCGTATCCCCAAGCGGAATGACCTCAGCCGCACTTGTAGCGCTGCTTGGCGCGGGCGGCGCGATCCTTGATCGCCTGCGAAGCGTCCGGGAACTGCTTGTCGAGTTGACGGAAAGCCGTGCAGGCATCCGCATTGCGGCCGGTCTGACCCAGCGACATGCCGAGCTTCAGCAGATTGTCGGCGGCCTTGCTGCTCTTCGGGTACTTCTGATAGCCCTCGGCGAAAGCGACCGAGGCGTTCTTGAAATCGCTGCGGACGTAATAGGTCTCGCCCAGCCAATATTGCGCGTTGCCGGCGAGCGGGTCCTTCGGATGTTCGGCGACGAACGACTTCAAGGCGAGTTCCGCTTCGGCATAGGCACCACGCTGCACGAGGCCGGTCGCATATTCGTACTGCTCCTGCGGCGAGTTGCCAGGGAGGACGACCGAGCCACCGGCACTGGCGGCAGCCTGATCAGCGGCACCGGCCGGCGCCTGCGGCAGCGATTGCATCTGGTCGTTGCTGAGGGTCCCCATGACACCGGGCTGAGTCGGCTGCGGCGGTGCGCCGGGATCGACCGCCGGCACGGATGCGGCAGCGGCCTGTCCGGCAGGTGCGGCGCCCATGTCGGCACCGGCAACAGGTGCTGCACCACCGGCACCGCCGGCCATCGCCTTTTCAAGTTCGCCGAGGCGGAACTCGGTATCCTTTTGGGCACGGTCGAACTTGTCGGCGAGATCGTTAATCTTGAGTTCGAGCTGCTCGATCTGGCCGGTGAGCTGGCTCATCTGCTGATCGTATTGCTGGAAGCGGACCTCGGTCTGGGCCGCGGCCGTGCCACCACCCGCGACGGCCCCGCCGCTGCGCGGCATCTGATTCTCGATATAGGAGACCTTCTGCTTCAGCTGCGCGAGCTCGGCGCGCAAATCGTCGACCTCATCCGCCTGCGCGATACCCAGCGGCGCCAGCGCCAGCAGGCCGGCAAGTGCTGCCACGCGGGCCGCCACCTTCATCCCATTCGCATTCATCACGCGGGTCATCCTCATCGCTCGTCTTCCCGGTCCAGCCCGACATCGGCGCGGGCTTCATGCTCGACACCGATCCGGGCGGAATTATGGCGTAGCCGGGCCAGCCCGGTCACAAAATTGCGAGCTGACAATGCCAAAGGGACTCGGTGAAAAGCAAGCCTGGGCAATCTCTTGCCCAGGCGGTCGCCGCTGGTCGTTCCGAGTGGAAAGCAGCGAGAAATCAGGGATTCAACGCAGTGACGGCGCGACGGTTCCGCTCCCAGCAGCCTTCCTCCGATTCCGCACAAAGCGGCTGTTCCTTGCCGAACGAGGTTGTCTGAAGCCGGGCCGCGTCAACGCCCAGGGCCACCAGATAGGCGCGCGCCGATTCAGCCCGGCGCTCGCCCAGCGCCAGATTGTATTCGCGGGTGCCGCGCTCGTCGCCATGTCCTTCGATTACCGCCGTGCGCACGGGATATTGCTGGAGCCATTGCGCCTGCCGCGTCAGCACCGATTGCGCATCTGTCGAAAGGTCATATCGGTCCGTGGCGAAATAGACCGTGTTGCCGATCTCGTTGTTGAAGACCTGGTCGGCACCGAGCGGATTGCCACCAATGTCGCCAGGATTGGTGTTGGCGATGTTGGTGTCACCCGAACCGTTGCCGGTACCAGCGACCTGGGCCGTGTCGTCACTGCCGCAGGCGGTAAGTCCCAGCAGCATCAATCCAGCGAGCAAACCACGTTTGGTACCCGCCCCAAAAGTCAGCATTCGATTGTCCCCTCTTAAGGTTGAAAAACATCAACGGGGATAAACTCGATGCCAAAGAGGGCGGGATTGCGGCGAAAATCGCGCGAAGACGGGGAAATTGCGCAAGCTCGACAGCATGCCGCGCGCAAACAAAAACGCCGGCCCGGATTTCTCCGGACCGGCGTTAATGACGCCAGTTATCTGCTAAAGAGCGAGATTACTGGTTGATGGCGCTGACGCCACGACGGTTCTGCGACCAGCAGGACTCATCGCTCTCGGTGCAGAGCGGACGCTCCTTGCCGTAGGAGATGGTGCTGACGCGAGCCTTGTCGACGCCGAGGGCGACCAGGTAGTTGGCAACCGAGTTCGCACGACGCTCGCCGAGGGCGAGGTTGTACTCACGGGTGCCGCGCTCGTCGCAGTGACCTTCAACGGTCAGCGTGCGCTGCGGGTACTGCTGGAGCCAAGCGGCCTGACGCTGCAGCTGGGACTGGGCGTCCGAGCTCAGCGAGTAGCTGTCGAGGTCGAAATAAACGGTGTTGCCGACGTTCTGGTTGAAGTCCTCGGGCGAACCCGGAACCGCCGCACCGGCGATGCCCGAGTCAGCCGCCGAGGCCGACGAGTTGCCCGAACCGGCGGCGCCGGCGTCGTTCACCGGCACATCCGACGAACAGGCTGCCAGGAGAGCGGCCGCAGCCAAAGCCGACAGGATCGAAAGACGCATTTTTTGTTTCCTCTTATGTCCGTTCTCAGCCCGTGCAGTCCCCCCGACCACCCCCCGATTGTGGATCGCCGAACTACACGCGCTTCAAATTCCGCGCTGAATCAAGGTTTTCCATGATCGAGTTGATCTTGGAAACGGGGCGGAACATAGATCATTATTGCTTTGCTAGCAAGGGCGCGCGCGCCATTTTAACCCTGTCCAGTGGCGTTTTGGTGACACACTGGTGTGTCGACGCAACAGTATTCCGCGACCGACCGGTTGCGATCTGAAAGCGTCGGGAGACGGTCCGCGCCGACCGTCTCCCGGTGACAAACCTCAGTCCTGAAGCAGCGGCGACCAAGCCGGATCGGAACCGTCGAGGGGGGTTTTCATGACTCGTTCGTTGTGGCCGGTAAGGTCGATCGAGTGCAACTGCGTCCGACCGCTCGGTTCCTGCTTGTAGAAGGCAAGGACTCGGCCGTTGGGAGCCCAGGTCGGGCCTTCGATCAGCCAACCCTGCGAGAGCATGCGCTCGCCCGAGCCGTCGGGACGCATGACGCCGACATAGAAGCTGCCCTGGTACATGCGGGTAAACGCAATGAGATCACCGCGCGGCGACCAGACCGGGGTGCCGTAGCGCCCCTGCCCCTTGCTGATTCGGCGCGCCCCGCCGCCATCGGCGCTCATGACATAGATCTGCTGGGAGCCGCCGCGATCGCTTTCAAACGTGATCTGGCTGCCGTCCGGGGCGTAGCTCGGCGCGGTGTCGATGCCCGGCGTGTTAGTGACACGCTGGGTACGGCGGGTACGGATATCCATGACATAGATATCGGTGTTGCCGCCCTGGGCCATGCTCATGATGACCTTGGAGCCGTCCGGCGAGAAGCGCGGGGCGAAAGTCATGCCCGGGAAGTCGCCGAGCACTTCCTGCTGGCCGCTGTCGATATTGAAGAGGTAAACGCGCGGCTTGTTGCCGTAATAGGACATATAGGTGATGTCCTGGGCGGCCGGCGAGAAGCGCGGGGTCAGCACCAGCACGCCGCCATCGGTGAGGTTCGTATGGTTCTCGCCATCCTGGTCCATGATGGCGAGGCGCTTGATACGCTTGGCCTTGGGACCGGTTTCCGAGACATAGACGATGCGGGTATCGAAATAGCCTTCTTCGCCAGTGATACGCTTGTAGATCTCGTCGGCGATCTTGTGGGCGACGCGGCGCCAGTTGTTGCCGGCCGAATTGTACTGGAAGCCGGTCATCTGCTGTTCGCCGAACACGTCCCAGAGACGGAACTGGACCGAGACCTGACCGCTGGCCTGCGAGGTCACATTGCCCGCCACCAGTGCCTGGGCGTTGATGAGTTTCCAATCCTGGAAGCGCGGCGATTGCTGCAGTGAGGCGTTGTCCTGGATGAAGGCCTTCTTGTCGATCGGCGCGAAAAGGCCCGAACGCTCGAGATCGGCGGCCACGACGCCTGCGATATCGCGGGCGATCTGGGCATCATTGGGGGCCGCCGCATAGAAATCCGGCACCGCGATCGGCATCGGTTCCACCGTGCCCCGCGTGATATCGATCGTCGGTTCGGCCTTGGCCGCGCCGATGCCGACGGGAAGGATCACCAGCGACACCATCAGAATGCCGCGCAGAAACTGCTTCATGCCTAGCCTCTTAATTTAAGGACTTAACCGGTCCAACCGTCCGCTGCACAACGATGCAAGCGTTCAATTGGTTTCATAACCCGAATCTTGCGTTAACGCATCTTACAAACAGTTGAATTCCGGCGTTTTTGTGGCCGCCGACCAATCAATTGATCTCTGACGGGCGGAAACGCAGCTTCATGGTCGGCCAATATTTCCCCGGTGGCAGGCGCAAGGGACTGGCGCGTTTCACGGCACGGATGGCGCCTTCCGCCAGCGAACGGAAATAGGGGTCGGCCTGGTTGTTCAGGAGTTCGACCCGCGTCACCGTGCCGTCCGGCATCAATTCGATACGCAGTTCCACCATGATCTGATCCAGGTTCGGCGCGCCGGCGGCGCTGCCGATATTCCAGTTCTTCTGGATCTGGTCGCGAATCCCATCCTCATCCCCGGCCGTCATCGGAATCTCGGAAATGAGATCGGTTTGCGGCCCGGTGCTTTCCTCAGGCTCGGCGGCGGCTTGCTTCTTCGGCTTTTCCGGCGTCGGTTCGGCCGCCGGCTCGTTGAGCACGCTGGCCAGCAGATTGTCGAGTTCAGCCGAATCCTGTTTCTTCTTCTTTTCCTTCGGCTTTTCCTCGGTCTTCTTCTTGGGCTTTTCTTCCGGTTTTTCTTCCGGCTTTTTCTCGACCTTCTTTTCTTCCTTGGGCTTGGTCTGATCCGGAATCACGACGGCCTGCTGCTCGGGCTCCGGCGGCGGCGGTGCCGAGGTGGGCTTCGGATTCTCCTTGGCCGGGGCGGGCTTCGCCTCCTTCTTCGGCTCGACCTTCTGGGTCTCTTTCTTCTTTTCGCTGACCTTCTTCGACGGCTTGTCGACCTTGGGTGCCGCGGTGAGGTCGGAGACGATCGCCGCCTCGATCCCCAAGGGCTCGACGATCACATCGTCCTGGAAGAGTTGCGGCACGCCGAACCAGGCGAAGAAAAAGACCGCCACATGGAACACGATCGAGGCGACGAAGCCGCGATTGAGTTCCGGGTCGAAGCCCAGCTTTTCGGTCAGGAAACTCATTACGCCTGCACTACTTCTTCTTCTCGGGCTCGCCAGAAGCCTTGGTATCGGTCACGATGCCGACCTTGTTGAAACCATTAGCCTGCAATTCGGCCAAAACTTGGGCAATGCCGTCCCAGTTGGCCGTGGCATCGCCACGCACGTAAATGATCGTGTCCGGCTTGTTCATGGTGATGGCCTTGAGGCGCGGCCCCACCTCTTCGATCCCGATCTGGGTTTCCTGCAGGAAGACCGCATTGTCGGAGCGCACCGTCACCACCAGCGGCTCCTCCGGGTTGGACATCGCCTCGGCGCTGGTCTTGGGCAGTTCCACCTCGACACCGACCGTCAACAATGGCGCCGTCACCATGAAGATGATGAGCAGCACCAGCATGACGTCGACCATCGGCGTCACGTTGATGTCGGCCATCGCCGCAAATTTGCGCCGCCGGGAATGCCCACGCGACGGGTGGCCACCGCCGCCGAGCTTGACGGCCATCAGTGCTTCTCCTCGAGCTGACGCGACAGGATGGCGCCGAACTCGCCGGCGAAGGCTTCGAGCCTGTTGCCGTAGCGGTTGATGTCACCGGAGAGCTTGTTATAGGCGAGCACCGCCGGGATGGCGGCGACGAGACCCAAGGCCGTGGCGAAAAGGGCTTCGGCGATGCCGGGGGCGACGACGGCCAGCGTCGTGTTCTTGGAACCGGCGATAGCGGCGAACGAGTTCATGATGCCCCAGACCGTGCCGAAGAGGCCGATGAAGGGAGCCGCCGAACCGACCGAGGCGAGATAGCCCATGTAACGTTCGATCTGGTCCATCTCACGGCCGAGCGTGATGTTCATGACGCGCTCGATGCGGTCCTGCAGGCTTTCGCGCAGATGTTCCGAAGCCAGCAGGCCCTTGGCCGCCGAGCGACGCCATTCGCGCATCGCGGCGACGAAGATCGAGGACATCGGGTCGGTCGGCCGGTTCGAGATGCGGTCGTAAAGCTCCTCGAGCGAGCCGCCGGACCAGAAGGCCTCCTCGAACTGGCGGGCCTGTTCCCGGAGGCGACGGAGGCGGATGATCTTGTCGAAAATGATCGCCCAGCTCCAGATCGACGCGCCGAGCAGGAAGAGCATCACGCCCTTGACGATCCAGTCGGCCTGCATGAACAGGGCCCAGACCGACAAATCATGCGCGGCGCTGGGCATGCCGACCGCCGTTTGCGCGGCCGCGTCGACGCCATCTAGGACGTTCCCAGAAACCGGGGCGACGGGCGTTGCGGAAGGTGCTGGTTGTTGCGGATCCATGATTCTTCTTCGCTTCTTCTTTTAAGATTGAATTTGGGTCGATAGCGCCTGGCGCAGGGTCGCCGGCAGACGCGCGGGCCTGCCGTCGCGACCGACGCAGGCAATGGTGACGGCGACGCGGCACAGTTCCTGGCCGCCGCGCTGAATGGATTGGTCGAGCTCGATGGTGGCAGCACCCAATCCCTTGACGCTGGTGGTCACGTCGAGCGCATCGTCGAGTCTGGCGGGCTTCAGATATTCCGCACTGACGCGGCGGACCGCCATCATGATGCCGTCGCCCGCCATCATAGCTGTGTGATGGAAGCCGGCATCCCGCAGCATCTCAGTCCGCGCTCGCTCGGCGAACTTCAGATAATTGGCGTAGTACACGATCCCGCCCGCATCCGTGTCCTCGTAATAGACGCGGATGGGAAAGCTGTGGGTTGGCGTGGCGGCGGTGTTCAAGGCGGTGAGAGTCATCGCTGATACCCCCCTCCACCGCCGACGCATGTCGGCATTCGCCGACTGGCCTCGCCCTCAAGGGGGGAGGGAGAGGGCATCGAGGTGTTGGCATCAACTCGTTCTAGTCCTCTCCCCCCTTGAGGGGGAGAGCTAGAGAGGGGGGTAAGCGATTGAAGAAAGCTCACAGCTCATCCTCCCCGATCGCGGGTTCGAGGAGATCGGCTTGCGCCGCATGGGTCGAGGGCGTCAGGCCCAGATGCTTGTAGCCGTTCAAGGTCAGCATGCGGCCGCGCGGGGTTCGCTGCAGCAGGCCCTGCTGGATGAGATAGGGTTCGATTGCGTCTTCGATCGTGTCGCGCTGTTCGGACAAGGCGGCGGCCATCGTTTCGACGCCGACCGGACCGCCATCGTAATTCTCTGCGATGCAGGTGAGATAGCGCCGGTCCATCGCGTCGAGGCCGAGCTGGTCGACCTCGAGCCGCGTGAGTGCCGCATCGGCATGCTTGGCTTCGACGCGGCCGACCTTGGCGACGATGGCAAAGTCGCGCACGCGGCGCAGCAGGCGGCCGGCGACGCGCGGAGTACCGCGGGCGCGGCGCGCGATCTCAGCCGCACCGCTGTCGGCGAGATCGAGCCCGAGGACGCGGGCGCCACGGCGTACGATCAGTTCAAGCTCGGCATGGGTATAGAAATTGAGGCGCAGCGGAATGCCGAAGCGTTCACGCAAGGGTGTCGTGATCATGCCGAGGCGCGTGGTGGCACCAACCAGGGTGAATTTGGGCAGATCGATCCGCACCGACCGCGCCGCCGGGCCTTCGCCGATGATGAGGTCGAGCTGGAAGTCTTCCATTGCCGGATAGAGGATTTCCTCGACCGCCGGCGACAGGCGATGGATTTCATCGATGAAGAGCACGTCGCGCGGCTGCAGATTGGTGAGCAATGCCGCGAGGTCCCCTGCCCTGGCGATGACCGGACCGGAGGTGGCGCGGAAGCCGACGCCAAGCTCGCGGGCGACGATCTGCGACAGGGTCGTCTTGCCGAGACCTGGCGGGCCATAGAAGAGCGCATGGTCGAGGGCCTCGCCGCGCGCCTTGGCCGCCTCGATGAAGATGGCGAGGTTCTCGCGCAGCTTCTGCTGGCCGATGAATTCGGAAAGGCCCTGCGGACGTAAGGTCTGCTCGCCGGTATCTTCCTCGGCGCGCTCCGGCGTGATCATGCGGGTCTCACCCGCGCTGTTCACCGGCGAGCTCATTGCGCGAGCTCCTTGAGGCCGTGGACGATCAGTTCATTGAGCGCGACGTTGGCGCCCTGCTTCTGCATCACCTTGGCGACGGCACCATAGGCTTCGGCCCGCCGATAGCCGAGATTGACCAGGGCCGAGACGGCATCATTGAGCGGCCCGTCGGCGCCATCCACCGGGGCTGCCACCGGCACATCGCCCTGCAATGCCGCGGCACCCAGACCGATACCGCCCGCCTTGTCCTTCATTTCGGAGACGACGCGCTGGGCAAGCTTTGGCCCAACCCCGTTGGCGCGGGCGACCGCCGCCTTGTCCTGAGCCGCAATCGCGCGGGCGAGTTCGTCGGGGGCGAGGACCGAGAGGATGCTCAAGGCCACCTTGGCGCCGACACCCTGAATATTGAGAAGCGCCCGGAACCAGTCGCGCTCGACACCTTCGGCAAAGCCGAAGAGCGAGATCGCGTCCTCGCGCACATGGGTGTCGATGAGGAGGCTGACGCCCGAGCCCTTGGGGCCGAGGCGCGCGAGCGTCTTGCCGCTGGCGTGCACGACATAGCCGACGCCGCCCACGTCGATGATGGCGGAATCGCTCGCAACACTGTCGACCTGGCCTGTCAATTTGCCGATCATGAGTCTTGAACACTCATCGGGCGACCTCACGGAAATCCTGGGCGCCCCACTTGCCCAGCGTGCCCATGTGATGGGCATGACAGATGGCGACAGCCAGCGCGTCATTGGCGTCGGCGCTTTTCTGGTCGCGCGCCGCCGGCAGCAGCACGCCCACCATCATCTTGACCTGGTCCTTGTCGGCATGCCCCGCCCCCACCACCGACTTCTTCACGAGGTTGGTGGGATATTCGGCAACGCGCAGCTTGTAGAGTGCGGGGACCAGCAGCGACACGCCGCGCGCGAGCCCCAGTTTCAGGGTTGAGCTCGGGTTCTTGTTGACGAAGGTCTCCTCGACCGCCGCCTCGTCGGGCTGGTTGAGGTCGATCACTTCGCGGAGGCCGTCATGGATCTGCACCAGGCGCTCGGCGAGGTCCAGCTTGGCGTCGGAATTGATGACACCGGCGCCGACAAAGGAAAGCCGCGAGCCGACGGCATCGATGACGCCCCAGCCGGTATGCTGCAGACCGGGATCCAGTCCGAGAATTCGCATGCCCTTCGCGGTTCCTTGTTCGAGGCTAGAATTGACCGGTCTTAGGCCGTCAGCTTCGCCAGGGTCTCTTCCGATACTTCGAAATTGGCGCTGACGGTCTGCACGTCGTCATTGTCTTCCAGCGTGTCGATCAGCTTGAAGAGCGTTTCCGCCGTGTCGCCGTCGACCGGCGCCGTCGTCACCGGGCGCCATTGCAGGCGCGCCTCCTTGGCTTCCTTGAACTTGGCCTCGAGCGCGTCACGGACAGAGGCGAAATCCTCCGGCGCGCAGGTCACCTCATGACCTTCGGCATCGGATTCCACATTGTCGGCCCCCGCCTCAAGCGCCGCCTCGAAGATCGCATCGGCAGTGGCGGCCTTGGCCGGATAGCGGATGACGCCCTTGCGTTCGAACATGAAGCTCACGGAATTGGTTTCGCCGAGATTGCCGCCGGCCTTGGCAAAGGCGGTGCGGACCTCGGTCGCGGTGCGGTTGCGGTTGTCGGTCAGCGCCTCGACGATGATGGCGACACCGCCCGGGCCGTAGCCTTCGTAGCGGACCTCGTCATAGGCGGTGTTGTCCTCGCCGCCGGCGCCGCGTTTGATGGCGCGCTCCATCGTGTCCTTGGGCATGTTCGCATCGCGCGCCGCGATCACCGCCGCCCGGAGGCGCGGGTTGGTCGCGGGATCGGGCGAGCCCATCTTCGCCGAGACCGTCAATTCGCGGATGATCTTCGTGAAGACCTTGGCGCGCTTCGCATCCTGCGCGCCCTTGCGGTACATGATGTTCTTAAATTGGGAATGGCCAGCCATCGATCCGTTCCTGAACGCAAAACCTAGTGTGGACTATCGGCAAATCCTGACCAGATATTGTGATCGGCGCCATCCTTGGGGCGACGCTAGACCGCGAATATGGCAGGATTTTGACGCCTTTTAGCACAATTCCCCCCGCTGCCAAGCCCACCGGCCCTGCGAAATTCGGCACCGGCAACACCTTGGATTCATGACTCGTTTACGGAAGGCTCCGTATAGCTTTTAACGATTGGCCCCGATTCGGGCCAAATGATGCGACCAGCGAGGTTTTTCATGTCCCGAACAATCCGGGAAAATGGCGGCGAAAGCCGCAGCGTCGATCTGGAGGCTGAAATCCGCCGCATGGCGGAGGTCGTGACCAAGGTCGCCCGGCAGATGGGTATCGAAGGTGTCACCGGCGCCCTCACCATGGCGGCCGACGGCGAGCCCAAAGCCTGCGACCGTGTTCATGAAATGGCGCGCCAGTTCATGGACCGGACCGAGCAGATGCAGGCGGAAGTCGATCGCTTCATGGCCGTGGCGGGCGCCAGGCGCGCCTGACCCCTTCTTACCACGCGGCGAGATCGGCCTCAGCCGGTTCCGGGCTTTCGGCCGGCACGACCCGGCTGGGTGGGAATTTCAAGATCACCAGGGTTCCGACACCGCGTGCGCTTTCGATGATGATGCGCCCGTCATGGAGCCCCATCAGCGCATTGCAGGTGGCAAGTCCCAGCCCGACCCCGTCGAAAGTCCGGTTGAGCCCGGCATTCCCCTTGCCGAAGGGCAATAGAGCCTGGGCCACCTCGTCCTCGCCCATGCCCCGCCCGTTATCCTGAACGGCGACGACGAGGCTGCCCGTTACATCGATTTCGGCGCTGACATCGATCCGGCCGCCCTGCTCCGTGAACTTAAGGGCGTTCGACAGGAGGTGATTGAGGATCTGCCGGAATTTACCCTGGTCGGCCATCAGCCTGACGGGCGCCGTAAACGGCTCGCTGGATATGGAGATGCTCTTCTCGGCAATTTCACGCGCATGGTTCCGAATGATGACCGCCGCCTCGACCATTGGATCCAGGGGAACGCTCTCGATCCGAACGGTGCCGGCCTCCGCCTGAGAGAAGTCCAGTGTCCTGTTGACGAGATCCAGGAGCGTCTTGCCGCCGTCATTGATGTCGCGCGCGAATTCCATATAGGCCTGCTGCAACGGCCCTTTCGTTTGCGCGATCAGAAGGTCGGAAAAGCCGATAATTGCGTTGAGTGGCGTCCGAAGCTCATGGCTTACATTAGCAAGGAAGGTCGACTTGACGCGGTTGCTTGCCTCGGCACGTTCCTTGGCGGCGCGCAGTTCCTCGGTGATGCGCTTCTTCTCGGTGACGTCGTGGAGTTTCACGACCAAGGCGCGGAGATGCGGGTCACCCAGCAGGTTGGTCACGGCGAGATCGGCAAAGATGACAGACCCGTTGGCTGCCTGGAACGGCATTTCGACTTCGACCGACTCTCCCGAAGCGGTCAAGATTCTGGTGATAAGATTCTGATAGTAAGGCTTATTTTCTGCCGGAATGAGCTCTTCAAGCGGTGTTCCAAGCAAGCTGCCGCGCCCAAAACCCAGAACACGCTGGGTCGAAGGGGATTCATAGGCGATGCGCCCCGCTTCATCGAGCAAGAAGACGATGTTCGAACTGGCGCTCACGACCGTCTCGAAGCGCCTTTCGGACCGCAGCTGCCGCTCCGCATCTCGGCGCGCGCGCAGATCGAAGCGCCGGTCCCCGATAGCAGCCATGTAGCCGATGGCGAGGATGAGGATGGTGGCAATCGCCAAGGCCGCAGCCAGGATCGGTTTCGGCGTCCCAATCAAGTTCGGGGTCAGCGCCGTGTGGGTGACCGGCCCGAAATAGAGGGCTGCCATTGCAGTGTAATGCATGCCGGCAATGGCCACGCCCATGAGCAGCGACGCCCCCAACTTGTGCCATACCCGGTCGATCTTGAGGCTGAGCCAGAATGCAGCCGTCGCCGCCGCCACGGCGATCAAAATGGAGACCGCGACCAGCCCAGCGTCATGGTGCATCGAGGCGGGCGCGATGATGGCCGACATGCCCGTATAGTGCATCGCCGCGACGCCAAGGCCGGTCACCAGACCCGCGAGGGCCAATTTCGGCCAGCTTATGCTGCGCCTCCGGGCGATCAAGGCGTAGCCCAACGCGGTCGACAGGATAGCGATCAGCAGAGATATGACGGTTCGACCAACGTCATAGCGGATCTCGAAGGGTGGGTCGAAGGCCAGCATGCCGATGAAATGCATCGACCAGATACCCCCGCCAAGGGTACAGCCGGCGCCGGCGAGCCAAAGCGCCCAAGTCCGTCCCCGGGCCCCACGCAGACGCTCTGCAACGTCGAGCGAGACCAGTGAACTGACGATTGCAACGAGCAGCGACAGCAGAACGATCAACGGATCATGCGTCGTATGCAGATGGTTGATCATGAAACGATCCAGCGTGACTCGGACAGAGGTTGCTCTCGCCTCATGAGTGCCAGCAGACCATTTAAGCGCAGGTTAATCTCAAGCAATCCAAGTTCGTCAGCGAACTGGAATTTAAGCCGTTGCGGTGAATTTCGGGAGCGTCTGATCCAGCTTGCCCCCCACCCTCACCGGCGCAATGCGGCGCGCAAGGCCCGTTGAATCATCGGTTTCCACCAGAACGCCACACATGGTTCCAGGCCCAGCGGCCGGGCTGAGGCGCTCGGTCGGGAGTTTCCGGGTGAAACGCAGGACGGGGAGCGATTTCTCCATACCGATGACGGAATCATAATCGCCGCACATGCCGGCATCCGATTGATAGGCCGTCTTGTGTTCGAGGATCATATGGTCGGCCGTCGGCACGTGGGTATGCGTTCCCACAACACAGCTCGCCCGACCGTCAACGAAATGGCCGAAGGCCATCTTTTCGCTGGTTGCTTCGGCATGGATGTCGAAGAGGATCGCATCGACATTGCCGCCGAGGCGGTAGGTCTTGAGGAGCGCTTCGGCCGCAGCAAAGGGGTCGTCGAGCGGATCCATGAAGAGCCGGCCCATGAAGTTCGCCACCAAGACCTTTTTTCCGCGCCCGGTCTGGAAGAGCCCTGCCCCCTTGCCAGGCGTGCCCGCCGGAAAGTTCTGCGGCCGGAGCAGGCGCGGCTCACTGCCGATAAAGGCAACCGTTTCCTTCTGGTCCCAGACATGGTTGCCGGTGGTCGCGCAATCGACCCCGGCGGCGAATAGTTCGTTGAGCAGCTTCTGGGTGATGCCGAAACCGCCGGCCGCATTTTCGACATTGGCGACGACGAAATCGACGCCGAGGTCGCGCCGAAGGCCTGGCAGGCGTTCGACGACAACGTCTCGGCCCGCACGCCCCACCAAATCACCCAAAAACAACAAATTCATTCAGTTATGTCTTTCTATTGCATTAAAACTTGAAAACAGCGCGCTCTGTGACGATGAAATCGAGCGCATGGTCGAAGTCGCCGCGCGGAACCATCGGCACTTCCTGCGTAGCAAAGGCGACCCCGACCGCGACAGTGTGCGCCTTGGCCTTGAGCTTGGCCAGCGTCCGATCATAGAAGCCGCCGCCATAGCCGAGCCGGTACCCGTCCGGATCGAAGGCCAGCAGCGGCACCAGGATCACGCTCGGCTCGACTTCTGGTGCTTCCGGCGGCGGGGTCATGACCCGGAATGCGCCCTGCACCAGATCCACCGCCGGATCCCATTGGCGGAACAGCAGCGGTGCATTCTTGGCAACAACCACCGGGAGACCAACCCGGTGCCCTTCCCGGTGATAATGGGTGAGTGTCGGCCGAACGTCGATTTCACCGGGCAAAGGCCAGTAGCCGGAGACCGCAAGTCCCGGCGGCATGGCCAGGGCTTCGATCAAGTGACGCTTCAGCACCTCGCCGGCCAGCGGATCGGCACGCCAGGCCTCTTCCCGGCGCGCAAACATTTCTTTGCGCAAATCAGCTTTAAAATCAGCGAGTTCCTGAGAATCCATAAAGCAGCCTGTGATCGACCGGACAGCAAACAGCCGCATCTTCGATCGATCCGCTCGATCAGAGATGCGGCTGTAAATTAGGTGGGCGGTGCCGCCTGGGCCGTTGGCACGTCTGATTCCTCCGGGCCTGCTTAAGCAGGTGGGCGCCATGTGCCTGGACCTCGATCCAGGTAGGGACAGCTCCCTAGAGGTTAAGAATCGGCCTCAGGGAATTCACGACCTATCGCACCCTGCAGCGCTCCGCCCAGGGAGGTACTTAGGCTGCTTCCAGCCTGGCCGCAATAGCCTCGATCTTCACGGCGAGCCGTTCGATCGTATCGGCCAGGGCGATTTCACGGCGCTGGACCAGATCTTCCTGCTGCCCCTTGAGCTGGGCGATCTGCCGGTTCTTCTGGTCGAGCTCGTCGGCCAGGAGCAAACCGGTCAGGGCAAAGAGCAGGTTTTCGGCCACTGGGCCGGAATGCTTGGCGAGGCTCTCCATGCGGCGGCGCAATTCGCCGGCCAATTCCTGGACCCGGGGCTCTTCGCCTTCACCGCAGGCGATGTCGTAATTGCGGCCATTCAGGGCAATGGTGACGGTCGGCATGGTGTTCAGGCCCCCTCAGTCACGGAATGCATGCGGCCGATGACGGTGTCGAGGCGCTCGGACACCAGCCGCGCTTCGGATTGCAGCAGGGAATAGGTCTGGCGCAGCACGGCCAGTTCGGTCTGCAGAAGGTCGCGGTCCCGGTATCCGCGGGACGAGCTTTCCTCGACCGCCGAATCCAGCCGCGCCATGGCCGCATCGAGGCGGCTCAGTGCCGTATCCAATTTGGACATCCTGTCGGTTCCTGCCCCCGGTTGCGACGGTCCGATTCTGCTTCCGACCTCATGGGGCCGGTTTGAATTGGTGACCTTCTCGTTTACCTGACCTCTTTGAGTGGCGTCAACCGACCCTGCCCGCCAATCTGTCGCAGAGCTGTAAGAACTTAGAAGTTTGCGCCAAATTCAGCGGGATTCCGGTGTTGACCTAGCGCCCTCTGGCGGGCATGTTCCGCCCCGATCCGGCGGCCGGATCGGTCGGCCGCCACTTGAGGATTCCCCGGTATCTGCCGGTCATCCAAGGAATGATGATGGACGCCAACTCGGCCGCCGCCGCCAAGAGCACGATCCCCCACAAAGATCTCGCCAATGCCATCCGCGCTTTGTCGATGGATGCAGTCGAAGCCGCCAATTCCGGCCATCCAGGTATGCCGATGGGCATGGCGGATGTCGCCACGGTCCTGTTTCAGCGGCATCTGAAGTTCAACGCCGCCAACCCGGCCTGGCCCGATCGCGACCGTTTCATCCTGTCGGCCGGCCACGGTTCGATGCTGATGTACTCGCTCCTCCACCTCACCGGCGTCCCGGGTGTGACGCTCGACGAACTGAAGCGCTTCCGCCAGTGGGGCAGCAAGACGCCGGGCCATCCGGAATTCGGTCATACGCCGGGTGTCGAGACCACGACCGGGCCGCTCGGCCAGGGCATTGCCAATTCGGTGGGTTTCGCTTTGGCCGAGCGCCTGCTCAATGCCCGCTTCGGTGACGATCTGGTCGATCATTACACTTATGTCATCGCCGGTGACGGTTGCCTGATGGAAGGCATCAGCCATGAGGCGATTTCGCTGGCCGGTCATCTGAAGCTCAACAAGCTCATCGTCCTTTTCGACGATAACGGCATTTCGATCGACGGCGCCGTCTCCCTCTCCTGCTCCGACGACCAGTTGAAGCGGTTTGAGGCCAGCGGCTGGGCGACCACCCGCGTCGACGGTCACGACCCGGAAGCGGTCTCGGCCGCCATCGCCGCCGCCAAGAAATCGACCAAGCCGAGCCTTATCGCCTGCAAGACGGTGATCGGCTATGGCGCGCCGAAGAAGGAAGGCACGTCGGCCACGCACGGTTCGCCGCTCGGCAAGGACGAAGTGGCCGGTGCGCGCGAGAAGCTCGGCTGGAGCTATGCGCCGTTCGAGATTCCGGCGGCCATTCAGGACGCGTGGGCCAAAATCGGCGGCCGCGGCGCCGAGGCGATGAACGCCTGGAGCAAGCGCCTGGACGCCAATGCGCAGAAGGCGGAATTCGAACGGGCGATGAAGGGCGAACTGCCGGCCAATTTCGCCCAGGTCGTCGGTGACCTGAAGAGCGCCATTGCCAAGGACGCGCCAAAGCTTGCGACCCGCCAATCCTCGCAGCTGGTGCTCGACACCCTGGTTCCGGCCATTCCGGAACTGATCGGCGGTTCGGCCGACCTCACCGGGTCGAACAACACCAAAGCCAAGGCGACCAAGCCGGTCAGTGCCGAGAATTATGGCGGCAACTATATCTATTACGGTATCCGCGAGCATGGCATGGCCGCGGCCATGAACGGCATGGCGCTCCATGGCGGCATCATCCCCTTCGGCGGCACCTTCCTGGTGTTCACCGATTACTGCCGCCCCGCCATCCGCCTGTCGGCGCTGATGAACCAGCGCGTGGTCTATGTCATGACCCATGACTCGATCGGCCTTGGCGAAGACGGCCCGACCCATCAGCCGGTCGAGCATCTGGCGGCCTTGCGCGCCATTCCCAACCTGCTCGTCTTCCGTCCCTGCGACACGATGGAAACGGCGGAGTGCTGGGCGCTGGCTCTGACCACCAAGGACCGGCCGTCGATCCTGGCCCTCACCCGCCAGGCCTTGCCGCATCTCCGCGCCGACGCCGCCAATGCCAATCACTGCGCGCGCGGCGGCTACGTCATCCGCCCGACGCAGAAGGAGCGCAAGGTGACGCTGATCGCGACCGGTTCGGAAGTCGCCATCGCCGTCGACGCCCAGAAGCTGCTCGAGGAAAAGGGCATCGGCACGGCCGTCGTCTCGATGCCGAGCTGCGAGCTCTTCAACGAGCAGTCGGATGCCTATAAGAAGGAAGTGCTCGGCACCGGCCTGAAGGTCGCCATCGAAGCCGCCATCGGTTTCGGCTGGGAGCGCTATATCGGCACCGACGGTATCTTCATCGGCATGAAGGGCTTCGGCGCCTCGGCACCGATTAACGACCTTTACACCAATTTCGGCATCACGCCGGCGGCCATCGTCGCGGCCGTGACGGCGAAACTCTGATCACAACGAGAAAGGTAAGAACAATGGCAATTCGGGTTGCGATCAACGGCTTCGGCCGCATCGGCCGTCTCGTGCTCCGCGCGATGATGGAATCTGGCCGCAAGGACCTTGAGATCGTCGCGATCAACGATCTCGGTCCGGTCGAGACCAACGCTCACCTCTTCCGTCGCGATTCCGTGCATGGCGCCTTTCCGGGCGA
The DNA here is from genome assembly GCF_041910485.1 of Dongia sp. GTDB lineage: Bacteria > Pseudomonadota > Alphaproteobacteria > Dongiales > Dongiaceae > Dongia. The sequence continues at coordinate 165,927 of NZ_JAYRQR010000035.1, forward strand.
AGTTAAGACCAAGGCCGGCGCCATGGATGTGGGCCGTGGCTGGATCACCGTGACTGCCGAGCGCGATCCGTCGAAGTTGCCGTGGAAGGATCTGAAGATCGACGTCGTCGCAGAATGCACCGGCCTTTTCACCGACCGTGAAAAGGCGATGCAGCACATCAATGCCGGCGCCAAGCGCGTCGTCATTTCGGCGCCGGGCACCAATGCCGACCTCACCGTCGTCTACGGCGTCAACGACAAGAAGTTGAAGAAGGCGCACAAGATCATCTCCAACGCCTCCTGCACCACGAACTGCCTGGTGCCGGTCGTGGCCGTCCTCAACAAGGCCGTCGGCATCGAGCACGGCTATATGACAACGATCCATTCCTATACCGGCGACCAGCCGACCCTCGACACCATGCACAAGGATCTTTACCGCGCCCGCGCGGCAGCCCTCAGCATGATCCCGACCACCACCGGTGCCGCCAAGGCCGTTGGTTTGGTGCTGCCGGAAATGGCAGGCAAGCTGGACGGCTCGTCGATCCGTGTGCCGACGCCCAATGTCTCGGTCGTCGACTTCAAGTTCGTCGCCTCGAAGCCCACGACCAAGGAAAAGGTCAATGCGGCGATCGTCAAGGCGGCCGCCAGCGGCCCGCTGAAGGGGATCCTCGGCACCAATGACCAGCCGCTGGTCTCGGTTGATTTCAACCACAATCAGAACAGCTCGACCTTCGATCTCTCGCAGACCCAGGTCATCGAGGGTACGCTGGTCCGCGTGCTGAGCTGGTACGACAATGAATGGGGCTTCTCGAACCGCATGTGCGATACGCTCGTTGCGGTCGGCAAGCTCGGCTAAACAACGCCCGGCGTCCGGGACACAAGCCCCTCGTGCTCAGGCACGGGGGGCTTTTCTTTTGCCCCGATGCCCCCTGTTCGCCCTGGGCGCCCGGCAGTATCATTCCGCGATAAACTCTGTGGGAGGATGTCATGCCGGCCGAATTGACGACCGAACTATCGCTCCTGGTATGGAGTGTGGTGCTGTGCCTTGCGCAGATGGTGGTATCTGCCATTACCCTGCATCTGCAGGTTGGACTTGCGACCCTGGCCGGCAACAGGGATGACATGCCGGCAGTAACGGGCCTTGCCGGACGCGCGCAGCGGGCACACCGCAACATGCTTGAGAACCTGCCGCTCTTTGCGGCGCTGGTGCTCATCGTCCAGATGACGGGTCACAACTCGCCGACAACAGCCTTGGGCGCGCAAATGTTCATCTGGGGGCGTCTGGCCTATGCGGCGATCTACCTTGCCGGCATTCCGTGGCTGCGGACCGCGTCTTGGGCGGTTTCCCTTGTCGGCATCGTTTTGATGATCATCGAGCTCGTCTGACATCGGTCGAGCTGCCTTCCATGCTACGCGCTTTGCTTTTTGGCGTTGCTTTCTTCGCTGCAGCGGAACCTACGCTGGCAAAATCACCGGTTCCGGTGCGGGAAACGTTCGAAGCCGTCACCTTTGCGGGTTCGTTCGTTCCGTGCGAAAGGCCGGAGGGGTTGATCTCCCTCAGCCAGGAACGAGCACGCAACGGCACCCAGGCATTGAAGCTCGTCATTCCGGAACCCGTCTTCAGCACGGCGACCTGGGTCCCCAAGGCAACCTCGTGCCTCGTTGCCGGTCGCTATGCCGAATACACGCCCGACGAAAAGGAGCGCGCCGAGATCTGGGAGAGTTTCGACTTTGGCCCGACCTTCGGCGACGACCTCTATTATGGCTTTGCCATGTGGATCGACCGACACAGCGCGCCGCTGGATGACGGCACACGCCTTGTCATCGGCCAGTGGAAAGCGCGCATCGATGACAGCCCCTTTATCGCCCAGCGCTTCACCGGTGGTTATTTCCATGTAACGCTCGATGTCGATGCGGACCGGACCAATCCGGCGACCGGGCGTGCCTATGGGTGCAAACTGCTGTTGGCCTTTGACCAGGCGATGGCCGCGAAGCAATCCCTGACACTTCAGACACCCGCCATCTGCGAAACCAAGGACGGTGGGCCATCAGGGTTGAAGCCAGCCAAGGCAATTGCCATTGAGCGGTTGGATTATCTCCCGATGCCATTCGATCGCTGGACCGATCTTGTCTATCGCGTCAAGGGTGGGCCCGACGGCTTGGTTGAAGTTTGGGCGAATGGCCACCAGATCGCGCGCGCCAGCGGGTTCGTCGGACATGGGGGCGCTGAGGGCCAGCCGCAATACTTCAAGTTCGGCCCCTATCGCGATAAAGCCGCGTTCGCTACGACGGTCTATCTCGACAATCTCGCCCGTGGTGACAGCTTCGCTGCCGTCGACCCTTCCATGCCGTAATTGATCGACTGGCCCACTTGGCAGCGCGTGCCGCACGGCGCTAGATTGCAGCATCTCTTGAACATGTGGAAAACAAGACAGGTGCCGGGATGAATGAGATGCCCTATCAAGCAACGTTGATGCAGGCATCGCCCGCAGATACAGCCAATCAGGTGACGCTCGCGAATTGGCGTTTGGCGCCTTTCAATCGCTGGGCCTTTTCCCACGTTTCCGAGATCATCCCCAGCGCCATCATCGCGCACGACCCAGCTTCGGTACGCTTGCTGGAACAGGCACCCGCCGATCTCATGGCCCTCGCGTATAAGACCGCAGACGGACAGAGCGGAACGATCGCCAGCATGGTCGGCGATACCTTCACCGACGGCTTCCTGGTCCTGCATCAGGGTAAAATCGCTACCGAATATTATGCCGGTGCGTTGGCGGCCAATCGACCCCATATCATCTTCTCCGTCAGCAAGTCGGTGACCGGGACGCTTGCGGGTCTCCTTGTCGCCAACGGCCAGCTCGACCCCGATGCCCTCGTTGCCGATTACCTGCCGGAGACCAAGGGTTCGGCCTATGGCGACGCCACTGTCCGGCATGTGCTGGATATGACGGTCGCCATCGACTTCAAGGAAGACTATCTCGACCCCAAGGGCGATTTCATGCGCTATCGCCGGGCAAGCGGCTGGAACCCGCTCGACGATCTCAGCGACATGCCGGACCTGCGCGGCTTCCTGGCGACGACCAAGCGCGCCGGCACCGATCACGGTCATACCTTCCACTACGTCTCGCCCAACTCGGACCTGTTGGGGTGGCTCCTGGAACGTGCCGCCGGCCGGAAGCTCGCCGATCTCCTGAGCGACGGAATCTGGCAGCATATCGGTGCCGAAATGCCGGCCTATGTGACCGTCGACCGCCTGGGTGCCGCGCGCACGGCCGGCGGCATGAGCGCCGCCTTGCGCGATCTCGGTCGTTTCGGCGAGATGATGCGCAACCACGGTACCGTTTCAGGCAAGCAGATCGTGCCGCGCAACTGGGTCGACGACATTCTCGCCAATGGCGATGCCGGCGCCTGGGCACGCGGCGACATGGCCCAGTTCATTCCGGGCGGCAAGTATCGCAGCAAATGGTACATTGTCGACGAGAAGCGCGGATCATTCTGCGCCGTCGGCATTCATGGCCAGTGGATCTTCATCGACCGCAAGGCCGATACCGTGGTGGTCAAGGTATCGTCGCAGCCGTTGCCCGTCGATGAAGGCATGGACCGCCACATCCTGGCGGGCCTCTGCGCCATCGGCGCCCATTTCGGCTGATCGTCAGCTATCGAGCAGTACGGCGGCGCTTTCCGGCCAAGTCAACCAAACCGGCCGGCCGATGGTGCTGGCATCGTCGAGCGACCGCTCGGACTTCTGATGCGCCACGGCGATAGGTGCCGCGAGGCCCTCGATCGCCACGTGATAGTGGCTGCGATCGCCGAAATAGGCCTCGGCCGCAACCGTACCGGCGATGGCATTGCCGGCGCCAGCCGGCTTCTCCCAGGCGAGGCGCATTTTTTCCGGGCGTACCGCGACAGTCACCGCTGAACCAAGTGCGGGGGCCGCTCCGTTGACGCTGACAGCCAGATTGCCCATCGCACCAGCATCGACGCTGGCGGATCCACCGGCCACCGAACGCAGCTTCCCGGCAAAGAAGTTCATCGACCCGATGAACGCCGCCACCTCCCGGCAGTTCGGCGCTTCATAGAGGCGGGTGGCACTGTCGATCTGCATCGCCCTGCCCCCCGACATCACGGCGATGCGGTCGGAGAGCGCCAGCGCCTCTTCCTGGTCGTGCGTGACGAAAACGAAAGTGACGCCGACTGTCCGCTGAATCTGGCGCAATTCGATCTGCATTTCCTCGCGCAATTTCTTGTCGAGCGCCCCCAGCGGCTCGTCGAGCAGCAGAACCTTGGGCTTGCACACGAGCGCCCGCGCCAGGGCCACTCGCTGACGCTGGCCACCCGAAAGCTGATGACTGGCGCGGGCGCCATATCCCGGCATCTTGATCAGTTCCAACGCCTCTTCGACCACGCGGCTCAGTTCCGGCTTGGGCAGCCCCTTTTTACGGAGCCCATAGGCGATGTTCTGCCCGACATTGAGATGCGGAAAGATCGCGTAATTCTGGAACACCATGTTCGTCGGCCGCGCATAGGGCGGCACGGTCGAGACGTCCTGTCCATCGATCACGATTGAGCCCGATGTCGGCACCTCGAAACCCGCCAGCATGCGCAGCAAAGTGGTCTTGCCGCACCCAGACGGCCCCAGAAGCGAGAAGAACTCGCCGCGCCGGATTTCGAAGCTGACATTGTCAACAGCGCGTACGGGCCCGAAATGGCGGGACACATTGTTCAGGGAAATGATGGAATCGGCACTCGGCATGATCTCACAACCCGCTTGGCTTGGTGGTGGGAACGCCGCGACGACGCAGCATTTCCGAGAAGATGACAATGATCGTCGAGACGAAGAGAATCGTGCTGCCCAATGCCAATGTCATCGGCAGGCGTTGCGGAAAGCGCAACTGGCTATAGAGGAAGATCGGCAGCGTCTGGTCGAGCCCCGACAAGAAGAAGGCCATCACATACTCGTCGAGCGAGATTGTGAAGGACATCAGCAGACTGGAGACGACGCCCGGCAACGCCAGCGGGAACGTCACGCGCCAGAAAGTCATCCAGCCATTTTCACCCAGATCCGCCGAAGCCTCCTCGAGGCTGCGGTCAAAACCTTCGAGACGCGCCATCAGCACCATCATGGAAAACGGCACGCAGAGCAGCACGTGCCCTGCCCCGACGGTCCACAGGGTGAGCGGAATATCGAAGACTTGACGAACGATAACCAGCAACGCGACGGAGAGAATGATGCTGGGCACCACCAGCGGCAGCATGATCCCGCTCATGACCGGCCCCTGCCCCGGCATCTTGTAGCGCGTGACACCCATCGCCGCCAGCAGGCCGAATGTGGTGCTGACCAGGGAAACGCCGATGGCCACCGTCAGGCTGTTCTTAAGGGCTTTGATCAAGGACGGGTCGTGGACCATCTGCTGATAGGCCTTCAGCGTGAAGCCCTTCAGCGGAAAGATCGCGTAGATCGCATCATTGAAGGAAAAGAGCGGCAGCAGAAGAACGGGACCATAGAGGAAAATCAGAAAGAGAATCCCGTACACAAGGAGGAAGTCGATCTTCTTCGTCATGATCAGGCTGCCTCACGCGCGCGGATCTTGCGATAGCCGACAGCCCAGAGGAACAGACAGACGACCGCCGTCACGAGTGCCATCATCACCACCGAAACCGCTGAACCCAAAGGCGCATCGTTCTGGCGGCCGAACAGGATCTGGATGGAATTGCCGACCATGCTGCCACCGGAACCGCCGACCAGGGCCGGTGTCACGTAATCGCCGACCGTCGGGATGAAGACCATCAAGGCCGTGGCGATCGTGCCCGGTGCCGACAAGGGCAGCGTGATATGCCAGAAGCGCTCCCAGGGCCGGTCACCGAGATCGGTCGCCGCTTCAAGCAGCGATCGGTCAATTTTCTCAAGGCTCACGTAAATCGGCAGAATGGCGAAGGCCACCCAGGCATGTGCCAGCGTCAACATCACGGCTGTCGGGCTGTAGAGCAGAAACTCCAGCGGCTGATCGATGAGCCCAAGCTTCATGAGGCTCGAATTGATGACGCCATTGAAGCCCAACATGATCTTCCAGGCGAAAACGCGGAGCAGATAGCTCGTCCAAATCGGCACCGTGATCAGGATCAACCACAGCACTTTGCGGCGGTGCACGCGAAAGGCCATGAAATAGGCCATCGGATAGGCCAGCAGGACCACAAAAGCGGTCACAGTCAGCGACATCAGGATCGATTTGACCAATAGGATAAGGTAGACCGGATTGGCGAAGGGAAATGGAATTCCCATCCAATAGGTTATCTTGTCGCCCAACCCAAAAATCTGCAGGTAGTTGCGCATGGTGAACGTCGTATCGATCTCGAAGACGTTCTGAGTCCAGAAGCTACGCACAACCATCGCGATAATTGGCGCCACCAGCATCGCCAGCATGACAACTAGCGTCGGCAACATCAGCAGATACCCTCTTATCCAGGGATAACGCTGTAGTACCGTACTCTTAGCCGCCAAAACACGGACCGACCCAGTGCCGACGCCGCTCTCCGCCGCGTCGCTCATTTCGCGAAAATCCCAGTCACGCCACCATCCCTTGCAACACGATCTTACTGCGCCGTGTCTTGAAGCAGAGTTTCAATGGCTCGACGCTCGACTGTCAAGTCGCGCGTGATTCATGGATGCGCGACCTTGTTTCATGGGTTGGGAGAAGCAAAAGCCGGTCCACAATCAAACATTTGCGATACCCTGCAATGCCCGTTGACAGCCGTATACAGGTGGTCGTCAAATCGCCAAGTTGAGATCAACTAATCAAATAAGACGATCCAGACAGATAGGGGGCTTACGGGTATGAACCGCGTTAAATTTATCGATCGCATGGCGCAGGGCCGCGTTTCACGGCGTGATGTCATGCGCTCTGCCGCTGCCTTTGGTGTCGGCTTCATGCTGATGCCGAGACAGGCGCGCGCCGCCGAGCAACTCGTCGTCATGGAATGGAGCGGCTATGACATTCCGGATCTTTTCGGGTCCTATGTCGCCAAATATGGTGCGCCGCCGGCCTTCTCCATCTTCGCTAACGAAGACGAAGCGCTGCAAAAGGTCCGTGGCGGGTTCAATGCAGATGCCGTGCATCCTTGCACCTATTCGCTTCTGCCCTTCGTTGAAGCTGGCATGGCCAAGCCGATCGACACGTCCCGCCTCAGCCATTGGAACGATGTCTTCGATCCACTGAAGACCGGCGGCGTTATGGTCAACGGACAAGTGTACATGGCGCCGGCCGATTGGGGTATTTCCAGCATCGCCTATCGCACCGACCTGGTTGAGCCGGACTTTGCCCAGAACGAGTCATGGGCCATCTTCACGGACGATCGCTACCAGGGCAAGGTGGCCATGTCAGACACAGAAGCTGCGCTTGAAATTGCGGGGCTTTTGCTTGGCTATTCCCGGAAGAAAATTTTCGAGATGACCGATGAAGAGCTGGCTGCAACACGCCCGCTCGCAGAAAAGATGGTCAAGAACAGTCGCTTTCTGTGGACCGATCAAACGGAAATCAATCAAGCACTTGCGTCTGGAGAAATTGTTGCCGCCTATGCCTGGAACGAAGCCGTGAAGTCGTTGACCGAACAGGGAATTCCGATGGCTTTCGCCAAGCCCAAGGAGGGTCGGTTCACCTGGCTTTGCGGTTTGACGCTGCTCAACACCGGCAAGGCGGATGAAGCCGCTGCCTATGATTTCCTCGACGCCTGGCTGTCACCAGAGACAGGCAAATATCTCATTAATGAGTATGGCTATGGCCACGCCAACCGGAAGGCCTTTGAAATTGCCGATCCGGAGAAGGTGAAGGCGCTTGGCATTACCGATCCGATTGCCTACTTGGCGGATGGCATTCTGTTCGAGCCGGTCGAAACGGCGCGGAATCAGAAATACATCAAGCTGTGGGAAGAGATCAAAGCGCTGAAGCAGTAGACTTCCGGCGATACGGGAAAGCCCGGCGTTGGGACGCGCCGGGCTTTCTTTGTAGCTCATCCAAGCATCACATTTTCCAACGCAAGGCGGCCGTGTGCAGCGGTGAGTCCCATAGCGCCAAGTCGGCATCATCGACCAGCGACAAGGTCAGCGAACAGCCGGCCATTTCCAGAGACGTGACATAAGACCCGACCAAACAGCGGGCGACCAGCACTTTCTGGCCCGCGAGAATTCGCCGCGCTGCATTGCACATCAAATAGAGCTCCATCGACGGTGTGCCGCCGAATCCATTGACGAGCAAGATCGCCTGCTGCCCCGGCTTTGGCGTCAGATCGCCGGTAATCGCCCCAAGCATCTCGGCTGCGATTGCATCAGCCGACGCCAATTTGACCCGGCGCCGTCCAGGCTCGCCGTGAATACCGACACCCATCTCCATTTCATCTTCAGCCAAAGTGAATGTGGGCTTGCCGGCGGCCGGCACTGTGCAACTGGTCAGCGCCACACCCATCGATCGGGTACGGCTGTTGACGTCATCGCCATAGGTCTTGAGCGCATCGATGGTCGTCCCCTGTTCAGCTGCAGCACCGACCAGACGCTCGACGATCAATGTTCCTGCAACCCCACGCCTGCCCGTGGAATAGGTCGACGTTTCCACGGCAACATCATCGTCCGTGATCACGGTTGCGATCGGCCCATTCGCCATCTCAGCGGCCATTTCAGCGGCCATCGCAAAATTCATCACATCGCCTTCATAGTTCTTCACGATGAAGAGGACGCCACCACCCGTATCCACCGCCTGGGCTGCGGCAAGCATTTGATCCGGTGTCGGAGAGGTGAAAACTTGGCCAGGGCAAGCAGCATCGAGCATCCCATGCCCGACAAAACCACCGTGCAGCGGCTCGTGCCCAGAACCGCCACCGGAGATCAATCCGACCTTGCCTTTCTTCAATATGCGGCGGCGGATGAACTTGCGCTCGTCTCCCAATTCGACGATGTCGGCATGGGCGGCCGCAAAGCCATCCAATGTTTCAGCAAGAACCGTATCAGTGGTGTTGATCAGTTTCTTCATGGCGATCCTCCCCGGCAGTTTATTGGCCGTCGTCGATGATCTTGGCAATCTGGACGGCTAGTTCGCTCAACATATGATCAAGGCGACGATTGCGATCCTCGTCACCCAGATCGGGGACGTGAAGCGTGGCCGTCCGATTGCGGCGCCCTGCTTGCGCCCGCTGCAATCGCCCCGGATGGGCACGTCCGTAGGCATCGAGAAATGCCTGACGTTCCGCTGTCGGAAAGTGGACGATCTCGAAGATCGTCTCCAAATGTGGCGCGGGAATCGGCACGGCATAACCTGGATTGGTTATTTGCGTGATGAAGCTGCGATTCTTGCCCAAGGCATGCGCCAACCGCTGCCGCGTGCCGGAAGGACGGTTGTCGAGCAGCCGTTGCAGAATGCCCTTATATTCCGCCATCGCAGAGGCTTCGACACCAATTCCATCGCGTACAATATTGTCACTATCGGCGTTCATGATCTCTGCCACCCTGATATCACCGACTTCGCCCGGGCCAGCATACTGGGCGCCATTGAGACGTTGCGCACACCGGCAGCCAGCAACAGCGGCAGCAAACGCGGATCGCCACCGGCATCGCCGCAAAGGCTGACTTCGCGCCCGGCATCCCGACCAAAACGTGCGACATGCTCAATCAACATCAATACGGCAGGATTGGAGGTATCGTTGAGAGCGGCCACCGACGACACATCGCGAGCCGCTGCCGTTACATATTGCGTAAGATCGTTGGAGCCGATCGAGTAGAATGCAGCTGGATAGCGATCGACCGCCAATGCTGCCGCAGGCACTTCAACCATGATACCCAGGGAAGGCAAGCGGCACGGGACACCCGTGCGTTCAAGATCAGCCACTTCCCCCGACAACAGGGCCTGCGCCGCCTCGATTTCCGACGGGATTGTCACCATCGGCAGCATAACCTTGATGGCCCCATGCACGGCCGCCCGCGCCAGTGCACGCAACTGGATCCGGAATATATCCGGATAAGCGAGCGACAAACGAATGCCACGCAGGCCCAGGAATGGATTTGATTCAGCCGCAACCGAAAGGCCGGGGATCGGCTTGTCGCCCCCTGCATCAAGCGTGCGGATGGTGACTGGGCGCCCGTCCGCCCAATCGACAATCCGGCGATAGACCTGATATTGCTCCTCCTCATCGGGTAAATGAGGCTGATCATGGAAGAGAAACTCCGTTCGCACCAATCCGATCCCATCGCAGATTGACGGGTCTATTCCATCAAGTTCTGCCGGCGCAGCAACATTGATTTGCGTCGTTACCCGTTCCCCATCCGCAGTGACAGCGGGTTGATGCAGATATTGCGACCATTGCTGCGCCTCGGCGGCCGCAGCCGACATACGTTGAGCGAACGCGTCGGCGAGTTCCGGCTCCGGATCAAGGGTCAGCCGCCCACCCGCGCCATCCAGCAAGGCCTGCATCCCGGCGACCGGCTGCGATAGATCGAAGTCAAGACCCACGACCATTGGCACGCCCCGCGCCCTTGCCAACATAGCAACGTGGCTGGATGGACTGCCGCCGGTCAGCGCTATACCACCACCGGCCGACCAGTCGCAGGCCAGAAAGCGCGACGGCGGCAGATCCTCGGCCAGATAAATAGAACCACTCGGCGGCAGACTGACGGCCCTTCCCTGCAATTGGTCCAGGACGCGGTCCCGAATATCTGCCAAGTCGCTGGCGCGTGCCCGGAAATATTCGTCCTCGGCCGCTGCGTATTCCGCGACTTGCACGTCAAGTGCCGCGCTCCAGGCGGTTCCGACCGCCTCACCGCTTTCAATATCGACAAAGGCGCCTTCAGCCAAAGCCTCGTCACCAAGCATGGCAATCTGGAATTCCAGAATCTCGGCGGCCTCGCCGTCGCTTTCCCGCTGCAGCGCCTCGATGTCTGCGATGGCGCGTACTATGGCACGGCGCAGCTTTTCCGCTTCTTCGTCCGGCGCGCCGACCGCAATCTTCGAGCCGGTATCCGGACGGGCGACAAAGAGTGGCCCAGCGGCAAGCCCAGGTGCCGCAGCCCGCCCGATATGCCACGACTCAGCCGCCATGCCCCGTCCCGGCAGATCCAGCGCCCTCGCCCTCCAGATGCTCGTCGAAATCACGCCGCACCAAATCGGTGAGGGCCGCGACCGCATCGCCCGCATCGGCGCCGCTGGCGGCAAAATGCAGGACCGCTCCCTTCGGCGCTTTGAGCGCCATCACCTTTACAACACTCTTGGCGTCGATCCAGGGGCCGTCCGCTGCAAAGGCAAGCTGCACCTTGGCCACAAAGCTCTTGGCGAGCTTGGTCATCTTCACCGCCGGCCGGGCATGAAGGCCGGTCGGGTTGGTGATTTCGATGGCTGCCTTGATCGTGCTTTCCGTCATGCTCACCTGGATCAAAGAACGACTCGGATTGGTTCACTCACTGCGGCGACAGTTCTTCGGCGGTTCGCCGGACAATGTCCAGTGAAGACCCACCCGACGCCTCGGTCGCGGCAATGACGGCGCCCTCGACAATCGGCGCATTGCAAACGACGACCTTGCCCTGGCGCTCGGCCGGCAGCATCTCGACCGCCATTTCGGAATTCGTCTCCGCGCCGCCAAGATCCACCAGGATGGCGACCCCGGCGTCGGACCATGCCTTGTCTATCGCGCCCAATATGTGTTCGACCGAGGTTCCCAAATTGCCGCCCGGATCACCGCCGCACCACGCCAGCGGCACCTCATCGCCGACCATCTGCCGCACCATGTCCGCCGCCCCTTCCGCCACTTTGGGCGAATGCGAAACGATAACGATACCAACCCTGTTCATGCCACTTCCTTCAGTACATCCACCACAGCACCGATCATCAAGGCTGACGACCGAGCCCCCGGATCAACGTGTCCAATCGAGCGGTCGCCAAGGAACGAAGCGCGCCCGCGGATAGCCCTCAGCGGTTTGGTGGCCTCGGCCGAGCCAAGCGCCTTTTCCTTCAATTGATCGAGGGAGAGATTGCCCGCCTCCAACTGTTCTGCCACCGGGATGAGAACATCCAACATGGTCTTTTGCCCAGCTTCAGACTTGCCACGCGCCTGAACAGCAACAATGGCTGCGCGCAGGGCCTTGACGACATCCCCAGCCCGCGGCTCTGGCGGGAGTTCCTTCCCCAACGTCATGAAGAGCGTGCCGAAGAGCGGGCCGGACGCGCCACCAACCTTCATCACCAGCGTCATGCCGACGGCCTTCAGGAAGTCCGGCCACGGTTTCGAGGTGAGAGCCGCAGCGTCGCCCATCACGGCCTCGAAGCCACGCTTCATGTTGATGCCGTGATCGCCATCGCCAATGGCCTGGTCGAGGGAGGTCAATTCCTCGGCATGCCCGGCAATGACCTCGCCGATGGCCCGCAACAGCGCCGCCCGCAATTCCGCATCCTGTTTCATGCAATCAAGCTCGTCTATTCGACCGTTCCACAGAAACCTAGGCAGCTATACGCTCGCCATCCGCTCCAAAGTAAAGCGCCCCGCGCAGGCTCAGGTCCACGGCATCGCCGACCTCAAGGGACATATCGGGATCAACCAAAGTGACCAGCTTGTGCGGACCGAGGCTGAGGTGAAGGTGGTTCTGGTCGCCCAAATGTTCGATCCACTCCACCTTCGCAGCATGTCCGCGATCCTTTGCCGACCGATCGACAACCACATGCTCCGTTCGCGCGCCAATAGTCGCCGTCCCGGGCGGCATTGGCTGGGCAGCAAAGGCCGACGCCGGCAGGAGATTGATCGACGGCATCCCCAGCCGGGTTGCCACATAAATGTTGCGCGGCGATTCATAGATTTCACGCGGCGTTCCTACCTGGACCAGGCGACCATGATCAAGCACGCCAATCCGGGTCGCCATTGTCATGGCCTCGATCTGATCGTGCGTAACGTAGAGCATGGTGGCGCCGAGATCGCGTTGGATATGTTGCAGTTCCAGCCGCATATCGGACCGCAGCTTGGCGTCAAGCGACGACAGCGGCTCGTCCATCAAATAGATCGACGGTGAACGCACAAGAGCCCGCCCGATCGCCACACGTTGCATCTCACCACCCGACAGTCGCGTCGCCCGGTTTTGAAGCTTCTTCTCTATTCGCAAGAGCGCTGCAATTCGCTCCACCGTCGATTTGATGGCCGCCTCCTTCAATCGCCGGGTCGGAGATCGCAACGGAAAGGCCAAATTCTCAAAGACCGTGAGATGCGGGTAAAGAGAGTATTGTTGGAATACGAAGGCAACATCCCGTTCCGCCGGAGATAGGCCGGCTGCATCCTTGCCATTGATTGAAATGTGCCCAATATCGGGCTTCTCGAGCCCGGCAATGAGACGGAGGGTCGTGGTTTTGCCGGCACCGGTCGGACCAAGCAAGACGACAAACTCGCCATTCCGCACATTGAGGTCGATATTTTCAACGGCCGTCACGTCGCCAAAGTTCTTGGTAACGCCTTCGAGGCGGATGTCAGCCATGAATTCCTCCCTCGAACAACGCGGTCCGCACAGCACGCCCATCCTTGCCATGAAAGAGCGATAGACGATCGGCCGATAGACGCAGGCCAACATGGGTACCAGCCGCCACCTGGATGTGAGAGTTGGTTCGCGCCTTAACTTGCCCGAATTCTGTATCGACCGTCACGATCTGCGTCGTCCCCAGATATTCGGCCCCATAGACGGACCCCCGCAACGGCGAGGAATCGTCGAACCGGATATGCTCCGGCCGTACGCCGAGAACGAGCGGCCCCGGCGCTACATCCTCGTGAACGGATGGCATCGACACCAGCGCATCACCCAGTCGCGCCTCGCCCGTACCACGGGCAAGACCTGCTTCGAACTGAAGAAAATTCATCGGTGGCGACCCGATAAAGTCCGCGACGAACATGCTGACCGGCCGTTGGTAGATCTCCTGCGGCGTCCCAAATTGCTCGATGAGGCCACCATTCATCACCGCAATCTTGTCTGCCATCGACATGGCTTCCAACTGGTCGTGGGTGACATAAACGGTGGTCGCCTTCAGCCGATTATGCAGGGAGCGCAGCTCACCGCACATGACGTGCCGAAACTCGGAATCGAGTGCCCCCAGCGGCTCGTCCATCAGGAAACACATCGGCTCTCGCACGATGGCCCGGCCAAGGGCGACACGCTGCCGGTCGCCGCTGGAAAGACCGGAAACCGACTTGTCGAGAATATGCTCGATACGCAGGATGCGACCTGCTTCATCGACCCGTCGCCTGATCTCAGCTCGCGAGAAGCCCTGGCACTTCAGCGAGAAGCCGATATTCTCGCGGACATTCATGTGCGGATAGAGGGCGAAGAGCTGGAACACAAAGGCGATGTCCCGCTCCGCCGCACGTTTGAACGTCACATCGCGGCCACCGAGCAGGATGCTCCCCGAGGTTGGCAGCTCCAAGCCGGCAATCATGCGCAAGGTTGTCGTCTTGCCGCAACCCGACGGTCCCAGCAGCACGAAAAACTCGCCATCCTCAACCGTGAAGTTCGAGTTCTTCACCGCAGCGAAGTCGCCGAAACTCTTGTGCAGGTCGCGTACTTTTATCTCGGCCATCGCCTACTCCGGAAATTTGCTGACGATGGTGAACATCACAACGCCGACCAGCACGGTCAGGAACGACCAACCGTAAAGCGTGATCGAGAACGGTTGCACGAGCATGACCACACCCAGCAGGATCAAAGCGATGGCCACATTCTCCAGAAAGCCACGCCTTGCCCAACCCGGCCAACTGCGCTTGGTCCCGCCCGTCATCTTGGTCATCGGATCCGGGCTCATTTGCGCACTGCCCCAAATGTGATACCGCGCAAGAGCTGCTTGCGTAGCAGGACGGTGAACACCACGATTGGGATCAGGAACAATGTTGTACCTGCGCCGACCGCTGGCCAATCCATGCCGCCTTCGCCAATAATGGTCGGTATGAAGGGTGGTGCCGTCTGCGCCTCGCCCGAAGTGAGCAGCACGGCGAAGGCATATTCATTCCAAGCGAAGATCATGCAGAAGATCGCAGTGGCGGCGATTCCGGTCGCGGCCTGCGGCAGCACGACCTTGAAGAAGGCCTGGAGACGTGTATACCCGTCGATCATCGCGGCTTCTTCATACTCGCGCGGGATTTCGTCGATGAACCCTTTGAGCAGCCAGACCGCCAGCGACACGTTGACCGCTGTATAGAGCAGGATCATACCAAGCGCAGAGTCCGAGAGCCCCAAGGCGCGGTACATCAGATAGATCGGGATGGCGACGGCGATTGGCGGCATCATGCGGGTCGACAGGATGAAGAACAGCAGGTCGTCCGCCAGCGGTATCTTGAAGCGCGAGAAGGCATAGGCCGAGAAGACGCCAAGCGACACTGCGAGAAAGGTCGAACCGAAGGCGATGATCAGCGAATTGGCAAAGCGCGGCAGGTAATTCGACGCCCCCGCAATCACCATTTCGCGCCGCCGCGTCACTTCATCGCATTCACCGCTTGGAGCACCAAGTGCCGCGATATACTCAGCCGTTTGGCGCGTACGCGTGGTGAACAGGTTGCAATACCCTTCAAGCGACGGATTGAAGATGACTTTCGGCGGGTATGAGATCGAATCCGGGGGTGTTTTCCAGCCAGTGAAGAATATCCATGCCAACGGCACCATTGAGACCAAGGCGTAGAGGATCACCAGGAACCCGGCGACTCTTTTCGAATTGGCCGATGGCTCGACGACGGAATGAGCTGTAGTCGACGCGCCGCTCATCTTTGCTTCACCTTGTTAAGAGCCTTTACATAGACATTGGCCAAGCCAAAGACGACGACAAACAGGATGATGGCAAATGCCGAGGAATATCCTGTCCGGTAGGCTTCGAACGCCTGGCGCTTTAGGGCAATCGAGGCAAGCTCGGTGGTCGAGCCGGGGCCGCCACCGGTCAGCAGCATAACCATGTCGAACATCTTGAAGTTTTCGATGCCGCGGAACAGCACTGCCAACATGATGAAGGGCAAGGCCATCGGCAACGTGATGGACCAGAATTGCTGCCAGCGCGAGGCTCGATCCACCTCGGCCGCCTCCAGGATGTAATCGGGAATGGAACGCAGACCGGCAAGGCAGATGAGCATCACATAGGGCGTCCACATCCACGTATCGACGATGATGATCGCCCAAGGCGCCAGCGTTACCGATCCCAGCATCTCGAAGGAAGAAGGGGGGATGCCGGTGAAGAACGAGACGACATAGTTGAACAAGCCGATCTGCGGCTGATAGAGGAATTTCCAGAAATTGCCGACCACAGCCGGCGACAGCATCATCGGAATAAGAATGATGGTCGTCCAGAAGGCATGGCCACGGAACTTTCGATCGATGAGATAGGCGAGCGAGAAGCCGATCAAAGTCTGGAACACGATCGTCCAGAACACGAAATGCGCCGTCGCCTGCATTGCTGCCCACACCTCAGGCGAGCTTAGAATGTCCTGGTACCATTTGAGGCCGACATTGACGACCGGCCGATTGGGACGGTTTGAGGCATAGTTGGTGAAGGACAGGTAGACGGTCCAAATCAACGGGAAGATGTTGATTGCCAACAGAAGGATCATCGTTGGCGCGACGAACAGCCAGGCGATGGATCGATCGGACAAACCACGGACGGCCCGGGCAACGGCAGGCGGCGTCGCGGAAGCGGCACGATCGGCAATGGCATCAATATCAGGCATGAGTCTCTCTGGAAGAAGCGGCGTCTCCGGCACGGCCGGTCGGAGACGCCGTCATACGCGAACAGGTCTTAAAGCTTGCCTTCTTCCTTGAAGATGGCGGTCCAGTCCTGGATCAGGCCATCAAGGGCCTCCTTGGCCGTGCCTTTGTCGGCCACGACATAGTCATGCAACCGCTTTTGCATGGCCTGCAGCAGCTGGGCATAGGACGGCTCCTGCCAGAAATCCTGAACACCGCCCATCGCTTCCAGGAACTGCGCCGCGAAAGGTTGCGAGTCCTTGAAGCCCGGGTCATTCAGCACGGCATTGTGGCAGGCATAGCCACCGAGCGACCACCACTTCTTCTGCACATCCGGCTGGGCGAACCATTTGATGTAGGCGAGCGCCCCGTCCATGTTGTCGGTATTGGCAACAACCGAGATGCCTTGCCCACCCAGCGTGGACGCAGCAACCTTGGCGCTCGGGTTGACGAAGAAGCCGGTCTTGGAACCGACATTCTCATCCTTGGCCATGCCCGGCATGAAGGCAAACCAGTTCATCATCATGGCCACCTGGCCGGATTTGAACGCGTCGAGGCCTTCACCCATATAGCTGTCGGTATAGCCCGGAGGGGTGCAGCACTTGTAGATCGCCTTGTACATCTCAAGGCCGGCAACCGCGTCGGGGGAATTGACAGCGCCTTCCATGTCATACTTGCCGGGTGTGTTCTCGTACTTGAAGCCGTAGGGATAGAGCGCCGAAGTGGCGCCCATGGTAATCCCTTCCGACGCGCGCTCGGTGAAGATGGCGGCGCCGTAGACTTTCTTGCCGTCGATCTCGCGGCCCTGGAAAAATTCCGCCGTTTCCTTCAACTCTTCCCAGGTCTTCGGCGGGGCCAAGTCGCGATTGTACTTGGCCTTGTATTCCTTCTGCAGGTCCGGATTGGCAAACCAGTCCTTACGATAGAACCAACCATTGGCATCGCCCATCGCCGGCAGCGCCCAATAATTCGGCGTGCCCTTGGGCCAGGTCGAATAGGCGTAAACGGTTGCCGGCGCAAAGTCCGACATTTTGATTCCTTCCTTGTCGAAGAAATCATTGAGCTTCACGTAATAGCCGTTCTCCGCGGAACCGCCGATCCACTGTGAATCGCCGATCAAGAGGTCGCACAGCTTGCCGCCCGAATTGAGTTCGTTGAGCATACGGTCAGCGAAGTTCGGCCAGGGCACAAACTCGAACTTCATCTGCGTACCGGTCTGCGCCGTGAAATCTTTCGAGAGTTCCACCAGCGCGTTCGCCGGATCCCAGGCAGCCCAACAGAGCGTCAGTTCATCGGCCTTGGCGTTCGAGGCTGGCGCAAAGACGATGGCTGTGGCCAACGCGCCCGCGCACGCAAGGAGCTTTTTCATCCAAATACCCTCCCATGGTTGCATCCATACCCGCCAAGCTGCTCCCGATCTTGCGGTGGCGCCGACGGCCCCCGATCACGCTCCCCGCGTGTCGGATATTGTTCGATGGATTCCGCGCCGGTATAGCCGCTTGAGGTCTTTTTCGACCGGCTCGTGGTGTTCAGTGATAATTCAACTCACTAAACAACTCAAGCCAGGACATGCTACTTTCGCTCATTTTGTTATGCTGCACTGCGAATGTTTGATCATTAAGTTTTGTGCAGTCGCGAATTTGCGTCCGCTCTGAAACGACGGCCCAGCACTGCACTAAACAGCATAAACACCATTTGAGTGCTCAAATTTCTTCTTCACGTCATTTTTTGCGTTGCGCACCTCATTTTTTGCCGTCACCTTCCCGGCCATGAATGACAAACCCCGCCGCCCTACTCTCGTCGACGTCGCCGAGCACGCCCAGGTAAGCCTCGCGACTGTTGATCGCGTCTTCAATCGTCGCCCTGGCGTCAGCAACAAGACGGTCCAGCGCGTTGAACAGGCCCTGGCCAAGCTCGGCTATAGGCCCGACGCGGCCGCGGTGCGATTGGCACGCGGCATCCAATTCAACTTCTGTTTTGTCCTTCCCACCGGCACCAACACTTTCATGTCCATGCTCGCCAACCAGGTTGAGCGGTCACTGCAATGGCTCGACGACCAAAATACGTTCGGCGACATGCTGCGCGTTGATGTGTTCAACCCTGAAGTCTTGGCCGAAACACTGCGTGGCCTTGTCGGTCAATATCACGGTGTGGCAGTGGTAGCGCTTGATCACCCGGCCGTGCGCGATGCCATCAATACACTCGTCGACGCCGGCACCTATGTTGTGACACTGGTCTCCGATGTGCCGGCATCTCGCCGCCAACGTTATGTCGGCATCGACAACTCCGCGGCCGGTCGGACGGCCGCGACGCTGATGGGCCGCTTTGCGGCGCAACGAAGTGGAACGATCGGCCTAATCGCTGGCAGCCTGTCGCTCCGCGACCATGCCGAGCGCCTTTTCGGCTTCCAACAGGTGCTCGCGGCGGAGTTTCCGACACTGACCGCCCTACCGCCGCAAGAAGGAAATGACGATGCGGGGCGATGCAAAGACCTAACTGCCGCCATCCTTGCCGGCAATCGCGACATCGTCGGCATCTACAATATCGGTGCCGGCAATCGCGGCATCGTCGAAGCGCTCGATGAAGCCGGCCGTACCCGCGACATCCTCTTCATTGGACATGAACTGACCGAATATTCCCGTCGATACCTGATCCAAGGAACTATGGATGCGGTCATCAATCAGGATCCCGGACACGAGGCCAGATCTGCCGCCCGCGTGCTCCTCGCCTATTGCAGCGGTCAGCCGATGATCGATGACATGGAACGAATCCGTATCGACATCTTCCTCCGCGACAACCTTCCTTGAAACGACGGGGCGACCATTGTTCCTGGGGCTCGATCTTGGCACATCTTCCATCAAGGCCGTGCTCGTAGACGAGCAGCAATCGGTCGTTACGACGGCGTCGGCACCGCTGGAGGTAAGCCGGCCAGCGCCGACACATTCCGAACAGGACCCGACACATTGGTGGCATGCCACATTGTCGGCGATGGATGCCATCGCGGCTCAAGCACCGCGAGAGATGGGGGCCGTACGCGGCATAGGCCTCTCCGGCCAAATGCACGGCGCCACGCTGCTCGACGCCGCAGACCGCGTCTTGCGCCCCTGCATTCTCTGGAATGATGGTCGTTCCGCACTGGAATGCGACGACCTGGAGGCAGCTTGGCCGAGCCTGCGCACTGTCACCGGCAATATCGCCATGCCGGGCTTCACAGCGCCAAAGCTCCTATGGGTGCGAAAGCACGAGCCCGACATTTTCAGTGCGATAGCGAAAATACTTCTCCCCAAAGCCTATCTGCGCCTGCTGCTCAGCGGAGAACATGTCGAGGAAATGTCGGATGCCGCTGGCACCCTCTGGCTTGATGTCGGCAGACGCGATTGGTCCGACGATGGCCTTACTGCCACCCACCTCTCACGCAGGCAAATGCCCCGGCTGGTGGAAGGCTCGGCAGCGGCGGGACGCCTGCGTCCGGAACTCGCCCGGCGCTGGAAAATGGCAGCATCTCCTATCATCGCTGGCGGTGCCGGCGACAATGCTGCCGGCGCTGTCAGCCTGGGCGCCATCCGGCCCGGTGATGCATTCGTGTCCCTCGGTACATCCGGTGTGCTTTGGGCGACGACGGCACGCTTTGCCCCCAACCCGAATGCGGCCGTCCATGCCTTTTGCCACTGCATACCGCAAACTTGGCACCAAATGGGCGTTATTCTCTCCGCCGCTTCCTGCCTCGCATGGCTCGCCGAAATTTTGGGCCAGTCCGAGGTTACGCTCCTTGCTTCGATGCCAGAGCGCCCTGCTCGTCCCAGTGACATCTTCTTCCTTCCCTATCTCTCCGGCGAGCGTACGCCACATAACGATCCTCGTATCCGCGGCGCCTTCGTCGGCCTCTCGCACCAAGCGGACCGCGCCACAATGGTTCAGTCCGTGATGGAAGGTGTCGCCTTTGCCTTGCGCGACTGCCTGGAGGCATTGCGTGCCGCCGGGACGCAAATCGACGCCGCTGATGTCATCGGCGGCGGCGCACGCTCGCCACTCTGGCGGTCGATCCTCGCCAACGTTTTGGACCTGCCTCTCAGCGAAATTGTCGGCGCCGATGTCAGTGGAGCATTCGGTGCGGCTCGCCTCGCTCGTCTCGCCGTCTCTGGCGAGCCACCCGCTGATGTCTGCCTGCCACCAGAGCGTGGCCGCACGATCGCCCCTGACCGAGATCTCCGCGATGCCTATGCCGCGGCCTATCTGCGCTACCGAAAGCTTTATCCTGCCTTGAAGGAGATTGCGTCATGAACGCCCCTACCCGCCCCTTCTTCACAGCGACGCAGCCGATTGCCTATGAAGGTGCCGGTTCGCGCAATCCACTGGCGTTCAAATATTACAATCCCGATCAGATGGTCCTGGGCAAGCGCATGGAAGATCACCTGCGCTTCGCCATCTGCTATTGGCATTCCTTCTGTTGGCCGGGAACCGATCCATTTGGCGGCGACAGCTTCCAGCGTTTCTGGATGCAACCCGGCGACGCCATGCAACTCGCCAAGATCAAGGCGGATGTGGCGTTCGAGCTCTATCGCCTGCTGGGCGTTCCCTTTTTCACCTTTCATGATCGAGACATAGCGCCGGAAGGCACATCCATTGCCGACTCCAACCGCCAGCTGCGGGAAATGGGTGACTATATCGGCCGCAAGATGGATGGCGCCAAGGTGAAACTCCTTTGGGGTACGGCCAACCTCTTCTCCCATCGCCGCTATATGGCTGGCGCCGCCACCAATCCCGACCCACAGGTCTTTGCCTATGCTGCCGCGCAGGTAAAATCGGTCCTCGAACTGACACATGACCTTGGTGGAGCCAATTATGTTCTCTGGGGTGGACGCGAGGGCTACGAAACACTGCTCAACACCGATCTGCGGCGCGAGCTCGATCAACTTGGGCGATTCCTCAACCTCGTCGTCGAACACAAGCACAAGATCGGCTTCAGCGGCACAATTCTCATCGAACCGAAGCCGCGCGAGCCGACCAAGCACCAATATGATTTCGATGTCGCCTCGGTCTACGGCTTCCTGGTTCGTTACGGATTGGATAAGGAAGTCAAAGTGAATATCGAGGCCAATCACGCAACGCTTGCCGGCCACAGCTTTGAACACGAAATTGCGCTTGCACAGGCCCTCGGAATTTTCGGTTCCATCGATATGAATCGCGGTGATCCGCAACTTGGCTGGGATACGGATCAATTCCCGAACAATGTGCCGGAGACCGCGCTGGCGATGTATTACATCCTGCAGGGCGGCGGATTCACCACCGGCGGGCTCAATTTCGACGCCAAGATTCGCCGCCAATCCCTGGATGCCGACGACCTTATTCATGGCCATATCGGCGGCATGGACGTTAGTGCGCGCGGATTGTTGATAGCGGAGAGGATGATCAAAGACGGAACCCTTTCCGCCCATGTATCCCGACGCTACGCCGGTTGGGACACCGATGCGGGAAACGCCATTCTGGACGGAAAGCGCAGCCTTGCCGAAATCGCGGCGGACGTGGAGGCGCGCAACACGGAGCCGCAACCGCTGTCGGGCCGTCAGGAATATCTGGAGAACCTCGTCAACACCTACCTCTGACCGACCGTCAAGACGAACGCGCCGGCAACAAGGCGCAACAAGGGAGAAACGATCATGGCCACGACGATCAAGGGACCTGCCATTTTCTTGGCTCAGTTCGCCGGCGACAAAGCGCCATTCAACTCATTTGACTCCATCTGCAAATGGGCCGCATCGCTCGGCTTCAAGGGCGTTCAGGTTCCCAGCTGGGACGGACGCATGATAGACCTTGAGAAGGCGGCGAAGTCGAAAACCTATTGCGATGAGTTGAAAGGCACCGCCGCCAAACACGGCATCACCATCACCGAGCTTTCCACCCATCTTCAAGGCCAATTAGTTGCCGTGCATCCGGCCTATGATCAAGCGTTCGACGGCTTTGCGCCAACCAAGGTGCGGGGCAATCCGAAGGCACGGCAAAAATGGGCGGTCGACCAAATGATGCTGGCGGCAAAGGCGTCTTCCAATCTGGGCCTCAACGCGCATGTCACCTTTTCAGGCGCGTTGGAATGGCCCTTCATGTATCCGTGGCCGCAACGGCCGAAGGGGCTCACCGACACCGCATTCGAAGAATTGGCCAAGCGATGGCTCCCCATTCTCAATGCATTCGACAAGGTCGGTGTCGACGTCTGTTATGAGATTCATCCGGGCGAAGATTTGCATGACGGCGTTACATTCGAAATGTTCCTGGAGCGCGTGAAGAACCACCCGCGCTGTAACATCCTCTACGACCCGTCGCACTTCATCCTGCAGTGTCTCGACTATCTCGACTACATCGACATCTATCACGAGCGCATCAAGATGTTTCACGTCAAGGATGCGGAATTCAACCCGACCGGCCGCCAAGGTGTCTATGGCGGCTATCAGAGCTGGGTGAACCGGGCCGGCCGCTTCCGTTCCCTCGGCGACGGCCAGGTCGATTTCCGGGCCATCTTCTCTAAATTTGCGGCCTACAACTTCAAGGGTTGGGCCGTGCTGGAATGGGAATGCTGCCTGAAGCATCCGGAGGATGGTGCAAGGGAGGGTGCAATCTTCATCCGCGACCATATCATCCGCGTGACGGAAAAGGCCTTTGACGACTTTGCCGCCGGCGGAACGGACAAGGCAGCCAACCGCCGTATGCTGGGCATCTGAGGGAGAAAAAGGGATGTCGATCGAGGGTCGTAAGGATAAATCCGGCAAGGACCGCATTCGTCTCGGCATGGTCGGCGGCGGCGAAGGTGCCTTCATCGGCGCCGTTCATCGCCTCGCTGCTCGTATGGATGATCAGTATGAGTTGGTTGCCGGTGCCCTCTCCTCCACGCCGGCGAAAGCCAAACGCTCTGGTGCCGCACTCGGTCTCGTCCGGGACCGCATCTATACCAGCTTCGCGGAAATGGCCGAGAAAGAGGCTGCTCGAGAGGACGGCATCGAGGCCGTAGCGATCGTGACGCCCAACCACATGCATGCGCCGGCAGCACGGGCATTTCTTGATGCCGGCATTCATGTCATCTGCGACAAGCCACTGACGACAAACCTCAAAGACGCGCTCGACCTGCAAAAACGAGCCAAGACGTCCCGCCGACTTTTGGCCGTTACCTACAATTACACCGGCTATCCGATGGTGCGACATGCGCGGCAGATGGTGGAGGAAGGTGCTCTCGGCGCCCTGCGCGTGGTCCAGGTGGAATATCCGCAGGATTGGCTGACGGAACGCTTGGAAGCCACGGGACAAAAGCAGGCTGCATGGCGATCGGACCCCAAGCAATCCGGTGCCGGCGGTTCCATCGGCGACATCGGTACGCATGCCTACAATCTCGCCAGTTTCGTCAGTGGACTGACGCTCGACTCACTGGCCGCCGACCTTTCCAGTTTCGTCCCTGGCCGCAAGCTCGATGACAATGCCCACATTCTGCTGCGCTTTCGCGGTGGCGCTAAAGGTATGCTGTGGTGCAGCCAGGTCAGCCCCGGGAACGAAAACAACCTGCGTCTGCGCCTCTACGGCTCCAAGGGCGGACTGGAATGGCATCAGGAACACCCGAACCAACTGCTATGGTCGCCATTTGGCGAGGCGACCAGGATCATTTCGCGCGGTACAGGCTCGGCCAACGCAGCGGCAGCACGCATGACCCGCATCCCTCCCGGACATCCGGAAGGCTATCTGGAAGGCTTTGCCAATATCTATGGTGAGGTTGCAGCAGCAATCCGCGCTGCCCGGCACCGCCGTCGCCCCGACCCTTCGGTCACTTTTCCCACGGTCACCGATGGGGCCAAAGGCGTCGCTTTCATCGAGGCTTGCGTCAAATCGGCCAGCCGCAATGCCGGATGGGTGAAGGTGCCCAAACTCTAAATGGCCACCTGATCTAGACCATCAGCTGCCCGCCATTCACCTCGATTACTTGCCCGGTGACATAGCCTGATAGCTTGTCCGAGGCCAAATAGAGGACTGTGCCCGCACAATCTTCGGCCGTGCCCAGGCGTTGCTGGGGGATGGTCTTGCGCGTCGCCTCGAGCTTTTCTGGTGTGGAATGGCGAACATGAAAATCGGTGTGGATGGTGCCCGGCGACACCGCATTCACCCGCACGCCATCGGGCGCCAGCTCCCGCGCCAAAGATCGGGTGAAGGTCGAAATGAAACCCTTGGCGCCGCTATAGATGCTTGAGCCCGGCGAGCCACCGGTAATCGCCGAGACAGAGCTGACATTGATGATGGTGCCATGCTCTTGCGCCCTGAACGGATCGATCGCCGCGCGACAGCAATGCACCGTCGAGCGAACATTGAGATTGAACACTTCGTCAATGAACGCATCGTCGATTTCCGATAGCGGCCGACGCCCGACCATACCACCGGCATTGTTGACGAGAACATCGAGCCCGCCCAACTTCTCGACGACCGCCTGCAGCAACCTGTTGCAGGCGTCTGCCTTCGAGAGATCCGCGCCAACGGCCAATGCCGCCTTCTTTTCCGCTACCAAGGCGTCTGCAGCCGCTTTGCCGGCGTGATAGTGCACGGCAACCTTGGCCCCCGCGTCGGAGAAGGCGCGCGAAATTGCCGCGCCGATCCCTGTCGCACCGCCCGTCACCAGAACGCGCTTTCCTTGCAACTCAACCATCATTTCGATCCCTGCTGAATGATGCCTTCCCAGTTCGACATCGGTGTTTCGGCATAAGTTTGCGCCCAGGCAACATAGCGAGCCGCCAGCGTGTCGCCCTGTGCTGCGAGCACACCGAACGCCTTGCCGGCCTCGACAAACTGACCACGGCGCCACAGATGCAGCGCCGTTTCGAAGCCTGCAAGGTCCAAGGATGCAGCCACTTCCGGTTCCAGCGGCTGGAAAAGACGAACCGGTTGATCGCGCCCCACAACACGTATGAAATCAAGTTCCCGGAATACGATCCGTCCGGTCTTGATTGCCAATTCCTGAACCTGCTCGCTCACCACGATCGGGATACCGTAGTGCTTGCCGACACCTTCAAGACGCGACGCGACATTTACCGCATCACCCATGACAGTATAGTTGAAGCGCTGTGCCGAGCCGATATTGCCGACAATCGCTTCGCCCCGATGAAGGCCGATGCGGATGGCGATCCGGCCGTCGCCACCGATGAACAGCGGATCTTGCTGCAGCGAACGGATCATTGCCAAGCTTGCCAGTACAGCGTCGGCTGCAGCATTCTCCCGCGCCAGAGGCGCGCCGAAAATCGCCAGCACGCCATCACCGATGAATTTGTCGACAAAACCGCCATGCGCTTGGACGATGTCCGTCATGCGACCGAAATAATCGTTGAGTTCATCGACCAAAGGTCCCGGCGGGACCCGTTCGGACAAAGTTGAATAGGACGCAATATCGGAAAAGAGGATCGTAACGTCGCGCAATTCGCCGCCGAGCGCCGGCAGAGTCTCCTCTTTCACCAGCCGATCCACCTCGCTCTTGGGCAAGTAGAGTGAAAAGGCGCTGCGCAATTGCCGGCGTGAGCGATCCATTGAGCCCAACCGCAAGGCGATACCGGCAGGGGCCGCCAGCGCCATCACAGCAAGGCCGGTAATCAAAGGGGCAGCAACATACACATGAAAAGCGATCATCGCGGCGGCAATCCAGATGCCCCCCAAGACCAGCCATAGCGGCAGCGCCAATCGCACGCGCACGTGGACGAATATGACGATTGATGCCAACGCCACCAGCAAAATAGCAATGGCGCGTGTCGTCGTGCCCGGTTCGCGCAAACCGCTTCCATTGAGGAGATTGTCGACGGCGGCGGCGTGAACCAGGACCCCCGGGATGAGATCGCGCGCGAACCCGCTGAAGTACCTCCCAACATCGCCACTAGTGGCGCAGCGGGGGCCATAGCCGCTCCCTTCGGGGGAGGTTGCAAATCGGTTCGACGTCAGTTTGCGGTCTTCCACGTCGAGAATGCCGCCCAAAAGCACGACCTTGTTCGAAAAGGCTTTGACGAGGAAATCACTCTTCCCCGCTTCGACGCAGGCGCGCAGATCGGCCAATGAATAGAGGACTGGCCGCTTTGCTGCGGCAAAATTGAGGATGAGTTCGCCCTGCCCAGCCAGTTCCTCGGTCTTTGTACCGGTCACTCGCTGATACAGTGCCGCTGAGAGGACCGGCAGCGGCCCATCTCTCGCCGGAAGGACCACGGGCATGCGCCGGACGACGCCGTCCGGGTCCGTTACGGTATTGGTTGGCGCTTGGTTGACATAGGCATTGTAGAAATCCTTGACTGCCTTTCGCTGCTGGATCGTCGGCAGGATCGGTTCAGCCTGGTTCTGCGAGAATCCGAGAACGACCTTATTTGCATCGGCGCCGCGCTTAAGGGCCATCAACCACGGGCGGTCATAGCCCGGCGCAATACTGTCCGCGGTCGTACCAATGATGATATCGACGCCGACCGCTTTTGGCTCGGCCGCCAGCACGGCATCCAGTACGCGTCCCAACTCAGGCGTCCACAGCGCCTGCGGCAGGTTGCGGAAATGCTCGTCGCGATAGGTTTCTTCGTCGATGGCGATAATCGCGATCTCGTCGCTGATCGGCGCTTGGCCGCGAATCTTGAAATCGATGAGATGCAGGACGTCCAATGACAATCCGTCGAGCGCCCGCCCCCAGGGAGAAAAGGACGCAACACTCAGCAGCACTGCCACTGCCAGCGAAATAATGAGATTGCGCCGTCCCCGCAAAAAGCCGCCCCACCCTGTCTAGTCGCGGTCAATCCTCAATCGAGAATGACGAGACGCTCAAGCTTGCCGGTCTTTGCGCTGGTCGCCTTAGGGTCAACCTCAACAATGACGGTTTGGGTGAAACCCTTCAGGCGGTAACTGGCGCCAGGTGTCAATTCGATTTTCTCGTCAGCGAAATCGATTCGACCGTTCTTAGGCACGACCTTCCAAGTCTGATCACCATCCATCGCTTCGACGACAACGCCCTCGCTTTTGCCGGCCATCACGACGGGCTGGCGCACATAGATATGTTTTACGGCGCCGCGAAAGGCAATGGTCGCGCTCTGTGCCGATTCGTCAGCGTTCAGGGCCAGTTTGTTGACCGCACATTGTACAGTTTCCCGGTTGACGCTCCCCCCCGTTACGGTCGATTCCTTGCGACCCACGACCACCCTGCCACCGGTGATGTGCTCACGGACACACGACTTGGTGTAGCCCAGAGTAATTGTCTCAGTCGGCGCGAGTTCGATGACGTCGTTTTCCGCCAACATGTCAAAAATCTGGCCAAGACCTGCCGTTTTCTGCGAATCCTCGACCACGGCCACCCGGGGCGGGGTCGCCTGTGCACTCCCGGCTAGGGCGGTCAGGATCAGTCCAGCAATAGCAAGAGTTTTAGTCAAGTTCATGATCTTTAGCAGTTTTTTAGGGTTGAGCGGAGAAGTGCCACCTTCTCTCGCCGATTTCTTCATGCATCATAGCGCCCAAGTTTGATTGGACGCCACAGCAGGTCGATCGGTTTGTGACTGAGGTCACAAGGGTGCATTGACGGGCTTGGCTCCTGTCATTAGAACCGCTATTCGACCAATTGTACAAAAATAATCATCTTCGTGAATCGGCCGTCGCCCAATGCGGCAGCCGCGTCACAGACTTTTGAGGGACGACATGACTTTGTTGGCAAAAACATTGCGGCTCACGCCGCGACTGCTCCTGGCCGCCACCATTTTCAGCGGCGTGACTGCCACCCTGGCCCGGGCAGATGACGAAATCGAGAAGAAGATCCGTGACGAAGTCGGCCGCCGCGTGACGGACGCCATTTCGAAGCGCATTGGTGACGACGTGACCTCCGACATGGATGGCATGCCCGACACCGGCTACACCAACAGCGTCTGGCTTACCCCCAGCTACGCCAACATCACCAGTGACAGCGACAGCCTCATCGAGAAGGCTGGCAGCAGCTTCAGCACCGATCTCTGGACGATCCCGTTCGGCATCGACCATCGGTTCGGCGACAGCTTCTTCGTTGGCATTTCCGGCGCCTATGCGAATGCAGCGACGGATATCGACGTCGATGGTAGCGACACAGACTCTGACTTCTACGCCGATACCTTTACGGTCTCGCCCTACGTCGCCTATCGCTTCGCCGATTACTTCTTTGCAACAGCACTCTTCTCCTACGCCTATACAGACGGCAAGGCGACGTCAGACGATGCGGAATCAGTCGATTCCGACAGCCAGACCTACTCGGGCGAACTGGCATTGAATGCCGCCGCTCCGGTTGGCGACTTCATCCTGAAGGGCAAGGCCGGTTGGCGTTATTCCTACACCGAACTACTCGACTTTGAAGCCGAAGGCGATGACGACAGCGATGCCCATACGGCGGTTGCATCATTCGAAGTCGGCTACAATCTCGACCCGTTCGTCCCCTATCTCGGCGTCCAGTACGAGCATAGCTGGCCGGAAAACGTCCCGGAAGTGGATGAAGGCGATCAGGACTTCCTCTATCTCTCGGGCGGCGTTCGCGGCCAGGTCAATAATTGGCTGTCGCTCGGCGCCGGCGTGCGCGCGGAAGTCGTCAACCAGGAAACCAACCAGATCGGCGGCCAGTTGGAGCTCAAAGCTCGCTTCTGATCCGACGATCGGCCTGGGATGGCATAGAATGGGGGTGTGTTCGCCACTGGCGGGCACACCCCTTCTCGTTTAAGCGGGACGGGACAGCAGATCAGGAGACGACGTTCATGTGCGCCTTCAAACCAAAGCTTACTTTGGGTGCCCTTGGATTAACCCTCGTGCTCAACTCAATTTCAGGGGCCGCGCAGGCGCAGGACGCCGTATTCGATGCCATCAGCAACAACCTGTTCGAAAATGTTCTCTACGCCCAGGCGCAGCTCAAGATTTCAACGCCGCTCCTGAAGCTGGACAGCGTCGTCACGGCAACAGGCGGCAACAACTTTGCCATCAAGGGCAGCGACGGCGCCTATCACCTGTGGAGCTTGCAGGCAGGGTCTCAGCAGGCCGTCATCAAAGCGAACGCCGGAACAGTCTCTGCACCCTCGGCCGGTGGAACAACCTTCTTCGTCGGACAGGCCGACGGTGCCGTGCAAATGATCGACACGCAGAGTGGTAAGCCCTTCGCCAGCTTGCCCGGCAAGGGATCGACGGTTGCGGCAATTGCCAGCGCACCTGATGACGCAACCCTCTATGTCGCCTATGCCAATGGGGAGATTACCGCCTGGCAACTCGATTCACGAAAGATATTGTGGCAGGCGCCCATCGCCGGCGCGGCTCCATCGCGCCTTGCTGTTGACCCCGACGGCAAGTCGCTGGCCGTTGCCAATTCCGACGGCGCTCTTCTGGCCCTTGACCCAACCAACGGCAAAGCACTTTCGGCACAAGTGTCGCTCGGCGCCGCTCCCGTGGCACTGCATGTGGGCAACAATGGTATCAGCGCCATTTCCACGGCTGGTAAACTGGTGCACGCTGGCAAAGGCAGCGACATCGGCGCCCTTAAGCTGGCCGATATCGGGCTAGCAGGCACAACGGCAGCGGTCATCCGATCTGATGATTCGCTGGCTGTCATCGACCTAGCGAGTGGTAAGCCGAAGCAGATAATCGCCAAGCTGGAAACGCCCGCTGCCGGCCTAGTCTATGACGAGGCGGCTGCCAAGGCTATCGTGATCGGCGCCGATGGTACGCTCAAAGTATACGATACCGTGACCAAGGACATGGTTCTCTCGATCTTCATCAGCAGCCAAGGCTGGGCCATGATCGACCGTCAGGGCCGTTTCGACGGCTCGACGAGCGGCCTGCGTGGCATTTCCTGGGCCGTCAAGAAATCGAACTTCCCAATCACTTCGCTCGGCCAGGCGTTCGCTGACCCCGGCATGCTGTCTGCTGTTCTCGACAAGGACAAGCGCGACCTGCGCAAAGTTCCGGGCAACCCGACCGAAAAATTCCCCCTGCCGCCCAAGGTCGAGATCGAACCTATTTCGACCGAACTCTCCGGCGATAAACCCTATCAGCTTTTGGTCGTTGCAACGGATCAAGGTGGCGGCATCAAGGATGTCCGTCTCTATCACAATGGCAAGATTGTTGATGTCGGTGCTGTCCTTGAGCAAAAGGACGCCAATGCGGACGGCAAGCATATTCGCGTAATCGGCTACAATCTGTGGCCGGTTCCTGGTCCCAATGTCTTTCAAGCGGTGGCGACCGGCGTCTATGACAATCCTGGCGATCAAGCAGAGTTGCGACAGACTTTCTCCGGCGAACCGCGCAAGGGTCGCCTCAATCTCGTCACTGTGGGCGTCTCCAGATACTCTCGCCTTCCGCAAGAGTACCAGTTGAAGGTCGCTGCCGACGATGCCGAGCGCGTCAAGGCGGTCGTGTCGAACTACTCGAAGTCGGTCTTCAGTGAGATTGCCGCGACAGATCTCACCGACGCCAAGGCAACTCGAGCCCAGATACTGGCTACCCTGGCCGGCCTGAAATCAGCCAAGCCGGAAGATTCCGTCATCCTTTTTCTATCTGGCCACGGCCTTACCGACGAGAATGACTGGTACTTCCTGCCGAGCGACGCCAGCGCCGACGATGCGGACAGCTGGATTTCTGCGACTGATTTGCGCGAAGCGCTTGAGAAGTCCGGCGCCCAACGGGTTTTTGTCATCATCGACGCCTGCTATTCCGGTGGCACGGTCGAGAATTTCTATGCGGTCAGTTCGTTCCAAAAGCGTTTTCTCGCCAACGGTCTCAGAAGCTCTGGCATTCAGGTTCTGACTGCAACCCGGCGCGATCAGTTGGCGCCAGAAAGCGCGGAACTCGGCGCCGGCTTCCTCACATATCTGGTCGATCAGGCCTTAAAGGGCAAAGGCGATGTCGACCCACGTGATGGTTGGGTTTCCTCGCAGGAAGTTGCCAAATTTACCTATGCTTCGCTCCCGGACCTGTTTCTGGCGCAGCGTGAAAAGAACCCCAAAGCATTCCGTGTGGCCTATGGAGCAGATGTTCAGCAGCCTGACATCTATACGATCGGCGCCGATCTGCTGATCGCGAAAACGCAGCCATAGCGGGGCAAACGATGACAGCGAGCCAGCCGATCCATATCACCTTCCTAAATGGCGCCGATGTGGCGGCACTGGCCCTGACAGATGATGAGATCCTGGTCGCGGTGGAAGATGCTCTCCGCGCTCAAGGCAATCGCCAGACTGTTATCGAACCGCGCGTCCACTTGATTCCCGAGGATTCGGCCAAAGGGCATTTCAATGTTCTGCGCGGTGTCGTGAAGCCCTTGGGCCTGGCCGGCGTCAAAGTCGTCGGAGATTTCGTCCACAATTTCGAGCGCGGCCTCCCATCGGAGATGGCAGTGCTCAATCTCTTTGACCCAGAGACAGGCATGCCGCGTGCGATCCTGGATGCGACCGCTATCACGGATATGCGAACCGGAGCCATTACGGCCATCGGCGCCAAACATCTGGCGCGCAGGAACGCCAAGATCCTCGGCCATGTCGGCGCCCGCGGTACGGCCTATTGGAATGTGCGCCTGCTCGATCACCTATTCGATTTCGATGAGATCCGCATTCACTCTCGCCGGAAAGAAAGCCGGGATGCTTTCGCTTCTCGGCTGGAGGCTGACCTCGGCAAGAAGGTCCATGTTACCGAAGATTGGGAATCCTGTGTCCGCGGTTCGGATATCGTTGTTGAAGCGTCTCGCCTTCCCGCACCACAACCGCTTCTCAAGACCGAGTGGATCAAGAAAGGAGCCCTTGTCGTCCCCTACGGCACGATGAGCGCAGTCGAACTATCTCTTACCGACATCATGAACAAGATGGTGGTCGACGATTGGGGCCAGTGCCGCAAAGGTCTGCCATTTGGCGCCTTGCGCCAGCATGTCGACAGCGACCGGCTGAATGAACAGAACCTGCACGCTGAACTTGGCCAGATCGTAGCAGGGCTAAAGCCAGGGCGGCAGAGCGATGCCGAAACCAACCTTTTCTGGCACCGCGGCCTCAGCCTCAGCGATATCGCGCTCGGTCACGCTCTGCTTGCCAAGGCGGCTAAGGCGGGTATCGGTCAGTCTCTACGCTTTATCTGACGAAAGGTCAGCATTCCGGCAGATTGACCGCAAGTCCGCCGAGGCTTGTCTCCTTGAATTTCGAGCTCATTTCCTCGCCGGTCTGTCGCATCGCTTCGATGCAATTGTCGAGCGGCATGAAGTGAGAACCATCACCACGCAGTGCCAAGGACGCAGCAGCAACAGCCTTGATGGCACCGATACCGTTGCGCTCGATACACGGCACCTGCACCAAGCCCCCGACCGGATCGCAGGTCATGCCCAGATGATGTTCCAGCGCAATCTCGGCCGCATTTTCCACCTGTCGGGGCGAACCGCCCAGCACCGCACAAAGGCCAGCCGCCGCCATCGCGGACGCCGAGCCGACTTCACCTTGGCAACCGGCTTCGGCGCCTGAGATTGAGGCATTGTGCTTGATAAGGCCGCCGATGGCCGCTGCCGTCAGCAGGAATTCAGGCACACGTGCAACACTCGCTCCGATGCAATGATCCAGATAGTAGCGGATAACGGCTGGCACCACGCCTGCAGCCCCGTTGGTCGGCGCGGTCACCACCTTGCCACCGGCGGCATTTTCTTCATTGACGGCCATTGCATAGACGCTGAGCCAATCGGACGAGACATGGGGCTGCGCCATATTGCTGCCCTTCTCCCTTTCCAACTGAGCGCGGATCGACTGTGCCCGGCGTTTGACATGCAATCCGCCCGGCAATTCGCCCTGTCGCGATAGGCCGCGCTCGATGCAGCCATTCATCGTCTGCCAAATCTGGTCCAGGCCGTCGTCAAGTTCGGCCTTGGACATGGTCTTCAGCTCATTCTCGCGCTTCATATCGGCGATAGATCTGCCGCTTGCCGCCGCCATCTCGAGCATCGTCTCAGCGCAATCAAAGGGAAACGGCCTTTCGACGCGCATGCCGCTATTGTCAGGCTCCTTGGGTTTCCCAAGCTCCCCCTCGGTTACCACGAAGCCGCCGCCGATCGAATAGTAAGTCTCCCGCAATACCGGGCGACCGTCGGCATCGAACGCTTCAAAGATGAGGCCGTTTGAGTGCCCGGGCAAGGGTGGGCCATAGTTGAAGATGATGTCGTTCGCAGGATCGAAGGTCAGCGCCGGCAATCCGATCGGATGAACCACTTTTTCATCAGCCAAGACCGCGAGCTTTTCATCAGCCTCCCCCGGCACGATCCCGGCTGGTGTATAGCCGATTAGACCCAGCGCCACGGCGCGGTCGGTCGCGTGCCCCTTGCCGGTAAAGGCAAGCGACCCATAAAGCGTCACGCGTACGTTGGACGGTCTGCCACCCTGCGCCCGCAGCTGATCCAAGAACCGCACTGCCGCCGTCATCGGTCCCATTGTGTGCGAGGAAGACGGCCCGATACCGAGCTTGAAAATATCGAAGACACTCAAAAACATGCGATGATCTCAGGAACGCTGCTGTAGCCGGCTGCACCGGATTCGCGTTCATGCTACCCCAACATGGCCTTGGCGTCATAATGTCGCCAGCGACGAACTCGCGTCATTTACCGACGCCATGAATTCGCTGCAGCGCAGCAAATTTCTGGCTTGTCAGTCCTCCCGGAAGGTCCGGGCCAGCTGGTCCGTAAGCGGCTTCATGAAATAGCTGAGGACCGAACGCTCACCAGTCTGCACATAGACCTCCGCCGGCATACCCGGCACAAGCTTGGTCCGCAGTTCCTCAGGCAGGGCGTCGCGCTCAAACTGCAGCCGCGCAAGATAATAGCTGACACCCGTTTTCGGATCGACGGTCGCATCGGCCGACAGGCTGTAGACCCTACCCGTCAATTCCGGCGTGGTCTTCTGGCTGAAGGCACTGAAGCGAACAAAGGCTTCCCGGCCGATCGACACTTGGTCGATATGCTGTGGGTCGATCTTCGCCTCGACGATGAGCCTGTCTTCCTCCGGGACGATCAGCATCATCGTCTCACCTGGATTGACGACACCGCCAATCGTGTGGACCGTCATTTCTTGCACAAAGCCGGCGCGTGGCGCCAGAACGTCGATGTGGCGCAGTTCGTCTTCTGCGGCCACATGCCGCTCGGCAAGCTCCGAGAGCTTGGCCGAAACGTCACGCAATTCCGTCAGGGTTTCGGCCAGCAGATCCGCATCGATCTGCGTCATCTGCATTTCGATTTCGCTGATCTTGTTCTTCGATTGCGCCAGCTGGGCCGCCAGTTCCCCACCTTCACCATTGAGCTGCTCGGCGTCCCGCTCCAGTGCCATGACGCGCGTCACTGGTACCAGCTTCTTGGCGGCAAGCTCTCTCACCCCGACAAGCTCCTGGTTGATCAGCGCCAATTGTGCCTCGCGCGATTGTGCCTGGGCGGTCACGCCCTTCATTTCCTGCC
Organism: Dongia sp.; assembly: GCF_041910485.1. GTDB lineage: Bacteria > Pseudomonadota > Alphaproteobacteria > Dongiales > Dongiaceae > Dongia. Next base: position 201,053 of record NZ_JAYRQR010000035.1, read on the forward strand.
GGATCTGTGCCACCTGTTCCTTGAGCTGCTTCTGCTTCTGGTTTCTCAGATCCCGTTGAGCGGCCAGTAGATTTTTCTCTGCGTTCAACGCGCTTTGGAATTTCTCCGCCTCTCCCGGCACGACCAAGTTCGAAGCCGGCACGATTTCTTCAGCATTGTCCCGAATGGCTTCCAGTCGCAGCCGGCGCGCTGTCAATTCGATCAACTGGTTGCGAATGACCTCCAAATTGGCCCTGGGCAACGTATCGTCCATGCGGACAAGCACCTCCCCAGCGCCGACGCGCTGCCCCTCACGCACAAGAAGCTCGGCGACGACGCCACCTTCTCGATGCTGGACCTTCTTGGTATTCGATTCGACGACAACTTGACCCGCCGCGACGACAGCACCGGCGATATCGCTGGCCGCGGCCCAGCCGCCAACCACCCCAAAGAACAGCACAATCATGAAGGCGCCGACGACAATATGTCGCCGAATGCCCCACGGATCCTTGTCCATCATTCCGCAGCCTGCACGACTTTGGGTTTCTGCTGCACCAGAACCTGACGCAGCACCTCATCTTTTGGACCGAAGGCCTGCGCGCGACCATCCGCCAACGCCAGAATCAAGCCGACCTCAGCCAGGGCACTTGGCCGATGCGCAATCACAATGACGATACCACCACGATCGCGAACGGAAGCGATGGCCCGGCCAAGCGCCTCGTCGCCAATGACGTCCAAGTTGGAATTCGGTTCATCCATGACGACAAGGAATGGGTCACGGAACAAGGCACGTGCCAGGGCGATACGCTGCCGCTGACCGGCCGACAGCCGTTGTCCGCCCTCGCCGACCTGGGTGTCAAAGCCCTGGGGCAAGCGCCGAACCAGATCGTCGACGCCGGCAAGCTGCGCCGCCCGCAATATCTCGTCCGAACTGGCCGTAGGATCAAAACGAGCGATATTCTGGGCCACCGTACCGGCCATCAGTTCGATCTGCTGCGGCAGATAGCCAAGAAAACGGCCCGCCTGGACGCGCGTCCATTGATCTAGCGTGGCACCGTCGAGGCGCACCGTACCCCGAGCCGGCGTCCACATGCCGATCAATGCGCGCGCAAGGGTCGACTTACCTGATCCGCTTGGACCGATGATCCCCAGCGCATCACCCGCTTTCAACGCAAATCCGACATCGCGCAGGATCGGTTCCGCCAGTCCTTCAGCCGCAACCGTCAGCTTGTCGATCTCCAGCCGTTGGCTCGGCGTCGGCAGAAAGACCATGCTGGATGGGGTCGGCGCCTTCAGTTCGTCCTGCAGGCGCCGATAGCTTTGCCGTGCGCCGATAAAGCCCTTCCAATTGGAAATGGCCAACTCGACCGGCGCTAGGGCCCGCCCTAGCAGAATCGACGAGGCAATCATGACGCCACCAGTGGATTCGCCGCTGATGACCAAATAGGCCCCCAGCGCCAACACCAGGGATTGCAGCGACATGCGCGCAAACCGCGACAATGACGAGAAGAAGGATGTGATATCGCTGCTTGCCAATTGCTCCAGAGCCGCTTCCTGGGCCACTTTGCGCCAGCGGTCAAGCAGATGACCGGCCATGCCCAGCGGCAGGATCGACTCCGCATTCCGCCGTGACGCTTCGGCCAATATGGTCGCCTCTCCACTCTTTTGACTGGCACGGCGCTGATGATCGACGCTGAAGCGATCCGTGAAGAAAGTCAGGCTCGACAATGTGACGATGCCAGCCAGACCGATATAGCCAAGCCAAGGATGCAGGCCGAACAGTAGAAAGACATAGAGCGGCATCCACGGCAGATCGAACAAAGCCGAAGGGCCGCCACCGGCCAGAAAGCCACGCAACTGTTCTATGTCGCGAAATGGTGAATGCGGGGAAGTCTTTGCCCCGCCTGGAGCGCCTCGCTCGAGATAGGCGTCGAAGGCACAATCGGCAAGCTTCGCATCCACCGACCTCCCGATCCGGGTAAAGATGCGCGAACGCAGCATCTCCAAACCACCCAGGAAGGCATAGACCAGCACGATCATGACGACGAGCGCCGCCAGTGTCGGCACGCTTCGGCTGGCCAACACCCGGTCATAGACCTGCAGCATGAAAATGGAGCCACTCAACATCAAAATGTTGATGGCACCGCTGAAGCCCGCGGTCGCCAGAAAGGCGCCGCGGGCCGATGCGAGTGCCGCCGCGGCTGGTGACCGCGGCGGCTTCTGGTTTACGGTCATGACTTAGACAAAGCGGAAGTCGCTCTCATGCAGGTGATTGATGACCACGTCCTTGATGACGACCGAATTGTCATCATTGAGAGTGATCACCACATCGTCACCATCCTGTTCGGCTGCCGCCATGACAGCCGAGAAGTTGGCGAAGAGCGAATGGTCGAACTCGATCGCATCGGCGCTGCAGCTGCTGCTACGAAAATCCGTGATCGTGTCGTGGCCGAAATCGGCTTTGAAAACGAAGACATCCTTTCCAGCACCGCCGGTCAGATCGTCGTCACCAAGACCGCCATCGATACGGTCGGCTCCGGCATCGCCACGGATCGAGTCATCGCCGGAACCGCCATTGATGATATCGTTCCCAGCTTCACCGCGGATGTCGTCCGCGTCGGCACCACCATCCACCTTGTCATTGCCGGCACCGGCCCGGATTGTATCCTCGCCGTCCCCGCCATTGATTGTGTCGTTGCCGGCACCACCGCGCAATTCGTCCGCGCCACTGCCACCTTCGACATGGTCGTTGCCGGTGCTCGCGTCGATATAGTCGTCGCCACCGCCACCGATCAGTGTGTCATTGCCTTGACGGCCCAGCAACGTATCGTCGGCATCGCCGCCCTGCAGCAGGTTGGCGCCGCTCGTGCCCTTGAACTCAACGGCCACGTCCGGCGATCCATTCACCAGGTTTTCGACTTGGCTGACCGTCGATCCGTCGTAATTGCCGCCTTCGACATGACCATGAGCCAGATCGACCGCAACATCGTCGCCGCCTGATGTAACGATCAATGTGTCGGTCCCGGTGCCGCCGTTGAAGCTGGACTTCTGCACCGCATCGTCGCCGCCAAGCGTATCGTTGCCGGCGCCACCGCTGAGGCTGTTGTCACCTGTACCGCCGACCAATTTGTCGTCGCCGGCACCGCCAAGCATGCTGTCATTTCCGGCACCGCCATCGAGTTGATCATTGCCGTTGCCGCCGTCGATCTGGTCATTGCCCTGGCCACCCGACAGCTTGTTGGCTTCTTCATTGCCCGTCAGCTGGTCGTTCTGGTTGGTGCCGACCACATTCTCAAAGTGGATCGCCTGGAGGGCAGCCCCATTGAGGCTCGTGGCGCCGGTCGCCAGATTGACAACGGCGGGTCCAGTCGCCTTGGAAAGATCGAGCGTATCGCCCTCGGTCTCATTCCCCTCGCCAGCATCAACTTGCGCCGATCCGAAGACGTTGCCAATGACCACCCGGTCGTCGCCGCCCTTCAGGTCAGCCGTGACCGGCGTGTTGCTGGTCAGGTCGCTGAGATCCAAGGCGTTGGCACCGTTCGAACCCTGGACGTCGACCTTCGTGACGCCGGTAAGCGAGCCATTGAGATCGGCCTTCTCGCCGTCCGCCAGTTCGACCTTCAATGTCTCGATGCCACCGGTCTTCACCAGGGCGTCGGAACCACCGGCTGCCAGTCCGATCGCGATGTCAAACCCGCCAGCCTTGCCATTGACTTCATAGTTCCGAGGTGTCCCGGTCTCATTGCGCAGCACGGTCAAGCCGTCATTGCCGGCACCGCCCGTGAACTTGTCGTCACCGCCAGGTACCTGATAGAAGAACTGGTCGTCACCAGCGCCACCGTCGACGGTATCGTCACCGGTGCCGCCGTCGAGCGTGTCGTTGCCGGCACCACCGGCAAGGACGTCGTCACCGGCGCCACCGATGAGGTGATCATCGCCCGCATTGCCCTCCAGATCGTCATCGCCTTCACCGCCATCGACGGTATCGTTGCCACTGCCGCCATAGAGGGTGTCGTCGCCCGCAGCACCGCCCAAATCGTCATTGCCGGCACCACCGTCGACCGTGTCGTCGCCGGCGCCGCCATCGAGATGGTCATTGCCATTGCCGCCGGTCAGATCATCATCGCCGCCATTGCCGAACACTTGATCGTCGCCATTGCCACCGGCAAGCACGTCATCGCCGGCGCCCCCCGTCAGGCTGTCATTGCCTGCACCGCCGGTAATGTCGTCATCTCCGCCATTGCCGGCCAGAACGTCGTCACCTGCCATGCCGTCGATGATATCGGCACCGTTTCCGCCCGCCAGATTGTCATTGTCCGGCGTACCGTCGATCACCTGATCTTCGTCAGTTGCCTCGTCGGCGAGCGAGACGACACTCACATCTTCAAAGGCCAGGCCCTGGTTACCCCAAGAATAGAGAGCAAAGCCGCCCTTGGTCAGGGAATGGTCGGCAATCTCATGACCGAAGATCTGCACGCCATCGAGATAGGCCTCGATGATGCCGCCCTTGATGTCGACACGCAGGTTGGTGAGTTCGCCCGGTGTATACTTGCCCGGAACGATCCCGAGGATTTCTTCGACCCCGTTGCGCATGCGGATCAACTGGAAGATGCTGCCGGCCCCGTTGCTGGGGTTGCGGTCGAGATCGCCTTCCGCATCAAGCTCCAGCTTGTAGTAGTTGTTGGCATCCACATAGTGGAAGAGAATGCCAAGTCCGTCATTGTCCGGCGTCACGAAGTTCGTTTCGACCGAGTAGTCCTCCCAGTCGCCGGCACCATCGCCATTGTAGAGCGCATAGGTGCCCTTGCGCAGGACATTGACGCCGTCACCCAAGGGGCTCCAGCCGCGATCCCACAGATCTGCTGCCGTCGCACCGGTCCACTCCAGTTCGCGGCTCTGCAGGTCGGAAAGCTGTTCCAGCTTGCCGCCCTCGAAGCGCCAGTCGGATTGCAGACCATTGGCGCCAAGGCCGCCGAATTCGCCTTCATCGACGATGGTCCAGTTGCCGGCCGAGGCCACGGTCGCAAAATCATCGTGGAACAGCACGTTACCCTTGGCTACGACATCGATTTTGACGGTATCGGTCGAAACCGTGCCGTCGCTGTCGGTTACCTCAAGCGTCAGCACATGGGCATCGGCACTGAGGGTCACTGTCGGGTTGGCTCCCGTCGCCAGGACATTGCCGTCGGCATCCTTCCAGACATACTGGCTGATCGGATCCTTGCCAAAGGTCGAACCGGCATCCAGGGTCACACTGACCGAACCGTCACCGTCCAGGTCGATGATACGCTGATCATCACCGGCATGGGCCTCCAACGTTACCTGGTTGACGGTGATATTGTCGAAAATCGTCGCCTTCTGCTCATCCGAGTAAATGCCAACCGTGCCCTTTGACAACGGGCTCGTCGCATCGGTGACGGGCCCATCGAACAGCGCCTTGTTATCAACGAAGACGGAGATTTCATTTCCGACGACAGCCACTTTCAAGGTCATGTCGGCGTTGAAGCGATAGCCGCCATTCTCGCTGGCAAGCACCGTTTCGACGCCGTTCTGAACCTTCACCAACTCGTGGGTATTGGTTTCGGCATTGAGCTCGAGACGATAATAGTTGTTGGCATCGGTGTAGTAGAAAACAACACCGACACCGTCATTGTCCGTCGACCGGATACCGGCTTCGAAGACATAGTCGTGCCAATTCTTCGCAGCGGCATCGCCCCAGACGAGAATGTTGCCGTCGGTGTCCGACTGATCGTAGAGGCTGCCTTCCGGCGCTGGCATGCCCGCTTCGGCGGCATCGCGTGAAAAGACAGTGCCCTTGACGATAAAGTTGCCCGTTGCCCCGCCTTCGCCCACCGTGAGCGAGGCTGCACCAAAGGTCGGCGCCAGCGTTTCGTTATTGAAATCGAACTGCACCGAGGCTGGCGTCGGCGCCGAGGCCAGGATGCCACCAGCTTTGGCCGTGCCCAGAGTCGCGATTTCGGCGTCGCTGAACAGCTTGTCGGTGACGAGTACGCTATTCACATAGATATCGCTGGTTTCACCGTCTTCGTCAGTGAAAAGCAGCAGACCGGTGCCGGCATCGAGGCTGAAGCGGGCAGCGTCGACCGTCTGCGTGCCGATCTTCACGCCCTCGATATACTTGCTCATCGTCAGCGTGCCGTCGCCATTATCGCTGAACGTCACGGCAACACGCTGCCACACGCCATAGGTAAAGCCGGCCGGGTAAGTACCGCTGATGCCGATACCGCCCTGACCGCCGCCAATATCTTTGACGAAGAAATCGCCATCGTCATTGTTGTTGGTGTTGAGCTGGAACAGCGACGTATAGCCGTTGTGGGTGGTAGGGATGAGAATATCGAAGACCAGCGAATATTCCGGCACCTTATAACCGGCCGGGAGACCCAGGTTCGGATTTACGACCAGTTTCTGGCTGGGTGGCAGTGCGTTGATCAGCGCCACCGTGTCGTTGCCACCCGGAACAGCCGGAATGCCAAGCGCCGCCGGCGTATCGATGGTCAGGACGTCGCTGCCATCCTGCGTGGGCTTCACCCAGCCGTCGGCATTTCCATCGTTGAAATTCTCGACCAGCAGCGTCTTTTCGCCTTCGACGACGGTGAGGAACTTGTCGGTCGTGACGTAACCTTCCGAATCGGTCACGCGGAGGGTCAGATGATGCTGACCAAGATCCAGTTCGACTTGCGGCGTTGCGCCCGTCGCGATGACATTACCATCCTCATCGAGCCACTCGTAGCTGACGATATCGTGCTTCGGATCGAGCGTCTGCGAGGCATCAAGAGACACCAGCGCCTTATCTGAACCGTTCGGCGCATGGACGAAGAGATCATCGCCAGCGCGCGCCTGCGCGAGAACCAAGGGCGTGCCGAGGTCGACATTCTCGAACACTTCCTGATGTCCGCGATAGTAACCCGTGAGGCCGTCGCGATCGAGCTCGGGCTTCACACGATAGCCGTCGAGGTAGTCGTCGAATTCGGTGAAATAGGTTTCGGTCGTGACTCGGTTGTTGTCCGGATCGATCGTCACGAGGCGAATGGCGCCATTTCCGCCGCGATTGCCCAGCGACTCATCACCATTGCCGGTGATCTCACGTGACACGCCGTTCTGGTAGTTCACCAGCATCTGGAAGGTCGGGGTGCCGTACTGAGATTCAACCACATCGGTCTCGGCACCGTCGCCGAAAATATGGCCGGAGAAAGTGAAGGTGATGTTCGGATACTTTGACAGCAATTCGCGATAGACGGTTTCGCCATCGTTCGCGCCTTGCGGGTCGCTGCCCATGCCGTAGTCGTAACCGGCGCCCTCGTCATAGAGCGGTGCGCCGAGCGGATCGTGCTGGCCGGCATAGGATGTCAGTGAGTGGGAGGCCAGAATGACACGGTGGTCAAGATGCTGATCCAGAATGTCGCTGGCCCAGCGCAGAACGTCGTCGCGCGGGCCGAACTCCAGCGACAGGACGAGCCATTTGGTACCGTCGGGCGCGGTAAACGTGTGATAGTTGTTGGCGCTGCGATCCAGTTCCTGATCATAGACGCCACCGAACGTGTCGCTGACCGCTGCTTGTTCTTCGGGCGAAAAGCGATCGTCGAGATAATAGGTGGAATGGTCGGCAGCCGAACCGCCAGCCGCCTGGTCATGGTTACCAGGAAGAAGCGAGTACGGAATGACACCGTCGAGGATACGGAGCGCCGGTTCGGCGACGTTCCACTGGTATTCCAGGTTGTTGTCGGTGATATCGCCGACATGGACGAGAAATTGGATATTGTGGCTTTCCTTGTTGTCGACCAGCCACTGCGTCATGTCGGAGAAGATGTAGTTGAGCTCCGGGTGCGACGTGTAGTTCTGCGTGTCCGGGAACACAGCGATCGTATAGGCATTCTCGCCCGCCACGCGGACGCGGAAATCGTCATAGGCCGTGTGGCCGAGCCCATCGTTGGCAATGACACGAATATCAGAGTGGCCAAGCGCACCCGGCTCGATCGTCAAAATGCCGTTCTCGTCAATGCTGGCTCCGGTCACCACGTCGCCGTTCGAGTTCTGCAGCGTGTAGGTAAAGCCGGTACCACCGAAGGCCGTGTTAAGGTCGATCGTCTGGGCTTCACCACCGGGGTGAAGCATCATGTCGAGGATCGGCTGGGTACGTTGCGGAACGGTGGTGGGCAGCACGGAGGAATCGGGCATGTCGTGAATGTCCTTCTTCTGGCGTCTTTAAGTGACTGAGTGAATTGAGTGTGCGAAATGGGCGAGCAAACTCGCGCCGCGAATCCGGCTTTTTCAGCACGTTGAATCGGGTACGACCTCGCTCTGCCAAGGACGATAAAATTGATTCCTAATACTGTGTGTTAATGTTTCGTTAGCCAAATATGACTCGTCGACGTCACCACAAACCTCGATCAGGTAGCGGTGTACGCAGCGCGGCTAGAGCGAAACGAGGGTGGCCTCTGCGCGTCTATTGCAGACGCCAATTCTGCAGCGGCGCGCGATACCATTGGCGCAAAAGCGAATGTCTGTTGCCATAGTCTTCGAGCGCGATGAACTGCCCAACAGCTCCCTCCTTGGTCCGCAACGGCCAGATGCCGTATGGATATTCCAAGGTCTTATCAAAGACAGTCGCAACGCGATTGATGCCATAGACCGGCGCCGCCGTATCGAAGGAACGGCGATAGCGCGCGGGCCAGTCCTCCTCATCGCCCGGCGCGATAAGTTCGTCGAGATAACGGCCGACGAAGTTGAAGCCGGACGTGTCGGCGACCTCGGTTCCAATCAAACGATATTTCACGCGGAAAGGCGCCACCACCTCTGAAAGGACGAGATAGGGAAGCAGCCGCCGGAATTGCGCCGGATCGAAAGCATCGCGCGCAGGCGGCGCACCGGGAGAGCCAGCCTGGTGCCACCAACTGTCGAGCTCGCGGATTCGTTGTGATGATATCTGATCAAGACTGGGCACGGCTGGCATCATGACTGATCGCTGGTTCTGATCGCATCAGGATAGTCAGGGGACGATCAATCCCTTTGATATACGTCAACACGGGCGGGGAAAGCCGCCAAACAGCCTCTATTCTTCTTATACACGCGTAAAATCAGCTAGTTAGCCGATACCGTTATTGACAGTTGGCCGATCACCCTTCAGCGTGCGCAGCCCCTCACCTCTGCGAAAAGGTTGAAAGTCGATTCCGATGGATGCCGAGTTCCACCGCACTAAGCGCCTGCCGCCCTATGTCTTCGCCGAGGTTAACAAGCTGAAGGCCGCCCTGCGCGCAGCCGGGCGCGACATCATCGATTTCGGCATGGGCAATCCCGACCAGCCTCCGCCCAAGCATGTCAGCGACAAGCTGGCCGAGACTTTGGCCGACCCGCGCGCCCATCGCTATTCCAATTCGCGCGGCATACCGGGCCTGCGGAAGGCGCTCGCCGCCTATTATGCGCGCCGCTTCAATGTCGAGATCGACCCGGAGCGCGAGGCGATCGTGACCCTTGGCTCCAAGGAAGGCCTGGCCAACCTCGCCCAGGCGATCACGAGCCCCGGCGACGTCATTCTGGCCCCCAATCCCTCCTATCCCATCCACGCCTTCGGCTTCATCATCGCCGGCGCAGCCATCCGTTCCATCCCGTTCCACCCCGACAATGAGTTCCTGGTGGCAATGGATCGGGCCGTGCGCCATTCGGTGCCGAAACCGCTGGCGGTCATCGTCAACTATCCCAGCAACCCGACTGCCGAGGTGGCGAGCCTCGACTTCTATCGCGAGGTGGTCTCCTTCTGCCGCCGGCACGAGATCTTCATCATCTCCGACATCGCCTATGCCGAGGTCTATTTCGACGGCGTCCCGCCACCTTCGATCCTTCAGATTCCCGGCGCCAAGGATATCGCCGTCGAATTCAGCTCGCTATCCAAGACCTATTCCATGCCGGGCTGGCGCATCGGTTTCTGTGCCGGCAATCAACGCCTCATCGGCGCCCTGACGCGGGTCAAATCCTATCTCGACTACGGCGCCTTCACGCCGATCCAGGTAGCGGCGACGGCGGCCCTCAATGGTCCGCAGGATTGCGTCGATGAAATGCGGGCGCGTTACAAAAGCCGCCGCGATGTCCTCATCGAAGGGCTCAACGCCGCGGGCTGGCCGGTCACGCCCCCACCCGCCTCCATGTTTGCCTGGGCGCCCATCCCTGAGCGGTTCCGCGAGATGGGCTCGCTCGAATTCTCGAAATTCCTCATCGAGAAGGCCGGCGTTGCCGTGGCTCCCGGTATCGGCTTCGGCGAGTATGGCGATGACCATGTCCGCCTCGCCCTGGTCGAGAACGAGCATCGCACGCGCCAGGCCATCCGGGCCATCAAGGCGGCACTGAAATAGCTATTCGGTGAGCGGCGCCGTGAGATAAAGGGCAACGCGCGTGCCGCCGTGCGAGACGGTCCCTCCCGGCGTCGCGAAAGGCAGCCCGGTCGCTTTGGCCAGTTGCGGATCGCTGGTGATAAGCGCCACGCGCCAACCAGCAAAGCGTGCGAGCATCGTCTGCCCGAAGGATTTATAGAGCGCGAAGAGATTCTTCTTGTCGCCGAGCCGCGCGCCATAGGGCGGGTTGACGATGACCAGCCCCTTAGGCCCGCCTGGTGCCGTCGCCGCACTCACGGCGCATTGCCGGAAAGCGGTGATATCAGCGACTTCGGCGCGCGCAGCATTGGCACGGCTCATTTCGATGGCGCCGGTATCCCGGTCGCAGCCATAGAAGCGGAAATCGGGCTTCGGCTTGGCTGCCCCACCCTTCGCCTTCATTTTCGACCAGGCCGCAGCGTCAAAGGTTGCCAGTTTTTCGAACGCAAATTCGCGTGCTCGCCCCGGCAGCAGACCCAATGCCACTTCCGCGGCTTCAATGACGAAGGTGCCCGACCCGCACATCGGGTCGAGCACGGGCTCCGTCCCGGCAAAGCCGGCTTGCCGCAGGAAGAGTGCAGCCAGCGTCTCGCGCATGGGCGCCTTGTTGACCGCTTCCTTGCTGCCGCGCTTGTGCAGGCTCTCGCCGGACGTGTCGATGCTCAGCGTGCAGATATCATCCTCAATGCGCGCCTTGACGCAAACCTCCGCCTCGTCCGACAGCGGCGCTCCCAAGGTTTCGGCGATGGCCGTCTCGACACGCTGCTGTGCTGCGCCAGAATGATAGATCTTGGAATGCTTGCAGGAGGCCTCGACCCGGAACGGCACGTCCTTTCGCAGCACCCTGCCCCATTCCACCTTCCGCGCCCGTTTATCGAGCTGCGCCAAGTGAAAGACCGGAAAGCTGGCGATGCGCGCAAAGACCGATGAGGCGCCCCGCAAGGTCAAATTGGCCCGCCACACCTCGGCCCAGCCGCCGGCAACGGTGACCCCACCGCCAACGATGGTCACCCCTTTGAACCCCGCCTCCCGTGCCTCGGCCGCCAGTACCGGCTCGAAGCCGGGCGCCGCCACCAGGAAGATCTCGAAATCGCTTTCTTTGCTCATGACGCATGTATATCGGCTGCTCATCGCTGCGGCGACTGGTTTCTGCCCAAGCTGCGCCACCCCTTGCGGTCGACTCAAGTTCAACCATAAGGTTCGATCCGCGAGGCGGAACAGTCGAACGGAAGGGCAATCTCGATGAAATGGACACTGATCGCCGTTGCGGGACTGGCCGTACTGGCCGGCATTGGCTACGGCATCTGGACCAAGCTCGCCATCGATACCGCGCAACCGGAGTTCGTCGCCAGCTACAAGAAGAGCTTTGCTACGAGTTGCGTTGACGGCGCCGTGAAGACGGTTACCGAAAATGGCAAGACCGTCGACGACACCCTAAAAGCCAAAATCACCGAGGTCTGCGCGTGCGGCGCCGAGACCAGCGTTGGTGAGTTCAAGGAAGGCATGAGCTTCGCCGACATGATGGCCCTGAAGGATAACCCCGCCTTCCGTCAGAAGGTGAATGAGATCATGGTTTCCTGTCGGCAGAAGATCGGCGGTTTCTGAGCCGGGATTCAGCTGAACTTGCGTGCAGCATCCATGGCAAGGCCGAGGCCCACGCTGCCGAAGAGATCGCCGGTCACGGGCCGTGCATTCGGAAGGTGCGCAAGGATCTGGCGGCGGATTTCGGGAACGGCGGTCGAACCGCCCGTCAGGAAAACCGACTGAATCTTGGTGGCTGCAATCCCCGCAGCACTGAGGCACATGTCGATGGCATGTACGATGCGCATTCCGTCATCATAGACCGCATGATCGAGATCACCCCGATGAAGGATCTTCTCCCGGGGCGGTTCCAGCGGCACGCGCAGCGCGACCTCCGGCTGTTCGGACAGAGCGATCTTGGCGGCTTCGACTTCCGCGGCGATGCGATGGCCTTTCCGTTCGGCGAAGACGGCAATCAGTTGCTCGATCATCTCGGGATGATCGACCTGATGGAGGATCGAGCGCAGATAGTTTATGTTCTGCGGCGTATAGAGCATCGGGATGCGATGCCAGGTGGCAAGGTCATGATAGAAATGGCTTGGCATCGGCAGCTTTTTCGGCCCGATGAGCGCATCATAGCCCAGCATCGGCATCACATGATTGATGCTGAGGCGCCGATCGAAATCGGTACCGCCGATGTGAACACCGCTGCGCCCCAGAATATCGCCGGATCGGTCATTCAGCCGGGCCCGCTCGGGCGACAGGCGCGCTATGGCAAAGTCAGACGTACCGCCGCCCAGATCGACGATGAGCGCCAACTCTTCACATTCCAATGATTGTTCATAGGCGAGCGCTGCTGCCACCGGCTCGAATTGCATCTCGACATGGGCAAACCCTTGCGCCCGCGCGATGGCGATGAGCTCGGCCTCAGCACGGGCGTCCGCTGCGTCGTCATCGTCGACGAAGCGCACCGGTCGCCCCAGCACCACATGCTCGACCGGGCGACCGACTTTGCGCTCGACGAGACTTTTGAGATGCCGCATGAACATGCCGATGATATCGCGCATCGCCACGCGCTTGCGCTCGATCAGCGTCGTCTCTTCGATCAGGTTCGACCCCAGCACGCTCTTGAGGGCACGAAGCAAGCGCCCCTCGGTTCCTTCGATATAGGCGCCGATTCCCTCCCGCCCGAAACGGACCTTGTGCTCTTCGTAATCGAAGAACACGGCACTCGGCAGCGTGACGCTCTCGCCTTCCAGCGGGCACATGGCAAAACCGTTGCCGACGGGGATACCGACGGTCGAGTTCGACGTCCCGAAATCGAGACCGCAGAATTGTTTCGACATGGCCATCACTAGCGAAGGAGGAGCACGACGCGCGTCGGCGCCTCGACTCTGGGGGATATCAGGGCGGAATGAAACTCGCAAAAAGGCGGCTGCCAGCCGCCAACCCAAGGGTCGCACCCCAAGGCCAGGAAGGTTCTATGGCGTCACGGCGCCGTTTTCAAGACGAACCTACCCCAGCCGCCGTGCAAAGCAGCTGGGGTACCCCGAATGAAGAAGCTGGCCGTATCAGCTGCGCGCGTGCAGCCAGCCCGGCAAGAAGGTGTAGGGGTCGACCGTGTCGCGGCGGAAAGCCACGCCGGCCGCCTCCATACGTTGCTGCAGGTCGCCTTCCTTCCATCCGTCGAAAAGATCGGTGCACCCGCCGACATGCTGCCCGGCAATGAAAATCTGCGGAATGGTCCGCATCCCCGTCTCGGCACCGAGTGCCGCACGTATCTTCCCGCCCCAATCATCCTTTTGATAGGCGACGGAATCGAGGTCGATCGAGCGGTAAGGGATGCCATGATGTTTGAACATTTTCCGTACCGACCAGCAGAATTCGCACCATTCCAAAGCGAACATAACGACTGGTGTCCCGGTGTCGCTGACGGCCTCTCTGACGAAGGCAGTTGCTTCCGGTGCGACAGTAGGCTGCTCGGCAGCGGGTGCCGGCTTCACCGGGGTGCCGGCTGGCGCGTCAAAACGAGCAAATGGAGTGGAGCGCGAGATGGCGCGTTCTTCTTCCGTCATGTCGACTGGAATATCGGCAAAGAGTGGCGTGCTAAGATAGCGCTCGCCAGTATCCGGCAACATGCACAAGATGCGGCTGCCCTTCGGTGCTCGCTTTGCAACCGAGATGGCACCAGCGAGCGTGGCACCCGCTGTCGTACCGGCCAGGATGCCTTCATACCGGGCCAGATCTTGAGCGGCTGCCAGCGCATCATTGCCCGCCACCGGGACAATTTCGTCGACAAGGTCGAGGTCAACGGCATCTTCAACCAGCTTTGAAATGAAGTCCGGCGTCCAGCCCTGCATGAGATGCGGTCGGAAGGCGGGATGGGCTCCCGCCTCGTTGCCGTCCGCATTGCGTTTCGTCCGAATGCCGCTGCCCAGCAAAGGCGAATTATCCGGTTCCGCCACAACGATCCGGGTCTCCGGCCGGTTCTGTTTGAGCGTTCGGGCAACACCTTTCAATGTTCCACCCGTGCCATAGCCCGTCACCCAGAAATCGAGCCTCTCGCCGTCGAAATCGGCGAGGATTTCCTGCGCCGTGGTACGGGAATGCATCTCGGCATTGGCTTCATTGTCGAATTGCCGGGTGAGGAACCAGCCATGCGTGTTGGCAAGTTCCACCGCCTTCGCCAGCATCCCGCTGCCCCGTTCGGCGGCCGGCGTCAGTACCACCTTGGCGCCCAGGAAGCGCATCAGCTTACGCCGCTCGACGCTGAAATTCTCCGCCATCACCGCGACGAACGGATAGCCTCGCTGCGCACAGACCATCGCCAGGCTGATGCCCGTATTGCCGCTGGTTGCCTCGATGACTGTCTGCCCAGGCTTCAGCACGCCCCGACGTTCGGCATCCTCGATCGCGGCCAAGGCGAACCTATCCTTGACCGAGCCCATCGGATTGAAGGCCTCGATCTTGACGAACAAATCGACGCCCGCCGGCGCAAGGCGCGAAAGCCTCACGACCGGCGTTCTACCGATAGTCTGGGTGATGTTGTCGTACTTCCGACCCATTTCCATGCTCTCTTACTCAGGGGCACGCACCGGTTATTCGGCGACAGCTTCTCCGGACCCACCGAATTCCTTCGGAAAATCCTTCAGCTTCGGCAGACCGTCCTTGATGCGCAGGACGGTTTCACCGTAGTTGACGTGAACGCCGGGCTTGAATTCCAGATTGGGTAGCATCGCTGCGAATACGTCGACGAGGCCTAGACCTGGATGATCGGTCAGCACGTGACCGCCGCATTTGGTGCAGAATTTCCGCGTGCTGCCGGGCGTCTTGTTGTAGCTGGCGAGATTCTGCGCACCCTTCGTTACTTTGACCGATCCCGGCTGCCACAAAGTGAAGGCATTGACGGGCGATGCCGACCATTCGCGGCACGAGCTGCAATGGCAATAACCCATCGCCGCGGGCTCACCCGTTACCTCGATCTCGACCGCTCCGCAAAAGCACTTTCCCACTTCGATTGACTTGGACATGTTCTCACTCCTCACTTGGCTATTGATGCTTCAAGAAAACGTGGCGACGAATTTTCTTCCTGGATTGTTGACATTGGATCGACAGGCTGATGCCGCCTGATGTGGCCCGCCATTCGTGCTGCAACTTCGGCCCCATGCGTGATCGGCCCCATATGCCCCGCCCCGGGCAGTACCGACATTGTGCTGTTCGGCATCTGGTCGCAGACAATGCGCGCAATTTCTCTAACCGGGTCGGGTGACCGCTCCCCGGAGACGATGTGGCAAGGAACGTCGAGCCAATCGAAGCGGGAAGACGCGCCCGGCCCTTCCAGCAAGGCGCGGAAGTCCAATGCCGCTTTGGGCGCCCATTGCATCAATGCGCGTTGCGCATCGGGCGACATCAGGTCCCACGCACCGGCACCGTTCCAATAGTTGACGAACCGCTTCATGGCGCCGCGATGATCACCACGCAAAAGCAGGGCATCTACGTCCCGTGCCAGCCAGAGGATTTCGCCATACTCAATTCCGTCTGCCGATTTCAGCAGATGGAAATTGGCCGGCTCATAGAGAGCAAGGCTTGCAATCCGGCTGGGGCGCTTCAGCGCTGCGTAAAGAGCGACCGCGCCGCCATAGGAATGACCGACGAGATGAACCGGTTGCGGACTGTTGTCGATCATCCCAATGATCGGCGCCGCTTCGGCATCGAGCGAGAAGGCGCTGTCTCCCGGCCAGTCCGGACCATCGGCCGCGCCATAGAGGTCGGGCGACAACAAGCGTACGTCGCTACCAAGTGCGTTGCGCAGCGGCTGCCACATGGCACCGCCCGCGCCTGAGCAATGCAAGGCGATGACAGTCGCCCGGGGGTCGGCCGCACATTCTTCAAGACGTGCCCTGAAGGCACTGATCTTGGCCATCTTGCTTCTCCGCCAATCCTGGACACCCTCGATTCAGTCGAGGTCCTGAGCGCAAATTAGGCGGACGGGTATAGGGAGACATCGGGAGTCCTCCCTATTTTTGGAGATTAAGAGAGATGCGAAAAATGGCCGATAACAGCACGAACGCAGAAACAATCCCGCCTGTCGGCAAGGGTCACACTCTCTGGAACAAGCTATCTGCGGGTGGGAAAGGTGGTAGCACCGGACGGATTTGAACCGCCGACCAAGGGATTATGATTGCCTTCGTATAATGCTAAGAATCATAGGCTTAAGCAGTGCGGAGGACATGGCGGGGACATCTTAACGGTGCCCTGCCGGCTCATAACGGTCTGGCGTATGCTTATGCTATTTGAGCCACTCCGGAGCGTCACAATCCTTCAGGATGCGAGGACAACCACCCTGCAAAGTGCGACTTCAATTGGATGACCTCATCGCTGGATGCCGGAAAGAGGTCAAAGCCGCCATCGTAAGGGGCGAAAATTTTCCCCGTTTCGCGACTCATCCACAAAGTCGGCCCCACTCGATCGTGTGCTATCGCGAGCAGAATTGGCGTGAGCGTTTCTCGTCGCCATATGACTTGCGAAACATAGACATTCCAAATGAGGTCGCGGTCTTCGTCGTCCGCGAACGTCGATGAGATGACACCCGTAGCAGGAAGGGTTGTGCGCGGCCGAATAAGTTCTTTCAGCCTACATTCAACCTGCCAACAAGCTGCACCCTCCCCCAAAATCACATCGCCTAGAGTCTCGGCACGAGAAAGAATGATCTCTTCTTCTTCCCCATTCGCCGGATAGCGCTTCGATTCAGGCAATGAATGAAATCGCACCCAGGGCAATGAGCCTGCTTGTCGAAGCATCCATCCGGCAGGTTTATGGTCCCCGTAGACCTCAGTCCACTCGCACCCAAACATGGCCGCCATGTCGGAATTCAAAGGAGTCATTGGATGGGTACCGTGCTCGGGAACTCACCGGATCATCAGGTGCGACAGTATATGCGCGCATTTCCACAGCCGTTAAGTGCGGCGGCGTATTGATCGTGTGAGGAAGGTGAGAATGGTAGCACCGGACGGATTTGAACCGCCGACCAAGGGATTATGATTGCCGTAGTATATTTAGAGTAATCAATGGGATGAATGGCACGGGAGACAGGCGGGGGACATTATCCCAAAAGCTCGGCGACGTCCCGCACCTGATCAAATACATCGACCAAATATCGATTATCGGTGTGTCGTTGAGAGGAATGATGCAGCGCGGACTCCAGTCACCCGCAGATGCCGTTTCAAACAACGCCCTAACCCCCATCCGACGGGCATCTTCATGCATTTATTGATCGATTGGCCTATCGATCACACTATTCCCGCTGGGTACGACATACCTAGGTGAGGTCATCAAGCAGCTACTGTTTCTGGGCCCTCAGCCAATCATCAAGCACCTTCAAGTAGGTCTTCCATGCCATCCCGGAGTTAACACCATCGCTATATAGAAATCGCAGCGCCGTACGCGCATTCGGCCCTAATTCAAGTGCGTTCAAGATGTCATCCGCTCTCCCTTGAAACAGACTCTTTAGCTCCACGGGTGTTACGCCCAACGCCGAATAGCTGAAGAAGGCCGTGCATCGTGTATGTTGTTCAAACGATTGCTGATCAGTGAGCAGATATGCTGCTCCAATTTCATTGCCATTCTTGGAGACACCCCCGAGGCAGTAGCCTCGCTCAATGTTTTCTAAAGAATTTTTCACATAGCCCCGTAGCGCGACGACCGTGCGCTCATCCCTAAAGTGCAGCCGTTCAATGACGTCGTTGATGATCGCAGGAGACTCCGGAGAAGCAAGGTAAGCAAAAACTATGTCGGCGCGCCTCTGCGCACATTTCGGCAATCTGTTCCCAACTGCCTCAACATTTACCTCGCATTGAGAAGCTTTCTTTCCAACAGTTTGCACAATGCTACTGAAGAGTCGTAGGTCGTCGCTCACAACGTCCGGGCTTGGTTTCCCCTCAACGATTGTAATTACATTGAGGTCAATCTCTTCCAGGCGTACAAATCGTGCTGTAGCATCCGGGTCTTGAATGATCGAAAGACCCTGGTCACGCGTAGTGGCACTTGTGACGTATTCCCGAATTGCGGCCTCATCTAATGCTAGTGCGGCGGGCACGCGTGTTAGATCTCCGGCGAATAGAGCGATCAGGCTCGCCACCACTGCCCTGATGTTCCATATCGTCCTATTCACGTTTTTGCTCATCGAGCCTGCCCTTGTGATGTGTCAGCCCTTTCGCCCGCTTCGGCGCGACCACCAAGCGAACGACGTTCGTTTGCAGATATCATTCCAAATTGCACGTAGCCCCAGGCCGCAAGAATATGCCTTCCGGCTACGCCCGCAAAGTGCCGCAGTGGATCGATTGTGTAAGGCGGGAGAAATGGTAGCACCGGACGGATTTGAACCGCCGACCAAGGGATTATGATTCCCCTGCTCTACCGCTGAGCTACGGTGCCACACTCTGTACCGGGGCCGGAGATTGACTAGGCGGCCCGGCCGGTCGGGGAAGCGTATATAGGGGTGCCGCCCCCACTGTCAAGGATTACGCAAGCCCTTGGAAAGACGGCCGGATTCGCCTCAATCCGAGAACATGGAGGTGAGTTTTAGGGCTACCCCCATGCTGCCTTCGACCTTCAGCTTGCCAGTCATGTAGCCCAGCGTCGGGTCGAGCTTGCCGGCCATCAGCTTTTCGAGGTTTTCCGGGGTGATGGTGATGGTCGTATTGGCCTCACCCTTATCCCCTTCCTCGATCACCGGGGGATGCTCGGTTCCGTCCCACCAGATGATGCCGTCATCGCCCAGCAGGAATTTCACTTTATAGCCCAGCTTCAGGTTCTTTTCGGCCCGGCGGCGCATCTCTTCGACCAGTTCTTCGACGCTCATGGGGCGCTCCCTGCTGCTTCACTCCGCAGCAATATCCTGCCCGAGCTTGGCCGTCGCCGCAATCCACCCGCCGCCGATCAGCCGGTCGCCCTGATAGGCGACGGCCGCCTGACCGGGCGAGATACCGAATTGCGGCGCATCGAGCACGATCTCGGCCGCACCGCCCGCACCAATCGAGAGGCGTGCCGGCGCCGCCTCGGTCATCGAGCGCAGCTTGACGGTGACGGCGACATCCCGTGTCGGCTCGCCATCGCGGCCCAGCCAGTTCATCTCGCGCAAGGTGACGACATCGCGCGCCAGTGCAGCCTTCGGCCCGACGATGACACGCTTCGCCGCCGCGTCGATGCGCACGACATAAAGCGGTTCGTTGTTGGTGCCCTTTTCGTTGACGCCGATGCCGCGGCGCTGGCCGATCGTGTATTGGACGATGCCTTGGTGTTGTCCCATGACGCGCCCATCGACATGGACGATTTCGCCGGGATCGATGGCGCCGGGACGCAAACGCTCGACGACGCTCACATAATCGCCGTTGGGGACAAAACAAATATCCTGGCTATCCGGCTTGTTGGCGACTTCAAGGCCGAAGCGCGCAGCGAGCGCCCGCGTCTCCGTCTTCGGCATGTCGCCCAACGGAAAACGCAGATAATCCAGCTGTCCTTGCGTCGTCGCGAACAGGAAATAGCTCTGGTCCCGCGTCGGATCGCTGCCGCGATGGAGTTCGGCGCCCTTGGGTGTTTCGACACGGCGCACATAGTGGCCGGTCGCCAGGCAATCGCCGCCAAGATCGCGGGCCTGCTCCAGCAGGTCGCGGAACTTCACCCGCTGATTGCAGCGCACGCAGGGGATCGGCGTTTCGCCTTTGAGGTATGAGTCCGCAAACTCTTGCATCACCGCATCGGAGAACTTGCTCTCGTAATCGAGGACGTAGTGCGGAAAATCCAACCGCTCAGCGACCATCCGCGCGTCATAGATGTCCTGCCCCGCGCAGCAGGCACCTTTGCGCGCCAGCGCGACACCGTGATCGTAGAGTTGCAGCGTCACGCCGACCACATCATAGCCCTGCTCCTTCAGGAGCGCCGCCACGACGGAACTATCCACGCCGCCGGACATGGCGACGATGACGCGGGTATCGGCGGGTGCCTTCGGGAAACCCAGGGTGTTTAGGGGCGAGTTCATGGGTCGAGCTTATACCATCTTGGGCGTCAGGCGCCCAAATGCCCCTTAAGCAGGGCCAGTGCGCGCACAAAGGGGGCGGGATCGGCCTCCAATCCTATGGCGGCCGAGAAATGGCCCTGCTCCCGCACGAACAGGTTTTCCGCCGGAATCCGCCAGTTCTCGGCCATCCGGCGGCCACCGTCATAGGGCGTCACATCGTCCCTGGTACCGATCAGCAGCACGATCCGCGCCGGATCAATGGGCGGCGACGCACCGCAATCGGTATAGCGGCCGAGGGTTGTAACCTCGTTCTCGTTCCAGCCGGCAAGCTTCGCCGCTTCATCGAGCTTCATAATGGCCGCGAGGGACGAGTTGAACGTCAGCGAACTCACCTTGTCCGTGGTGGTCAGCAGCAGCAGGAGATCCGGCCGCAATGCCGCCGGCCAGGTACCCATCCGTTCCGCCGTAACCTGCGCCGTCAGCGCGCCGAGACTGATCCCGCTCAGGCCCACTTGGCGGCTGCCATTGTCGCGGCACCAATGAATGATGGCACCAAGTTCCCGCGCCGCCTGCCGGAAGTGCAGCAACCCTGAAAGCGGTGGCTGGCGCAGGAAGCTCTCGCCGCCATAAAGGCCGGCAGCCACCCGTCGATTGTGCCCCGGCGCGTCGGGCAACAGGATGCGGCAGCCGCTGGCAGCGATCGACCGGAAGCCCCGCAAGTCGCCGCGCATCATCTCCATTTCCATGGCGAGCCCGTGACCGTAAATGAGGCTCGGCACATTGGCCTGCTTTCCCTCATAGACATGGACCCAGCATGTATCGGATGCATCGTCCGGCGACGGGAAGCGCAGCCAATATTCCCGCACATCCTCATGTTCGATGATGTGGCTCTTCTCGATCGTCGGAAGGTCGTTGGGAAGCGCAAAAAATGCGTCCGGAGATTGCCCGCCGGTCAAGGTCTCGATTGCGCTGGGTGGTAGCATATCCACTTGCACGGCCGGAACCCGCGCCCGCCGCGCGAACCAGATATAGTTCATGCGATGGCCGAGATAATTGTGCGCCGTGTCGCGGCGCAGCCGCTCGGCGTCGAGAAGATTCCGCCCGTGCCCGAAGGCCGCTGCCACCCAGCGCGCCTGAGCCTCGGCAGCGAGGCGCCCAAGGTCACCCGTCTGACGCACGCGCGCCGCGATCGCCCCCGGCACGGCATGAAGCTTCAAGTCGCTCTGGAAACGCTCGACATCTCCCGACCCAGCCGCCGCCCAGCAGCGCGCCGCCGGCAGCAGCCAGCTCATGCCCCAATGGCAGAGCGGATCAAACCAGGGTTTGGCGAAAAGTCGGACGAGGCCGTTGGTGCTGCTCATGTCGCGCCGGCCTCAGTGCAATGCGTCAGTCGCGTTCCTCGAGCCACGCCATCTGGATGGCCTCGAGGATCTTCTCATTGCTCTTGTTGGGGTCGTCCTCGAAATCGGGGATCTCCTGCACCCACTTCCACAGGTCGGTGAAGCGCAAATTGACCACGTCGACATCCGGGTGCAGATCCTCAAGCTCGATGGCGATATCGTGCACGTCCGTCCAGCGCAGCTTCTTCGCCATGATAAGCCGGCCCCCGTTCAGCCGACCTGCATGTTGCGCGTCGCCGACGGCAGGCTGACGACCAGGCCGTCGAGCTCTTCCGTCATCTTGATCTGGCAACCGAGGCGCGAGGTGTGCGTCAGGCCGAAGGCGAGATCGAGCATGTCTTCCTCGTCTTCGCTGGCTTCCTTCAGCACGTCATACCATTCCGGATCGATGATCACGTGGCAGGTCGAGCAGGCAAGCGAACCTTCGCAGGCACCTTCCAGGTCGATATTGTTGCGGTGGGCGATCTCCAGGACCGAAAGACCCATCGGGGCCTCGCATTCGACCCGGGTTCCGTCCTGCTTAACAAACGTCATTTTTGCCATTTTTTCTTTATCTCCAACAGGAACCCGGTCTTCCGGGCCCAAAATCCGTCAATTTGAGCCGTCAGGTGCCATACCGGCTTCGACCTCGTCAAGCCGTTGACCCTTGAGGGCCGCCTGGATGGCCCGGTCCATGCGCCGCTGGGCGAAGGCATGGGTCGCCCGGTCGAGCGCCTCCATGGCATGGTGAATCCGGTCGCGATCCTCCCCGGCGATGGCCGTGGTCACCTGGCCGGCCACCTGGTCGATCCCGCTCCGTTCCTCTGGGCTGAGCAGGCCGCCATCGGCCTTGAGCGCGGCATTGAGGGCCAGGAGCACCCGCTCCGCCTCGACCCGGGATTCGAGCAGCAGGCGCTTTTCCATGTCCTCGCGGGCATAGGTCAAACTGTCGCGCAGCATGTCGGCCATCTCGTCGTCGGTCAGACCATAGCTCGGCTTCACCGCGATCTCGGCCTTGACCCCCGTCGTCTTTTCCTCGGCACCCACGGTCAGAAGCCCGTCCGCATCGACCGCGAAGGTGACGCGGATGCGCGCCGCACCCGCTACCATAGGCGGAATGCCCCGAAGCTCGAACCGGCCCAATGAGCGGCAGGCATCCACCGTCTCGCGCTCACCCTGCACGATATGGATCAGCATGCCGGTCTGGCCGTCCTGATAGGTCGTGAAATCCTGCGCCTTGGTGACTGGGATGGCCGTGTTGCGGTCGATCACCTTCTCGACGATGCCGCCCATCGTCTCGATCCCGAGCGACAGCGGAATGACGTCGAGCAGCAGCGTGTCCGACCCTTGCGTCAAGGCCTTGGCCTGCAGCGCCGCACCCACGGCCACGACCTCATCCGGGTCGATATCGGCCAGGGGCTGCTGCTTGAAGAAGTCGGCGACGATGGCGCGGACCAGCGGCACGCGGGTTGAACCGCCCACCAGCACAACGCCCTTCACATCCTCGACATTGAGCTTGGCGTCGGCCAGCACCTGCCGGCAGGCGCGCAAGGTGCGGCCGATCAGCGGCTCGATCAGCACTTCGAATGTGCCGCGATCGATCGACTGGCGCACATCATGGCCGGCGACTTTGGCTTTGAGTTCAGCGCCCGAGGCGGTCGTCAGGCGTTCCTTGGCCGCGCGTGCCGCCTGCAGCAGGACCTTCGCCTCGCCACTGGTCAGGCCATCGATACCAGTGCGGCGCATGGCCCAGCTGGCCAGCGCATGATCGAAATCGTCGCCGCCCAACTGCGCGTCACCGCCGGTCGCAAGCACCTGGAAGACGCCCTTCTGCAGCTTCAGCAGCGAAATATCGAACGTGCCGCCACCCAGATCGTAAACGGCGTAGATACCTTCGGCAGCGCTGTCGAGCCCATAGGCAAGGGCGGCCGCCGTTGGTTCATTGACGAGGCGCAGCACCTCGAGGCCAGCCAGACGCGCCGCATCCTTCGTCGCCGTGCGAGCGGCATCGTCGAAATAAGCGGGAACGGTGATGACGGCCTTTTCAATTTTGTGGCCGAGGCTTGCTTCCGCGCGCACCTTCAAGGCTTTGAGGATGTCAGCCGAAATCTCGACCGGCGACAGGATCTGATCGCCGACCTTCAGGCGCACCATCCCGCCGCTCTTGCCCTCTTCGTTGGGCACGATCTCGTAGGGGAGTGCACCCGCGAGGCTCTTCACATCCTCCGGACCCCGCCCCATCAGGCGCTTGATCGACGAGATGACGAAGTCCGGAAATTGCGCAAGGTCGGCAATCGCCTGCCGCCCTACCACCGGTTCGTCATAGGCATAGGACACGACGGACGGCACCAGCCCGTCACCGCTCGCATCGCGCAGTACCTCCGGATGCTCGCCCGTCACCATGGCGACGACCGAATTGGTGGTGCCGAGATCGATCCCGATCGCCTGCTTGCGTTCCAGGGCGTGCGGTTCCGGCGTCTCCCCGGGCTCGTGGATCTGCAGCAACATCAGAAATTCACCATTAATCTTCCAGCGCGGAACGGCGCAGGCGCGCCTCTTCCAGGAATTTGCGCAGATATTTGAGGCGCAGCGTCGCGCGATTGGCGGCGTCGAGATCGTCGGCGGCGAACGCCTTCGAGATATCGCTCAGCAATTGGATGGCATCGCCCGCCGCGGCAACCGTCAGCTTCTCGATGGCGTCGGCGCTTTCTGCCTCGGCGAGCGCCTCGCGCTTCTCCATCGCTTCCATGAGAAGCGCCGGATCGTTGACCGTCTTGTCGGCTGCCGCTTCCGAGATGACGCCTTTGAGGCGCAGCAAATAGGTGGCCCGCTTCAGCGGATCCTCGAGCGTCTCATAAGCTTCATTGAGGGCAACAGATTGCGCCTCGGCCAGAGCCCGCTCCTTGGCGCTCTTCGCGGCGAAGCGGTCGGGATGGAGGACGCGCTGGTAGCCGAGATACTGCTTCTCCAGCCGGTCGTCATCGATATCGTAGCTGCGCTCCAGACCTAGGCGCGTGAAATGATCCGTCTGCCCCGGCCCCTGGATCGCGCCGCAGGTGTGGCAGAAAAGGGCACGGCTTGCGACCGGTCCCTTGCAGGACCAACAGGAAACGAATTCGGTGCCCCCGGCCGCTCCGGCCCCACCGATGTTCTGGACCACGGACATGACACTCGCTCAGACGTGGAAGGATTCGCCGCAGCCGCAGCGTCCCTTTTCATTCGGATTGCGGAAGACGAAGCCGGATTGCAGCTTTTCCTCCACATAATCCATCTCGGTGCCGAAGATGAAGAGCGACGCCTTCGGGTCGATCAGCACGGTGACACCGTCCTGCTCCAGCGCCTCGTCACCAGGCCCACGCTCATCGGCATATTCGATCGTGTAGGAAAGGCCCGAGCAGCCCTTCGAACGCACGCCGATGCGGATACCGACCGACGGCTTGCCGCGCTTCGACAGCAATTCGCGCACGCGTTCGACGGCGGCCGGCGTCACGGTCATCGCCGCCGGTTTCGGACGTCGCGGCTTTGCAGCCGGTGCGGCCGTGGCAGTGGCCGGCGTAGCTGTGCTTGCCTCGGTCATTCTGCGGCCTTCTCCGCCGTGCCGGTCTTCTCGCGGTAATCCTTGATCGCCGCCTTGATCGCATCCTCGGCGAGGACCGAGCAATGGATCTTCACCGGTGGCAGGGCCAGGAACTGGGCGATCTCGGTATTCTTGATGCTCGCGGCTTCATCGAGCGTCTTGCCCTTCACCCATTCGGTGGCAAGCGAGGATGAGGCGATGGCCGACCCGCAGCCGAAGGTCTTGAATTTCGCGTCTTCAATGCGACCGTCGGCACCGACCTTGATCTGCAGCTTCATGACGTCGCCGCAAGCCGGCGCGCCCACGAGGCCCGTGCCGATGCCCGCTTCTTCCTTCGCGAAACCGCCGACATTGCGGGGGTTCTCGTAGTGATCGACGACCTTATCGCTATACATGATGTGCTCCTTTGAACTCTTCCAGTAGGCGGGCTCAGTGCTCGGCCCACTCGATCGATTTGATATCGATACCCTGTTGCGCCATTTCCCAAAGCGGGCTCATCTCGCGCAACCGCTGCACCGCCTGAACGAGATGTTCGACGGCGTAATCCACTTCCTGCTCCGTCGTGAAGCGGCCGATGCCGATCCGGAGCGACGTATGCGCCATCTCGATCTCGACGCCGAGTGCGCGCAGCACGTAGGACGGCTCCAGCGAGGCCGAGGTGCAGGCCGAACCCGACGAGACGCACAGATCCTTGATCCCCATCATCAGCCCCTCACCTTCGACATGGGCGAAGGACAGGTTGAGATTGCCCGGGATGCGGTGCTCGGCATCGCCGTTGAGATAGACTTCCGGCAGTTTATCGTTGATCCCTTTGAGGAAGCGCTGCTGCAGCTTCTTCAGACGCTCGGCCTCGGCGCCCATCTCCTTCTCGGCAATGGCGCAGGCTTCGCCCAGCCCCACGCAAAGCGGCGTCGGCAGGGTGCCGGAGCGGAACCCACGCTCCTGGCCGCCGCCGTGGATCAGCGCCTCAAGGCGCACACGCGGCTTGCGGCGGACGTAAAGCGCACCGATGCCCTTCGGCCCATAGATCTTGTGACCCGAGATCGACAGCAGATCGATGTTCATCGCATCGACATCGAGCGGAATCTTGCCAACCGCCTGCGCGGCATCGGTGTGGAAGAAGACACCGGCCGCGCGACAGATCTTGCCGATCTCGGCCAGCGGCTGGATGACGCCGATCTCATTGTTGACCGCCATGATCGAGACGATGACCGTCTGCGGCGTGATTGCGGCCTTCAGCTCATCCAGGTTGATGAGGCCGTTCTGCTGCACCGGCAGATAGGTCACCTTGAAGCCTTCCAGCTCCAGATGGCGGCATGAATCCAGCACGCACTTATGCTCGGTGTTGGTCGTGATGATGTGGTTCTTCTTGTCCTTGTAGAAGTGCGCCACGCCCTTCAATGCCAGATTGTTCGATTCCGTGGCGCCCGAGGTGAAGATGATTTCCTTCTCGTCCGCCTTGATGATGCTGGCGATCTGGGCACGCGCCTTCTCGACGGCCGCCTCGGCATCCCAGCCATATTTGTGGTTGCGCGAATGCGGGTTGCCGAAATGCTCGGTGAAGTAAGGCAGCATCGCCTCGACCACGCGCGGATCGCACGGCGTCGTCGCCTGGTAGTCCAGATAGATCGGCAGCTTGGGAAGGTTGACGCCGGGCTTGTCCGACGCGTTCGCGGCCTTCATGTTCTGGTTCGCGATATTCATGATTCCTTCGTCACCTTTCAATTCACTCATGCGACCGACATGCGCGCGTCGGCCACATCATTACGCACCGCCCCCGCGCGCTGCACGCGCCCCCAGGCGGCAATAAACTGATCTACATCCTGCTGGCTGTTCTGCCAGCCGAGGCTCACGCGAATGGCCGAGCCGGCCGTCGCCGCATCGAAGCCCATCGCCGAAATGACATGGCTCGGCCGCACCTTGCCCGACGAACAGGCGGACCCGGCCGAAACGGCGATGCCGGCAAGGTCTATCGCCATCACCAGCGTCTCCGCCGTCTTCGTGCCGCTGGCAAAGCAGCTGGTATTGGGCAAGCGCTTCGCGCCGCGGCCGAAAATGGTCAGTGGCAGGCCGAACGCCGCCAGCTTTTCTTCCAAGGCATCGCGGAGCCCCGCAATTCGGTTCGCGTCATCGAGGCGCGCAGCTTCATCCGCCGCCGCACCGAAGCCGGCGATCGCCGCCACGTTCTCCGTACCGCCGCGCCGATTGCGCTCCTGCCCGCCACCCTGGACGAAGGGCTCGACCGGCAAGTCGGCGCCAAGGACAAGGGCGCCAGCCCCCTGCGGTCCGCCGATCTTGTGCGCGGAGATGGTCAGGTAATCGACGCCAAGCTCTTCGATAGCGATTCCGATGCGACCGGCGGCCTGCACCGCATCGCAATGGACAAGCGCGCCCTTCGCCTTGGCGACGCGCGCGATCTCCGCCACCGGCTGGATGACGCCGGTCTCGTTATTGGCCAGCATCACGGAAACGAAAGCCGGACGCTCGGCCTTGTCCAAGAGGAACGCCAAGTGGGCCACGTCCACTTCGCCATTGCGACCGACCCGCGCCACCTGGGCACCGGCCAACCGCGCCGGGCGCAGCACCGATTCATGTTCGATGGCACTCACCACCAGGGGCCGGCCTTGCCTCGCATGGAGCGCCAGATTGTTGGCCTCTGTCCCGCCGGAGGTGAACGTCACCAGCGGCGCGCGGCCGGCAACCAACCTTGCCACCGCTTCGCGCGCATGATCGACCCAGGCCCTGGCGCGACGTCCAAAAGCATGGACGGAGGACGGATTGCCGACCTCCTGCAGAACGCTGGACATCGCCGCCAGCGCCGAAGGGCGCAGCGGTGACGTCGCGTTCCAGTCCATGTAGACGCCGCTCGGCATGGCGAACTTACTCGGCCGCTGCAGCTGCGTCGGCCAGCGCCGCGCCATTGCCGTTGGGCGCCGCCACAGCTGCGGTGGCACCGTCCATCTTGTGCGCGATGCCCAGGATGCGCCGCTCGACCACGTCGGCGAGCGAGACCGAGCTCAGGAACAGATGGATCTGCCGCGACAGCTCTTCCCACAGATCATGCGTCAGGCAGCGCGACTTGTCGGAATGGCAACCGGTTGCCGTGTTCGGCTTGCAGCGCGTGGCGCGAATGGGCTCGTCGACCGCAAGGATCGCATCGGCGATGCGCGTATCGTCGGCGGGCCGCGCCAGCAGATAGCCGCCGCCCGGTCCGCGGACCGACTTCACCAATCCAGCCCGGCGCAGCTTGGCGAAAAGCTGCTCGAGATAGGACAGCGAAATCTCCTGGCGGCTCGAAATATCGGCCAGCGACACGGGCCGGCCCTGGCTGTTGGTCGCCAGATCTACGAGCGCCATCACGGCGTAGCGGCCCTTGGTGCTCAATCTCATGACAGGTCTCCTAATGCTAGCTGGCGATGGCTTGCGCTTCGACCAGCGTCAGTTCCGACCGAACCGGCGAACCTCGCCGCTCCGGTCGTGTTCCTTGGTTTCAGGAACCAGGCCGTCTTCGGCCTTGGCCCTAGCGGTAGTGTCGACTTCAGATTCCAGAACGGTGATGCGGGCCTGCAGGCGCGAGATCTGATCGAGCAGCCCCTCGATCGCCCGCGCCACGGGATCGGGCAGGTCCTGCGTCGGCAGACCGTAGGCCGCGAACTCGCTGCCGCATTCCTTGGGCATGATGATGCGGGCCGGCACGCCGACCGCGACGCTGTTGGCGGGCACGCTCTTGATGACGACCGCATTGCCGCCGACGCGAGCACCCTTGCCCACCACGATATCGCCCAGCACCTGGGCACCGGCACCGATGATGACGCCGTCTTCCAGCGTCGGGTGCCGCTTGCGGTTGACCTGGGCCGCCGAATTGACCGAGGGGGAAATGCCGCCGAGCGTCACGTCGTGATAGAGCGTCACGTCATCGCCGACGATGGCGGTTTCGCCGATGACGACGCCCATGCCGTGGTCGATGAAGAAGCGCTTGCCGATCTGGGCGCCGGGGTGAATTTCGATGCCGGTGATGAAGCGCGAGAATTGCGAGATGATGCGCGCCAGCGTCGGGAAACCGGCCAGATAGACCGGCCGCGCCAGGCGGTGCAGCAGGATGGCGTGGAAACACGGATAGGTGAGAGCCACCATCAGGCGCGACCGGGCAGCGGGGTCCCGGGCCTTGATTGCGTCAAGCTCAGCCGCAATGTTCTTGAAAAACATCATCGCCATCGTGTTTATTAGCGCGCCGCCGGTTCTGGCCAATGGCTGACGAACGAAGTCAACTATGGACCCGGGCCCCAGCGGTGGGTCACCCATGTCGGTGATATAATATGCCTGACTATGACGATCAAGTATTGATCGTCGTAACCCAACGGATCGAGCGGCTGCAATCCATTCGCATTTGTCAACTAAGCGTGCCTTTGCAACCGCGCCGTAAACCCCTAACCTGCTGATATTCATCGGTTATTGGACAAAAAATGCCTGAGATTATCATGAACGGGCCGGAAGGCCGGCTTGAAGGGCGCTATCAGCAGGCAGGGTCGCCCAATGCCCCTATTGCGCTGATGCTTCATCCGCATCCGCAGCATGGCGGCACGATGAACAACAAGGTCGTCTACAATCTTTACCAGACCTTCCAGCAGCGTGGGTTTTCTGTCCTGCGCTTCAATTTCCGTGGAGTCGGCCGCTCCCAGGGCAAGTTCGACCGGGGCGAAGGTGAGCTTTCCGATGCGGCGGCGGCGCTCGATTGGCTACAGACCTGGAACCCCAACGCGCCGCAATGCTGGATCGCCGGCTTCTCGTTCGGCGCCTGGATCGGCATGCAGCTGCTGATGCGCCGGCCGGAAATTTCCGGCTTCATCTCGGTGGCGCCGCCCGCGAACATCTACGATTTCAGCTTCCTCGCCCCCTGCCCCTCCTCGGGGCTGGTGATCCAGGGCGACCAGGATTCGGTCGTCCCGCAGGAATCGGTGCAGAAACTGGTGACGAAGCTCAGCCATCAGCGCGGCATCAAGATCGACTACCAGATCGTGCCGGGCGCCTCGCATTTCTTCACCGAGCATCTCGATCAGCTGACGCGTCTCTGCGACACCTATCTCGACACGGCACTTCCCGAAGCTGCCGCAAAGGCCCGCGCCGGGAAGTAACCCCGGCGCCGCCTTTGCGTTTTATCGCAGGTCGAACAGCAGGAATTCGCTGTCGGTAACCGCTTTGACGGTGACGCTTTCGGCGTCTTCAATCCCGATGCCGTCGCCTGAGCGCAGAATCGTGCCGTTCACATCGATCTCGCCCTCGACCACCTGCACCCAGGCGCCGCGGCCTGTCTCAAGCCGGTGCGCGACCTCGGCACCGCTATCCAGCAATGATGCGTAGATGCGCACATCCTGGTTGATCGCCAAGGCGCCCTCGGCCGCCGCGCCCGACACGATGAGGCGCAGCTTGTTGCGCTTTTCGTCATCGCTTACCCGTGCCTGGCGATAGGCGGCGGGCAGGCCTTCGCGTTCCGGAATGATCCAGATCTGCAGGAAGCGGACCGGATCGCTCAGGGAATCATTGAACTCGCTGTGCCGCACGCCCGTACCGGCCGACATGGCCTGCACGTCGCCGCGCGTCAGCACGCCTTCGCCACCGGTTGAGTCACGATGCGCGAGGCCCCCTTCGACGACATAGGAGACGATCTCCATGTCGCGGTGGCCGTGGGTCGGGAAGCCGCCGCCGGGCGCCACCCGGTCATCATTGATGACGCGCAGGTTGCGGAATCCCATGTGGCGCGGATCGTAGTAATGGCCGAAGGAAAAGGAGTGGCGGCTGTCCAGCCAGTCCAAAGTCTCGCGCCCGCGCGCGTCGGCCGGTCGATGCATGATGGTCATCTGCGTTTCTCCATGAGTGGGTCTTGTTGACCCTCAATTTGGGGCCACCACCCGCCTGCAACAATCACCTCAATTGGAACAAGATTGTTGCATCATTTAGGACGATAGATTAGGGCGACGCCGGCTATGGCAACAATCGGCGCCGCCAGGGCCGCAAAGCCGACAAATCCATAGGCGAGCGCCCCGGTCAGTGCCCCCACTGCGAAGGTCAGCACGGGCGGCGACATCTTGCGCAACCGCGCCTTCGCTTCCTTCTGTTCATCGACCAGGGCCACATCGACCAGATCGATGACGATCTGCGTCACATTGCCGGTCATGACCGTGGTCGGTGCGAGGGCGGCGAAGATGGTGCGCGACGCCGTGTTCTGGATCGCCATCGCCACCACAGCGCTGAAACCGGTCACCATCGCCGCCGCCGAATCCGCATGGTCGAACGGCGCCAGCGCGCTTCCGCAGGCCAGAAACAGGCCGAGGAACAGTAGTTCGCCCAGCAGCAGGGGCATCGCCGCGTCGCGCGCCCGCCGCTCCTGCCTGAGGATGAACAACCGCGTCAGCGCCACGGTGATGACGAAGAGCGGCAGGGCCAGCAGCTTGGTAAGCAGACCCGCATGCAGATCGATGAGCGACGCGCCGATCAGCACGAAGTTTCCGGTGACATGCGCAGTGAACAGGCCGAACAGCGCCACGAACCCCACCGTGTCGACAAAGCCCGCGGTGAAGGCGAGCAATGCCGCAACGGTCAGTGGATGCGAGGCTTGCCTCGTCACAGCAACGCCCGCCATCTCACACCGCCCAGCAGGAGCAACCGAACGAACCCCAGAAGCTCCGCTCGTCCGACGCTGGCACGGAAGCCGTCAGTGCCTGCGCATGGTCATGTCCGTGAACGCCGCAGCCATGCGAACAGCCGCAGGCGGCCGCTGCCGCGCGCTGCACGTTTTGCTGGGCACGATCCTGATAGCCGCCGAAGGTCCGGACCGGCGACCAATCGGGCGCTGCCGGCGGCAGGACCGGTGCCAGCGGCGCAAAATCGCCCGCCCCATGCACGACCTTGCCACCCAGCAAGGTGAGCACCGATGAAAGATGCGCGATCTCATCCTCGGCGACGGTGAGATAGTCTCCCGACAGCACGGCGAGATCGGCGAGCGCTCCCACCTTGATGTGCCCCTTCTTGCCTTCCTCGTTCGAGAACCAGGTGTTGGCTTCGGTCCACAGGCGCAGGGCCTCCAACCGGTCGAGACGGTTGGCCGCCGGATAGAGCCTGGTGCCGCCTACCGTCTTGCCGCTCACTAGCCAGGACAGCGAGACCCACGGATTGTAGCTGGCAACGCGCGTCGCATCGGTGCCGGCGCCAACGGGGACGCCCGCCGCCAGCATGCGCTTGATCGGCGGCGTCGCTTCGGCGGCCTTGGCACCATAGCGTTCGATGAAATACTCGCCCTGGAAGGCCATGCGGTGTTGCACGGCGATGCCGCCGCCGAGCTTGGCGATGCGGTCGATGTTGCGATCGCTCACCGTCTCGGCATGGTCGAAGAACCAGTTGATGCCTTTGAGCGGAATATCGCGGTCGACCTTCTCGAACACATCGAGCGCGCGGTCGATCGTCTCGTTATAGGTCGCATGCAGGCGCCAGGGGAAACGCTTCTCCGCGAGCAGGCGCACCACCTGTTCCAGGTCACGCTCCATATGGTCCGGCATGTCCGGGCGCGGCTGGCGGAAATCCTCGAAATCAGCGGCGGAGAAGACCAGCATCTCGCCCGCGCCATTGACGCGGTAGAGATCGTCGCCCTGCCCCGGCTTCACCATCTTGGTCCAGCGGGTGAAGTCCTCAAGCTCCTGCCCCGCCTTCTGGGTGAAGAGGTTGTAGGCGATGCGCAGGGTCATCTCGCCATCGGCGTGCAGCTTCTCGATGATGGCGTAATCGTCGGGATAATTCTGGAACCCGCCGCCGGCATCGATCACCGAGGTGACGCCCAGGCGGTTGAGCTCGCGCATGAAATGACGCGTCGAATTAAGCTGGATCTCCGGCGGCAGCTTCGGCCCCTTGGCGAGTGTCGCATAGAGAATGAGCGCGTTCGGCTTGGCGAGCAGCAGGCCGGTGGGCTCACCACTGGCGTCGCGCTGGATTTCGCCGCCCGGCGGGTTCGGCGTGTCCTTGGTATAGCCGACGGCTCTTAATGCCGCGCGATTGAGCAGTGCGCGGTCATAGAGGTGCAGAATGAACACAGGCGTCTCGGGTGCGGCGGCGTTGATCTCGTCCAAGGTCGGCAGGCGCTTCTCCGCGAACTGGTGTTCGGTGAAGCCGCCCACCACGCGCACCCATTGCGGCGGCGGCGTGATCTCGGCCTGGCGCTTCAGCATGACAAGCGCGTCGGCAAGGCTCGGCACACCGTCCCAGCGCAATTCCATATTGTAATTGAGGCCACCACGGATGACGTGCAGATGACTGTCGATGAGGCCAGGAATGACGCGCCGGCCATTCAGGTCGATCACGCGCGTCTTCGGTCCGGTCGAGCCCAGAATGTCCTGAGCGTCGCCCACTGCGCTGAAGCGGCCGTCGGTGACGGCAACCGCTTCCGGGTTCGGGTTGGCGCGGTCGAGCGTCGTGAAGCGGCCGTTGACGAGTATGAGATCGGGATGCATGGGCGTTTCCTGGGCGAGAAGTGGGCGGGTGTTGAAACCGAGTGCCAAAGCTGAAGTGGCGGCGAGGATATCACGGCGGCGATAGCGTCGCATCGGTACCTCCTTTGATGTGCGGAAACAAAAGAAGCGACCGCCGGCATCGCGGCGGTCGCCCCTCTTCTTACTGTGCCTTCACCGGCGCGATCGCTTCGTGCGGGGTGGCGGTGCGCTGTGCCGCCTTGTGCACCATCGTATAGGCATAATCGACGCCCATCCCATAGGCACCCGAATGTTCGCGCACGATGTCCATGACCGGGTTGTAGGTATCGCGACGCGCCCAGTCGCGCTGCCACTCCAACAGCACCTGCTGCCAGGTCACCGGCACCACACCGGCCTGCACCATCCGCTGCATGGCGTAATCATGGGCTTCCTTCGACGTGCCGCCCGAGGCATCGGCCACCATGTAGATCTCGTAATCGCCTTCCAGCATGGCGCAGAGCGCGAAGGTGGTGTTGCAGACTTCGGTCCAGAGGCCGGCGACGACGACCTTCTTGCGGCCATTGGCGGCGAGCGCGTCACGCACCTTCTGATCGTCCCACGAATTCATCGACGTCCGCTCCAGCACCTTCTTGCCGGGGAAGACATCCAGCAATTCCGGATAGGTGTAACCGGAGAAGCTCTCGGTCTCGACGGTGGTGATGATGGTCGGGATGTCGAACGCCTTCGCCGCCTTGGCAAGGCCCACCGTATTGTTCTTCAGCACCTGGCGGTCGATCGACTGCACGCCGAAGGCCATCTGCGGCTGGTGGTCGATGAAGATCAGTTGCGAATTCTGCGGGGTCAGAACTTCGAGCTTCGGGTTGGTCATCGGGGTCTCTCCTGTCGGTGCGGTTTCAGTTTCGGGTTCGTGTCGGGAGCGTTCTGTGCTCGTGGGGAAAACCTACCGCTGGCCATCGGATGCAACAATCTGATATATTGGAACATGATTGTTGCATGGAGCGAGACAAATGGATCGTCTGGCCAATATGGAGGCTTTCGTCCGCGTGGCGGAAACCAAGTCCTTCTCCGAAGCGGCGCGGCGCCTCAGAAGTTCCAAATCCTTGATCAGCCGGCAGGTGGCTGCGCTAGAGGCGGAGCTTGGCGTCCGCCTCTTCCACCGTACCACCCGCTCCCTCTCGCTTACCGAGGAAGGCCGCGGCTATCACGAGCAGGTGGCGCGCATCCTCTCTGAAATCGAGGAAGCCAATCTCTCGGTCAGCAAGTCACAGGAGGCGCCGCGCGGGCGCCTGCGCGTCAGCGCACCGATGAGCTTCGGCATCTTGCATATCGGCCCGGCCATCCGCGATTTCCTGGCCCAATATCCCGAGGTCGAGCTCAACCTCGCCCTCAACGACCGCTATGTCGATGTCATCGATGAGGGGTTTGACCTCGCGATCCGCGTCGGCCGCCTGTCGGATTCCAGCCTCATCTCGCGCAAGCTCGGCCAATACCGCATGATGCTCTGCGCCAGCCCCGCCTATCTCAAGGAGCATGGCACGCCCACCGACCCGGACGACATCAAGCGCCATCCCTGCCTCTGTTACAGCACCAACAGCCTGGTGCCGGAATGGCATTTTGTGCGACCCGACGGCAAACCCTGGCCGGTCCAGATCAAAGGACCCTTGCATTCCAACAATGGCGATGTGCTGCGCGCGGCGGCGCTACAGGGCCTAGGCCTCGTCTATTTGCCAAGCTTCATCGTCGGGCCCGACGTTCAGGCCTCGGCGTTGGTTTCACTTCTCTCCGACTTCGTGCCGACCGACACGGCGATCTATGCCGTCTATCCGCATTCGCGCCATCTCTCGCCCAAGGTCCGGGCGCTCATCGATTTCCTCGCCGGCCGCTTCGGTGCCCGCCCGCATTGGGATTTGGTGGAGTGAGCGCTTTGCTCTAACTTGCGTGTTGATCAACCAGCAAAGGGAGGAGATATCAGTGCTGAAGAACATCGACCCGCTGCTCAATGCGGATGTGCTGCATGCCCTGCGCGCGATGGGTCACGGCGATCGGCTCGTCATCTGTGACACCAACTTCCCCGCCGATTCCGTTGCGCGCCAGACCAGCATCGGCAAATTGCTGCGCATCGACGGAGTCGACAGCGCGGCGGCAGTTCGCGCCATTCTCTCCGTCATGCCGCTCGACACCTTCATCGACGATGCCGCCATGCGCATGGAAGTGGTCGGCAACCCAATCGAAATTCCAGCGGTACAGAAAGAGGTGCAGGCCGAAATCGACCGCGCCGAAGGGAAATCCTGGCCCCTCGTCCCCGTCGAGCGCATGGCGTTCTATGAGCTCGCCAAGAAGTCATATTGCGTCATCACCACCGGCGAGCGCCGCTTCTACGGCTGCTTCCTGCTGACCAAGGGTGTCATCCCGCCCGAAGCGAAATAGCAAAAATAGGGAATCCTCCCGATGCCCCTATCTGCGGACCCTCCTAGTTTCCGGGCTGGGCGGGCCGAGCGGCTCACCGTGCAATAAACTTCATCGGGAGAATGAAAATTGAGCACCTGCAAGACAGCCGCGCGGATTGCCGCCGCGGCGCTGATCACCGTTGGCACCGTCTATACGCTGGCTTCGGCCTTGGCCTCTGATACCGGCAGCCTGCCGGACCAGGTGCGCAAGGCCAATTCCCGCTTCGAGGACGTGAAGGTCGCGATGAAGGAAGGCTATGCGCCGATCCCCTGCACCAGCGGCATCGAAGGCGGCGCGATGGGTGTCCACTATGTCAACGCCAACCTCATCAACGACACGGTCGAACTCGATAAGCCCGAAGCCGTGATGTACGAACCGATGAAGGACGGCAAGATGAAGCTGGTCGCTGTCGAATATATCGCGACCAAGGGCCCGGCCAATCTCGGCGGCCAGCTTTTCAGCTTCACCAACACGCCGAACCGCTACGGCCTCCCTGCCTTCTATGAACTTCACGTCTGGGCCTGGAAGAAGAATCCAAAAGGCGTCTTCGCCGACATGAACCCCGACGTCTCCTGCGAACACGCCCACTGAGCGCGCAGTTCTTCTCTGTCAGTGACTAAAGCCGACCGGCCCCGGGCCGGTCGGCACTTTTCGTTTGCTCGATCCGATCGCAGCAATCGCCACCACCAGAAAATCGACCCGATCTAGGCATCCGATCCTCAATCGCACTGCACAAACCGCTCTCTCACTTGGCAACCGGATTCGCAGCAGACAATCTGTCTTCTGAAAGTGCCGCGATGCCTTCCTGCCAGTGGGTAGCGAAAATGGATGATCTCGACGAACATACCAGCATCACCGTCCCAACGAATGGGAACATGGCGGGGCTCGGCGATCTGTCGGCGCTGCTGTCGATGTGGCAGGAACGTTGCGACGCAGATCGATTGCCGGCGCGCGCATCTTTCGATCCGCTGGACATGCGCACCTTTCTCGGCCGCATCGTGATGTTCGATGTGCTCACCGATCCGCTGCGCTTTCGTTTTCGGCTAGTCGGCACAGATTGGGTGAAACAATTCGGCTTCGATCCGACGAACACTTTCGTCGAGGATTTCCCGCGCGTTCAGTCGCGATCTTTCATTCAGAAGATTCTGACCAGAAGCGTGACCGAACGCGTGCCGCTCATGGTGCGCCGGTCGGTGATCATCAACAGCGAATATTTCCGCTACGGCATGCTGCTCCTGCCGCTGGCATCTGACGGACAAAAGGTTGACGTCATTCTGATCGGTTTTGATTTCTCGAACAGTTGATGGATGAATCGGATTCCGAGTGAAATCCTCTACTTTCACGCCTGTCTTGGCAAAGTCTCCGCCAACGCCTGCGCCGCTTCCTTGAAGATCGGCAGGCATTCGACTGCGCGCATCAAGCTGAAGCGGGCGCTGGGGGCATGGCAGGCGATGGCGGCCAGCACCTCGCCGCCGGCATCCCGCACCGGTACGGCGATGGCGACGAGGCCCAGCAGGAATTCCTCGCGGTCGAGGCTGTAGCCGCGCGCGACGATCTCGGCCAGTTCGGCAGCGAAGGCCTCGGCGCCGGTGATCGTGTTCGGCGTGAAGGGAGAGAAGTCGATATTCTTCAGAAGCCGCGCGCGCCGCGCTTCATTGAGATGCGCCAGCAGCAACTTGCCACTCGCCGTGCAATGGATGGGCACGCGCGAACCGGGCTCGAGATGGAGCCGCAGAGGCCAGCGCGCCTCGACACGGTCCAGATAGATCACTTCGTCGCCGGCCAAGGCCGTGAAGTTGCAGGTCTCGCCCACTTGATCGACAACGTGCTGCAGGATCGCGCGCCGGTCGCTCCCCGCCCCGCCCTTCACCACATTGAGCCCCAGCCGCATGAGCCGCGGTCCCACCGTGTAGTGATGCCCGCCCGGCTCACGCGCCAGATACCCGGCGGCCGCCAAGCGTTGGCATAGGCGATGCCCTGTCGGCTTGGGCAGGTCGAGCAGTGCACACAGCTCCGGCACGGTCACGGCGCGGCCTGCCGCCGCGACCGCATCGATCAGATCGAGGCCACGGTCGACCGCCGTGCCTCCCTCCCGCGCACCCGGCTTTGTTGGGCTCAAGGCGCTTCACTCCCCTCGTTTTGAGCTATTTTACACCGTCTCGGTGTTTGAGACAAATCGTCTCATTTTCGATTGACTCACTCTGGGAATCTGGTCAGCCTATCCGTCAGGGGAGAAAGACACCGCCATGAGTGTCGAGGCAGAAGTCGATTTCATCGTCGTCGGCGCCGGCTCTGCTGGCTGCTGCTTGGCCAATCGCCTATCCGAGGACGGGCGATATAGCGTTGCCTTGCTCGAAGCTGGTCCGCCCGATCGCAACTTCTGGATCCATCTCCCCATCGGCTATGGCAAGACGATGTGGGACCCCAGCATCAACTGGCGCTTCTACACGGAGCCTGAGCCCGGGATGAACGGGCGCAAGATCTATTGGCCGCGCGGCCGCGTGCTGGGCGGCTCCTCCTCGATCAACGGCCTCATCGTCATTCGCGGCCAGCATGAGGATTACGAACGCTGGCAGCAGATGGGGAACACGGGCTGGGGCTGGTCCGATGTTCTTCCCTATTTCCGCAAGCTTGAGACCAACCCGCCCTTCGCCGACGATCCGCTCCACGGCAAGGATGGCCCGCTGCATGTGACGCCGATCGCCAAGCCGCATCCGATCATCGAGGCGGTGATCGACGCCGCCGGCAAGCTCGGCGTACCGCGCACGCGCGACTTCAACGGCGCGGCGCAGGAAGGGGTCGGCTACTACCACCTCACCACGCGCAACGGTTGGCGGCAGAGCAGCGCCGTCGCCTATCTGAAGCCGGCGCGGGGACGCAGCAATCTCGACATCATCTGCAACGCGCAGGCGACGCGCATCCTCTTTGACGGACGTCTTGCCAATGGCGTTGAATATGATCAGCTGGGCCAGCGCCGCCAGATAAAGGCACGGCGCGGCGTTGTTTTGTCGGCCGGTGCCGTGCAGTCCCCGCAATTGCTGATGCTGTCCGGCATCGGCCCGGCGGCGCATCTTAAAGACCAGGGCATCGAGGTCCGCCATGACCTTCCCGGTGTCGGCAGCAACATGCAGGACCATCTGCAGCTCCGCCTCATCTACAAGCTCAACCGGCGCATCAGCACCAACGATACCCTGCGCTCGCTCGTGGGGCGTATGCGCATCGGCCTCGACTGGCTCATCTCGCGCAGCGGACCGCTGGCCATCGGCATCAATCAGGGCGGGCTCTTCACCCGCGTACTGCCGGAATCGGCAACGCCCGACATCCAGTTCCATATCGCGACCCTCTCGGCCGACATGGCGGGTGGCGAGGTGCATGACTTCTCCGGCATCACTTTGTCGGTCTGTCAGTTGCGCCCGGAAAGCACCGGCGAGATTCGGTTGACTGGGAACGATCCGCTCGCCGCCCCCAGAATTGTCGCCAACTATTTGAGTGCCGAAACGGATCGCCGCTGCGCCGTTGCCGGCATCAAGTTCGCGCGGCGTTTGGCCGGTACGGCACCGCTTGCCGATTTGATAGAGGACGAATTCCTGCCCGGCCGTGACAAGGCCGATGACGCAGACTTGCTGGGCTTCGCGCGCCAGCATGGCGCCACGATCTTTCATCCGGCCGGCACCTGCCGCATGGGACCGGAGAACGACCCGCAGAGTGTCGTCGATCCGCGCCTCCGCGTGCGCGGGCTGGACCGGCTGTGGGTCGCCGATTGCTCGATCATGCCCAGCATCGTCTCGGGGAACACCAATGTTCCCACCATCATGATCGCCGAGAAGGCAGCGGATCTCATCAAAGAGGACTTGAAGTAACGGCATAAAACAAAAACAACGGGAGGAATGCAATGCAAGCCAACGAGCCAACACCCGGCCAATTAAGGCGGGTGGTCTTCGCCAGTGTCATCGGCGCGACCATCGAATGGTATGATTTCTTTCTCTACGGCATCGTCGCCGGCATCGTCTTCAACAAGCTCTATTTCCCGGCGGATGATCCCGTCGTCTCGACATTGCTGGCCTACACGACCTTCGCCATCGGCTTCGTGGCGCGGCCGCTGGGCGGTATCATCTTCGGCCATTTCGGCGACAAGCTCGGCCGCAAGAACATGCTGGTGATGACCCTGATGATCATGGGCGTTGCCACCGTCCTCATCGGCCTGCTGCCGACCTACGAGCAGATCGGCATTCTGGCGCCGATCCTGCTGTTGCTGCTGCGCATCGCTCAGGGCATCGGCATCGGCGGCGAATGGGGCGGCGCCGTGCTCATGGCCTATGAATATGCGCCGGGCCACAAGCGCGGCCTCTATGCCAGCCTGCCGCAGATCGGTCTTGCGATCGGCCTGTGTCTGGCCTCCGGCGTGACCGCGCTGGCCTCGTTCCTGCCGGACGAGCAGTTCATGGCCTGGGGCTGGCGCATTGCCTTCCTCGCCAGCGTCCTTCTCGTCATCGTCGGTCTCTATATCCGGCTGAAGATCGTCGAGACGCCGGAATTCGCCAAGGTGAAGGAGACGCAGACCGAGGCCAAGCTGCCCTTCGCCGAGCTCATCCGCACCTATCCGAAGAACATCCTGCTCGGCATGGGCGCGCGCTATATCGACGGCGTGTTCTTCAACGTCTTCGCGGTCTTTTCGATCAACTATCTGTCGAAGACCGTCATGATGCCGCGCACGACTGCCTTGTGGCTGGTGACGATCGCAGCACTGGTCATGATCGCCGCCATCCCGATTTTCGGCAGATTGTCCGACCATTGGGGCCGGCCGAAGACCTATGCGGTGGGCTCGCTGCTGCTCGCCATCGTCGCGTTCCCGGCCTTCTGGCTGATGGGCACCGGCGATCCGTTCATCGCAGGCATCGGTCTCATCGTGCCGCTCGGCATCCTCTATGCGATCTGCTACGGGCCGGAAGCTGCCCTCTTCTCCGATCTGTTCGACGCGCGGGTCCGTTATACGGGCATCTCGTTCGTCTATCAGTTCTCGGGCATTTTCGCGTCCGGCATCACGCCGATCATCGCCACCTATCTCATCACAGAGAATGGCGGCGACCCGGCGTATCTCGCGGCCTATGTCGTCTTTGCCGCCCTGGTCAGCATGGTCTCGGCCATGGCGATCAAGCGGCCGCAGAACGACTGACAAAAGGAAAGGCGCAGGGCCGGTATGCCGACCCTGCGCCCATTTCCCCCACCCCGAAGAATGATCAGCCGGCGCGGACTTGCGAGATGAAGCGGTCCACTTCACCCGCCAGCGCCTGCGACTGACGCGAGAGATCGCCGGCCGCACTCAAGACCTGAGACGATGCGGAACCGGCATCGTCGGAGGCACGGCTGACGCCGCTGATGTTGCGGTTCACCTCATCGGTGCCCTTGGCGGCCTGCTGCGCATTGTTGGAAATCTCCTGCGTCGCCGCCGATTGCTCCTCGACCGCCGCCGCGATCCCTGACGAGATCTCGTTGATGCGGCTGATCGTCTCGCGGATCTGCGCCATCGCGCTCGCCGCCGCCCGGGTCACGTCCTGCATGCTGCCGATCTGGCCCGAAATTTCCTCGGTCGCCTTCGAGGTCTGCGTGGCAAGGTTCTTCACCTCGCTAGCCACCACGGCGAAGCCCTTGCCGGCGTCGCCGGCGCGGGCCGCTTCGATCGTCGCATTCAAGGCGAGCAGGTTGGTCTGACTGGCGATATCGTTGATGAGTTGCACGATGCCGCCGATCTTCTCGGCCGCAACGGCCAGGCTTTCGACCGTCTGACCGGTCTTTGCCACCTCATCGACCGCGACGCGAGTGATGTTGCTGCTCTCGGCCACCTGCCGGCTGATCTCGTTGATCGAGCTGGAGAGTTCTTCCGACGCAGCAGCAACCGTGGTGACGTTCTGCGAAGCTTCGGTCGCCGCGTTGGCGACGGCACTGGCCTGGCGCGAGCTTTCCTCGGCCACGGCCGACATGGACTGCGCGTTCGACTCAAGCTGCGTCGCCGCACTGGAAACAGTCTGCACGATGCCCTTGACGCTGGCTTCGAAACCGTCGGCGAGCTGCAGCATGGCGCGGCGGCGTTCGGCATCGGCCTGCTTTTCAACCTCGGCCTGACGCACGCGCAGTTCCTCGACCTCGATGAGCTTCTGGCGGAAGAACTCGACCGCCTTCGCCATGACGCCCATTTCGTCGCCGCGTGTCGTCATCGGCACCGTGACGCGGGTGTCGCCATGCGCCAGTGCATCGACCGCGAGGGTCAGCGACTTCACCGGCCGCGCCGCCACCATACGCACCAGGATCATGATGACGATGGCGAGAACAACGACGACGACCGCGGCCACCAAGATGTTGGCGAACATGACGCTTTTGACCGGCGCCATAATCTTGTCATCCGGCAGGTTGAGCATGACGCCCCAGGGCTTCTTCACTTCGCCGATGGTGAG
Source organism: Dongia sp. (assembly GCF_041910485.1). GTDB lineage: Bacteria > Pseudomonadota > Alphaproteobacteria > Dongiales > Dongiaceae > Dongia. Next base: position 243,777 of record NZ_JAYRQR010000035.1, read on the forward strand.
CGGCACGAAGAGGCGCGTCACATTGGTGTTGAGCGCGTTCGACCAGTCGGTGAGATCGAACGTCTCGCCGGCCTGGATGCGCGGCAGCGCTGCCTTGAAGGCCGGGCTGAGGCCGGTAAAGGGCTTGCCCAGATTCTTGGGCTCGATCGAGGCCGCCATCAGGCCGCCGCTGGAAATAACGGCAACCGAACCGGTGCCGAACGGGCGCACCTTGAGAAGGTCCTGGTTCATCTGCTCGAGCGACATGTCGACGCCGATGACGCCGATGACCTTGCCGTCGACCTTGATCGGCGTCGCCAGGCTGACCAGCAGCGTGTCCTTGCCGGCGAGCGCGTAGATATAGGGTTCGAGTACCGTGTCTTCGCCGGTCTTGAAGGGGATCTGATAGAAGTCGCCGCTGGCATCCTGCTTGTCGAGCGACTTCATCGGGTCGAGTTTGATCTGCCCACTGTCGGGATAGGCATAGGGCACGTAACGGCCGGTTTCATCAGCGCCTTCGCTGCCGACGCCACCCGCATCATTTCCGTCGAAAGCGTCCGGCTGGAAACCCGCCCAGACACCGACGAGATCAGGATTGGCCTGGAGCGCCGCGCGCAGCGCCGCGGTGAAGCCCTGGCGCGTCAACGCATTCTCGCCGCGCATGCCGAGATAGGTGTCCCGCAGCGAATAGGCGATCTGGTAATTGGCATTGAACATCGCCTGCATTTCGGCAGCGCGCGCCTCGGCCATCTGGCGGCCCTGGTCGAGCGCCAGATCGTGGACGATGGCGCCGTTGCGGCTGGAGGAAATCCAGGTCGAGGCGACATAGCCCAAAATCACCGCCGCCATGATCGGCAGCAGGATCTTGAAGGAAAGGGGCAGACGCGACGCGAGGCCCGGTTTCGCCGCCGTCGAAGAATCAGTCGCGGTCGGCATGGCAGTGTTGGTCATGGAATCATCCCTGAGAGGCGAATGAAGCGATAGGAACGCCCTTCTAGGTTCGGTCCGTGAACAATGTATTAAGGCCTAGGTACGAAATTCGTGACGCCATACCAGCGTGGTAGTCGCCGGTATTTGAGGCGAATGCGCCGCTCATCTCTCCTTCGAACTCTCGCGGCCGATCATGTGGAATTGTCCGGGCAGAGATGGCGCGTTTCACCTGCCGCGCCGACAGGAGATCGCTTGACCCCACGATCCAAGGGCGGCCCGCTGTACCGTGCAGGACCGTAGAACGGGATGGCTGACCCGCTTCCATCAGGGGGGCCGGTTTACCGAGGCGGCCCGGTCGGACCGGCCCACTTTGCCGGCAAAAGAGCGCGGTCTTGTCCCGGCCAAAGCGCCATGCGGGGGATCAACGTTTCCCTGGATCCGGGGGGCCAGTTTAATCACCGGCCGGGATGCGCCTGGATGCCACTCGACCTTCCACAAGGCGACCTGCTGACAGCCCCCTTGAGAAAAGCAAACGACACCCGCCCCGGCGCGCAGGGTTCCCGGCCTGCGCCGCATGAAACGCGGCTTGCGCCAAGGTACAACCGGACAATTCCACCTGAGCGGCCCTCGTCAGCAGGGGACCGATCCTTGGCGCCGCTTGCAGTTGGGCGGCGCAAGGATATTAGTACCACATTCCTAGCATTCTTGTCAAGAACAAATTAGGAACTATTTCCAACTTCATTGAGCCGGTTGCTGGGCCGACTCCTTCTTTTTCATTTCCAGCAGATTGTTGATGACCTCCAACTGCTTGGCAGTGAGGGCACTTTCCTGAGTGACCATCTGGACCCGGAAGGTGAGGACGCTGAGCGGCAGTTGCAGGAAGGCGTTGACCAGATCGAGCGGCAATTTGGCGATGGCCACCGCCTCGCTGGGGCTGCTGCGGTCATAGCTGACGGGGACCCCCTTCACGAAACGCACCGAAGTGCTGTTCTGGTCGGAGAAGAGAGAACCTTTAAAGCTGATATGGCTGATGGGCCCGGCAACGGCTTGAACCGTGAATGTGAACTCGGCCCCCTCAGCATATTTCAGTGTGACTGGCACGCGCTTCAAGGCACGGTAATAGACACCGCCAATGTCGTCCAATTTCGGCACGGTCAGGGCCTCAACAGTGCCAGCCGTCCAGGTATCGAGAGCGAAGTTCTCGCTTTGCGCCGGGTCGATCTCACTTGCCTTTGTTTGAAGGAAGAGCGGCGGACATGCTGCCAGCGCTTCGTTAACCTGGGCATTGGGTTGTTGGCCAGGCAACGTTGTTGGAACCCCTGTGATGACCGCGCCGGCGATCTGGGCGAGGATCTTGATGAGTTGATCGAGTTCGCCGGTCGACATGGTATCAGCGGATTCAAGCAATCCGTCCGAACTGATGTTGAGACCGACCTGCTCAGTGCGGAAGGCGGACCTCTCCTGCGTCAGCAGCAGAGTGACGTCCGGATCGGCGACGATATAGGGGCCGGTCACGGTGATCTCGGCATCGAACTGGCATCCATCGGGGCCGGGAATACGTGACTTGAACACCTCTGGCACGGTGCTCACCGGTTTCTCGATATCAGGCCGAGCGGGCGGCGTTGCGGCGGATCCGCCACCACCAGCCACGGCATTCGCTGCCTCAGCCGGCTTGCCATTTGCCTTGTTCCCACCTTCATCCTGTGCGGCTTGCCCCTCCCCAGCCCCGCTTTCCTTCTTTTTCTTGTTCGTGCCATCGTCGAGGCTACTACTTTGCGCCACAAATCCCGTCGAACCTCCGCCACCACTACCGGGTTTTGCCTTCGCAACCGGCTTGCTTTCGACACGATATAGATATTTGGGGAAGTGATAGACGAGACCCTCGTCAATGACCGGGACAGTGCGGCTCTTCGCGCTTTTGTTCAGACCCGCTGTGAGGTCGGTACTGCCGACGATCGGCGTGCACGCGGTGACGATGGCGCTGGCCATCAGCAAGAAAGTCCGATGCGTGATCCTGGTCATGTCGTCCCCCTGTCTAGAACAAGTTGAAGCCTCTTACATTGTGCGGATATTCCACGCTCTTTGCGCGTATTACACTATGCACCCTTTTTTTTAGCTGTGCAGCGGATTGTGAGCGTGGCCTGCCTGAATTTGCGGCATTGGCAGCGCGTCGCCCGGGTCCCTTTTAAGGAATGGGTTCGATCTGCTCGTTAACGTGCTGGCTCTTCACCCGCTCGCGGTAGAGGACGAAGAGGCCGCTGGCGATGATGAGGAGGTTGCCGATGAGGATGGGCGGTGTCGGCGTGTCGGCAAAGACGATCCAGCCGAGGATCGTGGCCCAGAGGATCGCGGAATATTGCAAGGGCGCCAGCAGCGAGGCGGGGGCCAGCGACAGGGCCTTGGTGATGAGCATGAAGCAGCCGCAGGCAACGAGGCCGACCAGCGCCATGAGGGCGAAATCGAGGAGGCTCGGCGTCACCCAGCCGATGGGCGCGGTGACGGCGCCGACCAGGCCGCAGCCGATGAACTGCCAGGCGACCAAGGTCACCCAATGGCAATCGCGCAGCCGCCGTGTGATGACTAGCGCCAGGGCAAAACAGGCCGCACCGAACAGCGCCACCAGGGCCGAAGGTGAAAAGGCGGCGCTGGTCGGCTGCAGCGCGATGACGACACCGACGAAGCCCACCAGGATCGCCGCCCAGCGCCTGACGCCCACTTGTTCCTTCAGGAGGAGCGCCGAGGCCGCCGTGATGATGAGCGGTCCGGACATGTAGAAGGTCATGACATCCGCCAAGGGCAGCGCCTTGGTCGAGAAATAGAAGGAGAAACTGTCGCCGACCAGGAAGGCGATGCGCAACAGATGCAGCCACCCCTGCCCCTTCGGCAGCTTCAACGTCGCCCCGGTCGAACGCGCCAGCATGATAAGCAACAACCCGGCACCGAGCGAGCGGATCAGCATCAGCTCCGTCACCGTGTAATCGGTGACGAGCCACTTGCCGAGCGCATCATTGGCCGCAAAGAGTGCGACACCGGTGAGATAAAAAACGATGCCGCGGGATTGGGGGGACATGGGGGGACCGGTTGATGTGGTAGGGCGTTGGCCATATCTAGCCGTTATGTTCGGCGATGGCCATGACGATCATGCCCCTTACCATATCGTCATGGCCCGCTTCAGGCGGGCCATCCACGAGTTTATAGCCGCACGAGGAAAGCAACTCGTGGATGCCCCGGCCAAGCCGAGGCATAACAGCGTGGGTGGAGCCGGGTCGCCGTCCGCCCCTACTGCATCAGCTTGCGGAAGTTCTCCATTTTGGCTTTGAGCAGGTCGGCGGTGGCGGCGAGGCTTTGGGAGATTTCGGTGAGTTCGCCGGCCATGTTGCCCGTCGTCCGCGCGGCGTCGGCAACGCCGACGATGGCGGCGGAGACTTCCTTGGTGGCGGCCGATTGCTCCTCGACCGCGCCGGAGATCGACGTGTTCACTTCGCTGACGGCGCTGATGACGGATTCGATCTGGTGGATCGACGCGGCCGTCTGGCCGCTGGCCCCCTTCATCTCCTCGATCTCGCCGTGGATTTCCTTGGTCGCGTTGGCGGTCTGGGTGGCGAGTGCCTTGACCTCGGTCGCCACCACGGCGAAGCCCTTGCCGGCCTCGCCCGCGCGTGCTGCCTCGATGGTCGCGTTGAGGGCCAGCAGATTGGTCTGGCTGGCGATCTCGTTGATGATGCCGGTAACGCTGCTGACCTTCTCGCTGGCCGCGGTGAGGCGATCCACCATGTGTCCCGATTCCTGCGCGCTCTTGACCGCGGCATCGGCGATACGCGCGGCCTCGACAACCTGGCGGCTGATTTCGTTGACCGAGGCGGAGAGTTCCTCGGCCGCCGTCGAAACGGATCCGGCCAGATTGTCGGCGCTCTGCGCCGTGGCACTGAGGCTGGTCGATGCCGTACTCAGGGTCGTCACCAGACCGTTCATTTCGCCGACGGAGGCCAGCACGTCGTCCATGACCTTGAGCACGGCCTGGATGCGGGCGGTGATGTCGGTCGCGAACTTGACGACCTTGCAGGGGCGGCCGTTGAAATCGAGGATCGGGTTGTAGGTCGCTTCGATCCAGACGGTGCGGCCGCCCTTGGCAACGCGCTGGAAACGCGCCGCTTCATATTCGCCGGCGCGCAGCCGCGCCCAGAAATCGCGATATTCCGGCGAGCCGCGGTATTTGGAATCGACGAACATGGAATGATGCTGGCCGACGATCTCGTCGAGGCGATATCCCATCACGTTGAGGAAGTTCTCATTGGCCGTCAGAATGCGCCCGTCCATGTCGAACTCGATCACCGCCTGCGAGCGCGAAATGGCGTCGACCTTGCCGAGCAGTTCGAGATATTCGAGACGCTTTGCCGTGACGTCGGTCGCAAACTTCACGACCTTATAGGGAACGCCCTTCTGATCGAGCACCGGATTGTAGCTGGCTTCGATCCAGACTTCCTTGCCATCCTTGCGGATACGTTTGAACTCGGCGACCTGATGCTTTCCGCTGCGCAATTCCTGCCAGAAGGCGGCATAGGACGGCGCATTGCGATCGGCTTCATCGACGAACATGCTGTGATGGCGCCCGACCACTTCGGCCAGCGTGTAGCCCATCACCCTGAGGAAGTTCTCATTGGCCGTGAGAATCTTGCCGTCGAGATCGAACTCGATCTCGGCGAGAGAACGCTGCAGCGAATTGTAGATCGCCATCGGGTCGCGGTTGAATGTGATCACGCCCATCCGTTCTTCCTTTCAAGATCGCAGTCGCCGGCAGAATAGGAATGCGTCACCCCGGGCGCCGTTACCCACGCCCATCCATGCGCTAGTTTTACGTGCGATTGCTTAATTTGTCGTATATGGCGCCGGATGGGCTCTATTCGCTACTAGGAGGCACTTCCTCCGACAATCCTTGTTGCACAAAGATGCAGCTACTGGTTGAGAGCGGCGATATCGTCGGATCGTTCAATGAGCAGGACAGGTTAGCCAAATCGCTTTGAGCAATGGCTGAACATCGTTGGTTGTTGCGAGGCGAGATTCTATTCCGCGTCCGCGCGCGCTGTTGTTAACGATAGATATACGCGACAGATTTTTTCGTCGCACTGCGGCAGGAACGAAATCACCGCAAGCCTATGCACCAAAGGCGATACGCCGCCGCCTCACCATCGAATGGCAACGGCGAGCTATGAGTACCGGGTCGATGCAGTCTAAGCCGCGGGATTGCCGGAAAACTCGTCGAAGGCCCGCAGAGCGTCTGCCGCATACATCAGCGAAGGACCACCGCCCATATAAATGGCCATGGCCAGCGCCTCGCCTACTTCTTCGCGGGTCGCGCCAAGACGGACAAGTGTGCGGGAATGAAAGCCGAGGCAGCCGTCGCAATGGCCGGCCACACCGAGGGCGAGGGCGATCAGCTCCTTGGTCTTCTCATCGAGCGCCTTGGTCTGCGTCGCCCCCTTGGCCATCGCCGAGAAGCCGGCCATCGTCTCGGGGATGAGCTTGTGCAGCTCCTTCGTATAGAGGCTGATATCGCCAATGATGGCCTTGTATTCCTTGCTCATGCCCATTCCTTTCCGGTCCAGGTTGCGATCGATGGAACGAAGATAAGGCCAGCCAGACGCCAATTCGACCGTGGATGCTGTATGGAAGGCGCGGCCAAGCGCCTCAGGCATCAAAAATCGTCAGAACCCGCAGACGCCGCCGCCATCGACGGAAAGGATGGCGCCGTTGACGAAGCTCGCCTGATCGGAGGCGAGATAGAGGATGGCGTCGGCCACTTCCCGGGGTGTCGCCATGCGTCCCATAGGTGCCCGGGCCCGCGCCTTGACGAGATAGTCGGCCGCATTGCCGCTGGCCCTGGCGGCCCCGGCGATCATGTCGGTATCGACATTGCCGGGGGCGACGCAATTGATGCGGATGGTGTGCGCGAGTTCCAGCACCATCGCGCGGCTCATGTTGATGACGGCGGCCTTCGAGGCCGAATAGGCCGCCCCCAGCGGATAGCCGATGATGCCGGCGTCGGAAGCAAGATTGACGATGTTGCCGCGATTCTTCTTCAGCTCAGGCAGGGCCGCCTGCGAACAGAAGAAGGTGCCGGCGACGTTGGTCTCCATGATGCGGTCCCAATGTTCCTGGTCCACGGCCTCGACCGGCACCTCGGCGAAATAGCCGGCCGAATTCACCAAGATGTCGAGGCCGCCGAGGCCGATCTCTGCTGCCACCACCACCTTGGCGCACGCCGCGCGCGAACCGACGGGGCCGACGGCGGGAACGATGCGGGCGCCGGGATGGGCGGCGGCGAAGGCATCATAGGAGTCCTGGCTGCGCGCACCCACGGCGACATGGGCGCCTTCTTTCAGGAAGGCCTCGACCGTGGCGGCGCCGATGCCGCGCGCCCCACCCGTCACCAGCACCCTTTTGCCTGCAAAACGCATGTCCCGTCCTTCCCGCAACGCCTGATCCCGTGGGGCCGGCAGCTTGGCGCCGGCCAAATTCCCGCCGCTTGATGAAAGAGGACGAGGTGCGACCCGATGCATCAAAATGCATGTTCGGTTCGATGGTCCCATGACCCTCATAAAAAGACAAACGGAGGCTTTGGTCATGAAGGCAGTGAGCGAGACAGCGAGCGGCATCCGGGTGCGGCGTCTCGCCGGACGCATCGGCGCCGAGCTCTCCAACATCAAGCTCACCGGCGGCCTGTCGCGACAGCAGGTCGAGGAGATCCGCCAGGCGCTGCTCGCCAACCGCGTCATCTTCTTCCGCGACCAGAACGATTTCAGCGATGTCGACCAGGAAGCCTTCGCCAACATGCTGGGCGGGCTGGTCCCGCACCCGACCGAGCAGGTGCGCCAGGGATCGGCCGGCATCCTGGAACTCGATGCGGCAGCGGGCAACGGCAAGGCCGATGTGTGGCACACCGATGTGACCTTCGTCGACGCCTATCCGCGCTATTCGGTGCTGCGCGCGATGCGCATTCCCGAAGTGGGCGGCGACACACTCTGGGCCAACACGGTCGCGGCCTATGACGATCTTTCGCCGCAATTGAAGGCGCTCGCCGAAAGCCTCTGGGCGGTGCATTCCAACAAATACGATTATGCCGCCCAGCATGCGGCGGCCACACCTGAGGAAGCTGCGCATTACGAGAAGGTCTTCGCCTCCCAGGTCTACGAGGCGGAACATCCGGTGGTGCGCATCCACCCCGAAACAGGCGAGAAGACATTGGTGCTGGGCTATTTCATCCAGCGCTTCGTCGGGCACAACCACATCGATTCCAACCTGCTTTTCACCCTGCTGCAGAACCATGTGATCCGCATGGAGAACATCGTGCGCTGGAACTGGCGGGTGGGCGATGTCGCCATCTGGGACAATCAGGCGACCCAGCATTACGCGATGAACGATTACGGCAAGGAGAACCGCACCATGCGCCGTGTCACCATCGCCGGTGAGGTGCCGGTCAGCGTCGATGGCCGCTATTCGCGCATGCTGAAGGCGCCACTGAAGGCAGCGGAGTGATCATCAAGGCCGAAGAGCTTCAGGGCCGGTGGAACCTGCCGCCGGTCATCGGTTCAGGCACGCCGGTCGTGGTCGGGAAGCTCAATGGCAGGCCGGCGCGGCTGCGCAGCGCCAGATAGGCAAAGGCCTGCGCTTCGAGCGCGTCGCCGTCCCAGCCCACCTGCTCGACGCCTTTGACCGGGGCATCGAGCCGTTCTTCCAAAGCCTCCATCAGAACCGGGTTGTGCCGCCCGCCGCCGCAGATGAGCCACACCTGCGCCGGTGCCGGGAAGTGGTAGACGGCGCGGGCGATCGAGGCTGCTGTAAAAGCAGTCAGGGTCGCGGCACCGTCGGCGACCGAGAGATGATCGGCCAGCGTCGAATGGAAGGCGTTACGGTCGAGCGATTTCGGCGCCTTCTGATCGAAGAAGGGGTGGCTGAGAAGATGCGCCAGCACGTCCTCGTCGATACGGCCACCGCGTGCCGTGGCTCCGCCGCGATCGACCGGCACGTTGCGGTGCCGCTGCATCCAATCGTCGATGAGGGCATTGCCCGGACCGGTGTCGAAAGCGAGCAGCAACCCGTCGGGCCCGACCCAGGTCACGTTGGCAACACCGCCGATATTGAGCACGGCAACGGGGCGCGGCACGTCGGCCGGCAGAGACGCCACCAGCGCCTGATGGAAGACGGGGACGAGCGGCGCCCCCTGCCCGCCTGCCGCGACATCGGCCGAGCGGAAATCATTGACGACAGGGATGCCGGTGAGCTCGGCCAGCAGTTTGCCGTCGCCGATCTGCCAAGTGCGGCGCTGGTGCGGCGCATGATGGATGGTCTGGCCGTGGAAGCCGAGGATCTCGATATCGGCCGGTTTCAGCCCGGCGCGTTCGAGGAGGTTGAGCGTCGCCACGGCATGGCGCTCGGTGAGGATGCGTTCGACCTCGGCGATCTCGTCGGCCGGGGCCTTGCCGCCATAGAGGCCGACCAGCCGGGCACGGAAGGCAGGGTCATAGGGTTCCAAGAGAGCCGGTCCGAAACGGTAGATATGCGTGGCGTCGGCCTCGATCAGGGCGGCATCGACCCCGTCGGCGCTGGTCCCGCTCATCAGCCCGATCGCCCATTTTCCCGGCATTTCCTTGATTCCCAATCATTTCCCAGGCGATTCCGGCACCGCTTGGCCCCTATCCGGCGAATGTGTTACATGACCGGCCGCAAGACAAGAAGCGAGACCATCCGGAAGTCGATGATGAGCAGCTACCAGCCCAAATCCCCGTTCCTGCGCGATTTCGTGGCGCGCGGATACCTCCATCAATGCACCAACATGGAGGAGCTTGATCAGGCGGCCCTGGGGCCCAAGCCGCTCATCGCCTATATCGGTTTCGACGCCACGGCGGATTCGCTCCATGTCGGGTCAATGGTGCAGATCATGATGCTGCGCCTGCTGCAGAAAACAGGCGGCAAGCCGATCGTGCTCATGGGCGGCGGCACCACCAAGGTCGGCGATCCGACGGGCCGCGATGACATGCGCAAGGTGCTGACCGATGCCGACATCGCCAGCAACATCGCCGGCATCAAGAAGATCTTCTCGAAATTCCTCACCTTCGGCGACGGCCCGACCGACGCGGTGATGGTCAACAATGACGAATGGCTGGCGAAGCTCAACTATCTCGAATTCCTGCGCGACTACGGCCGGCATTTCTCGGTCAACCGCATGCTGGCCTTTGACTCGGTGAAGCTGCGGCTCGAACGCGAGCAGGCCCTTACCTTCCTCGAATTCAATTACATGATCCTGCAGGCCTACGATTTCCTGGAACTGGCGCGGCGGCAGAATTGCGTGCTGCAGCTGGGCGGGTCGGACCAGTGGGGCAACATCGTCAACGGCGTGGAACTGGCGCGGCGCTGCGATGACAAAGCCGTCTACGGCCTCACCTCGCCGCTCATTACCCTGGCCTCCGGTGCCAAGATGGGCAAGAGCGCCAACGGTGCGGTCTGGCTCAACGAGGAGCGCCTCTCGGCCTATGATTACTGGCAGTTCTGGCGCAACACCGAGGATGCCGATGTGGGCCGCTTCCTCAAGCTCTTCACCGATCTGCCGCTCGAAGAAATCGCGCGCCTGGAAAAACTGCAGGGCGCCGAGATCAACGAGGCGAAGATCATCCTCGCCGACGAAGCGACCAAGATGTGCCGTGGCGCCGATGCCGCCGCCGACGCCAAGGAAACCGCACGCAAGGTCTTCGTCGAGGGCGGCCTCGGTGGCGAGCTGCCGACCATTGAGGTGCCGCGTGGGGATCTGGCTGCCGGTATCGCGGTGATCGATCTGCTGGTGCAGGCCGGCCTTGCCGCCTCGAAGAGCGAAGCGCGGCGCCTCATCAAGGGGAACGGCGCCAAGCTCAACGATCAGGCGATCGGCGACGATGCGCTGAAAGTCGGCACCGGCGATCTCAATGCCGAGGGCGTCATCAAGCTGTCGGCCGGCAAGAAGAAGCATGCGGTGGTGAAGGTCGGGTGAGCGATCTGCCCGGGTAGTGATTTTCAATTGCCGACACCCCCACCCTACCCTCCCCCTGAAGGGAGAGGGTTTTGAGCGAGGTGGTTCGATAGAGTTTGGTGCCAAAGCCCCACTCCCTTCAGGGGTTGGGGTGGGGGCAGTGCCGCGCAGCTACTTACGCCACCCCTTGAGCCGGCGGGCGGCTTCGGCCATGTCGTCGGTGGCACCCGAAAAGCAGAAGCGCATGAAATGACGCCCGCGCGCCGGGTCGAAATCTATGCCCGGCGTCGCCGCGACCCCCGTCTCGCTCAACATGCGGCGGCAGAAATCGAGGCTGTCGTTGGTGAGCCGCGCCACATTGGCGTAGATGTAGAAGGCCCCATCGGTGGTGATGAGATCATCGAAGCCGGCACGCGGCAGTTCATTGAGGAGGAGTTCCCGGTTGCGCGCATAGCGGGCGACGTTGGCTTCGAGTTCCTCATGTGCGTCAAAGGCCGCGACGCCGGCGCTCTGCGACAGAGCCGGCGCCGAGATGAAGAAATTCTGCAGCAGCCGCTCGGTGGCCTTCACCAGATCATCGGGCAGCACCATCCAACCCAGCCGCCAGCCGGTCATGCTGAAATATTTCGAAAAGCTGTTGATGACGATGGCGCCTGCCTCGTTGGCTGCGGAGGTCGCCTTCGTGCCAAAGGTGATGCCGTGATAGATTTCGTCTGAGATGAGGCGCACGCCCTTCTGCGCGCACCAAGCGGCGATCGCACTGAGATCGGCCGGCGCCACCACGGCACCGACCGGGTTCGATGGCGACGCCAGGATAAGCCCATCGAGCTTTCCCTCGACCGCTTCGAGATCGGCAATGGTCGGTTGGAACTTGGTCGCCGCATGCGCTTCGATCAGCACCGGCTCAAGCCCGAGGGCAGTCAGGATATGACGGTAGCAGGGATAGCCCGGCATGGCCAGCGCCACCCTGTCGCCCGGGTCGAAGGCGGCCAGAAAGCTGAGCAGGAAACCACCCGACGAGCCGGTGGTGACGGCAATCCGCGCCGCAGGTACATCAAGCCCATAGAAATCGCGGTAATGGCGCGAGATGCGGGCGCGCAAGGCCGGTGTCCCCAACGCATCGGTATAGCCGATGAGCTCCCGATCCAGCGCACGCCTGGCGGCCTCCAACACCAGACGCGGTGCCGGGGTTGAAGGCTGCCCGACTTCCATATGCAGGACATCGCCGCCGCCGGCCGCGCGCTCGTTGGCCGAGCGCATCACCTCCATCACGATGAAGGGATCGATGGCGGCGCGGCGCGATTGCTTTAGCGCCATGATCCGGCCTTATTCCTGCCCAAGGATCGAGCCCAGACCATAGCCGCGGTAATCGTTCCTGATCTGGCAGGAATCGGGATCCGACGGATTGCCCTCGGCACAGAAGATGGCGTTGATACGACCGATGCGAACACCGGATTGCTCATCGACCTGCTGGTCGCCTGAATCGAAGGCACGCGGCAATTGCATCGCTTGATCGAGCGGCATCGCCCGCCGCATGACCGCATCGAGCAGCAGCGCCTCGGAGACCGCCGCCGGTGCACCACCGGCCCCTGCCGCGGCAAAGAACATCTGGCCATTGTGCTTGCTCGCCACCATAACCGGCGACAAGGTCGAGAAACCGACCCCTTGATCGTTCGGCGCCGGGGCGAGGACGATGCCGGTCCCTTGTGCCGCGCGCGCGGCACCGAAGGGCGCGTTCATGGTGAAGGCGCAGGCAACGGCGACACCATCGGAATCGACGGCGACGATCGATGCGGCGCTGGTGTTTTCCTGCGGCAGCGTGGCACTGGCCCGCGCCGCAAGTTCCTTGACGGCGCCAGGCGAGAGCAACTCGGCCGGGTTGCCGGCCGCAAGACCATCTGGCTGCATCCAGACCGAACGTGCCTGCATGATCTGACGCGAAAGGGCGGCCTGGCCGCTCGGCGAATTGTCGGCACCGTCCAGCATCGCCACGGCCTGGGCCGTCATGACACCACCGGAGGCCGGTGGCGGCGCCACGTAGAGGCTAAGATCGGTGAATTGCGCTTCGAGCGGCGCATAGATCTGCACCTTGTAACCACGCAGATCGTCGATGGAGAGGGGCGCACCGATCGCCTGGGCACCTTCGACCAGCTTCTGCCCGAGAAGGCCGCTGTAAAAAGCGTTGACGCCCTGGGCACGGATCTGGCCGAGGCTCGCCGCCAGATCGACCGGCCGCATATTGTCGTTTTCGGCAAGCAGCGTGCCGTCGAGCTTGGTGAAGCTTGCCCGCAAGGTGGGGTCGTCCGTCAGCAGGTGGCCATATTGCTGCAACTCGCGCGCCAGCCCCTTGCTGACCGGCACACCGGTTGTCGCCAGGCCTTCGGCCGGAGCAACGAGGGCAGAAAGCTGCAACTTGCCATAGCGCGCATTGAGTGCCGCCATGCCGCGCACATTGCCGGGAACGGCGACGGCCCCCGCCTTGGCCGCGCGCGGCAGGAAATCGATGACATCGGTCGTCTTCTTGTCGGCATCGTGGGCAATGCAGATGCCGCCACCGCCCAGCCCCGTCGTTGCCGGGCTGGTGACTGCCATCGCGAAATAGGCCGCGACCACGCCGTCCGCGGCATTGCCGCCATTGGCAATGATGGTGCGGCCGATGAGCGCAGCCCTGGGCTCGTCAGCGACCACCCCGGCGCGGAACCCATCGATTTGGGTGGCGTCGGACGCGACCGACCGGGTACTGCCGCAACTGCCGAGCAACAGGGTCGGCAAAAGTGCCACGGCCGTCAGCGCCGCCGCCCCGGCCCGCCGGACATTGTCCGGTCCAACGGCGAATCGACGGTGCCGAATGGCCCGATCATGCATGCAGGTCTCGGGTTGGCCGGTCTCGGGTTGGCCGTTATGATAGGCACCAGACATATGAAACTCCGCCCTGGTCGACATTGTTCGGCCGGGGAAGGCCCCCGAACGCCGGGGGAGAATAAAGAAGGATGCCCGGATTGATCAACCGAGCCAATGCAAGGCGGCCCCAAAGCCGCGGCTGGGCCGTCGGGAAACGCCTTGCGACCATTGGCCTGGCTGCCCTCCTCTGCGCCGCCGGACCGGGATTTCCACCCCTGCAGCCAAAGCCGGCTCTTGCCCAATCACGCCCCTTGAGCCTGATCCGGGATGCCGAGATCGAGGCGACGATTCGCCATTACGCCGATCCGCTCTTCCGAGCAGCGGGCCTCGACCCGAACGGCATTCGCGTTCTGCTGGTCAATGACGATTCGATCAACGCCTTCGTAGCTGGCGGGATGCGGCTGTTCATCAACACCGGTCTGCTGATCCAGTCTGACAGCCCGAACCAGGTCAAGGGCGTCATCGCGCACGAGACCGGCCACATTGCCGGCGCACATTTGTCACGCCTCCAGGACGAACTGAAGAACGCCACGATCGAGCAGATCATCGGCATGGTGCTGGGCGCCGGCGCCGCGGTCGCCAGCGGCAACGGCGGCGCTGTGGTCGCCGGGGCGACACTTGGGACCGAAATTGCCAAGCGCAACCTGCTCAAATATTCGCGCACCCAGGAATCTGCGGCCGACCAGGCCGGCATGGGATTCCTCGACGCCACTCATCAATCCTCGCGCGGGATGCTGGAATTCTTCCAGAAGCTGGAGGGCCAGGAGTTCCTGCTGGGACAGAACCAGGATCCCTATCTGTTGACCCACCCGCTGACCACGGACCGCATCGATTCCGTTCAGCAGCATGTCGACAATTCGCCCTATAGCGACGCCAAAGACCCCCACGAAGACATGGCGATGCAGGAACGCATGGTGGCGAAGCTCAAAGGCTATATCTGGCCACTGACCCGGGTCGAACAGACCTATCCGGCCAGCGACAAATCGGTCGGTGCCCGCTATGCCCGCGCCATCGCCTATTACCGTGTGAGCCGCGCACCCGAAGCGCTGCAATTGATGGACAGCTTGCTCGCCGAAGCACCCGACGATCCCTTCTTCCTGGAACAGAAAGCACAGATCCTGTTCGAGAACGGCAAGCTTGCCGAGGCGCTGCCACTTTATACGGCCGCCTACAATCAACGCCCGAACGAGCCGCTTCTCGGCCTGGAACTGGCCCAGGCCGAAATCGAACTGGAACAGCCGGAGCTCACCAAGCTGGCGATCAAGCATCTGGAAGGCGTCACCACCATCGAGCCCAGAAATGCGCGCGCCTGGTATTTCCTTTCCGTGGCCTATGGCCGCGATGGCAATCTGCCGATGTCGGCACTGGCACAGGCCGAGCAGGCGATGGCCCAGGGGAATTCACAGGAAGCCTGGGCGCAGGCCAAGCGCGCGCTGGAAGGGATGCCGGCGGGATCGCCCGGCTGGCTGAAGGCCAACGACATCATCACCGAAGCGCAGCAGATCAAAGAAAACAATTAGTCCCGGTCGCGCCGGCACGTCAGCAGGCAGCGATATCAAGCAAGGAAACCACATGTCCAATTTCATGCGTCATCTTCCCAGCCTCGCGGCACTGGCCCTCAGCGCCGCCGCCTTGGCGATCAGTCTCGGGTTGGTCGAGCCGAAGCATGTCTATGACGGGGATGCGAATTTTAGCGAAGCCCAGGTCAACGATATCGGCAAGATTTCGCGCAACTATCTGCTGGAAAATCCGGAAGTCATCCGCGATGCCATCCAGGCCCTGCAGGCAAAGGAAGAGGCGGCGAAGGCCGGGATGCAATCCGAGGCCGTGAAGCAGCACAAGGATGCACTCTATGCCGACGCAGGCGACCCGGTGGCCGGCAATCCGCAAGGCGACGTCACCCTGATCGAGTTCTTCGACTACAAATGCCCTTACTGCAAGCAGGTGACACCGGCGCTGGAAGCCTTGCTGAAGGAGGACGCGAACCTGAAGATCGTGTTCAAGGAATTCCCGATCCTCAGCGACGGGTCAGTCCTCGCCGCCCGTGCGGCGCTCGCGGCGATGAAGCAGGACAAATACCTGCCGCTGCACCAGGCCCTGATGGCCTACCGCGGCGCCCTCGATCTCGGCACGATTACGTCGGTCGCGACCTCGGCCGGGCTCGATGCGCAGAAGCTGCTGGAGGACATGAAGTCGGAAGAGATCGACAAGCAGCTCAAAGCGACGCATGAGCTGGCCCTTGCCCTGTCGATCCGCTCGACGCCGACCTTCATCGTCGGCGACAAGGTGATGCCCGGTGCCATGTCGATCGACGATCTGAAGGGCCTCATCGCCGACGCGCGCAAGGGCTCCTGACGCCTTAGCCCGCTGCCTCAGGTAAACGTTCAGGCCAGCGGGACAGCGCCGGCCTTCATCTGCGCCAGTTCCGCCTCGCCCGGCAGATCGCCGGGTTCGTCGCGATAGGTGCTGGTCCCGTTGATGGGTTGCCCTTGCCATTTCCGCTCCAGCGTAGCGCGCTCCGGCTGGTCCTTGAACCAGCGGATGAACGCGTTGACCTTGGCCAGTAGTTCGTGGCTCGCCCCGGTTGCCGCAACACCAACGGCGTAATACCAGGGGGCGGGGGCGAGATTGCCGGGCAGGAGTTCGATCTTGTCCTTCCACCGGCTCTCAGGCCCGGTCGCAGCCCAATAATAGATCGGCTGGTCGACCGCGAAGGCATCGACGACCTTGTTCACCAGGCAATCGTGGATCTGGCTCTGGTCGGAATAGGCAATGAGATTGGCGAGCCGCACCTTGCCGCCAGGCTTTGCCGCGTTCGCCGCCCAGCGGATGCCGGCCGCTTCAAGGGTCGCGAAGGCGCCGGGATCGTTGATGCAGCCCAGCACCTTGCCGGCCAAATCGGCGACACCGCGGATCTGCTGGTCGCCGGCACGCCGCGCCAGACAGTAATTGAGGTAGGTGTAGCTTTCCGAGAAGGCGGTGCCGCGATAGGCGGCGTTGGGCGGCAGCGCACTCCAGACGAGATCGGCCGGCGCCTCGCCGGGCTTCGCCCCCAGATGCAGCAGCTCGGTGCACTGGTCCCAGGGATATTCGACGAACTCAGCCACCACACCCAACCATTTGGCAAAGGCCGTCGCGTAATCGATATCGAGCCCCATCAACGGTCCGCCGGGTCGCAGGCGGAAGGAAAGGCCGACGAAGGCGGGCTCGACGGCGATGCGGACCTTGCCGCGCGCGCGGATATCAGTGAGGCGGTCGTAGTCGGCGCTGCTCGGCAGGTGATGCTTCTGCAGCACGCGGCGCACGGCATCGGTGCCCAGCTCAAGCGCTGCACCCAGTTCTTCGGCCAGCTGCATCGACCAGCGCGATTTGCCGACGACGCCGTCATTGCGCGAGGTCGCCTGCGGCACCGCCACTGAGATGACGCGGTTATTGTCCTTGAGATCGTCGATGCGGTGGTTTATGGCGTCGAAATTGGCATTGAGCCGGTCAAGCTCGCGTGCGAGATGCCCAGAAATCTCGTTCAGCATCTGGTCGGACTTCGCTGCCGTGCCGGCCACACGCTTCTGCACTTCGCTGAGGTCGATGGAACGGCCGGCTTCCTTGGCACTGTGCATCGTGCGCTGGGCAAGCTGGCGCACTTCGCTCGCAACGACCGCAAAGCCCTTGCCTTGCTCGCCGGCATGGACCGCTTCGATCGTGGCGTTGAGGGCGAGGAGGTTGACCGACTTGGCGATGCTTTCGATCTCGCGCAGCACGGTCATCGCGTCGCCGGCCTTGCTTTCAATGGCGTTCACCACTTGGTCGAGTTCGGCGCGGATATTGGCAACAACGTCGGCCATCTCGGCCGCGAGCTGCTGCCGCAAATCGGCAGCGATACGGCCGCTGGCGAGCACCTCCTCAGTCGAATGGTCGAGGGCGGCACTCATGCGCGCGCTGCGCTCGGCGATCTCGCCCAGGGAGAGGGTCTGCGCCTCCAGCACGCGGGCGATGCCGTGCTGCAGGCTTTCCAGCCCGCCGAGACCGGCTTCGATGAGACGAGAATCAAGGTCGCGGGCGTGAGACGCCCCAGATGAATCCGACACGCTATTCCCCCAGACAGTCCCGGTTCGGTTCCGGTTCAGGCTCGCTTTGGGGCCGATTCCAGCCCCTATCCCGGCTCTTTTGGCCGGATTATAGTCATAATGTGCACTATATTAAAAAATTGTGCATCACATTAAACAGGTTCCGACTTAGTTCTCAAGTCCGGACGCAGGCGCGGTTGCCCTCCCCTGCCGGCACAGCTATAAGGGCGCGAAATCGGCGATTTAGTGCCCGATATCGTTGGGAAATCCGCTCTTGGCCAAAGATCCGACCGTTCTGGTCCTCAACGGACCGAATTTGAACATGCTGGGGCAGCGCCAGCCTGAGGTCTATGGGCGCGAGTCCCTGAAGGATATCGAGGCGGCTTGCGGCGCCAAGGCAAAGGCGCTCGGCCTGACGCTCGATTTCCGCCAGAGCAATATCGAGGGTGAACTGGTGACGTGGCTGCAGCAGGCGCGCGGTCGCGCCGCCGGCATCGTCATCAATCCGGCGGGCTACGGCCACACGTCGGTCGCCCTCCTCGATGCCCTGCTGGTGACGGAACTTCCCGTCATCGAGGTCCATCTGTCCAACATCCACCGGCGAGAGCCGTTCCGCCATCACACCTACACCTCGCAGGCCGCCACCGGCGTCATCTGCGGGCTGGGCAGCCAGGGCTATCTCCTGGCTTTGGAGGCGATGGCCAATCTGATCAAGACGAAGAAGGCACGCGCATGAGCAAGTTCGATATCGATGAAGCCCTGATCCGCAAGCTCGGGAGCCTGCTGAAGGAAACGGGTCTCACGGAGCTTGAACTGGAGAAGGACGGGCAGCGCATCCGCGTCACGTCGCAGGCAGCGCCCGCGACCGTGGTCCATGCCTCGCCGGTTGCCAATGTGACGGCACCCGCGGCGGCGGTGGCACCGGCCAAGGCCGAGGCGGCGAAGAACGCCCTCACCTCGCCCATGGTTGGCACGGCGTATCTGTCGTCGGAGCCCGGCGGCTCCCCCTTCGTGAAGGTGGGCGACCGCGTCTCCAAGGGGCAGACGGTTCTCATCATCGAAGCCATGAAGGTCATGAACCCGATCGCGGCACCGGCCAATGGGGTCGTGAAGGAAGTCCTGGTCCATGATGCGCAGCCGGTCGAGTTCGGCGAGCCGCTTCTGGTCATCGAGTAAGCAAGGGCCGGCCGCGACGATGTTTGAAAAAGTCCTCATCGCCAATCGCGGCGAAATCGCGCTGCGCATCCACCGCGCCTGCCGCGAAATGGGCATCCGCACGGTGGCGGTGCATTCGACCGCCGATGCCGACGCGATGCATGTGCGCCTCGCCGACGAGAGCGTCTGCATCGGCCCGGCCCCGTCGCGCGATTCCTATCTCAACATGGCGGCGATCATTTCGGCCGCGACGATTACCGGCGCCGACGCCATCCATCCCGGCATCGGCTTCCTGTCCGAGAACGCCAAGTTCGCCGCGATGGTCGAAGAGCATGGCTTCACCTTCATCGGCCCCTCGCCTGAACATCTCTCACAGATGGGCGACAAGGTCGAGGCGAAAGCCACGGCGAAGAGGTTCGGCATCCCTTGCGTCCCCGGCTCGGACGGCGCCATCGCCGACGAAGCGGAAGCGGCGCGCGTTGCCGAGGAGATCGGCTATCCGGTCCTCCTCAAGGCGGCGGCCGGCGGCGGCGGCAAGGGCATGAAGGTCGCCAACCATGCGGGCGAGCTCAAGGAAGCCTTGTCGATGGCGAAGGCCGAGGCGAAGGCCGCCTTCGGCAACGACGCCATGTACATGGAAAAATATCTGGGTCATCCGCGCCACATCGAAATCCAGATCCTAGCCGACAATCACGGCAATGCGGTGCATCTGGGCGAGCGCGACTGTTCGCTGCAGCGCCGGCACCAGAAGGTACTGGAAGAAGCCCCCTCGCCCGCCCTCAATGCCGACCAGCGCAAGGAGATCGGCGAGATCGCGGTGAAGGCCGTGAAGGCGATGGGCTATCGCTCGGTCGGCACGATCGAATTCCTGTTCCAGGACGGCAAGTTCTACTTCATCGAGATGAACACGCGTCTGCAGATCGAGCATCCGATCTCGGAGATGATCACCGGCATCGATCTCGTGCGCGAGCAGATCCGCGTCGCCTCCGGAGCGCCCTTGGGTTTCGGCCAGTCGGACATCACCTTCACCGGCCACGCCTTCGAATGCCGCATCAACGCGGAAGACCCGGTGACCTTCATGCCGTCCCCCGGCCTCATCACGGACTTCCACGCCGCGGGCGGTCTCGGCGTCCGAGTCGATTCGGCGCTCTATGCCGGTTACAAGGTGCCGTCCAATTATGACAGCCTCATCGCCAAGCTGGTGGTGCACGGCAAGAGCCGTAACGAAGCCTTGATGCGCGCCCGCCGCGCGCTTGAGGAAATGGTGATTCTGGGCGTCAAAACCAACATTCCGCTGCACCAGCGTCTGGTCGCCGCCCCCGACTTCATCAACGGCGATTACGATATCCGCTGGCTGGAGAAGTTCGTCGGCATTTGACGCTGGCCGGGACCTGCGGCACTCTTGGTGCCGTGGGGTTCACCCGGACAGAAGAGGTGCCGATGTCCAACAGGGTCAGACCGCCGAAGATCACGCCGGACATGCTGCTGCGCGCCTACGCGATCGGCATCTTCCCGATGGCGGAGGCCCGCAACGATCCCGAGCTCTATTGGATCGACCCCGAGCAGCGCGGCATCCTGCCGCTCAACAGCTTCCACATCCCCCGCAGCCTCAAGAAGACCGTGCGGCAGGCCCTGGCCGGCGGCGACGATCAATTCCGCGTCACCTGCGACCAGGCTTTCGAGGACGTCATCGACGGCTGCGCGACCCCGGCCCCGGGCCGCGCGCAGACCTGGATCAACGACACGATCTTCGATCTGTGCCGGCAGCTCTTCCTGATGGGTCACGCCCACAGCGTCGAAGTCTGGCAGAATGAGAAGCTGGTCGGTGGCCTTTACGGCATCAGCTTAGGGGGCGCCTTCTTCGGCGAGAGCATGTTCAGCTGGGCGACCGATGCCAGCAAAGTGGCCCTGGTCCATCTGGTGGCGCGGATGAAGCATGGCGGCTACAGCCTGCTCGACACGCAATTCGTCACCAGGCATCTCAGCCGCTTCGGCGCAGTGGAAATCCCCCGCGACGATTACCGGCAGCAGCTCAACGCCGCCCTGGCGCGGCCGGCGAGCTTCTATTGCGACGTGCCGGATTCGGTCGTGCTGGATTTGCTGGGCGCGGATTCAGCCGGTTGAGACGCAGCCGGCGCATCGTTGGTGCAATCGAGGACCCAAAGATCGTAGACGGGATGTTCCAGCGCCGAGAGGGCGGGGCTGGAAGCAAACATCCAGCCCTGGAAGCGCGGTTGCGGCGCCTCGCCCGGCTTTTCCTCGACCACATCAAGATAGGCCGACGCCTCGGGTGTTTCCTCTGGCGGATGCTTGTCGCAAGCCTTGGCGGTAATCTGCAGCGAGCCGAAGGCGACTGTCCCGCCCACCGGCACGGTGATGGTGGAAACGCGCGCCGTGATCTTGTCCATCGCGCGCAGCACCACATTTTCCTCGGGGATCGCGTGGGCCGCCTGCATGCCGGCGGCACTCAACAGCGCCACCGCTGCAACAGCCATCAGGAACTTCATGACTTCTTTCCGTAGGGATTCTCGAGTTTCGTGACGAGATCGTAGAAGACGGCGCGAATCTGGGCTTCGTCACAGCCCATCAGCACCGCATCTTCCAGCGCGTCCTGCGCCAATTGCCGAATCTCGACTAAATTCTGGTTGAGGACTTTGACCTTTTCGAGGCACGAGACGGGCTGGCCGTCCGGCTGTTTCCAGACCGGGACCTCGAAACCGCTGCTGGCCTTGTCGTTGCTCATTTGCGTCTTTCCGCCTTGCGGGCAACCGGCACCGGGTAAAAGCCCGACGCCGAAGAGCCTGCCGCCGATCAGGGCGTTGCCGATTCTTCCGGCTTCGGCGCGGACGAACCGCCCACCACGAATTTGTTGATCAATTCGACCAAATCAAGGGCCCCCTGCGCATAGGCGATCTCATCGCCGTCCTTGAGGATCGCATCCTCGGCGCCGGGTTCGAGCTTGATGTAGTAATTGCCGAGCAAGCCGTCACTGGTAATGATCGCCGAGCTGTCCTTGGGCAATTCCACATCCTTTCGGATGTTGAGCGTCACCACCGCCTGGAACATCTTCGGGTCGAAATCCTGGGCCGTCACCGCGCCAACCTTGACGCCGCTGATGCGGACATCGGTACCCGGCAGGACGGAGCCGCCGCGATCGAAGCGCACGGTCAGCGTATAGCCGCCGCGGTCTTCCTTGATGCCGCTGCCGCTATAGATGACCCAAAGGAAGGCTGCCGCGGCCACAAGCACCACGGCACCCATGATGGTTTCAAGGACATTACGCTGCATGGACCGGCTTTCCCCC
The DNA here is from genome assembly GCF_041910485.1 of Dongia sp. Classification (GTDB taxonomy): domain Bacteria; phylum Pseudomonadota; class Alphaproteobacteria; order Dongiales; family Dongiaceae; genus Dongia. The sequence goes on from NZ_JAYRQR010000035.1 coordinate 266,107, forward strand.
TTGCCCGCTGACGATACGCCGTTCAACTCAGGCCGGTTGCCAGGGTTCGTAATCGGCACTGGCCTTGGCGCGCTGGCCGCCTTGCAGCGTATGGCCGGGCGGGCGGTAGGCGAGCGAGGTGCCCGTGCGGTTGGGCTCGTGCGGCTTTTGCCAATCCTTCGGCTCGGCGCGCTTCAGCGGCGGGTTCTTGGTGGTCGCATGCAGCCAGGCGTGCCATTCCGGCGGCACGCGGCTCGCCTCGGCTTCGCCCTTATAGAGCACCCAGCGCTTTTCCCGCTTCTGGCCCTTGGTACGCCGATGGACATAGTATTTGTTGCCAAATTCGTCCGTCCCGACGAGTTCGCCGTTCAGCCAGGTGAAGAGGCGGGTGCCGATGCTCATTCTGTCATTCGCCGTTTGGGTTGCCCAAAGGGGGCAACGGGTTGAATTCGGGGGTTAATTGCTCGGGCCGGACTATACAATCGGGCTTCCGCACAGGCAAGGAACGGCGGACCACCCCTGAAAAGTCAGGTCTTTTTGCATGATATGGAAGGTCGGTACCGCGAATCCGGGATGACTCCCCTGCCCTGTGACCCGGTAACCCGCCCCTTCGAAGAGGCGGATGTTCCCAGAGAGGACCAGCCGGACGTTGAGGGTTAGCCGCGCCGCGCCCCTCGCCCGGGCATAGTCTTCGGCCGCTGCCAGCAGCTGCCCGGCGATACCCTGGCGGCGGCAATCGGGCCGGACCGCGAGGCGACCGATATAGATTTCCGCGCCCTTATCCTCGGCGACGACACAGCCCACCAATTGGTCGCCCGCCAGCGCCTTGAAGATGGCGCCTTTCTCTAGAAGAGCGCTGATGCTCTCCAGCGTCTCCCCCGCCGCACCCGACGGGGGCGTCAGGACGGCAAGCTCGGCAAAGCAGAGATGGATCAGGTTCACAAGCTGCGGCACGTCCGCAGTGTCGGCGCGGCCAAAGCTGAGGAGCGAATCTGCTGACATGGTTCGAAAGCTATCCTGTGCGCTGGATACACACCGTGGTTGGCATCATACCCATCGGCATCTCAGCACGGCACAAAAGCTGTGACCGCCCCCACAATTCACACGATCATCAATTGCCGGTTGCAGGGCTTATTCATAGCCTCCGCCCCGTCGCAACGCTCCTCTCTTGTGCGCCAAGCGCCTGGAGGGAGCAATCAAAGGAAGGCTGATCATGCTTGAACGCAAGATTCCTGACCACGCGCACGACCTTAAGATCGACATGAAGGAACAGTATTCAGCCACGGAAGTCATAGGCCTGATCAGTCTGGCCCGGGCCGGCATGCTCGCCTTTGGCGACGGCGTTGAATACGCACCCGGACGCGCCCCGACCATGACCTTTCGTGACGGCCCCGCCGGCGGCTTACGCATGCGCTCGCCCTTCACCCACCCCAATCCCGAACTGCTCAAACGTCTGGCAAGGGTCTACCAGCCCAATGACGCGTTGCGTGCCTTCCGTATCGGCAGCAACCGGTTCGAATACCAGTATCAGGAAACACTGGCTGACGGGCAGCAGATTGAGCCCGCCGGCAACCCGCGCGCCAGCGGGGCATTGATGACAAATGTGTTCATTCCGGCCGGCGACAAGCGGGAGCGGACCTTCTCATCGAGTTCGGCCTTCTTCATCACCTTCAACCCGACGCACAACGAAGATGGCCGGTTGTGCCTGGCCAAGGTGAAGCTGCCGGCCCTCAATATTACCTGGGCCATGAGGGTCACGGATAGCGAACCGCCGGTCGCCTTCTTGGCCAAGTTCGTCGATATCCAGGCTATGATGTACATACGGGCCTTCACACTGCTGCCGCCTGAGCAGCAGCCAGTACCGCCGCGTTACGCCCCGCCGCCCCGCTCACCGGTGGTCAACAATACGCCCTCGGCCTTGATGTTCAAGGAAATGACGCTCAACCGCAGCACCGGCTATTCGACCGAACGCGAGGAGATCGCCTTCGCTCCGATGACACATAGCTTCGTGGCCGACGCCGAGGCGCATTACCTGATCGAGATCGGCTTGCACCATCAAGCGACCGTGCGCTGGCCGTGGCCAGACCCGGAGACCAGCCAGATTGCACTCAGTGCCTGGACGGATGTCGACTTGGTCAGCATCACGACGCAGAAGCTCGTCGACTGATCCCCCACCCTCTGCGTCGTTTGACGCTGCGCCCGCTTTGTTCCATGTTCGGCATCAACGCCGATCCGCGCAAAGCGGGCGCATTCTTTCCCGGGGGATCCATCCTGAACGACCAACCTCTTGCTCAAGGCCGCGGCCATTGGGCAGCGCTGGGCCTGCTGCTGATCGGCACCGTCTTCGTCAGCCTCATCACGACCTTCGCCAGCCTCGCCTATCAGGGCGGGGCGACCCCGATGCTGCTGGTCTGGTCGCGCTTTACGGCGCTCACCCTCACGCTCTTCCTGGTGCTGCGGGCCGGGGGCGGCACGTTCCGCCTGCCACAACGGAACTTCCGCGCCACTTTCTGGATCGCCATCTGCCTGATGATGATGTCGGTCGGCTATCTGAGCTCGGTCGCCTTCATCAAGGTAAGCCTTGCCGTCATCCTTCTTTATACCTACCCGCTGCTGGTCGCGGTCTTTGCCGCTCTTTCTGGCCGGGAGAAGATCAGCCCCTTGCGCGCCCTGCTGCTGGTGACGGCCTTTGCTGGCCTGGTCATCGCCCTGGGGCGCGATATCGGCCTCACCGTCGACCTTGCCGGCATTGCCTTCGACCCGGCGCAGATCTCGCTCGACTGGCGGGGAGCGGCCCTCGCCCTCATCGCCTCCCTGGGGGTAGCGGGTTTCGTCACCTGGGGTGGGGCCTATCTCGACGGCGTCGATTCACGGGTCATGAACTTCTGGGCCAATTTGTGGATGATCGGCCTTGCCACCCTCTATGTCGCCATCGTCGGCGGCGTGGCCCTGCCGCAAAGCGGTCTTGGCTGGGTCGGCTATCTGGGGGCGACCGCCTGCTATGTGACCGCCATGATCTGCTGGTTCGCGTCGATGAAGACCCTGTCCCCGACCGAAACGGCCATGACCTTGAACCTGGAACCGGCCATCAGCCTGGTCGCGGCGACCCTAGTCCTAGCCGAGGCGACATCGGCGCAGCAATGGATCGGCACCATCATCCTATTGATATCGATCATCTTTTCGAGCGTCGCCGTCCGTCACAAAAAATGAGAATCGATTAATTTCGGCATTTTGCGGTGCGGCACGCATGAGAAACGCCCATAAACCGGGAGGTTCCTCAACATCTATGGGCGTCAAGATTAATAATCACCAAATATTGATATTTTCCTGTTGCCGCTGAACGCCTTGAGGGATCAATATCTGGTCACGGCGCCGGTCTAGCCGACTAGATATAGGCGCGCCGAACCAATCCTTTACCCCTTTTTGCTGAACCAGATTCTGCGAAGGGGCGAGGATTCGGTTCGTGATGCCAGATAAAGATCACTTTCGGGGGCCAAAAAGATGCGGATTGCTCGTCGTTTCACCAAAGCCGGCCAGTCACCCTATGCCGAGATTCTGTTCCGCCGCACGACGAGCGAGATCAAGAATCCGGACGGCTCGATCGTCTTTCAACTGAAGGACATTGAAGTCCCGGCAGATTGGTCGCAGGTGGCGAGCGACGTGCTGGCGCAGAAATATTTCCGCAAGGCCGGCGTCCCCGCCGCGATGCGCCCCGTCGTTGAAGGCGACGTGCCGGATTTCCTGTGGCGCCGCGAGGCTGACCGGGAAGCGCTGGTGAAGTTGCCGGCCGAAAAACGCTTCGGTGGTGAGACCAGCGCCAAGCAGGTGTTCGACCGCATGGTCGGCACCTGGACCTATTGGGGCTGGAAGGGCGGCTATTTCGACACGGAAGAAGACGCCCTCGCCTTCTATGACGAAATGCGCTTCATGCTGGCGCGCCAGATGGGTGCGCCGAACAGCCCGCAATGGTTCAACACCGGCCTGCACTGGGCCTATGGCATCGACGGTCCGGCGCAAGGCCACCATTATGTCGACTTCAAGACCGGCGAGCTGACCCTCTCCGCCTCGGCCTACGAGCATCCGCAGCCGCATGCCTGCTTCATCCAGTCGGTTGCCGACGATCTCGTCTCCGAAGGCGGCATCATGGACCTGTGGGTGCGCGAGGCGCGCCTCTTCAAGTACGGTTCGGGCACCGGCTCGAACTTCTCGAAGCTGCGCGGCGACGGCGAGAAGCTGTCGGGCGGCGGCCGTTCCTCCGGCCTCATGAGCTTCCTCAAGATCGGCGATCGCGCTGCCGGCGCCATCAAGTCGGGCGGCACCACGCGCCGCGCCGCGAAGATGGTGACGGTCGATCTCGATCACCCCGATATCGAGGCCTATATCGACTGGAAAGTGCTCGAGGAGCAGAAAGTTGCCGCCCTTGTCGCCGGCTCCAAGGCCTGCAACGAGCACCTCAACAAGGTGATCAAGGCCGCCCATGAAGGGACCGGCGCCGACAAGCTCGACCCCAAGGCGAACCCGGCGCTGAAGAGCGCCATCCGCGCCGCCCGCAAGGCCGGCGTGCCGGACAATTACGTCCAGCGCGTGCTGCACTTCGCCGGCCAAGGCTATTCTAAGATCGACTTCAAGACCTACGACACCGATTGGGATTCGGAAGCCTATCTCACCGTGTCGGGTCAGAACTCGAACAATTCGGTGCGCATCTCGAACGACTTCATCGAGCGCGTGCAGAAGGATGCCGAGTGGGATCTCATCCGCCGCACCGACGGCAAGCTGCACAAGACCATCAAGGCCCGCGACCTGTGGGAAAAGATTGGTCAGGCTGCCTGGGCCAGCGCTGATCCGGGGGTGCAGTACGACACCACCATCAACGAATGGCACACCTGCCCGGAATCCGGCCGCATCAACGCGTCCAATCCGTGCTCGGAATACATGTTCCTCGATGACACGGCCTGCAACCTCGCCTCGCTGAACCTCATGACGTTCAAGGGCGAAGACGGCAGCTTCGATATCGAGAGCTATGAGCATGCGGTGCGCCTGTGGACCATCGTGCTCGAAATCTCGGTGCTGATGGCGCAGTTCCCGTCGAAGGAAATCGCCCAGCTCTCCTACGAGTTCCGCACGCTGGGCCTCGGCTACGCCAATATCGGTGGTCTGTTGATGTCGATGGGCCTCTCCTATGACAGCGAGGAAGGCCGCGCCATCACGGCGGCCCTGACCGCGATCATGACCGGAATCGCCTATGCGACCTCGGCCGAGATGGCGGGCGAGCTCGGTGCCTTCCCGGGCTATGCCAAGAATGCCGACCATATGCTGCGCGTCATCCGCAACCATCGCCGCGCCGCCTACAGCGAAACCAAGGGCTATGAGGGCCTGTCGGTTCTCCCCGTGGCGCTCGATGCCAAGAACTGCAAGGACACCCGTCTGGTCGAGGCCGCGCGCCGCGCCTGGGACGAAGCCCTGGCTCTCGGTGAGAAGCACGGCTATCGCAACGCGCAGTCGACCGTGATCGCGCCCACCGGCACGATCGGCCTGGTCATGGATTGCGACACCACCGGTATCGAGCCCGACTTCGCCCTGGTGAAGTTCAAGAAGCTCGCCGGCGGCGGCTATTTCAAGATCATCAACCGCATGGTGCCGGACGCCCTGACGACGCTCGGCTACACCGAGGCGCAGATCGATGAGATGGTGCGTTACGCGGTGGGTCACGCGACCTTGAAGGACGCGCCCTATATCAACCATCAGAGCCTGAAGGCCCGCGGCTTCGACGAGGAAACGATCGAGAAGGTCGAGAAGTCGCTCGAATCCGCCTTCGACATCCGCTTCGTCTTCAACAAGTGGAACCTCGGCGAAGGCTTCTGCGAAGCCGCCCTCGGCTTCTCGGCCGAAGAGCTCGCCAACCCGGCCTTCGACATGCTGTCGGCCTTGGGCTACAGCAAGGCCGAATACGAAGCCGCCAACACCTATGTCTGCGGTGCGATGACACTGGAAGGCGCTCCCTTCCTGAAGGACGAACATCTCTCGGTGTTCGATTGCGCCAACCCGTGCGGCCGCATCGGCAAGCGTTACCTGTCGGTCGAAAGCCACATCCGCATGATGGCGGCGGCGCAGAGCTTCATCTCCGGCGCCATCTCCAAGACCATCAACATGCCGAACCAGTCTTCCGTCGAGGATTGCAAATCGGCCTACCTGCTCTCCTGGCAGCTCGGCATCAAAGCGAACGCGCTCTATCGCGACGGCTCCAAGCTGTCGCAGCCGCTCTCGGCCTCGGTGCTGGGTGACGACGACACGGTCGACGATGTCATTGACGCGCCGGCCGCGGCCCGGGCACCGATCGTCGCCGAGCGCATCGTGGAACGGATCGTCGAGCGCATCGTCGAGAAGGGCCGCTCGCGCCTGCCCGAGCGCCGCAAGGGCTATACGCAGAAGGCCATCGTCGGCGGCCACAAGGTTTACTTGCGCACCGGCGAATATGAGGATGGCAAGCTCGGCGAGATCTTCATCGACATGCACAAGGAAGGCGCCGCCTTCCGCTCGCTGATGAACAATTTCGCCATCGCCATCTCGATCGGCCTGCAATATGGCGTGCCGCTCGAGGAATTCGTCGAGGCCTTCACCTTCACGCGCTTCGAACCGAACGGCATGGTCGAAGGCAACGATGCCATCAAGATGGCGACCTCGATCCTCGACTACACGTTCCGCGAACTGGCGGTTTCTTATCTCGGCCGCAACGACCTCGCCCACGTGCAGCCCTCGGACCTCTATCCGGATGCGATGGGCACGGGCGCCGACGAGCAGGCCATTCCGGAGAAGCTCGAGCGCGGCGTCGAGGCCGTGAAGAAGATCGCCTCCAGCGGCTTCGTGCGTTCGAACCTCATCGTGCTGAAGAACGCCAGCATGATCGCCGGCAACACCGCCCTGGCGCATGATCATCACCATGATCACGAGCACCAGCACACCCAGGTCTCGCAGGCGACCGGTGGCGGCAATGGCGGCGGCAACGGCATGGCGACCATCGCGGTTGCGACCAGCATGACCACGGTCGGCGCTGCCGTCGTACAGGCGGTCGACACGCGGCTCGAAAAGATCCGCGAAGCCAAGATGAAGGGCTATGAAGGCGACGCCTGCGGCGAGTGCGGCAACTTCACCCTGGTGCGCAACGGCACCTGCATGAAGTGCACCACCTGTGGCTCGACCAGCGGCTGCTCTTAAGAGGGTTCTGACGAGGTCTCATCATCCGCTGTGACACATAGTTTATGGGAAATGGCCCCATAACTTGCAGTAAATGACACAACAGCGTGCAGTAGGTTGAGAAACACCCCCCAGATGCCCAGCCAGGCGCTGGGGGGCCAATTAGAAATACCTGGCGCGGTAGATTCGTTCTTCGAACCGAGCTCTTCTGGAATAACTTCAAGGAGGAAATCGGCATGACCAGGAACAGGTCGGGCACCGCCGATACCGTAGATGAAGTTCGGAAGATGCCTCTTAGCAATCTAAATGCCGAGATCGCGAAATGCGAATGGGGTTTCCTGAACGGCGGCACAAGTCAGGGCCGCAAATCGTTCTTTAAGCGCCTTGTTTGGCTGGAACAAGTTCGTGAGGAAATACATGGCACGCCCGCTCCGAAGCGATCTTTCCGCTCGCAGTAGCATCTCGGTGACGTAGCCATTTCTCTGCTGAATGACGTTGTGTGGCATTGCACCCGAACTATGCCATCATCACTATTGAGGCGACCCCGGAACCTACTGCATGCTGTTGAGTCAATTTGCTGCAGGTTATGCGTCAAAGGCTATTGACGTGGTCTTACGTCTCAAGGAGTTAGCGAACCCTCAACTGCAAACTATGAGTCACGTAAGACATCAAGGGCGGCCAGCCAGACCGCCCGCTCCTCCGACCTCCTGGAACTGGCCTTAAGTCAAAGACCACCGGGTCCGTGTGCATCACGGGCCCGGTTTTCTTTTGGCTCGTGATAGGAGATACTTCTTCCGCATTCACAACAAATGGAATAGAGGACATGGTCGATCCGCATCTTCTTCTCCCTGGCGAGAAATTGCTTTGGCAGGGCCAACCGGCACCCGGTCTTCGCTTCGAAGCTAAGGATGCGCTTCTCTCCCTCTTCGGCTGCTTCTTCTTTGGATTCTCATTGTTCTGGGAATATCAGGCCTACAACATGGGAGCGCCTGTCTCCTTTCAGATTTTCGGCCTGCCTTTCATCGCTGTCGGCGCCTATCTCGTCATCCTGCGCTATTTCTGGGAGGCGTATGAACGCGGCAAGACGACCTATGTGCTGACTGACAAGAGAGCAATCATCTCGATCGATGGTTTGCGCCGACGCCAGAATACTGTGACACTTGCCAGCGTCGATGAACTGACGTTTGAGGAGAAATCCAGTGATCTCGGGACCATCGTGTTTGGCCGGGACGTAAAGACCGGAAGCGGGAAGAGCCAGCGCACGAGCTATGCGCCACGTTTCAAGTTCATCCCCGCGGCCAAACGTGTCTATCAACTGGCCGACGGCGCCCGTATCAAATCCATCGAGGCATAGTGAAGGCCAACAACACCCCCTTCTCTGCAGAAGGTCGGACGGGGTTAAGATCCTTGCCAGGATCGGCCAATGGCGAAAATTGAAGTCAAGATCTGCGGCGTGAAGACGAAACAGGCGCTAACCGCTGCCGCCAGGAGTGGCGCTGCGTATATTGGCTTCAACTTCTATCGTCCATCCCCGCGTTATGTGACACCAGAGCAGGCGGCGGTCCTCGCCCGGCACATGCCGCCCGGCACAAAAGCCGTTGCCGTCACGGCGGACGCTGACGACACTCTTTTTGAAGAGATTATTCGGCACTTCAGGCCCGATTTCATCCAACTGCACGGTTCGGAATCACCGCAGCGTGCAGCGGAACTCCGCGCCAAATGGAAGATTCAGATCATTCGCGCCGTTCCCATAGACAGTGCAGCTTCTCTTGAAGCTGTGAAAACTCATGAGGAGACGGCGGACTACTTCCTCTTCGATGCCGCGCCGCCAAAGGGCGCCATCCTTCCCGGCGGAAATGCGGCGCGCTTCGACTGGAAGCTCCTGCAGGGACAAAGCTTCCCGAAGCCCTGGTTTCTGTCGGGTGGGCTCAGGGCCGACAATGTGCGGGAGGCCATCGCGCTTTCCGGTGCCATGCGCGTGGATCTTTCATCCGGCGTCGAGCGTTCGCCGGGGGAGAAGGATCCAGCCTTGATTGACGAATTGCTGCGCACGCTTTGACCGCGCGACGAGAGCATCCCCCCAAATCCCCCACACTCAGACGTCATCCCCGGGCGCAGCCCCGGGGATCCAGATTTCCTCGGATAAACTGGATGCCCGGGTCAAGCCCGGGCATGACGCCAGCAGAAATGTGACGCGCTCTACAGTCCCGCCAGCGCCTGCCCCACCGCATCAAGGAAGATGTCCGCATGCTCCTGGGTGAAAACCAGCGGCGGGCGGATCTTCAGGATATTGGCACCGGGGCCGGTGGCGCTGATCAACACCTTGCGGCGCCTGAGATCGTTGACGACATGGGTCGCCGCTGCCGCCAGCGGCTCCTTGCTCTTGCGGTCTTTCACGAATTCGAGGCCGAGGAACAGCCCCGCCCCGCGCACATCGCCGATGATGTCGAAGCGTTCGGCCAGTTTCTCAAGTCCCGCCTTCATATAGGCGCCGACCTTCGCCGCATTGGTGGGAAGGTTCTCGTTCTCGATCACCTCCAGCACAGCTCGGCCCACGGCGCAGGAAACGGGATTGCCGCCGAACGTATTGAAATAGCGCGAGCGGCGGCCGAACTCCTCAACCACGTCCGGCTTCATGATGGCGCCGGCGATGGGGTGGCCGTTGCCCATCGGCTTTCCCACCGTGACGATATCCGGCACCAGCCCGTGGCGGGCGAAGCCCCACCAATCAGTGCCCACGCGGGCAAAGCCCGGCTGCACCTCATCGGCGATATAGATGCCACCGGCGGCCCGCACCGCCTCGACGGCCTCCTTCAAGAAGCCGGGATTGCCGGGAAAGACACCGTCGCTGGAGAAGATGCCGTCGACGAGCAGCGCGCAGGGTTTGATCCCCTGCTCCTTCATCTCAGCAAGAGCCTGCTTGACGCCGGCCGCGAACGCGGCGCCGACATCACCTTCGATCCGGTAGGTGTCGGGCGCCGGCACCAGCTTCACACTCGGCCCGCGCTCGATATAGTCGCCAAGCGAGGGCGAGAGTTCGGCAATCGCCAGAGTCAGGCCATGATAGGCGAGCTTGGTGACGATGACGCCCGTCCCCTTGGTGTATGAACGGGCAATGCGCAGCGCCAGATCATTGGCCTCCGACCCCGTGCAGGTGAACATCACATGCTTGAGCTCGGCCGGAAATTTGGTCAGCAGCTTCGCCGCATAATCGACGATGGTCTCATGCAGATAGCGCGTATGGGTGTTGAGGATGGCCGCCTGCTTGGTGAGCGCCTCGACCACATGCGGGTGGCAATGGCCGACCGAAGCCACATTGTTGTAGACGTCGAGATAGGCCTGCCCCTCGGGGTCATAGAGCCAGACGCCCTCGCCGCGCACGATATGCAGCGGCTTTTCATAGAACAGCCGATAGGCCGGCCCAAGGAGCTCGGCGCGGCGTTTGATGAGCGCCGCGTCGCCGGCGCTGATATCGCCTTCGCGGCCGGGGACATATTGGTTCACCATCGCCATGATCGTCTTCTCCTTCAGGCGCCGCAAAGGTGGCGCAGATAGTCTTGGGCCTTTTCCCGCGGCAGGTCGGCAAAGGCCTTGAGGCCGGCCCAGGCACGCGGCGCGTTGCGCAGGATATAGTCGCGGTTCTCCGGATAGCGTGCCGCGCGCCAGCTGGTGATGCAGGCGGTCGTTGCCATGCGTGCGGCGATCAGATCGTAAAGCAGATCAAGCTCTGTCGGCGTCAGCGGGTTGGTCTCGTGATAAGCGCGGATGAAGTCGCCGGCTTCGGCCAGCGGATTGCCGTCGAGCCCCAATTGGTAAGACGCAGCTACCGCAAGGTCATTGACGAGCGGGGTATGCACCATGTCGCCGAAATCGAGAATGCCCGCGATCTCGTCCTGCCGGTCTTTCTTGACCAACACGTTCGACGGGTTGAGATCGGCATGCACGAACTGCCAGCGCAAGCTTGGCATGACCGGTTGGACATGCGTATCGAAAGCCGTCAGCACCCGCTCGACCAGGGCGCGCCGCTCGTCACCCTCGATATAGGGGAGATATTGCCGCAGCCGGCCGGCATGCTTGATGTCCCAGACCAGTTCGTGATCCGCCGCCGGATGCGTGAGATCGCGGAGCGCAATGCCGAGGCGCGCGAGGGCGCTGCCGATCGCCCGCCGCTGCGCCGCCGAGCGCGGCACCATGCTGAGCGGATCGCCTTCGAGATAGCTGAAAAGGCGCAGCACCATCGGCCGGCCTTCTGCATCCCGCAGCACTTCCTCGTGGCAGCCGTTGACGCTGGGCAACACGCGCTGGACCGGCATGCCGGGATCGACCCGCGCGATATGCAGCAGCGCTTCGGTCTGGAGGTTGGTGACAAGCGCCGCCTCCGCCGGGTTGGCGATCTTCAGCACATGGCTGCCATGCGCATTCCGGATACGGAAGTTCGCGTCGCGCTCGCTGGTGAGCGGACTCGCCGTGCCCGCCAGGCCGAAATAGGTCCGGGCCAGTTCCTCTGCTTCCGCCGTCGTGAAGACCGGCGGCGGCGCCGCTAGCTGGCCATCACCGGAGCCGGCGGCATTTTCGTGTGCGGGCGCGTCTATCGTCTGGTCGGTACTCACGTCTGCTGCCGATATCGGGAGAAAAGTCGGGGAGCACTTATAGCCGGGTGGCGAGACTTGCACCAGTCGCCCCTCCCCACTGGCCAGCGCACTGGCCAGCACACTGGATTGACGGCGGCCGACCCGCTAGGATCGCCGCCGAATTCAACATCATTGCCTGGAAGGAGCATCTCATGGCCGGCAAAATCGAAGCCCGCTTGGCGGAACTCAACATCGAACTGCCGAAGGCGGCCGTGCCGGTGGCAAATTATGTGCCCGTCGTCATCACCGGCAACACGGCCTATGTTTCCGGCCAGGTCACTGTCTGGAACGGCGAGTTCAAGTTCATCGGCAAGGTCGGCCAGGAATTCTCGACCGAGCAGGCGGCCCAGGCGGCGCGCATCTGCGGGCTCAACATCATCGCCCAGTTGAAGAACGCGCTCGGCGATCTCGACCGCGTGAAGCGCATTGCCAAGCTCGGTGTGTTCGTCAATTGCGTCGATAGTTTCTCCGAGCAGCCTAAGGTCGCCAACGGTGTCTCTGACCTGATGGTCGAAGTGTTCGGCGAGGCCGGCAAGCATGCTCGTTCGGCGGTTGGCGTCAACGTCCTTCCGCTCAACCTGGCTGTTGAGGTCGATGCCATCGTCGAGATCGCTTAAGGCGGCACGAGGTCGGTTGCCATGACCGACCTCACCCTCACCGCCCGTGTCGTCGACCGCATCGGGGCGATCGCCCCCGATGCCTGGGATGCCTGCGCGGGGGCGGAAAACCCCTTCGTCAGCCATGCTTTCCTGCAGGCGCTCGAGGCTTCCGGCTCGGTCGGGCGCGGCACCGGCTGGCTGCCGCAGCATCTGGTGCTGGAAGATGATGGCGGCCGCATCCACGCCGCGACTCCCCTTTACGTGAAGGGTCACAGCCAGGGCGAATATGTCTTCGATCATGGCTGGGCTGAAGCTTACGAACGGGCGGGCGGTCGCTATTACCCGAAGCTGCAGATCGCCGTCCCCTTCTCGCCGGTCCCAGGACCCCGCTTGCTGGTGCGCGCCGATGGCGATGTCGCCGCAATCCGCAGTGCCATGATCGACGCGCTGACGGCGACCGCCGAACGGTCCGGCCTCTCATCGCTCCATGTCACTTTCTGCGAGCGCGACGAGGCGATGGACATGGTGGATCACGGCTATCTGCTGCGGCTCGGCACGCAATATCATTGGTCGAACGAAGGCTATCAAAGCTTCGACGATTTCCTCGGCGCCCTCGCCTCGCGCAAGCGCAAGGCCATCCGCAAGGAACGCGCCAGCGTCGCCACCACCGGGATCGACATCCGCGCTTTGAGCGGCGACGAGATCAAATCGGCGCACTGGGACGCCTTCTTCGCCTTCTACTTGGATACCGGCGGTCGGAAATGGGGCCGTCCCTATCTCAACCGCGCTTTCTTCGAGGCGTTGCACCAGACCTTGCGCGACAAAATCGTGCTGGTGATGGCTTTCCGCGACGGGCAGCCCATTGCTGGCGCGCTCAATCTGCGCGGATCGGAAGCCCTGTTCGGCCGCAATTGGGGCTGCATCGAGGATGTCCCCTATCTCCATTTCGAATGCTGCTATTATCAGGCGATCGACTATGCGATCGCGCATGGGCTGAAGCGCGTCGAGGCCGGCGCCCAGGGCGAACACAAGATCCAGCGCGGCTACCTGCCGGTCGAGACCTATTCGGCGCACTGGATCGCCGATGACAATTTCCGCGCCGCCGTCGCCGACTATCTGGACCGCGAACGCCGCGTCATGCAGAACGAGATCGCGGGCCTCATGACTCTCTCGCCCTTCCGCAAAGAGAATGACTAAACACGCCATCGTCATCGGCGGCGGACCCGCCGGGTTGATGGCGGCCGAGCAATTGCTCGCGGCCGGGATCGCGGTCGATCTCTACGAAGCCATGCCCTCGCTCGGCCGCAAGTTCCTGATGGCCGGCAAGGGCGGGCTCAACATCACCCATTCCGAACCGCTGGATCGTTTCGTCGCCCGCTATGGCGATCGCGCAGCGCAAGTCGGCGCCTGGCTTGCGGACTTCGGCCCGGACGATTTGCGGCGCTGGATTCAAGCCCTCGGCGTCGAGACCTTCGTCGGCACGTCGGGCCGCGTCTTTCCGGCGGAAATGAAGGCAGCACCCTTCCTGCGCGCCTGGCTGCACCGGCTGCGTGGTCAAGGCCTCCGCATTCATGTCCGCCATCGCTGGACCGGCTGGTCGGCGGCGGGCCGTCTCACCTTCGCGACGCCCAAAGGCACCGTCGAGAAAGAAGCCGACGCGACGATCCTGTCGCTGGGCGGTGGTTCTTGGCCGCAGCTTGGCTCGGATGGTTCGTGGCAATCCTTGCTGGCGGCCGAGGGGATCGCCGTCGCCCCGCTCGTCCCGGCCAATTGCGGCTTCGACGTCGCCTGGAGCGATCATCTCCGCACACGCCACGCCGGCGCCGCGCTCAAGAACATTGCCGCCACCTTCGACGGACAGCGGCGCATGGGCGAGGCCATCGTCACGGAAACCGGCATCGAGGGCGGCTTGATCTATGCCTTGTCGGCCAGTCTGCGCGAGGCGATTGCCGCCAAGGGTGCAGCAACCCTCAGCCTCGACCTCCTGCCCGATCGATCGGTCGAGGAAATCGCCCGCATCCTGGCCGGTCGCGGGTCACGCTCTTTGTCGTCACACCTCAAATCGGCGCTCAATCTGCCGCCCATCAAGGCAGCGTTGCTGCACGAATGCCTGCCGGCGGACCGATTGAAGGATCCCTCGGTGCTTGCCGCCGCATTCAAGGCGCTGCCCCTCACTCTCCGTTCGCCGCGTCCATTGGCCGAGGCGATCAGTTCGGCGGGCGGCGTCAAGTTCGCGGCGCTGTCGCCTACGCTGATGTGCGAAGCGAAGCCCGGCCTCTTCTGCTGCGGCGAGATGCTGGATTGGGAAGCGCCGACCGGCGGCTATCTGCTCACCGCCTGCTTTGCCAGCGGTCATGTGGCGGGCCAAGGTGCTGCCGATTGGCTCAAGCGTCCTTCTTGACGCGCTCCCCCCTCGCCCCTTAAGAGAAGCGTCGATGGTTCCCCAATGGATGAATTCCAGGGGATTAATAGGGAACACGGTGCGGACGACCCAGAAGGGGCCAAAACCGTGACTGCCCCCGCAACTGTAAGCGGATAGCCTGGTGCCCATCAAAGGCCACTGATCTCCCTCAAAGGGATTGGGAAGGCCGGTACCAGGCAGTGACCCGCGAGTCAGGAGACCTGCCATCGACGCGTTGGATTTCAAACCGGGCGGGGTGCCCGAGATGGAGACGTCGATATGCCGCCAAATTTGGCGTGCCGGTCAGCCGGCCATTCCTCTTTCCTGCGTGCGCTTGCATTCGTCCGGCCAATAGCTGGAACGGGTCATCGCCCAAATTCTCCGCATCCCTCCCCGGCAAGCGCTCAACGCTAACCCGTTGTCACATCGCATTTTATAATGTTATGTTATAACATAACATTCATGGAGATATCTATGCGCCTTTCTGTTCTTTTGCTCACCCTAGTCGCCCTTGCGGGCACCGGCCTCGCTGCCGCTCCCGCCGCTGCCAAAACGCAATACCCCCTCACCCTGCAGAACTGTGGCGAAACGCTCGTCTTCGAGAAAGCGCCGACCCGGACCGTTTCGATCGGCCAAAGCAGCACGGAGATACTCTACGCCTTGGGGTTGGCGGATAAGGTTGTCGGAACCGCCGTCTGGTTCACCCCGGTCCTGCCGCAATTCGAATCCGCCAATGCCAACATCAAGCGCCTCGCCGACAATGATCCGAGCTTCGAAAGTGTCGTTGCCGAACGACCGGACCTGGTGACTGCGGAATATGAATGGCATGTCGGCCCGCAAGGGTCCGTCGCCACGCGGCAGCAGTTCCATGATCTGAAGATTGCCAGCTACATCTCCCCCGCCGATTGCGTCGCCAAGGACAACACGGCCGGTGGAGATGGCGTGCGCAAGGAAATGTTCGACTTGGCCCTCCTCTACCAAGAGATCAGGGACATGGCGAAAATCTTCGACGTCGAAGAGCGCGGCGAACAATTGGTTGCCGACCTCAAGGCGCGCACGGCCAAGGCCGTTGCCTCGGTCGCCGACACGCAGGCAAAGGGTCTCTCGATGGTCTTTTGGTTCTCAAGCCCGGAGATCAAAGGCGATGCGTACATCGCCGGCAAGAACGGGACCCCTGCCTACATCATGGCGGCACTGGGTGCCCGCAATGTCGTAACGACCGAGGAGGAATGGCCGCTCGTGGGATGGGAGACGATCGCGCAGGCCGATCCGGATGTGATCGTGCTGGCACGGATGGACCGCCGCCGCTTTCCGGCCGACGATGTCGAAGCCAAGTTGAACTTCCTGAAGACCGACCCGGTGGCCAGTCAGCTCAAAGCCGTGAAGAGCGGACACATCGTCATCCTCGATGCGCAGGCGATGAATCCGTCGCTGCGCGTGGTCGACGGCGTTGAGGCTGTCGCCAATGGCGTCAGAGCTCTCGGCCTCAGCAATTGATCGCCGTGGCCGTCCGGTCATTGGACAAGGGCGAGCGGGGCTTTCGGGCCGCGCTCGCCCTCGCCGCGCTCACCTTGGCGGCTGTCGTGGCCTTGATCCTTGCCATCGGCATGGCGATGTCGATCGGCGAACTGCCGACACCGCTGTTCGCAACCTACCAGGCGATTGCCCATCACCTGATAGGTGCCAGCACCGACCTCTCACCCATCGAGCTCGGGATTCTATGGGATTATCGCCTCAGCCGGGCTCTCGTCGCCGCCTGTTGCGGTGGCGCGCTCGCTATATCGGGCGTCATCCTGCAGGCCCTCCTCCGCAATCCGCTGGCCGAACCCTATGTGCTTGGCATCTCGGCCGGCGCATCAACGGGTGCCGTCAGCATCATGATTCTCGGCCTCGGCGCGGGCGTCCTCACCGTCTCTGGGGGCGCATTTCTTGGCGCTGTCGTCGCTTTCGCCGTCGTCAGCCTGCTGGCGGCTGGTACGGGCGGCGGGTCGGAGCGGATCATCCTCGCCGGCGTTGCTGGATCTCAACTCTTCAATGCCGCCACATCCTATATCGTGACGACCGCGGCCAATGCTGAACAGGCGCGCGGCGTGATGTTCTGGCTGCTCGGGAGCCTCAGTGGCGTGCGCTGGCCGGACGTTTACATGGCGGCGCCAATCGCCATTCTGGGGTTTGTCGTTTGCCTGCTTCACGCGCGCGCCCTCGACGCTTTCGCTTTCGGGACCGATGCCGCGGCTTCGCTTGGCATAAATGTGCGGCGGGTCCGGCTGACGCTTTTCGGCCTCACGGCACTCATGACGGCAACGATGGTGGGGATCGTCGGTTCAATCGGCTTTGTCGGGCTGGTCATTCCGCATGCCGCGCGCTTTCTGATTGGCCCTTCGCATCTGCGCCTGCTGCCCTTCTCCTTTCTCGGCGGCGCGCTCTTCATGGTCGTCGCCGACATCATTTCGCGAACCATCATCCCACAACAAATTCTCCCGATCGGCGTGGTGACGGCGTTGTTCGGCGCCCCGGCCTTCGCCTTCATTCTCTATCGCGCAAGGAGATCCATATGAGTATCGCGGCTCGCGACATTCGCTGGTCCGCCGGCGGCCGCCTGATCGTCGATGGTGTCAGCTTGGAGGTACCTGCCGGCAAGACTGTGGGTCTGATCGGCCCGAACGGATCCGGCAAATCCTCCCTTCTTCGCCTTCTGTGCAAATTGAGAAGGGTGGAAGGCGGCGTCATCACGTTGGGGGGTACGGATATCGCATCGCTTACCGCGCGCCAGATCGGGCAAAGAACCGCGTTTGTCGAGCAGCAGGTCCTGACCGAGGCAGATTTGACCGTCGCCGATGTCGTGCGGCTTGGGCGAACACCCCATCGCTCGGCGCTGGCGCCCTGGACACCGATAGATGAGTCTGCTGTCGCAGAGGCACTCTCCGCTGTCGGGTTGACTGAATTCAGCACGCGCTTGTGGCGCACGCTTTCCGGCGGCGAGAAGCAACGCGTGCAGATCGCGCGCGCGCTGGCTCAGTCACCCAGCGAATTGCTGCTCGACGAGCCGACCAACCATCTGGATATCCAGCACCAGCTTGAAATCCTTTCTCTGGTTTCCAGCCTGCCGCTGACCGTCATCGTGGCATTGCACGACCTGAACCTCGCCGCCATGTTCTGCGACACGCTGGTCGTCCTCAATCAAGGCCGCGTCTGCGCCCACGGAACACCGGTTTCCGTCCTGACCAAATCATTGCTGCGCGAGGTGTTCGGCGTCTCCGCGGACATTCAGCTGATGCCCGGCTCAAGCGGGATTCGTCTTCATTTCCTGCCTGACCGGATCGTAGCGCAGCGATCGAGCGAAGCTGCATGATGAGCCAGCTTGCCAATCACACCCTGAAGGAAGAAATCCGGCAGTATTGGTCGGACCGCGCCACCACCTTCGACCTCGCCTTCGGCCATCGCCTGCCGCCGGGGCCGGAGTTTGACGCCTGGCGGGCAGCGATCACCAACCATCTCGACAACGCTCCCCGCGACGTCCTGGAACTCGCGTGCGGCACTGGCGAGGTCACCCGCGTGCTGCTGTCACTGGGATACCGCGTGACCGGCCTCGACTTTTCCGAAGCGATGCTCGCGACGGCAAAGCGCAAGCACCTTGAGAAGGGCGAGCAGGTGCGCTTCCTCCTAGCCGACGCTGAAAATACCTACCTGCCGGCAGCCGGATTCGACGCCATCGTTTGCAGGCACCTGGTCTGGACGCTCACCGATCCGGCCGCCGCATTTCGGGAATGGCATCGCCTGCTGCGGCCGGGCGGCAAGCTCCTGATGTTCGACGGCGACTGGGCACACCCCACTGCGCGAGGACGGATGGCAGCCAAGCTGATCGGTTGGATCGATCGCATCAAAGGCGCCGATCCATTTTACGACGGGGCAATGAGCGAGCAGCATGCACGGATCATGGCGGACCTCCCCTTCGGCGATGGCTTGACCGTGGCGCGCCTTCAACCGTTGTTGATGGAGGCGGGCTTTACCGATTTCCGCCTGTCGTCGCACGCACCGATCGCACGGGCCCAGCGGCAGAATGCGAACCTCCGCAACAGGCTGCGCACATTCGTCTATCGGCGGTTCATCCTCTCTGCGCGACGCCCGGCAACATCACGGACGCTCTAGCTGCTCGATCAGCAAATCCGCGAATGCATCGGCGATCGAGCTTGTGGCATCGCCCGGGCGGATGATGAAGTAAGGATGTGGCGCCGGGATTTCGAGATCGAGCGCTTTGACCAGCGTGCCGCGCCGGAGGTCGTCGGCGCACAGGATGGTGCTGCCGATGGCGATGCCGCAGCCTTCCCGCGCCGCCTCGAACGCCAGATGCGAATTGGGCAGATAGACATTCTGCCGGGGCGCCACCTGCTTGCGCCCGCCGGCCCGCAGCAGGCGCGGCCAATCCTCGACGCTGTCACCATGCAGCAAGGTGTGATGCTGCAGATCCTCGACCGAGCGGATCGGTGAGCGGTAAAGGAGTTCGGCACTGCAGACCGGGAAATAGCGCTCATCGCGCAGGATGGCGGTACGCCGCCCGACGGTATCCCGCTCGCCGAACGAGATGATGACATCCATCGTCTCGTCCGCTGCCTCGATCGGAAACTGGCGCACGGTGACGGAAGGGTAGCGTTCGAGAAAAACGTCGAGAATGGGCATGAGCCGCCGCGCCGCGAAGGCAGGCGCGCACGCAAAGCGCAACTCGCCTTCGACCCGCGCATTCTGCGTGGTGCGGCAGGCGAGATGGATTTCGTCGAAGGCGCTGCCGAGCTTCTGATAGAGCTCGGCACCCGGCGGGGTCAGCGTCAGTTCCCGCCGGCTCCGCACCAGCAGCGGCACGCCGAGTTCGGCTTCCAGCTGCCGGATCTGATAACGCACCGCCCCCGGCGTCACGTTGAGCTGGTCCGCCGCGGGCGCCACGCCACCCGACCGCGCCACCGCATAGAAGGTCCTGAGTGCCGTCAAACGGGCGAGGCTCTGCAGCACGAAAACACCAATCGTCAATTAGTTTGACGAAATGGTGCAGTTTTATTCCCTTGCGTCAATCTGATTGTCAGTCTCATTCTAAATCTCACGCGATAGGCACGCGCTCTTCTTTCGGGATATAGGCACATGGCACCTGATTCAGGCACCCAATCGGCCGTTCACAGCATGGTGGACGGCAAGACGACCCCGCTCTTCACGCTCCCCGCCCGCTGGTACCACGACCCGGCGATCTACGAGGCCGAGCGCTGGGGGATCTTCGCCGCCACCTGGCAGTTCATCGGGCATGTGAGCGACCTGCCGGCGCCCGGCGATTATGTCGGCGCCAAGATCGCCGGCTTCCGCGTCTTCGTGCTGCGCGACCGCGAGGGGCGCCTCAAGGCCTTCCACAATGTCTGCCCGCATCGCGCCGCCCCCCTGGTGGGCGACGGCAAGGGCCATTGCGATGTCCTGCAATGCCGCTATCACCGCTGGACCTTCGACCATGACGGCAAGCTGAAGGTCGCCCCGCATTTCGGCGAGGCCGACTGGTTCAACAAGGAAGAGCATGGCCTGAAGCCCGTGCGCGTCGATGTCTGGCGCGGCCTCATCTTCGTCAACATCGACGGCAAGGCCAAACCGCTGGTCGAGTTCCTGGGCGACGTCCCGGCCCTGGTCGAAGCTTACGAGATGGAGAGCTTCACCAAGACCGACACGGCCGACTTCTCGATGGACAGCAATTGGAAGACCTATACCGACAATTTCGTCGAGGGCTACCACATCCCCGGCATCCATCCGGGTCTCATCCAGGCGATCGACTTCAACGGCTTCGAGACGACCTATCAGCGCAACGTCATCATCATGAAGGCGCCGCAGAAATCGGGGTCGATCTACAGCGGCCTGTGGCTGTGGATCTGGCCGAACATGACGCTGTCGATCTTCCCGGACGGTATGAACACATCGCGCATCGTGCCGCACGGCACGCGCTCGACCAGCCTCCATTACAGCTTCTATTTCAGGGACGCGTCGCCGGAAAAGGAAGCGAGCCGCCAGAGCACGATCAAGACCAATTGCGACATCGTGCGCGAGGATTTCGGCATCTGCGATGAGTCGCAGGACAATCTCGAAGCCGGCATCTACAAGCGCGGGCCCCTAAGCCCCAAGCACGAGCTCGGCGTGCGCTATTTCCACGACGAAGTCCGCGCCGGATTGAAGACCCAGGGCATTTCAGAATAACCGCTCACAGCGCTATGTTGGTTACGGCCTCAATGCGGAAGCCATCGGGATCAATCACGAACGCCGCATAGTAGTGGGGGCCGTAATCCGGCCGCAGGCCAGGTGCACCGTTGTCGCTACCGCCGGTCCTTAGAGCCGCGGCATGAAATGCGTCTACTGCAGCACGATTGGGCGCTGCAAAAGCCAGGTGAAACCCCGGTCCCGCCGCCAAATCGGCCGCCGCACGTTCCTTGATGGCAAACTTGTCGTTGCCATCGGTCAGGCCATAGCCCACCGCCTGGTCGTCTTCACCCGGCCGAATGTCTTCCCACACCCGGCGGAAACCCAATGGCGCCAAGGCAGCATCATAAAACGCCGCCGAGCGCGCGATATCGGAGACGCCAAAGGAAATGTGATGCAGCATTGCTGCCGCGTGGCGTCAGAAAGGAATGTCGTCGTCGAGATCGCCGGCGCGGCCGCCGCCTGAGGAGCCACCGCCCGACGAACCGCCGCCATAACCACCGCCGCCGCCGCCCGAGCCACCACCGTAGCCGCCGCCGCCATAGCCGCTGTCGCCATTGTCGGACATGCCGCCGCCCTCACCCTTGCCGTCCAGCATGGTGAGTTCGCCGCGATACTTCTGCAGCACGATCTCGGTCGTGTATTTCTCGGCGCCGGACTGGTCGGTCCATTTGCGGGTCTGCAGCTGGCCTTCGATATAGACCTTGGAGCCCTTCTTCAGGAAACGCTCGGCCACGTCGACCAGACGGTCGTTGAAAATGACGACGCGGTGCCATTCGGTCTTTTCGCGCCGCTCGCCGGAATTCTTGTCGCGCCAGGATTCCGAGGTGGCGATGGAGAGGTTGGCCACCTTCGTCCCGTCCTGGGTGGAGCGGATTTCCGGGTCGCGTCCCAGATTGCCGATGAGAATGACCTTGTTGACGCTGCCCGCCATGGAACTGCCCCCTGCTGGAATCCGATTGAATGAAGCTGACGAATACTGGCGCTCGTATAACGCCTCGTTGGCCATTTTCCTAGCACTCAGACGAGAAGAACAAAAGGGGTATTAAGCGCTGTCTTTCGCCGCTATGATGCCGCCCAAAGCTCCCTCTCCAATCATGTACCGAAAAGCCCCACCCCAATGGCTAACCGATTGACGGATCACAAGATTTCTGTTCGCGGCGCACGCGAGCACAACCTCAAGAATGTCGATGTCGACATGCCCCGGGATGCCCTGGTGGTGATCACCGGCCTTTCCGGGTCGGGGAAGTCGTCCTTGGCCTTCGACACGATCTATGCGGAAGGCCAGCGCCGCTATGTGGAGAGCCTCTCGGCCTATGCCCGGCAGTTCCTGGAACTGATGCAGAAGCCGGACGTCGATTCCATCGACGGCCTCAGCCCCGCCATCTCCATCGAGCAGAAGACGACCTCGAAAAACCCGCGCTCGACCGTGGGGACCGTGACCGAGATCTACGATTACATGCGCTTGCTCTTTGCGCGCGTCGGCATCCCCTATTCGCCGGCAACAGGCCTGCCCATCGAAAGCCAGACCATCAGCCAGATGGTGGACCGCATCATGGCGCTGCCCGAGGGCACGCGCCTGCTGCTCCTCGCCCCCATCGCGCGCGGCCGCAAGGGCGAATACAAGAAGGAATTCCAGGACCTGCAGAAGCGCGGCTTCCAGCGCGTGCGCGTCGACGGCAAGGTCTATGAGATCGGCGAGGTGCCGAACCTCAATAAAAAGCTCAAGCACGATATCGAAGTGGTGGTCGACCGCATCGCCGTGAAGCCTGGCATCGAGCAGCGCCTGGCCGGCAGCGTCGAGACGGCACTGGGCCTCGCCGACGGATTGCTCTTTGCCGATTACGCCGACAAGCCGGATGAGCGCATTCTCTTTTCCTCGCGCTTCGCCTGCCCGGTTTCCGGCTTCACGATTGATGAGATCGAACCGCGCCTCTTCTCCTTCAACAACCCGTTCGGTGCCTGCCCGGTCTGCGATGGCTTGGGCGAAAAACTCTATTTCGATCCCGAGATGGTGGTGCCCGACACGTCGAAGAGCTTGCGCGACGGCGCCGTCGCACCCTGGGCCAATTCGACTTCGCAATATTACAATCAGGCGCTGGAAAGCCTCGCCAAGCATTACAAGTTTTCGCTCGGGACCGCCTGGAAAGACCTGCCGAAAAAGACTCGCGACGTCATTCTGTTCGGCTCGGGCGAGGAAGTCGTCAGCATGTCCTTCGATGACGGCACCCGCTCCTACAAGACGACGCGGCCCTTCGAAGGCGTCATCACCAACATGGAACGCCGCTTCCGCGAGACCGACAGCAATTGGGTGCGCGACGAGCTCGGCCGCTATCAATCGACCAGCCCGTGCGAGGCCTGCGAGGGCAAGCGCCTGAAGCCAGAAGCCCTCGCCGTCAAGATCGACAAGAAGAACATCGCCGATGTGGCGGACTTCTCGATCCTGGGCGCCGCCGAATGGTTCGGTGGATTGTCGAAGAAGCTCACCAAGAAGCAGAACGACATCGCCTATCGCATCCTGAAAGAGATCAACGAGCGGCTGGGATTCCTCAATTCCGTTGGCCTCGAATACCTCACCCTCTCGCGCGCGTCCGCCACACTCTCCGGCGGCGAGAGCCAGCGCATTCGCTTGGCTTCCCAGATCGGCTCGGGCCTCACCGGCGTGCTTTACGTGCTCGACGAACCGTCGATCGGTCTTCACCAGCGCGACAATGACCGGCTGCTGGCGACCCTGAAGCGCCTGCGCGATCTCGGCAACACCGTGCTGGTCGTCGAGCATGACGAGGACGCGATCCGCAATGCCGACTACCTCATCGACATGGGACCGGCCGCCGGCATTCACGGCGGCACCGTCGTCGCCGAAGGCACGCCCGCCGAGGTGATGAAGTCGAACAGCCTCACCGCCCAATACTTGAACGGCAGCCGCCGCATCGAGGTGCCGTCGGAACGGCGCAAGGGCGCCGGCAAGCAGGCGAAGCTGCGCATCGTCGGCGCCAAGCACAACAACCTCAAGAACATCAGCGTCGACATTCCGCTGGGCACCATGACCTGCGTCACCGGCGTCTCCGGCGGTGGCAAATCGACCCTCATCATCGAGACGCTCTACAACGCGCTGGCCAAGCGCCTGCACGACGCCCGCACGCATCCGGGCGAACATGTCCGGATCGAGGGAATCGAGTTCCTCGACAAGGTCATCGACATCGACCAATCGCCCATCGGCCGCACGCCGCGCTCCAACCCCGCCACCTATACCGGTGCCTTCACGCCGATCCGCGAATGGTTCGCCGGCCTCCCCGACGCCCAGGCGCGGGGCTACAAGGCCGGGCGCTTCTCCTTCAACGTGAAAGGCGGCCGTTGCGAGGCGTGCGAGGGCGACGGCGTCATCAAGATCGAGATGCACTTCCTGCCCGACGTCTATGTCCAATGCGACCAATGCAAGGGCAAGCGCTACAATCGCGAAACACTCGACGTGCATTTCAAGGGCAAGTCGATCGCCGACGTGCTCGACATGACGGTCGAGGAAGGCGTCGAATTCTTCAAGGCCGTCCCCGCCATCCGTGACAAGCTCGCGATGCTGAACCAGGTGGGCCTGGGCTACGTCCATATCGGCCAGGCGGCAACCACCCTGTCAGGCGGCGAAGCGCAGCGCGTGAAACTCGCCAAGGAACTATCCCGACGCGCCACGGGCCGCACGCTCTACATCCTCGACGAGCCCACGACCGGCCTCCATTTCGAGGACGTGCGCAAGCTCCTCGAAGTGCTGCAGCACCTCGTCGACCAGGGCAACACCATCGTCGTCATCGAGCACAATCTCGAGGTCATCAAGGTCGCCGACTGGATCATCGACTTGGGCCCCGAAGGCGGCGACAAAGGCGGCCGCATCGTCGCCGAGGGCACGCCGGAAGATGTCGCCGACACGCCCGGCAGCTATACGGGTCAGTATCTGGCGCCGTACCTGAGCAAGCGCGTGAAGAAGAAGACCGCGAGGGGATAAGCATGACATATAAACTCTTCTACAGCCCGGGCAGCGCCGCGATGGCGGCACATGCGATGATGATCGAGATGGGCGTGAAGGCCGCGTTCGTGCTGATCGATAACGAGAAGAACGAGCAGAAGAGCGCTACCTATATGAAGCTCAACCCGCATGGGCGCGTGCCGACGCTGATCTATGACGACAACAGGGTCATGTATGAAAGCGCCGCCATCTGCGAATTCCTGACCGAGCGGCACCCGGAGGCGAAGCTCGCCCCCGCCATCGGCCATGCCGATCGCGGCCTCTACCTGCAATGGATGGCCTACCTCACCAACACCGTGCAGGAAGCGCTCATGCATTGGTGGCACAACGAGTACTTCGTCGACGGCGCGGCCGAGCAGGCGAAGGTGAAAGCCAAGGCCGAGGAACGTCTCGGAAAGATGTGGGCCTTCCTCGACGGTGAACTCGCCAAGAGTGGCCCCTATCTCTGCGGCAGCACCTGGTATGCCTGCGACTATTTCCTGGCGATGCTGATCCGCTGGACGCGCAAGATGCCGACGCCCGGCCACACCTACCCGCATCTCAACAAATTGGTGCGCGCGGCGATGGCACGCCCGGCCTATGCGCAGATGCTGAAGGATGAAGGCATCGAACAGCCGGTCTAAGTCGACCCGGCGAAACGGATGCCGACGATTGGACCGTCGGCGCGCACCACTTCGCACGCATATTCCGACCCGTCATTGAGACGCAGCGTGAAAAGATGGGGGAGCGGCGTCAGGTTCGGAAAGACGAGCCTCGCCCCGCCCTCCGACCAGTCCCGCACTTGGCAATCATAGAGGCTGGCGCCGTCATTGAAGACGGCCTTGGCCCCTTTCAGCATCTTGCGGCGCGGATGCCGGCGCTTTTCCGATCCTGTATCGGCCATGTTCGCCCTCCCCGGCGGGGAACCCGCGCATCCTGCTGCAGTCCCGCGCCCCAGGCTACGGCGCCTTGGCTGCAATACCCTCAACCTCGATCAACCAATCCGGGCTCGCAAGGCCGGAAACGATGACAAGGGTGGAGGCCGGCTGTGCCCCGTTCAGCACCTTGTCCCGGGCGATGCGCGACGCCGGCACGTCGCTGGCGCGGGTCAGGAAGACATTCACTTTGACCAGATCCGCGACCGTCATTCCGTCCGCTTCCAGACAGGCGGCGAGGTTCGACCAGGCAAGCTCCGCCTGCGCCTCGAACCCGGCGGCGGTCTGGTGGTCCCGGCCGCAGCCGACCTGGCCGCTGATATAGAGCCAGCGATAGCCGGCCGGCGCCGCAACCATCTGCGAATAACGGCTGAAGGGCGGCGGGGCCGACGGTGGGTTGAGGTGGTTCAGCATCTGCATCTCCTTGAACAGGCGGCATTAATGGTCCTGCGGCGCGGCATCCTTGTCAAATCCGGCCAAAGCTTGCAGTGACCGCCCGGGGAGGCTATGACCCGCCCCATGACCGTTTCAAATCAGCAACCCATCCACGTCGTCGGTGCCGGCCTCGCCGGCTCGGAAGCCGCGTGGCAGCTCGTCTCGGCCGGCATCCCGGTCGTCCTCCATGAGATGCGGCCCGACCGTGGCACCGACGCCCACCAGACGGACCGCTGCGCCGAGCTCGTCTGTTCGAACTCGTTCCGCTCCGACGATGCCGAGAACAATGCGGTGGGCCTGCTGCATGAGGAAATGCGCCGCGCCGGCTCGCTCATCCTCAGCGCCGCCGACAAGCACAAGCTGCCGGCCGGTGGGGCGCTCGCCGTCGACCGCGACGGCTTTGCCGAGGCCGTGACGAAATCCCTTATCGAACATCCGCTCGTCACCTTCACGCGCGGCGAGATTGCCGGGCTTCCGCCCGCTGAGTGGGATAGTGTCATCGTCGCGACCGGCCCCCTCACCTCGCCGCCCCTGGCGGACGCGATCCTCACGCTCACCGGCGAAGCATCCTTGAGCTTCTTCGACGCGATCGCACCCATCGTGCACCGCGAAAGCATCAATATGGAACGTGCCTGGTTCCAGTCGCGCTACGACAAAGTCGGACCAGAGGGCGACGGCGCCGATTACATCAACTGCCCGATGGACAAGCCCGAATACCTCGCCTTCATCGACGCGATCCTTGCCGGTGAGAAGACCGAGTTCAAGGAATGGGAAGGCACACCCTATTTCGAAGGCTGCCTGCCGATCGAAATCATGGCCGGGCGCGGCCCCAACACGCTGCGCTTCGGACCGATGAAACCGATCGGCCTCTTCGATCCGCACGCGCAACGCCGCCCCTATGCGGTGGTGCAGTTGCGCCAGGACAATGCGCTGGGCACGCTCTACAACATGGTCGGCTTTCAGACGAAGCTGAAATATGCCGAACAGGTGCGGGTCTTCCGCATGATCCCCGGGCTCGAGAATGCCGAGTTCGCGCGATTGGGCGGCCTCCACCGCAACACCTTCCTCAACAGCCCGAAGCTCTTGGATACATCTCTGCGCCTGAAAGCGATGCCGCGCCTGCGCTTCGCGGGTCAGGTGACGGGCGTCGAAGGTTATGTCGAAAGCGCCGCCATCGGCTTGCTCGCCGGCCGCTTCGCCGCCGCCGAACGGCTGGGCCGCGCGCTGGAAGCCCCGCCCCTCACCACCGCCTTGGGCGCCCTCATCGGCCACATCACGGGCCAGGCCGACGCCAAGCATTTCCAGCCGATGAACGTCAATTTCGGCCTCTTCCCCGAGATAGATCCGCCGGAAGGCCTCAACAAGGCGCAACTGCGCGAATGGAAAGCTGGCCGCAAGCCACGCCTCAGCCAGCGCGCGCTTGGTGATCTCGGCAATTGGCTCGCCCGTTAGAGATCGCCTGCCGAAGCGCTACAGCGTCTCGCTCGCAGCGAGGTCCTCAAGCAGTTTGGTCGTGGCACCTTCGCCGATGCACTGGCCGAATTTGGCGTCATCCTTGATGCTGACACAGGCCCGGCCGTCTACCTCGTCGCCGCCAAGGCGCGTCATCAGTTTTTCAGCAAGGCATGTACGGGCATCGCTTCCCGTCCGCCCTTCCTTGTTGCAGGCACTCGTTTCATCGAAGACGGTGACAACCATTTCACCCGCCAGCACGCCCTCGATCTTCTTCCATGAAGCCGGTTCGATGGGTGTTCCCGACTTTTCCCTCAGCTTTCGCAGCATCGCTCCGGTCAATGCGCAGGTCATGCCCTTTTCGGCATTGTCGGCCGAAGGGCAATAGGTCACCGCCTGCCCACTTGGATCGAAGGCGTTCATCAGCCCCTTGGTATAGCAAGCCATATAGGCGTCGGAACCGCCGCCATAGGAATCGGCCATGCAATCGCCGGCGATCTTGGCGACGACCTGACCCAGCGCGTGTTTCAGCCGGTCATCGAACACACCCGTCATTTGCGTGCCAAAGGCGCCTGCGGCAGATGGCGCGATGGTCGGTTCCGTGACGGGCGTTTGAACTGAGGCCGCCGCCGTTTCCTTCTTCGTGGCCGGTGAAGATTGGCAGGCACTGAGGGCCAGAGCCATCAAGGCGACCGCAAGGGCCGCGTGGCGAAAATACATAAAGAAAGCCTCTGTCGATCACGGTTGCAACGAACCGTATCAACGCCCTCTATAGCTGTCCATATCAATCGCGTGACAGGTTCAAGCCCGTACCAAGCGAATCAGGCGCCGATGCGCTCCAGCTTGATGCGGATCGAGCGCGCGAAACCGGCCCAATAGATGCAGAGGTCGCGCTGCTGCGGCGTCGGGCAGAAATCGACCGCCTTCTCATCGACCTCGAAGGCACGCAGCATGGTCTCGTCGACGCATTTCTTCAGCGCCGCCTGATCGGGTGTGGCACAGCTCGC
The DNA here is from genome assembly GCF_041910485.1 of Dongia sp. Lineage (GTDB taxonomy): Bacteria > Pseudomonadota > Alphaproteobacteria > Dongiales > Dongiaceae > Dongia. Next base: position 294,947 of record NZ_JAYRQR010000035.1, read on the forward strand.
CTTGACGCGCTCGCTGAGGAGGTTCGCCGCCTGCTTGCTGCGTTCCTCTCCACCGCCCCATTGTACCTCGGGCGCCAGTCGGTCCGATCCGCTGTTGGCAACGACATGGCCGACGAACTGGCCTTCCAGGATGCAGCTGACGAAGGGCTGCAATCCCTTGTCTCGACCGCACAGTAACGATCCTTCCTGCGCGTCGAAGGCCACCACCATATGCGTCCGCACGCAGCTGTCGCCCTCGGGCGATATCTTCTGATAGCCGTCTGGGCTGGTCAGCGACACATGGCAAGCATCGGAGAGCGCCTGCTGCAGATTGCTGACCGCATCCTTCGTGCCGCTGAGGCGCCAGATATCTTCGCTGGTGGCGGCACGCGGGCCGGACCGTTCCTCGTCCGACACGCAGGCGGAGGCGGACGCCAGCACCGTCGCGACCATCAAGGCCCGCGCCAGCCGGGAAGATTGTTTGACCGTGAACATCCGGGGCACCTCTTAGGACCTGATCCGACCGATGGCGGTCTTCCAGCCGGCATAGAGGCGCTCCCGTTCGTCGGCCGCCATTTCCGGGCGGAACTCGCGCTCCTGCTGCCAGTTGGCGGCGGCGGCCTTCAAGTCCGGGATGATGCCGACACCGAGCCCGGCGGCAATCGCCGCCCCCAGCGCCGTCGTCTCCACGACGACCGGCCGACCGATCGGCACGTTGAGTAGATCGGCCAGGAACTGCATCACCCAATCGTTGCGCACCATGCCGCCATCGACGCGCAGCGAGCTGACATCGGTCCCCGTATCGTCCGTCATCGCACTCATCAGATCGCGCGTCTGATAACAGACGGCTTCGAGCGCCGCGCGCACGATCTGCGCGATGCCGGTATCGCGCGTGAGGCCCAGCAGCGCACCGCGCGCCATCGGGTCCCAGTAAGGCGCGCCAAGGCCGGTGAAGGCCGGTACCAGATAGACACCGCCCGTCCCGCGCACCGAGCGCGCCAGCCCTTCCGTCTCGCCCGCCTGGTGGATGAGCTTCAACCCGTCGCGCAGCCATTGCACGGCAGCGCCCGCGATGAAGATGCTGCCCTCGCTCGCGTAAGCCAACTCACCCTTGAGGCGATAGCCGACCGTGGTCAGCAAGCGGTTCTTGGACAGGACCGCCTTGCCGCCGGTATTCATCAGCGCAAAGCAGCCGGTGCCGTAGGTGCTCTTGATCATGCCGGGCGTGAAGCAGGTCTGACCGATGAGGGCCGCCTGCTGGTCGCCCGCCATGCCAGTGACAGGCAGGCTCACGCCGATCTCGCGCGGGTCAGTGGTGCCGAAGGCCGCCGCATTATCACGGATCTCCGGCATCATCGACCGCGGCACCTTGAAGAGCGCCAGCAGCTCGTCATCCCAGGCGAGCTTATGAATGTCGCACAGCATGGTGCGCGACGCGTTGGTGACGTCAGTCGCATGCGCCTTGCCACCGGTCAGGCGCCACAGCAGAAACGTGTCGATCGTGCCGAAGGCAAGCTCGCCTTTGTCGGCCGCCTCGCGCGCGCCGGCCACGTTCTCAAGGATCCAGGCGATCTTGGTGGCGGAAAAATAGCTGTCGATGAGCAGGCCGGTCTTCGCCTGGATCATCGGCTCCATGCCGTCGGCAATCAGCTCCTTGCACAAGGGTGCCCCGCGGCGGTCCTGCCAGACGATCGCATTATGGACGGGCTTCCCCGTCTTCCTGTTCCAGACGACCGCCGTTTCGCGCTGGTTGGTGATGCCGATGGCAGCGACCCGCGCCGCACCCACCTTCTCGAGCACGGACTTCGTCACCTTAACGGTCGCACGCCAGATCTCCTCCGGGTCATGCTCGACCCAGCCGTCGGCCGGATATATCTGCGGCAATTCCTTCTGCGCAGTCGCTTGCGGCTCGCCCTTCAGCGAGAAGGCGATGGCGCGGGTGCTGGTCGTGCCCTGGTCGATGGCGAGAATGAGATCGGCGCTCATGGCAACCTCACTTCGTGCCGAACAGGCGATCGCCGGCATCGCCCAGACCCGGGACGATGTAAGCATTCTCGTTGAGATGAGAGTCGAGCGCCGCCACGAAGATCGGCACGCTCGGATGGGCTGCCTGCACCACCTGGACACCTTCGGGTGCCGCCACCAGCGACATCAGGCGGATATTGCTGTCAGGGATTCCGCGCTTGTTGAGCGTATCGATCGCCGCCGCGGCCGAATGGCCGGTTGCCAGCATCGGATCGACCAGAATGAAGATGCGACCTTCTGGCTCCGGCAGCTTCACGAAATACTCGACCGGCCGCTTCGTCTCATGATCGCGATAAAGACCGATATGCCCCATTCGCGCGGCGGGGACGAGTTCCATCAGCCCATCCGCCATGCCGAGGCCGGCGCGCAGGATCGGCACCACGGCGATCTTCTTGCCCTTGATCACCGGCGCATCCATCTTGGTGAGTGGCGTCTCGATTTCCTGGGTCGTCATCGGCAGATCGCGCGTCAGCTCATAGCCCATCAGCAGCGCGATCTCCTTCAGCAGCTGACGGAACAAGGTGGTCGGCGTGTTCTTGTCGCGCATCATGGAGAGCTTGTGCTGGATCAGCGGATGATCGAGCACGTTGAGCGTCGGGAATTCCTTGAATGTCTTGACCATGATCTGCTCCCTGCCTGCTCCCGCCCTTTTGGACGGATTATCGTTCGTTCAGATGACCTGGAAACCGTGCTTATAGGGGTCGCGGTCGTCGATGAAGATAGTGTTGTAGCCGGTGACCCGCGCCCAGCCTTCGATCGAGGGGACGATCGCCGGCCTGTTGCCCACACTTGCTGCCTGTTCGACTCGTCCCTTGAACAGCGAGCCGATAATGCTTTCATGGACAAAGCTGTCGCCGACCTTCAGCTTGCCCTTGGCCGCGAGTTGCGCCATGCGCGCCGAGGTTCCGGTGCCGCAGGGCGACCGGTCGATCGCCTTGTCGCCATAGAAGACCGCATTGCGCGCATCCGCGCCGGCGACCGTCGGTTTGCCTGTCCACAGGATATGCGAGAGGCCGCGGATCGTCGGATTGTCCGGATGCTCGAACGTGTAGCGCTCGTTCATGCGGCGGCGCAGTTCGCGGCTCATGGCAATAAGCTGCCCGGCCGTATAATCCGCCATGTCCCGATAGCCCGGCTGCGGCTCGACGATGCAATAGAAATTGCCGCCATAGGCCACATCGACCTTGATCGGCCCGATCTCGGGGCAATCGATGTCGAGCCCTTCCGAATGCAGGAAGCCCGGCACGTTGGTAAGGCGCACGCTCTCGACATATTCGCCCACCTGCTCGTAGGTGGCGACCACCAGACCTGCCGGCGTGTCGAGGCGCAGCTCGCCCGGCTTCTTCGGCCGCACCAGCCCGTTTTCGATGGCGACCGTCACCGTCCCGATGGTGCCGTGGCCGCACATGGGGAGGCAGCCGGACGTCTCGATGAACAGGATGGCAACATCGCAATCGGGGCGCGACGGTGGATAGAGAATGCTGCCCGACATCATGTCATGCCCGCGCGGCTCGAACATGAGCCCGGTCCGAATCCAGTCGAACTCTTTAAGGAAATGCTGGCGCCGCTCGCTCATAGTGGCACCGGCAAGCTGCGGCCCGCCCCCTGAGACAACGCGGACCGGATTGCCGCAGGTGTGCGCGTCGATGCAGGAGAAGGTGAATCGGGCCATAGTTAACCTTTTGATGGGCAAAGAAGTTTAGGGCGCGGCGAAGCATGACAGCCAGCCCGCCAATTGATATAACCCGGCCCCGGCCTTGGCAATCTTGATAAGGCCGATTCTGATCCACGAAACCCTGCGGCGGCCTTTCCTGCACAATGTTTTCCAATCGTGTCATCGGGTCGCCTCGGCGCGGCGTTTGGAAGGACAGATCGAGCGGTCGCAAGCGCTCGATCATGGCAAGCGCTTTTGCTACCATCCTGGTGGCGGGCCTCTACTGCCTGCTCAGCGCGGTCATTCTGTTCCGCGTGCAAGAGACCACCGACCCAGTGCTGGCCGCCAGAATCCAGGAACGCGAAGGCGGCCTCTATGGGCCGGCCCATGACGCCGACATCGCCGCCTACAAGCTCGAACGCTACGCCCTGCGGCGGCCGGACATTCTGATCGTCGGATCGGCGCGCCTCGCCGCCTTGCCGGGCGAGGCCTTCTCAGCGGCAGCTTTCAATGCCGCTGGCGCCGTGGATTCCGTCGAACAATTGTCGCGCTTTGTCAGAACGGCGCTGGCCCTTCATGCGCCGAAATCGATCCTCATCGGCCTCGATTATTGGTGGTTCCACCCGGATGCCGCCAAGGGTCCGGTTCGCGACACCGAAACCAGCAGCCTTGCGCGACAGCTGATCGATCCGCTGCTCTGGCTGGTGACCGCGAAGATCTCGGTGGGTGAGTTCCTTCAAGGGGTCCTTCCCATGGGTGCGACCGGCGGCGTCGGCGCGCTCGCTATCCTTGATGGCCAGGGCTGGGACGCTTATGGCCGCTATGAAGGTGGCCGCTCCGGCCCAGTCGGAGCCAGTGCGCCGCAGCTTGCCCAAGATCTCCATGTCGGTCCTTCTTCAGACGCTCTGCAGCAACTTGGCGCATTGCTTGCCGAACTGGACAAGCGGCAAGTCGAAGTCGTGCTGATGGTCCCGCCTACCAGTTCGTCTTGGCGCAACGCGATTGCCAAGGACCCAGCCAATCGATTGATGCCGCTGTGGCTCGACGCCTTGCGCTCGCTTGGCCAACCGATCTTCAATTTCGAGGACGCGGCCGCTCTGGGCGCCACCGATTGCGAACTTATCAACGATGTCTCCGGCGGCGAAGTCTTTTACCTTCGCGCCTTGGACGCGATTGGAAACTATGGCGGCACCGCATTGAGTCAAGGTCTCGACCGGGACCTGATTTCGAGCCTGGTGAGTTCGAACGCCAACAATGTCCGGATTGTGGAACTGCTTCCCCCAGATGCACCGGCCGATGCGCAAGTCCGCAGCGGCTGTCGCAAGGATATGTGATCGATGCTGTTCAACTCATACCAGTTCATGTTCGCCTTTCTGCCGGCGGCCCTGGCGATGTTCTTCCTGCTGGGTCGATTTGCCGGGCGCGATGCCGCCATCGGATTCCTCACGCTCGCCTCGATCTTCTTCTATGCCTGGTGGAGTTGGATCTACATCCTGCTGATCCTCGCCGAGGTCGCCTTCAGCTTCCTCATCGGCCGGCAGTTGGAAAGAACCGATCTCGACGACCGGCAGCGGCGCTGGATCCTGACCGGCGCCATCGCCATCATTCTGGTCGTCCTCGGCTACTTCAAATACGCCAACTTCTTTCTAGGCATCATCAACGATCTCAGCGGCACCGAATTGACGCTGGGCAAGATCATCCTGCCGCTTGGCATCTCCTTCCACACCTTCCAGCAGATCGCCTATCTGGTCGATGCCTATCGCCGCCGTGCGAAACATTACCGGTTCATGGACTTCGCGCTGTTCGTGACCTTCTTTCCGCAGCTGGTCGCGGGTCCCATCGTCCATCACAACGAAGCCATTCCGCAGATTCGCCAGCCGGGCTTCCTGAAGCCCCGCACCATCAACCTGCTGGTGGGCGTCTCGCTGTTCGGCCTCGGTCTCTTCAAGAAGACGGTCATTGCCGATACGCTGGCCCAGGTTGCGAACCCCGCCTTCACCTCCGCAGCCGGGGGTGCGCATCTGACCTTGGTCGAAGCCTGGATGGGGGCGCTGGCCTACAGCCTGCAGCTCTATTTCGACTTCTCCGGCTATTCGGACATGGCGATCGGCCTTGCGCGCATGTTCAACGTGCGCTTCCCCGCGAACTTCCATTCGCCCTACAAGGCCGTCAACATCGCCGATTTCTGGCGCCGCTGGCACATGACCCTGTCTCGCTTCCTGCGCGACTATCTCTATATCCCGATGGGCGGTAACCGCCGTGGCCCCGCGCGGCAGATGCTCAATCTCTTCCTCACCATGCTGCTGGGTGGCCTGTGGCATGGTGCGGGCTGGACTTTCATCATCTGGGGCGCCCTCCATGGACTCTTCCTCGCCCTGCAAAGACTATGGTCCGGCATTGCCAAGAGGCAGGGCATCAACCTGCCGCGCCCCGTTGGCTGGTTCATCACCATGCTTTGCGTCATGGCGGCCTGGGTCTATTTCCGCGCCGATACGATCCACACGGCGCACAGCGTCCTCGCATCGCTCGCCGGCCTCAATGGCTTCGGCCTCAAGACGCCAAACCTGCCCGACCTGCCGCTCGACGGTTGGCCGGTGATCCTCATTGCTGGCCTTGTCGCGACACTGGCTCCCAACAGTGCCGAGATATTCCGCCGTTACGCACCAACCTTGAAGCTGGTGACGCTCTCCTATCGCCGCCTGGGACGGTGGGAAGAATACCTCGAATGGCGGCCGGTCGCTCTCTGGGCTTTGGCGGCGGGACTCGTCACGACGGCGGGCGCCGTCGCCATCCTCGGCTGGCAGTCCGAGTTCCTCTACTTCCAGTTCTAGGGGACGATCTTGGCTATCCGCACTATGCGCTATGCACTTATCTTCGCCTTGCCGCTGGCAATCTCGTTCGCGGCACTCGGCGTCTCCTATCGCATCCTCGATCGAACAGGCGAGACCATCGGACCCGTCGAGGCCGCCGGGATCCAGCAGGAAAAGGACCTGCGCTACAGCTCGGCCCTCTTCTATCGGCCGCGCCCCTACAAGATTGAACGCGCCCGCCTCGCCAAGGCTGATATCCTGATCCTCGGCTCCTCGCGCGCCATGCAGTTCCTGTCACAACCCTGGCGGGCGAAGGCCTACAATGCCGGCGGCGCCATGCGCGATCTCGAATCCGGCAAGATCTTCGTCGACCAGGCCCTGAAGGACTACCGGCCGCAGCGCATGCTGATCATGCTCGACTGGTGGTGGTTCAGCGAAACGCGGCGACCGGATGCGCCGACCGACGCCTCACCCGACACGCCGCTGACGCTTCATGAACTGACGCAGCCGGCGGTCTGGGTCTGGAACGGGACCTTGTCACTCGGGCAGATGGCCGATGCGCTCTTCGCCGCCGACCGGTTGCCGGTGGGCATCGGCGTACCGGCGCATTTCATGGATGCCGGCTGGGACCCGTTCGGTCACTACGATTACGGCCTCGGTCTGACCGAGCAGGCAGGCGGCAGCGACATCGGTTTCGAGAAGACGCTGAAGGATATCCAACGCACCTCAAAGCGTAACGACCGGGCTCCGTCGAATGCCTTTTCAGAGGAAAGTTGGCAGCGCCTCATCGCCCTGGTGCAGGGGCTGCAGGATCGCGGCACCGATGTCATCCTGGTCCTGCCGCCAGTCGCCCAGCCGATCTTTGATTGGCTCAATGAACAACCTGAACCCAATCTGGTGAAGGAGTTGCAGCGCCGGTTACCGACGTTGCCCGCACTGACTTTCGACTTCCACGACCCGGCGAGCATCGGTACCGACGGGTGCGAATTCGTGGACGGCATTCACGGCGGCGAAGTCACCTATCTGCGCGTGCTCGACGCGATTGCGGCGGACCCCAGCGCCGACCTTGAACAGGCGGTCGACCGGCCGCTTGTGCAACGCCTTATCGCCGAGAATAGTGGTCACGCCACCGTTCGCTGGCCGAATTCGGACCGGGCGCCGGAAGCCGATTTCAACAGCCTCGGCTGCAAGAAATAATCAGCGGCCGCTCTTCAGCAGGTCTCTGATTTCCGCCAGCAGCTTTTCGCTTTCGCTCGGAGTCGGCGGGGGCGCAGCCTCTTCCGCTTTCTTGAAGCGGTTGATCTGCTTGACCAGAATGAAAATCGCGAAGGCCACGATCAGGAAGTTGATCACGGCGTTGAGGAAGACGCCGTAATTAATGGTGACGGCCCCGGCATCCTGCGCGGCCTTCAGCGTTTCGACGTCCGGTCCGCTGAGGGTCAGGAAGAAGTTGCTGAAGTCGATCCCGCCCATGATGAATCCGATGGGCGGCATCAGGATATCCTTCACCAGCGAATTGACGATGCCGGTAAAGGCCGCGCCGATGATGATACCGACGGCAAGGTCGACGACATTGCCGCGCATCGCGAAATCGCGGAATTCTTTGAACACGGTTCTCCCCTCCCTCAGCATTCTGCCGCTCTCACGTTAGGTCAGGCCAGAACGTCACGCAAGGCGGCGACGACCCTTGTCACATCATTGTCAGCCATGTCCGGATAAAGCGGGATCGACAGCTGCCGCTCGTAATAGGAATTGGCGCCCGGCAGATCCAGTGCGCCGTAGAGCCCGCGATAGTATGGCTGGCGATGCACCGGCAGGTAATGAACCTGCGTGCCGACGCCTCGCGCCTTCAACTCATCCATCACCTGCGCCCGCGACTTGCCGATGCCGGCGAAGTCGATGAGGACGGCATAGAGGTGCAGCGCCGCATTGTCGCCCGGTTGCTTGGGGACGATTTTGAGGCGCGGGGCGAGTGCGGCGAGCTGCTGATCGTAGAGGGCCGTCAACGCGCGGCGGCGTTCGATGAAATGCGGCAGCTTCTTCAACTGGCTTTCGCCCAGGGCGCAGGCGAAATCGGTGATGCGGTAATTCCAGCCCAGCGCGTGCATCTCGTAGTACCAGGGGTTCGGCTGACCGTTCGGCGCAAAGGCCAGATCGCGGTGCCGGAACTCGGCCGCATCCCGCGTCATGCCGTGACTGCGGTAGAGCTGCATGGTCTTGTAATGCTGCGGATCGTTCGTCGTCGTGACGCCGCCCTCGCCCGTCGTCATCGTCTTCACCGGGTGCAGCGAGAAGCAGGCGAGCTCCGACAGGGCGCAGGCACCGACTTGGGCCGTGCTGTTGTTGCCCGACTGAAGAATCGTTCCCAGCGCGTGACAGGCATCCTCGATGATCTTGACGCCGCGCGCTTCGGTGATGGCGCGGATCGTCGCCATGTCCGCGCAATGACCGTTGAGGTGCACGGGCAGCACCGCTTTCACCTTGGCCGAGCCGGCGCGCTTAAAGGCTGCGTCGAGCGTCTCCGGCGTCAGTCGACCGCTGTCGGGATCGACATCGGCGAAGATCACGTCGGCCCCACAGAAGCGCGCCGCATTGGCGGTGGCTAGGAATGTCAGGGTCGGCACGATGACCGCATCGCCCGCGCCGAGCCCCAGCGCGATACACGCGAGATGCAGGGCGGCCGTCCCGCTGTTGCTGGCGATCGCGTAACGCGCGCCCACGGTTTCGGCGAAGGCCTGCTCGAAGCGGCCGACGCCGGGTCCGGTGGTCAGGTAATCGCCTTGCAGGGCCTTGGTGACAGCGGCCAGATCATCCGCATCGATGCTCTGCCGACCATAGGGAAGAAAGGAATTAGTGCTCATCGTCTCGGAAGCGCTTGGGGAAAGGACGAAAATCTATACCGGCCGGCGGCGGGACGCGCCAGCGTCACAACGTCTCGATACACTTCCCGTTAACCATTCTTCTTTAGGGTCGAGTAAGGCCGCCCTTGCTATAGTTTGCCGAGCGGGCGGTGAGTCGCCCCGTTTTGGCAGGGAGAAGCCCCGCATCATGGAAGTTTCGGACGAGAGCCCGGAAGATATCGAATCCCAGCCCAAGGTTTTCGTCTATCGCATCCAACAGCGCAAAGGGCTCCCGACCCTGCGTGGCGAAATCCTGGCCGAGGACGAAGCCGACGCGGAACGGCAGTTGCGCCTCAAGCTGCTGACCACCAACCTGCCGCCCCACGTCAATCTCGAGGAAAAAGCCGAGATCGACGCGCGTGAACGTGCTGCCAAGTCGCGCAATGTCCGTCAGCTGCTCGATATCCTGCGCTCCCATCACGATTGGCTGCGCGGCGATGGCGGCGAGCGGGCGGACTTCACCGGCCGCAACATGTCCGGCCTGAAACTGCCCCGCCTCGATCTCTCGATGGCCAATCTGTCCGGCTGCGATTTCTCCGGCACCGACCTCTCCGAGAGCAAGCTGCAGGGCGCCAATCTGGCTGGATCCAACCTTGCCGGGGCCAACCTCAAGGATGCCGACCTCTCCGGGGCCGACCTTTCCGACGCCAATCTGAAGGGCTCCAATCTGGCTGGCGCCAACCTTGACGGGGCCGACCTGTGGCGGGCCAATCTGATGGGGGTCGAGGTGGCGCCGGATGTGCTGCACCGCGCCCTTTCCTGCCGCCATCCCGGCTCGAACCAGCCGAACGACCAGTAAAAATACATATATTTCAATAATTTGACCAAATCCTTGCGGTCTTGGCCCCGAGGTGGGTATCACTGCGCCCAAGCCGCGCCCTGGGCGCGAACGAGTCGAGTACGATCTGGAGTCCCATGAGCGATCTTTTCGAAGGCACGTCCAAGAAGGGCAGCGATTATTCGGCCAAGGACATTGAGGTTCTGGAGGGGCTGGAGCCCGTCCGCCGACGTCCGGGCATGTATATCGGCGGCACTGACGAGCGCGCCCTCCATCACCTGGTCGCCGAAGTGCTCGACAATTCGATGGACGAAGCCGTCGCCGGTCACGCCAGCCGCATCGAGGTTGAGCTCGACAAGGACGGCTATGTCACCGTGCGCGATAACGGCCGCGGTATCCCGATCGACCCGCATCCGAAGTTCAAGGACAAGTCGGCGCTCGAAGTCATCCTCACGACCCTCCATTCCGGCGGCAAGTTCTCGGGCAAGGTCTACCAGACCTCCGGCGGTCTGCACGGCGTGGGCTCGTCGGTGGTTAACGCCCTCTCCGACGATCTCGTGGTCGAGGTCGCCAAGGAAAAGCAGCTCTGGGTGCAGCAGTACAAGCGCGGCAAGCCGGTGACGAAGCTCGTCAACCAGGGCAACGTCAATCGCCGCGGCACCTCGGTGCGCTTCCATCCGGACCCCGAGATCTTCGGCAAGCAGGCGCATTTCAAGCCGAGCCGGCTCTACCGCATGTGCCGCTCCAAGGCCTATCTCTATCGCGGCGTCGAGATCCGCTGGAAATGCGACCCGTCGCTGATCCATGACGGAGATGAGACGCCGGCCGAGGCGGTGCTGCACTTCCCCGGCGGTCTGATGGACTATCTCAACATGACGTTGGGAAGCCGCAAGACGATCACGGCGGCACCCTATGCGGGACAGGCCGACTTCCCCGACGAGCAAGGGCGCCTCGAATGGGCGATCGCCTGGCCGGTCGATGAAGACGGCTTCGTGAACTCCTATTGCAACACGGTGCCGACACCCGAAGGCGGCACGCATGAAAGCGGTTTGCGCACTGGCCTCACCCGGTCGCTGAAGGCCTATGGCGAGTTGATCGGCAACCGCAAGATCGGCCTCGTCACCTCTGACGATATCTGCGGCAATGCCGCCATGCTGCTCTCGGTCTTTATCCGCGATCCGCAGTTCCAGGGCCAGACCAAGGAAAAGCTCGCCTCGCCGGAAGCGACGCGGCTGGTCGACAATATGATCAAGGATCATTTCGACCATTGGCTGTCGAATGATCCGGGTCGTGCCAAGGATCTGCTCGACCGTGTGATCGAGAAGGCTGAGGATCGGCTCCGCAAGAAACAGGACAAGGAACTCTCGCGCAAGACTGCAACCAGGAAGCTGCGCCTGCCCGGCAAGCTCACCGATTGCACCAAGGACGCAATGGCCGGGACCGAGATCTTCCTGGTCGAAGGCGACAGCGCGGGCGGGTCTGCCAAGCAGGCGCGCAACCGCGAGACCCAGGCCGTGCTGCCCCTGCGCGGCAAGATCCTCAACGTCGCTTCCGCCACCAACGACAAGCTCGCCGCCAACCAGGAACTGGTCGATCTCATCCAGGCCCTGGGCTGTGGCAGTCGCGACAAATACAGCGAGGAACGCCTGCGCTACGAGAAGGTCGTCATCATGACCGACGCCGACGTCGATGGCGCGCATATCGCTTCGCTGCTGATGACCTTCTTCTATCGCGAGATGCCGCAGCTCATCGAGAACGGTCATCTCTATCTCGCCCAACCGCCGCTCTATCGCCTGGCGCAGGGCGGCAAAGTTGCCTATGCCCGCGACGACGCCCACAAGGACGCGCTGCTGAAAAGCGAGTTCTCGGGTCGCGGCAAGGTCGAGATCAGCCGTTTCAAGGGCCTTGGCGAAATGCCCGCCAATCAGCTCAAGGAAACGACGATGGACCCGCGCAATCGCTCGCTCCTCAAGGTGCGAATCCCGCACAAGTACCATGAGGAAGAACGCGACGAAGCGCGCGAGACCGCCGATCTGGTCGAACGCCTGATGGGCCGCAAGCCGGAACTGCGTTTCCAGTTCATCCAGGAGAATGCGCGCTTCGCGCAGAACCTGGACATCTGATCGTCGGCGCCGAATCCACAAACAGTACCTGAAAGGCCTCCCGCACCCGCGTGTGAGCCCGATCTCGAACCGACGCGCGCGCCCGGCCGACCAATGGCGGAAGGACCCGTCATGCAGCGCGCGAATGTGCGCTCTGTCACTATGTAACGAGGTGCGGGCATGCCATGTCTGGACGTGACCGACGCTGTCCATTAGGCTGGTAAGCATTCCTTTCGGAAAATGACGACGATGATCTGGCGCAATCTCACGTGCGGGGCCGTGGCGCTGTTGGCGACGACGGCGTTTGCCTGGGCCGATCCCGTGGCGCAGGTCGTACGCTTGAGCGGTCAAGCAGCCGTCATCCGCGACAATGCGACAGCACCGCTGCAACTCGGCGCGTTGCTGGAGAACGGCGACCGCCTGACAACGGATGCAACGGGACGCGTCCGCCTGCAATTGATCGACGGTTCCGTCATCAACCTCGGCTCGCAGTCCGAATTCGCGATCGATGAAGTCGTCAGCGCAGGCCCCGGCACGCCGCGCGAAATCGAGCTCGACCTGCAATCGGGTGCGCTCCGCGCCCATGCGGCGCCGGCGACACCGCAATCGCGGTTCGAGATCCGGACTCCCAAGGCCATCACGGCTGTGCGCGGCACCGAATGGGGCATCCTCGCCGGGCCCGCGCAAAGCGACGTGCTGGTCCTGTCCGGCAGGGTCGGCGTGCGCAAGAATGAAATCTCCGGCAAGAGCGCCATCTCGCTGACCCGGACACTTGGCGTCACCGTGACCGATGCCGGGTTGGGTCAGAGCTCGCGCTGGCCGCAGAACGAGGTTGACGCCCTCCTCGCTGCAACCGATGTGCCCGGCGAGGACCGCCCGTTCGACCTCAAAGACGGACCGGCTCTCGACCTGACGCCGCTGCCGCCCAAAGCATCGCCGGACAATCCGGGCAACGACAAGAAGCACTCGAAACCATGCCTCGATCCGGGCAGCAAGAATTGCCGCGGCGACGGCAATGGCGGCCGCGACAGTGAGCATTCGTCAGATCACACGAAGGACCATGAGCATGACAGCAATGGCGGCAGCAGCTTCTGAGCCCGCCCCCATCGAGGCCCGGCCTATCGACCAAAGAAAACGCCGGGAGCATCGACGCGTCCCGGCGTTTTCAATTCAGCAATGATAGTAGCCGCGGTGCCGCCTGGCAGCCGCCAGTCAAACGTCGTTGTTGACGATGAGCAGGTCCAGTTCGCGCGGCGCATAAACGGTGGTACCGTTGCCGAAGGCGAAGAAGGTGTGCCCGGATACGTCTTCGCCGGTTGCGGTCACCATCGCATCGACCACACCGGTATCGACCACCGGCTCATCGGTCATGATGCGGATGCTGAGATCCAGCCCGTCGCCCTCGATCACGATGGCGCCGCTGCTGTCCGGCAGCAAATCTGCAAGAGAAAGGCTGATGGCGTCACCGTTGCAGGCATCGCCATCAGCATGAGGTACAATTGGTTGCAAGTGCTCAGGAGCGTCAATCATGTCAATTCTCGCTTCAGCGAAGGCCAAGCTGCCCAGCCCCTAAAGGCCGCATTCGCCTAAACTGTCTTCGTTCCGAGAGAAAATATGGCACTTCCCGGGATGAATTTGAACCAGCGAATCTTCCTCGCAGATACACTTTGATGTGTGAAGTGGGTTTTTCCCGCACATTTGATCGAAATACCCCGAAATGGGGCACCTCTGCTGGCGATTGCCGCGTCTGAAAGCGACTAGGGCTTGACGATGGGAATCCGGCGGCGCACGGCGACGTTAACCATGTCGACGTGCCCCGCCGGTCCTGGACTTAACCCTTAATACTCGGCGCGATACTTGGAGTGGCAGGCCCCGCAGGCATCGCCGAGCTTCTTCGATGCGTCCGGAAAGGCCGCCGCGTCGGTGACGGACGCCAGTTCCAGCGCCGCGTCGCGGGCGGCGTTGCGGGCCGCATCGAAGCCGGCGCGGTCGGTCCAGATGTTGGCGTTGGCGGCCCCGTCGGCCTTCTCCGACCCATCCGGGAACAGCGTGCCGAAATGCTGCAGCTCGCTGGCGATCAGGTTGGCTTTCTCGGCCACTTCGGCCTGCTCGAACGAGCCGGCCTTGGCCATGCCGGCGATCGCCTTGTAGGCGCCGCCGATTTCTTCCATCGCATGCTCACGGTCGCCGCCCAGGCCGGTGGCGCAGCCGGCGAGGATGAGACCGAGGGCGGCCCAGCGCAGGCGCTTGTTGCCCAGGTAGGTGGATGCGAGAAGTCGTGATGACATATTGGGTGCCTCCGTTGTTTCCGGTGTCGATTCTGGGTTCCCTTATTGAGCGTAAAGGGCGCAAGCTGACCGGAAGCTTAAAGTCCCCGCCAACCCACGTCGAAGGCCTGCACCGTTTGCGCCATGACTGATCAAGGAGCGTCGCATGCTCGCCTGGTTCTCATCGATCGCCACTGGGACCGTTACTAGGACCGTTGCCTCGGCTGTCCTCGCCAGTGGCCTGATAGCGTGTAGCGAGACGCCCCAGCCGGTCAAGGTGGCCTATGTCAGCTCGACCTACGGGGTCGACAATGCACCCGCTGCCTATGGCACCCCCTCGCCCTATGGCTACGCAACGCCCTGGGGCCTGCCCCCTGCCGAGACGATCGGCTATCTGTGGCCGGCGACCTTCTCGCCGCGCCAGGGGCTGATCTGCGAACGGACACGTCACGTCTGCTATGACCGCAACGGCGTCGACTATGCCGAGACGGACAAGTATCTGGGCGACCGCGCCCATTGGAACCGCCTGCGCCTCTATGGCGGCTCACAGGTCTATCCGCCGGCGCAACAGTAAGGCGCTGCATCAAGAATGGCGCGGCTGTGACGCGTGACACTGCCGCCACTTCCACGTCACGCCAATTTGGTAAGGGAGCCGCCATCCAGGAGTCCGCGACATGCCCACCTTCTATCGCCTGTTCGTCCTTCTTCTTGTCGCCTCGCTCTTGTCATTTTCCCAAGCCGCAACAGCCCAAGCAGACGGCTCACCTTGTGGCGCGGCGGCCGAAAAAGAACAGGGGCAGGCCGCAGCGAGTAATGGCTTCGTAACGCATCGCTGCCCGCGTATCGCACCGTCGCTGCAATTCATTCACGGGACTCTCTATGGCATCGCCGACGAGGCTATGGCGCGCAAGAGCGTGCTCGCCGAAGCAACCGCCTTCTGCCAAGGTGCGGCCGTACAAGACCCGTCCATCAAACTCGCGCCGATCGATGCATATGGTGATCGGCAATGGAACTACACCGCGCGCTTTACCTGCGGATACTGATCGTCCCGATCAGTGCAGGGTCATGTCGAGCGGTGCGTAGAGCGTGGTCGGTTCGGCAAAGCCCTTCAGCTGATAGGTCTCGGCGCGGAAGGTGCCGGGCGGCGGCGCCAGGCGGTCCACCATCGCCTGCGTCACCAGGATCTCGCCGGGGCGGGCCGCCCCTTGCGCGCGCGCCGCGGAATTGACGACATTGCCGATGGCGGTGAGGTCCTTGTGCGCGCGGCCGAACTCGCCGAAGCTCACCTCGCCGCAATGAATGCCGATGCCGATGCCGGCGCCGATACCTGTGCCATCCTTCAGGTCATCGAGGCCGAGTTCGTCGGCGAGCACGCGGCTCCGCACCGCCCAGCGTTCCTGGATCGCGCGCGCAGCACGCATCGCGGCGCCGGCATGGTCCCCCTGCCGGATCGGGAAATTGAAGACCGCCATCACCGCATCGCCGATGGTCTTGTTGAGGAGCCCGTCCTGCTCCCAGATCGCGTCGGCCGCCGAGTCATAGAAGGCGTCGAGCAAAGCTGAGATCGCCTCGGCCGAGTGCAGCTGGGAAAGCGCCGTGCAACCTCGCAAATCGGCGAACAGCACCGTCGCATCGATGGTGATCTTGCGGCTGCGCATGACCTTGGTGAACATCAATTCACACACGGTGCATGTATTTGGATTCATGCGGCTGGGCTTGATGCCGAACATGCGGAAGGGCAGCGACAGAAGCCCACGCAGCGGGATCGGCATGTGCATCTGCTGCCAGCAACCTTTGCAGATGAGGGAATGTTCAAGCATCGGAATCCGGGCTCGTGAAATGCGGAAGGCGAAAGGTAGTACAGTCGCGCGCGCTTAGCGAGCGCTGCACTAGGTTGCGCACCCCATTCGGCTTGCGCCGACACCCCCACCCGCGTCGGCGCATGCCGACATTCGTCGGCGGGCCCCCCCCTGAAGGGAGAGGGGACCAGAGCGATGTCTCCCTCCAGCCTCTCTCCCTCCGCCTTCACTTCTCAAACACGGCGCCCATCTGGAATTGCTCGGACAGCTATGGCAGCCGTGACGTTGCCGGCTGTGACGTGGATGGCTTCCTGCCATCCAGGAGGGGAACCCGGTCACCGCATCGGGTCCGGCGGGGGCTGGCTTAACCGCCGCAACCCTGGGGGAGCGTCCTGTGACCCGGGAC
>NZ_JAYRQR010000036.1:0-1657 GCF_041910485.1 Dongia sp.
CTACGCCATCGCCGCCGGCTTCACCACCTTCGGCGACGCCTATCAGGCCTCGACCAGCCAGCCGCAACCCCATTTCCGCCGCCGCGCCTGATTGCCACGATAAGCCCGCCATGACCCCGAGCCTGCTCAACATCACCCCAGAACTGACCGCCAGCGTCGCGACCAAGACCGCCGCCGTGCAGGTGCTGCTCGCCGAGATCGCCGGCCAGTGGTCGCCGGCCGCCTTCGCCAACAGCCTCGGCGCCGAGGACATGGTGCTGACCGACCTGATCGTCAAGTCCGGCCTGCCGATCGAGATCTTCAGCCTCGACACCGGCCGCCTGCCGCTCGAAACCTACGACCTGATGGCCGCCGTGCAGCAGCACTACGGTCTCAAGCTGAAAATCTACTTCCCGCAGGCGTCGACCGTGGAAGACTACGTCCGCAGCCACGGCATCAATGCCTTCTACGAATCCGTCGACCTGCGCAAGGCCTGTTGCCACATGCGCAAGGTCGAACCGCTGCGCCGCGCCCTCGCTGGCAAGAAGGCCTGGATTACCGGCCTGCGTGCCCAGCAGGCGGCGACCCGCGTCGGCCTGCCCTTCCGCGAATACGACGACGGCAACGGCCTGGAAAAATTCAACCCGCTCGCCGACTGGAGCGAAAAGGAAGTCTGGACCTACATCAAGCAGCACGCCGTGCCCTACAACGCGTTGCACGACAAGTTCTACCCGAGCATCGGCTGCGCACCGTGCACCCGCGCGATCTCGCTCGGCGAGGACGTCCGCTCCGGAAGATGGTGGTGGGAAAACCCCGAGTCCAAGGAGTGCGGGCTGCACGTGAAGGCGTAACACTCGGGGTTTCAGCGAAGGCTAACCTCGCATCGCGAGGTTAAGGGGCGACGCCCCGGCCGAAGCTAAAATCCGGAATCCAAGGAGTGTGGCCTTCACGAACCGCCATCGCCCCGGCGCAGGCCATACCCTCTTACTGCATTCCCGCCTTCTGCTTCAGTTTTTCCGCCCGCTCCTCCGCATCCGTCGCCAGCTTGTAGGAAACGTAGTACTTGAAGATGTTGCGCACGTAGGTGGTCGTTTCCATGCCGATCTTCTCGGCGGTGACGACTTCGACGTTGTTGAACCACTTGTCGGGATCGAGGCCGCGTTTCGCCGCCTCCTTGCGCATCCTTGAAATGTTGCCGGGCCCTGCGTTGTAGCTCGCGAAGGCAAACAAGGTACGGTTCTGTTCGGTGAACTTCGCGTCGGTGAAGTAGCGGGTCATCAGCTGGTCCATGTACTTGGCGCCGGCGTGGATGTTGGCCTCGGTCACCCCGATGTCGCCCACGTTGAGCGATTTCCCGGTATCCGGCATCACCTGCATGATGCCGATCGCCCCGACATGGCTCTTCGTGCTCTGGTCCAGCGTGGATTCCTGGTAACCCTGCGCCGCGAGCATCAGCGGGTCGAAGTTGTAGCGCGCCCCGTATTTCTCGAAGACGTCGATGAGCGCTTCGAAACGCTGCCGGTCGCGCTCGGCGGCAGCGCTGTTGAGCGCCTTGATGGTCCGCATGTACTGCTTCTGGCGATACGGCAGCACGCCCTGCTTGCGCGCCCAGCCGACGTAGAAATCGTTCAGTTCGGCGACCAGTTGCGGGCTCCCCTTGCGCACCGCCCAGCCTTTC
>NZ_JAYRQR010000037.1:0-1917 GCF_041910485.1 Dongia sp.
CGACGGCCACGTGGCCGCCGAAGCGTATCGTCAGCTCGCGGGTTTCGAGGGCGGGGGCCGTCATGTCACCGCTTGTTGCGGATCGGGATCTGCATTTCCTCGGGCTTGATCTCGCGCACCAGCTCGGGCACGGCCCACGCGAAAGCCGGATCGTTCTTCAACTTGAAGTGATACATCGATTGCAGCGCTTGATGGTCTTCCTTGCGGAAGGTCATCTTGCCCTTCGGCGTGTCGAAGCTCATGCCTTCCATCGCCTTGATCAACGACTCGGTCTTGGTGTCGCCATTGGTTTTCTTCAGCGCTGCGGCGACCGCCATGCCCGCTGCCATACCGCCAGCCGTGAAGAAATCGGGCGGCTGCTTGAAGCGCTTGTAGTGCTCGGTGACCAGCCAGTTGTTGGCCGGGTTCTTGGGGATATCGTAGTAATAGTAGGCAGCGCCTTCCATGCCGGGGAATTGCTTGAAGGTCGCCATCACCGGCAGGATGTTGCCGCCGGTAGCGATCTCGATGCCGAAGCGTTTCGGGTCCAGATCGGCGATCTTGAACGGATTGCCCGCCCCCGCCCACACGATGAAGATGACCTTGCGGCCCGGCTTGTCCTTCAGCGAATCGAACAGACGCTGCGCGCCGGCGGTGAAGTCGGTGGTGTTCAGCGGCAGGTATTCCTCGTGGACGATCTTGGCTTTCTTCAGCGCGTCCTTGAAGGCTTTCACGGCATCGCGGCCGAACGCATAGTCCTGCGCCAGCATCGCGATCGAGGTGTTGTCCTTGTCCATCGCCACGGCATTGGCCACCGCATCCTGCGTCGAATTGCGGCCGGTGCGGAAGATGTAGCGGTTCCACTTGTCACCGGTGATCGCGTCGGCCACCGCCGGCTCGACCAGCAGCACCTTCTTGTATTCCTCGGCCACCGGCAGCAGCGCCAGCGCCACGCCCGACGAACTCGGGCCGACGGCCAGGTCGACCTTGTCGTCACCATAGGCTGCGGACAGCAGCGACTTGCCGACGTCGGGCTTGCCCTGATCGTCTTTCTCCAGCACCACGATCTTGCGGCCGTTGACGGTCATCGTGCCGCCGGTGGCGTACTCCAGGCCCATCAGCAGGCCGACCTGGGTCTGCTTGCCATACGCCTCGAACGGGCCGGTCTTCGAATAGACGTGAGCAATCTTGATGTCTTTGGCCAACACGGGGCCGGTCAGGGCGGCGCCAGCCAGCAGCGGGGCGGCGATGCGCGCCAGGCGCGTCAGCAGCAAATGCGGCTTCACGGAGGTCTCCTCGGAGTGTGAACGGTTTCCGCGGATGCGGATCCGCAATTCTTCGCAAAGCGCGTGCCAAGCTTGGCCGAATTGCCAAACCATTGATTTGAAAGACTCTTGCTCGCTGACCAAGAACCCGCCATCAAATAAATGACTGGTTTTCGGTCGCTCACGGCCGCCGAACCGTCTGGATTTCAGACAGTTACTGTCTGAAATCCAGTCAATTCAATCGGTTGGCCGCGCTTTCTGCCTCATCGCCCATTTCTGTACGGAAATCGGACAATTCCGGGTAATCGAGCAGCTTTTGATACAAAGTTGCGCGAGCAATACCCAGGCGGCGCGCGGCACGGGTGCGGTTGCCATCGGCTTCCTGCAAGGCGCGGGCGATGGCAGTACGTTCGAGGGCGGCGATCTGTTCGGGCAGCGTTTGGGTGGCGCCCACGGCACCGCGCTCAGCGGCGCCATGCCCAGGTGCCCCGTGGGGCAGCGCGAAAGCCTGCGCCGCCATGATTGCCGCCGGGCCAGCCTGAGCGCCGGCAGCCATGCCGGAACCGGCACCCGCCTCGTCGGCGCGTTCCGCGGCCACCTCGCCGATTTCCGGCACCACCTCGCGCAGCGCATCCAGACTCAGCCGCATGCCATCCCATAGCGAGCACGCGCG
>NZ_JAYRQR010000038.1:0-59062 GCF_041910485.1 Dongia sp.
ATCGATATCGCCATAGGCGGTGAGGGTCAGCGTGCGCGGGATGGGGGTCGCCGTCATCACCAGGAGATCGACGCCCTTGCCCTTGTCGGAAAGGGCGACGCGCTGCTGCACGCCGAAACGGTGCTGCTCGTCGACAACGGCAAGGCGCAGATCGTGAAAGGCAACACTTTCCTGCACCAGCGCGTGGGTTCCCACCACAAGCGGTACCTCGCCCGAGGCAAGCCCCGCCGTGATGCGCTCGCGCGCCTTGCCCTTGTCGCGTCCCGTGAGAAGCTCGAGACGCAAGCCCGCCGCCCGCAACAGCGGCTCCAGCGTCGCGAAATGCTGCCGCGCCAGGATATCGGTCGGGGCGAGGAGGGCGGCTTGCCCACCGGCCTCCGCCGCGATCAGCATGGCAAAGAGCGCCACCACGGTCTTGCCGCTACCGACATCGCCCTGCAACAGGCGCAGCATGCGCTGCGGTGAGGCCATGTCGGCGGCAATCTCCTCGATCGCCTGCCGCTGCGAGGCGGTGAGGTCATAGGGAAGCCGTGCCTTGACGCGCGAGGTCAGCGCTCCGGTCGCCACGGAAGGTCGTCCGGCGAGGCGCCGGTTGTGCTGGCGCACGAGGGCGAGGGCCACCTGGCTCGCCAGGACCTCGTCATAAGCGAGACGTTGTCGCGCCGGCGTGCCGAGCCCCAGATCTGTTCCCGATTGCGGGTGATGCACGGCCTCCAATGCCGGTTTCCATTTCGGCCATTGGTGGCGCTTCATGACATGGGTGTCGATCCATTCCGGCAGGTCCGGCGCCCGCTCAATTGCCGCACCGACCGCCTTCAGAACCATGCGCGGGGTCAGCCCGGCGGTAAGGCCATAAGTCGGCTCCAGCTTCTTGATCTCAACCATCCGCTCTGGCGGCAGGATATAGTCCGGATGCACCATGTTGAGCGCGCCCGCATAGCGCTCGACCCGGCCCGAAACGATCCGCCATTCCCCCGGCGGCAACAGGTTCTTCAGGTAATCGACGCGTGGGTTGAAGAAGACCAAATCGACGGCGCCGGTCTCGTTGACGCAGGAGACACGGTACGGCTGCCGGGGGCGCTGCGGTACCAGATGCACCGTCACCTGAACCTTGAGCGTCACCGTGGCGCCGTCCAGCACGTCGCGGATATCCGGTTCCTGCTGCCGCTCGACAAGCCCGGTCGGCAGATGCCACAGCAGCCCGACCACACTGGGCCCGGTCAGCTTTTCAAAGAGTTTCCCGAGCCTCGGCCCGATCCCGGGCAGGCTGGTCACGGACGCAAAGAGCGGGTAAAGGGTTTGCGGGCGCAAGAGAGTCCGGAATCCTGCTCATACTGGAACCGGATGGGATTCTATGCGCCAAACGTAAAAGAGGGAAGGGTATCGACATGGACGAATTGGAGCGGCAGCGCAAAAAGCTGATGTTCCAATGCCATCATCGCGGCACGAAGGAGCTGGACCTGGTCCTGGGGCCCTTTGCCGATGCCCACCTGGCGCAAATGACGGCGGAAGAGTTACGCGTTTTGACGGCTTTCTTGAGTGAAATCGACCCCGATATCTACGATTGGCTTTCGGGCCGCGAGCCCCTGCCGGACCGCCTGTTGAGCCCTGTCACGGAAAGGTTGGTGGCCTACGGCAAGGCACGTCTCGGTTTGGACGCGGGCGGAGCTGCCTGATGCGCGAGAAACTCCCTTTCGACGTACCGGAAGCCGGCCGCTACGACGTTGCCGGCGTGCCCGATGGGCACGATTCCCAGCTGGTGGCGGGCATCGCGCGCACGCGCACCTTGAATGGTGTCCTTCATGTGGCGCGCGACGATCTGCGCATGACGCGCATGGTCGAGGCGCTTAAATTCGTGGCGCCGGATCTCGAGGTCCTTGCCTTCCCGGCCTGGGACTGTCTCCCTTACGACCGTTCCTCGCCGCATCGGGATATTCTCGCCGCCCGTATCGAAACCTTGAGCGCGCTCGCTGCTGCCGGGAACAGCGGCCGTCCGCTCCCCATCGTCGTGACGACCGTGGGCGCCCTCCTGCAAAAGGTGCCGGGTGCCGGTGCCTTCAACCAGGCGGGCCTCTCGCTCCAGAAGGGCAAGACCCTGTCGCAGGACGAGCTGACGGCCTATCTGCTCGGCAACGGCTATCTGCGCAATGCGACGGTCAGTGAACCCGGTGAGTTCGCGCTGCGCGGCGGTATCGCCGATCTCTTCCCGCCGGGAACGTCGCAACCGATCCGCATCGATTTCTTCGGTGACGAGATCGAGGATATCCGCCTGTTCGACCCGCTCACCCAGCGCAGCCAAGAAAAGCTCGACCGGTTCGAGATCAAGCCGGTCAACGAAGTGACGCTGACGCCGGCCGCGATCGAGGCCTTCCGCACCGGCTATCGCCAGACCTTCGGTTCCAGCGGAGCCGACGACCCGCTTTACGAGGCGATCAGCGCAGGGCGGCACTATCCCGGCATGGAACATTGGCTGCCGCTCTTCGGCACGCCGCTGGTCAGTCTCGATTCCTATCTGCCGCAATGCGTGGTGACGCTCGATCACCAGGCCGACGAAGCCAAGCGCGCAAGGCTCGACACCATCGCCGATTTCTATTCCGCACGCCGCGATCTGCATCGGGCCGAGAGAGAGGCCGGCAACGCCGTCTACAAGCCGCTGCCGCCCGAACAGCTCTATCTCACCGATTCCGACTGGAAGAACCTTTCGCGGCGCCACACGGTCTTTGCTTTCCACCATTTCGGCACCGGCAGCGAAACGAACCTGCGCGCGATGGGTTCGCCCGGCCTCAATTTCGCTGAGGCCCGCATCAATCCGGACATCAACGTCTATGACGCGGCGGCCAAGGCCATCAAGGCCGAGCAGCAGGCGGGCAAGCGAATCCTCCTCACCGCCGTCAGTCAGGGCGCTGTCGAACGTATCGGTCATTTGCTCAGCGAACACGGCATCGCCAAGCAGGTCGCGGTCGGCAACCTTGCTGAATTCATGGCCTGGCCGCGCGACACGCTGGGCCGCGCCGTCCTTGGCTTGGAACAGGGCTACAAGGCCGACGATCTCCTCATCGTCACCGAGCAGGACATTCTTGGCGATCGCCTGACCCGGACCGTCGCCAGGAAGCGCAAGACCGAGACGTTTCTTGCCGAGCTCGCCAATTTTGCGGCCGGCGATTTCATCGTCCATGTCGATCACGGTGTCGGCCGCTATGAGGGCCTCGAAACGCTTGATGTCGGCGGCGCGCCGCACGATTGCTTGCGCCTCATTTATGCCGGCAACGACAAGCTCTATGTCCCGGTCGAGAACATCGACGTCCTCACCCGCTATGGCGGGGAGGAGGCGATTGTCGAACTCGACAAGCTGGGCGGCGCCGCCTGGCAGGCGCGCAAGGCCCGGGTCAAGCAACGCATCAAGGATATCGCCAACCACCTGCTGAAAGTGGCGGCCCAGCGCGCCATCCGCGAAAGCGATCCGCTGCAGGCGCCGGCTGGCCTCTTCGACGAATTCTGTGCCCGCTTCGCTTATGCCGAAACCGAGGACCAGCAGCGCGCCATCGACGATGTGTTGACCGATCTTGCCGCCGGCAAGCCGATGGACCGGCTGGTCTGCGGCGATGTCGGCTTCGGCAAGACCGAAGTCGCCTTGCGCGCCGCCTTCGTCGCCGCGATGAGCGGCAAGCAGGTGGCGGTCGTGACGCCGACCACCTTGCTCTGCCGTCAGCATTTCAAGACCTTCAGCGAACGCTTCCGGGGTTTCCCCATCCAGGTCCGACAGCTTTCGCGCCTCGTCGGCACCAAGGAGACGAAGGAGACCAAGGAAGCCCTCAAGGAGGGGAAGGTCGATATCGTCATCGGGACCCACGCGCTACTCTCGAAATCGATCGAGTTTGCCGATCTAGGGCTCCTCATTGTCGACGAGGAACAGCATTTCGGCGTCGGCCAGAAGGAACGCCTGAAAGAACTGCGTGGCGATATCCATGTGCTGACGCTGACCGCGACGCCGATCCCGCGCACGCTGCAACTGGCGTTGACCGGCATCCGTGAAATGAGCCTCATCACCACGCCGCCGGTCGACCGTCTGGCGGTGCGCACCTTCGTGCTGCCATTCGATCCGGTCGTCATCCGCGAGGCGATCCTGCGCGAACAATTCCGTGGTGGCCAGATCTTCTATGTTTGCCCGCGCATCGAGGATTTGGAAACGGTCGCCGAGCGCATCCGTAAACTGGTGCCGGAAGTGAAGATCGTCACCGCGCACGGCCAGATGTCGGCAACGGCCCTCGAAAAAGCCATGACGGCTTTTTACGACCGCTCCTATGACATGCTGCTCGCGACCAACATCATCGAATCCGGTCTCGACATTCCGACCGCCAACACGATGATCATCCACCGCGCCGACATCCTGGGGCTTTCCCAGCTCTACCAGCTGCGCGGGCGAATCGGCCGCTCAAAGCTGCGCGGCTATTGCTATCTGACGACGGTGCCCAACAAGAATCTGACCGAAACGGCGCAGAAGCGCCTCGAGGTGATGCAGACCTTGGATCAGCTCGGTGCCGGCTTCACGCTTGCCAGCCACGATCTTGACATTCGCGGCGCCGGCAATCTGCTGGGCGAGGAACAATCGGGCCAGGTCCGCGAGGTGGGCGTCGAGCTTTACCAGCAATTGCTCGAAGAGGCCGTGGCGGAAGCGCGCGGCGATCTGAAGGCGCAGCAGAAGCAGGAATGGGCGCCACAGATCAATCTCGGCACATCGGTCCTGATCCCGGAAAGCTACGTGACAGACCTCTCGATCCGCCTCGGCCTCTATCGCCGGATAGCGACGCTCGAAAACGACAACGAGGCCGAAGCCTTTGCTGCCGAGATGATCGACCGTTTCGGTCCGCTGCCCAACGAGGTCGAAAACCTTCTCAAGATCGTCGCCGTGAAGCGCCTCTGCCGCGCAGCCGGCATCGAACGCATCGAGGCTGGCCCCAAGGGCGCGGTCTTAAGCTTCCGCAACAACCGTTACGCCAAGCCCGACCGCCTCATCGACTATATCTCGAAACGTTCGGACATCATGTCAGTGCGGCCTGACCAGAAGCTCGTCTACCGCCAGGACTGGCTTGACGCCGACGCCCGCGTCAACGGCGTCCGCAAGCTCATGGACAAGCTTGCCGAGATGGCGGCGTAAGTTTCGCTCTTACGATGCCAGCTTCTCCTTATCGTCCTCGCGGGCGAGGTCGAACATGGAATAGAGGGGCTCGGGTTCCTGGGTCCGCGCTATCGACGGTTCGTCATGAGATCAGGGTTGGGGCTGCAATTTTGCGTCCCGATCTCCATAGAACACTAATAGCCCCCTGTTCTTAGTTGCAATGTCATAGCATTTTTTTGCTGTCTCTGTTCCCAGGTGTGGATCTAAGGAACCACCCATAGTGTAGCCAGCATGGTCGCTGTATATTTTGATGATCTTGTCATACCGTCTGTATGCCAGATCAAGCGCCTCGCCGCAGGTCTTGCCTGAGAGGATTGCCTTGTCAATTTCCATGTCCGGTTCGCAGAGTCTATCCACCTGTGACTCATACATGCCATAGGTTTCCTGGTAGCCGAAGAAGGCGAGTGCTCCAGCGTTGACCATCGATTTTCCAAGCCCAATCTTGCCGTCCAAGGTTTCGGCGATGCCACATTTGCAGGCAAAGAGATGAATGATATGGCCTTTAATATATTGGGCTGGGAATCGTCCATCTCCATACGTGGCTAATACATCCTCTTCGGACGGGCGAACTGTTTTTCCGCCGTCAAACCAACCTTTCAGATAGAGATATTCGCCGTGGGAGGCTGCGCTGATGTAGGCGTAACGCAAATAGGGAAGCGCAGAACGCACGTTGCTGCGGATCATATTTCTGCCAATCAGCTTCTGCATTCTGCTCCCATAGTCACCCTTTTCCACAAGTGCGTATAGGAGCGTCCGGTGCTCGGCGACAAGCTGTGTTGGCCCATCGCCCTCAACTGCGGCGTCCATCAGAAGAACACGAACTGGCTTATTGAACCCGCTTGCTTCTCCAACTTTTTCTGTAGCCTGCTGGATGGTCAGCGGGTCTTCCTTTGGGGAGGTGAGCGTGTTGGCTGCAAGGCTATATGCGGCAATCAGCCCGAACGCTGCGACTGGCGGGGCTAGCGCCGCTGCAACGACTACGCCAATCACGGCGATCGTGGCAAACGCGACAAGCGTCCAGCCGCTGGTCATCGCAAATTTCTGAACGCGCGCAGATGGCGATACTGGGCTTTGACAAATTGGCGCCAGGGCCAGGCGACAGGTATCAACCACGTCCGCAGTCGGCACCGTATGAATGACGAGTCGGAACTTGGCGGAAGGAGGGGCGACAACAGCGACATCCCACATGCCGGGCGTTGGTGTTGGGATCGACACGGCAACTGGATAGCCGTGCGGCGCATGCACGAAGGCCTTATTGTCGTTTCTGGGGTTCCAATATCTCCGGCCGGCTGGATCCGCCAGCGAAGCAAATGCATCCGTCGAAAAGGCAAGAATTTCAGTGTCGGCTACCAGCGACATGACCAGGGTGCCAGCACCCTCGGGAACGAAAAAGGCGAGGCGTTGCATGATGGGTGGGCCGGAAGCCCTGTCGTCAACGCTGTTCCCAATCGTCGCAAATGAATAGCCGTTCAGTCCCGTCGTCCATTTGCATTCTTGGCAATCCGCGTAAGTGACCGACCCGTCGATGACGGCAGGGTTGGCGTGCTTAGACATGTCGTCGCCGGTACCATCCAGCATCCAATAGCCGAGCAAGGTGGGATCATCGCGGTTGATATTGCCAAAGTTCGCACGGACGAGATCGTGACCGCAGATGGCACGGGCCCAGAACCCGATATTCATCAACGATCCGGTCATTCCGGGTCCCGCAGCGGTGCCGGAATAGCCGAACAAGAACGGCGCCCCATTGTCGACGCTGATCGGCATGGGTGATTGGCCGTCTGCAGCGAGGGGAACAGTTGCGCCATCTACATAGAGGTCTATTTCCGCGCCGCATCGGATGATTGAAATGGAGTGACAGCATCCATCGATCAGGCTTCTGTTGCTTGCCGTGTATGTCTGATCGACGATACCGAAATCGCTGCCATCCGGCGCCACCAGGGCTCCGGCGATGGAGAAGTTGACCTGGCCCTGGCTCCCGAGTGAAAGAACAATGCCCCCGATCTTGGCGTCATACCGGCTGACAATCGGCCCGGGTGCGGTCGCTTCGATCATAGCAATCAGTGTGAAGTCGCTGCCCCCAATATTGTAGGCGCCGTGAGCCGATACGCGCAGTCCGCCATTGAGGATGTTCGCGCGCTTCATGTTGACCTCCGCTCTCCCGCATTGGGCATGCATCTGCCCGGCTGGGATAGAGCTTCAGTATTGTTACTTTCGGTAGAATATCAAATAACGTTTTCTCCCAGAGAATATCCGGGAACCGCTGATCGGCCGGGGCAGACCGGCCATCGAATGCCGGCGGACGGCATCGTTGCAAAAGGTGGGGCTGGACTGAATCCGTCGTTGGAGATCCGCGCTGTTTGACTGGGTGCCTGGTATCCTGGAGCGAGGCGCGAAATTGAAAGCACCTCGGCGTTCTTGTCCCCGCGATATCCTGGCGTCGGGGCCTTTGAACGCCTGACGTATCACTTATGACGCCAACTTCTCCTTATCGTCCTCGCGGGCAAGGTCGAACATGGAATAGAGGACTTCGGGTTCCTGCGCACCGGAGAGGCCGAAGCGGCCGTTGAAGATGAGATAGGGAACGCCGGTAATGCCGAGCCGGCGCGATTGGAAATCCTCGGCCAAGGCCATATCGATTTCCGGGATGCCTTCGACGGCGGCATGCGCCATTTCGGCGGGCAGGCCCATTTCCTCGCCCAGGGCGACGAGCTTATCCGGGTCGCCGATATCGACGCCTTCAATGAAATAGGCGACATAAAGCCGGTCGAGGAGGGCGGCCTCGCGCCCGATCTTGGCTGCCGCCTGCAGCAGGCGGTGTGACCGCAGCGTGTTGGGCGTGCGCTTGATGCGCTCGAACTGGAACTCGATCCCTTCATTGCGCCCGACCCGGGCGACACTGTCGAAGACGCGCTGCGCGCGTTCCAGCGAGCCGAATTTTGCGGTCATGTATTGCGCCCGGTCGATGCCGGCCATCGGCATCCCGGGATTGAGCTGGAACGCGCGCCACCGCACCACCAGATCCGCCTGCGGCCGGTTGGCGAGCGCACGCATCAACCGGCGCTTTCCGATATAGCACCAGGGGCAGACCGTATCGGCGAAGATTTCCAGCAACATGAGGATATTGTGGGAGCCGACGGGCGATATGGCAAGGGTGCGCTCTGCCGATTTCCCTCCCCCCTTGAGGGGGAGGGTCAGGGAGGGGGGTATCTCTCAGTGTCCCGATGGCCAGGGACTGAAACGAACCACACCCCCCACCCGCGCGTTCGCGCGGCCTCCCCCTCAAGGGGGGAGGCGAGATTACCCAAACACCTTCGGATCCAGGAACCGCCGCAGGACGTTCAGCGTGATCCGGGAAACATTGTTGTCATACTTGTTGTGGGCGAGCGAACTCGACCAGCCGATTGAGCCGGTCGAGAAGACAGCGCCGCCGCTCGGCGTTTCGAAGAAGACGATCTCCGCCCGGCAGCGGTCGCTTTCGATGGCATCGAGGCCCGGGAAGCCAGCCACCAATTCCTCCGGCGTCAGCAGGAAGGTGTTGGAATGCTCGACCGATTTCGCCAGGATCAGCGCATGGGCGGGCGTTCCCAATTCGGGGTCTGAAGCATCGAGCTCCAACCCGGCGGCACCGCCCAGGATGCCGAAATCGCCGATCTTCTCCTCCGTCCCGACGCCGTCGAAGATGAAGGCCGCGCGAGGATCGAAGCTGTCGGCCAGGCGCACATAGTACGAACTTGCGTCGAAGCCTTCGGTGACGAAGCCGACGCCGAACATCTTCTGCGGGGCACGGCCCTGGCTGCGCCACAGGCCGCCGAACTCGCCGGTGAAGGCGTGATAGCGCTCGCCCGGCGGCAATTCATAGCAGCGCGTGCCGGCTTCCCCACGCCGCACTTCGATGGCGGCGGGCCATTCCGGGTTGGTGGCGATGCGCCAATAGAAGCCGTTGCCACCCAGATAGATGAGCCGCCCGCCATCCTTCTGGTAGCGCTCGAACGCGTCGAGCATCTGCGTCGAATGATATTCGGGGTGCGTGCCGGCGATGACGCAGCGATAGCCCTTCAGCAGATCGGCGCCTTCGGCATGGATGCGATCGTCGGTGATGATGTCGTATGGCTGGCCGATCGCATGGAGCCAGTCGGTGATGTGCAGATCGGCGTTGAAATTCCAGATCGCGCGCTTGGGCCGCGTGTTGAGGATCGGCCGCAGCCACGATGAATAGCTGGAGCCCGACCCGTCACGGTGCCGGTCATAAAGCGAGACGCCGAAATCGCGCCGCTCTTTCAAGAACTGCTCCGCCGGTCCCAATTCCAGCAGCGCGCCATAGCAGACCTCGGACAGCGCATCCTCATAGCCGTGATGCGAATTGGCATAGGCGAGATAGGTATAGGTCGACGCAAGGAGGGCCACCGACGCTGTCACCTTGCCCTTGGGCGGCAGTACGAAGAAGGGGACGACATCCTCGCCGCCATCCTTGGTGGTGAGTTCGCAACCATAGATGCCGCTCGGCAGATCGCTTGGCAGGTTCCAGGCAAAATCCGTTGCCCAGCCCATGTCGTAAAGATCGTCGCAATGGAAATGGATGGCGCCGTAAAGCTCCGGCCGCTCACGCCAGTTGGTCGTCTCGCTGTGCCAGTTCGAGCCGGTGACGGCGCGGGTCGGCAGGTTGACCAGTTCGCCGTCGATCCCGTTGCCGCTCTGGTCCTTGATGATTTTGGCCGCCATGTCGCGGCTGAAATCCCAGCGTGCGATGGCGGGGAGGGAAGTCCAACTCGGGTGCTGGATGCGCAGCGGGTCGAGCGAACCGGCATAGATCGCCGGGGCTTCGATCTTGCCGTCGAAGTGAAGCTGCGACTGGCGCCGCTCTGCCTGTCCCGGCACCAGGGCGGCCCCGACGCTGATGGTGGCTGTCGTCATGTCGGGCAGCGCAAAGGGGATGACAGCAGAGCCATCGCTGTGTTCCGGCTCGCCGAACTGCCGGTCGAGCGGGCGCTGAATGACCACGAGGCGCCGGTCATTGGGGTCGTAGCTGGCGGCGATCAGGTACCAATGCTTGGGCGCCAAAGGCCGGCCGGTTCCCAGCGTGATCTGCCCTCGGCCATCGCCGACCGTGACCGCACCGGCGCCGGATCGATCGAGGCACAGGGTGACGCCCCGCGTCGAGCCGGGCTGCGACAGGTCGTGGCAGGCGATGATGGTCTGCGGCGCTTCCTTGTCGATCCAATGCCCCTGCACGATCGCCGCCATCGTGAAACCGGCCGAGGCCAGCAGCGTCGCCGGCTGGCGCGCCAGCATGTAGGAACCGGCGTCGATCGCCTGCCGGCGGCCGGCATAGCTGCCGTTCACCTTTGCGTCGACCGGGATCACTTTGTAGCCGGGGCTCTGTGGACCGTCATCGCCGCAGATGAGGCGCACGATGCGCGCGTCGAACTGGGTGGCGCCTTCCTCGCAGCTCACCTTGAAGTCGAGCCTTTCGCCGGGGCGAGCCGAGGGGCGATCCGTATAGCCGACGATCTTAAGCATGTTCACGTTATTCCAAAGGAAGATCCTGGCCGGTCAGACGTTTCCAGCGCAGCTTGAAGACTTGCCACTCGGCCTGGACACGATCCTCGAAGACGAGGCCGGTCAGTTTCATGGGATCCTGTGGGCGTCGCCCGAGTTCGGCGAGTTTCCACGGCCCGAAGCGACCGTCGCGCAGCAGCACGTAATGACCTTCGAACGGTTCCGAGCGCATGCGGTTGAGGACGCGCTGCAGCTCGGCGCTGTGGCGGCCGAACGGCTTGCGCTTGAACTCCTGGGCCAGATCCAGGCGGGCGGGATCGATCTCGTACATGGGCGGCGAGCCTAGCAGATGGATTTGATTCGGCGCAGCGCCTCGTCGAGCGTTTCGAAGCGTTTGGCAAAGCAGAAGCGCACGACACTCGTCACCGCATTCTCGGCATAGAAGGCGCTGACCGGGATCGAGGCGACCTTGGCTTTTTCGACAAGGTGCGTCGAGAAGCTGGCGTCATCCATGCCGGCGAAAGGACCCTTCGCAAGATCGACATTGAGGAAGTAGGTGGCCTGGGACGGGATGACATCGAACCCAAGTTTCGTGAGGCCATCGGCGAAGCGGTCTTGTGCCGCCTCAAATCCGGCGCGCATGGTGGTGAAATAATCCTCCGCCTTGTCGAGCCCGTAGGCGACGGCGGCCTGCAAGTTGGGCGGGGTGGTGAAGGTCAGAAACTGGTGCGCCTTTGCAACCACTCGGAGGATCTCCGGGGCGGCGCAGACGAAGCCGACCTTCCAGCCGGTCAGGGAGAAAATCTTGCCCGCGGAGCCTATTTTCACCGTCTTTCGGCGCAGTTCCGGTACGGAAAGGGTGGGGCTATATTCTACATTGTAGAATAAGACATGTTCCCAGACCTCGTCGCAGACCAGGATGCAATCATGCTGGACGATGTAGCGGGCGAGGAGGTCGAGGTCGGCACGGCTGAAGACCGACCCACTCGGATTGAGCGGGTGGTTGAGGAGCACGACCCGCGTCTTGGGGCCGAAAGCGGCCTTCAACTGCGCCTTATCGAGGCCCCAATGGGGTGGCTTCAGGGTGACGAAGCGCGGCACACCGCCCGCCCGCCGGACCAGCGGCAGATAGGCGTCGTACATCGGTTGGAAGAGGACGACCTCATCGCCGGGTTCGATCAGGGCGAGGAGCGATGCCGCCAGCGCCTCGGTGGCGCCGGACGTCACCATCACTTCGGATTCCCAATTGAGATCAAGGGCATGGAAGCGCTTGTAATGCCGCGCGATCGACTGGCGCAGCTCGGGGATGCCCATCATCGGCGGGTATTGGTTCCACCCCTCGACCACGGCCTCGGCCGCCTTCTGCCGCACGTCGAGCGGCCCCGGATCGTCAGGGAAACCTTGGCCCAGATTGACGGCCTCATGCTCGCGCGCGAGCCGGGACATGGTCTCGAAGACGCTGGTGGAGATGCCGGCATAGATCGGGTTCATGGAGTGGCTCGTGAAAGTGGGCCGAAACTTGTGCGCCGCTGGCTGCTTCCACGTCAACCCGCTGATCCCGCGAGGAATTTTTGCGCGATGTAACGGCATGACGCGCCGTTCCGAATGGATCATCATGCGCTGAACGAGGAGTATCGACACCGTGTACCCGTGGCTCGATCGAACTGGAAAAGTCTCCTACCTGAAGCTCGCCACCTTCATCGGCGTGCTGCTGCCAGGACTATGGGCGGCGTTCGTGTGGAGCATGGGCCAGGCACCGCAGCCGAGCGGCCTCGGCACCAGCGCCATGCCGGTGACCAATGCGCTGCATGTCATCGGCGATTGGTCGGTGCGCTTCCTCCTCATCACCTTGGCCGTGACACCGCTGCGCCGGCTTGCGATGTGGCCGCGCGTCATCACCTTGCGGCGCATGCTGGGTGTCACCGCCTTCGCCTATGTGGCGATTCATCTGGTGCTCTATATCGTGCAGCAGAACTACCGCCTGTTGTTCGTCGCCAGCGAGATCGCGCTGCGGATCTATCTGACGATCGGCTTCGTGGCCTTCGTCGGTCTGCTGGCACTGGCAATCACATCGACCGACAGCGCGATGCGCCGGCTGGGCGGCAAGAAGTGGCAGCGGCTGCACTATCTTGCTTACCCGCTGACGATGCTGGGCCTTGCGCACTTCTTCATGCAGTCGAAGATCAACGTGACTGAGCCCGTGATCATGAGCGGTTGTTTCCTGTGGCTGATGCTCTATCGATTGGCGCATCGTTGGAACAATGAGAAGCCGCTCCTGGCTTGGCAGCTTGCAAGCTTGGCGATCGGCGCGGCCGTGCTGACGCAGCTCGGCGAGGCTGCCTGGTATCAGTTCGCGACAGGCATCGGCGCCGAACGCATCTTCAACGCTGTCTTCGATTTCCACCATGTGCGCCCTGCCTGGTGGGTACTCGGCGCGGCGTCGGCATTCATTCCTTTGCCGTGGATTGCGCGGCGCTTTTGGGCCGCCGGACGCGTGGCGGCGAGAGCTGCCGTCGCGGCGTAAACGCAAATCGCGCTTCACGCTTCGCCATCGAGGTCGCTATGCTGATACGGTCAAGCCACGGCAATGCGGGGACGAGAAATTGCCACGAGCGCTTCGATCCAAGCCGACGCGGGCGTAATTGTCGTGACGGCGTTCGATTTGACCCATATTCAGCATCCAGCGCTTAGAGAGCTGTTTTGCTATTGGCGCGGCTTGTCGATAAATGGTGGGATCCCACGACGCCGCGACATCGATCCCACAGCATTGCGCAAGCAATTGCCGCACATCTATCTGCTGGATATCGGGCCGACGGCGGATGATCTGCGCTATCGACTGGCGGGCGGTTTGATCGTCGAAGCGTTCGGCTTTGAGCCCGGCGGGTGGAGCCGGCGCGAGATTCGCGCACGTCATGTCGATCCATCGCGATACGACGAATTCGATCGGACCAGCGCCGAAACGTATCGCATCGTCACAGAGCGTATCGTCGCCTATACGCATGATCACATGACTTCCTATCGCCGCGACTATCTCGGCTATGCGCGGCTCAATATGCCGATCTCCGAGCAGGGTGTCACTCCCAGCGGGATCATTGGCGCGATCTATCTTTCAAGCGACAGAGCGCCGTTTTGGGCTGATTTCAAGGAGCTTCATGAAGAGTTTCCATTGGCCGACGCGCTGTCGGCGGAAATCTGAAGCGTCCTTTCATTCAACGGACGCGCGCACCATATCTTCAAAGCTGTGATCGACGCCGAAGCCGAGATCGATCAATTCGCGGTGCACGAGATCCGCTGTCTCCAATGACGATCCGTCGTGATGGCAGTCCGTCTGCCGCTCGATCTGTTGATCGGCAAACAGGATGAATCCATCGACCCCGGGCTCTTCGGACCGCAGCGGAAAGCCGGTTGCCTCGATCCATATATGCTT
Organism: Dongia sp.; assembly: GCF_041910485.1. GTDB lineage: Bacteria > Pseudomonadota > Alphaproteobacteria > Dongiales > Dongiaceae > Dongia. The sequence goes on from NZ_JAYRQR010000038.1 coordinate 14,100, forward strand.
GCCGCCCTGGTACACTTGCCTGATCTCGGCGCGGAACGCGCAAGGCTGTTCGATCACCATATGCATGGCCCGCGCGGCATGTTGGCGTCGTTCCATAGGCACGAAATCGTAGTAGTTGCTGCCCTTTGGAACGCCGAGGCGCTCGCGCAACCGCTGACCGATGATGCGGTAGATGCACTTGTCAGGCTTGGTGATCGCGACAAGCGCCAGATGGGGCATGGCGGTCACAAAATTGGCCAGATCGAGATCGTTCTTTTGAGGAATGGCCCGGCCGGAGCGTTCCAGAAGTGTCAGATACCCCTCGGCAAGCGAGCGACAGGATGGGGTGCGAAAACTTGTCAGCGCGTCGGCCAGCAGGCCCGCCTGTAGCGGCTTCTTCGAGATCCAATTCATCCCGCCCCAATCCCCCATGCACGCCCCGACAGAACATTAGTCGGAGCAACGCGTCGTGCCAATATGCAGCTTTGCGGGGGACCTTTCAGGACCGATGTCCCAATCCATTGATTTCTGAATGTGTCTGTCGGGATCGGATTGCGAAGTCGACCGACGACATCTTCGGCGCCATGCGATACGTCGGCATAAATGTCATTCGGCGGCCTTGTCGGCCGGGATCGAAATGTTGTCAGCGGCTGCACTGTGAGGTTGGTCCCGTGCGTCCGGATTTTGGATGCCGTGATCCTGCGGGGCGATGCGGGCCGCCTTGCGCTGCCATTCCGCAACATGCAGGTCCATCGACAGAACGGCGTGCAGCAATACGTGGAAACAGTGCCGTGACAGTGCCTGCAATTCGGCGCGACTGCTGGGTAATGCAGCAATCAGCCTGTCGATGCTGCTGAGGGTCTCGGCGTGCTGTTCGGCATGTGCATCGAGCTGGGGGTAGCGGATGATGGATAGATAAAGCTCTTCCTCAACAAAATGGTCGCCCAATTGACGCCGAAAGTTCTCAAGTGCCGCTCTCACCTCATCCACTTCGCCACGATTGGCAGCTACATCCACGATGTTGAGAAGAGCGACGAGATCATGGTGCTCACCGTCGATCGACTCTATCCCTGTGACCAAACTCTCATTCAACGCATACATCTATGATTCCCAAACGTCCCCCGACTCTGGTTGGATCGAAAGTCCTACATAGATAGGTGTGGGCCAAATTGATCTATATCAATTGACGGGGGGTTGAGCAGCCCGACGGAAGCAATCGGCTCGATCAACGCAAGTATAGGTCGACATAGTCGGCGGCCAGATCGCAGGGGTTGTCGATCTGCTGCATGCGCCAGTACTTGCGCTTACCCTTCTTGAGAAAGGTGAAGTCTCCGTCGCGGGTGCAGGACTTGCCACCATTGATGTGCGTGACCTGGGTGACGATCTTGCCTTTGAAGGCGAATGTGTCGTTTCCGACCGACGTCACGATACCGTCGATCTCGACAAAGCCCTCGGCCGTTTCTTGGCGCCCGGTGAGATGCCATTCGCCATCTTTCTCGGCGACCAACGCCTTGCCGGCATCCTTCAGTGTGCCGGTACCCAGCCACTGCAGCGTTATCGCGTGTGCGCCAAGCAGCTTCTTGGCCATGACGGCATCCTCGATATCGGGGTCGGCACGTGCAGGAACAGCAGCAAGACCAGCCACGAGGGCCACGGTCATGGCAATTGAGAAAATGCGAGATGTGTTCATGATGACGCCTTTGTTTTGATCTCGGTTTGAACGCGCGTGCCCAATTGCGCACGAGACGTCATTTCATTGTGTTCGGCAAGGCACGAATGCAATTGCAGGGGACGTCGAGGTAGGTACGTGAGCGGCATCACAGACTTGCATCGACCGGGCAGCCATTTTGTCCTAGCATCTGCAACAAGAATCGTAGCCATCATGGAGGTCGCGTTTGATTGCAAGTCTGTGGCGCCGGTGCGCCTTTGTCGTTCTATTGACGGTTTGGAGCGGCGCGAGCGGTGTGCAAAATGCGGCCTGGGCCCAAGATGTTGCCGGCGGGAAAGATTATCCATTGATCGGCCGCTATGACGGCACCCGGATGACGCTCTACAAAAGCGCCGACTATGCCGAGGGATGGATCCTGACCAAGCCGATCACCTCGGCCGATCGCCGCGCCACAGGGAAGCGCTTCAGCGCCAACAACAGCATTGCCGTCTCGGGGCGGGCCTTCCGTATCCGCTATGAGGGGCCGGAGGGGCGCTCGGCTCTCGAAGTCGCCCGCAACATTGAGCAGGGCATGAAAGCAAAGGGCTTTGAGATTCTGTTCGGCTGCAAGGCCGGCGATTGCTCGGACCTGGGCGGATCCGAGCTCTATTTCGGCCTGCATGACGAGAGTGCGCTGGGGACAGGCGACATTCATTCCAATCCAGGGGCGCAGGTGTTCACGGCGGCAAAGCTCGTCCGGCCGGAAGGCGACGTTTATGCCACGATTTATGCGACGGAGGTGGGCAAAAAACCTGAGATTCTGGTCGACGTCATCGAGACGGCGCCGATGGAGACCGACAAGATCGTCTTTGTCGATGCGGCCGAGATGCAGAAGGATATCGATGCCAACGGCCGCGTTGCTCTTTACGGCATCCTTTTTGATTTCGACAAGGCGACAATCCGCCCGGATTCCCAACCGACGCTCGATGAGATTGTGAAATTTCTCAACGCCACCCCATCGATCCGCCTGATCGTCGCCGGCCATACGGATGGGAAGGGTGGGTTTGACTACAATCTCGATCTTTCCAAGCGCCGTGCCGAAGCTGTTGTTGCCGCTCTCACCAAAGCCGGCATCGGTGCGGACCGGCTGAAGGCCTTTGGCGTCGGCATGGCGGCGCCTGTCGCCAGCAACGACAACGATCCCGGCCGCGCCAAGAACCGCCGGGTCGAACTGGTGAAGATGGAGTAAGGGGCGTCGTGCTGATCCGCGATGAAGTGAGTGAAGATATCCCGACGATAGGACGCTTGGTCACAGAAGCTCTTCGGATGCTGGCGCAATCGACTGGGACCGAGGCGGGCATCGTTGAGAAGCTGAGGGCGGATGATGCGCTTACTCTGTCACTTTTGGCCGAAGAAGCGGGCGAGGTGGTCGGTTATCTGGCTGCCTCGCCGGCGCAGGTCGGGAAGCAGGGCGGCTGGGGACTGATCGGTCCACTCGTCGTCTTGCCTTCAAAGCATCGTCAAGGTATCGGCTCTGCCTTGATGACAGAGGCGCTCGGTCGGCTGCGAAAGACATGCATCGGCGCCGCCTTGGTCGGCGACCCGGGATATTATGGGCGCTTCGGCTTCCAGGCCTTCCCCGGTTTACGCGTGACCGGTTGTCCACCCGAGGTCGTTCAAGCCCTGCCGTTCGGGGGTGAGGAGCCTTCCGGGGAGCTGATTCACCATAAGGCCTTTGGCTTGAACCAATAGTCGGCATGGCGGCGCCCGTCGCCAGCAACGACAAAGATCCCAGCCACACCAAGAACCGCCGGATTGAACTGGTGAAGACGGAGCAGAGTGAGGTCTTCACACAGGATCGCCGACAACAGTCGGTGGTATCTCGCTCAAGGCTTCAACCAAAAGAACAAAGCTCAAGTTCAGCTGCCAATTGAGCGATGGATCGGCCGAAAGTCCGAACTTCCTGCAATCGGCGCGGCTTGAGCTCGACGCCACGTGTCTAAGTCTCTGTCGAAACGATTGAGCGTCTCTGGCCACGGAAAGGAACGAGAAATTCTGTGCATGAGTTGGGCGAGGTCGAATGCCGACCACAAATGTCATCAATTAGTAAAATATTCCGCAATAACTAAAGGGTTTCTCAATGCATTGCGGCGAATTATGTACCCGACTTTGTTTGTCCACCGAAGATGTTGACCAATAAATGACAGTACGGTGGCTATCAATGAACCTGAAGGGATCTAGGTAACTCTCATGCGCCGCCTTAAAATTGTATGGCAAGTTCTGCTTGTCAGTGCCGTTGCGTTGACTGGCTTCGTCTTGATTGCCGGCATTTACCTGAGCGTCGACGGCAACCGTGAACAGCAACAGCATATTGCTAACCACGCAGCGGATCTGAACGCATCGGCGCAGGATCTGCGCTATGAATTCCTCAACGCACGTCGCCGCGAAAAGGATTTCCTGCTTCGTCTTGAAGACAAGTACATCGCACAACACGGCGAAGTTATGGCCGATATCGATAAACACCTGACCGAACTGTCTGCCGGCGACAGCAACGGTACCTATACCCAGTCTCTTTCCGCCATCCGCGAAGGTGTCGCCAATTACGAGAAGGCATTCGATGCAGTCGTGACGCATTGGCAGGAGATCGGGCTGACCGATGAGCTGGGCTTGCGCGGCACCCTGCGCAAATCGGTCCATGAAGTGGAAGATAGGCTCAAGTCGCATAATCTCGACAAGCTGACGGTGTCGATGCTGATGATGCGCCGCGCCGAAAAGGACTTTCTGCTGAGGCTCGATCCCAAATATGTCGAGGCTCATGCAAAACTCGCGGCGTCGTTTGCCACCGATCTGGATGGAGCGGGGCTCGCCCCGGCAGACCGCGACCAGCTGAAAACACTCGCCGCTTCCTATGCAAAGGATTTTCAGGCCGTCGCCAAGACGCGTCTGGATATCATCGCCTTGGAAAAGGCCCTCTCGGATGCATTTGCGACGGTCGATCCGATTCAAACTGATCTCATTGACCGCATCGGCACGTCCTATGCTGAGGCAAACTCGAAAGCGGCGGAAACCTCCGACAACGCTCGCATCATCATTCTCTCCGCCATGGCGATCATCAGCGCGCTTTCGTTCGCGGTGGCGGCGTTCATCGGTCGGAAGATCGTGGCGCCGATTTCGTCAATGACCATTGCCATGGCTGATCTCTCGTCGGGTCGTGGGGATACGCCCATCCCGGCAACCGACTATCAGAATGAGATCGGGCAAATGGCAAAGAGCGTCGAGGTGTTCAAGAACGCCATGCAGGAGTCGAAACGCCTGTCCGATGCTCAGGCCGAAGCGCAACAGGTGCAGATCGCGCGCGGCCAGAGGATGGAGAGTGCAATACAAAAATTCGACAAGATCATCTCCGAGATCGTTCATGCTGTCAGTGCCGCCGCCACCCAGCTGCAAGCCACGGCAAGCAGCCTTGCGCATACATCCGAAGAAGCGGCAGGGCAGTCCCTCGCGGTGACCTCCGCCGCAGAGGAAATGACGCAGAACATCCAGACCGTGGCGGCAGCCACGGAAGAGTTGAGCTCGTCCATCGGTGAAATTGGAAACCAGGTCACGGAGTCAACCAGGATCGTTTCGGCCGCCGTCAAGGAAGCGGAGGAAACCAATGCAAAGGTCAGCAATCTGAGCTCAGCGGCGCAGCGCATCGGCGATGTCGTAACTTTGATCAATGATATCGCCAGCCAGACTAATCTGCTGGCGCTGAATGCAACGATCGAAGCAGCCCGCGCCGGCGAGGCCGGGAAGGGTTTCGCCGTCGTCGCATCGGAAGTCAAAAATCTCGCCAGTCAGACCGCGCGCGCGACTGATGAGATCGCGGCTCAGGTGCGCTCGATCCAGGATTCAACCGACGATTCCGCCAAAGCGATCTCCGGGATTGGTGTCACAATCAACAAGGTGGCCGAGATTTCGACAACCATCGCCTCCGCCGTCGAAGAGCAAGGGGCCGCGACCCAGGAAATTTCGCGCAGCGTCCAGCAGGCTGCCGCCGGCACGGCCGAAGTCACCACGAATATTGTGGGCGTCAATGAGGCATCGCGGCAGACCAGCGCCGGTTCGACGCAGGTGCTGTCCGCGGCCAATGAACTGGCTCTCAACGGCAGCAAATTGAAGACGGAAGTGGAAGACTTCCTGCGCGAGGTGCGGGCGCTCTAGCGCCCTCTATCGCTCAGCCGTCTTCCGAGACCGTTTCTGAAGGCGTTCGCCGGCACTTATGGCCATTGGCGGGCCGAAACAGATCAAACGGAGAACTACACCTACGCCATAGTTCTCCAAAATGGGTTAGCGATGAGTTGTAGCGGGGGGCATTCCGCCCGCGCATTCTTGTAGTTGATCATGCGTTTCTGTCAGATAATCTTATTGACTGCCAGATAATGTGGAATAAATCAGCCAGTGCTCATCGAACAGTCCTTCTTTTCTTTGCCCGAAGTTCTTCACGGATCAGGCTACCAATCGCAGAGCTATGAGTCTGGGATTGTCTCGGCGCTGACCCTGTCGCTACTTCAGGTATTGAACGGGCGTAATGCGCTCAATCCAATAGGCTGTCTGCAAAGCGAGAAGCTATACCGCAGCACCGGGATGTTCGGGCAGGTAGGTCCGCGATACCTTCGGGCAGACCTCTTCGCCAATGTTGCCCGCCTGCGCGTCGCAAACAAGCGGTTGAGCCAGTATGGGTGGCGGCATGAGAACTGGCTGGAATGTAAGTTCCTTCGCGGCCAGGCAGGCGATAACGGCGATCAGCATGCTGGGAACAAATCTCCCGCTACAGGTGCGATCATGGCTGACTTACTACGGCTTGCTCTGCTCATTCCAGAGGCCGGGGACAAGACCCAAAGCAGCCGCTATTTCCTGCATGTTTATGACGCTGACCCGAAGTTCTACCTGACGTTTCGTGGGCGCCCTTGGTGCAAGTCTCTGGTGACGGTCGGAGAGCAGGAGATTCATTTCTCTGGATTGGAGAACGAGCCTGCAGCGATCAAGAAGTTGATCGGCGATCTTCCAGGCGTCAATGTGAAACTCAAGGTCACCAATTTCCATGCAGGTCCGCTGCATGTTCAGCACCGTCCGGTCTATTGGTGCTGGCTCACTCGTATCGACAGGGTAGAAGCGAGTCATGAGCAACACACCGTGACTATTGATAACAACCGGACGATCATTCAATCAGACAATGGCCTGGCGAATATCGCTGCGTTCATCGCCAGCCGACTGGCTATCCTACCAGAGTCACCCGACACCCGGCCGCCCAGGCCGGACGAGCAGGAGCAGGCTCAAGTTCAAGCAGAGGACGAAGTGGTCACTGAGGTCGACGAATAGGCCAAGACATTTAGCGGTATCGTGAATAGCTTCCCGTTGATCGAGCTGCGATAGTCGTCGGGCGTCGGAAAGGTGCGCAATAGCGTAGAAGCGGTAGTCAATCATCTCACCCGGAGGGGTGCGGTGAACGGCTGCAATGTCGCACAATAGAGGGCAATCGGCGGGGATGGCGGAAGGGGTGGGATTCGAACCCACGGTGAGCTTGCACCCACGGCGGTTTTCAAGACCGCTGCCTTAAACCACTCGGCCACCCTTCCAGCTCGCAGGGGTGGTGCTTAACGATGTGTGCGGTGCAAATCAAGCGTCCACCTCTATCTAACTGACCGGATGGATAAATTCCTTTCCACACCGCGGGGCCGAGGAATTCGTTGCACCGAACCGGGACCTGTTTAGACTGGGTGATGGTTTCCGCCTCACGCGCCCGCCAGATGGCCGCGACGGGAGCCCGCCGCGCCAGGACTGGAGAGGGATCGGGGCGGCTTAAAAAAAGATTGGGCTCAATACGGGAGGAACATCATGTGCCAGGTCTTCGCCAGCACGGACCCCGATGTCTATCGGACGGTCACCCGGTCCGTCCGCCTGGACGGGTTCAGCACCAGCATCCGCCTAGAGGCTTTGTTTTGGTCGATTCTCGACCAGATTGCCGAGCAGGAGGGGATGACCACGCCGCGCTTCATGAGCACACTCTACAGTGAAGTCCTTGAGCGGCAGGGTGAAGTCGGCAATTTCACCTCGTTGTTGCGTGTGACCTGTGCAGTTCATATCGAGCGGCAGCAAGGGTCGCAGCCCGTGGCGCAGGCCAAACACGAATTGACCGGTGGCCGTTCGCGGCCGGTCGGCACCACCGACGCGTTGCGGGCGGTCGCGTCGTAACCACCTGGACCGAAGCACTGAGCCGAGAGTGGCCACGCTGCGCTGCAGCGCAATTTTCTGTGCCCAATCAGTGACGTAGTAATCCGTTAACACCAAGAGCGCAAAGGCTCGGCCTAGGCTCCTCGTACCCCCGACGCTTCTGGGGCAACCGAGGAGTTCCATGGCTAAGATCATCCACACCATGATCCGGGTGCGCGACTTGGAGGCATCACTTGCCTTCTATGATCGCGCCTTTCTGCTGCGCCCGGCAGACCGTTTCGATTTTGACGACTTCACGCTCGTCTATCTGCGCAATCCGGAGAACGATTTCGAGATCGAGCTCACCTGGAACAAAGGCCGCGCGGAGCCTTATACGCATGGCGACGGATACGGCCATGTCGCCGTTGCCATCGATAATCTCGATGCCGAGCACAAGCGCTTTACCGATGCCGGCCTCAATCCGCTGCCGATCAAGGAATTTCACCGCGACGGCGCGTTGATGGCGCGCTTTTTCTTCGTGCTCGATCCGGATGGATACAAGATCGAAGTGTTGCAGCGCCACGGACGCTATCGCTGACCAGAGAATTCAAAAAACTCCAATGTAGCCACGCCGAATGCCGAATGACCGCGAAACAAAAGCGGCATCAACCCTGGGAGGGAAATATGAGGCAAGCCAACATGAACCGCCGGCGCTTTCTCGCCGGCTCATCCGCAGCCATCGCCGGTTCGGCGTGGCTCACCGTCATGGGCGGTGTCGTCATCGGCCCGAACGGTGCCTGGGCGCTGGCGCCCACCACGATCAGTGCTGCTGAAGCGGCCACCCTGGTCGAAATGACCCGGGCGCTCTATCCGCATGAGAAGCTCGACGATGCGATCTACGGCAAGGTCGTGGCGACACTCGATGAGAAGGCCGGCAAGGACGCGGCGTTGAAGGAGTCACTGCAGAAAGGTGTTGCCGATCTGCAGGCCGCGAACTGGAGCGGCCTTAACGCCGACCAGCGCGAAGAGGCGCTGAAGAAGATCGAGACGAGTGCGTTCTTCCAAAGCGTGCGCGGCGAATGCGTGACCGGCATCTACAACAATCCCGATGTCTGGAAGATCTATGGATACGAGGGGGCCTCGGCGGAACTCGGCGGCTATCTGCACCGCGGGTTCAACGAGATCACCTGGCCGGATGAGATCTGAGAGGGGAGGGACAGAAAATGGTAGCCAAATTCGATCTCAACGATTCCAGCGTCGTCGTCATCGTCGGCTCGGGTGCCGGCGGCGGAACGCTTGGCAACGAACTCGCGCAGAAGGGCATCAACGTCGTCATCCTGGAAGCGGGTGGCCGGCGCGAGATGGAAGACTTCGTCAACAATGAGTGGGAGAGCTTCGTCAACATCTCGTGGCTCGACAAGCGCACGACATCGGGCAGCTGGCGCGTCGCCAAGGACTTCCCGAACCTGCCGGCCTGGATCGTGAAGTCCGTCGGCGGCTCGACCGTGCACTGGGCCGGCGCGTCGCTGCGCTTCCAGGAGCATGAATTCCGGACGCGGGAAATCTATGGCGAGATCAAGGGCGCCAACCTGCTGAACTGGCCGATCACCTTGAAGGAGATGGAACCCTTCTACGCCCGGGCCGAGGACAAGATGGGTGTCACCGGCACCAACGGTATCCCGCGCCTGCCCGGTAACAACAATTACAAGGTGCTGGCGGCCGGCGCCAAGAAGATGGGCTACAAGGAGTTCCATACCGGGAACATGGCGATCAACTCCGAGCCCCGAGACAATCGCGGTTCGTGCCAGCAGATCGGGTTCTGCTTCCAAGGGTGCAAGTCCGGCGCCAAATGGTCGACGCTCTATACCGAGATCCCGAAGGGCGAGGATACGGGGCATCTGGAAGTGCGCCCCAACTCGCAGGTGCTGCAGATCCAGCACGACAAGAAGGGTCTGGCGAGCGGCGTGCTCTATGTCGATGCCGACGGCAAGCAGCAGGTGCAGAAGGCGCGCATTGTCTGCGTCGCCGGCAACTCGATCGAAAGCCCGCGGCTGCTGCTCAATTCGGCCTCGTCGATGTTCCCGGACGGGCTTGCGAACTCCTCCGGCCAGGTGGGGCGGAACTACATGCGCCACATGACCGGTTCGGTCTACGGCATCTTCGAGAAGCCGGTGCACATGTATCGCGGCACGACCATGGCCGGCATCATCCGCGATGAATCACGCCTCGATACCAAGCGCGGCTTCGTCGGTGGCTATGAGATGGAGACCCTGTCGCTGGGGCTCCCGTTCATGGCGGCCTTCCTCGATCCCGGCGGATGGGGCAAGGGCTTTGCCAGCGCCATGGAAGGCTATGATCACATGGCCGGCATGTGGCTGGTGGGCGAGGACATGCCGCAGGAGACGAACCGGGTGACGCTGCATGCCACGGAGAAGGACCAGTTCGGCCTGCCGATCCCGAACGTCCATTTCGACGACCATGCCAATGACAAGGCGATGCGCGACTATGCCTATGGCAAGGGCAGCGCGCTCTATGAGGCGGTGGGTGCCAAGCGCACGTTCCATACGCCGCCTTATCCGTCGACGCACAATCTCGGCACCAACCGGATGAGCAAGAAGGCGCGGGACGGTGTCGTCAACAAGCACGGCCAGACCCACGACATCAAGAACCTGTTCGTGTCGGACGGCAGCCAGTTCACGAGCGGCGGTGCGGAGAACCCGACGCTGACCATCGTCGCCCTGGCGATCCGGCAGGCCGAGTTCATCGCCGCCGAGATGAAGAAGAAGCATATCTGACGGGGTGGGATTTCGACCCCGGACTGACGGACTATCCTGTCGAACTTGCAACTTCCCAGGCACCGGCAGCTGCGTAATTCCCGCAGCTGCCGGTACATTTTTGCGACCGCATCCAGGGCGACCCAGGTGCGACTCGGCGCCTAATCTTTTAGGTCGCTCAGACCGCCGCCGCGCTTGCCTATTGACGGCCGGCCAGATAGGTTAAGACCCCGAATTTCCACCATATCTTGATGATTCAGGGGTCCAGGCGGTCCACATGCAGGGGTTTCGTGGTTTCTTTCGCGTGCTGGCGGCAGCGTCGCTGTTGACCCTGGTCGCCGCTTGCGCCGAGACCAACCTCGCCGTCGAGACGACCAAGGTCGTCACCCGGCAGGAGCCCGACGTCAGCGGCCCCTACAAGGTCGGCAAGCCCTATCAGGTGAAGGGCGTCTGGTACTATCCGCAGGCCGATTACGCTTATGACGAGACGGGGATCGCTTCCTGGTATGGGCCGGGCTTCCACGAGAAGGCGACGGCCAACGGCGAAACCTATGACGAGAACGCCCTGACGGCGGCGCACAAGACCCTGCCGATGCCGTCCCTGGTGCGTGTCACCAACCTGGAAAACGGCCGGTCGATCGTCGTGCGGGTCAATGACCGCGGCCCCTTCGTCAACAACCGCATCATCGACATGTCGCGCCGCGGCGCGCAGCTCTTGGGCTTTGAGCAGAACGGCACCGCCAAGGTGCGCGTTCAGGTCATGAAGGAAGAGAGCATGCTGATCGCCGCCAAGGCCTCGTCCCAGGGCGGCGGCAGCGACACGTTCAGCCCGACTCCGCAGGCCGCACCTGCCGGCGCCGTGACATCGCAGGCGCTGCCCCCCGTTGGCGGCGGAAGTGCGGCCCCGGTACAGCCGGCCGCCCCGGCGCCGAAGAATTCGGCCATCGGCTCGGTCCAGGTGCCGCAGCCGACGGGGCAGGTTTCGATCATGCCGGTGAAGCCCAGCAATATCTTCATCCAGGCCGGCGCCTTCCTGCGTCAGGCCAATGCCCAGCAGCTGCAGATGAAGCTGACCAGCCTGGGCCGCCCCACCCGTATTACCCAGTTCATGCTGAACCAGCAGCGTTTCTACCGCGTGCAGCTCGGGCCGCTGGGCTCGGTCGAGGAAGCGGATGCCCTGCTGCAGAAGCTGATCGAGACCGGGCATCCGGATGCCCGTATCGCCGTCAATTGATGTTGCTTGACGCCATTCGGGGCTGGGATCAATTTGCCGCGCTAAAGCGCCCGGTTGGGCCGAGTCTTATTGCCATTCTGAGGTCGGGAATATGCTGAAATCCTTGTGGGCGGGTCTAGTTGCCGCGAGCCTGGCGCTCTTTGCCGTGCAGCCGGCGGCCCAGGCCGAGCCGCTCGTCACCAACGCGCAGCACGCCTATATCGTCGATTACCAGACCGGCGCCGTCCTCTTTGACAAGATGGGGACTGAGCGGCTGCATCCCGCGTCGATGAGCAAGCTGATGACGGTCTACATGCTGTTCGACGCGCTGAAGCGCGGCGACGTCAAGCTGACCGACACTTTCCACGTCAGCGAAAAGGCCTGGTCGACGCAGGGCTCCAAGATGTTCGTCGAAATCAATTCGGCGATCGCCGTCGAGGATCTGATCCGCGGCATCATCATCCAGTCGGGCAACGACGCCTGCGTGGTGGTGGCCGAGGGCCTGGCCGGATCGGAAGAGGCCTTTGCCGAGCGCATGAACAAGAAGGCCAAGGAAATCGGCTTGACCGACAGCAATTTCGTCAATGCCTCGGGTCTGCCCGACCCCAACCATCTGATGACCGCCAAGGATCTGGCGACGTTGGCGCGGCACCTGATCGACGATTTCCCCGAATATTATAAGTTCTTCTCCGAGCACGAATTCACCTGGCACGGGATCAAGCAGGGCAACCGCAATCCGCTGCTCTATCGCAAGGGTTCCGGCGTCGATGGCCTGAAGACCGGCCACACGGAAGAAGCGGGCTTTGGCCTCACCGCCTCGGCGGTCCGTGACGGGCGCCGCATCATCATGGTCGTGCACGGTCTCAATGGCATGCAGGAGCGTGCGGATGAAGCCGGCGGCCTGCTCGATTGGGCGTTCCGCGAGTATGGCAATTACACCATCGCCTCGCCGGGAACAGCGCTTGGTGAGGCCGAGGTATGGATGGGGGCGGAGAAGACCGTGCCCTTTACCGTCGAATCCGACCTGCTGGTGACGCTGCCGCGTTCCGAACGGCAGAAGATCGTGGCCAAGGCCGTCTATCAGGGGCCGATCCAGGCGCCGATCAAGCAGGGCCAGGAAATCGGCGAACTGGTGATCGACATCCCCGGAATGCCGCAGGCCAAGGCCAAACTGGTGGCAGCCAAGGACGTCGCCGATCTCGGCTTCGGCGGCCGTATTGCCGAGGCCCTGCAGCATTTCGTCTTCGGCGGGAACTGATCCGGCAATGGCGACCGGCCCGTTGCGCTTCGTCACATTCGAAGGCGGCGAGGGGGCAGGCAAGTCGACCCAGATACGGCTCCTGGCCGATCGACTGCGCGCGGCAGGCCATGCAGTCGAGGTGACGCGCGAACCCGGCGGTACGAAGGGTGCAGAAGAAATTCGCACTCTGCTGGTCGAGGGCGGTGCCGGACGCTGGCAAGCGGAGACAGAGGCCCTGCTCCATTTCGCGGCGCGGGCCGAGCATCTGGCCCATGTCATCCGGCCAGCCCTAATGGCTGGGAAATGGGTACTGTGCGACCGTTTTGCCGACAGTACGCTGGCCTATCAGGGTTACGGGCAAGGCCTCGATCTTGACTGGCTGTGGACTTTGCGCCGTCACATTGTGGGGCCAACCGAACCCGGCCTTACCCTTGTCATGGACATGCCGGTTGAGAAAGGCCTGGCGCGGGCCGAGACCGAGCAGCGTTACGAGCGGATGGGCGTCGATTTCCATCGGCGCCTGGGTGCGGGGTTCCGGCAGCTGGCGGCGGCCGAGCCCGACCGCTGTCGCATCATCGATGCCGCGCGCTCGCGCGAGGAAATCGCGGCTGAGATCGCAGGCTTGATCGAAGCGCGTTTCGGCGTCAGCCTCTGATCTCATGAGCGACGAGCAGCGATTTCCGCCACCGGAGGCGACAGCACATCTTATCGGCCACGATGCGGCTGAAGCATCGTTCCTGCGCGCTTATGAATCCGGGCGCATGCCGCATGCCTGGCTGATCACCGGTCCGCGTGGCATCGGCAAGGCGACCTTGGCCTTCCGCATGGCGCGTTTCCTGTTGAGCCACGGGCTGCCGGCGCAAGCCGAAGAACCCGCCGGCATGGGGCTTTTTGGCGAGGAGCCTGAAGCGGCGCCGGCTGCGGCTTTGACCAGCCTCGATATTCCGACCGATCATCCGATTTTCCGGCGGGTGCGTGAACTCTCGCATTCCGATCTCCGCGTCCTCAGGCGGAGCGTCAATGAAAAGACCGGCAAGCTCCGCGCCGAGATCACGATCGACGAGGTGCGCGGCGCCATCGAGTTCCTGCACATGACGCCGGGCGAGTCACATTGGCGCGTCCTGGTGGTGGACAGTGCCGACGAGCTCAACCGCAATGCTGCCAACGCCTTGTTGAAGATCCTCGAGGAACCGAGACCGCGCACGGTCATTCTCCTTATCTCCCACGCGCCGGGTCGGCTGCTGCCCACCATCCGCTCGCGCTGCCGCAAGCTGGCATTGGAACCCTTGAGCGAAACGGTCATCAGGGGCGAGTTGAAGCGGCACGGGATCGACCTCGGCAGTGGCGAGATGGCGCTTTGCTCGGCCCTGTCGGAAGGGTCGCTGGGAAGGGCGCTCGAGTTCGGCAGCGACAGCACGGGCCTCGATCTCTTTCAGTCCGTGGCGCAGCTTCTGGCCGCTTGGCCCAACTACGACACCAATGTCCTCCACCGGGTCGGTGACAAGCTGGCGGGCAAGGCGGGCGAGGGGCAATTCGAAATCGCCGTCACCCTGCTGGATTGGTGGCTGACGCGCTTCATCCGCTGGTCCGCTGTCCAAGATATTCAAATGATTGAGGTTTTCCCGGGCGAACGAGGCCTCATGCAGCGCCTCATCGGGGCCGCCAGCCTTGATCACTGGCTGCAATCATGGGAAAAGGTGACCCGGCTGTTTGCCAGGGTTGCCAGCGCCAACCTGGACCGCAAGCAGGCCTGGGCGACGGCCTGGCTGGTCCTGGCTTCGACCAAAGGCTGAAAGCCCCGTTTCCACGCGTTCGCCGGCAGCAGGAAACCGGTTCCCACCATGTCCTTTCAAGGGCTGGCCGTGGGGGCAGGCGGCTGTACCGGTTATTTGGAAGTTGAAGAATGTCGAAAGAGAAATTCTATATCACCACGGCCATTGCCTATCCCAACGGTGCGCCGCATATCGGCCACGGCTACGAGTTGATCGCCACGGACGCGATCGCCCGCTTCATGCGCCTGGATGGCCGCGACGTCTTCTTTCTGACCGGGTCGGACGAGCACGGCCTGAAGATGCAGCAGACGGCTGAGCGCGAAGGGATCACCGCCAAGGAACTGGCCGATCGCAACACGGCGCGCTTTCGCGACATGGGGCCGGCGCTCAATTCCTCGAACGACGATTACATTCGCACCTCGGAAGAGCGGCATTACAAGACTTGCGCCGCCCTGTGGGAGCGCATGGAAGCGGCCGGCGACATCTATCTCGACAAATATGCCGGCTGGTATTCGGTTCGCGACGAGGCTTTCTATGATGAGAGCGAACTGACGCAGAATGCCGACGGCAAGCGGCTGGCGCCGACCGGCACGCCGGTCGAATGGGTCGAAGAGGAGAGCTATTTCTTCCGCCTGTCGAAATACCAGGAAAAGCTCATTGAGCTTTACGAACGCGTCCCCAATTTCATCGGACCGGATGCGCGCCGGAACGAGGTGATGAGCTTCGTCAAGGGCGGGCTCAAGGATCTGTCGGTCAGCCGCACCACCTTCAGCTGGGGCATTCCGGTTCCGGGCAACCCGAAGCACATCATGTATGTGTGGGTGGACGCGCTGACGAACTATGTGACGGCGACCGGCTGGCCGGATGCGTCGCATCCGCGCGCCGGTTTTTGGCCGGCCGACGTACATATCATCGGCAAGGACATCGTACGCTTCCACACCGTCTATTGGCCGGCGTTCCTGATGTCGGCGGGCCTGCCGCTGCCCAAGCGCGTCTATTGCCACGGCTTCCTCTTCAACAAGGGCGAGAAGATGTCGAAGTCGGTCGGCAACGTGATCGACCCGTTCAATCTCGCAAATGTCTATGGCATCGACGCGATGCGCTATTTCTTCCTGCGCGAGGTGCCGTTCGGGCAGGACGGCAGCTACAGTCCGGAAGCGATCGTGCAGCGCATGAATGCCGATCTCGCCAACGACCTCGGCAACCTGGCCCAACGCTCGCTGTCGATGATCGCCAAAAACCTCGACGGCAAGCTGCCGGAGGCCGGTGCCCTGAACGATGACGACAAGGCGATGCTGGCCCAGGTCGATGCCCTCATCGGCAAGGCGCGCGAGAGCATGGGCGATTATGCCCTGCATCAGATCCTGACCTCGACCTGGTCCGTGGTCGCCGAAGCCAATCGCTATTTCGCCGGCAACGAACCCTGGGCGTTGCGCAAATCGAATCCGGAACGTTTCGGCACGGTTCTGTGGGTTACGGCGGAAGTGCTGCGTCAGGTGGCCATCCTGTCGCAGCCGGTCATGCCGACCTCCTGCGGCAAGCTGCTCGATATCCTTGGCATTCCGGCGGGCGAGCGCGATTTCTCGCAGCTCGGCGGTAAGGTACGCATCAAGGGCGGTACGAGCCTGCCGGCTCCGACGGCCATCTTCCCGCGCTTTGTCGAGGCGGAAGAGGCCAAATCGTGAGTGTGCGGTTGGTCGACAGCCACTGCCATCTCGATTTCGAGGATTTCGGTGGCGATTTTGACTCCGTCTTGACGCGCGCCAGCGAAAGCGGCGTCGAGCGGATGCTGACCATCTGCACGCGCGTCAGCAAGTTCAATCAGGTCCTGGCCATCGCCAGCGCCCACGACAATATCCGCTGCACGGTCGGGATTCACCCACACGAAGCGGAAAACGAGCCGGATGTTGACGCCGCGCGCTTGGCGGAGCTCGCCCGGCACCCCAAGGTGGTCGGCATTGGCGAAGCGGGCCTCGACTATTTTTATGACAAGAGCCCGCGTGAGCGGCAGCAGGATGTCTTCGCGAGCCATATCGAAGCATCCCGGTTGAGCGGCTTGCCGATCGTCGTGCATAGCCGAGACGCCGACGAAGATACGGTTCGCCTGCTGCAGGCGGGTGCCGCGAAGGGTGGCCTGACCGGCGTCATTCATTGCTTTACG
Source organism: Dongia sp. (assembly GCF_041910485.1). GTDB lineage: Bacteria > Pseudomonadota > Alphaproteobacteria > Dongiales > Dongiaceae > Dongia. The sequence continues at coordinate 31,079 of NZ_JAYRQR010000038.1, forward strand.
TCAACGCAATATCTGGCCGATGCCGCGCTTGAGATGGGCTTCTATATCTCACTGTCCGGTATCGTCACCTTCAAGAGCGCCCAGGCGCTGCGCGATGTCGCCAAGACCATCCCGCACGACCGGTTGCTGGTCGAAACGGATTCCCCCTATTTGGCGCCGATCCCCATGCGCGGGAAACGGAACGAGCCGGCCTTCGTGCGGCACACCGCAAGCTTTGTCGCGGACTATCTGGGAGTGTCGCTCGAAAATCTCGCCGAAACGACCACCGCCAATTTCGACCGTCTGTTTGCAAAGGCGGCGGTATGAAAGTCACGATCCTGGGTTGCGGCGGGTCGGGCGGTGTGCCGCTGATCGGGCCTGGTTGGGGCGAATGCAATCCCGACAACCCGAAGAACCGGCGCCGTCGCGTCTCGATCCTGGTGCAGCAGCAGCATCTCAACATCATCTGCGATACCAGTCCTGATTTCCGCGAGCAGGTCCTGGGCACCGGTATCCACCACCTCGATGCCGTGCTCTATACCCACGATCATGCCGACCACACGCAAGGGATCGACGACCTGCGGTTCGTGCGCAGTAAGGACAAATCTATCGACTTCCGTGTGCCGGTCTATGGCTCGGCCGAAACGCTGGCTACGCTGCGGCATCGCTTTGACTATGCCTTCAAGCAGCATACGAAGGGATCCGGGCACCTCTACAAGCCGTTCATCGAATCCCATCTCATATCCGACAAGCCCTTCTCAATCGGCGGCATTGAAATTCGCGCCTATGAGCAGGATCATGGTTTCGGCAGCAAGTCGACCGGCTATCGCATCGGCAACATGGCCTATTCGACGGATTGTGTGGAGTTGCCGGACGAGAGTCTCGATCAGCTGGAAGGCCTCGATCTTTTCATCGTCGATTGCCTGCGCTTCGAACCGCACTTGACGCATGCCAATTTCGACAAGGCGATGAGTTGGGTCGATCTCCTGAAACCGAAGCGGACCATCCTCACCCATATGAACCATATGGTTGACTACGATGTCATCAAGGCGAAATGCCCAGATGGCGTCGAGCCGGCCTATGATGGTCTTTCGGTCGAGATTCCCGACTTTGCGGTCGACCGCGGCGACTAGAAGCCGGGCCTGCCGGTGCGTATGCGCTGCGAGAAATCTGCCGCCTGATCGGCTGCACGAGCGGCATCGTTGATATGCGCTGCTGCCTTCAAGGCATCGAACGGAAGATCTCCGGCCAGTCTCCCATGCTCATAGGCAAATTCGTCCGATTTGCCGTTGAGCAACAGGCGCCAATCCCAAGGCGGCAACGTGGGACCGGCAGCAGCGGCCGTGTGGATGCGAATGTTGCTGGTGCAGTTGGATGTCAGCGCATTGTAGAATCGCGGTCGTTCATGCAACTGGTTGAGGCTGCCGAGATAGTCGAGGAAGATAGCGCGGGCATCGGCGGCACTTGCCGTCGTGTGATAAAGATAGACTTCTTCCCCCTGGCGGTAGTTCGTCCGCAGCCGAATGACATCACGCTCGTCGGCGACGATATAGATCAGTTCGTACCGCCGGAAGAAACCGCGTAGGGCTGAATATTCCTCACCTAGCTCCTTGCGTGTCTCGACGGAGAAGGCGAGGCGGTCGCCATTGCGAAAGGCGAAACTGAGGATCGGGTGCGCGATCCAGGGCGACCCCCAGTACGTGATCGACACATCGAGCCCGGTGATATCCGACAAGAGGTAAGAGCGCTCTTCCCATCGAGGTGTGTAATCGAATTCGCTGTGATAATCGAAGTTCCGGACGTTGTGGAGGGTGATCGCGTCTCCTGCGATGTCCGCCCAGGCCGTGCGGTCAACGTCCTTCTGCCAAATTCTTGCGTCGGATGGACGGAGCGAAAGCCACCAAATCAAGACGATTCCGCACAAGGCAATGGAAAGGAGGCGGCGCGCCCATGCACGGCCCCGCCACAGGATGCAGAACAAGGCGAGAAGATAAAGACCGAGCAGCAACCAGCGCCAAGCGCCTGGGCCGTCTATTGCCAGGGCAGCGATGCACCAAGCCGAAAGCCCCGCCAGGAGAATCCAGAACAGGCAGCGCACGATGGTCGCAGCAAGGCGGACTCCCATCACTTGGGGGAGTAGCCGGGTGGTGTCTGCTGCCAGGGGATACCCGTGCGGCCCATGTTCTCGCCGAACTTGTACTGATTGATCATCTCGGCCTCGTTGAATTGCTCTTCCGTGGTGCCCTTGTATTCGATGGGGATGGAGACATAGCGAAATTCGATATTGTCGTGGATGGTGCTGAGATAGAGGCGCCACAGATCATTGATGCCGGAGACTTTGAACATTGATCCAATGGCGCGGACGGCAATGCCGCCGAGGCCGCGGGGTACTTGCTTCGGATCTGGCGTCACGCGGCCATTTCGAATGATGAAGAGTCTCTGGTTCACCTTGCCGGCAAAATCCGGATGCGCGGCGGCAATAACCTCGGGGAGGTTGGCTGCAGATGCCATCGAGAAGGATTGAAAGAAGACGCCGCCATCGACATGCATTTCATCGTATTTCTTGCCATCGACCTCAACGTCGAGCATCACGGGTGGGAATACGGCGGGAATCGCAGCCGACGCGACCAGGATTTCGCGAAACAGCTTGAGCTTGTCCTTGCTCTTGCTGGAGGCGATGGCGCCGAGATCCCAAATGACGGGTTGCTCGGCATCCAGATTGGTGGTGGCGACCAGCAGGCGCCGGCCCTTAGCGTGTTCGATCGCAATGTCGGCGAGGACTTTGTCGTCGATATAGGAAGCCACCATTTCGCGCAAAGGGCCGGTGTCGGTGAGCGATTCCGACCACAATATCGACAGCAGGGAGTGCGCGATGAAAATGTGATCGGCACCGACCGTCGTATAGGACTTCTTCAAGACGTCATCATATTTCGGCCCGAGGAAGGCAAAGGGAGCGATGAGCGCCCCCGTACTGACACCGGTAACGAACTTGAAGGTGGGCCTTTCTCCTGACTTGGTCCAGCCGTTGAGGAGACCCGCCCCGAATGCGCCGTCGGACCCGCCACCTGAGACGGCGAGGTAATTGTACCTGCGCGTCCCGTCAGGCAACGTGTCATAGCATTCCGCTGACTCATTGACGAACGCGGTTGCGACCAGCTCCCGGGTTCCTGCCGGGTCGGTGAAGGGCAAATAGCGGATGGTGTCGAAGCCGGAGAAACTGGCGCGACCAGCGGACCCTGGCGGTTCAGCCTGACGGGGTATGGCCGAGCAGGCAGCCAGCGTTACCGCCAGCAATGATGCTGTCGCTAGTCGAACGATCCAAGTCATTCACGCCCCCATGTCACCTGATATCGGTGTCGCGGCCCCTTCAGCGACACCGGTGATTTTACTTCAGAATACCTTTCTGCCGGGCCGTATGCGTCGCGATGAGATCCATGATCGGCGGCGACAGGCAGTCATAGGGTTCAAGCTTCAGCTCCCGCAGCCGCGTGCGCACGGCAGACATGTTGGCGGGATCCGCGCCACTCTCGATGATGGAGGAGACGAAAGCGGCAAATTCCGGCGGCGACCAGCCATCCTCGTCTGAGAGTTCGGTGTGGATGAAGTCCAGCCCATAGAGGGGATGGTTCTTGTTCTCGATGCGGGAATACATGTGGACGCCGCAGCCGGTGCAGGCGTAGCGCTGCAGGGGCGCATTCGGGTCAACGATCTTCAGCTTCTCGGCATGCTTGGTGACGCTGAGCTTGTCGCGCGGCACCACGGCTATTTGGCTGAAGAGGGCGCCCGACGGCTTCCAGCATTTGGTGCAGCCGCAGACATGATTGTGGGCCGATTGGCTGGCGATGGTGACTTCCACTTTATCGGTCGCACATTTGCAGTGCAGTTTGCCGCCACCGAAGCCGGGCTTGGCCGGCTTGAAACCGTTGTCGACGGATGGATGGATCGATATGGCCATTTTTTCCTCCCTAAGTGCTTTGCGCATTCTATGAGAATTGGTGAATTCTATGCATGTTGCGGACGATTGGTCGAGGGCGCCGAACGATCTGCAGGTATCTTTTGCACTGCGGTGTCGCCAGTCTGGCAGCCAAGCGTCGTTGAGGGAGGCTACAGCAATGAATACAAGATTGGAGACCTATCGCCTGGATTCATTACCGGCGGTGTTGCCCTTCAGTTCGGCGGCACGGGTCGGCAACATGGTCCATGTCTCCGGCCAGATAGGTCATCTGCCAGGGAAGCTGGAATTGGTGCCGGGTGGTTTGGTCCCGGAAGCGCGTCAGGCACTAACGTATCTGCGCGAGGCGCTGCTCGCTGCTGGGTCGCGCCTTGAGCAGGTCGTTAAATGCACGGTCTATTTTGCCGACATCAACGACTTTCAGGCTTTCAATGCCGTCTACGCCGATTTCTTCGGCGCGCATCGACCGGCGCGGACAGGCGTCGCCGTCGCCGGGCTTGCCTTGGGGGCCAGGATCGAGCTCGATTGTGTGGCCTGGGTGGATGACGGGCCGAGATCGTAATAGACGCGGCCTTCGAGGCGGTCGACCCGGTCGCGCGGATGATCGAAGTGACAGCGATTGACCGTAATGGCGCCAATGACGGCGTCGAGCGCGTCACCGCCCTGATTGTCCAGCAGGAGGCTGAGCAGCCGGCGCTTGGGCGGCGACAGGAACGCATGCGCGATCAGGTAGTCGAGGATCCGGCGCCGCGCCGCGCGGTGAGCCTTCGTCGGGCCCTTGTAGGAAGGATAGACATCCAGCTTGATAAGAGTGCAGGCGGCACAAACCTCGACAATCAGCGGCTTGCCGGGGGCTGGTTCCATCTGCGGCCAGACGCGGGCCGCGTCGCCGGCGACAAGCGGTGCCAGCAAGTGGCCGATGCCCCACCAGGTCTGACGGAAGAGGCGCAAGTTGAAGGAATTGAACGGTGTGCGATCTTCCTGATCTGTACGGCGCTTCAGTTCAATGCCGTTCGTTTCGGCGTGACACAAATCATGGAAATGCTGCGGATCGACGAAACGTCGGCGAAAGCCAAGGGCGAAATCGCGCCAGCTTTCTTCATGAACTAGGGGGAGGGGCAGGCCGAACGGAAAATCGCACCCGGCGATCGTATCGGGTTCGGCGACAATCAGGCGCGCGAGGGCGGCGATGGCCGCTTCCGGCTGTCTGCTACCGCCCGGCAGATCGACTGCCGGCCGGCAATCCTCGATCGTCACAGCGCCATCGGTGCGGTGCGCGGAAGCGACCCAGATCTTCCGGCCGGCATCCTGGGCGCCGCTGAAATCGATGCCGAGGAGCCGGGTCAAGTGGCGGTCAGGGCAGTCGCCAGATGCGCGAGCGCACGGGACACGGAATGGGCCCGTACCGAATCCCTGTTGCCTGGAAAGACACAGCGCTCAACCTGCGACCAGCCATCCTTGCGCGCGAGGCCGATGAAGACGAGGCCCACGGGCTTCTCGGTCGACCCGCCGCCCGGACCGGCTATGCCGGTGATGGAGATCGCGACATCCGCCTCCGAGTGCCTCAACGCGCCACGCGCCATGGCTTCGGCGACCTCGCGGCTGACGGCACCTTTCTCAACGATGAGTTCCGGCGGCACCCCGAGGCACTCGCTTTTGGCTTGGTTTGAGTAAGTGACCCAACCGCGTTCGAAGACGTCAGACGAACCGGCAACAGCCGTCAGAGTCCCGGCGACCAGCCCACCCGTACAGCTTTCCGCCGTCGCGATCCTGAGGCCTTGCTGGCGATAGAGGTCGAGGAGGCTGGCGACATCCATCGCGTACCCTCATCGCCCGAGAGGAAGGGCGACCGTTGCTGTCGCCTGGGCGGCGATCCCTTCGCCGCGCCCCGTGAAACCCAATTGCTCGGTGGTGGTGGCCTTCACACTGACCCGGTCGGGCGCGACGTTGAGTATTTCGGCAAGCCTCGCCTGCATCGCGGCGCGATGGGGACCGACCTTAGGCTTTTCGCAGATGAGCGTGATGTCGCAATGGGCGATGCGTCCACCCTTGCCCGCGACCAGCTTGGCAGCATGGTCCAGGAATTTCCACGAGGCGGCGCCCCGCCATTGCGGATCAGATGGCGGAAAGTGCTGGCCGATATCGCCGGCACCGATGGCGCCCAGGATGGCATCTGTCAGCGCATGCATGCCGACATCTGCGTCGGAATGGCCCTCGAGCTTCTGATGATAGGGGATCGTCACCCCGCACATGATGACGCCATCACCCGGAATGAGGCGATGCACGTCGAAGCCATTGCCGGTCCGGTATTCCATCTGTTCGCTCATCATTCGCTCCGCACGTTCCAGATCGGCCGGCGCCGTGATCTTGAAATTGTCTTCATGTCCCAGGACTAGCGCAACCCGCATGCCGGCGGCTTCGGCGACGGCAGCATCGTCCGTCATTTCCGGGCCGTCGGCAGCGCGGCGATGCGCAGCCAGCAATTTTTCAAAGTGGAAGCCTTGAGGTGTCTGTGCGCGCCACAAGCCGGTGCGGTCGACGGTGGCACCGCTGAAAACCGTGTCGCCCTCATTTTGGCCGCGTTTCAAAGTGTCGACCACCGGAACTGCGACCAAGGCACCATCATGATGCGCCAGCGTAGATATAGTCCGATCGATCGTTCCAGCGTCGATGAAGGGGCGCGCCGCGTCGTGGATCAGGACCAGATCCGGCCGTTCGGCCGCAAGGCTTTCAAGCCCCAGCCTGACCGAATCCTGACGGCGCGCGCCGCCATTGACCGGCGGCAGCAGATCCAGGCCATGGACGGCGGCATCATAGAGATCGCGCAGGGCGCCATTGATGACGACGCGCACAGCTGCAATCGATGGGTGCCGGCCAAAGGTTTCGAGGCAATGCCGGAGCACGGTGCGGCCACCGAGAGGCAGGTATTGCTTGGGCAGGTCCTTGCCCATGCGGCTGCCGCTGCCAGCAGCGACGACGAGGGCAATCACCTTGGGATTTCGGGGATTTTCAGGCTTTGACATGATGGCTCTCTAGGCTATCCGATCTGGTTTGCCAAGGGGGCGGCGCGTCACCATAATGCGCGCCATGTCGAGCCCATTGAATTTGCAGATCGCCGGCCTGCTGACCCTGTTTCCACTGGCCGTCCTTGCCATTACCGCAAAGCTGCAGCGAAACCTCCAGTTCTGGCTGTTTCTGGCCGCCGCCATCGCGGGCGCCTCGGGCATTTTTGCGCAGACTATCAGCAATGGCTGGGAAGCCGGCCTTTCGGCCAATCTGTGGGCCAGCTGTGCTGTGTCTCTGATCGCCTTTGCGGCCCTCAGTCTGGTAAATACCGAGGCCTATAAGTTGGCGGCCCTGCTACTCCCTTATTTGCTGCTGTTGGCGCTGCTGGCGCTCCTTTTTGCGTCCTTCAGCGAACCAACGCCGGTCATCGCCTCGGCCGGCTGGTTTCGCGCCCATGTCGTTCTGGCGGTGGCGAGCTATGCGGTGCTGACGTTGGGCGCGATCTCGGGTCTTGCCGTACTTCTCCAGGAACGGGTGTTGAAAAAGCGCCAGTCGGCGAGCTGGGCTGAGGTGGCGCTGCCGCCCTTGCTGGTTGCCGAGGAGTTGCAGATCAAACTGTTGCTGTGGGCGGCAATCTTCATGGCGGCCGCACTCGCCAGCGGCTTTGCGAATACCTTTATGGAGACCGGCGCCTGGCCTGCCCTAACCCACAAGGTCCTGTTATCGATTCTTGCGTTCGTCGTCCTTGTGATCCTGCTGGTCGCACACAGGGTGACTGGGTTGCGCGGCCGCCGAGCGGCCCGTTGGGTCCTTGCTGGGTATTTGCTCCTTACGCTGGGCTATCCGGGCGTGAAATTCGTCAAGGATGTGCTGATCGGCTGATTCCAGGTCGATTTTTGATCCTTTGGGGCCTTTCTTGTTGCATTTGCGAGGGAGACGGGTAGAAATCGCCTAAGAAATAGGCATTGAGTTTGGCTGCCCGAAAAATGAGCATTCATATTGGTCCGATCGAAATTAAGGATCCCGTGATCCTCGCGCCCATGTCCGGCGTGACCGACATGCCGTTCCGCCGCTTGGTGAAGCAGGAGGGGGCGGGGCTTGTGGTTTCCGAGATGATCGCCAGCGAGGCGATGATCCGGCAGACCCGGCAGACCATGAAGATGGTGACCAATTGTGCGGAAGAGGCGCCGATGTCGGTGCAGCTCGCCGGATGTGAACCCACGGTCATGGGCGAGGCGGCGAAGCTCAACGAGGATCGGGGTGCTGCCATCATCGACATCAATTTCGGCTGTCCGGTGAAGAAAGTCGTCAACGGTCATGCCGGTTCGGCCTTGATGCGAGATGAGGTCCATGCGGGAAAAATCCTGGAGGCAACCGTCAGGGCGGTGAAATTGCCGGTTACGCTGAAGATGCGGATGGGCTGGGATTCCACCAATCTCAATGCGCCGAGCCTGGCGCGCATCGCCGAGGCGAGCGGCATCAAGATGATCACCGTGCACGGTCGCACGCGCTGCCAGATGTATGCCGGTGAGGCGGATTGGGCGTTCATTCGAAATGTGAAGCAGGCCGTGTCGCTGCCCGTCATCGTCAACGGTGATATTACGACGATTGAAAAGGCGCGTGAGGCACTCGATCTCAGTGGTGCCGACGGTGTCATGATCGGGCGTGGTGCCTATGGCCGGCCCTGGTTTCCCAATCAGGTTATCCGCTATTTGCGCGACGGCGAAATCCTGCCGGACCCGCCGCTGTGGCGTCAGTATCAGCTTCTCCTCGGCCATTACGAAGCGATGATCGAACATTACGGCCGCGATACCGGGTTGAAGATCGCTCGCAAGCATGTCGCCTGGTATTCGAAAGGGCTGGCCGGTTCGGCCGAATTCCGCGTCCGTATCAACACGATCGACACGCCGGAAGGGGCCAAGGCCGCTATCCGCGAGTTTTACGAACCCCAGCTCGATCAGCAGGCGGCCGCATGAGCCGGCCCAATCCCGCTGTCGCCATCCCGAAACTGGCGCTGGCGCCGGGAACGCGCAATCTGCCTTTGATGCCCGATGCACTGACGCTCCTTGAAGCGGTGCCGCTGGCGATCGTCGGGCTTGATGCCGACAACCGGGTCAGCACCGTCAATGCTGCTGCGGAATCGCTGTTGGGCATCAGCCGCGCGCAGCTCATTGCCAAGCCGCTCCACGATCACATTGCCGCCGATTCACCACTCTTTGCGCTCATTGATGCTGCACGTGCCGGGGCCAGCGCCGTCGGCGAGTCCGACATGTCGCTCTCCGGACCGCGGCTGACGATCGAGCACGCCGCCGTCGATGTCGCGATGCTGAGCCATCCAGTCGGTCACGTGGCGCTGTTGATCCAGGATCGTGGGTTGGAATGGCGTTTGGCCCAGCAGGCCGTGAGCAAGGATGCGGCACGTTCTGCCAAGGCGATTGCGGGAATGCTGGCGCACGAGGTCAAGAATCCGTTGTCCGGCATCCGCGGCGCTGCGCAATTGTTGGAATCCAAAGTACAGCCTTCCGACCGGCAGCTGACACAGCTTATCTGCGAAGAGACGGACCGGATCGTCGGAATGGTGAACGGTCTTGAAGTCTTTACCGATTCTCGCCCGTCGGCCATGCAGCCGGTCAACATTCATGAAGTCCTGGAGCATGTGCGGCGATTGGCGCAGGCGGGATTTGCCCGCGACGTCGCTTTCCGGGAGGAATATGACCCATCCCTGCCGGCGGTTCTTGGCAACCGCGACCAACTGATCCAGGTCTTCCTCAATCTTTTCAAGAACGCTGCCGAAGCAGCCCCCGCAAGGGGGGCGCAGATCGTTCTTGGAACGCGCTACAGGCCGGGTCTTACGGTCAGCGAGCCTGGTTCGGCGTCTAGACGCCGTTTGGGGTTGGTGGTGACGATCCAGGATAACGGCTCCGGTGTACCGGAGGCGCTGAAGGCGCAATTGTTCGAGCCTTTCGTCAGTGGCAAGGCGGGAGGGAAGGGGCTCGGCCTCGCTTTGGTGGCGAAGATCGTCAATGATCACGGTGGCATGATCGATTGCGACAGCCAGCCTGGCCGCACCACTTTTTCAGTCATTCTGCCGATTGCCGATGGCCGTGGAGACGCATGATCCCATGAGCAAGACCGTTCTCGTAGCCGACGACGACCGCGCCATTCGCATGGTCTTGAGTCAAGCCCTTGCCGAGCGCGGCCATCAAGTCAAAACCGCAGCCAATGCGGCTACCCTGTGGCAATGGGTCAAGGGTGGGGAAGGCGATGTCATCATCACCGACGTGATGATGCCGGATGGCGACGGCCTTGACTTGGTGCCGCGGATCAAGGCCGAACGGCCGGATATTCCGATCATTGTGATGAGCGCACAGAACACCATTCTGACTGCCATCAAAGCGACGGAGAGAGGCGCATTCGAATATCTGCCGAAGCCATTCGACCTCGGCGCCCTGACTGCTGCCGTCGACCGTGCTTTGACGCGACCGCGCAATGAAGGCGCCAGCACGGCGCCAACAGCCGTTAAGGAAGACAAGCTGCCGATCATCGGTCGCTCGGCGGCGATGCAGGAAATCTATCGTGTCGTCGCGCGGTTGGTCGGCACTGACATGACGGCGTTGATCCACGGGGAATCCGGCACCGGCAAGGAGCTTGTCGCGCGTGCCCTGCATGATTTCGGGCGCCGGCGCGAACGCCCCTTCGTGGCAGTCAACATGGCTGCCATTCCGAGGGAACTCATCGAAAGCGAACTGTTCGGCCATGAGAAGGGGGCCTTTACCGGCGCCATTCAGCGCGGTATCGGCAAGTTCGAGGCGGCGTCGGGTGGGACGTTGTTTCTGGATGAAATCGGCGACATGCCGCTGGAGGCGCAGACACGGCTTTTACGCGTACTGCAATCCGGTGAATTCACACCTGTTGGCGGCCGGACGCCAATCAAGGCCGATGTACGTATCGTGGCGGCAACGCACCGCGATCTCCGCCAGCTCATTCTGCAAGGTCGTTTCCGAGAAGATCTCTATTACCGTCTGAATGTGGTGCCCATCACGCTGCCGCCACTGCGTGAACGGGTTGAGGATATTCCGGATCTGGCGCGTCATTTCCTGGAGCAGATTGCTCTGGAGGGGTTGCCGCTGAAGACCCTGGATCTCGATGCTCAGAATGCGTTGAAGCGCCATCGCTGGCCCGGCAACGTGCGTGAGCTTGAGAATCTGATGCGCCGCATTGCTGTTCTCTATAGCGAACCGACGATCGACGGACGTATCGTCGCCGAGCAGTTGAAGGCGCAGGAGCAGGCTTCGAATGTCGGCGCCCGTGCCAACGACGAAACATTGGGACAATCGGTTGAGCGGCATCTGCGCGCCTATTTCGATGCCCATGAAGGGGCTTTGCCCGCACGGGGGCTCTATGATCGAATTCTCCATGAAATCGAACGTCCGCTACTGTCCATTTCGATGGAGGCAACCCGTGGCAATCAAATTCGTGCGGCAGACCTTCTCGGCCTTAACAGAAATACGTTACGCAAGAAGCTGAAAGAGTTGGAACTCCAGCCCATGCGGGGGAGTCGCTAATCTTGTCTTCGCCCGAGCAAGGGTCCGGGGCGACAGCTGACAGCGCGGTGCATCGTGGGGCGCTGACACGCTGGCTATTGGACATTGGCTTTGAGCGGTTGCTGGCGATTTCGTTGATGATGGTGGGCGCCATCCTCGGCTTGCTCACCTATTTCGCTCTCACGGACGTTTGGGACACCGAAGAACCGGTCAGAACCATCACTTGGCTGCTGACCGGCGACTTGGTCGTTGCTCTGGCGCTTGCCACAATTATCGCCCGGCGCGCAGTACTGCTCTGGATCGGACGGCGCAAAGGCTTGGCCGGCGCGAAATTGCATGCGCGCATGGTGGTGATGTTCGCGCTCATCGCTGTTCTGCCTGCGATCGTCGTTTCAATCTTTTCCGTGGTGTTCCTTAACTATGGTCTCAATTCCTGGTTTTCCGACCGGATTAAGGATGCGGTCGAAAGCTCGCTCAATGTGGCGCATTCCTATCTCCTCGAATCCCAGCAGCGCATTGGCGACGATACGTCCGCCATTGCGTCGGAACTGCAATTCAATGGTCTGGCTGATATCGGCAACGCTCCTTACTTTCAGGCTATTTTGGATAGACAGCTAAATCTTCGTGGTCTTAGCGAAGGGATCGTGATCGATCGTCGTTTGAAGGTCGTCGCGCGGTCGAGCTTCAGTCTGACGATGGAATTCAGCCTGAATATTCCGGATGACGCCTTCGAAAAGGCGGATGCCGGTCAGACCGCTATCATGTTGATGCCGACCGGCGACCGCGTGCGAGCGCTGGTGCTGCTCGATCCATTGGCAGGCTTCTACCTCTATACGGGCCGCCTGATTGACGATCGGGTGCTGACGGCCGTGCGCGGGAACGAAGACGCGGTGCGTCTCTATCGGTATCTGGAACGCGATCGCTCGACGTTGCAGATAACAATCGGTCTCATCTATGCCGTGCTCGCCCTTCTTATGCTGCTGGGGGCAGTATGGTACGCCATTGTTTCGGCGAGCAAACTTGTCAAACCTTTGTCTCGATTGGCTAGTGCGGCGCAAAAGGTCGGTGACGGCGACCTGTCGGCGCGGGTCAAGGTCGGTGCGCGCAATGACGAAATCGCGGTCCTAAGCCGGACATTCAACGTCATGGTGTCGCAGTTGCAGAGCCAGCAGGCAGCCCTTATCGCTGCAAACCGCGATCTCAACGACCGGTCGAGGCTCACCGGTCTCATCCTCTCCGGCGTCTCGGCAGGGGTTATCGGCGTCACCGAGACGGGCATCGTCGATTTTGCCAACCGCTCGGCAGCGCTGCTTTTGGGGCAGGAGCTGGATCAGGGTATCGGCCGGCCGATTGAGCAACTGGTTCCCGAAATGGCCGAATTGCTGGCGCAGGCCCAGTCCCGTGCCACTGGTACGGCCGATGGGCAAATCTCGCTCAGCCGAAATGGTTCAACCAGCACGTTTCACGTCCGCGTCGTTTCCGAGCGGAGCGAAGGCGACCATATGCGTTTCGTCATTACTTTCGACGACGTGACCGAGTTGTTGTCGGCACAGCGGAAAGCCGCCTGGTCAGACATTGCAAGACGCATCGCCCACGAAATCAAGAATCCGCTGACCCCGATCCAGCTTTCCGCGGAGCGGCTCAAGCGTCGCTACCTGAAGCAGATTTCCGAAGACCCAGATACGTTTACAGTCTGTACCGACACGATCATTCGGCAGGTTGGCGATATCGGTCGCATGGTCGACGAATTCTCCGCCTTCGCGCGGATGCCGGCACCGGTCCTTAATACCGAAAGTCCCGTGGCGCTTGCCAAGGAGCTCCTGTTTCTTCAACAAAGCGCGCACCCGGCCATCAGCTATACGCTGGATATTCCCGAGGTACCTGTCACGATTCAATGCGACTCGAGTCAGTTCAACCGCGCCTTGACCAACCTGTTGCAGAATGCCGCAGATGCCATCGAAGGAAGGCTTGATGAGGGGCGGTCCCGGCAGAGCGAAGAACTCTTGACGCCGGGGCATATCCATTTATGGATAAGGCGCGAGGACGAAGCGCTTCTTCTCAGCGTGGCCGACAATGGCAAGGGCCTGCCGAAGGAAGGTCGCGAGCGACTCACTGAACCTTATGTGACGACCCGCAGCAAGGGTACCGGTCTCGGGCTGGCGATCGTCAAGAAGATCATGGAAGACCACGGGGGGCGGCTGTCGATGACGGACCGACCTGGTGGCGGAGCGATCGTAACCTTGACCTTTCCACTCGATGCCGCGCGTCAATCAGGTGACCCAACGCCGTCCGGCACGGCGCCGGGACTTCAGATTGCCAGCCGGTGAGCAAGCGTGAATAGAATGGGACAGTGACGTATGGCGCGCGACATTCTGATCGTCGATGACGAAGCGGACATTCGCCTGCTGATCAGTGGCATTCTCGGCGATGAGGGCTTTCAGACCCGCGAGGCAGCAGACAGCGATGCGGCACTTGCCCAGTTGCGGAACCGTCGACCCAACCTGATCATCCTTGATATTTGGCTGAACAACTCGACCCTCGACGGCATGGGTCTGCTTGAGGTGCTGAAGGTCGAGTTTCCCGATATCCCGGTCATCATGATCAGTGGCCACGGCAATATCGAGACGGCGGTCACGGCCATCAAGAACGGTGCTTATGATTTCATCGAAAAGCCATTCAAATCCGATCGCCTGCTTCTGACGATTGAGCGAGCCTTGGAAGCTGCGCGTCTCCGGCGCGAAGTCGAGGAACTGAAACACCGCGCAGGTGGCGAAGGTGAGCTGATCGGGTCGTCCCAGGCGATATTGCAACTGCGCATGGCCATTGAACGCGTCGCCCCGACCGGCAGTCGGGTACTGTTTTCCGGCCCGCCAGGCAGCGGCAAGGAGGTCGCGGCCCGCTTGCTCCATCGCCGCTCGAAACGCGCCAGCGGCCCCTTTGTAGTGCTCAACTGTGCCACGATGCACCCGGACCGGTTGGAGAGCGAGCTTTTCGGCGTTGAGCGGGATGGGGAGGGCGGATCGGTCAAAATCGGCTTTCTCGAACAGGCGCATGGTGGGACGCTGCTGCTCGATGAAGTGGCGGATATGCCGCTGGAGACGCAGGGCAAGATCTTGCGCGTTCTGCAGGAGCAGACCTTTGAACGCGTCGGCGGCAAGACACGCGTCGAGGTCGACGTTCGTGTCATCGCCTCGACTGCCCGTGATTTGCAGGCTGAAATGAATGCCGGCCGTTTTCGCCAGGATCTGTTCTATCGCCTGAATGTCGTGCCAATGCGTCTGCCTCCGCTGAAAGAACGCCGCGACGACATCGGTGATCTGCTGGAATTCTTCATGGCGCGCGCTTCCGAACAGACCGGATTGCCAGCGCGGCGCCTCGCCGAAGACGCCGTTGCCGTTCTGCAGGCCTATGAATGGCCGGGCAATGTCCGCCAGCTGCGAAATGTCATCGATTGGTTGCTCATCATGAGCGGTGGGGCTGCTGATGAGCCGATCCGGGCCGATATGTTACCGCCGGATATCGGTTCGGTTTCAATCGCGCCAAGCTCCCTCGGTGAGGGCACAGAAGTCATGTCGCTGCCCCTGCGTGAGGCGCGGGAGATCTTCGAACGTCGCTATTTGGAAAGTCAGGTGGCGCGGTTCGGTGGCAATATCTCGCGAACGGCGCATTTCGTTGGCATGGAGCGCTCGGCGCTGCATCGCAAGCTGCGCTCTCTCGGAATCAACACGAATGAAAGGCCCGACGGACTTAAGCCGGAAGGGGCCTGATCGACCGCAATTGGGGGATTTCTGAAAAATGGGCCGGTTAGCCTATGTGAACGGCCGTTATGTGCCGCATGCCCAGGCGATGGTGCATGTCGAGGATCGGGGCTATCAATTCGCCGACGGTGTCTATGAGGTCGTGCCGGTCATTGACGGCGTGCTCATCGATGAGGAGCCGCATCTCGATCGTCTCGGTTATTCCCTGGGCGAATTGCGCATCGCCTGGCCCGTCAGCCGCAATGTTCTGAAGCTCATCCTGCGGGAGTTGGTGCGGCGTAACGGTCTGCGTCGCGGGATCGTCTATTTCCAGGTGACGCGGGGTGTTGCACCGCGCGACCACAAATTCCCGGCCAAGGTAAAAAGCGCCCTGGTGGTGACGACCAAGCGTATGAATCCACCAAGCGAAGCGATGCTGCGGGATGGCGTTGCCGTTTCCAGCCAGCCCGATATCCGGTGGACCCGCCGCGATATCAAATCCTTGTCGCTGCTGCCGAACATCCTGGCCAAGCAGGCGGCGACCGAGGCGAAGGCGTTCGAGGCCTGGCTGGTCGGGCCGGACGGGACGGTCACCGAGGGCTCGTCCACCAATGCCTGGATCGTCAAGAACGGTGCGGTGATCACCTATCCGAAAAGCCACGACATTCTGGGCGGGATCACACGCCTGTCGTTGCTGGAGCTGGTACAGAAAACCGGCGTCACCTTGGTCGAGCGCGGGTTTACCCTCAAGGAAGCGCTGGAGGCTGACGAGGCCTTCCTGACTTCGTCCTCGGCCTTCCTGCTGCCGGTCACCAGCATCGACGGGCAGAACATCGGCAACGGGAAGCCGGGTCCGATTTCGGAGAAGCTGCGGGCCATCTATCTGGAGAATGTCGCGCGCCAGATCGGAGCCGCGAAATGACCGCTCGACCGGTTGCGCTCCTTTTCGATTGGGACAATACGCTGGTCGATTCATGGGCGGTCATCCATGCCGCCATGAATGAGACGCTGGAGGCGATGGGGCATCCGCGTTGGTCGCGTACCGAGGCCGAGACCCGCATCCGCGCCAGCTTGCGGGATTCTTTCCCCGGGCTCTTCGGTGAGCGCTGGAAGGAGGCGGAGAAGGTCTTCTACGGTGCTTTCGAGAAGCTGCACCTTCTCGAACTGAAACCGCTGCCGGGGGCCGGCGATCTCGTCGCCTGGGCGGCGGCGGCCGGTTTCTATATGGGCGTCGTCAGCAACAAGCGCGGACCGTATCTGCGCAAAGAGGCGGCGCATCTGGGTTGGGACAAGTATTTCGCGGCCCTCGCCGGTGCCGGCGATTCAGCCCGGGACAAACCCGCCCGCGAGCACGTGCAACTGGCCCTGGATCCAGGCGGATTGCAGCCAGGGCGCCATGTCTGGTTCATCGGCGACACCGATATCGATTTGATCTGCGGCCATACAAACGGCTGCATACCGGTTCTTGTTCGGCCCCAGCCGCCACTGGCCGGGGAGTTCGGTGAAGCGGCGCCACAGCACTATTTTCCTGGGCTTGCGGACCTGAAAGCCACCTTGGCTGCGCTCTGAGAGTGATTCTCGCGCAATTTCTGTCGACAGAGATTTCATTCTGTCAAGTTCTGTGTTAACCAATTGGACTGGTCAGGGTCATGGGCCGGGCGATGTTGCCCGGACATCGGCAGGCAACCAACAATGAAACGGCTCGAAACGGGCCCAACGAGAAAAGGATAGGACGATGGCAAACGAAAAATCACAAAGCGTCCAGGACGTCTTCCTCAACAATATCCGCAAGAACAAGATCCCGGTCACGATCTTCCTGGTCAATGGCGTCAAGCTCCAGGGCATCGTCACATGGTTCGACAATTTCTCAGTGCTGCTGCGCCGCGACTCTCATGTGCAGCTGGTCTACAAGCACGCGATCTCGACCATCATGCCGGGTACCCCCATCCAGCTGTTCGAGCCCCAGAAAGAGGGCGACGAGGCTTGATCGGGCGAAAGCCGCGAAAGTTGGAATTTGACTGCAACAATTGATCAGACCGGCGGCGCACACACCGACGTCGACGGAATCCGCCACGGCGACCGCGCCTTGGTCATTCATCCGGCCTTCAAGACCGGCCCCCGTGCGCAATATAGCGGCGGCCGGTCGCCGGAAACGCGTCTCGAAGAAGCCTGCGGTCTCGCCCGCGCCATCGACCTCAATGTCGTGGCGGCGGAGGTCGTACGCGTCGGCGATCCCAAGCCCAACACCTTGCTCGGCATGGGCAATGTCGAGCGCCTGAAGGCTATCGTCGATGCGGAAGAGGTAGGCCTCATCGTTTTTGATGCTGCCCTGACACCGGTCCAGCAGCGCAATCTCGAAACCGAGTGGAAGGTGAAGGTCATCGACCGCACGGGCCTCATCCTTGAAATCTTCGGCGAACGCGCCCGCACGCGGGAAGGCCAGATGCAGGTCGAACTCGCGGCGCTTTCTTACCAGCGCTCACGCCTGGTGCGGTCATGGACCCACCTTGAGCGCCAGCGCGGCGGCTTCGGCTTCATCGGTGGTCCTGGCGAAAGCCAGATCGAAATGGACCGTCGCTTGATCGACGAGCGCATCGTCAGGATCAAGAAGGATCTGGAGGATGTGAAGCGGACCCGCGCCCTCCATCGCCAAGCGAGAAAGCGCGTCCCGTACCCGGTCGTGGCCCTTGTCGGCTATACTAACGCAGGCAAGTCGACGCTCTTCAACCGTCTGACGCGCGCGACCGTGATGGCAGCCGATCTTCTTTTCGCAACACTCGATCCCACCATGCGGCGCGTCCATCTGCCGTCTGGGCGGGAGATCATTCTGTCCGACACGGTGGGTTTCATCTCGGACCTGCCGACGGAGCTCGTTGCGGCCTTTCGCGCAACACTCGAAGAAGTGCTGGAGGCGGACATCATCCTTCACGTGCGCGACGTGGCGCATCCCGAGACGGATGGGCAAAAGGCGGATGTCGAGGCGGTGCTGGCCGGTTTGGGCATCAGCCACGAAGTCAGCGACACGATGTTCGAAGTGCTCAACAAGACCGACCTGCTGGACGAACCGGCCCGCGAAACCTTGTCGGCCCAGGCTGCGCGCGATCCGCGGCTGAAGCCGATTTCGGCGATCACCGGTGCTGGCCTTGACGAACTCCTTGCCGCCGTCGACCAGCGCCTGTCGGCTCAACGGCAAGTGGCCGAATATCGCTTGCGGCACGAAGACGGCGCCGCGATGGCGTGGCTCTATGCGCATGGCGAAGTCATGGAACGCACCGATGGCGAGACGTGTACCGAAATGACGGTCCGCCTGGCGCCGGAGGATATCCAGCGTTTCGAGCGGCAATTCAGTGGATCAGTAAAGCAAGAAGGAGAGCGTCGATGAGCGCAGTGCCGGTTCCGACGCGTCAGGAAGTCGTCAATGTCCTCGAGGCGGTGCTGGATGGAACCAGCAGCCGCCTGGCCGCGGCCGAGTGGGCTGCCGAGGTCCAGGAGAATATCGAAAGCGAAGACCCGGAAGCTGTGGACCCGGACATGTGGCACCTGCTGCGCCTCACCGCGTCGCTCGACGTGCAATCGGGTGAAGCCTATCTGCACAGTGACAACGATATCCGCGAATGGATCGAGGGCCGCAAGTGAGCGCATCGTTGCCGCATGTAGATCCGGTCAAAGTCGCCGATCTCATCCGTGAGGTGGCGTCGGTCGAGATTTTACCGCGTTTCCGCAATCTGAAAGAGGGCGACACGCGACAGAAATCGCCGGGCGACTTCGTGACCATCGCCGATGAGTCGGCCGAAATCGCACTGACGCCACTGTTGCTCGATCTGCTGCCGGGTTCGGTTGTGGTGGGCGAGGAAGCAACCGCCAAGGACCCGGCGGTGATGCAGGCATTGGCTGGTGCGGCACCCGTCTGGGTCGTCGACCCGATCGACGGCACCGGCAATTTCGCGGCCGGCCGCGAGGGCTTTGTCTCCATGCTGGCACTCATCCAGGCGGACGATATCCTTGCCAGCTGGATTTATCATCCGGTAACCGGCGAGATGACCATTGCTGAAAAGGGCGGCGGCGTCACCATCGATGACCGCCGGATTGTACCCTTCGCACCGACCGAGACGCCCAAGGGTATTCTGGCTTATGGCGTGCGCGGTGCCCCTGGCATTGCAGCCCAGGTCGACAAGCGGCGCGACCGCCTCCACCAGGTGAAGAGCGCGCGCGCGGCCGGCATCGACTATGTGCGAATGGCCAAGGGCGAGATCGATTTCACTTTCTTCAGCGGCATCATGCCCTGGGATCACGCGCCCGGTGCCATGATCATCCGCGAACTCGGTGGGCATATCGCCTATATCAAGGGCGATGAAACCTATCGCCCGAGCCAGGCACTGGCCGCCGCCGGCATTCTCTCCGCCACCAGCCATGCCACATGGCGCAACGTTCACGAAACGCTGTTCGGCGACGCATAAAAGAAGATTCGGGAGACAGTTAGATGAAAGTCACTTTTCTCGGCCTCGGTGTGATGGGTTTTCCCATGGCGGGTCATTTGAAGCGCAATGGGCATGACGTCACGGTCTACAACCGGTCGAGCGCCAAAGCGGCGAAATGGGTGGAAACGCATGGTGGCACTTCTGCGCCAACCCCAGCAGCCGCTGCCAATGGTGCAGAGATTGTCTTTGCCTGCATCGGCAACGATGACGATCTGCGTTCAATTGTCTTCGGCGATGACGGTGCCTTCGCCGGTATGAGCATGGGGGCACTCTTCGTCGATCATACGACGGCATCGGCCGAGGTGGCGCGCGAGATTGACGCTGCTGCCCGCGAGGCTGGGCTCGGGTTTCTCGACGCACCCGTTTCCGGTGGCCAGGCCGGTGCGGAAAACGGCAAGCTCACCGTCATGGTCGGCGGTGCGCAAAAGGATTTTGACCGCGCCCGTCCGGTGATCGACTCATATGCGCGTGCGTGCGAGCTGATGGGACCGGCGGGTTCCGGGCAACTCGCCAAGATGGTCAATCAGATCTGCATCGCAGGTCTCGTCCAGGCGCTTGCCGAAGGTATGCATTTCGCTCAGAAGGCGGGGCTCGACGGCAACAAGCTGCTCGATGTTATTTCCAAGGGCGCCGCGCAATCGTGGCAGATGGAAAACCGCGGCCGCACCATGCTCGAAGGCAAATTTGATTTCGGCTTCGCTGTCGATTGGATGCGCAAGGATCTCGGCATCTGCCTCAACGAGGCGAAGCGCAATGGCGCCCAATTGCCCGTGACAGCATTGGTTGATCAATTCTATGCCCGCGTCCAGAAGCGCGGCGGCGGCCGGTGGGATACGTCGTCACTGATGCAACCGCTTGCCGAACCTTAAGCGGCAGGAAACGACATGGAACAGGATACGGGCCCCGAATTTCTCGCTGAACTGCTAGAGCAGGAAAAGCGTCTGGTCTTCACTGAGTTCGGCAATGAAACGGCCCTGGCGCTCGGCCTGTTGATGGTCGAGATGGCGCGGGAGAAATCCCTGCCCGTGGTCATCGACATCACACGCTCTGGCCAGCAGCTCTTTCATGTCGCCATGCCGGGCTCTTCGGCCGACAATGATGAATGGATCAAGCGGAAGATCGCAACCGTCATGCGCTTCGGCCACTCCTCCTACTATATGGGCCGGTCTTGTCTGGCAAAGGGCGTTGTCTTCACTGAACGCTACTATCTCGACCCGATGCGCTATGCCCCACAGGGTGGCGGCTTTCCGATCATCATCGTTGGCACCGGCCATGTCGGTACTGTGACTGTCTCCGGCTTGCCGCAGGCCGAGGATCATGCGCTCGTGGTCGCCGCCTTGTCGAAATTCCTGGAAGGCCGTCGCTAGACGCTCAAGACGTCGCGCGGTGCAGCACGGTCTGCCCGCCATCCAGCTGCGCGATCAGTTCGGACTGGCTGCGTGGGGCAGGGAGCGCCGGGTCGATGAGACCACGGTCCCGCAAGTGCCGCGCCATCTCCCACACGATCGGTCGACGCAGATGCAGCGTCTCTATCATCGCGTCATCGGCGAAGATGATGTCCGGTGCGCCGGTTGCGACGACATGCCGGTCGCCGAAAAGGGCAATGCGGCTTGCCCAGGCATAGGCAAGATCGACGTCGTGGGTGGTAAGGACGATCGTGGTGCCGGCGGCAGCGATACGTTCCAGTGCCGACATCAGATGCGTAACGCCCAGCGGGTCCAGCCCGGCACTTGGTTCATCGAGCAGCAGGATGCGCGGTCGCATCGCGACGATACCGGCCAGCACGACGCGCTTGCGTTGACCGAAGCTCAGCATATGCGTCGGTCGATCGGCCAAGTCGGCCAGATCCATCGTCGCCAGGGCTTCGTCGACGCGGGTCCTGGCTTCTGTTTCGCCGAGGCCGAGATTGAGCGGGCCGAACGAGACATCCTCAAAAACCGTGGCCGCAAAGAGCTGGTCGTCTGGGTCTTGGAGGACGAGGCCCACCGCCTGCCGCCAAGCCTTCAGCGTCGCCTTGTCGTGGCGCATTTCTGTTCCATGCAGCCGAACTGTCCCTTTGTCCGGGCGCAGCGTGCCGTTCAGGACCTGCAGCAGCGTGCTTTTGCCGGCGCCATTGGGGCCAAGGATCGCCAATTTCTCCCCGGCCTCGATCGCAAGGCTCGCATTGCGCAGTGCGCTGATGCCGCCAGGATAGGTGTAATCGATGTTGCTGGCGCCGAGCATCAGACGAGAACCCGCCCCAGCGTCCAAATGCCCATCAGCACGACCCCGTAGGTGAGGCAGCGAGCGGGAGAGACCGGCGCGGTCGGGGTGAGGAACCTCAATTCACCGTCGAAGCCGCGCGCAGACAGGCCGATTTCCAGGCGCCGGGCCCGGGCCAGGCTGCGCGGCAACAGAGCCGCGAGCAATTGACCCATGGAACGCAGTGACCGGCGATAGCCGATGAAACCGAGCCGGTTGGTTTGTGCCGCAATACCAGTCTCGAGGCTGTGCAAGGTGATCCAGATGAACTGCCACATGGCGAGGGCAATATCACCGATATCGCGGCCGATTGCCGAGCGTCTCAGCAGCCGGATGATATCGTTGAGCGGTGTCGAGAAGGCGAGGGCAAGAAGAACGAACACGCAGGAGATGCTGCGCAAGGCGACCAGAATGGCTGGCAGGAATGTGGCCTCCGTCCAAGAGAGGTAAGGGAAGGGGGCTGCTGGATTTAAGCTCGTCGCCTGGGCAGCGGTCGATACCAGGATGAAGCCCATCGGCACGCTGGCGGCCCGCACCAGGTCGATGCTGCGCACGCCGATGACCGGCAGAATGACACTGATCGCGCTCAACAGAATGACCGACAAGGCGGCATGACTGTCGGTGCTGAGGGCGACAATCATCGCCCCCAGCGCCAATGCCAGCTTCTCGACAGCAGGAATGCGACGGAACCGGTTGGTCTGTGCGTACCGGTCAATGAGATACATTGTGCCGGCCAACCTCGCCTTTGGCTTCGCTGAGACCGCGCTTGCGGCCGAAATAGTAGCCGAGCAGCCCGGCGCCGATGGCGGCCTGCAAGGCAAAGAGCAGGCTTTCAATTTCACCGCTCGGCGGTTCCCAGATGGGCTGCGCCCAGGCCGTGTAGCCAGGAGCGATCTCACCGATCGCTGTTTCCGCCTGTCCGTCGGAACCGGAGAATGTCGCGCTGGTGCCGTGCATTGCCAGCGGCAGGATGGCCAGGGCAATGACGGCCGCGATGAGGAGAAGATTGCGCTTCAACATCAGGCGACCCTCCGACCAAGCGAGCCGAGCAGCTTCAACTCGCTGCTGGAGTACTTGCCGAGCAAATTCATGACGACGACGGTGAGCAGGCCCTCGCTGATGGCCAGCGGCACTTGCGTGATCGCGAAAATGCCCAGGAACTTCTCTGCTGACCGCAGGACGCCGCCAGCCGGGTCTGGAAAGGCGAGGGCGAGCTGGAACGCGGTCGTGACATACGTCGAGAGATCGCCGAGCGCAGCCGCGAAGAAGACGGCAATGGCTGGACTGGCCCCTGCCGATTTCAGGCTGCGAAACAGCCAATAGGCGACCATTGGCCCGACGATGCCCATCGAGAAGATGTTGGCACCCAGGGTCGTCAGGCCACCATGCGCCAATAGCAACGCCTGGAAGAGGAGAACGATGGCACCGAGGATTGCTGTGACGCTCGGCCCGAACAGGGATGCGGCCAGGCCCGTCCCGGTCGGGTGCGAGCAGCTCCCCGTGACCGAGGGCAGTTTCAGCGCCGACAGGATGAAGACATAAGCGCCGGATGCGGCGAGCAGAAGCTTGATTTCCGGGTGCGTGCGGACCACGCGTCGGATCTTGATGGCACCCGCTGCCAGGAACGGGGCCGAAGCAACCCCCCAGGCGATGCAATGCGTCGCCGGCAGAAAACCTTCCATAATGTGCATGAATCCCTCCGATTCAAATCGACAGAACACGCGTCGATGCTGTTCGAATGGAGGCCGGCCACCGAATTCCGGTGGACAATTTCCATTGGGGCACCCCGCCCGCGGAAACAGACACTGACACGGCCGAAGGCAGGTTTCCTGGCTCGCGGGTTGCTGCGATTGGCCCACCTTCCCGGTTTCCCAGTGGTGCTGGCTCTGAAGAAGAGCCGGGCTTCGCTATCCGCTTACAGTTGCGGGGGCAGTCACGGCATTGGCCCCTTTTGGGTCGTCCGCACCGTGTTCCCTATTATTCCCCTGGACTCCATCCGTCGGGGAACCGTCGGCGGGCGAAATATAGCGTCTGAGCGGGCGGCGTCAATTCGTCTGGAGGGGCTTTGGGGTGCGCCCGATTGTCGTTGCGGTTGGCGGTGTGGCTGGCCTAAACGGGGGAGGCAAGTGGGAGCAGGGGGCTATGGGGCGCAATCTCACCACGATCGGTTTCGATGCCGACGATACGCTGTGGCAGAACGAGCAGTTCTTCCGCCTGACCGAGCAACGCTTTGCTGCCCTTTTGGCCGACCATGCAAGCCCAGAGGCCATCTCCAGCCACCTGCTGGAGGTTGAGCGGCGCAACCTTCAATTCTATGGCTACGGCATAAAGGGCTTTACCCTGTCGATGGTCGAAACGGCCCTGACCCTCACCGGCGGCAAGGTGCCAACGACGGCCATTGCCGAAATCCTCGCGGCGGGCCGCGAGATGCTCACCCATCCCGTCGAGACGTTGCCCTATGTCAGGGACACGCTGGAGCGCCTTTCCGGCGACTATCGGCTGGTTCTCATCACCAAGGGGGATCTGTTCGACCAGGAGCGCAAGCTTGCTCAATCTGGGCTTGGGGACTTCTTCAACGGCGTCGAGATTGTCTCTGAAAAGACCGCGGCGACCTATGCGCAGGCCTTTGCTCGCCACGGCCACGGGGCGGAGCGGGCGATGATGGTGGGCAATTCGCTGAAGTCGGATGTGGTTCCAGCCATCGCGGCCGGCAGCTGGGGCGTCCATGTCCCCCATGCCCTGACCTGGGCACTGGAGCATCACGAGGCACCGACGGTTTCGCCGCGGTTCCGCGTGGTGAATGATCTCAGTCAGCTTCATGCTTTGCTTATGGAAATTGAGGAAATATGAAGGCATTACATGAAGTATGTTAAAGAACATATTGATAAATATATGACAATAGAAATCAATATATTGGTTTTTTATTCGCTTGACGAATGCATGCGTCATGCATATAAATGACTCATGACGAGCCATGTTGAGGATGCCACCGATGAACAAGGCCGATTCCCGTACTGCCAACTTGCTGGGTGCCCTGTCATTGATGATGACGGACGCCATGAGCAAGGAACTGGGTGCCCTAACTGATATCTGCGACAGCGATTGGGCGGCGCTCATCGTCATCGAGCAGAATCCAGGCATCACGGTCGACCGGCTCGCGCGGATCGTCCGGCTGTCCCAGCCTGGCGCCGTCCGGATGATCAACCGCTTGGTGGAAGAGGGGCGGGTCGAGCGTCAGCAGGGTGCCGATCGCCGGGCCCGGCCTTTGGCCCTGACCGCCGAGGGCCAACGCATGGTGCGTGCCATGTTGTTGGGCCGGGAAAAAGTCCTGCGCGAACCGCTCGACGCGCTGTCGGCCGACGAACGGGCCACGTTCACAGGTCTCGTTGAAAAGATGCTGCACAGTCTTGCAACCGACGAGGCGACGGCGGACACGGCCTGCCGCCTTTGCGACGACAATTCCTGCCCGCAGGAGAGCTGCCCGCTGACACCGGGCTGTACCAGAGCGGCCTAAGTCCGCCCAAACACCGCATTTCCTTTCAGGCGTTTTAGCGCAGAGGAGAATCTGCCATGGGTCATCTTGCCTTCGCCGCAGCCGTTGAATCGATTGTCAGTACCTTCATTCAACGTCGATCCTGCGAAACACACTCTGATCTAGGTCCACATTCATCCGATGAGACATTGATCTCACGCATTGGGTCTCTGTTCAGGTTTTCAGCGCGAACGATTGGTGGGCGTTCGATCCGATCGCTGGCAAGCCGCAGTAAGTGCTGATTAATACTCGTCTGGCTAGGCTCTCTGGAAATGGTCGGCTCGTTTTGAGCCAGCCATCCGGAGGGCAAAGGCGTGATCAGGGGTATCCACCATCTCCCGAAGCTTTTCTTTCGGTCGGGCATTCCGGCAATCCTCTTCACCGTCGTCATTCTGGTGGCGGTCTGGATATCGTTGATCGCGCTGGTACTGAGTCAGAAATCCGCCGTTGACTCGGAAGCAAGCCAAGAACTCGGCAATGCGACCAATGCGATGCGAGCCCACACATCGACCGTGTATCGGGAAGCCAAAAGGCTGTTGCGCCTGGCGGATGAATGGCTATCTGAACTGCCTGAGGGCTCGACCACCGCGGATCTGACACATTTGAATGAGCTGCTGGCCGCGATCCAATTGCCAGGCGATCACTCGCTTACTCTTGGCCTGGTCGACGCGACTAGTCGCGGCCTTTGGAGATTCCCGCAATCTGCCGCTCCTGCGGCCATGTTTATGGGCGACCGTGATTTTGTAAGCAATCTCATGAACCAGCCGCCTGGGCAATTCTATCTCGGTGAGCCGGTGGTTGGGCGCATCAGCGGAAAGAAAGTCCTCCCGATTGCGCTGAGTGCGTCTCCCAACAATCTCGGTGTTCGAGTTATATCGACATCGGTTGTTGAAGAGGATCTTCGCAGTTTGATGGATCAACTCACCGATCTGGCTCCGGCGACACTCGGCCTTGTCCGTAGCGATGGGCTGTTGCTTTTCGTGTGGCCGGAAAACGAGGCCATCAAGGGAAAGGTCGTTCCTGGTTTTTCCGATGTGCTGGCCCGTGGAGCATTGGCGGCCCAGACCGATTATTCGCTTCCAGCATTTGATGGAGAGGGTGATCTGCGGGTGCGGTTTGCACGATTGGGCGAAGAGCCGCTCATTGTCTTTGCCGGCATGAAAGAAGTTGATCTTGCGGCCGAGGCAAGACGACAGAGTATCGTGCCGATTGTCATCGCCTTGCTGGCGACTCTTGTCATTGCGCTGCTCGGTCTGTGGCTCATCCGATTGATGCAGAAACGGGCGGATGAAGCGGCAAGGCTGGAATTGGCCTTGGCCAAAGCCGAATCGGCCAATGAGTCGAAAAGTCATTTCCTGGCCAATATGAGTCACGAGCTGCGCACGCCGCTCAATGCAATCATCGGTTTCTCCGACGTCCTCAGGGGCGAGATATTTGGTCCACTGGGATCCA
Source organism: Dongia sp. (assembly GCF_041910485.1). Taxonomy (GTDB): domain Bacteria; phylum Pseudomonadota; class Alphaproteobacteria; order Dongiales; family Dongiaceae; genus Dongia. The sequence continues at coordinate 58,000 of NZ_JAYRQR010000038.1, forward strand.
AGAACTACCGCGACTACGCAAAGGACATCGGGGATGCTGGTAGACATCTCCTTGGTATCATCAGTCAGATCCTTGAGACGGCAAAACTTGAATCTGATTCTCAGGTGGACATCAGTGCGGCCACTGACGTTGCCGAAAATGTGCAGTCCTGCGTTCGGCTGCTCGGTGAAAAAGCCACAGCGCGAAACATCACGCTTTCACCTTGCCTGACCGTCGACTTGCCGCCCGTCAGGATGGACGCTATCCATTTCCGCCAAGTCATTCTCAACTTGGTCGGCAACGCGATTAAATTCTCTCATTCCGGGGGACAGATAGACATCGACGCACGTGTTCATTTGTCCGGTCTCATGCACATTTCGGTTCGCGACTATGGAATAGGGATTAGGTCCGTCGATATGGCCGAGCTGTTCAAGCCGTTTTCGCAGGTGGAAAAGAGCCTCAGCCGGCAGCATGGTGGCGTGGGGTTGGGCTTGGTCAACACGCGCCGCATCGTCGAGGCTTATGGTGGTCAGGTTTGGTTGGAAAGCGCGCACGGCGAAGGCACCGTGGCCATCTTTACCGTGCCGGTCGATCAGGGTTGAGGCGCGCCTCGCTCCTCGTTCTTGACCAGAACCCAGGCTGCCTCCATTCGCTCCAATCCGGCCGAAGCAGGGTCTGACCCGGCTTCCTTGAGGATCGCCTCCACCCGCCGGAAGCGGCGCTCGAACTTGGCATTGGCGCGTCGCAGGGCGCCTTCGGGTTCGACCTTGAGGTGCCGGGCGAGGTTGGTGACGGCAAAGAGCAGGTCGCCCACCTCTTCGTCGATCTTGGCTGGGTCGGCTTGGGCCGCGAGCTCGGCGCGGATCTCGGCCAGCTCCTCTTCGACCTTTTCGGTGACCTCGTCCGCATTGCGCCAGTCGAAGCCGACCCGGGCGGCCCGCTTCTGCAGCTTCTCGGCCCGGGCGAGCGCGGGGAGGGCTGCTATAACCCCGTCGAGAGCCGACGGCTCCCGGCCGGTCGCGGCGGCAAGTTTCGCGCGCTCGGCGGCCTTGTGGCTCTCCCAGGCGACGGTCTGGGCAGCGGC
>NZ_JAYRQR010000039.1:0-6147 GCF_041910485.1 Dongia sp.
CAACGTTAACCAATTGATCCGTCACAAAACACGTTTCGTCTTACTGCATAGTGAAACCCCAACCACAGACCCAGCAGATCGCTCTGCCAAACCCTAGATCGAAGCTTCGAGAAACACGGAACAGTCTTGCAACTTCATCGCCGCAATCAGGCCCTAAGACCCGCCGTCCGCGTATCCCTTCTTCTAGTCCACAATGTCAAATAGCTGCTCGGCGCTTAGCTCTGAGCCGTGGCCCAGTCTCTGCCGGACTTTCATCCGGTGGCCGGTGGGCCGCGTCGAGGGAGCGGCTTATACCCCCCCTTTTCCGACGCTGTCAACGCCCGTCTTAATTATTTTCGTAACATTCCGCAGGAGACGCGGAAATTGGCGGAAACACTAGGGAAATGGGCATCTTTCGGCCGGCCGACAAGCCCAAATCCTGCGTCCGGTTGCCGCTTCATGCCGATTTTTTTCCGATCGATCCACTTTTTTTGATGTTACCTCCCCGCTTCGCGATCCGTCCCCGTCCCAGCGGACACTTGCGCCTGAGCATTAACGCGCCGGGCGCGACCTGGGGCCTTTCGTTAAAATCCCAGGCGATTCGATTAACCATACCTGGAGACATACGCCGGGAAAGCCGCGGTTAATCACATAATGTTTTGATCTGCTTGGGGAATTCTGGGTTGACAAGACTCCCACCCGGAAGGCAAGGTCAACATTGCTTTCATGCCTCAGAGCCCTGTTTCCGGGGGAATTTGTCGTTTCGGCAATTTTCGGTGCAGGGCTTTAGGCGCAATCGACAAAAGTTTGAGTATTGGTGACAGTTTTGCAGAAGCCGCACACGCAGGTCTGGGGCACGCTCCGGCGCTATTTGACCTACACGACCGCCGGTATCGCCGTCATGGGCGGCGTTGGTGCCTTTGAGGCGCATCGCCCAGCCAATGTTGCGGCGGCGCATGCGTCCGACTTGATGTCTGTGTTCTCAGGCACCGATGCCGTGGCAGAGGGTTTCGCCAATCTCGGCACACTGGGCCAAGATGAAACGCTGCCGATTTGGGCGCAGCGCATTCCCACGACATCCGACAACACGTTCAGCGTTGCCGCCGCCGAATCAGCGAGCGATGCCCCGGCCCCCTTCGTCGCCGCGCCGGCACTCACCACCTTGATGCCGGGCAATGCGCTTGATTCCGCCAGCGAGAGCGAAAGCACCTTTGCCATCGACACCGCAGAAGCCGAGCCGATGCCGAGTGCCGCCCCGGTCGAGCCGGTAATGGCAATGCCGCTCGATGCGCAGCCGGAATTCGCCGCTCATCGCGACTGGAACCCGGCCGAAGCGCCGAGCGAAGCGGCGCTCAACGTGCAAAAGGTGATCGAGGTCGAACGCGGCGACACGCTTTATGGCGTTCTGGTCGAGGCCGGGCTCTCCGAGATGGAAGCCAAGGACACGGTCGGCGCTCTTTCCGACGTCTTTTCCCCGCGGAGCCTCAAGGCCGGGCAGGAAATCACGCTCAACCTCACCACGGCCGCGGGCGGCGAAGCGCAAGCGCCGCAACCGCAGTTGGTGAGTCTCAGCCTTGAACCTTCGGTCGAGCGTGACGTCACAGTTAGCCGTGATTCCAAAGGCGATCTGGTGGCCGAAGCGGTCGACAAGCCGTTGACCGAAACGCGCGCCCGCGCAGCCGGAATCATCACCTTCAGCCTCTACGACGCCGCCATGAAGGCCGGCCTGCCGAGCTCGGTCATCGCCGACGTCATCAAGGCGTTCTCCTACGACGTCGACTTCCAGCGCGACATCCAGGAAGGCGATGCCTTCGAAGTGGTCTACGAACGAGTCGAGAATGCGGACGGCGAATTGGCCCGCACCGGGCAGTTGCTCTACGCAGCGCTGAACACCAGCGGTGTCGATCGCCAGATCTATTGGTTCGAGCAGAACGGCGACGGCGAATTCTACAATTCCAAGGGCGAAGCCGTGCGCAAGTCGCTGCTGGCAACGCCGATCGACGGCGCGCGCATCACATCAGGCTTCGGCGCGCGCAAGCATCCGATCCTTGGCTACACCAAGATGCACAAGGGCATGGATTTCGGTGCGCCGACCGGCACGCCGATCTTTGCCGCCGGTAACGGCACCGTCGTCGAAATGGGTCCCAAGGGCTCGTACGGCAATTATGTGCGCATCAAGCACAACGGCACCTACCAGACGGCCTATGCGCATACCAGCCGCTTCGCCAAGGGCCTGCACAAGGGCGATAAGGTGAAGCAGGGTCAGGTCATCGCCTATGTCGGCACGACCGGACGTTCGACTGGCCCGCACCTCCATTTCGAAGTCATCGAGAACGGTGTCCAGGTCAATCCGAAGAAGATCAAATCGACGGGCAGCACCAAGCTTGCCGGCAAGGATCTGAAGGCCTTCAAGGACCAGGTCGCCAGCATTGACGCCGAACGCCAGCGCATGCGCGGCGCCGTCGAAATCGCCGAGCGGCCGGATGCGGCACCGGCCGATTGCGGCCCGCAGGGCTGCGAAAACTGACGCTTCGCGCGGCGTTACCGCGCACAGAAAGGCGGCGGTGGCCCATCGGCCCCGCCGCCTTTTTCATGTCCGCTGATAAACCGATCTGATCACACCATCCGATCATTCGATTGGACGCCACCCTCTGCCGTCGCCGAGGATACGGCCGACTTTCATATTGTCGGATAGCAATTCACATGCGCCACCTGCTCACCCTCGTCCACCGCGTCCACAATGCCGGATTGCTGGTCCTTGCCGTCGGCATCCTGGCGCTCATCGCCCATCTATCGTCGCAGCCCCTGCTGCTGGCACCGTTTGCGCCCAGTATCCTCATCGTGCTGACCCAGCCGCAGAGCCCCGGCTCGGCACCCAACACCCTCATCGCCGCCTACGTCGTCGCGGCGGTAATCGCGGTCCTGCTCAAGGGCGTGCTGCCGCAGGAATGGTGGGCTGTGGCGCTGGCAACCGGTGCCGCAATGCTGGCCCTTGAAGCCTTCGACATTCTGCATCCGCCGGCGGTGGCCGTGCCGATCCTGGTAACGCTCGGCACTGGCGAGTTTCCGCTCGCGGCCTTCACGACCGGCGTCGTCGCCCTTGCCGCCATGTCCTATCTCGGCCGTCGCCTGCCGAGATGGGCGGCTGCCAAGACGCCCACTACCCAAATTCCGCTGACCGGCACGTCGCAGAACGCTTAAGGCCGACAAGCGCCTCGGTTCCAGCAAAAGAGAACGCCGCGCCGGCATGACCGGCGCGGCGTTTGTGATTCGGCAGCAGATGGGATTACGCCGCCGCTTGCGCGAGCCTCGTTCCGCCGATGGTGAGCCCGTCCTTGTCGGCCGAAACCTCGATCGTTTCGCCCGGCTTGAACTTGCCTTCGAGGATCATCAGCGCCAGCGGGTTCTGCAATTCGCGCTGGATGACGCGCTTCAGCGGCCGTGCGCCATAGACCGGATCGTAGCCCGCTTCCGCCAGCCATTCCTTCGCCTGCGCATCGAGCGAGAGGTCGAGCTTGCGCTCGGCCAGCAGCGCCTCGAGCCGCTTCAGCTGGATTTCGACGATGCCGGTCATGTTCTGCCGGTTGAGGCGGTGGAACAGGATGACTTCGTCGAGGCGGTTGAGGAATTCCGGCCGGAATGCCTGCCGCACCACGCCCATCACCTGATCGCGCGCCTTGTCCGAATCCTCGCCGTCCTTCAGCGCCACCAGATATTCGGCGCCGAGGTTCGAGGTGAGAATGATGATCGTGTTGCGGAAGTCGACCGTGCGGCCTTGCCCGTCGGTCAAGCGACCATCGTCGAGGACCTGCAGCAGCACGTTGAAGACATCCGGATGCGCCTTCTCGACCTCGTCGAAGAGGATGACCTGATAGGGCCGGCGCCGAACCGCTTCGGTCAAGACGCCGCCTTCCTCATAGCCGACATAGCCCGGAGGTGCACCGATCAGCCGCGAGACCGCGTGCTTCTCCATGAACTCCGACATGTCGATGCGGACCATCGCCTGGTCATCATCGAAAAGGAACGTCGCCAGCGCCTTGCAGAGTTCCGTCTTGCCGACACCGGTCGGGCCCAACATCAGGAACGAGCCGATCGGACGGTTGGGATCCTGCAGGCCGGCCCGCGCGCGCCGCACGGCATTGGAGACGGCCTTCACCGCCTCGTCCTGGCCGATGACGCGGGCGGAGATCGACTTCTCCATCGCCAGCAGCTTGTCGCGCTCACCGGTCAGCATCTTGTCGACGGGGATGCCGGTCCAACGCGAAACGACGCCGGCCACATCCTCTTCCTTCACCACTTCGTTGAGCATGCGGTGCTCGGCCGCCTCTTCAGCCGCCTCCAGTCGCTTGGTGAGCTCCGGGATGACAGAATAGGTGAGCTCGCCGGCGCGGGCGAAATTGCCCGAACGCTGCGCTTGCTCGACCTCGATCTTGGCCTGGTCGATACGTTCCTTGATCTTCTGCGCGTCGTCGATCTTCTGCTTTTCCGCTTTCCACTGCGCGGTCAGGTTCTGCGACTTCGCTTCCAGCGTCTCGACCTCGTCGACGAGCTGCTGCAGACGCTCCTTGGAGGCGGCATCCGTCTCCTTCTTCAGCGCCTCGCGCTCGACCTTGAGCTGGATCAGCTTGCGGTCGACCTCGTCGATCTCCTCGGGCTTCGACTCCACTTCCATGCGCAAGCGCGATGCGGCCTCGTCGATGAGGTCGATCGCCTTGTCGGGAAGAAAGCGGTCGGTGATGTAACGATTGGAAAGCGTTGCCGCCGCCACGATCGCCGCATCGGTGATGCGGACGCCGTGATGGAGCTCGTACTTCTCCTTCAATCCGCGCAGGATCGAGATCGTGTCGTTGACATTGGGCTCGGCCACGAAGACCGGCTGGAAGCGCCGCGCGAGGGCTGCGTCCTTCTCGATATATTTCCGGTATTCGTCGAGCGTGGTGGCGCCGACGCAATGCAATTCGCCGCGCGCCAATGCAGGCTTCAGCATGTTCGAGGCATCCATCGCCCCGTCCGCCTTGCCGGCGCCGACCAGCGTGTGCAATTCATCGATGAAGAGGATGATCTCGCCCGCGGCGGCTGCAATCTCCTGCAGCACCGATTTCAAGCGTTCCTCAAACTCGCCGCGATATTTGGCACCGGCAATGAGGGCGCCGAGATCGAGCGACATCAGCTTGCGATTCTTCAGGCCTTCCGGCACGTCGCCATTGGCGATGCGGAGCGCCAGACCCTCGATGATCGCAGTCTTGCCGACGCCCGGTTCGCCGATCAGCACGGGATTGTTCTTGGTACGGCGCGACAGTACCTGGATGGTGCGGCGGATCTCCTCGTCGCGGCCAATCACGGGATCAAGCTTGCCGTCGCGGGCGAGCTGGGTGAAATCGCGCGCATATTTCTTCAGCGCATCATAGCTGTCTTCAGCGCTGGCGCTGTCGGCCTTGCGGCCCTTGCGCAAATCGTTGATCGCCTGGTTGAGCTTCTGCGCCGTGAGGCCGGCTTCTTTCAGGATCTTGCCCGACGGCGTTTCGTTCGCCATGACAAGGGCCAGCAACATGCGCTCGACAGTGACGAAACCGTCACCGGCTTTTTGCGCCAGTTCTTCGGCCTGGGCGAGGAGGCGCGCCAGTTCCGGCGCCATATAGACTTGGCCCGCACCGCTGCCTTCGACGCGCGGTTGCTTGTCGAGCTCGCGTTCGACGCCGGCCGCGGCCTTCGCCGGTTCGGCACCCGCCGCCTTCATCAGGCCCGCGGCCATGCCTTCCTTGTCGTCGAGCAGCGTCTTGAGCAAATGCTCGGCGGTGAGGCGCTGATGGCCCGACCGCAAGGCAAGGGTCTGGGCCGCCTGCAGGAAGCCGCGTGACCGCTCGGTGAATTTTTCCATATCCATATCTTCAGCCCTCTTACGGCCGCGCCCTCTTGGAGGCACACAGCGCTAGATGCTCAGGGTAGGGAAATCCGTTCTGAACTCCCCCGGTTTCACCTCAGAGATATGGAAAAGGTTAACGCCAAAACAAGGGGGCGGGAAAGCAAAAGGGGCCGGGTGATCAGCCCACCCGGCCCCAATCTCGCGGAACATCCGGCAGGCCCGAACGGGCGCTGCGCCAAAATGCCGCTATTCCCTAAATGCCGCTACTCGTTGACGTCGGCGGTCGGCGCCGGTTCAGCGGCAGC
>NZ_JAYRQR010000040.1:0-17956 GCF_041910485.1 Dongia sp.
CCGCGCCGGCCCCGGTCGCCGCTGCACCCGCGGGCGTCCCCGACTTTACGCAGATCAACCAGACCACCTGCCCGGGCCAGACCGCGAGCTACCAGGAATGGGTTGCCCGCTTCGGCGCCTATGCGCTGCATCAGGGTGAGCCGGAACCCGTCATCCGCACGGCTTTCGCGCATGTCACGGAAAATCCGAAGATCCGCGACCGCGCCGGCAAGCAGGCCGAGTTCGTGACACCCGTCTGGACCTATATCGACCGCGCCGTCTCGGCCGAACGCGTCGCCAAGGGACAGGCGAAGCTGCCGGAGGTGCGCAGCATCGCCGCCGATGTCGAGCGGGATTACGGCGTGCCGACGTCGACCCTCATGGGCATCTGGGGCATCGAGACCGATTTCGGCAACAATTTCGGCGACGTGAATGTGTTCGAGGCGCTCTCGAACGTCGGCTACGGCACCAGCCGCAAGGATTTCGCCTGCACCGAGCTGCTCTCGGCGCTGAAGATCGTCGATCGCGGTCACGTTCAGCCCGACCAGATGATAGGTTCCTGGGCAGGGGCGATGGGCCACAGCCAGTTCCTGCCGTCGAACTATCTGACCATCGCCGTTGATCGCGACAATTCCGGCGCGCCGGATCTGTGGACCTCGATGCCCGATGTCTTCGCCTCGACCGCCAATCATCTGCTGCGCGACGGTTGGGTGCGCGGCCTGCCCTGGGGCTTCGAGGTGAAGCTGCCGCAAGGCTTCCCCTATCAGGAAGCCGAGCTCGACATCGAAAAGCCGGTCGCCCATTGGCAGCAGCGCGGAGTGCGTACCATCGACGGCCAGCCGCTGCCGGCCCTCGGCGGCAATACGTCGATCCTGCTGCTGGCCGGCTACAAGGGACCGGCCTTCCTGGTCACGAAGAACTTCAAGACCATCCTCAAATACAATTACTCGACCTCCTACGCGCTGTCGGTCTCCTATCTGGGCCAGCGCGTGATGGGTGGGCCGGGCGTCAAGGCGAAGTGGCCCGTGGACGAACCGCTCCTTTCCCTCGACGAGCGCGAGGAGTTGCAGCAGCGCCTCATCGACCGCGGTCTCTTGGGCGGCAGCGCCGATGGTGTCATCGGCCTGAAGACCCGGAAGGCGATCCGCGCCTTCCAATTGCAGGTGGGCTTGCCGGCCGACGGATTCGCGACCAAGGCGTTCCTCGATGAATTGCGTCGTCGGGCCGCCAGCTAATCGCCTCGTATCCTTCTGAAAAATAAGGAAAAGCGGCGGATTGCTTTTCGCCGCCCGATGGTTATAGTCCCGCCTTTCGGGAAGGTTGGGGCGGTTTGCCGGACCCTGACGGCCAAAGTTTTCCAGGGAGAGATTTCATGTTCATTTCAGAAGCTTACGCCCAAGCCGCAGGTGCCGCACCCGGTGGTGCCGACATGCTGACCAGCTTCCTGCCGCTGGTTCTCATCTTCGTCGTCTTCTGGTTCCTTATGATTCGTCCGCAGCAGAAGCGGATGAAGGAGCATCGCGCACTCGTTTCCGCGGCCAAGAAGGGCGACAAGGTCGTCACCAATGGCGGTATCCTCGGCACCATCACCAAGGCTGTTGATGGCGAGAACGATGTCGAAGTCGAGATCGCCACGGGCGTGAAGGTGCGCGTGCTGCGCTCGGCCATCCAGGACGTGCTCAACCGCACGCTGCCGGCCGGCAAGGGCGGCAAGGCTGAAAAGGCCGAAGCCAAGAGCGAAGGCGCCAACGACGCCTGATCGACAGAAGGGGCGGTGCCGCCGGCGCCGCCCGTTTCCTGACTGCGCTGACCGATGACAGCCGACTGAAGACACAAGGGCGACATGCTGCACTTCTCCAAATTCAAGATCACGCTGATCCTGGCGGTGCTGCTCGCCGGGTTCTACACGGCGCTCCCCAACGTCTTCTCGGCCGCGCATCTCACCAACCTGCCGAGCTGGCTTCCGGCCCGCACGGTCAGCCTCGGCCTCGATCTCCAGGGCGGTTCGCACCTTCTTTATGAAGTCGATACCGAAGCATTGGTGAAGGCCAAGCTCGATGCGGTCGAGGATGAAATCCGCGCCGCCATGCGCGAAAAGAAGCTTGGCTATACCGATCTCGGCGTGAAGGACGACCGCATCACCTTCAAGCTGCGCGACCTCACTGCGATCGAGATTGCACGCGAGGCCTTGAAAAAGGCGACTATCGGCATGCAGCTCGACATCGCCGATGACGGTTCCGTGGCCGCCTACTTCAGCGATGTGACCCTCGCCGAAACCAAGAAGCATGCCGTCGAACAGTCGATCGAAATCATCAACAAGCGTATCGACCAGACCGGCACCAAGGAACCGACCATCATCCGCCAGGGCGATGATCGCATCGTCGTGCAGGTGCCGGGCGTCAGCGATCCGCAGCGCCTCAAGGATCTGATCGGCAAGACCGCGAAGATGGAATTCAAGATGGTGGACGAGGTGGCCGAATCCACCGGTACCGCGCCGCCCACCTCCGTCCAGTTGCCCGTGATCGAAAAGAACGGGACGCCCGGGCAAAAGCTCTGGATCAAGAAACCGGTGATGGTGTCGGGCGAAAACCTCACCGACGCCCAGCAGGGTTTTGAAAACGGCCTGCCCATCGTGCAGTTCAAGTTCGATACCGTCGGCGCCCGCAAGTTCGGCGATGCGACCAAGGCCAATGTCGGCAAGCGCTTCGCCATCGTCCTCGACAACCAGATCATCAGCGCCCCGGTCATCCGCGACGCGATCCTGGGTGGCAGCGGGATCATCAGCGGCAATTTCACCACCGAATCCGCGCGCGACCTCTCCATCCTGCTGCGTGCCGGTGCCTTGCCGGCACCCCTCACGGTGCTTGAGGAACGGACCGTCGGCGCCGACCTCGGTGCGGATTCGATCGAGGCCGGCAAGCGCGCCTGCATCATCGCCATCGTCTTCATCGCCGTGGCGATGGTTGTTCTCTACGGCCTCTTCGGAATCTTCGCCAATCTGGCGATGGTCCTCAACGGCGTGCTGATGCTGGGCTTCCTGTCGGCGATCGGTGCGACGCTGACCTTCCCGGGTATCGCCGGCATGGTGCTGACCCTCGGCATGGCGGTCGACGCCAACGTGCTGATCTTGGAGCGCGTGCGCGAGGAAATGCGCAATGGCCGCTCGCCGGTCAACGCGATGGAGGCCGGCTATCGCGAAGCCCAGGCGACCATCTTCGACGCCAACGTCACCCACGCCATTTCCACCATGTTCCTCTTTGCCTTCGGCTCCGGCCCGATCAAGGGCTTCGCCATCACGCTGCTCATCGGCATCGTCAGTTCGGTCTTCACGGCGGTGGTCGTCACCCGCCTGATGACCTCGCTCTGGCTGCGCCGTGCGCGTCCCAAGGCGTTGCCGCTGTAAAGGAGCGAGAGAGAAGAAAATGTTCAAGCCGCTTCACATCGTTCCGCACGGCACCAAGATCAACTTCATGTGGCCGCACAAGATCACCTTCTTGATCTCGGTCTTGATGGTGGTCGGGTCCTTCGCGCTGGTCTTCACCAAGGGCCTCAATTTCGGCATCGACTTTGCCGGCGGCGTCATCATGGAAGTGAAGGCGCCGACTGCCCAGGCGGACCTCGCCGACATGCGCGGGCGTCTCGACAATCTCGAACTGGGCGAAATCGCGCTGCAGGAATTCGGTTCTCCCGACATCGTCCTTATCCGCATCCCGCAGCAGGATGGTGGCGAGCAGGCGACGCAGGCGGCCGTCTCCAAGATTAAGGAAACGCTGGGTGCCGAATGGCAGTACCGCCGCACCGAGACGGTCGGCCCCAAGGTCGGCGACGAGTTGAAGTCGAGTGCCGTCTGGGCCTCGATCTTCGCCATGCTCGGCATCATGGCCTATATCTGGTTCCGCTATGAATGGCAATTCGGCGTCAATGCCGTGCTGGCGCTGTTCCACGATTGCGTCACCACCGTCGGCTTCTTCGCGCTGACGGGCATGGAATTCAACCTCACCACTGTCGCCGCGGTGCTGACCATCGCCGGTTATTCGGTGAACGACACCGTCGTGATCTATGACCGTATCCGGTACGATCTGCGCCGTTACAAGACCATGCCGCTCTCGCAGCTGATCAATCAGGCGCTCAACGAGACGCTGGCCCGGACCACTGTCACCTCGGGGCTGACGCTGTTGTCCGTCGTGGCCCTGGCGTTCTGGGGCGGCGAGGCGATGCACGGTTTCTCGATCGCCATGATCTGGGGCATCCTCATCGGCACCTATTCGACGATCTGCGTCGCGTCTCCCATGCTGCTCTATATGAACCTGCGCAGCATCGGCACCGACAAGGGCCAGTCGAACAAGGACAAGTCGGCGGAGACCAGCGTCCAGAAGGCGTAAGCTTGCGCCGCTGGCGCGTGCCCGGGAGGTATCCTCGATGGACGTGACCCCGCTCATCCCGGTCGGCCGGCAGATTGTCGAAAGCTACGGTGATTTTCGCTTTCGCGTCACCGGTACGGCGCATGAAGGTTCGGTCCTCGTCTTCCCGACGCGGACGCTCGGCTGGAATGTCCGCGACATGTCCATGCTGACTTTGGACGGTCTCGCCCCCGTCATCGAAGGGGCCCAGGCCGGCGATATCGAACTCCTGCTGCTCGGCTGCGGCCCCCGTCTCAGCATGGTCCCGCGTGACCTCCGCGCCGCCCTGCGCGCACAGAATGTTGTCATCGAACCGATGGACACGGGCGCTGCCGCCCGCACCTTCAATGTGCTCATGGCCGAAGGCCGCCGCGTCGCTGCCGCCTTGATCGCGGTGGAGTAGGGCGCAACGACCACCCACACCGCCGACGCATGTCGGCCTTCGCCGACGGGACCCTCCCCCTGAAGGGAGAGGGGACTTGAGTGAGTTCGCACCACCATTTCAGCTAACTCGGTGAGATTCCCTCTCCCTTCAGGGGGAGGGTCAGGGTGGGGGTATCGGCGCAAGCCGAGTGGGGTGCGCGCAAGCGAGCTTAGCATTCACCAAAAACAAAACCCTCCCGCCTATCGGCGAGAGGGTCATTCTTTTGGTCGTCACGCCCAGGGATGACGATAGACGCCAGTTGGAACGCGCTTACGCGAAGTTCTTCGCCGCGAATTCCCAGTTCACCAGTTTCCAGAAGGCGCCGACATAGTCCGGGCGCTTGTTGCGGTAATCGATGTAATAGGCGTGCTCCCAAACGTCGCAGGTGAGGAGCGGCTTGTCCGCACCGGTCAGCGGGGTCGCGGCATTGCTCGTGCTGGCGAAGTCGAGGCTGCCGTCAGCCTTCTTCACCAGCCAGGCCCAGCCCGAACCGAAGGTGCCGATGGCGACCTTGGCGAACTCTTCCTTGAACTTGTCGAACGAGCCCCACTTCTTCTTGATCGCGTCGGCGAGGGCGCCGGTCGGCTCGCCGCCGCCATTGGGCGACAGGCTGTTCCAATAGAAGGTGTGGTTCCACACCTGCGCCGCGTTGTTGAAGATGCCGCCCGACGATTTCTTGACGATATCTTCCAGCGACTTGCCTTCGAACTCGGTGCCTTTGATCAAATTGTTGAGGTTCGTGACATAGGTCTGATGATGCTTGCCGTAGTGAAACTCGAGCGTTTCCTTCGAGATATGCGGCTGGAGCGCGTCGAGCGCGTAGGGAAGCGGGGGCAGGGTGATCTCAGACATAAGAATTCCTCATTGCTGCGAAAATGGGCAGCTTGGCGGGCCGCTTTGCGCACAACTGGGAAGCTGCGCGCGAGCGACACTGGCTGCTGGCACGCAAAATAACCGCTTCGTTGCGTCGCAGTTCCTCTTTCGCCTGCGTCAATTTAGCGCGCAAAAAAAATCGGGGTCTTTGCAGACCCCGATTTCACCGAACTGAAATGTAGCTTGGCTTAATTGCCAATGCCCTGCTGCTGGGCGACCATGCAATAGAGCATCGGGACCGACAGCATCGTGTTGACGCGCGAGGTCAGCATTGCGGTGCGGGCCGACTTCTTTTTCGTGTCGGCGTCGGCATCGACGATACCCAGCGCGCGCTTCTGATTCGGCCAGATGATAAACCAGACGTTGAAGCCCATGATCAGCGCCAGCCACATGCCGATGCCGATGGTGCGGAAGCCGGGCTGGAAGGTGAGAGCCTGGACGATATAACCGTTGTGTGCGGCGGTGATGAGACCGAACACGATGGTGCCGAGTGCGGCCCAGCGGAAGAAGTAGAGCGCCGTCGGTGCGATGACCTTGCCGATCGCTGGCTTCTGTTCGTCCGGGATCTTCGGCATCGACGGGATCTGCACGAAGTTGAAATAATAGAGCAGGCCGATCCACAGAATGCCGAACCAGACGTGGATGAAGCGGAACAGGAACGCGAAGTAAGGACCCGCGTCGAAGCCGCCCAGATTGACGATGGCGAAGACGATGATGGCCAGCACCACGCCGGCCGCCAACGTCCTGTGAAGATTTTCGAGAATTTTGCTCATTGCTGTACCCCTCCAAAGCAAAAGCGGTGTGGCTATAGGTCGCATTCTATAGGATGGAATCAGGCGGAGAAACTGATTCCCCGTAAATCCATTGGGAAAATATGGGATTGCTGGTGAAACGATGAGCGAAGCGACGCCTGAGCTTCGCGTCCTGGAGGAGTTGCGCAAGGCTGACCGCGACAGGTTCTTGTGCGCGCTTGCGGCCCCGGCTGCCTTGCGGTCGGATCTCGGGACCCTCTATGCCTTCAACGCCGAACTTGCCGGCATCGCCGACAAAGTGACCGAGCCGATGCTGGGCCATATCCGGCTGCAATGGTGGCGCGATGCGCTGGCGGATATCGAGGCGGCGCGCGCGCATCGCCATCATCTGGTCCAGGCCGTGGCCGAGCTTGCAGCGCGGCGGCACCTGTCGTCGCAAAAGTTGCACGCGCTCATCGATGCCCGTGAACGCGATGTCGAGCGGGAGCAGCTCGACTCCTTGCCGGCGTTGGAAGCCTATGCCGGCGATACGTCCGGCGCCCTCGCCGAATTGGCGCTGGATATCGCCCTGCCGGATGCGGCACCCGCGTTTCGTGCTGCCGCGCGCCGCGCTGGCACCGCCTATGGTCTTGTCGGTCTGGCGCGTGCGACGCCGCACTTTGCGCGCCAGGGGCGCGTCGTGCTGCCGGGGCTCGACAAGGATCTGGCGCTGTCGCTGAAAGGTGGGCCGGACGTCGCCCACATCGTCGCGCATGTGGCCGATCTGGCGGCGGAACATCTTGCTGCGCTGCGTCAGGAAAGGTTGCCGCGCCGCGCCATCGCGGCGTTCTTTCCGGCGCGTCTCGCGGCGGCACAGCTTGAGCAGTTGCGCCGCCACGGCTACGATCCCTTCGCCACTGGGAGTGTTGCGCCCTCCGGCCTCCATATCTGGCGCCTGCTTTTGGCGCGCTGGCTGGGGCGCATCTAGAAACAGACAGTCAGAAAAGAGACCATGAGTAAGCCAGCCATCATCACCGTCGCCATCACCGGCAGCCAGCCCACGAAGGCGCAGAATCCCGCCGTTCCCACTCAGCCCGCCGAGCAGATCGAAAGCACGCATGAGGCGTTCGAGGCGGGGGCGAGCCTCGTCCACATCCACGTCCGCGACGATCAGGACAAATCCTCGTCCGACATCGCGAAGTTCAAACTGGTGCAGGAGGGCATCGCCAAGCATTGCCCCGGCATGATCATCCAATTCTCGACCGGCGGTCGCGGGCGCGAGGCATCGGAGCGCGGCGCCGCTTTGAGCCTCAAGCCCGACATGGGCTCGCTGGCGACAGGCTCGGTCAATTTCGCGACCATCATCTATGAGAACCCGCCGCAGCTCATCGACGATCTCGCCGCCGACATGATCAAGTATGACATCAAGCCGGAATGCGAGCTCTTCGATCTCGCCATGCTCTACAACGCCAAGGCGCTGGTGGATCGCGGCCTTTTGAAGTCGCCGCCGCATGTGCAATTCGTGCTGGGGATTCCGGGTGCCCTGCCGGCACGCGAGAAGATCGTCGATTTCATGCTCGAAGAACTGACCGAGCTGATGCCGAGTGCGACCTGGACCGCGGCCGCGATCGGCCGCCTGCAGCTCGATGCCAACCATTGGGCCTTGAAGCGCGGCGGCCATGTGCGCACTGGGCTCGAGGACAATATCTATTTCGAGAAGGGCCGCCTCGCCGCCAGCAATGCGGAACTGGTGAAGCGTGTTGCCGATCTCTGCGGCAAATACGATCGCCACCCGGCGACCCCAGCCGAAGCCCGCGCGCTGCTCGGCCTCAAAGCCGCCTGACGAAATGAAAAGGGCGCTTCCAAATCCGGAAGCGCCCTTTTCGAATGGCGTCGTATGGAAGCCGAGGTTACTTAATCTTCGCTTCCTTGAACGGCACGTGCTTCTTCACAACCGGGTCGTACTTGTTGAATTCGAACTTCTCGGTCGTCGAGCGCGGGTTCTTCTTGGTGACGTAGTAGTAGCCCGTGTCAGCGGTGCTGACGAGCTTCACAAGGATGGTCGCTGACTTGGCCATGGCCGTCTCTCAAAAGTAAAATGCGTGTCGCTGCAAAAGGATGGCGCAAAATAGCGGGGAAACGCCGAAAGTCAAGGCTTGCGCATGATGCTGAGGCGCAAGGTATCGTTCCGATAATTCAATAGCTTAGCGGGTTCGGAGCCGATTGGAATGCGGTTCTCCCAGCGCCAGAGGGCGGTTTTCAGCACATATTCGGTGACATCGACCAGGGTGAGCTCGCCCAATTTGCTGCTGGGAATCCAGGCCAGATCCTCCAATTCGCCGTTCCCGGCCATTGTTCCGACAGCATTTTCGCCGTTTCCGAGGAAGAAACGCGTATTGAACCGCCGATGCGACCCCGTGGGGGTGATGGCGCGGCAGAGATAGTCCAAATCGGCGTAATTTGGCTGCCGATTCTGCCCCCGAAAAGCCCCTTTTAGCATCCGAAAATCCCCCTTTTCAGGGTCCGTTGCGGGGGCGGAGTGGAGGAGGCCGGTCTCTTCGAACGTCTCCCGGATCGCCGCATTGAGATAGGCCGCCCACCGGGGCCCGAGCTGGGCGGCGACTGCCGGATGCGGCGTGCCGGGCCCCGCCTCAGCGTCTTCGGGGTCGACCCGGCCGCCGGGGACGACATGGATCCCGGGCAGGAAGCCCATCTTGGCCGGCCGGCGGCCGATAAGGATTTCTGGTGGCCCGTTGCGGGCGGCGCGGATGAGGACGAGGCCCGCCGCGTCCTTGGGCCGGACGGTCACGGCACGAAGGGCAGCAAGGCCTCGGCCGCGTCGTCGACCTGCGCATCGGCCGGATCGGCCAGCTTGATGGCTGCGTTGTAGAGGCTCGGTTGTTGCAAGAGTTTCAGCGCGAGCTCCAGATCGACCGGGTCCTCGTTCTTGCGCGCGGGGCAGGTCTTGCGCAGTTCGTCGAGCACCTTGGTATCGTCGGGCTTGGCGGCATTGCGCTTCACCGTCGGCACCTTGGGCAATTCGCCGAGGCCCAGTTCTTCGAGGATCTTCTCGGAATTGTGCTGGCCCGCCGTGCAGATCGAGGGCAGCACGCCGAGGTGATGCAGCGTATAGCCCGATGGGGCATGAAAGCGCGCCCAGGTCAGCTTGATCTCGCCCTGGTTGGGCAACGGCTTGATGTTCTGGACCGTTCCCTTGCCATAGGAGTTGGTGCCGATCAGAACGGCGCGGCCATTGTCCTGGAGTGCCGCCGAGACAATCTCAGCCGCTGAGGCTGAGTTGCCGTCGATGAGAACCGCCATCGGCTTGCCGCCGGTGATGTCGCCGTCCGACGCCTCGAAATATTGATGGCTGTCCGGATGCCGCCCGTGGATCGAGACAATCCGCCCTTCGTCGAGGAACAGGTTGGCGGTCGCCACCGATTGCGGCACATAGCCGCCGGGATTGTTGCGAAGGTCAAGGACGTAGCCTTTGATCTTCTTGCCGATCTCGTCCTTAGCGTCGTTGATCTCGCGCTTCAGGCTGTTGGCTGTTTCCGAATTGAAGCTGAAGATGCGGAAATAAGCGATGTTGCCTTCGCGCCGGTAGCTAACCGTTTCCGGCACGACATGGGCGCGTTTTATGCTGACGTCGAACGGCTCGTCCTTGCCGTCGCGGAGCAAGGTGAGGACGACACGGCTGTCGACCTCGCCGCGCAGTTCATTGACGACCTGCTGCTGGGTAAGGCCTTCGACCGACTTACCGTCGATCTTCATGATGACGTCGTCGCGCTTCAGGCCCAGCCGCTCGGCCGGGGTGTAATGCATGACGGCCGTCACGCGGACCTCGCCATCCTCGACGGAAATGCGCACGCCGATGCCGCCGAATCCGTCGCGCGAGGCCTTGTCCTCGCGTGCCGCTTCCATGCCGGAATAGCGCGAGAAACCGTCGAGCTTGCCGACGATGCCGGTGAAGATGGCTTCGTAGATCTTTTCGCTGCCGGCAGCCGAAACCTTGGCCGATTTTGCCCGCGCTTCCTTGAGCAGCTTGGCGGCGGCCTTGCCCCATTGCTTGGCATTGGGGTCGTCGAGCGTTTCGGCTTCGATAAGCGAGTTCTTCTGCAGAAGCTTCAGCTCATTCTTCCCACCCTCAACCGTGAGGTCAGGGTCGAGGCTGGAAAGCTGCTGCATGCCGGAGAGCGTGAGGGCCCCGATATCCTGCTTGGTGATGTAGATGGATTCGATGTCGCCAAGGCCGGTGACCAGCATGTCGCGGTCGAGCTTGGCGGCGGCATCTTCCGGCGACCGGCTTGCGTCGCTGGCGCAGGCGTAAAGACCGAGAAGAAGCGGCAGCACGGCCATGCGGCGGGCAAACTGCCGTCCGGGCAACCCGGTCACGAAATCCACAGGACGAAACGCACTCAAATCGGCTCTATCCGCTACCTACACAGAGCCGACGCGCTGCCCCTAAATGCGCCGACCGGTGACCCCACTCAATGGGCGTCAATCTAGCAGAATTCCTGCCCTAGGCTAGGGGCTCCCGTATTGATTTATCGACGCTTCTTTCCCTTTTTGCCGGGTTTTCCCCCATTGCCGCCCGGTTTCCCGGATGCCGCTTTTCCAGATTTGGCCTTGAGGCGGCCCTTATCCTTGCCGAACCGAATGTTCTTGGGCCGGCCCTGGGCCGGTTTCTTGGAGCGCCCGGGCGCGCCGCTCCCTTCCCTGTGACGATTTGACCTTCCGGTCAAAGCATCGGCGGCCAGCGGTTCAGCCGACAGGAGTTCGAGCGTGATCCCGCCAGTGAGTGGGTCGGCCGCGACCAGCCGGACGGTCACGGACTGGCCGAGCTGATAGGTCCGTCCCGAGCGCCGGCCCACCAGGGCATGCCGGGCCTCGTCATGGTCGTAGAAATCCTGGGGCAGGGTGGAGATGGGGATGATCCCATCGGCCCCTGTATCGCGCAGGTTGATGAAGAGGCCGAACCGGGCGACGCCGGAAATGCGGCCGTCGAATTCGGCATCGACCTTGTCGGCAAGAAAGGCTGCAACATAGCGGTCGACGGCATCGCGCTCGGCCGCTGCCGCCCGGCGCTCGGTCCCGGAGATGTGGACCGCCGTTTCGGCAAATTCGGCCACCGCCGATTTGTCGAGGGCACCTTCACCAAAATCATAGGCGCCGATCAAGGCACGGTGCACGAGGAGGTCCGCATAGCGGCGGATGGGCGAGGTGAAATGGGCGTAGCGGGTGAGCGCCAAACCGAAATGGCCGAGATTCTCCGGCGCATAGACTGCTTGCGCCTGGGAGCGCAAGATCAGCGACGAAATCATCTCGGCGTAGGGTGTGTCCTTGGCTTTCAGCAGCAGCTGCGTGAAATGCTTCGGACGCAGCACCTGGCCGCGCGACAGGTTGAAACCGAGGGAATCCAGGAACTCACGCAGAGCCTCGATGCGCGTCGCATCCGGTTGATCGTGGACGCGGTACATGCAGGGCCAGTGCTTCTTCTCCAAAGCCTCGGCCGCGGCGACGTTGGCGGCGATCATGAATTCCTCGATCAGTCGATGACTGTCGAGACGCGCCCGCGGCACGATCCGCTCGATCTGGCCTTCCTCATTGATGAAGACCCGCCGTTCGGGCAAGTCGAGCTCCAGCGTGCCCCGTTCTTCGCGAGCCTTCAATAGGGCATGGAACGCACCGTAGAGCGGCTTGATCACAGGTTCGAGGAGCGGCCCGGTGAGATCGTTCGGATTGCCGTCGAATGCCGCCTGGGCAAGATCGTAGGTGAGACGCGCCGCCGACCGCATGAGGCCGCGCATGAAATGATGCCGCAGCTTGCGGCCGTTGGCGTCGATGGTCATTTCGACTGCCATCACCGGCCGATCCTCATAGGGGCGCAGCGAGCACCAGCCGTTCGACAGTTCTTCCGGCAGCATGGGGACGACGCGGTCCGGGAAGTAGACCGAATTGCCGCGGTCGCGGGCAACGCGGTCGAGCGCATCGTCCGGGCGCACATACCAGGAGACATCGGCAATGGCGACGATGAGACGCCAGCCACCTGGATTGTCTTCATTCTCGTCGGGGGCAGCCCAGACAGCATCGTCGAAATCGCGCGCGTCGTCGCCGTCGATGGTCACGAGCGGGATGTTTCGCAAATCCGTCCGATTGCCGAGTGGGGCGGAGGTTGCCGCTTCCGCTTGTTCGAGTGCTGCCGGCGAGAATTGGAAGGGAATATGATGCTCGGCGATCGAGATCATGCTGACCGACTTCGCCTCGCCCACGCGGCCTATGCGTTCGACGACACGTGCGCGCGGCGCCCCCAGACGACGCGCCGGCTCGACCTCGGCAATGACGATCTCGTCGCTCTTGGCGCCGTTCACGTCGCGGGCGTCGATCACGAATTCCGTCTTGATGCGCTTGCTGGTGGGAATGAGGCGGCCGCTGCCATGCTGGCCTTTCTCGAAAACACCGACGACGCGCTCGGCCCTGGCCTGCAGGCGGCGGATCGGTCGCGCCTCGTATATCTCTGAATCCGTACGTTCGAGACGAACCAGGACGCGGTCCCCCGGCCCCAGGGGTTTATCGGTCTTCTTGTCCTCGATTACGATGATCTGTGGTTCGGCATCGTCTTCGGGAAAATCGATCGGGCGCGCCCAGATATCGCCATCGGCATCCGGGCCGATGATCTGGACGACCGTAACCTCGGGCAAGGCACCGGGAGCGGCGAGGCGCCGGGCCTTGCCGCGATCGACGGCACCATCCTTCTCCAGTTCCTTCAGCAGGGCTTTGAGCGGGATCCGATCTTGACCGCGCAAATGGAAGGCGCGTGCGATTTCGCGCTTGCCGACCGGGACCGGCGATGTGCGGATGAATTCGAGGACCTGTTCCTTGGTGGGAAAGGGGACGAACTTGCCCTTGCCGCCCTTGTTGCCGGCATCGGCCGCAGCCTCGCGTCGCGCTGCGCGCGCATCCTTGCGCGGTCCGCGCGATGGCTTGGAACCGCGCGGCGATGCAGGTTGCTCGCGGCCTTCGCCTGATTTGCCAGCGGCTTTACTGGTGGATTTACTGGGGTGTCTTGAATTCGATTTCGACAAAAGCGTACTCGTGATCGCTGGCGTTGATGACGTTGTGCTCGACACCGACCGGGCGATAATAGGACCGGCCAGCACCCATCTCGACGATGCGATGTTCCTTGCCGTCGTCGATCTGCAGTTTGCCGTCCATCAGCGGCACGACCACATAATCGTAGCCGTGACGGTGCCAAGTGGTTTCGGCCCCGGGTGCAAAGCGCCATTCCGTGACGGTCACGCGCTCGTTGTCGACCTGCACGGTCGGGACGGCGGCGGGACGGGGCGATTTGGCGCTGGCGGTCATGATGTGATCTTTCCGTAGAATCAAATGGCTGGCGCGATTAGGTGTGGCCATGTGGCAAGTCAAGCCATTGAACCCTAGTCCTGGCTCCGCTACAAGGCCCGCCTTTCGCCCAAACAGGGTGCCAGTAACCGAGTCCCAGAGACCGAGTCGTGGAGAAGCTTATATGAAGTCCATCGAAGCAAGGATCGCCGAAGAACTGGGTGCACGCGATGTGCAGGTCAAGGCGGCGGTCGAATTGCTGGATGGCGGCGCCACCGTTCCCTTCATCGCCCGCTACCGGAAAGAAGTGACGGGCGGTCTCGACGATACGCAGCTGCGCAAACTGGAAGAGCGTCTGGGTTATCTGCGCGAACTTGAAGATCGCCGCGCCGCGATCTTCAAGAGCATCGACGAGCAAGGCAAGATGACGGACGAGCTCAGCCGTGAGATTGCCATCGCCGATACCAAGGCGCGCCTTGAGGATCTCTATCTGCCGTTCAAGCCGAAGCGCCGCACCAAGGCGATGATCGCGCGCGAAGCGGGTCTTGAGCCGCTCGCCGATCTGCTGCTGGGCGACCCCACCAAGAAGCCGCAGGACGAAGCGGCTGCTTACGTCAGCGCTGACAAGGGTGTCGCCGATGTGAAGGCCGCTCTCGACGGTGCCCGCGATATTCTTTCCGAACGCTTCGCGGAAGACGCGGATCTTCTGGCGCGTTTGCGTGACTTCATGTGGGAGAAGGGGCGGCTTGTCTCCAAGGTAATGGACGGCAAGCAGGATGCCGGCGCAAAATTTTCCGATTATTTCGACGCGGCCGAACCCATTGCCAAGGTGCCGTCGCACCGGGCGCTCGCCATGTTCCGCGGGCAGAAGGAAGAAATCCTGGCCCTCAACCTGGCGATCGACGAGCCGGAGGATCGCAAGGCCCTCAACGAGGCCGAGCGCATCATCGCCGCCAAGGTCGGGATTGCGGACCAGGGGCGAGCGGCCGATTCGTGGCTGATCGACGTGGTCCATTGGTGCTGGCGCGTGAAGTTGAAGCTCAGCCTCGAGCTCGACCTCATGGGGCGCCTGCGCCAGGCGGCGGAAGACGAGGCCGTGCGCGTATTCGCGTCCAACCTCAAGGACGTGTTGATGTCGGCTCCAGCCGGTGGTCGGCCGACCTTGGGTCTGGATCCGGGCCTTCGCACGGGATGCAAGGTCGCGGTCATCGCCGCCACTGGCAAGGTGCTGGAGTTCGCCACGATCTATCCGCATGAGCCGAAGCGGCAATGGGATGAATCAATCGCCGTCCTGGCGGCACTCTGCCATCGTCATAAGCTGGAACTGGTCGCCATCGGCAACGGCACGGCGAGCCGCGAGACCGACAAGCTTGCCGACGATCTGATGAAGCGGCATCCGGAATTGAAGCTCACCAAGGTGATGGTGTCGGAAGCGGGCGCTTCCGTTTATTCGGCCTCGGAATATGCCTCGAAGGAGTTGCCGGAACTCGACGTCACCATTCGCGGCGCTGTTTCCATCGCGCGCCGCCTGCAGGATCCACTGGCCGAACTGGTGAAGATCGATCCGAAATCGATCGGTGTCGGCCAATACCAGCATGACGTGGCGGAGTTCCGACTCTCCAAGGCCTTGGACGCGGTGGTCGAGGATTGCGTGAACGCGGTCGGCGTCGAGGTCAACACGGCCTCGGCGAAGTTGCTGGCGCGCGTCTCGGGCCTGGGCGAAAGCCTGGCGCAGAATATCGTCGCCTTCCGCGATGCCAATGGCCCGTTCAAGTCGCGCCAGCAGCTCCTCAGCGTGCCGCGTTTGGGGCCGAAGGCCTTCGAGCAGGCCGCGGGCTTCCTGCGCATTCGCGACGGTGAGGACGCGCTCGACAGTTCCTCGGTGCATCCGGAAGCCTATCCGGTGGTGCGCCGTATCCTGGCTGTGACGGGCAAGGAGATGAGCGCCGTTATCGGCGATGCGAAGCTCCTCAAGAGCTTGAAGCCGGAGCAGTTCACCGACGAGACCTTCGGCGTGCCGACGGTTACGGACATCATCAAGGAACTGGAAAAGCCGGGTCGCGATCCGCGCCCTGAGTTCAAGACGGCGACCTTCAAGGAAGGCGTCGAGGAGATGAAGGATCTGCAGCCGGGGATGATGCTGGAAGGTGTCGTCACCAATGTCGCGGCCTTCGGCGCCTTCGTCGATATCGGCGTGCATCAGGACGGTCTGGTCCACGTCTCGGCTCTGGCCGACCGTTTCGTCAAGGATCCGCGCGAGGTGGTGAAGCCCGGTGACGTGGTGAAGGTGCGGGTGCTGGAAGTTGACATCAAGCGCAAGCGCATCTCGCTCACCATGCGTTCCGGCGAGACGCCGCAGAACCGGCAGAATGTGGAAGCGCCGAAGGATCGCCCGATGGGGCGCAACGAGCGCAAGTTCATGCAGGACAACAAGCCGGCGCAGAATCGCGGTGGCGGGGGTGGCAGCGACAACGCGCTGGCAGCGGCTTTCGCAAAGGCCGGGTTCAAGAAGTAAGGCGATCGTCGTCCCCGGCCTTGACCCGGGGATGACGGTTTTATGCAGCTGGGTGAGGGGGTATCGCCAACGCGCGATTCCACCGTTACGCTCGTCCCGATCTTGGAATCGGGGGCGGGTTGAGCAAGCTTTTGCTGATATCGCTGGGGAAGCTGGGGGGCGCGGTGCTGGAGGCGGCGGCGCGCGACGGGCGATTCTCGCATATCATCGTGGCGACCAGGAACACGGTCCATGCCCGTGCCAAGGCCAATGCCGCCAGGATCGGCGCGGCATTGGAAGGGCAGTATCCGCGCATCGACGTGGTCGCCTTCGATTTCAACGCACCCAATGCGCCGGACCTGCTGCGCAAGATCCAGCCGGATCTGATGTTCGCGGCCCCCACGATGTTGCCCTGGTGGCGGATTGCCGCCAGCCCCCATGCGGGGAAATTCAAGAACCTGCCTTTTGCCTTCTGGCTCGCCTGTCATCTGGCACCCATGCTGGCCCTGCGCGCGGCCTGGGAGAAATCGGAACTGCGCTGCCCGTGGGTGAGCGGCACCTATCCGGATGTGGTGAGTGCCGTCCTGCATCTCACCGGGCCTGGGCCGATCGTCGGTATCGGCAATATCAGCGAGTGCCTGCCGAAGATCCGTTTCTTGGCGAGCGAACATAGCAAGGCACCGATCCCGGAACTCGCCGTCAAACTCGTCGGCGGTCATGCGCTGTCATCGCTCTTTTATCGTGAGGAGGCGGTCAAGGAATTGCCGCCCTTTCTGCTGCAGGTGCTGTGGCACGGGCATGACATTTCATTGGCGGTCAAAGACAAGCTGCGCAGCGTGAAGATGGCGGTGGAGCAGACTCCCGAGATCAACCGCATCACGGCGTCGGCGGCGCTCGATGTGCTCGCGGCACTCTTGAGCGACGAGCCCTATGCGTTGCATGCGCCGGCACCCAATGGATTGGTGGGTGGCTATCCGGTGACGATCAGCCGCAAGGGTGTAGGGGTCGATCTGCCGCGCGAATGGACGCTGGAACAGGCGCTCGGCGTCAATGCGGCGGCGCTCACCTTCGACGGGATCACCGCGCTCGAAAAAGATGGCACGGTGATCTTTACCGAGAAAACGGCAGCGGCGTTCGAAACGCATCTCGGCGAGAAATGCACGCGGCTGAAGCCGGAGGACGCGGCATCGATGGCGGCGAAGGTGGTGGCGCTGGTCTAGACCTCCGTCAATCGCGCCTCTTCCAGAATCCAATCCAGAAAGTTCTTCGCCTCGGGCCGTTTCAGGACGTCGGGCGCATGGACGATGTAATAGGCGAAGGGCGTCAGGATGCTCTTTTCAAACGGTGCCACCAGGCGGCCGTCGGCCAGTAGGTCGGCGACGGCGCCGGTTGTGCCGAGCGAGACGCCTTGCCCCGCCACGGCGGCCTGCAGGCAGAGCGCGAAATCGGTGAAGTGAATGCCGCGCGAGGTGTCGATCTCGGGCACGCCGGCGACACGCAACCAGGCCGGCCAGTCCGGCCAGATGACGGCCTGCCCGGTCCAGTCGAGATGGAGCAGCGAGTGGTTCGCGAGATCGCGGGGCTCGTGCAAAGGATGCTTGTCGAGGAGGCGCGGGCTGCAGACGGGAAAGACTTCATCGGCAAAGAGCCGGTGGGCTGCGACGTCGTCCCAGTCGCCGAGGCCGAAACGGATGTCGAAATCGAAGGCGTC
>NZ_JAYRQR010000041.1:0-20379 GCF_041910485.1 Dongia sp.
GCCGGCAGCGCCTATCTGCATTGGCGCCGCTTCCATGTGCCGATCACGATCGCGGCGGGAGCCCTCGCCATCGTCGGCACGGGGCTGTCGCTGGTGCTGGTCGCCGTGCCGGAACTGATGGTCCATATCCGCTGGTTCCTGCTTGTGGGCGGGCTCGGCCTCTTCGCCTTTGCGATGCATTGGGACATGTCGGACCGCGCGCGCCGCACCCGCCGCTCGGATGTCGCCTTCTGGCTGCATCTCGCGGCGGCACCCGCCATCGTGCACCCGATCTTCTACGGGCTCGGCATTTTCGACGGCGAGGCCAGCACGGGGCGTGCCGGCATCGTCGTGGCGCTCTATATCGCGATGGCGTTGGTGTCGCTGGCGGTCGATCGCCGCGCCATGCTGGTCTCGGCACTCGCCTATGTGCTCTACGCGATCAGCGCCTTGTTCGAATCCTTCGGCGCCATCGGCATCAATGTGGCGCTCACCGGCCTCGTCATCGGCTCGGCTCTGCTGCTGCTCTCGGCCTTCTGGCATGTGGCGCGCCGCATCGTCGTCGGCCTGCTGCCGCCAAGTTGGCAGGAGCGCCTTCCGGCCATCGACCGCCGCTAGAAAAAGGCCCCCGGAGAAATCCGGGGGCTTTTCGCTTTATCCCTTGTAGTGGCCCTCGGCCTTCAGATCCGCCATCGTCGCCTCGATCCCCTGGCGCAGCAGCGAAACGAGCTCGTCCACTTCCTCCTTGTTGAGGGTGAGGGGCGGCGAGATCACGTTCAAGGCACCGAGCGGCCGCACGATGAGGCCGAGCTTCTCGCAATGGTCCGAGATGCGCTTCCCGATATTGACGGCGTCGGGGAAATGTTCGCGCGTCGCCTTGTCCATCACATTCTCGACGCACATCATGAACTTGTGCCCGCGCACATTGCCGACGATGGGAAGCTCCAGCAACGTCTCCAGCTGTTGCTCGAGATACGGCCCCATCTTCTGCACATGGCCGTTCAAATCCTCGCGCTCCATCAGCGCGATATTCGCCAAGGCAGCCGCGCAGGCGACCGGATGGCCCGAATAGGTATAGCCGTTGGTGAACCAGCCGTCGGGATCTTCCGCCGACATCGCCTCATAGACGCGGTCGGAGAAGATGACGGCGCCGAGCGGCTGATAGCCGGAGGTAAGGCCCTTCGCCGTCACGATCATGTCGGGGACGATGCCGAACACATCCTCGGACGCGAAGAAATGCCCGAGGCGCCCGAACGCCGTCACCACTTCGTCCGACACATAGAGAATGTCGTACTTATGGCAAACCTCCAGCGAGCGCTTGTGATAGCCCTTCGGCGGCACGATGACGCCGCCCGCCCCCATCACGGGTTCCGCAAAGAAGACGGCGATATTGTCAGGCCCCACTTCCAGGATCTTGGCCTCAAGCTCGTTGATGAGATAGTCGCAGAACTGCGCTTCGGTCATCCCCTTGCCGACGCCACCCGGGAGCACTTCATGCGCCCGGTAGAAATTGGGCGAGGAGACGTGATGCACCAGATCATCGACGAAATGGAGATAGGGCGAGCGGTCGGCGGGGCGGCCGGTGATCGACCCGGTGAGGTAAGTGCTGCCGTGATAGGCGTCGATGCGGCTGAGGATCTGCTTCTTCGACTTCTTGCCCCGGCGCGCGTGATAATAATGCGCGATGCGCACGGCGGTGTCGTTGGCGGTCGACCCGCCGCAGGTGAAGAAGACCTTGTTGAGATCGCCGGGTGCGAGCGATGCCAGCTTCGCCGCCAGCTCCGCCGCCGGCACGTTGGTCGTGTCGACGAACGGGTTGTAGAAGGCCATGCGGAGCGCCTGCTGCGAAATCGCATCCACGATCTCGCGCCGCCCATAGCCGATATTGACGCACCACAGGCCGCCGATCCCATCGAGGTAGCGCTTGCCTGAGAGGTCATAGACATAGGCCCCCTCGGCGCGGCCCATCACCAGCGAGCCGTCCTTTTTGAAACTGTCGAAATGGGTCCAGGGATGGACGAAATGGTCCTTGTCCTTCTGCCAGATGTCCTTGGGGTCGACCTGGTCGAGGCTGGCTATGGCAAGGTGGCCGGTCATCTCACTTCTCCCTAGAATGCGGTCACGGAACGCTATTATTGAAGTCGGAAAAATATTATAGTGACTTCAAAATTACAGTCAATCTAGGAAAAGACGATGGCCGAAGGCGGCTTGCGCGAGCGACAAAAAGAGAAGCGAAAACAAGCGATTATGGTCGCGGCGGCCAAGCTGTTCCAAGCCCAGGGCTTCAACGCCGCCTCGATGGAGGACATCGCCGCCGCCGCCGAACTCTCGGTCGGCACGGTCTACAACTATTTCAAGTCAAAGGCCGAGATCGGCCTTGCCATCTACCAGGCCGACCGCGACCTGGTGCAGGCGGCAACCAGCCTCGTCATCGACAACCCGCCCGCGGACCCGGTCGATGCCATCTGCCGCATGATGGAAACCGATTTCGAGACCGAGATCGGCTATCTCGACCGCGCCGTCTGGTCGGCCCTCTTCGGCGCCTCCTTTACCGACCAGTCGAGCCTCTCGACCGCCTTCGTCTCCGACGAGCTGATGCGCGTCGACCAGTTCCGCAAGCTCCTCACCGTCTTGAAAGCGCGGGGCAAGATCGGCGCCGAGGCCGACATCGACGCGGCCGCTGAAATGCTGGGGGCCCTCAACCTCTGGTACTTCATGCGCTGGCTCGCCGGCCTCCGCGCCGGTGCCGACAATGCCGAAAGCGGCATCCTCGATGCGGAAGCCAAGGCCACCTTGCGCCGCCACGTCGCCCAGCTGATGCAGGGCCTCAGGGTTTAGGGGCGCGGGCGCAAGGGAGCTTTCTCCATTGTCATGGTCCGCGCAGGCGGACCATCCACGAATTTGTTGGCGACATGAAGAAAGCAATTCGTGGATCCTCCGCCTTCGCGGAGGATGACAAGTGAAGAGGGGCCCTTACCCCATCACTTTATGGAGCGCCGCATATTGCAGCAGCATGATGGTCTTGGCGTCGCAGATGCGCCCGTCGCCCACCATCGCCAGCGCGTCTTCGAGGGTCAGCTCGATCACCTCGATATCCTCGCCCTCCTCGATGAGGCCGCCGCCCGTGCCCGTGCGGGTCAGCGGCGAATATTCGGCGATGAAAAAGGTCACGCGCTCCGTGACCGACCCCGGGCTCATGAAGCATTCGAACACGCGCTTCGGGTTGGTGACGGTGACACCGCATTCCTCCGCCGCCTCCTTGACGATCGCCGTCTCCGGATCATGCGCATCCAAGAGCCCCGCGCACACTTCGATGAGCGGCTCCGCGTGCCCATTCACATAGGCCGGAAAGCGAAACTGCCGCGTCAGCAATACGGTCCCCTGCGCCGGGTCATAAAGCAGAATGCAGCACCCATTCCCCCGATCATACGTCTCCCGCGTCGTCGTCACCCAAGACCCATCGCGCCGCTGGATCTCGAAGGTGGTTTTTTTGAGAAGATAGTAGTCGTCGGAAAGAACGCGGGAGTCTTTGATGCGGATTGGGGGCATTGCGGTCATCGAGGTTGTTTCAGTTTAATCAGACCAGCTGTAATTGCATCACGGATAGGTTCTGCAAATCCGCCCTCGGTCAGATCTGAGTGTATTTCCAGATGCTGCTGCGCTCTGCTTGCACCAAGGTAGACCGAGGAAATGAACGTATGTAG
Source organism: Dongia sp. (assembly GCF_041910485.1). Classification (GTDB taxonomy): domain Bacteria; phylum Pseudomonadota; class Alphaproteobacteria; order Dongiales; family Dongiaceae; genus Dongia. The sequence continues at coordinate 3,684 of NZ_JAYRQR010000041.1, forward strand.
GCCATTAACGCCACCACCTAACTCTGCCACTAAGTTCGCATTGGCATCGACAAGCAAAACACTTTTGAACTGAAGACCCGCAACGTACTCAGGCATACTTAGCACCGCACGTTGTCGAAAGCGCTCAATTGCGCCGATTTCGTCTCTGCCACTGACCACCACGAAATTGCTCTGAAATACGCCCGCTTCACGGTACGTCTGGAATCGATCATGGTCCAAGCACAGAACCGCAATGTGTTCTCCTTTCACCGCCCCTTTCAGCAAGTTCTTCGACACCTTCAAAACATTATCGATCATATCTTTCTGTGAACTATATCCGAACGCCGATGGAGTATCGCCACTAGCAATTTGCGATGTTCCAAAAGTCAATGACCAGTCTTCCGCGAGATCGCTCCCCGGAAAATGCTGATTGAGTCGACTCAGGAATGCCAGAATCTCTGGAGTATACCTGAATACGTCTCGTAGCTCAAAGGTTGGACTAGGCGATTGAAGTCCGGCTTCCGTCCAAACCGAATCTCGCTCAGTTGTGGCATGTGGAAAGAAACTGTTTCTCGGCGACTGTCGTGGGTCATAAGCGACGGCCACTTTCTTCGGCGTCTCATTCGTCCTCAGTAGAAAGCCTAACACCCGGCGCTCTTGCGCATTAAATAGGTGAAGTTCGTCGGCAAAAATGATGTCGAATCCCTTCTCCTTTCTCAGCGCCTCCCATCGGAAAGAATTGAGATAGGCGAGAAAATCGGCAGTAAACTGATCGAGGCTAACAACACCAAGCTCTGTAAGTGCTCTACGAAAATCTCGATAAAGTTCAAGCACCACGCGCTTCTCGGCGCCGTTCCGAGCAAGCGAGCGTTCAGCTGGCCGTAAGAGCAAGTATTTCTTAGTGATCTCGTCGATTGCCCGAACGCCGAGTGTCTCTAGAACATTTGCAAATTCGTCCGATAGGTCGCAGCAGAATGCCCTGTGGCGAGCTTCGCCAGGAGGTGCCTCGATCCCCTTAATGAAATCTTCTCGGCACCCGTCGCGAAACATATGCAACCAAGGACCTGAAACAAAATCATTGACCAACGACAGTATGATTTCGAATTGCAGCTTCCGGCCTTCACTTCCATCAAGGGAAAGTGGCGCAACATTCTCAGAATCTCGATTTATATAGTTATCGGCGAGGCCATGAAGAGTTGAGACCTCTACGTAAATATCCGGATACTTCTCCCGATCAAGTATGACTCCTCGCTCGTCAAGCAAAAGCAGGCCCCTAAGTATATGATTAGAGGTTTCCTCTCCATGAGTCAGAAAGCAGCCGCGAAATGGTCTCTGCGCGTCAGCTGCAGTATATATTTCCTTTAAGAACCTCATAGACAAGACCAGGGTCTTCCCCGATCCTGCCGGCCCACGGACACGTAGTGGGCCAATGAAATTAGCATCAAAGAAATTGCGCTGACTTCTTGTTAATTTGCTATCGCGCCAAGTCGAAAATGGAATCCCTTGCATTACGTTCACATCACCAAATTGCTCATCCAAAGCAATTGTGACGTGGCCAGCTCCATAGCCTGTGGCTCCAGTATCTGCAGGCCCACCGTCAAAAACGTCGGAAAAACCTAGTACCGCCTCCGAAAAAAGATCAGCATCATAGTTGGCCCGCGTAAGAGGGTCTGCTCGGTTGCTGGATATATGATATGCGTAGACGCAGTTCGTTCCCTCGGGTGCTACGTCAACGTAGACTCTTGCGGCGACATTGGCAGTGATCCTATTTGTCTGAAATGAAAGCAGACTTCCGCTATGAAATGGTCTCCATGAAACAGGCAACTTTACTAAGCTCGGAAGGAACTCGCTAAGTGTAGCTCGGAGAATACGTTGAAAGCACTCGAGGCGCGCTTGCTGTGGAAGCTCTGGCAGTAGCGCACCGTCTATACACCGTATAACTAACAGGCGATTTGAGGGTTTGGATTTCGGGCCAATAAAGTACAGCACCTCATTAACTTGGACGCGGGATGCGCCGCGAATTTCTCCAAGCTCCTCTATCCAAGCGTCTTCAAGTTGATATGAGCTCAAGATGTTTACGGCATCGTAATCAAAGACGATGGCTCGAATCATATTGCATCCCCTCTCGTGAGGAAGGTTGCGAGTCTTTTAAAAACGCGCTGATGTTCTTCATCCCTGTGGTCGTCTAGACCAATTCGAACAAACAAATTTGAGAATTTTTGTAGAAGGTCGGTTTTATAAATTCCCCGTAGGCGACAAATTCTAAGGTACTTTGTTGGGTCGCTATACCACTCGGCCCTGTCGAGAACGATCGCGCCAGCTGGCAGTGCCGAAATCATACGCAGCGGAACCACCAATCCATATTCCGATCCCGAGTGCATCTCCGGATCAAGGCCTTGCAGCTCCCTAATTAACCAAGTGTCAGTTCTATGCCTCAGTGAGTCGAGCGCCTGCTCTAAAGTTGATCTTCGTCTATCTTCATCGTACCGCGTTCTCTCAAGCTTTTGCTTGAGGGCGAAAAGCTCGTCGAGCGCCTTGCGTTCGTCTATTGCGGTTGAGCCGTAGCCAATGGCAGATAGTTTTTGGATGGCTTGATCTGCATCCCACAGATCAACAATCTCTTTCGCAGAAATCTTGATATCAGTGGCCTTCTTTAGGCGCTCTAGTTCTTCAATCTGTCTAGCAGTACCACCTTGCTCGGCCCAATATGTTAAGGCTCGATACTTGTCAGCGGCTCCATACTCATTGAGCATTTTTTCTACTGCTGGCTTTGCTTTTCTCTCGAGCTCTTTCGACTGTTCATTGCGCCAGACCGTGCCAAGAAAAAACGCATGTCCCACAGCAGGCAGATAAAGTAGATTCGGTCCGGTCTTTCCGTTCGCGAGATCGCAATCCGCACTGAGGACAATGCCAAATCTTGTCCAGGGATTTGCCCATGCACCGGTCGACGGGTGAGCGGCAATTATGTCACCCTGTCGTAAGGGGACATTAGGGCCGGTGTATTCGCATTCCATGATATTCCCCCACGCCCACCGAATAGTCCGCAACCGCATGACTACAAATAATCGGAGATTAATGGGGGAAGCTTCTTCTAATTATCGAGGTAGGTCAACTACCTCCAGCATGCCTCCGCCACGCGCATGAAATTCCCGCCCATAATGGCGGCGACATCCGCGTCCTTGTAGCCGTGGCGCAGCAGGCCCGCTGCGATATCGGGCAAACGCTCCGGCGAGACGAAGCGCACGCTGGAGAAGTCGAAATCGACGCCCTGCACCTTGGGCCACCACAAAGCCGGGTCTTCGCCGTCGGGGAGGTCGCTATGGTCCTGGTCGAAGGAATAGTCGATGCCGATGCCGACATGGGCGACGCCGATCTTTTCCACCATGTAATCGATGTGGCGGATGATCGTGTCGGTGTCGATATCCTTGCCCAGAAACGGGCCGATGCCGGTGACGCAGACCATGCCGCCGGTCGCGGCGGCGCGTTTGATCTGGGTGTCGTCGATGTTGCGCGGGTGATCGCACAGCGCCTTGGCGTTGGAATGGGAGAAGACGACGGGTTTCGATGAAACCTCCATCACGTCGAGGCTGGTCGCCCGCGCCGAGTGCGAGCAATCCATGACGATGCCAACCCGGTTGCATTCCTTCACCACCGCGCGGCCCAAATCGGTCAGGCCCTGATTCTTCCCGAAGCAGCCGCCGGCGATATTGTTGTCGCGGTTATAAGCCAGGTGCATCTGCCGCACGCCGAGGTCGCGATAGACGCCCAGCATGGCGAGATCGTCCTCCAGCATCGCCGACCCTTCGAGGTCGAAGGCCACCGCGAGCTTCCCCTCGCGCTTGGCGCGGCGCACATCGTCGAGGCTATCGACCATGATGTAATGCTCCGGGTGCTTCGCGATCCAGTCGCGGAAACCGGCGATGACGCGGATGCATTGCGACAGCGGGTTGAAATCCATCCCCACATTCACGGAAACGAAAGTCGCCCCCGCCGCCCGGTGCCGCTCCAGCGCCCGGCAATCGTAATTGGGGAGAAGCGGCAGGCAGGCATGCGCATCCCAGATGATATTGTCCTTGAAGATCTGCGGCCAGCTTTCCCGCGGCAGCAAAGGCTCCGTCGCCTCGACGCCCCGCGGGTGCGGCATCTCATTCTTCACCGGCTTGTTCATCACGGATTCTCCCGTTGCATTTTCAGCCATCATAACGGGGGTGCGGGTCATGAGAAAGGTCAGCATGGGGGGCTTTAGTCGGAGAGGTGGTGGGCAATATGGGTGACAGTCTTCGCGGCGGTACCCCCCTCCCTGACCCTCCCCCTCAAGGGGGGAGGGGAGGAGTTGTATTGTGCGGGGCCGGGCCGATGGGGGCTCTATGACTCTCGCTGCGTGTAACCCCCTCCCCCCTTGAGGGGGAGGGATGGGGAGGGGGGTGGGCGATAGCCCAACTTCTTCCCCCCAATCCGTTACGCCGCTTCCTCATCGATCAGCCCCAGCACCTGGCGGTCGAAGAGGCGGCGGTAGATGCCGTCTTCTTTGCCGAGCAGCGTGCCGTGGCTGCCTTCCTCGACCACGCGGCCGCGGTCGAAGATGAGGATGCGTTCCAGCGCCCTGACCGTCGAGAGGCGATGGGCGATGACGATGGCGGTGCGACCTTCGATGAGCCGCGCCGTCGCCTCCTGGATGAGATGCTCAGATTCCGAATCGAGGCTCGACGTCGCCTCATCCAGGATCAGGATCGGTGCATCCGCCAGGAACGCCCGCGCCAGCGCCACACGCTGCCGCTCGCCACCCGAGAGCTTCACCCCACGCTCGCCGACCAGGGTCTGATAACCCTTAGGCAGACGCGCGATGAACTCATGCGCGTTCGCCAGCCGCGCCGCCTGCTCGATCTCGGCCATCGTGGCGCCGGGCTTGGCATAGGCGATGTTCTCGGCCAAGGACCGGTGGAACAGGATCGGCTCCTGTTGCACCAGGGCGATCTGCGCGCGCAAGGTCGCCTGCTGGGCCAAGGCCACATTCTGCCCGTCGATGCGGATCTCGCCCGACTGGATATCGTAAAGCCGCTGGATCAGCTTGACGAAAGTCGTCTTGCCGGACCCGGAGAGCCCCACGAGCCCCACCTTCTCGCCCGCACGGATCGTCACCGAGAAGTCGCGATAGAGCGGCGTCTCGTGCCCCGCATAGTGGAAGGTGACGCGGTCGAACACGATCTCGCCCTTCGTGATCTCGATGGGCTTGGCGAAATAGCCGTCCTTGACGCCGAAGGGTGTGGCGTTGATCGCCACCAGCTCCTCCATATCGTTGACCGAACGCTGCAGGTCGCGGATGTAGAAGCCGATATCGAACAGATAGCCGTGGATGACCAGATAGGCGGTCAGCACATAGACCACTTCGCCGGGGGTTGCCGCCCCCTGCCACCACAGCATGAGCGCCATGCCGATGATGCTGACCCGGAAGAGCAGCAGCATCGCCGCCTGCAGCGTGCCGTTATAGGTCATGCGCATCCAGGACCGGCGGCTGCGCCGCTGCCATTTGGCGATGACCTTGCCAAGGAGCGCATCCTCCCGCGCCTCGGCGCCGAAGCTCTTCACCACGGCGTTGCAGGTGATGGAATCGGCAAGGGCGCCGCCCATCTTGGTGTCCCACTGGTTGGAGAGCGACGCCGCCGGTCCCACATATTTGAGGGACAGCACCACCACCATGAAGACGTAGAAGGCCGACCCCGCCAGCACCGCGAGGCCCATCAGCGGCCAGTGCCAGGCCAGGATCGCACTCGATCCCACCAGCACGACGAAGGCCGGGAACAGGGCCAGCAGCACCGTGTCATCGAGCGAATCCATCGCCCACATGCCGCGCGTGATCTTGCGCACGGTCGATCCGGCAAAGCTGTTGGCATGCCAGTCCGTGGCGAAACGCTGCACGCGCCAGAAACTGTCCGCGACCATGCGCGACATGATGCGCAAGGACAGGCGCACGATCCCGTAGAAGCCAAGGAAGCGGAAGATCACCGCGACGAGGCCCAGTGCCACGATGGAAGTTAGCGCCGTCAATGCGGCCTCGAGTGATGCGTCACTCCTGGGCTCGCTCACCGCATCCACCAGATGGCCGGCGAAGACGGGGATCGAGATATCCATCAAGGTCGCGGCCATCATGGCGGTGGCCGTCCACAGCAGGCGCGGCCATTCTTTCCGCCAGTATCCGGCGGTGAAGCCGGCGACGGCGGCAAAGGCGCTGCGCTTCCTGGGCGTTTCAACGGTCGTTGTCGCGGCGGGCGACAGGGCGATATCGGTCATGTCTTTGTCGGTGGGCACAAATCCCACCGCCTCTGATGATTGTCCGGAAAGGGAGAAGGGGCGGAAAGACGGAACTCACGCGGCAAAGGCGGCGAAAGACCCGATGCGAGGCCCCGAAACGATCCCGTTCCGGCTATGTCGAACGAAAATGGGAGAAGAAAAAGATGCAGGCCGTCTGTCGGCCTGCCCGTCTTATGTCGGACCTAGTGGAAGGACCGCATCGACGGCAGGCCGGGAATGGCGTCTTGGAGCATGTATGTCATGCAAGCCTCCCAGCGTTGAGTTGAGAGCAACAATCTAACCGACCCGCGACAATTTGGCAAGTGGGCACACCCGCGATGCGGGTGGTGGTGTGTGCGTGATGATTCTGTCCGGCGACACCGATCGTCATCCCCGGGCTTGACCCGGGGATCAGCCTGCAACTGAAAGGTCGAGCCCAGTCGCACTTGATCCCCGGGTCAAGCCCGGGGATGACGATGCTCTCTGGATGACGATCTGTATGTCGAACCAGCGTACTCCTTACGCGAACCACCAGCGTTCGTAGATATAGCCGCCATCATGGTCGTAATTGGTGTTGAGCTCGCCGTGAGCCACCTTGTCGGCATGGGCCGAGGTGAAGTTGTTGAACATGAGAACGACGATGCCGCCGTCATCGTGCAGGATCTGCTGCATCTCGGCATACATCGGCGCGCGCTTGGCATCGTCGATCTCGGCGCGGGCCTTGAGCAGCAGCTCGTTGAAGCGGTCGTTCTTCCAGAACGTATCGTTCCACGCCGCTTCCGCCGCATAGGCGGTGGTGAACATCCAATCCGCCGTGGGGCGGCCGCTCCAATAGGAGAAGCACCAGGGCTTCTTCATCCACACGCTGTCCCAGTAACCGTCATTCGCCTCGCGGATCACGTTGATGTCGATGCCGCATTTGGCGGCCGATTCCTTCATCAGCACGGCGGCATCGACGGCGCCGGAAAAGGCCGCGTCGGCGGCGGAGAGATCGACCTTGAGGGTCGAGAGGCCCGCTTTCTTCAGATGGAACTTGGCCTTTTCCGGGTCGTACGAATAGACCGGCTCCGGCTGGGTCGCGAATTTGATCGAGGGGGCGAGCGGATTGTCGTTGCCGGGCTGCCCGTGGCCCAGCAGCACCTTCTTCACGATCTCCTCGCGGTTGATCGAATATTTCAGCGCCAGGCGCACATCTACATTGTCGAACGGTTTCGCGCGCACATCCATCGGCGCCACGTAATGCGAGAAGCCGGTGACGTCGGTGATCTTGATGTTGGGGTTGCGCTCCAGCAGGTTCAGCGTTTTGAGATCGCACCGGTCGATATAATCGACATCGCCGGTCAGAAGCGCGTTCTGCCGCGCCGCCACGTCGACGATCGACAGCATCTCGACCTCGTCGAAATAGGGGCCGTCCTTGTGGAAGTTCGGGTTGCGCTTGCCGGTGAATTTGACGCCGGGCTGATAGCTCGCCATCACGAAGGGGCCGGTGCCGACGCCCGATTTCCAATCGATGCCGCCTTGCCCGTCATCGGCGAAGATCGGCAGATGGTAATCGGTGGTGATGTAGGGGAAGTCGGCGCTGCCCGACTTCAGGGTGAAGACCACCGTATCCTTGCCGTCGGCCTTCACGTCGGCGATGTCGGCGAGGGCCGATTTCGCGGCCGATTTCGAATTCTCGCCGCGATGGTAATTGTAGGTCGCGACCACGTCGGCGGCGGTGAGGCTCTTGCCGTTATGGAACTCGATGCCCTTCTTCAGCTTGTAGACCCAGGTCTTGGCCCCGTCTGCCGCCTCGAAACTCTCGGCGAGATCGGGGACCGCATTGTTCTTCTGGTCGATGCCGGTCAGGCACGAGCCGACGACGAACCCGACATCCGCCGAGAAGGCATTGGCCCAGGTCGCGGGGTCGAGGCTGTCCGAGGTCTGGCCGTGGCCGATGCCGGCGCGGAACTTGCCGCCCTTCTTGGGTTCCGCGCGCGCTGCCTTGGCGAACAGGCTCTCGGCCGCCGTCACCGTGACGCCGGCTGCGAGCGCCAGCTGGATGAAGTCGCGCCGACCCATGCGGCCGCGCCGCGCCAGGGATTGCATCGTGTTGAGATCCATCGCCATGCCCCATTCCCCCAAGTCGATTATGTGATTGCGGAAGCATCGACGTTACGGGCGGGCGCGGCGGCGGCTCAATGTTTTTAATTCAAACATCCGGGGCGGGGAGCAGCGGGGCGAGGACCGGCATGCCGGGCAAATGGATCGCCGCCGCCTGGCGCAGGGCCGCCTGATCGCCGAGGGTCGCGAGCCACAGCACGCCGTGCCGCCGGTGCCGTTTCACCGCGTGGCGGGCCATCGCCTCGGGTCCCTCCTCGGCGATCACCTCGGCCGGCGTAATGCCGTGCCGGTCGAGCACGAAACGGGCGATTTCGGCGGCTTCGGACCCCCCGAAAAGGACGATTTCGGCACCATAATATTGTGTGAGGAAGCCCTCGAAACAGTCCCGTAAGTATCGGTAAAGCCGCAGCTGCTCCTGGGCATAGGCGCGGGTGAGCTCCCCCAATTGCGCCTCGCCGGCCGGGGTCAGCACATATTGAAACCCGCTGCCGCGCCCTGCCGGCCGGTCGAGTTTCGCCAGCGCCCCTTCCGCGTAAGCCCTTGCTGTATAAGCGTTAATGACCGCAAGAGAGACATCGAGCCGCGTAGCGAGGCGCCGCTGCGACAGGAGCGGATCGGCCCGGTAGGCGGTGAGAATCCGCAAGGCGAGCTCCCGCTCCACATGGCGTTTTTCCTGGCGGATGCGCGCGAATCCTTCAGGCCGCAGCAGCGCCGGATCGCCCTCTTTCGGAAGCAGCCGATCAAGATACCCCAGCGCCCAAACCTTCGCAGAATCGAGGTCGACTTGGCCGGTGCTCTTGACCAAAGGGCGGGGCTTTCCGGGGCGGCGGAAGGCTGCCTGCCAGTATCGGCTGGGCCGGTCGGTGCGCCGGAAGAGGCGGACGGCACCTTGGGCAAGGAAGATTGAGCTGTCGCTCATGGGTGTGTGCAAGGTGTGTGCGTGAATCGCAGGATAGCAGAAGTCAGGGCCCTGGCGAGATCCCTTGTCGTCGATTAGAAACAAAGCAGAACAAGGAGAAGGGGGCGGGAGGATGAGCGGGTCCATGTTGCTGCGCAGCGTTAGGCTGACGAACGGCGAGACGGTCGATATCGCCATCCGCGACGGCAGGATCGCCGCCATCGGCCCTGACCTGCCGGGAGAGCCGGTGATCGAGGGGAAGGGGCGCCTCGCCCTCCCCGCTTTGGTCGAGGCGCATGGCCATTTCGACAAGACGCTGTGGGGAACCGGCTGGCCCACGAACAGCGCCGGCCCGACTTTGCGCGACTATATCGCCAACGAGCGCCGCATCCTGCGCGACGTCAAAACGCCGATCGCCGATCGAGCCGGGAAGCTCATCGAGCAGTGCATCGCCAAGGGCTCGCTGCATTTCCGCTGCCATGTCGATGTCGATCCGGAATTCGGCACCACCCATGTGGCGGAGATGCTGGCCCTGCGCGAAAAATACCGCGGCATCATCAGCATGGATTTCGTCGTCTTCCCGCAGACCGGCCTGCTGATCCGCCCCGGCACGGCGGAGATCATGGAAGCGGCCCTCGAGATGGGGGTGGAGAATGTGGGCGGGCTCGACCCCTGCGGGATCGACCTGGACCCGATCCGACATCTGGAAACCGTCTTCGGCCTCGCTGGAACCTATGACCGCGGTGTCGACATCCATCTTCATGACAAGGGCGAGTTGGGCCTGTGGCAGATCGAGCGCATCGCCGAATTCACCCGCCGCTTTGAGCGCCAGGGGCGCACGGTGATCAGCCACGCTTATTGCCTGGGCCAGGCGAGCGAGGCGCGCCTCATGAAGATCGCGGCTGAACTCGCGGAAACGGGCATCAGCATCATGACCACGGCGCCTGCCGATTGCCCGGCCCCGCCGGTTGCCGCCTTGCGCGCGGCCGGGGTCAATGTCTGCATGGGGTCGGACGGGATCCGCGATGCCTGGTCGCCTCTCGGCACCGGCGACATGCTGGAACGCGCCCTGTTCCTGGCGCTGCGCTTCGACTGGGCGAAGGATCATGAACTGGCCGACGCCTTCGATTGCGTGACGCAAAGCGGGGCGAAGGCGCTGGGCCTTGAAGATTACGGCATCGGAGTCGGCAAGCCCGCCAATTTGGTGCTCATCGAGGCTGAAAATGTCGGCATGGCGATCGCCGAACGCCGCGCCGACCGCACCGTCATCGCGAGCGGACGCGTGGTGGCGGAGGGCGGGGTCTATCTGGGATAGGGGCGCCCCACTCGGCTTGCGCCGACACCCCCACCCTGACCCTCTCCCTTCAGGGGGAGGGGACTGCAGCTGATCTCGCACCGCTGCTTCAGCAAACTCGGTGAGATTCCCTCTCCCTTCAGGGGGAGGGTCCCGTCGGCGAAGGCCGACATGCGTCGGCGGGGTGGGTGTGCGCGCAGCGGGGTGGGCCTTAGCCCCAGGGACCCTTCTGCCGGTCGACGGTCGGGATCGAGGAGCGGCGGGTCGCCGGGCGCGGCGTTGAGCTTTGGCGCGGGCCGGCGCTGATATTCGTCGCGGGGCCGCGCGTTTCCATCGCCAGCAGGCGCTCGATGCGGTTGGCGACATGGGGATGGGTCGAGAAGAGGCTGTCGCCCGTGCGACCATGCAGCGGGTTGACGATGAAGAGATGCGCCGTCGCGGGATTGGCCTCAGCCTCGTTGTTGTCGATGACTTCGGCACCCTGGCTGATCTTGTTGAGCGCACTCGCCAAGGCGCGCGGTTCGCCGCAGATTTCGGCACCGACGCGGTCGGCTTCATATTCGCGGCCGCGCGAGATCGCCATCTGCACCAGCATGGCGGCAAGCGGGGCGAGCAGCATGACGAGGAGCGAGCCGATGGCGCCCAGCGGATTGTTGCGGTCGTCGCGGTTGCCACCGGCAAGGCCGATGAACATCAGCGAATTGGCGAGCATGCCGATGGCGCCGGCCAGCACCGCCGTCATGGTCATGGTGAGCGAATCGCGATTCTTCACATGCGCCAGTTCATGCGCCATGACGCCCGCAACCTCGTTCTGGTTCAGCATGCGCAGGAGGCCTGTCGTCGCGGCGACGGCAGCGTTCTCAGGGTTGCGGCCGGTCGCAAAGGCATTCGGCTGGTCGTTGTCGATGATATAGACCTTGGGCATAGGGAGCCCCGCGCGTTGCGCGAGGCTAGCGACGATACCTTCCAGCGGATGGCCGTCGGCCGGCTGCGCCCGGTACATGCGCAGGACGATCTTGTCGGCGTTCCAATAGGTGAAGAGGTTCATCACCAAGGCAAGGCCGAAGGCGAAGAGGACACCCGTCTGCCCGCCGATCACATAACCGACCGCGAGGAACAGGCCGGTCATCGCGGCCAGAAGCAAGGCGGTGCGCATGTAACCCATGTGACCTGTCTCTCCCAGCGAAAGAACAAAACCCTGACCGCAAGATTGTTATGCGCGGTGGCCGAATCAAGAGCTTGACCGGCGCCGCCAGGACCCTATCGTCCGGGGTCATGACAAAGAATGACGAAAAACAGCCGGTTGAAGAAGCTCAGATCCCGGAAACGGCGGCGAGCGCTGCGGACCCAGCATCGACGCTGGTGGCGCCCAAAGCGCCTGCCCTGCCCAAGGAAATCGGCGGTCCGACCGGCCCCGAGCCCACCCGCTATGGCGATTGGGAACGCAACGGGCGCGTCAGCGACTTCTAGATTTTTCCGATAGATAGAAGCGGCACGGGAAAGTGAGTGGCGGGGGGCACCCGCGCCCCTTAGATTGGGCGGATGAGGTCAAAATTCCTCCATATCGGGGTGCTGCTCTTCGGCCTGCTGGCGGCAGGTCCGGTGGGCCTGGCGCATGCCCAGAGTAATGATGGCGGCTTCGGCAACGGCAGCCTGGTTCAGCCCTTCGCCGGCTCGGGCGGCAACAATCCCCTGCCGGCGCCGGCCGATCCGTCGGGTGGCCTGGGCGGAAATGCGCCGAGCGCCTTCGATCCGGCCCCGTTGCCGCCGCCGGCGCCGATCCTGACGCCGCTCGCCCTGGAAACGCCGCCCACACCCGTCGTCGTCGAGCTCTTCACCTCGGAAGGTTGCGGCACCTGTCTTGCCGCCAACGATCTGCTGCGCCAGCTCTCGGCGCGGCACAATCTGCTGCCCATCACCTTCCATGTCGATTACTGGGACTATACCGGCTGGCAGGACCGCTTTGCCGCCCCGGCCTTCGCCGACCGCCAGCGCGCCTATGCGGCGGCGCGCGGCAAGTCGATGATGTACACGCCGCAGCTGGTGATCGCCGGCGCCATCGAGGCGCTGGGCACGGACCGCAAGGTCATCGAGAAGGCGCTGAAGGTCGCCGAGCGGCGTCACCCGATGTACCCGATCGCGCTGGCCAAGGATCCCGCCGGCAACATCCATCTCAATCTGCCGCAGGCGCCCTTGTCGGTGCCGGCGAGCCTGTGGCTCGTGACCTACAAATATGAAGCGGCGAGCGACATCCAGGCGGGCGAGAATCGCGGCAAGCGGATGATCACCACCAATGTCGTCCGCTCGCTGCGCAAGCTGGGCAGCTGGTCGGGCGCGGCGGAAGACCGCATCATCGCGCTCGCCGCCGATGAGATCGCACTCAAACCCGATGCCTGCGCCATCATCGCCAACGAAGCCGAATTCGGCCCCGTCGTGGCCGCCGCGGCCTGGGATTTCAAGGATCTGTGGTGAACGACTTCAAGGCGACGCACCGCCATTACAAGGGCGGGCTCTATCAGAAACTCTTCGACGCCACGCATAGCGAGACGGAAGAATTGCTCACCATCTATCTGACAGCCGACGGCCGACCCTTCGCACGCCCCAAGGCGATGTTCGACGGAATGACGGATGATGGGCAAAGGCGCTTTGCGCCGATTGAAGGCGGGTCGAGCGACCGGAACTGACGGTCATGCTGCGCGCGGGAGAAGAAGGCCGGGGATGACGATCGTCTCTATCTCGGCCAACTCGACCAGATTCCCGCCGGCCGCTCGCTGACGCTCGCCACCCCCACCCTGACCCTCCCCCTGAAGGGAGAGGGGATCTCACCGAGTAGATTGAGATAGCGGTGCGAACGCGCTGCAATTCCCTCTCCCTTCAGGGGGAGGGTCCCGTCGGCGAATGCCGACATGCGTCGGCGGGGTGGGGGTGTCGGCGTAAGCCGGGTCGGCTTAGTCGATGCCGCTCAATCCGCCTTCTCGTGCAGTGCGTCGGCGACGCCGCCGGCGACGCGGGTGTAGCAATGCTGGGTCAGTTCCTTCCTTGAGCGGAAGTCGGCGATGGTGACGGGGTCGTGGAATTCGACCACGACGCGGGCCGTGCCGAGGCGCGCGAACTGCCACAGATGATCGCCGAGCGTCATGTCGCCATACCAGGCGAGATAGGGCCGGTTGCGATGGCCCATCGGCAAGGAGCCGAGCCGCGTATAGCTGACCGAGACCGGCTGCACCGCGAGGGCCCCGTGCTTCCCTTCGCGTTCGGCGACGCTGAGGAGCGCCGAGCGGAAGGGCAGCACGCGATTGCCGTCGTTCGAGGTGCCTTCGGGAAAGAGGATGAGATTGTCGCCGGCATCGAGGCGCAATTGCAGATCGTCGCGCTGGCGGTGCGTGGTGCCGCGGCGCCGGTCGACATAGACGGTGCGCTGCATCTTCGAGAGCCAGCCGAAGACCGGCCAGGAGCCGACCTCGGTCTTGGCGACGAAGCTGCCGACGATGAGGCTGCCCAGCACCGGAATATCGAAATAGGAGGTGTGGTTGCTGACGAAGAGGGTGGGCGCACTCTGGCTCATCTTTCCGCGCACCTCGACATCGAGGCCGATGATGCGGCAGGTGAGCCGATGATAGAAACGCGGCAGCAAATTGCGGGCCGGCAGGCGCAGGAGGAGAAGGACGAGCTGCAGCGGGCTCAAGGCCAAGGTCAGGCCGAGATAGCAGGAAAGGCGCAGCGCCCCCAGCAGGCTGGAGCCTTCATCGAGATCGAAATGCCGGGCCGGCGCCTGCCGCCGCGACCGCGCCATGATCAGGAATCGCTGCCGTAATCCGGCCGCGTGTAATGCTTCATGTATTTGTCGGTGACTTCCGCCGTCACCACGACGATGGAAACATCGACCGAGCCGAATTCATGATCGATGACGGCGCCGTCGCCGACATAGCCGGAAAGGCGGAGATAACCCTTGATGAGCGGCGGCAGAGCGGCGAGCGCCCGCCTCTCATCGATCTCATTGAGCGGCATCATGTTCATGTCGACATAGCGATCGGGCAGCGCCTTGGGCCGGAATTGCGGCGGCGCCAGATGGCGATGATGGAGATAGGACAGCGCCATGCGGTGCGCTTCCGGATCGGTGCCGGGGAAACTCGCGCAGCCAAACATGATTTCGACCTTGTGGAAGAGGATGTAGTCGGTGATGCCCTTCCACAAAAGCTGCATCGCCATCTTGTTGCGATAGGCGGGATCGACGCAGGAGCGGCCCAATTCCAGGATCTCGCCCGGGCGATTGACCAGGGGCGAAATGTCGTATTCGGCGATCGAATAGAAGCGGCCGGCGCGCCGCGCCGCCTCGCGCCGCAGCAGGCGGTAGGTGGCGACGATGCCTTTGACGCCGGCGCCGCGGCTGCGGTCGACGACGATGAGATGATCGCAATAGGGATCGAAAGAATCGAAATCGCGGCCGATGCGCGTCATCTCGGCACTGGGCTTGGCACCCATCTCGCCATAGAAGACGCGGTAGCGCAGTTCCTGCGCGGCGACGATCTCGGCCTCGGTCTCGGCAAGTCTTGCTTCGAGGTCGCCGACGATGACTTCGACCGGCCGCTCGCGCCGGGCCGCAGCGACGATCATTTGTCGTCACCGCCAACGGGCTGCGCCCGCTTGGGCCGACCGTTCGGCATGTCGATGTCGGCGCCGCCATCCTTTTCGAGCGGCACGGCATAGAGTTCCAGGCGATGGCCGACCAGCTTGTAGCCAAGCTCGGCAGCGACGCCCTTCTGCAGCTTTTCGATCTGCTCGTTGGTGAATTCGATCACCCGGCCGGAATGGATGTCGATCAGATGGTCGTGGTGATCGTCCTTGGCCTCTTCATAGCGCGCGCGGCCGTCGCCGAAATCGTGGCGCTCAAGGATGCTCGCCTCTTCAAAAAGGCGCACGGTGCGATAGACGGTCGCCAGCGAAATGCCGGGATCGATCTGGGCGGCGCGACGATGCAGCGCCTCGACATCCGGATGATCCTGGGCGTCGGAGAGAACCCGCGCGATGATCCGACGCTGATCGGTCATCTTCAGCCCTTTTTCGATACACAGCTTTTCCAGCCTCGATGGCACGGCCGCCTCGCCTGTCGTTATGGTCTTGGTCAAAACAGCGAATTCCCAGTCTTCGTCTGTAGCATCCCTTTAACAGGACTGGCGCGCTTCAACCAGCCTGTGTCGCACTGGCTGCTGGGCCGGATGGGCCCGGCCTGGCGGTGCTGTCACGAATCCATTGTGCCTTGGTTAACCGCCTGGCGCCAAGAGGAATGCGCGCGGTCCCTTAAAGTGTTTTATTGCAATAAGTTAGGGAGGGAATTCGGATGACGGTTTGGTTAAGGCCGAGACGAAGCGGGGAAATCAGCCGCGACGGCGAACCGGCCGCTTGCGACCGCCCTTGCCGAGGCCGAACTCGCGCGCCAGCGACGAGCGCTTCTTGGCATAGTTGGGCGCCACCATCGGATAGTCCGCGGGCAGGCCCCAGCGTTCGCGGTATTGCTCCGGCGTCATGTCGTAGGCGGTGCGGAGATGGCGCTTCAGCATCTTCAGTTTGATGCCGTCCTCAAGGCAGACGAGATAGTCGGGCGTCACCGATTTCTTGACCGGGACGGCGGGCTCGCGGTCTGCGGCGAGCTGGGCCCGGCCACCGGTCACCGCGTTGAACGCTGCCGACCCATCCTGCGCGAGGGCCGCGCGCGTCTCGGCGATGAGGCGCGGAATCTCGTTCATCGCCACCGTGTTATGCGAGAGATATGCGACCACGATCTCCGTCACGAGCGGCAGGAGGGGATCGTTCTTCAGCGTATCGCTCATGGAATCTTCCTTTTCAAAGCGGCAAGCCGGCCCGCGTGACCGAAGCGTTGCAGAAGTCTTCGGCGGAGCCCGTCAAACTCGTGAGCGATACATACTCACCGGCCTCAGGAGGCGCAATCGAACTGGGCTAATTTTCGTAATTCTCACACATAATCCTGCGTTTTGCAGGGGCTTTGTCGGGTATTTATCCGGCATTCAAATCTTTGCCGAACATCAGCGCATCAACCTTTCCCAGGTAATATTTCTTGCGGCGACCGCAAGGCGCAAATGGACCGCATGGACCGGCTGTACCGGGAGCTTCTGCCA
>NZ_JAYRQR010000042.1:0-171766 GCF_041910485.1 Dongia sp.
ATAGGCCGTGAACGTCGCACCGCCCGTTTCCGCCAGAACCTTCGTGATCGCCGCCGTCAGCGACGTCTTGCCGTGGTCAACGTGGCCGATCGTGCCGACGTTGCAGTGCGGCTTGTTACGCTCAAATTTAGCCTTCGCCATCTTAATTTACTCCGTCTGTCTTAGCTGGTTCCGATCAGGTCTTGGCCGGTTAGGCCATCTTGGCGCGGACTTCGTCCGCCACCGCCTGCGGGACCTGCTCATAGTGGTCGAAAGTCATGGTGTACTGGGCGCGGCCCTGGCTCATCGAGCGCAGGGTATTCACGTAGCCGAACATGTTGGCGAGCGGCACCATCGCCGTGATGACACGGGCGTTGCCGCGGCTGTCCATGCCCTGAACCTGGCCACGACGCGAATTCAGATCGCCGATCACGTCACCCATGTAATCTTCCGGGGTGACGACCTCGACCTTCATCATCGGTTCGAGAAGCTTCGGACCGGCCTTCGGAATGCCTTCGCGGAAGCAAGCGCGCGCCGCGATGTCGAAGGTCAGCACGTTCGAGTCGACGTCGTGGTAGGCGCCGTCGATCAGGGTCGCCTTGAAGTCGATCAGCGGGAAACCGGCGATGACGCCCGTTTCCTTGGCGAGCTTCAGGCCCTTTTCAACGCCCGGCACGTATTCACGCGGCACCGCACCGCCGACAACGGCGTTCTCGAACACGAAGCCCGAACCCGGCTCAAGCGGCTCGAAGCGGATCTTGACGCGGGCGAACTGGCCCGAACCACCGGTCTGCTTCTTGTGGGTGTAGTCGTGCTCGACCTTCTTGGTGATGCTCTCACGATAGGCGACCTGCGGGGCGCCGACGTTGGCTTCGACCTTGAATTCGCGCTTCATGCGGTCGACGATGATCTCGAGATGGAGTTCGCCCATCCCTTTGATGATCGTCTGGCCGCTTTCCGGATCGGAATTGACGCGGAAGCTGGGATCTTCCTGAGCGAGGCGGTTCAAGGCCACGCCCATCTTTTCCTGGTCGGCCTTCGACTTCGGCTCGACGGCCACTTCGATGACCGGCTCGGGGAATTCCATGCGCTCCAGGATGATCGGGTGCGCGGGATCGCAGAGCGTATCGCCGGTGGTGGTACCCTTGAGGCCGCACAGAGCGACGATGTCGCCGGCGCGGGCTTCCTTGATGTCTTCGCGGCTGTTGGCATGCATCAAGAGCATGCGGCCAACGCGCTCCTTCTCTTCCTTCACGGTGTTCAGGACCGAGGTGGCCGAGTTGAGGATACCCGAATAGATGCGCACGAAGGTGATCGAGCCGACGAACGGATCGGTCATGATCTTGAACGCCAACCCTGAGAACGGCTCGTCATCCGAGCTCTTGCGGGTCAGTTCCGCATCGCCGTCAACGGCGACGCCCTTGACGTCCGGCACATCGAGCGGGGACGGGAGGAAATCGACCACGGCGTCCAGCATCGGCTGCACGCCCTTGTTCTTAAAGGCCGAGCCGCACAGCACCGGCACGAAAGTGCTGGAGATGGTGCCCTTGCGGATGAGCTTCTTCAGCGTCTCGACGTCGGGCTGCTTGCCTTCGAGATAGGCTTCCATGGCCGCGTCATCGGTCTCGACGACCATCTCGACGAGGCGGGCGTGGTATTCTTCGGCCTTTTCCTTCATGTCGGCGGGGATGTCGCCAATCACGAATTCGGCGCCGAGGCTTTCATCCTTCCAGATGATGCCCTTCATGGCGACGAGGTCGACGATACCGACGAAATCGCTCTCCGAACCGATCGGGAGGTGAACGACCAGCGGCTTGGCACCGAGACGGTCGACGATCATGTCGACGCAGCGATAGAAGTCGGCGCCGATACGATCCATCTTGTTGACGAAGCAGATGCGCGGCACGCCGTACTTGTCGGCCTGGCGCCACACGGTCTCGGACTGCGGCTCGACGCCGGCAACCGAGTCGAACACCGTCACGGCACCGTCGAGCACGCGCAAGGAACGCTCGACTTCAATCGTGAAGTCGACGTGGCCCGGGGTGTCGATGATGTTGATGCGGTGGTCGTTCCAGAAGCAGGTTGTCGCGGCCGAGGTGATGGTGATGCCGCGCTCTTGCTCCTGCTCCATCCAGTCCATCGTCGCCGTGCCTTCGTGCACTTCGCCGATCTTATAGGACTTGCCGGTGTAATAGAGGATGCGCTCGGTCGTTGTGGTCTTGCCGGCATCGATGTGGGCCATGATGCCGATATTGCGGTATCGCTCGAGCGGAGTAGTGCGCGCCATGATTGCTGCTTCCTTGCTCTTACCAGCGATAATGCGAGAAGGCCTTGTTGGCCTCTGCCATGCGGTGGGTGTCTTCGCGCTTCTTCACCGAGGCGCCGCGGTTGTTGGCGGCGTCGAGAAGCTCGGCGGCGAGACGGTCGGTCATGGTCTGCTCGGAACGGCCGCGGGCCGTCGCGATGATCCAGCGGATCGCCAGCGCCTGGGCGCGGTCCGGACGAACTTCGACCGGGACCTGGTAGGTCGCACCACCGACGCGGCGCGAACGCACTTCAAGGTGCGGCTTCACGTTGGTGAGGGCTTCGTGGAACAGCTTCACCGGATCGGCCTTGGCCTTCTTCTCGACATTGGCGAGAGCGCCGTAGACGATGGTTTCTGCCGTCGACTTCTTGCCGGCATACATAAGGCTGTTCATGAACTTGGTGAGCACGATATCGCCGAACTTGGCATCCGGCAGAACTTCGCGCTTTTCAGCGGCGTGACGACGCGACATCTCTCAGGTCTCCTTACTTCGGCCGCTTGGCGCCGTACTTCGAACGGCGCTGCTTGCGGTCCTTCACGCCCTGGGTATCGAGCGTGCCGCGGATGATGTGATAGCGAACGCCCGGCAAATCCTTCACGCGGCCACCGCGGATCATGACGACCGAGTGCTCCTGCAGGTTATGGCCTTCGCCGGGGATGTAAGAGGTGACTTCGAAACCGTTGGTCAGACGCACGCGCGCGACCTTACGCAGCGCGGAGTTCGGCTTCTTCGGCGTCGTGGTATAGACGCGGGTGCAAACGCCACGCTTCTGCGGGCTGGCTTCAAGCGCCGGGACCTTGTTACGGGCCTTCAAGGGCTCACGACCCTGGCGGATCAGCTGGTTAATCGTCGGCATTACTTCTTCCTCACCTCATTCGCGCGTCCGGGCCGAGCCCATTGGCGCGAGATTTGCGAATTGCAAATGTTTGCCCATATGCAAACGCGACCTCATCGAACCTGACGTTATCCACGTCTCGATGCGGTCGCTAAAAACGCCAGATTGCTCATGCTCATAGGCAGAGGAGCCATATGTCGTTCGGATGCTTAAGCGGGGACAGCGTTTAGACTGAAGGGGCGCTTGCGCGCCAAAGGTCTACCACCAGCCCCCTTAAAGGCGGGCGGAATATATTGATTCCCCCACCCTGGGTCAAGCAGAAGAATCCGGCCTGAAATGCGGATTTTTCAAGGACTTAACTACTATACGACCAAGGGTGCATAGCTACCATACGATGGGGTCGCTACGGGATCGAGCCCCTATTTCTGGGAAGCATCGATCTTTCCAATCCGTGGCGTCGGCATCTTGAGCAATAAAGTTACCAGATCGTTGTGTCCGACTCTCAACGCACCTGACACGACGTTTCCGAGTCCGGGGTGGCTGGCACCGGACCGTTGATACCGGACCCACACCGTGGGCGAGAGACAACATTCCTGTTCCGACTTTGTCCATTTCGCCACCGATCATTTAAAGCAAATTTAAGCCGCCTTTGGCTAGGTTACGGGCTATGCGGGAACATGCGTTGGATATTGCGCTTGAGAGCGTCGCCTTGGATTCGCTTCCATCGGGGGTGGCCATCGTCGATCCCGAATTGAACATCCTTTATCTCAATGCCGCCTGGGCGGAATTTGCCGGCGCCAGCGCCCAGAGTTTGGTCGGCAGACATCTTCCCGACTTGGTGTCGGCCACGCCGGACCGGATGAGGCTTCTGGCCTCCCTCGATGAAGCGTTTCATGGCGACCGCACCAGTCGCAGGTTCGCGCTTGCCTTCCGCGAGCGCGCCACAAGGTCGATCAAGGTCGATTGCGTGCCGCAAGCCCACACAGATGGGCGAATCTGGTCGGTATGTGTGGTTTTGAATGAAGCCAGTCGACCAGAGCTTGAGGAAAGCGCGTTGGCAAATGCCCGCGCAGTCACCGACGCCCTTATCGACGCTGTCCCCGCGGCCATCGTCATCTTCGCCCCGGACGGTACCATCCAACGAGTAAACCCGTACTTCGAAATGATGACGGGTTACCGCCTGGACTATCTTCGCGGGAAAAATCTGGTTGATACATTGCTTCCCGCACGCGTGCATGCCGAGGTAAGACAGAACATTCAACGCGCTGCCCGCGGCCGCCCCACGCGCGGCTATATCTCGCCATTGATCCTGCGCAATGGAATCGAACGCTTCTTCGAATGGTCCGACACTGCCATCCGTGACGAAGAGGGAAACCTCGTCTCACTATTGGCGATCGGTCATGACGTCAGCGATATGTTGCGAACGCAGAAGTCGCTTCTCCACAATGAGCAATTGATCCAGGAAGTGGCGCGATTGTCGCATATCGGCGTCTTCGATCATGATCATACCAGCGACACGATCTATTGGTCGCCCGAACAACGGCGCATCTTCGGCTGGGACATGGACGAGGCCGTCACAATTCCCAAGATCAGCCAGCAGGTTCATCCACACGATCAGACGCGCGTCATGTCCGCACTCTACCGCGCGCATGACCCCGCAAGCGACGGACGCTTCGACGTTGAGTATCGCGTTGTCCGGCGCGACGGCTCTTTAAGGTGGGTCGACAACAGGTCACAAACCTTTTTCGTCGAAGAAAATGGCCATCAACGCCCAATCCGCACAATTGGCGCCGTTATCGACATCACCGAACGGAAGTTTGCCGAGGAAGCGCTCCGCGAGCGTGAAAACCTGCTGCGTCAAGGCGCACGGATCGGTCGCTTCGGGACTTGGATGTGGGACGTCACCAGGGATCGTTGCCTGGTTTGCTCGGACGAACTCGCGGCTCTGTTCGAAATGAGCGTCGACGAATTCGTCAGAGAGCGCGGCAGCGACAGGGATATACGCATCGACCCGCTGCCCGACTATCGTGCTGAAGATGACGAGCGGGGACTTACCGACCTCGGCCGGCACTACGAGGAAGAGTTTCGCGGCCGCACCAAGTCAGGTGACATCCGTTGGTTCCGCGAAGTCGGCCACGTATTCAAAAATCCGGCGACCGGTATGCTGTGGGCCATTGGTGTTACCCAGGACATTACGGACTCCAAGAACACCGAGGCTGAATTGCGTCGCTTGATGGAAGAGTCAGCGCGGCTTGCGCAATTGGCCGAGCAGTCAAACCAGGCCAAATCCCAGTTCCTGGCAACAATGAGCCATGAACTGCGCACGCCGCTCAACGCGATCATCGGATTTTCGGAATTGCAGATCAGGCTGGGCTCCGAGCTGCAATTGGAAAAACAGACCGAATATCAAGGCATCATCCTGCAAAGCGCCCGTCATCTGCTGAGCGTCATCAACGATATCCTGGATCTGGCGAAGGTGGAATCCGGTCGATTGGAGCTCGTTCTTACCGATGTCTCCTTGGTCGAGATCGCGCGGGAATGCGTCAGCTATGTCGAGCCGACGGCACGCAGCAGGTCGATCGAAATTCAAGTCGAAGTGCCACGGACCACCTTGCGCACCGATCGTCGCCTTCTGAAGCAGCTGCTCCTGAACATTCTATCGAATGCCGTCAAATTCAATCGCACGGGCGGACAGATCACGTTGTTCGCCAGCCTTCTTCCCAGTGCCGATCGCATTGCCATCTGCGTCGAAGACACAGGCATCGGCATGACTGCCGAGGAGATTGAATTCGCGTTGCAGCCCTTCGCGCAGATACAGACAGCATATAATCGCAGTTCGGAGGGCACCGGACTTGGCCTCACGCTGGTGCAGCGATTCAGCGCACTGTTGGACGGTGAAGTCGCCATAACCTCGCAGCCCGGCATCGGCACGATGGTGACGCTGAGCTTGCCATTGCGTCTGACCGCTGGCCGCGGCTAGCGCTGCTTAGGGTCGCCTGTGCGTTCTAATATTGCCGAGATAGAGCGTGATACAGGGGTTCACGCATGATCAGGCGGGAGACGCCCGTCGCGATGAACGTTGCACTGAGCAGTGGTACCAGAAGCTGATTGCTGACACTCATCTCAGTCACGATCACAAAGGCTGTCAGCGGCGATTGCACGACGGCGGCGAAATAGGCCGCCATGCCAAGCAACATGACAGCGCGCACATCGACGGCCCCCATCAACTGCGCCAATCCCGCCCCGAGTCCCGCCCCAACCGAAAGCGATGGCGCGAACAGGCCACCCGGGATGCCGCTGACCGAGGAAGCCAGTGTGGCCAGAAGTTTCCAGAGGCCGTGGAACCACGGCATGGTCGAACCAAGCGTCAGGGCGGTGCGCGTCTCTTCATACCCTGTGCCGTTGGCATAGCCGTCGGTCATCAATCCGGCAACCGCCACGACAAGCCCGCAAAGTGCCGGAAAGGCGATGCGAAATATCCATCGCCGACGGTTGGGCCACTGATGCGTAGCGCGCGTTGTTAGCCGGCCCAGCTGAACGACGGAGAAGCTGAAGATTGCCCCGGCGAGGCCGCAGACGAGGCCGCATATCACCGACCATACCAGGGCTGTGACGAAGCCCGCCGTGACGACGCTTTCACCGAAATATCTATAGTTTCCGAGCAACGAGATGCTGACGGCACCCGCAATCACAACGGCGGCGATCAACAGGCCGCTGATGCGTTTTTCATAACTTTTCGCCATTTCTTCGATGGCGAACATGATGCCGGCAAGCGGTGTATTGAAGGCGGCCGCAATGCCCGCTGCGGCCCCGGCAAGAACCAATCCTTGAGGACGCCTCAGTCCGGCCCCTAGGCCCAGCACGTACATGATGCTGGCACCGACCTGCACCGTCGGTCCTTCACGACCGACAGCAGCGCCGACACCCAGCCCCAGAATCGTGGCCAACACCTTCCACGCCGTGGTCTTCAGGCCGATCAGCTTCAATCGGGTTGCAACATCGGTATGTCGGCGCGCCGCAATCACCTGGGGAATGCCACTGCCCTTGGCTGCAGGCGACCAGCGATATGTGGCCATCGCCAGCAAGGGGAAGCCGATGATCGTCAACAGGAACGCGGCAACTCCGCTCTCGGTCCGGACGGCAGCGAAAATGTGCTGCATCAAATCGGCGGCCAAGGCGAAGCCGGCCGCAGCCAACCCGACCAGGGCAGCACCAAGCGCAAAGACCATCTTCCTCCGCCAAAAGCCGATGCTGAACAAGCGCCTTCTTAGCCGGAGGGGATCGATGCTCAATGCGCTTTGCTCCGGATCATCCGAACTTGTTGGCCTTTGGGAAACCTGTTGGCGGCAAACGACCGGCCTGGGCGCGCTCGCCGATCCAGTCTTTCAGATTGCTGTGGGTCTCGGTGCGGATCTTGTCGCCAAGGCGCCACGTCAAACCCTCTGCCTTGGTATAGACCTTGGCATCCGAAAGGCCCCCATCCTTGTATTTCTGCAGCAAGACACCGCGGCCGCGCGCCATCTCCGGCACTTCATTGAGCTTGAAGATGAGCAGCTTCCGATTGTCGCCGATGACCGCCACCATGTCGCCATTGGCGGGCACGCAGACATTGGCTTCTTCGCCCTCCGGCACGGTCAGGACCTGTTTGCCGTTTTTAGTTTGTGCCAGGATCTCATTGGTCGAGACAACGAAGCCACGCCCATCATGGCTTGCCACCAGCAGCTTCTCATCCGGGCGGTGGATCATCATGGCGATGATGTCATGCTCATTGCCGAGGTCGATATAGAGCCGCACCGGTTCGCCGTGGCCCCGGCCACCCGGCAGCTTGTCGCACGGGATCGTGTAGAACTTACCGTTGGTACAGAAGATGACCAGCTTGTCCGTGGTTTCGGCATGAAGCTGGAACTTGCCCCAATCGCCTTCCTTGAACTTGATCTCGGTGCCGGGCTCGACATGGCCCTTCATGGCGCGGATCCAGCCCTTGGATGAACACACGACGGTAATGGGCTCGCGCTCGATCAGCGATTCCAGCGGAATGACCACGGCCGAAGGCGCATCGCCAAGATCGGTGCGGCGCTTGCCGAGTGCCGTCTTCGGGCCATAGAGCTTCTTCAGCTCCTGGACCTCGCCGCCGACCGCTTCCCATTGCTTGGTATCGGAAGCGAGCAACGCCTCGAGGCTCTTCTTCTCCGCAGTCAGTTCCTTGTGCTCGCCCTTGATCTCCATCTCCTCAAGCTTGCGCAGGGATTTGAGGCGCATGTTGAGAATGGCGTCGGTCTGGATATCCGACAGCTTCCACTTCTTCATCATGACGGCCTTGGGGTCGTCTTCGAAGCGGATGATGCGAATCACCTCGTCGATGTTGAGATAGGCGACGAGGTAGCCTTCGAGGATTTCGAGCCGCCGTTCGATCTCGCCCAGGCGGAACTTCGAACGACGCTGCAGCACGACGCGGCGATGGTCGAGATAGGCCTGCAGGACTTCGGGCAGCCCCATGACGCGCGGTGTTTGGTTGGCATCGAGCGCGTTCATGTTGAGGCTGAAGCGCGTTTCGAGATCGGTCTGGCGGAACAACTGCTCCATCAGATGCTCGGCCTCGATGTTGCGCGATTTCGGCGTCAGCACGAGGCGGATATCGGTGGTCGATTCATCGTTGATGTCGTCGAGGAACGGCAGCTTTTTGTCCTGCAGCAGCTCGGCGATCTTCTCGATGAGGCGGGATTTCGCGACCTGATAGGGAATCTCGGTGACGACGATCTGGTAGCCGCCGCCCTTGAGGTCTTCTTTCACCCATTTGGCGCGCACGCGGAAGGAGCCACGGCCGGTGCGGTAGGCTTCGACGATCGTCTCGCGATTTTCGACGATGATGCCGCCGGTCGGGAAATCCGGCCCCGGCATGAGACCCACCAGGGTTTCGATACGGGCGTTGGGCGTCTTCAGCAGATGCAGCAGGCAGTCGCAGATTTCCGCGACATTGTGCGGCGGGATACTGGTCGCCATGCCGACCGCGATGCCTTGCGCGCCATTGGCAAGGAGGTTCGGGAAAGCCGCCGGCAGGATCACCGGTTCCTGGTTCTCACCGTCATAGGAAGGCCGGTAGTCGACCGTATCCTCGTCGAGATTCTGCAACATGAGCGAGGCGGCCTCGGTCAGCCGCGCTTCGGTATAGCGCATGGCCGCCGGGTTATCGCCGTCGATCGAGCCGAAATTGCCTTGGCCCTCGACCATAGGATAGCGCACGGCGAAATCCTGGGCCAAACGCACCATGGCGTCATAAATCGAGGCGTCGCCGTGGGGATGGAACTTACCCATGACGTCGCCGACGACGCGGGCAGACTTTTTGAAGCCCGCGCCGGGATCGAGGCGCAATTGCCGCATGGAGAAAAGAATGCGCCGATGCACCGGCTTCAACCCGTCGCGCACATCGGGCAGCGAGCGGGACATGATGGTCGAGAGCGCATAGGAAAGGTACCGTTCGCCCAGGGCCTCGGCGAGGTTGGTGATCTTGATCTCGCCGACGGGCGGCGGCGTGGTCGAAGTGGCTTTCTTGGCCATGCGATGAATCGGCTTTCAGAAGAGGCAGTGAATCGGGCGCCATCCTAGGCAGTCAGCCCCGCGCGTCAAGCCTGGGGCTCTACCCATCTTTCGAACTGCATCAACCGGTTAGCGATCGAGGAACAATTGCCGGTGCTGTTTGGGGTGCGACTCTGTCCCGATCCTCAGCGCATCTTCTTCGGTCCCAAACACCTTGAAGCCGAGCCGATCGTAGAGCTGTTCCGCCGCCGGGTTGGGGATGGTGACGGTGAGTTGCAGCTGCTGCAGCCCACCAAGAGCGCGCGCATAATCGATGACATCCAGCATCAAGGCCGTGGCAATGCCCTTCCCCTGCCAATCGGGCGCCACGGAAAGGCCGATGATCTGCCCGATATGCTGGCGCTTGGCCCCGGGTTCGCGGCGAAAGCCCACGGCGCCGACCAAGGTCCCGCCCTGATCGAAGGCACCGACCCAGCGGTTGAGTGGGCTGGGTTTGAGGCGCCGCTCGGATGAGGCAAGCGGTTTCAGCGCCTCTTCCGCCGCATCGGCCCGAAAGAGGGCGGGATAGAGCTTGAGATTGCTGAGTCGGAATGATCGGTATTGCGGCGCGTCGGAAGGCAGCATCAAGCGCAGCAGGAAGCCACCTTCGCTGGATTTCTCCGGCGCCCCCATGCAGCGCGCTCTCCTTAGAACCGGTCGACGCGGAAGGGTGCCATGTCGAGGCCCGGATCGCGACCGGCGGCGAGATCGGCGATAATACGGCCGGTCACCGGACCCAGCGTCAGGCCGATATGACCGTGGCCGAAGCCGAAGAACGTGTTCTTGAAACGCTCGCCCTGACTGATGACGGGGACCGAATCCGGCATCGACGGACGGAACCCCATCCAGTCGCTGCGCCCGGTCTCGTCAAGCTCGCCGAACATGCGCTTGCCGTGGTTCATCAGCTTCTGCGCGCGGGCATAGTTGGGCTCGGCCTCGAGCCCGCCCAGTTCCACCGTGCCGGCAAAGCGCAGGCCGACATCGAGCGGCGTGATGGCAAAGGAATGATCGCCCGAATAGAGCGGCATGCGTGGCCGCTTCTGCGCGTTGGGCAGCGTCACGTGATAGCCCCGCTCGGTATCGAGCGGCACCTTGTGGCCCAGCATGGCGGTGAGTTTCTTCGACCAGGCACCGGCGGCGACCACCACCGCGTCACACACATAGGTTTCACCACCGGCCTCGACCGCATTGGGTCCATCGGGACCGAATGAGAAGCCAGTGACGTCCGCCT
This sequence comes from Dongia sp., assembly GCF_041910485.1. Lineage (GTDB taxonomy): Bacteria > Pseudomonadota > Alphaproteobacteria > Dongiales > Dongiaceae > Dongia. The sequence continues at coordinate 10,925 of NZ_JAYRQR010000042.1, forward strand.
TCACGATCTTGCCGCCGCTTGCCACGAAATGCTGCGCCAGGCGCTGCACCAGGGCGAAATTGTCGGTGACGAAGGAATTCTCCGGATAATAGACGGCATGGCGATAGATCGGCTGCAGGCTGGGTTCGAACTGGCGGATCTCTTCCTGCCTCAGAATCTGGAAGTCGACGCCGCGCCGCTTCTGCAGAGCCAGATCCCACTGATAGCCTTCGAATTTCTTGTCACTTTCGAAGACCCCCAACCAACCGGTGTCCTTGATCATCAGGGGTTGGCCGGCGAGGCCCGCCAATTCCTTGTGGGCGGCCAGCGCCTGCACCAGCGCCGCGCGCAAGGCGATGGAAATCTGCTCGACCCGCTTCTCGCCGCTGTTGGCAATGAAGCGCAGCAGCCACGGCGCGATCTTGGGGAGATAGGCCCAGCGGATGGCCAGTGGCCCCAGCGGATCCATCAGCATCTTCGGCACGTCCCACAGGATGCCGGGTGTCGCCACCGGGATGCAGGATTCGGTCGCGATGACCGAGGCATTGCCCTTCGACGTCCCCTCACCCGGATCACGCCCGTCGATCACCGTGACGGCGTTGCCGTCTTTCTGCAGATAGAGTGCGGCCGAAATGCCGACAATGCCGGCGCCGATGACGATGAAATGCCGATTACCCATGATTCCCCGAAATACCCCGTTTTGATTTGCCGGAGCATGGCGTGCTGGCCGGACCAAATCAAGGGGCCGCCGGGCCTATCATTCCTGGCGAATCTAGCCGGGCGGAATCGCGTCGGCCAGCCAGATCAACTCGTTGCCGCGATAGTAGCGAATGCCGTTTGCGAATGCATCGTTGGCGGCGACGATCAGCATGGAAGGTTGGCGAGCCTTGCTGCGCCCGACTTCCAAGGCCACCTCAAGGGTCGGGGAAAGATGCACCCTGGGATCTCCCGCCCGGTCATCTCCATCGAAACAGGCAATATCGTCGCCCGTCACGTCATGCTGCGCCAAAGGAATGAGCGACCGTGTCGGATACCACTCCCGGAAAATCTCCAGCCAGACCTCGACATCGCCCTGCATTTCAAGGATTGACCACGGCTTGATATCTGTTTCCCCGGTCACAGTGCAGGAATTTTTGAAACTCGCAGGATAGCGGAATCCCTTCGAGAGCTTCTCCGGGTCGATCAAGCCATAGTTCATCTTGAGACCTCTATCGCTTGGGGGCTCATTCGCACGCTATAACTTGATTTGATTGTATCCACAGTCGGCACCGGAGCGTGTAATCTCGCGGACATGTGCCGCGCGCATGTCAAGCAATCGATCTGCGCAAATGGTGCTTCGGCCGTCGCGAGTTTTCAGGGGGCCTTCGCAAGCAAGCCTTGCTTCAGCTGATCCAGCAAGTCTCGAGCCTCGGCTTCTGAGTCTAAGCGGTAGTTGAGGGAGTCGCTCATGGCTTCGTAGTTCTTGACAAAGACATCGCTCGCTAGGTCGATCTCGCGAATGGCTGCTGCCAAATGCTGAGGTCGAGCAGTAGCAAGATAGTTCTTCAACGCGTCGGACACGGGATCAGCCGCGTATTGCCCCAACATCACGTTGAGGAGCAATTGATGAAAATCGGGAAAGTCGTTTTCGATTTGCTCGATGACGCGGTCGCTCACATTCTAATTCCTTCTATTGCCGAAATCTCAACCGCCCGCCTCAATCACTTGGATAAGCCGTGTGGTAATGGAATCCGCCAGCCTTGTCTCGCATAAGAATGATGACCGCACTTTTCTGCGCGCTAACGTGACCTCGCCTGAACACAGTCCCGCCAATAGGCTCAGAGCCGGTGTACATTATCGATAGTTTGTCTCTACCTTCGGGATCCCTAAGCCAATCAAGGACTTTCTGACGGTTCTGTTGTAGCCCGTCATGAATGACACGTTCAGCGGTAGCTTCGTCTGGAAAGCTGGACGATTTGTTGATTCGTCGATCCGATTGCATGCGCTGCATCAATTCTTGATCGGTCTTTCCGATATGTCGTTCGATAACATGGCCATCCGAGCCTTCATTCCCCTTGATCGGCCGCTTGAAGTAAGCGTCGATCGATGCAGGATCGTTGATATCGATCCGGATCTGGTCCGGTTTGATTGCCGGCGTTTCCGCGGGTGTTCCAGCATCCAGCCGGGGCTTTTCCACAACGTCGTCGATCTTCCCAGCAACTTTTGCTTCGAGCTTAGCGGCATCCTCGGCCGTATTCTCGATCTTGCCGACAACACCCAAAGCGTTGGGTGTAACGGGCAATGCCGTGACAATTGTCCCCAGGACATTGCCAACAGTCGCGGTCTCCGGATGCTCGATATACTGTTCTGCATCACTGAGGAGGCTGAGTCCGTCCCCATAACCCGGAATGAGCCCCGGCGCCGCTTCGATCATGGCGCCAATCGTGCCGGTACGCTGACGCGCCGCTTCCGTTTGGCCCCTCTCTTCGCCGAGGTTCTTTTCGTAATCCTCGGTGAATTCCCCCGAACCAAAGAGCGCATTGGCGGCAGCAGCGAAGTTGTCCGCGTGACCATTAGTGGCGCCGTTGGCAAAGCGGCGGATGCTATCGTCGATCGCCTGCACGGTCTCCGCAAGCGAGGGATGCGGCACTTTCTTCTGCGCCGTCGCCATGTCGGCAAAGCGACCGATGGTCCCAGGCACCGGTTTGGGTTGTGGTTTGGGCACCCCTTCTTTCGCCGGCGGCGAATTGTCATTGGCCGGGGGCAAGGTGTTATCGTTGGCCGATTGGCGCTGTTGCTTGGCGGCAAAACGCGCGGCGATCACATCCTCGCCTGGCATTGTCGGCCCCTTGAGATCATCAGCCCCTACATTCTGCAGCGACTGTCGGCGCAGCTCGCGCACGTCCGGAGGCTCGATCGTCTGCCGGTTGGCAAAACGGTAGGCGCCGTCCGGCCCGCGGTAGTAAGGCGGGGTTGGCCCACCGAGGCCACTGAGGACCACATCACGTGTCTTGGGATCCAGAACTTGACCATGATGCCAATCGTCGGCGTGAACGCCGCTCCGATAGGCCTCGACCTGCCATTGCCGCTCGGCCTCCGGCGAATGGAAATGAAAGGCACCGTCTTGCCATTCGCCCAATGATTCGTCCCCTGAAGCATCGGGGCGCTTTGCGGTGTGATTGCGGGATACAAGCGGCATGGCGCGCTCCAAACTGCTCAGACAGATTTACGTATAACATATAAAGCGTAATTCTGTTAAGAACAAATGGAGAATTTTACCGCAAAAGACGTTCTACCAGACGATCCCGGGCTGAGAGGCGCTTCTCGGCACTCGACGTGGGAAGCAGATGGGCGTGGATGAAATGGCCGGTGAGGCGCAGCCCTTGCGCCAGCGAGGTGGGATCGGTGGTGAGGCTGTCCTGGAGCAGAAAGGCCGGGAGCGGCAGCAGCCGCTCGGCATAGCGGCCGGCTCCCTGCCGGCTGACCGCTCGCCCCGTTTTGGGCGAGACAAAGACAAGGTCCTCGGTCGCCCCCGTCACGGCACAGCGCGAAAGATCGAGGCCGAAGCCTAGATCGGCGAGCAGCTTCAGCTCCCAGCGCAAGTAAAGCCCCGCCCAATCCGGCACCCCCGCGACGAGGCCTTGCACCAGAACGGCGAAATCGTCGTGGACATCCTGGTGCGGCTCGCGCTCGGGCAGCGTCGCATCGATCACGGCGGCGGCGGCGCTCAAGGCGGCCAGGCGGTCGGCATCGTCGATAAGATGCGCGATGTTGGCCTCGATGAGTTCTGCCTGGAAATGACCCAGCTGTTCGGCAAGGCGCGCCCGCCAATTCAGCGCCAGCAGATTGCCGATCTCGAACTGGGGCCGGTTCTTGCGCCCCGCCCCACCCTTGACCAGACCCAGATGCCTGCCATGTGCCCGCGTGAGGCAGGACAGAATGATGTCGCTTTCGCCGTGGCGGCGTGCCGAAAGAACGAAGCCTGTGTCGGTGAAATCCACCGCGCACTATTCCTCGAAATCGAGGCCCATTTCGCGGTAGCGCTCAGGATCGTCGGCCCAGGAACCGCGCACCTTGATGAAGAGGAAGAGATGCACCTGGCGTTCGAATGCCTGTTGCATCTCGCGCTGCGCCGCCTCGCGGATGGCCTTGATTTTGCTGCCGCCCTTGCCGATGACGATCGCCTTCTGGCCTTCCTTGGCGACGAAGATCACCTGCGTGATCTTGACAGAACCGTCCTTGAATTCCTCCCAGGCCTCCGTTTCGACCGTGAGGGCATAGGGCACCTCTTCGTGGAGCTGGCGGAACAGGTGTTCGCGCGTGATTTCGGCAGCGAGGAATCGCTGCGGCGCGTCGGTGATATGGTCTTCCGGATAGTGATGCGGCCCCTTGGGCATGCGACGCGCCAGTTCAGCGACCAGATCGTCGACGCCGTCGCCCTTCTCGGCCGAGATCATGAACGTGTCGGTGAAGAGCGGTTCGCCGTCATCGCTCCCCAGCGCGTTGAGATCGGCGGTCTTGGCCAGCAGCCGCTCGCGCTCCTTCACCTGGTCGATCTTGTTGAGGACGAGGACCGCCTTGCGCTTGTGCTGCTTCAGCCCCTCGATGATACGGCGCGTATCGTCGTCGATATTCTTGCGGCTGGCGTCGACCATGAGGAGAACCTGATCGGCATCGCCGGCACCAGTCCAGGCCGCAGCCACCATGGCGCGGTCGAGGCGACGTTTCGGCGCAAAGATGCCCGGCGTATCGACGAAGATCATCTGGACGGGACCGTCCATGACGATACCCAGCACCTTGGCGCGCGTCGTCTGCACCTTTGGGCTGACGATCGAGACCTTCTGCCCGACCACGCGATTGACCAGCGTCGACTTCCCCGCATTGGGGGCACCCAGGACCGCGACGAAGCCGCATGCCGTTTCCATATTCATGGTCTTTCCACCTTCCGCGAAGAGCGGCGGCATCAAGCCGGCCGCACCGCAGCCTTCACTTTGCCATCCGCCGCTTCATCGCGCACCAGATTGAGGAGCTGGCTCGCCGCCGCCTGTTCGGCTGCACGCTTCGACCGCCCCGTCCCGCTTTTCGCGGAATGGCCTTCGACCGCCACCTCGACCTCAAAGACCGGGTCGTGCGGCGGGCCCTCGCTGCGAATCACTTTGTAGCGCGGCAGGTTAAGGCCGGCCGCCTGCGCCCATTCCTGCAGGGCCGTCTTGGCATCCTGCGGGGGTGCCAGGTCGGCGCTCATCATCGGCCGCCAATGCGCTTCAACAAAACGCCGCGCTGCATCAATGCCGGCATCGAGATAGAGCGCGCCGATGACCGCCTCGCACGCATCCGCGAGCGTCGCTGGATTGTCGCGCCCACCGCTTTCCTCCTCGCCCTTGGAGAGGACGAGAAAGCGGCCGAGCCCCAATGCTTGGGCGACAAGGGCGAGCCCATCCTGGCGCACGAGGGACGCGAGGCGCTTCGCCAGCGCCCCTTCATCCTCGTCGGGAAAACTCTCGAACAACATCTCGGCGACAATCAGGCCCAGCACCCGGTCGCCGAGAAATTCCATGCGCTGGTTGTCGGCAAGGCGCGCCGCATTTGCCCGCGTATCGCCACCAGCCTTGGTTGGCCGGCGCGCCCGCTTGGTCCGATTGCGCCCGGTGGCGCTGGGGTGCGTGAGCGCCGTTTCCAGCAAATCCGGCCGCGCGAATGTGTGACCGAGGAGCGCCGACAGATCCTCTGGGGTAGCCTTCGCCACCCCGCTCACTCCACGAGGTCGCCGAGGCGTCGCCAGCGCAGCGCCGTCACCCACGTGACCGGATTGGCGATCTTCAGCGTGTTGTCATAGGACCAGAACAGGATCTTGGCCGGGCCGATGAGATTCTCGGCCGGCACGAAGCCGACATTGCCGAGTTGGGCCGGGTCAGTGATGCGCGTGTTGAGGTCTTGCGGCATCAGGCCCGCCAGCACGCGGCTGTCGCTGGAGGAATCGCGGTTGTCGCCCATCATGAAATAGTGGCCCTGCGGCACCACGTAGATCGGCGTATTGTCCAGCTCACCCTGATCGCCGCGCGTCTCGATGATGTGGTGAGCGACGCCACCCGGCAGCGTCTCAATATATTGCGGCGAAGCGAGGCCGTTATCCTTGTTGACGAAATCCTCGATCCGCTCGCGCTTCACCGGCTCGCCGTTGATGTAGAGCAGCCCCTCTTTGACCTGGACGGTATCGCCGGGCAGGCCGATGAGGCGTTTGATGAAATCGGTCTGCGGCTCTCCCGGCGGGCGGAAGACAATGACGTCGCCGCGCTCCGGCTCGTCGGCCCAGACGCGGCCTTCCAGCGGCACGGCGCCCCAGGGAAAGGAGAAGCGGCTATAGCCATAGGCCGTCTTGGAAACGAAGAGATAGTCGCCGATCAGCAGGGTCGGGATCATCGAACCCGACGGGATGCTGAAGGGTTCGTAGGCGAAGGTCCGGATCACCACGGCGATCACGGCCGCCCAGAAGATGGTCTTGACGGTCTCAAGGATCTGGCTGGGCTCGGTTTCTGTCTTGCGCGCCATGGTGGATAAGAGGGCCTTTTTCGTCCGATTCGGGCAGAATAATGGGCACGCCCTTGCGGCATGCGGCTCGGGCGGATCAAGACAGCCAGCCCCAGCAAAGTCAAGGCTTTCGGGTCCGTTTGGGCGGCCAGCAGAACGATTTTTGCCTGTCTTTCCGCTGGTTTAGGTGAAGCTGCTTAAGTCTTGGGCGCCGGCACTGCCGAAATGATGACAATGGCTTGGGCCAGCGGGAAGTCATCGGTAATGGTGAGGTCGATCTGCGCCACCATGCCGGGGGGCGTGATCTCTTCCAATCTCTTCAAGGCGCCGTTGGTGAGACTTAAGGTCGGCTTGCCCGAGGGCAGGTTCACCACACCCATATCCTTCATGAAGACCTGGTCCCGAAACCCGGTCCCCAATGCCTTGGAACAGGCTTCCTTGGCGGCAAAGCGCTTGGCATAGCTGGCGGCCCGCTGGGCGCGGCGGTCCGATTTCTTCTGCTCGATTTCGGTGAAGACCCGCTGGATGAACCGGTCGCCGAACCGCTCGATCGATTTCTCGATGCGCCGGATATCGATGAGGTCGTTGCCGATGCCCAGGATCATGACTGCATCATCGTTGCACTCAGCCTCGCGCCCGTTCGACGGAATTGATAGCCGGCGTCGCGCGCAAGGCGGCGATGATATTGGTGAGGTGCTTCAAATCGGCCACCTCGACATCGACGATGATCTCAAAGAAGTCGATCGAGCGATTGATGATTTTCAAGTTCGAGATGTTGCCCAGATTCTTGCCGATGACCGTGGTCAGCGAGCCGAGGCTGCCCGGCTTGTTGGTGATGACCACGTCGAGACGGCCGGTATGCTGCTCGACCGCGTTCTTGTCCTGGTCCCAGGCAACATCCAGCCAGCGCTCCGGCGTATCCGCGAAGCTTTCCAGCGTCTCGCAATCGATCGTGTGGATGGTGACACCCTTACCCGTCGTGACGATGCCGACGATGCGGTCGCCGGGCAACGGATGGCAGCAGCCAGCAAAATGCATCGCCATTCCGGGAATGAGGCCGCGGATCGGGATGGCGTGATTGCCCTTGCCCTTCTTCGCATCGCGTTTCAACGGCACGATCTTGTCGTTCGGCGTTTGCGTCTTGTTGCCGGGGAAGATCGCGTTGACGACTTCGCGGGCACCGATGATGCCTTCGCCGACCTGCGTCACCAGATCTTCGATCTCGTCGGCCTTGAACTTCTTGAGGACGCCCTCGACCGCCTTGTCGGTATATTCATAACCGGCATGGGCGAATTCCTTCTGCAGCATCGCCCGGCCAAGTTCCAGATATTGCGCGCGCTGCTGCGTCCGGATGAAGCGGCGGATGCAAGCGCGCGCCTTGCCCGTGACGACGAAGCGTTCCCAGGCAGGCGACGGCGTCTGCGCCTTCGAGGTGACGATCGCAACCTGGTCGCCGTTCTGCAGCTCGGTCCGGAGCGGCATGATGCGCCCGTTGATCTTGGCCCCGACGCAAGTGTCGCCGATCTGCGAGTGCACGGCATAGGCAAAGTCGACCGGCGTCGCCCCGCGCGGCAGGGCGATGAGATCGCCTTTCGGCGTGAAGCAGAAGACTTGGTCCTGGAACATTTCGAGCTTGGTGTGCTCGAGGAATTCTTCAGGTCCCGCCGCATGTTCGAGAATGTCCAGAAGCTCGCGCAGCCAGCGATATTGGCGGCCATCGATCTTGGTGGCGCCTTGCTTGTAGCCCCAATGCGCGGCAACGCCCATTTCGGCGATCTCGTGCATGTTCTCGGTGCGTATCTGCACTTCGATGCGCATGCGCTGCGGGCCGATGATGCCGGTATGCAGCGACTGGTAATTGTTGGGCTTGGGCGTCGAGATGTAATCCTTGAAGCGCCCCGGGATCATCGAATATTTGCCGTGAAGCGCCCCCAGCGCCTGATAGCACTGGCCGATATCCTTCACCATGACACGGAAGGCCATGATGTCGGAGAGCTGCTCGAACTCCATGCGCTTTTTCTGCATCTTGCGCCAGATCGAGAAGGGCGTCTTTTCGCGGCCCGAGACCTCGGCAATGACGTCGGCATCCTTCAGCGTCTTCGACAGTTCGGCGATGATCTTGAGAGAGATGTCCGTTCCCTGCTCGCGCAAATAGGAAAGGCGCTGGATGATCGACTGATAGGCATCCGCGTTGAGCTCGGCGAAGGCGAGATTCTCGAGCTCGTCCTTCAGCTGATGCATACCCATGCGCTCGGCCAAGGGCGCATAGATTTCCATCGTCTCGGCGGCGATGCGCCGGCGCTTGTCCGCGTTCTTAATGAAATGCAGCGTCTGCATGTTGTGCAGGCGGTCGGCAAGCTTCACCAGCAGCACGCGGATGTCGTTCGACATGGCAAGCACCAGCTTGCGGAAATTTTCCGCGTGCTTGGTGTTGTCGGATTGCAGTTCCAGGCGCGAGAGCTTGGTGACGCCGTCGACCAGCTGTGCCACTTCCTGACCGAAGACGTCCTGGACCTGCTCCAGCGTCGCCTCGGTATCCTCCACCGTGTCATGGAGAAGGCCGGTCGCGATCGACGCGGAATCGAGCTTGAGGCGCGTCAGGATCTCGGCAACGCCCAGCGGGTGCGAGAAGTAGGGATCGCCCGAGGCGCGCGACTGGCTGCCATGCGCCTTCATCGAAAAAACATAGGCGCGGTTGAGGAGGTCCTCATCCGCGCCCGGATCGTAAGATTTCACCCGCTCGACCAGTTCGAATTGCCGGATCATGCGGTCCTCGATGTACCTCTGACCGCTTCAGCGGCCTTTTCTACATGCGGGTGAAACCAATCCTTTCCCTTGTTCAGGAAGAAGGTGACGAACGAAAAAGATGCCGGTTCAGTTGCCGTCATCGGCCTCCGAAGCGTCCTCGAATTCGCCGTCGATGGCCATGTCGGCCTCTTCGGCTTCGTCGTCGGAAATCTGCGCCTGCTGCATCTCGGCCAAAAGATCGCCAGCGCCGGTGCCAAAGCCCGTGCCTTCTTCCTCCGGCTCGTCATTCTCGACATGGCGCTGCAGGCCGGTGATCAAATTGTCATTGAGCTGCGCCAGCACCACCGTCTCGTCCGCGATTTCGCGCAGGGCGACGACGGGGTTCTTGTCATTGTCGCGGTCAATGGTGAGCTGGGCGCCGGCGGAAATCTCCCGCGCCCGCTGAGCGGCCAACATGACCAGATCGAAGCGGTTGGGGATCTTCTCTACGCAATCTTCAACTGTTACGCGCGCCATTTTCGATAGTCTCCAGGAATTCGTCTAATGGGCTGAACCTACTATATTGATTTTGGGGGTTCAAGGATTGGGGCCGCGCCTGCGGCGCGCTGTCCGCATGTCCGGAATGCATGTCGGCGCAAGCCCTGCAACACCTTCAAAGCAAACGGATTTCCTGGCCCGCCGGCAAGGCGGCGATAAGCTCGGCAACCGAGCGGCCTGAGACCGGATGCCGCCATCCGGGCGCAATGGCCTGGAGCGGCAGCAGGACGAAGGCCCGCTCCACCATGCGGGGGTGCGGAACAAGGGGCGTTCCCGTCACAGCCACATGAGCGCCGAAGGCGACGATATCGAGGTCGAGCGGGCGTGGCGCGTTGACGACGGTCCGCACCCGGCCGCTTTCCGCCTCCAGCCGCTGCAAGGCCGCCAGCAAATCGGCGGGCGTCAGCTTTGTGGCAACCTCGATCACGCCATTGACGTACCAGGGCTGGTCGTCGGCACGGGGAACGGGCGCCGATTCAAACCAAGGCGAGCGGCGGCGGAGCGCCACACCGTTCAAGGCCGCGATATCGGCCACCGCCTTCTCAAGCGTCTCCACCGGCCGGCCGGCGCCGCTCGGCAGGTTGGCGCCAAGACCGATATAGACCTGTTCGGTGAAACGCTTGTCGCTCAAAGGCACTTTCTTCCGTCTTTTGCCGCAGCGGCCCCAACCCCGCCACGTCGTACCGCTCCGCCCTGTGGCAGGTCGCATTATTTCTTGCGACCCGCCGGGCAACGGCACTAAGGTCCCCCGCATCCGCTCCTCATACAGGGGCGGCCTCCACAAACCAACATTCATTCAGTCATATTCCCGCGCGCGAGGTTTACGATGCCCCTTCGCTTTTACGCCCAGGAACGGGTTGGCCTTTTCATCGACGGCGCCAATCTGCACGCCGCCGCCCGGGCACTCGGCTTCGATATCGATTACAAGCGCCTTCTCAAGCATTTCCAGGAGCAGTGCCGCCTCATCCGCGCCTTCTATTACACGGCGCTGGTCGAGGATCAGGAATATTCCCCGCTCCGCCCTCTGGTCGATTGGCTCGACTATAACGGCTTCACGATGGTGACGAAGCCAACCAAGGAGTTCACCGACGCGACCGGCCGACGCAAGATCAAAGGCAACATGGATATCGAGCTTGCCATCGACGTCCTTGAGATGTCGGCCCATCTCGATCATGTCGTGCTGTTCTCGGGTGACGGTGATTTCCGCCGCCTGGTCGAAGCCGTGCAGCGTCGCGGCGTGCGCGTCTCGGTCGTCTCCACGGTGCGCTCCAACCCACCGATGGTGGCTGATGAACTGCGCCGCCAGGCGGATATGTTCGTCGAACTGGAGGAACTGGCATCGGTTGTCGCCCGCGCCCACAATCCGCGCGCCCCGCGTGACAATGCCCCGCGCGATCCGCACCTCCCCGACGATGAGCCCGGCAGCGCCGTCTGAGCGCCATGCCCGCGATCGCCCCGTCAGCCGTCGCCCAACCCGGGCACGATTGCCAGCTTTGTCCGCGCCTCGCCGAATTCCGCGCCGAGAACCGCCAGAAGCTGCCGGACTATTTCAATGGTCCGGTACCGGCCTTCGGGGATGATAAGCCGCGTTTCCTCATCATCGGCCTTGCCCCCGGCCTTCATGGCGCCAACCGCACGGGTCGACCGTTCACCGGCGACTGGGCGGGCGATCTCCTCTTTGGCACATTGCTGGAACTGAAGCTCGCCACCGGCACCTATGACGAGCGGCCCGATGACGGGCTGACCCTCCGTGGCTGCCGCATCGTCAACGGCGTGCGCTGCGTGCCGCCGCAGAACAAGCCGACACCGGCCGAAATCAAGACCTGCAATACGTTTCTGAAGGCTGAGATTGCGGCCTCACCCGCACGCTGCTACCTGGCGCTTGGCTCGATTGCCCATGACGCGGCCTTGATGGCCTTGGGCGAGAGGCGTAGCGCCTTCAAGTTCGGCCACAACCGCCGCCACGACCTCTCAGACGGCCGCATCCTCATCGATAGCTATCACTGCTCGCGCTACAACACGAATACGGGTGTGCTGACGCCGCAAATGTTCAAGGAAGCGATGGCGCAGGTGAAAGAAGCGGCCGGGTTGTAACGACCAAGATCGGTTGTCATCCCCCGCGAAGGCGGGGGATCCACGAGTTGCAATCTTCGTGTCGCCGACAAATTCGTGGATGGCCCGCCTTCGCGGACCATGACATCAAGAAAAAATCCCGCTCAATCCCCGCCGCGGTTGCGGACGATGCGGGCCTGGTCGCGTTTCCAGTCGCGTTCCTTGATGGCGGCGCGCTTATCCACCATGCGGCGGCCCTTGGCGATGCCGAGTTGGCATTTGGCGCGGCCGCGCTCGTTGAAATAGATCGACAGCGGCACCAGCGTGATGCCGTCGCGCTGGGTAGCGCCGATCAGTTTCGAGACTTCCCGCTTCTTCAGCAGCAGCTTGCGCGGCCGCCCCGGCTCGTGACCGAAGCGCTTGGCCGGTTCGTATTCCGGAAAATGCGCGTTGAAGAGCCAGAACTCGCCACCGCGCTCGGCCGCATAGGCCTCGTTGATCGAGCAGCGGCCGAGGCGCAACGACTTGACCTCCGACCCCATCAGCTGGAGGCCGGCCTCAAGCGTATCGGTGATCGAAAAGTCGTGGCGCGCCTTCCTGTTCTGGGCGGCGAAGCGGTTGGTCGATAGGTCACGGGCCATAATGGCCCTGTTATTGCCCTATCAGGCCTGCCTTTTTCAAGGCCGCTTCGACCTTCTGCTTCGAAACGTCTGAAATCGGCGCCAGCGGCAGCCGCAGGTCCGGCAGGATATGGCCCATGATGGAAAGGGCGTATTTGACCGGTCCAGGGCTCGTTTCGCAGAACATGGCATCATTGACCGGCATCAGCCGCTCGTTGATTTCCATGGCCTTCTTCAGATCGCCGGCACGCCAGGCCTTGTGCATCTCCGAAGTGAGCTTCGGCGCCACGTTCGAGGTCACTGAAATGCAGCCCACACCGCCTTGCGCCAGGAAGGGGAGCGCCGTCGCATCCTCACCCGAGAGCTGGCAGAAATCCGCGCCGATCGCGAGCTTCGTGCGCGCGGGCCGGGCGAGATCCGCGGTCGCGTCCTTGACGCCGACAACGCGCGGCAGTTCGGCACAGCGCTTCATCGTGTCGATCGACATGTCGACGGCGCTCCGCGGCGGCACGTTGTAGATGATGATCGGCAGGTTGGTCGCGTCGTGGATCGCCTTGAAATGCTGGAACTGTCCCTCCGGCGTCGGCCGGTTGTAATAGGGGAGAACCACCAGCGCTGCATCGGCGCCGGCCTTTTCGGCATGGCGGGTGAGGTCAATCGCTTCCTGGGTCGAATTGGACCCCGTACCGGCGATGACCGGAACCCGGCCCTTCGCGACCTCGATCGCCAGTTCGACGATGCGGTGATGCTCTTCGTGGCTCACCGTCGGGCATTCGCCGGTGGTCCCCACCGGGACCACCCCGTCGATCCCCTCTTTGATCTGCCAATCGACGAATTTCTGGAAGGCAGCCTCGTCCACCGCGCCGTTGCGGAATGGGGTGACCAAAGCGGTCAACGAACCCTTGAACATGACTGACTCCATGAAATGCCGGCACTTTCCGTGGCCGGGCGGTTGCAAGCGGGCCCGGAAAATAGCCGCACTTGCGCGCCGCCGCAAGCGTTCTGCCGACAAACCCGGCGATTCGCCACCTGTTGCATTTCTGAGTCAGTTACGCCGATTCATGCAGGTACTGCATCAGTGTGTGATCGCCAACACGTTGAATCCATTGAGTTCAACAGGCACACCTCATACAATCCTGTGACCATCCGCATCGAGTCGCGGAGCTTCCCGAGCGAGGCAATGACGCACTTCCGTTTGAATTCCGACCCAATTGGGGTCGCCACTTCCGCCCGTCTCTGGTCTGGGCTGCGCCGGTCGGCGACGACCCTTGTCCTCGGCTTCCTTCTTCTTCTCGGTGTCTTCGCCTCGGTCAGCCGCGCCGACGAGCCAAGCCTCACTGCCCGCGACAAGAAGCTCTACCAGCAGGCTTTCAAGGCGATCGAAAAGGACCGCTGGAAGGAAGCGCGACGCCTTGCTGACGACGCCCAGGACGAGACCCTGGCCAAAGTCATCCGCTGGCTCGATCTGACGCGCCCGGGCCCCGGCCGCGATTTCAACGAGATGACCCTCTTCCTGAAAGCCAACCCGGATTGGCCCCTGCGCGACACGCTGACGGCCCAGGCCGAACGGGCAATGCCGGACGTTTATCCGACCGCCTCGGTGCTGAGCTGGTTCGGCGAGCGCCTGCCGCTCACGGCCGATGGCGCCATCAAACTGCTGGGCGCACTGCGCGCCGATCACCAATACGACCGCGCCAAGAAGATCGCCGTCCTTGCCTGGACCACCGAGGATTTCAGCAAGGAGCAGGAAAACACCTTCATGCTCCGCTTCGGCGACATGATCACGATGGCCGACCATGTCGTGCGGCTCGACAATCTGCTGTGGGAAGGCGATCGCGAACAGGCCGTGCGGATGATGAAGCGGGTCGATGCCGCCCATGCAGCCCTCGCCAGCGCGCGCATTCGCCTCGCCGACCGCAAGATGTCGCCCGAAGCCGCCAAGGGACTGGTGCCGCTGGCGCTCCGCGATGACGCCGGCCTCATCTATGAAATGGCGCGGGCGCTGCGCAAGGACGGCAAGATCGAACGGGCGCTGCAGCTGCTTGATCCGCCACCAGCGAATGTCGCCCGACCCGATTTGATGTGGGACGAGCTCTACCGCGCCGCGCGCGAGTTGCTGGGCAATGGTGATGTCAGTGCCGCCTATCGTCTGGCCGCCGCCCACAACGCCGATACGGGCGACGCCTTCGTCGAGGGCGAATGGTTCGCAGGCTGGATTGCCTTGCGCTATCTCGACGAACCCGACGTCGCGATGAAGCATTTCAGCAACCTCTATAACGGCGCCAAATCGATCATCAGCAAGACGCGCGCCGCCTATTGGATCGGCCGCTCCGCCGAAGCCAAGGGGGACATGGCTGCCGCCACCGACTGGTACCGCAATGCCGCCAAGAATTTGAGCGTCTATTACGGCCAGCTGGCAGCAGCGCGCCTCACCGACCCCAAGCATCTGGTGCTCGACAGCGGCGTCCGACCAACGGCCGCGGAGAAGACAGCCTTCAACAAGCGCGAGATGGTGCGCATCGTCCAGCTTCTCGCCAAGGTCGGCGAATCCGACCGCATTCGCCCCTTCCTCATGACCATGACGGCGCGCGCAACCAAGGCCACCGACTATGTCCTGCTGGCCAGCCTCGCCAAGTCGGCCAAGCGCGAGGATCTGGCGATTGCGGTGGCAAAGGATGCGCGGCAGAAAGGCTATGAGCTGGCCGAGTATCTTTTCCCCACGATCAAGCTGCCGGCCGGCGCAGTCCCGGAACCGGCGCTGGTCCTTGCCATCATCAAGCAGGAAAGCGCCTTCGACGCGAAGATCAGCTCGCCCGCCGGTGCCAAGGGCCTGATGCAGCTGATGCCGTCAACGGCGCGGCCGCTGGCCAAGGAATTGGGCGTCAAGAAGCTGCAGGAACAGCAGCTCACCAGCGATCCGGGCTTCAACGTGAAGCTGGGTCGGCTCTATCTTGAAAAGTTGATCGACCGCTTCAACGGCTCCTACATCATGGCGGTGGCGGCCTACAATGCCGGCCCCAGCCGGGTGCGCGACTGGACCACCCTTTATGGCGATCCGCGCATGGCCGAGATCGATGCCATCGATTGGGTCGAGAACATCCCCTTCGAAGAAACGCGCAACTATGTGCAGCGCGTAATGGAGAACTTGCAGATCTACCGCAGCCGACTTTCAGAAAATGGCGCGCGGATCGCCCTGGAGGAAGATCTCCACCGTCCAGCAATCAACTGACGGCGCAGTGGGTGCCATAGAGGGGGATGCCTTGAGCGATTTGGAGTTGGCCGCGAGCGTAGCCGACATTCGTGCGGCGGCGGAACGGTTGCGTGGCCGCGCCGTCATTACGCCGCTTCTCGATTATCCACTGGTCAGCGAGCGGCTTGGGTTCCGCCTTCTTATCAAAGCGGAGACGTTGCAGCTGACCGGCTCGTTCAAGTTCCGCGGCGCCTGCAACCGGCTGACGGCTGGTGTGGCCGCCGATCCGAACTTGCGCGCCGTCGTCGCCTTCTCATCCGGCAATCACGCACAGGGTGTGGCGGCTGCTGCCAAGCTCCTCGGCCTCAAAGCCACCATCGTCATGCCCTCGGACGCACCGGCCATCAAGGTCGCGAACACGAAAGGGTACGGCGCCGAAGTTGTTCTTTACCAACGCCACAAGGAAGATCGCGAGGCCATCGCGCGGGAGATCGCGGCACGGGACGGTGGGCTTATCGTCCCGCCTTACGACGATCCGTTCATCATCGCCGGACAAGGCACGGCGGGACTTGAAATCGCGACGCAGAGCAAGGCACTGGGCCTTGCCCCCGACGTCGTCATAGCGCCCTGCAGCGGTGGCGGCTTGGTGGGTGGCGTGGCGCTCGCCGTGAAGAGCGCTTTCCCGGCGGCGGCAGTCTATGCGGCCGAACCTGAAGGGTTCGACGATCTCAACCGGTCATTGGCCGCCGGCGAGCGTCTCGCCAACAAGCCCGGCACTCCCTCGATTTGCGATGCGCTGATGGCGGAGAAGCCCGGTACCCTCACCTTCCCCATTCACCGCAAACTGCTGGCCGGTTCGCGTGTTGTCAGTGACGAGGCCGTCCTTGATGCGATGAGCTTTGCACAGCGCCATCTGAAGCTGGTGGTCGAACCCGGCGGTGCTGCGGGTCTTGCAGCAATCCTCGCCATGCGCGACGAGCTGGCCGGTAAAACAGTCGCCATCGTCTGCTCGGGCGGCAACGCCGACCCGGAAATGATCAAGCGGGCCGCCGACCGGGGCGACCCGCTTGCCTGAATTACCAGAGATGTCCGGGGCCAGTTAGGCCGTCGCGGCCTTCTTCTCGACGGCCGACTCCTTGACGGGCTCCTTCACCGGTTCGGCACCGGTCGCCACGGCCGAAACCGGGTGCGTGTCGGTGCGGCGGCACATGCCTTCGAGATAGGCGCCCTGCTCGATCGCCAAGGATTTGTGCAGGATGTCGCCGGTGACGCGGGCAGTCTTTTCGAGGACGACCATGTCGGCGCGCACCTCGCCATTGACCAGACCGCAGATGCGGACCGATTCTGCCTGCAGGCCGCCCTGGACGGTGGCACCTTCGCCGATGGTGATGTTGCGTGACTGAATATCGCCTTCGACCCAGCCGTCGATCTGCACGTCGCCGCTGCAGACCAGATCGCCCGTGATGCGCAGATCGGCACTGATGATCGAGGGGATGCCGGCCTTCACGCTGGGGCGCGGCGATTCATGCATCGGCGCCGGTTGACCGGACTTGTTAACCTTTGAAAACATAGCGACCTGCCTTCAGAAAGCCCATGGGATCGAGCGGTTTGTCGTTATAGCGCACTTCGTAGTGGCAGTGCGGGCCGGACGACCGCCCGGATGAACCGAGCTTGCCGACCAGCTGCCGGTAGTCCACCACATCCCCGACCTTCACGGCAACCGAATCCAGGTGGGCATAAAGCGTATGTATGCCAAGACCATGGTCGATTTCGACCACGCGGCCGTAATTACCCTTCCAGCCCGAATAAATGACCGTCCCCGGTGCCGTCGCCAGCACGTCGGAACGCAGCGTTCCCACCATGTCCAGGCCTTCGTGGCGCGCCCGTGCCCCATTGAATGGGTCGACACGGGCACCAAAGCCGCTGGAGATGTAATAATGGTCGACAGGGGCTGCGAGCGGGACCGAACGCAGCACGACCTGCATCTTCTCCCAACGCGCCACTTCGTCGTCGAGCGTCGCGACATTGGCCAGAAGCTTCTGCTCGGTCTCGTCGGCGCCGGTTGCGGGGTCGGGAATGAAGGGACCGCCCTTGCCGATCCCGTTCTGCTCGGCCGCCGTGATGAGATTCTCGACGTCGAGACCCGTCATGTCGAGGGTCTTTTCCATTTCCTCGAGGCTGTTGCGCGTGCGCTCGGTAACGCTCGCCACGAAATTCGCTTGGCTTTCCTGCACCGAGGCAACCTTGTCGCGCAGCTCGTCGATGGTGCGGCCGAGGTCGGAACGGCCAAGCTGCAGCGCATTGCGCTGGCTGATCACGGTCGAGAGGGCCAGTTTGGTCTGCGCCACCTGCCGGGTGAGATCGGCATTGTTCGCCTGCGCCACCTGCAACTCGCTTTCAAGCGACGTGACTTTGGCGCTGAGGCTTGCCACCTGTTCAGTCGCCGCCTGATGGTCGCGCCGCAGAATGTTGAGGCGGCCGGTGAGATCGGCCACTTCGCCCGCGAGCTTGCCGTTGCTCTGGCGGCTCTGGTCTAGGAGGGCTGTCAATTCGTCACGTTCGGCCGCCATGCGCCGGCGATCGCCCTCGATGCCGCGAATCTCGGTTTTCAGATCGGCAATCTGGTTGGTGAGAGATTGGTTGCGGGCAGCGATGCGCTTCAAATCGCTGTCGAAAGCGATGAGGCGGTTCTTCAAGGCATCGCGCAACTTGGCGCGCAGCGGATCCACGGCATCGCCCTTGCGCGCCGCATTGCCGTCGAGCGGGGCCGGCCCTTCGATCTGCGTCGCGATCGAACGCAGCCCGTCGCGCATGCCGGCATTCTCACCCGAAAGACCGAGGAGATAGGCCTCATCGTCGCCGAGCTTCTCCGTGCTGCCCTTGAACTGGTCGAAATAGTCGGCGACCTCGGCGAGGAGGCCGGTATAGGCACCTTCGGCCTCGCGCACGGCGATGTCGCGGCCGTGCAGCGTCACCTGCTGCATGGCAAGACCGAGCGAGGTCGCCAGCGACAGAACGGCAATGCCGCCCACAAGACCCACGCCCACCAACTGGCTGCGAGTCGAAAGGCGCACATACTTGATTTTGCCGTCGCTGCGCACGATGAGTTCGCGCGGCGCGAAATGCTTGGAAAGGGCGGCTGCGATACGCGCGCCGAAATTACGAGACGACAATTTTTCAGAGTTTCTTCCGGTTACCACGATCCCATCCCCACGGTAGGACGCTCAATTGACCCTAGCCGCCTTTTGCCTTCCGGCCATCCGCAAACCCCCTCGAATGGTCGCCGACAAACGGCGCGTGACACGTACCGGACCAAGCTGACTTGGCCCCCCTGCGATTACCCCTTGAACTAGCCTCGAATAACGCGATCTTGGCCGGCTCGGTCAATCGTTAATTTATTGTTATCAGGAGTACCTTAGGCGGACAAAAATAGGGACGCAAGCCGAATCAGGCCAAGCTCGGCGCCGACGGTCGATCTGTCACAGTTTTATATGGTATATCAAAGCATTAGTGGCAATTTGACGCATTCTTCAATAGCGCCGGAAATGACTTTCGACATAACGCACAGCCAAGGCCACGGCCTGGTCGATATCGAGCGATTCCGTGTCGATGACCAGCTCGGGCACCGCCGGCGGTTCATAGGGCGCGTCGATGCCGGTGAATTCCGCGATCTGGCCGGCGCGGGCTTTCCTGTAAAGCCCCTTGGGATCGCGCCCTTCACAAGTAGCAAGATCGGCCTTCACATAGATCTCGTGAAAGCTCCTCTCCGCCCCTGGCAACGCCCGCGCCACCGCTTCCCGTGCCCGGTCCCGATCGGCCCGGTAGGGTGAGATGAAGGCGGTAATGACGATCTGCCCGGATTCGGCAAAGAGTGCCGCGACCTCGCCGATGCGGCGGATATTCTCGGCGCGATCCTCCGGCGCGAAGCCCAGATTGGCGCTGAGGCCGCGCCGCACATTGTCGCCGTCCAGCACGAAGACATGGAAGCCGCGGCGGAACAGTTCCTGTTCCAGCGCCATGGCGATGGTCGACTTGCCGGCACCGGAAAGGCCGGTGAGCCACAGCACCCCGCCCGGATGACCGTTGCGCCGGTTGCGCTGCTCGGTGGTGATGCCGTGTGCAACGGCCGTCAGATTCTGCGACTTCACCGTCACCAGTCGGCGCTGGTCGGGACAGCCGTCGAGCGAGATGATGCCACCTGCCAGGATGTTGCGCCCGTCGGAGAGCACGAAGCGCCCGGTCTTGCCGTTGCTCTCGGCCGCATCGAGCGCCAGCATCGAAGGCGAGCGCAGCACCAGCTCGGCGATGTCGTTGCGGCCGACCTTGTCGCCGGGCCGCGTCGTAAACGTGTCCGGATCGAACAGGTTCTCGATGCGCTCGACCGTCACCGGCACTTCGCGCGTCTGCAGGCGCAGGCGATAGCTCTGCCCCACCTCCAGCGGCGCCTTGCCCAGCCAGAAGATCCGCGCCCTGAAGACATTGCTTTCGATGGGCGCGCCATCGACATGGCTCGCCATCTCGCCGCGCTCGATGAACAACTGCTCGTCGAGCGTCACGCCGACCGACTCCCCGGCTTCCGCATCTGTGCGCGCCGGCGCCGACCAGCCTTCGATCGAGGCGATCCGTGCCGTTTTGTTGGACGGCGAGAAGAGCAGCGTATCGCCCACTTTCAGCGTGCCACTGGCGATGCGGCCGGCGAGGATGCGCCGGTCATCGAACTTGTAGATATCCTGGATGGGCAGGCGCAGCGGCAGGGCGGACAAGGGCGCCGCCGGCTTGAAACTGTCGAGGGCCTCGACCAGGGTCGGCCCCTTGTACCATGTCATGCGATCCGACCGGCCGACGATATTGTCGCCGTCGCGCGCCACCAGCGGAATGATATAGTTGGGCGTGATGCCGAGCGTCGCAAGATAGGCACGATATTCACTGGCAATCGCGTCGAAGCGGCCTTGGTCGAAATCGGCCAGGTCCATCTTGTTGACCAGCACCGCGATCTGTTTCACGCCCAGCAGGTTGAGCAGGAAGGCGTGCAGGCGCGATTGCTGCTGGATGCCCTGGCCCGCATCGATCAGCATCAGGGCGGCTTCCGCACTCGATGCCCCGGTGATCATGTTCTTGATGAATTCGCGGTGGCCCGGCGCATCGATGATCGTGTAATCGCGCAACGCCGTCTTGAACCAGATCTGCGCGGTGTCGATGGTGATACCCTGGTCGCGCTCCGACTGGAACGCATCCATCAGAAAGGCCCATTCGAACGGCATGCCGCGCCGCTCGCACATGGCCTTGATGGCCTCGTACTTACCTTCTGGCAGCGATCCGGTCTCGTGGAAGAGCCGCCCCACCAGCGTCGATTTGCCATGATCGACATGGCCGACGATGACGATGCGCATCAATTCGCGCGCGGCTTTCATATCGTCACTCATCACATATAGCCTGCCGCGCGCAGGCGCTCGAAAGCGTCCTCGGTCTCGCGGTCCATGGCGCGGCCGGCGCGTTCGGGTGTGCGCGTCGCCTCCAGTTCGGCGATGATCTCGGCAATGGTCGCGGCATCGCTCGCCACGGGGAAGGTGATGTCGCTGTCGCCCAGCGACCGGTATCTCTTGCCGTCCTTGGCGAAATAGAGCTCGACGGTCGGAATACCCTCGCGCTGCGTATAACGCCAGATGTCGAGTTCGGTCCAGGAGAGCAGCGGATGCACGCGTAAGTGCGTGCCTTCCGGCAGGTCGGTGTTGAAATAGTCCCAGAATTCCGGCGGCTGGTCGCGAAAGTCCCAGGCGCCGCTCTCGCCGCGCGGGCTGAAGACGCGCTCCTTGGCGCGGACACTTTCCTCATCGCGGCGGATACCGGCGATGATGCCGGTGAAGCCGTATTTGGCGAGCGTGTCCTTGAGGCCCAGCGTCTTGCGCGCGGCCGAGCGTGCGGCCGGCGGCAGGGTCGGGTCCGTGGCTTCGACCGGCGGGCATTTCTCGACGATCAGATTGACGCCCCATTCCCGCGAATAATGCTCGCGGAAGGCATACATCTCCGGGAATTTCTTCTCGGTATCGATATGGAGGACCGGAAAGGGGACATGGCCGAAGAAGGCCTTGCGGGCCAGCCACACCATGACGTTGCTGTCCTTGCCCAGCGACCACAGCATGCCGAGCTTGTCGATGCGGTTGAAGGCTTCGCGCAGGATATAGACGCTTTGCGCCTCAAGCTGGTCGAGATGGTCCATCACGTCGGTCGGATTGCCCGGATCTGTTCGGTGGAAGCTTCGATGTTGCCCCCGTCATTATAGGATGTCGACCGGTGAGGCAATATTCCACAGCGCGGAATGTCCAATTGCCGCAAGACCAGGCACCCCCGATCAGCCTTCCGGCAGCAGCTTGGTCCGAAGGGCGGCAAAGGCTCGCTGCCGCGCCGCCTCGGCGAGGCGCAGGTCATTCTCCGTGACGATGCCGCCGGCCCGGGCCTTGGCGGCAAGACTGCCCAGTTGGGCGAGATAGGGGGCGAGGTCGGCAATGCCCTGCAGGATGACGGCAATCGTGGCTGCGTTCATTCGGTTTCTCCCGTCGTGGAATCTGCCTTGGCTGGCAGCAGCGGCACCAGATCGTCGAGCTGGCTTTCCGCGGCGCCGATCTGACCCGCTGCAACCGCCGGCAATCCGCCGCGCAAAGCATCGCCCGCGGCATCCAATGAAAGTTCGACGGCGTCGAGCGATTTGGCGATGAGGGCCGCCCGGGAGGGATCCAAGGCCACCTGGCCGTCCTCCGTTCCAATGCTGCTCGCCAATCCCTGGGCAACACTGCCAGCCAGGAGATTGGCAGCGGCCAGCCGCGCCCACAGCGCGTTCTGCACCCCTTCGCCTTCCACCATGCAGGCCGATAGGGCGATGCTCACCACCGCCGCAAGAATGACCCGGCGCATCAGACGCCCCCCGCTTCTGTCGACGGTTGCGGCAGATTGGGAACACGGTAGACGATCAGGCCGACGATGAGTGAGGTCAACGCCATCGCCGCACTGTCGGGCATGGCGATATGCCATTGCGCCCACAGCTGATCCGCAATAATGCCGATCAGCCAGTCGGCCAGCGGCGCCGCCACGGCGGCGGCCCAGGCCTTGTTGAGGCCTCCCAGCGCCAGCACGCTTTGCTTCAGAGTACCTTCTTGAGCCATCTCTCTATCCCCTTCAGACATGGAGGTCGATCAGCCTGGCAAACCAGCCGGAACTCGCCCCCGACAGGCCACACAGCACGACCAGCGCGCCGATCATCAGCCAACGCAGGCGCTGCAATTCCTCGATACGCTCGCTGAGCCGCGCCACGGCGTGCTCCAGCTTTTCGACGCTGGCCTGCAAGCGGCCGATCGCCTGGGACGTTTCATGCAATCCACCCATGATGCGCCTCACCATGCAGCATTGATGTCATAGTCGGCGATCACACCGGCCTCGGTCAGGGCACGCACGGCGTCGATGTGCTGCCACTTCACCTGATTGAGCCGATAGACCTCGGCCTTCTCCGCCTCGGCGAGTGCGATCATCGTCGCCGCGTCCGGCACGGACAGAAACGAATCGTCCGCCATGCGCCAGGCAAACCCCGCCGGCCAGGGCGCATTCGCCGCCACCGACCAGCGTGCTTCATTGCCCATCGTCGTCAGGTTGATTTGGTCCTGCGGCCGGATCTGCAGGGCCTTCCCGCCAAAGGCCAGGCCTGCTTCCAGCGCCCTCTCAAAGCGCCGCTCGATCGCCGCGATTTTCTCGGCACGGATGATATCGACTGGCCATTCCCAGGCAGTCCCGTTCCAGACCTGCCTTCCATCATCGGGTCCGCTCGGCACGGCAATAGCGCCGGGCGGCGTCTCCAGACCTCCGGTATAGACACCAAGCCAGCGACCGCTGGCTGCATCTGCATAAAAAGCGCGCATCATTTCCTCCAGGCTTTGACGACCAGCTTCCAACTGGCGGGCGTGATCAGCGTCACAGCCCCCGTCGTGGCGTGCGCAATCCACCAGCGCGTTGCACCTTGTGAGGCGCGCAGGTTGGTGGCGTTGGCAGATATTTGAACGTTGTTGCTTTCGTAGCCGTTGTAGAAGGCGTAGGCAACTTCGACCTCGTCCCCGACGCCATAGCCGAGATCCGCCGTCTTGCAACGGATGATGGTCTTGATGCGGTCGGGCAGACCGCCCAGCCCGTGCGCGTCCACACTGGCCGTTCCGATCGCAATGGAAACCTCTGCGGTCGTATAGCTGTACTCACCCAGGACCGTCGCCCAATTGGCACCGTCGCTGCGGATCAGTACGCGGTCGCCGGGCCGCAAGGCGCGGGTCGCCAGCCCGTCCAGCGTCTCGCTGCCATTGGGGTCGATGGTGACATCGCCGCTCGCGGCCGCGTTGCGCACGAACAAGGCGGCGCCATTGCCGGCCGTCGCCGCCGGCAGCAGACTCAACGTAGCGCCCGCGGTCGTGAACTGGATCTCGCCGCCCCGATCTGCCGCCAGCATCGTATAACTGGTCGTCTTCGTGCCGACGGGCAGGGAAACACCGCCAGCCGCCCCGCCGAACCAGCCGGGCGGACCTGAGACACAGCGCCAAACATTGCTGCCTTCGCAGCGGAATCTAGCGACATCTCCGGCCGTCGCCGTGACGTTGGCGCCACCGGGCAGGATCAGGCTGCCCACATTGTGGATGAGCGTCAGCGCGGCGGAGAAGCGCAGTTCGACTTCCGCGCCTGCCGCCTCACCCGTCCAAAGGGCCGCAATGCTCGTGGTGCCTGTCACCAGATGATATCCGCCAAGTCCGGCATCACTTGGCTTTGCCAAAGTCGCGGCACTGCCGATATCGCTGCCCTTGCGCCACAGCGCGGCAAGCGCCAGCGGCGTCACCGCCTCGTTGCCGACAACGCCATCGCGGGCGGTCGAGATGCTGGCATACACCGTGGTGCCGGCCGGCACATTGCGATTCTCAAGGCCGCTGAGATCGCTCTTCCAACTCAGGAAGCGGCCGGCCTCCGGATCGGGCAACGTGATGCTCGCCGCTGGGCTGGTGGGGCTCAGCGACGCGGACCGGCCGACCTTGTCGTCAAGCTCCTGCACCAGGGCCGTCAGCCGATCGAGCGCCCGTTCATGGGTTTCCGCCGGAAAAGGATCGTTCGGCGTATAATCGACCATCTGCGTGCGGTTGGTGCGTCGCGCGATGGTCCAGCTCTTGTCGGCACCAGGCGCGCTTGCGGCCGTCACCGTTCCGCCAGCACCGTTGCCGCCGCTCACCGTGTAGTCGCTGCTCAAAATCTTCTGGGCTTCGGCGCCGCTCGCCAGACTGCGCTCGATGACATCGATTTCGTCGGCGCCGAAAAAGATGAAGGGCACGGCGAAATTGACGGTCAGCCCGTCACCCGCATAGGTGATACGGGACAAGGTGGTAGAGATCGTCATGGCCTGACCTCCTCAATCGCCAAGTTGATAGTTCCGCTGCGCCAGCGCCTCGGCCTCGACCCAGGAGGCAATGGCCGGCCGGATCTCGGGCCGCGCAATCGGCAGAAAATGCGAGAAGCCGATGCCCGCCATGAATTCGGCCAGGCGCCCACCGACCGCTTCTGCCGCCAGCGGCGGCAAAGTTGCCCGCGCTCCACCCAATGCCTGATGCGACGCTTCGATATCGCGGGTTGCCGCTTCCAGCGCCGAAAGCTGTGGCACGATCTGGCGCAAGGCATCCTCGATACCCGCTACCAGCGCCAGCCGATCGTCCAAGTGCCGGCGATAGCGATCGCGCGCCGTTGCTCGCGCCACTGCCGCGGCCGTCGCTTCGGCAGCGGCGATTTCGCGGTGGCCGCGCTCCAGGGCGGCTTCGATATTGCGGGCCTCGTCGGCCAACACCGCGTCCTGCGTGGAATATTGCGCGACCTTCCGCTGGGCGCGCGGATCGCCCCGTGCTGCGGAAAGGTCGAGCCCGCGCCGCTGCTGCGCCAGTTGTTCTCTGTCGCCGATATTGCGCGCCTGCCGCTGCATCAAATCGGCGACGCATTGCCGCCATTCATCGAGGCTGGCCGGTATTGCCGGCACCATCTGGTTCCCGCTCATCGCGACCCACCGGTCTGCGGCTGCATCTCGGCAATCGCCGCCAGCGTGCGGATCAGCCAGGCATCGTTGCCAAGACCCGTCCCGCTGAGGAGATGGCCCATCTCCTCCGCCCCGCCGCATTTGTCGATGAGTGCCTGCACCGCGGCAATCTTGCGCGGATAGTCGGGGCCCCATTCTTGACGCAGTTCGGCCTCGGTGCGGGATCCGGCATCGGCCCCGCCTTCCTCACCGCACAGGCTGCGGCAATAGGCATCGACGATTCCGCTGACGGCGCCTTGCGGCAATCCGGCCCGGTGGAACCATTGCCGCGCCTTGGCTTCCAATGCATCGTCGCGGTCGAAGCCCTTGGGGACGTTGATCTGGTAGGAAGCCGGGTCCGGCGGTGCGCTGAGAGCCCCGCCCCATTCCGCTTGTGTCATCGGGGTCGATGATTGAGGCGCTTCCGGCGCGGCGAGCCCACGCGCCTGCAATGCCGCGCGCATGGCGGCTTCAAGGTCTTTCATGTTCTGTCCTTTCAGGATTTGAGGCGGATGAGATCGGCGCCCAACGCGTTGGTGTTGTTGAGCTGGTCGAGAACCGATTGGCGGCGTCGATAGCCGGCTTCGCGTTCCTTGGCTCTTGCGGCCTCGGTCCGATCGAACCGAGCCCAGCGCGCGGCGACATCGTCCTCGCGCGCAGCATCGACCAGCATGTCGGTGGGTGAGCCTTCGGTGGTGACGCCGCCTTTGAGGATGGCGACGCGGCGTTGCGCCTGCTCGCGGGCGGATTTCTGACGAAGCTGTCGCTCCTGCTCCAGCCCCTGGGCGCGCAGCAGCTTGGCGTCGTGCTCGGCTTCGTTGCTCTGATAGCGCGCCGCTTGCGCATCGCTCGCCATCTTGGCGCCGGCCGAGACGATCGAGGTCACGGCCAACGCAGCAGTGGGGTTGCACATTTCAACCATCCATCGTTGTCAGTTGCGGGATGAGGGCGACGATCGTGCAGGGGAGCGGTTGCTCCTGCAGCACGGTCACGGTGGCGTTGCTGTCCCAGCCCTTGGGAAAGGCGACGACCTTGTCGCCGGTGAAAAGCGGTGGGCTCTGATCCATCGCCGTCGCCGCGGCCCGGAAAATGACGTCCTCAGTGGCGCCGCCTTCGGTGCCCACGCGCATGCCAAGGCTGGCATCGAGGCGCACGATGACCCGGTGAACACGCCGGCGCTTACCCTGCGCCGTTCCGTCCATGCCGCCTGCCTCGATATCCATCGTGGTGAGGCGGCTGGTGAAGCCGAGCCCGATATGCGCCAGTGCCGCCGGCCGCTCCAGCGCGACGGACCCGTCAGGGGCAACCACGCGGGTCGGATGGGTTGCCCCATCGGCGAGGATCGTCACCGTCTCGCCAATCAAATGGTCGAGCCCGCCGATGCTTGTGCTGCACAGCGACCAATTGCCAGTGGTAAGCGGTGCGGCATCCGGAAAGGGTGCCAGGATGGTTGCCGTCACATTGAGCGCGTCGACAAATCCCGTGATCCGTGCCCGCGCCACATTGTACCCGCCACCCGGGGCCGGGTAGGCGTGGTGGATGTCGCGCCCCACGTCGCCTAAGGCAAAGGCAGCAGCACCCGCTGCGAACGGCACGTTGACCGCGCCTGTGGTTGCGGCGGCGGGTCCTGGAACCAGCGTCGCGTTGACCGACCCGTCATAGGTCAGGCCGCCATCGACGAAGAACGCCTGCTTCTTGTCGAAAGCGTCGTCCGGCGCAAAGGCAGCGGCCATGCGCTCGACCGAGCGCCGGGTGACGCCGCCGATCTCGCGTTCGACGGCCAGCCATGCCTCGTCCTGGCCGTCGCCGGGGATCGATGCCACCGACAGGACGCGGGCATTCTTGCCGGCGATGCGATGCTGATGCCAGCCGACCACATCTTGGCCGCGCATATATGTGAGCCCCAGCAGCACGCCATCGTGGCGCACCACCCAGACGATCGACCAGGGCTCGGCTTGGTAGGCGATCTCTTTGATGCCCTTCTGTGACAGGTGCCGCGCCAGCAAACTGAGTTCGGGTGAATTGAAGGCGTCATTCTCGAAACTGTAGGCCATCTCATAGATCTTGCGACCCGCGCGCTGCACATAGAGGACGGCGGCGCCGATCCGCTCGGGGCGGATATCGGCACTGCCGTTCGTCGTTTCGCGCCGCACCGTGACGTTGGCGGGCGTCAGCGCCTCATTGAGCGAGCTTGCGGTGAGGTTGAACTCGCCGCCCGTCGTGCCGAGTGCCAGCGTCTTGCCGGCGCTCATCCAGCGGATGGCATTCACCCGGTCGTCGGCAATGGTGAAATTGAGAGCATGATCGTCCTTGACCACGCCATCCGTGCCCGTCGACTGGAAGCTTTCATAGGCGCCGGCGACCGAGGCCCACAGTGTCTGCGGCTGCAGCTTCGAATTGGCGAGGAACAGGCGCTCCTCGTGGAAGGTGATCGTGCCCGGCCAGCCGGTTCCCGGCGACCAGGCGCCAAGCCGCCAGGCCGTGACCGCGCCGGTCCCGCCGAAGGCGCTCTTGATGTCGATCTTCACCTGGGTGGCGCTGGTGAAGGTGACGATCTTCGCCCAACCCCAGCTGCTGGCATGCTTCAAGCGCACCAGCCGGCCCACATCACCGGCCGAGAAAAGACTGGCCGAAGCCGTGAGCGTGATGTTGCTGCCGCTCGCGGCGGCCGGGGCCAGGGTGATCGTGCCGACATTCTCGTCGAGATAGGGCCCGTCCTGGAAGTCGATGGGGCCGAGCGACCAGCTGGTATGACCGCTCCGCGCCAGCTTGTGCGGGGGATAATTGGGATGGGTCAGATAAAGGACATCCGCCGACTGCGCCCATTTGAGGCCGGAAAGATCGCCCACACCATAGGGCGTCGCGATCTCATAAGGGACATTCGGCGCCGTTTCGATCCGCCCACCATTCATGTAGAAGCGGAAGTAATTGTCCCCGGCTTCGATCACATAGGCCTGCTCGGTCGAGAATTCGAACGGCAGCAGGCGCACGGAACCGTCTGCTTTGGTATGGGCGACGAAGCGCGTGCCCGGCCGGCGCGCCGCTGGCCCTTGCGCCAGCAGAACGAAGTTTTCGATCCGCCGGCAGGCATTGCGGTATTTGTCGAGATCGATGCGGCCATAGAGTTCGGGCGACCATTCGCCGGCATTGAAGGTCGAGAGCAGATGAGAGGCGCGCGGCATGGCAGGTCAGCTCCGCGCCACGAGCCAGGCATCGACGACAAGATCGCCGCTCGACCCTTCCTGCGCGTCGGTCGCCTTGGCTTCGGCGAGGACCGCACGCAGATAATCGCGTGCCGCCTCGATGCGGGCCGCACTTTCGGTGAGATTGCCAGCGAGTTGCACGGCGAGCTTTGCTGCCACGGCTTCCGCCAGCAGCGGGTCATAATTCGCCGCGTCGACGATGCGGCCGATATAGAGAATGTCGAGCGGTGCCGCGCTGTCGCAGAGGATTCGCCGCCCTTCGACCCGGTAATCCGCGTCGCTGTCGACCTCCAGGAGGCGCAGGCAGAAGGCCGGCTCCGGCCCTTGCGGCAGCTGATATTGATAGCGATAGCCCCAGGCCGGCGTTTCGGCGAGGGCGGGCAGGCGCGCCCGGCGCAAGGCAGCGTTCCACGGATAGAGGCGCAGGACCGAATCCGCCGACGGCTCGAAATTGCGCTGGCACAAATTGGCGGCCTTCGATCCGTCCTCCAGCGAGGTGATCGGATCGGCACCGAGAAGATCCAGGGCGCGGTTACAGATCGATACGGTCGAAATGGACATGATCACCCTCCAGTGTTATCGCGCGGGCGGTCACCGACTGGCGGCGACTGCCCGCGCGATCACTCAATCCAGCGTGTAGAACAGGATCACGCGCAGCGTGCCGCTGGCCGGCAAAGCGGCGGCGGCGATGGTGAGGATGACAATCTCCTCATTCGTCAGCGCCTCGCCGGCAACGGCGGCCGGCGTGAACAAGGTCGGCGTGTCGACCGCGGTGAAGGCCGCGGCGGCTCGGTACTTGCCGGTATTGCCGGCGATGCCGACGGCGAGCGTTGCCGACCCCAGCGACACGGTGCTGTTGAGCAGCCCATAGAGCACACGGGCACCCTTGGGGAGGCGCGCCACCTCGACGATGTCGCTGGTCGGCTGGGCCGCCAGCACGACCTTTTCATTGAACACGCGCACGCGGCCGTGAATGTCGCCAGCCATCGGCAGATCGACCGGCAGCGTATTGCGCAGGCGCCCCATCTGGGTGCCGTATTGAGTAGCCATATATTTCTCCTGTTAGATTTCAGACTCCAACTTGGCGTGGGCAACAGGGTTGGCGTGGCGGCTGTTGCCCACGCTAAAAATCAGGCCAGCGTCCCGATTTCGACGATGCCTTCCTCTTCCATGCGCGTGGCGCCGACCGACATCGCGCAATAGACCTGGGTGGCATAGGATTTGTCGGGCCGTTCGGTGACCTTCACCTTCGGCGTCTGGCCGATGGCGAGGAGCAGCGCCGACTGGCGCCAGGCGAGACACGCCCGGTCGGAACCGGTGAGGCCCAATCGCTGCGTGCGGACGAACTTGAAGCCGAGGAAGGTATCGATCTGCCCTGCCGCCAGCGCCTTCACCGTGTTGTAGTCGGAGGACGTCACCTGCGTCGTCGAAAGGAGCACGGTGATATCCTTGGCCGGACAGGCGACATAGCGCGGCTCGTCCGGATCGTTCTCGGCCGCGTCGAGCACTTCCTTCGCCTGCAGCAGCTTGGCGAGCGTCAGGCCCGTGCCGCCGGCGGCGATCTTCTGCCCCGACGGAAGGGCGATGCTGTTCTGGCCCGTCTTGCCGGTGCGCGCCGTGCCGTTCGCTGCGGCGATGATGACATCGTCCATGGCGC
The DNA here is from genome assembly GCF_041910485.1 of Dongia sp. GTDB lineage: Bacteria > Pseudomonadota > Alphaproteobacteria > Dongiales > Dongiaceae > Dongia. The sequence goes on from NZ_JAYRQR010000042.1 coordinate 41,490, forward strand.
GGCCCAGCGCATGCGCCGCGGCCTGGCTGTAGGCGCTGGTCGGATCGGTCAGCGTCTTCACCTGGTCGAGGCGGTCGATGAGGTCGGAATATTCGTAATCTTCCAGCATCACCTGGCGCCGCGCGTGCGGCGTTTCGGTAAGCGGCGTGTCGGCATGGCGCGACTGGCGCTTCACCGCGCTGCCGGCACCGATCTGGTCGAAATAGGCGATTTCGCCCTCGACCACTTCCTGGCGCACCGCATCCTTGAGGCGGCTGCCCTTCTGCTGCACCAGCAGCATGATGTTGGCACTGTAGAGGTTGTTGAACGCAACCTGGATCTGCGAGGACATGGGTCCACGTTTCCTTTCGTCTCTGATTGTCGATGGTTCGATTGGATCGGCGAGGTTGCCCCGTTTCGCCGCGGGCGACAGGGTTGGCGTCGCGGCTGTCGCCCGCGGCGTTTATCAGGACCTCAAACCTGGATGCCGTCGCGCATCCTGACGCGGCCGTCTTTCCGAGCCGTCAGCCGGGCCGCGCGGCGATTGAATCGCACGCGGTTGTCCGGTCTCTATCGTTGGCCCTCAGCCGCCATAGGCTTGCGCAAAGAGATCCTCCATGCGCTTCACCGTGGCGGCGTGTTCGGGGTGGGTCTTGTTGATATAGGGATGCCGCGCGTCGCTCTTCGCCGCCTGCTGCAGCTTGGCGATCTCGGCCCGCGCCTCGGCGGCCGAGCGTGGACCGCCGCTACGCGATTCGGCCCGCGCGGTGATGCTGTCCTCGGCGGTGGCACGGCCGACGCGGGCAAGGAGATCCATGAGTGGCCCATCGCCCAGCTGGTCAGCGATGGCGTGGAACTCCGCATCGCCCTTGTCCATGAATGTCGCATAGGCCCGCCGCGCGGCGGCGAGGTTGCGCTCGAAATCGGGCCCCCATTGCCGCTTGAGATCGAGCGGCGGTTCCGCAGCTTCAATCGGCGCCTCCCCAGTCCCGGCCGGAAAACGTGCCAGCAAGGCATCGTGGAGCCTTGCCGCCTGCTCCTGCGTCAGGCCCAGGTCGAACGCCGTCTGCCGGTACCAATCGGCAGTATCGGCATCATAGGGCCGCCCTTCCGGCGCCTGCAGCTGATAGAGACTGGCCTCCTTCGGCCGGCCGAGCTTCTCCCAGACCGGTCCCCAGGCCTCCGCCCCGGCATCGCGCGGCGGCAGCGCAAGCCGCTCCGCCCCCATCCGCTTTTCGAGATTCTGATAGGAACTCAGCACATCCTTGGCCGAGCGCCAGCCCTTCTGCTGCACCAGGGCGGCAAGACCGTCATCGAGCCCGTCGCGCCAGGCTTCGACTGGCGGCAGTTGCTTCATCGCGTCATCGTTCATGGATCACCTCTTCGACCAAGCCGGCAAAATCCTGCGGCGTCACGCCGCTCATCTCAGCAATGTGCAGAAAGACGTCGCGCGCCCCTTCGTTGAACGCGGTCTGGTGCGGATCGCCCGCGATGAAGCTGCTCTGCCCCACCCGGCAATAATGCGCGAGGTCGGAAAGAACGAGCCGCGCTTGTCTCTCATCGGCAAAGATGTCGCGATAAGCCGCCGCCACCCGCCGCGCCCGCGGACGGCCATGCAATCTGATGAGCCACCCGATCCCCGCCTTCATGCCTGCCCCCCACCCAGCATCGCGCCGAGATCGCCTAAGCCGGCCATCGCCGCTTCCATGCCGCCGCCCGCAGCAGCGCCCGGTCCGGCCTTGGCTTCCGCCTTCGCTGTCTCCTTGCGGAGTTTCTCCACGGCGGCCTTGGTGCGCAGCAAATTGTTGGGAATGCCGAAGGATTGCGCGAGCAGCCTTGCCGCCGCATCGGCATCGATATTGTCGTAGATCTCCGGCTTCACCGCGCCCAGGGGGGCGAGCGATTCCAGGGCGCGCACGATCGCGGCCCCTTCGCCCGCCCGCTGCGCGCGAGCGAGCGGCGAGACATATTCGATGCGGATGCCACCGTCGCGCAGCTGCTTCGGTGCCGCCGGCAATTGCCCGGCGCGCCGCATGATGCCGAACTGGCGACGAATGAGCGGGTCCAGGAACTCGGCCTGGATACGCCCCAGATGCGGCCCCATCAGGCGCAGCTTTTCCTCCTGCCGCGCCAGCACTTCGGTCGCCGTCTGGTTGGGCTGCTGCACCATCATGAGGAGCGAGAAATAGAAGGCCTGGCGCACGGCCTCGCGCCTTTGTTCTTCCAGTTCCAGCCCCAGCCCGACATTGCCGCCGGCATGCAGCGGCTCATAGCGCCGGCGCCCATTCTCATCGAGGCCGCCATAGATGATGCCGCCGGGATGGGTCCGAAGACCCCGCACCGCCACTTCGTCGACGGCGAGGAGCGGCGGATCGACCGCCTTCTGCGCCGCGACGATGGTCGTCTTCGACATCGCATTGAGCATCTTGACGTCGGGGAGCGCCAGCATCGCCGGACTGTCGCCATAGAGCCCGCGCGAGGCGGTCGACCAGCGCGGCACCTGATAGGGAAAGTCGTGATAGCCGCCTTCCGACAGCAGCCAGCGATTTTCGACATCGACATAGAAGGAGGCGAACGCCATTCCGCCCGCCTCGCGCCGCGCCCTTCCCAGATCGTCGCGCGGCATCACCGCATGGAGGAAGGTGAAGCGCCGGTCCGGTTCCTTCTCGACGATGCGCAGCAGGCTCGGATGGCATTTGTCGCCCCAGCGCTTCTGCGCCTGGCGCGCGGTGAAGCTGAAGCGGCGGAAGACCGTGTCCACCTCGTCGCGCTCATTCTCGGCGATGAAGCATTCGGCGAGATGCCGGCAGGAATAATGCACCCGTCCCGTCGCCAGATCCTCTTCCGAATAGAAGATGCCGGTGCCGAAGGTGACGAGATCGGCATAGAGCTCCATGACCCGGGCATAGAAGCGCTGGCCGTTGGCGGCAAAGGCGCCCTGCATGCGCCGCGTCACCGCATCCAGCCATTCCTTCGTCTCCTGCGTCTCCTCGCCCTCGGGCAGATCCGAGCGCAGGGTGAACCAGTCATTGGCGGCATTGGTGATCATGCCCCAAAGCCCCGCCGCCAGATTTTCGGCGGCAAGACCGGCCGTCGCATCGAAGATCTTCTGCGTGCGCTTGTCGCCCGGCACGCGTTGAAAGGTGAAATCGGCGCGCATCGGCTTCATCAGCTCGGCAATCTCCTGCCACAGCTGATCGAGCGTCGCGCGCTCGCCGGCCAGCGATTCCTGCCGGCGGATGAGATCGGCCGCGATATCCTGCATCAAGGTCGCTTTCCTCTCGCTCTGCTGAAAACTCTCAGGCGCCCAGCAAATTCTTCTGTGCCGTCGGTGCCTGACCCAGCGCGTTGCGCTCCGGCGTCAGGATCGTGGCGCGCCGGCCATATTGGGCGCGCAGGCGCCGCAGCTCCTGCTCGGCCGCATCATCCGCCACCATGTCGGTGGTCTGCGGGACGGTGCTGCTCTCAGCCTTGCTGTTGCTGCTGCTGGTCGGCCGGCGCCGGCGCATGGGTGTTGCACACATCTTTCTCTCCATGAATGACGAAGGTGATGAAATCCTGGCCGTCGCGGCCAAAGGCGGGATGCACCGCCTCTGCCCGCCCGCCCAGATGGGTGATCCAGCGATGCGCCGCGTGATGCGCCGCCGCCGATTTGCATTCGCCGCGCCTGAGGCCGCAGCGCTTCAACAGCGGCCAGAAACGCCTGCGCGCAAACCGCGTTGCCGGCATCGCGACCCGCGGCCATGCGTCGGTCGCGAACATCCACAGCGACCACAGGCCCGGCCACATTTCGGTGGCCCCCAGCACGGCGACGGGTCGCCCGCTCGAATCGGCGAAGACGACGCCGAGCGGATCGCCCGCCAGCAGATCGTCGACCAGGGCATCGGGATCGTCGTCGAAGCGGGTCGCGAAGATCTCGTCATGGTCGGCCATGCGCATGCGTTCCGCGACCGACAGAAGATCGGCGCGGTTGAGGTTCCGGATGTCCATCGCGACGCTACCAGGTGAAGGGCGAATAGAGGCTCGTCTGGTCGATCTCGCCCACAGGGTGCAGCGGGCGCCGCAATCCCAGGGCCAGATAGCGGAAGGCATCGGCGGCGTGGCTGGTCCAATCATGGAGCGGCCGCTGGCTGAAGGCCTGCCGCTTGGCATCGAAATCGGGGCGGTAGAGGCGCAGGGCATCAAGACCGCGCGCGCAGCGTTCCGAATCGATCCAGCAGCGCGGGATGAGATTGCGCGCCGCCTCGATCCCCTCGGCGACCGGCTGTGCTCCCAGCACCCGCACTTTGAGGCCGAAGCCGCGCAGCGTCTCCAGCCGGCTGGTGCCCGAACTCAACTCCCGCACACTCACATCGTGCGGCAGCAGATGTTCCCCATAGACATAGGGGCGGTCGGCCAGCTGCTTGGCATAATGCGCCAGGGCGGCACCGCTCGCTTCGTAATAGTCGATGATGCGCACCTCCGGCCCCAAGGCTTGCGCAAACCAGATCGCCGTCGCATCGCCGATGCCGAGGTCCCAGGCCGTCACCACGGGAAGACGCGGCTCCCACGGCACGCGCCCCAGGCGGCCCTCATGCTCCGCCGTCTCGATCAGCCGCGCGTAATAGGCACCGGGCACGCCGGCGGCGAAACTGCATTCGAATTCCTGAGCGAAGGTCTCCGGCGACATGGCGCGCCGCGCCGCCGCGATCTCAGGTTCCGGCAGGATGCCGGTCTGGCTTGCGGGCAGGCTCGCCGCGAACCAGCTGGGATCCGCCTTCGCCTGTTCATAAAGCGTGCAGAAATGATTGCGCCCCAGCGGCGTGCCGATGAAAAGCGCCCAGCCTTGCCGGTCGGCGAGCATTGGGCGGATGATCTCCGGCCAGACGCGCGGGCTCATCTGCGCATATTCATCAAGCACGATCCCGTCGAAATAAAGACCGCGCAAACGGTCGGCATTGTCGGCGCCGTAAAGCCGGATGCGCGCACCGTTGGGGAGCTCGACCCACAATTCGCTCTCGCTGACAGTGATTCCGGGAATGGGCGCCGTGAACCGTTTCAGATAGTCCCAGGCGATGTCCTTGGCTTGGCTGAGCAGCGGCGCCACATAGCCATAGCGCGCATCCTTCTTCGGATTGGCTGCGGCCTTGGCAATGAGTTCGTTGATGCAGAAGACCGTCTTGCCGAACCGCCGATGCGCCACCAGCACGTTGAAGCGTTGCAGGCGCCGATGCAGCACCGCCTGATGCGGACGCGGCGCGTAGAGCTGGACGCTCACGGCCTTCTCTGTCCGCGCTGCCGGCATGCTCGCCTCGATCCGATGATGAAAGGGTGTCGGCGCGCAATCGCGCCAACAAAAAACCCCGGCGCGCTGAAGCGGCCGGGGCGTGATATCGCAGTCTATATTTGCAGAATAGCAAAATATTCCTAGTTTGTCAAGCTCTATTTTTGACGCCTCAACGATCGAACAGGCGAACCGCCCTGGTTCAGGCCCTCACATCGACCCGGATGGTCAGGGACTTGGACCTGGCCGCGCCATCTTTCGTGGCCGTATCATCGAGGGCGGATTTGGTTGCGGTCGACCGGTCGCTCTTGAGGCTTTGCAGAAAGGCCGTCAGCGCATCGATCAGGCGATTGGCTTCCTGCTGTTTCGCAGCAATAGCATCGGTCGACGCCCGTGAAATGCCCGCGGCCTTTTCTTCAAGCGTATCGGCGGAAGGTTGCGGCAATGCTTCGGCATCGCTGCCCCTGTTATCGACGAACTTCGTGATCGAGACATTCTGCTGCCAGAAGGCTTCGGAGGCTTTCAGCTCATCCAAGCTGTCAATGGCTTCAGTACTCGATTGTCCCAGAGAGGTGGCGGCGTCTGCACCGGTTCCGGATCGAACGAAGGTCGTGAGCACAAGCCCGACATCGTCGGCCTTGCTCCCTTCATAGGCGCCGAGACCCTGAGCGCTGAGCGTGAGTGTGACCAACCCATCGGCAGAGGTGAAGCTTTGCTCGAAGCCACCTTGAATCTTCCCATCGTTCTTTTGCGCATCCTCACGCAATTGCGCATAGATCCGCGACAGGCCGCGGCTGACTTCGGTATTTGATGCGATGCTGTTCTCAACGCCGCCCATCGTTGCTCTCCCACGCGACAGATTGGTTCAATTTCGAGACGTTCGATCACAAGCCCTATCATGACCGTTCAACTTTAACGAAACACTAAATAGGCGTACCGTTGTCGTGACCGCATTCGAGCACTTGTTGTCGAAATACATGTAGATTTAGGCGGTTGTCTCGGCAGCTTTTGCCTAGCGCAGCGATCCCGCTGCGACATCAACTTATCTGCCAAATAGCCTCAAAAAGTGTTACCCGCTTCGGCACGTTGCGCTATCTGCCGTCAAGCCAGGCGAAGTCATGACCGACCCAAACTGCAAACGGTAAGTCAGCCTGTGCCTACTCTTCAGAACCCCAGACCAGGCGGACGATCTGTTCGCCACCCTCGCCGGGCTTCGCCTTGCCGCCGGGCCGGCCATAGCCCCATTGCAGGATCGCGGTCGCGGCCGAGATACGTGTCGCATGCGTCGCCGCCTCGTCTTCGACCACGGCGACCAGGGCCGCGATGGCGCGCCTGGCATTGCGCTGCGCCAACGTTTCCAACTTCTCCAGCGGCAGGGGAATTCTCTCAGTCATCGTCTCATCTCCATCAAGCATTGCGAAAGCCGCGGGCAAGCGCATCGAGACCGCGGGCAAGCAGTGCCCGCTCGCGCTGGGCGATGGCGGTCTTCGCCAGAAGCCAATCGGGAAAGGCACCGAAGACGGCAAGCCGTTCGATAATGCCGGCAACGACAGCCCCTTCGGCGCGGAGCGCTGCCTGCGCCGCACGGAAGATCTGCTGCCGATCGGCCCCCTCTTCAACATTCTCGGGGCCATCCCCGGTCTCGCGCCCCATCCTGCCGGCAAGCCCTTCATAGAGTCGCTGATAGCTCACATCCGTGCGGCCGACGAGGCGCCGGTAGAGGCCCGCATAGCGCATCCCCGCGCGATGCTGGCCCGCGTCGATGAGCGCATGGGCCAGCAACAGATCCAGGGGATGCGCGGTTGCCTCCAAACGCGCCCCTTGCGCCATCTGCGCACGCTGTGCGCGCGCTTCCGCCGTGCCGCGATCCGGCTCATTGTCGTTGGCGGCTTCTCCCCTCCCCCGCTTGGGTGGACGGCCGCGCCGCGTGGGTTGGAAGGCCCTCATGCCTCCACCTCTTCGATTTCATCGAGACCCATCGCCCAGCGTTCGGCCCATTTGATGAGCCACAGGGCGCGCTCGGCCGTCATGTCGCTGTTGATCACCTCGAACTCGCCTTCCTCGGTGATGCCGAGGCCGATGAATTGCGACCAGCGCGCCTTCTGGCAGGTACCAACCGCCTGTTCGGGCCGCATGGTGGGGCGCGGCGGAAAGTCGAAGATCTCGGCGCCGCCGGTGCCGGTATTTCCGGCTGCGTCATTCCCAACAGGCTCATTCCCAACAGCTTCATTCCCAACAGCGTCATTCCCAACAGCTTCATTCATTGTCATTGGCTGGCCTCCTCGGATGATTGAACGGGACATCGTCATTGCCGCTCTGCCACTCCTCGCTCTCCTTGCAGAGCGGGCAGACGCGCAGGAAAGGACTGAGGGTCACGAAGCTGCCGCCGCACTGCAGGCAGCGGCGCTGGATGCGGCCGGGATGGCCGATGCCGACCCGCGCAATCTTGCGTTTGTTGCTGTTTTGTTCCATTTTTCCTCCCCGAGGGCGGCGGTCATTGCCGGCGACATGCTTTGCGCGTTATGGAATTAGGCGATAATACGCATAATTTGGTTACGCCGTCAAGCTTTAAAAACGTATTATTCGTACATATATTGTCGGGAAGTTTGGCCGCCCGCCTTTGGCCCCCGTTTCCGGGGCAGAGCGGAGCAAGGCGAGGAGTTCCACCATGACCGAAATCTCTGAGGCCGCCCGACGGCTGAAGGAACTGCGCGAACAAGCTGGCCTCACCATGCGCTCCGTCTCGGAGGCGCTGGGCTGGAGCCTGACGCGCTATCAGCATTACGAAGACCGCTACAAGCGCCGCTTCCTGCCCTTTGAATTGGCGCGCGAGCTTGACGCCCTGTTCAGCCAGCATGGCACCGAGGCCGGCGCCGTGCTGCAGCTCGCCGGTATCGAGCAGGGCCAGCAGGTGACGCATCGGCGCGAGCCCGTGACGCCGCGCCCGACCTCGGCCGGTGCTGCGCAAAGCCAGCGCGATCTACCGGTCATCGGCGCGGTGAAGGGCGGCAGCGAGGGCTTCTATTTCAACGAAGGCGAGGCCAAGGAATTCGTCGAGCGCCCGGCCAATCTGAAGGGTGCCTTCAACGCGTTCGCGCTCTATGTCGACGGCGATTCGATGGAGCCGCGCTATTTCGCGGGCGAACTGCTTTACGTCAACCCGAACCGCCCCGTGACCAAGAATTGCTTCGTCGCGGTCGAGCTCAATGACGGGCAAGGACTCATCAAGCAGTTCGTGCGGCGCAGCGACGAAGAAGTGGTGCTGCACCAGTTCAACCCGTCCCGCGACATCACCCTCAAGGCCGATGACGTGAAGCGGATCTACCGCATCACCGGCTCCGGCGAGGCCGGCTGACCCATCCAGGTGACGGTCCGATGCCGGCGTTCCGGGCGAACGCCAGACCTTTGCCTTGACGCGAAATAACGTAAATTACGTTGACAAATCCCCGATAATCGCGTAAGCTATAGGCAGGAATTCAGGGAAAGGGCCTGAAAGATGAGCTTCCGCGCCACCGATTTCGCCGTCCTCGCCTACGCCAACGGCTTCACCCATTGGCATTACCGGACAAACGATCGGCTCGCCGAGATCCTCGGCCAACCGGGCTATTTTTCAGCCGCCGCCGACATGCTGCGGGCGGGCGACCAGATCACCGCCAATCTTGGCGCGCCGGCGGGGACGGGCCTTGCCCAATTCGTCGTCCGGCGCATCGACGCGCCGGGGCAAATCACGCTCGATCTCGTCGCCGCCAGCGAGCCCGCAACGCTTTCGCGCGCCGCCTAGACGCCGAGATCGACCACCACGCGGCCACGCACCTTGCCCTCGAGGATCGCTTTGCCGAGGGCGGGCAGTTCCTCCAGCGTCACGCGCTGGATCATCGCGTCGAGCTTCTCCATCGGCAGATCCTTGGTGAGCCGCGCCCAGGCGACCTTGCGGCGCATCAAGGGCGCCATCACCGAATCGACGCCCAGCAGGCTGACGCCGCGAATGATGAAGGGGATGACAGTGGTTTCCAGTTTGGTGCCGCCGGCAAGGCCACAGGCCGCGACCGCCGCCTTGTATTTCATCTGCGGCAGGATGGCGGCAAGCGTGGCACCGCCGACGCTGTCGACGACACCCGCCCAGCGCTCGCTCTCCAGCGGCTTGCCGGAAGGCTGCGCGATCGTGGCACGGTCGATCACCTCGGCCGCCCCCAGGCTTTTGAGATAATCCGCTTGGTCGGCGCGGCCGCTGGAGCAGACCACGCGGTAGCCGAGGCGCGCGAGGATCGCCGTCGCGACTGAGCCAACGCCACCGGCCGCACCTGTCACCAGCACTTCTCCCTGGTCGGGGCGCAGCCCATGTTCTTCCAACGCCATCACGCACAGCATGGCGGTGAGGCCCGCCGTGCCGATCGCCATCGCGCGTTCGGTAGAGAGGCCCTTGGGCAGCGGCACCAGCCACTCGCCCTTGACGCGCGCCTTCTCGGCATAGCCGCCCCAATGCACTTCGCCGACGCGCCAGCCGGTTTGGATCACCTGGTCGCCGGCCTTGAAATCGGCATGCTGGCTTTCCAGCACGGTCCCGGCGAAATCGACGCCGCCCACATGCGGATAGGTTTTCACCAGTTTGCCGAGGCCGTTGAGAACCAGCCCGTCCTTGTAGTTGAGCGTGCTGTTATGGACGCGCACCAGCACATCGCCCGCGGGCAGCCTATCGTCCGGCAGATCCTCGACTTGGCTTACGACCTTGCCGTCCTTCTCCTGCAGCAGCAGCGCCTTGAACATAACTGAACTCCCCTTGGATTCGATTACCTGGTGCGTTCCAGGATACTCACATAATTCGCAACCGCTGTGCCACCCATGTTGAAGAGGCCGGCCATCGCCGCATCCCTCACCTGGAAGCCGCCCGCCTCGCCCATCAGTTGCATGGCAGCGAGCACATGCATGGAAACGCCAGTGGCGCCGATCGGATGGCCCTTGGCCTTGAGGCCGCCCGACGGATTGACCGGCAGGCTGCCGCCCATCTCGGTCACACCTTCCAAAATCGCGCGGGCGCCCTCGCCCGTTGGCGTGAGCCCCATCGCCTCATATTCGATGAGCTCAGCGATGGTGAAGCAATCATGCGTCTCAACGAGGGACAGGTCCGAAAGCAGGACACCCGCTTCGCCCAGCGCTTTCGACCAGGCCAGCCGGCAGCCCTCGAACTGGATCACGTCGCGCTTCGACATGGGCAGGAAATCGTTGACCTGCACCGCGGCACGGAAGCTGATCGCGCGCGGGGCGGAAATATCGTCGCATGCCAATACGATGGCGGCGGCACCGTCGGAAACCGGGCTGCAATCGGTGCGCTTCAGAGGGCCCGCCACCAGCGGATTCTTCTCCGAGATCGTCCGGCAGAAATCGCGGCCCAGATCTTTGCGCATCTGCGCCAGCGGGTTGGCGACGCCGTTTCTGTGGTTCTTGGCGGCGATGGCGGCCAAGGCTTCCGACTGGTCGCCGTGGCGCTGGAAATAGAGCTCCGCAATGCGCCCGAAAACACCCGCAAAGCCACCCGGAATCGCCCCTTCCTCGGCAACGTAGCTGGCTTTGAGAAGATTGGCGCCGACCTCCTTGGGGGGCACGCGCGACATCTGCTCGGCCCCGATCACCAGCACGTGCCGTGCGGCACCTGCCCTGATCGCCATGAGGCCCTGATGGATCGCGGCACTCCCCGTCGCACACGCATTCTCGACTCTCGTCGCCGGCTTGAAACGCAAAGCGGGGTCGATGCCGAGTGCGAGCGATGATGGGAAATCCTGGTTCGAGAAGCCGGCATTGAAATGGCCGATGAAGATCGCGTCGATGTCGCTGGCCGCAATGCCCGCGTGATCCAGTGCGCCAGCGCCCGCGGCGACGATCATCTCCTCAAGGCTGCGCACCTCTTCCTTGACGAAGGGAAGATGATGCCAGCCGATGATCGCGCCCGATGCCACCGGCCTATTCCTGCGGCTGGATCGTTTCCTGGAACCTGACCGGCGCGCCGATGGGCTGGCCGATCAAGGATCCGTCGCGCATCACCACCCGGCCGCGGATGATGGTGGCGATCGGCCAGCCCGTCACCTCCATGCCGTGATAGGGCGTCCACCCCGCTTTGGTGGCCATCCAATCGTTGGTGATGGTGCGTCGCGCCTTCAGATCCACCAGCGAGAAATCGGCATCGTAGCCAAGCGCGATGCGGCCCTTGCTGCGGATATTGTAGATCCGCGCCGGTCCGGCACTGGTCAAATCGATAAGCCGCTGCAGTGTCAGGCGCCCCTCATGCACATGGTTGAGCATCACGGGGAGCAGGGTCTGCACACCCGGCATGCCGGAGGGGCTGGTCGGATAGGGTCGCGCCTTTTCCTCCAGCGTGTGCGGCGCATGGTCCGAGCCGATGCAATCGACCGTTCCGTTGCGGATCGCGCGCCAGATCCCGTCCTGATGCTGCTGGTCGCGGACCGGCGGGTTCATCTGCGCCAAGGTGCCCAAACGCTTGTAGCAATCGGGGGCTGCGAGCGTGAGGTGATGCGTCAGCACCTCGACCGTCGCGATGTCCTTGTGATGCGGGAAGATCTCCATTTCATCGGCGGTCGAGATGTGCAGCACATGGACGCGCCGCCCGGCTTTCCGCGCGATCTTCAAAAGGCGGTTGGTCGAGCGCACGGCGGTTTCAACGTCGCGCCAATGTGGATGCAAGGCCGGATCGTTGCTGTCCTTCACCAAAGCCAGGCGCTCGCGCAGGCGCATCTCATCCTCGGAATGGATGGCGACGCGCCGCCTGCCGTGGCGCAGCACCGCTTCCAGCGTCTGGTCGTCGGCGACCAGCAGCGAGCCGGTCGAGGAACCCATAAAGATCTTCACGCCAGCACAACCAGGCAGCAGTTCGAGCTCGCCGAGCTTGTCGGCATTCTCGTCCGACGCCCCCATGAAGAAGGCATGGTCGACCCAGGCCCGCCCCTTGGCCCGCGCCAGCTTCTCGTTGAGGTCGGCCTCGGTCAGCGTATTGGGATTGGTGTTGGGCATTTCGAAGATGGCGGTGACACCGCCCAGCGCCGCTCCGGCCGTGCCGCTCGCCAGATCCTCCTTATGCGTCAGCCCCGGCTCGCGGAAATGAACCTGGGTATCGATAACGCCGGGGAGGATGGTGAGACCTGTGGCGTCGATCGTCTCGGCCGCCAAGTCGGCACCCAGGAGCCCCAAGGCCGCGATTCGGCTGCCCCGTACCCCGACGTCGATCCTTTCCACCCCATTGGGTGTCGCGACCTCCCCGCCCCGAAGGACGAGATCGAACGAGCCCGGCATGACGGTATTCCTCTTCGCAAAAGACGCTCTCCCACGATCTCTATCCCTTTGAGGCAAAAGGGCGCAAGACCGGACCGCCCGCTTTCGGGCGGATTGGGGCAATCTTCACCCTGGGCACCGCTAAACCGTGACGCCGGTTCGATTTTGCGGTAAGCTTGGCGCCCTTGGAATCGCCTCTGGTTGGGGAGTGTAGCTGACCGTGATGATCGGCCTGAACGAGCTGCGGGTGCAGCTGGAAGAATTGCGCTCCGAACATCGCGATTTGGACGAGGCCATCCGCGCCATGGCCGAGGCTTCGCCCTTCAACCAGCTGCAGATCCAGCGCCTCAAAAAGCGCAAGCTGTCCTTGAAGGACCAGATCATCAAACTGGAGAGCAAACTGCTCCCGGACATTATCGCTTAAGACGCTGACTCACGCCCCCCATTCTCCCACCGTCATGCCCCGGCAGGGCCCGGGCATTGATGGGCGCGCTATGCGCCTAGAGGGATTCCGGCACGGCGGCGACCCGCTGGCTCGACAGGAGCTTGAAGTCGTCGAGGGAGATTTGGCCTTGCCACAGTTCTGTGCCGATCTGGTAGATGATCCTCATTTCATTTTCTATCGCCGTATCGAATGCAAGCACTCTCGAAACGCCTGCAAGCGTTTTCGTAAACTGCGTCCCGTCCGGCTTGGTAAAGGCGATATCGATGGCGTCGCTCCACCCCATTCCACCATCGCCATCTGTATCGGCACTGACGACTTCCATGTAAAGCGCCTTCGGCGACGAGGGTGTTTGGGCATCCTTGGCCTCGGGAAGCGGCTTGATCTTGCGCAAGATCTGCGCGTTCGCTGGGAAGAGCCACGAAGCCGATCCGGCGCCATTCTGAATGAACAGTATGTTCCTGCCCACACGTCCATAGGGGCCGGATGAAATGAATTTGGTGTCGGCGTCGGAAACCAACACGGCATAATAAGTATCCGTATCACCGACCTTCTCGGCTTCTTCCAGGCGGAGCCGCTTACCTTCATCCGAAGCGCTTTGTTTGACCAAAGGCAATGGGGTTGCCGTTGTGGACCATAGTTTTACGCCCAGAACCAGACCCCCACCGATCAAAAGCAGCAATAGAATGACGCTATTCATCCGGCTGATGAATAGGAAGAAGCGATCCATTCCCAATGCCCTTCCCCAAAAAAGACTTGTCGAACCGCTTAGCGAAAGAAATGTCTCGCCGGCGCATTAGCATGACTATCCGCCGATTCAGGCTTTTTCAGGACATTTTCGCGACCAAGGCGAATCACCGCGCGCGCTGCTAGCGGCTCACGCCGCCTTTACTTCGACCTCGATGGTGAGGTGGGAGAGTTTGGATATGCCGGTGAGGGCCGCGCGGTAGAAATCGACGTTTCTGGGTTCGGCCGTGGCGATGGAGACGATGCCGGCGAGATGACCGGGACCGACGCGCCAGACATGGAGATCGGTGACGGCATCGCCCAGGGCCTCGATCTCGGCCCGGATGGCGTCGGTCAGGGCCGCATTGGGTTCGACGTCGAGCAGCACAGCACCGGCCGAGCGCATGAGGCCATAGGCCCAGCGCAGGATCACCACGGCGCCCACCAGGCCGACGATGGGATCGAGGATCTGCCAGCCGAAAGCCCAGGCGCAGCCGATAGCGAGCATAGCGAGGACCGAGGTCGCGGCATCGGCCAGCATGTGCACATAGGCCGATTTCAGATTGAGATCCTTGTGATGATCGTGGCCATGATCGCCCTGCGCGTGGTCGTGCCCAGCGTGGTCATGACCGGCATGATCGTGGCCTGCATGGTCGTGGCCTGCATGGTCGTGGCCGGCGTGATCGTGGCCGTGCCCATGATCATGGCCATGTCCATCCTGCAGCAGCAGGGCGGCGACGATGTTGACAACGAGGCCGAGGGCCGCCACGCCCATCGCTTGCGAATATTGCATCGCCGTCGGGTTGAAGAACCGGTCGATCGCCTCATAGCCGATGCCGAGCGCCACAATGGCGAGCACGACGGCGCTGGTATAGGCGCCGAGATCGCCGAATTTCCCCGTACCGAAACTGAAGCGCGCATTTTCGGCATGGCTTTCGGCAAAGATGTAGGCGGCAAGCGAAATGCCGAGGGCGGCAAGATGGGTCGCCATGTGCCAGCCATCGGCCAGAAGGGCCATCGAGCCGAAGAAATGGCCGGCCGCGATCTCGCCCACCATCATCACGAAGGAGAAGGCGAGGACGATCTTCACGCGCCGCGCGTTGCGGGCATGGTCGCGCCCGCGGAAATCATGGGATTTAAGGGAAGGATTCGATGCTTGGGTCATGAAATCGACGCTAGCATGCAAGCCCGATGTTACGATATTACCAAGGCGCGATTGGCGCTTGCGACCGATCGGCCCACCCCGATCAACCCATTGAGAACCTATGGGCTTTCAACCATGATCGGCGCCGGTTTCTGCAATGCTATAAAATACCCTTTCCGACGGAGGATCCCCCATGGACGTGCGCGCTGCCCTGGCCATTGAAGCCGGCAAACCCCTGGTCATCGAAACCGTGCAACTCGAAGGTCCGAAATCGGGCGAGGTGCTGGTCGAGATCAAGGCGACGGGCCTCTGTCACACGGATTACTTCACGCTCTCTGGCGCCGATCCCGAAGGTCTGTTCCCCGCGATCCTGGGGCATGAGGGTGCGGGCATCGTCGTCGATGTCGGTCCCAATGTGACGTCTCTCAAAAAGGGCGACCATGTCATTCCGCTCTACACGCCGGAATGCCGCCAGTGCGAGTACTGCCTCAGCCAGAAGACCAATCTTTGCCAGGCCATCCGCACGACACAGGGGCAGGGTTTGATGCCGGACGGCAGCAGCCGCTTCAGCTTCGGCGGGAAGAAGGTTCACCATTACATGGGCACCTCGACCTTCGCCAACTTCACCGTCGTGCCGGAGATCGCCCTGGCCAAGATCCGTGAGGACGCGCCCTTCGACAAGGTCTGCTATATCGGCTGCGGTGTCACGACCGGCATCGGCGCCGTCATCAACACCGCCCGCGTCGAGCCCGGCGCCAATGTCGTCGTCTTTGGCTTGGGTGGCATCGGCCTCAACGTCATCCAGGGTGCGCGCATGGCGGGCGCCAACATGATCGTCGGCGTCGATCTCAATCCCGGCCGCAAGGCCATTGCCGAGAAGTTCGGCATGACCCATTTCGTCAATCCCAAGGAAGTCGAGGGCGATCTGGTCCCCTATCTGGTCAATCTGACCAAGGGTGGTGCCGATTATTCGTTCGAGTGCATCGGCAACACGCAGGTCATGCGCCAGGCGCTGGAATGCTGCCACAAGGGCTGGGGCGTTTCGGTCATCATCGGCGTTGCCGGCGCGGGGCAGGAAATCTCGACCCGGCCGTTCCAGCTGGTCACGGGCCGCGTCTGGAAAGGCACGGCCTTCGGCGGCGCGCGCGGCCGCACGGATGTGCCGAAGATCGTCGACTGGTACATGGACGGCAAGATCAACATCGACGATCTCATCACCCACACGATGCCGCTCTCCGACATCAACAAGGGCTTCGATTTGATGAAGGCCGGCTCGTCTATCCGCGGCGTGGTGATGTACTGATGAGTGTTGTGACCGAAACCAGCCGCCACCATTGTTTCGGCGGCTGGCAGATCTTCGCCAAGCATGACAGTGCCGAGATCGGCTTGCCGGCCAAATTCGCCGTCTATCTGCCGCCGGCTGCCGCCAAGGGGCCGGTGCCGTGGCTCATCTACCTTGCCGGGCTCACCTGCACGGAAGAGACCTTCGTGATCAAGGCGGGGGCGCAGCGCGTCGCCGCCGAATTGGGTCTCGCGCTGGTGACGCCCGATACGTCGCCGCGCGGCACCGATTTCCCCGGCCAGGCGGACAGTTGGGATTTCGGTGTGGGCGCCGGTTTCTATGTCGATGCCACGCAAGCGCCGTGGAAGCAGAATTGGCGCATGTATTCATATGTGACCAAGGAGTTGCCGGCCCTCATCGCTGCCAACTATCCGGTGGATATGAAGCGGCTGGGTCTCTTCGGCCATTCGATGGGCGGGCATGGGGCGCTGACGCTGGGCTTGAAGAATCCCGATCTCTTCAAATCCATCTCGGCCTTCGCCCCGATCTCGAACCCCATCAACTGCCCCTGGGGCGAGAAAGCCTTCACGGGCTATCTGGGGTCGGACCGGCAGGTCTGGGCGGCGCATGACGCTTCCGAGCTGATGAAGACGCAGCCGCATCCAGCAGGGATCCTGGTCGACCAGGGCGAAGCCGACCAATTCCTGGGAACGCAGCTGCACCCCCATGCGCTTGAGGCGGCAGCCAAGGTGTCAGGCCAGCAGTTGACCCTGCGCCGGCATGAAGGCTATGACCACGGCTATTACTTCATCTCGACCTTCGTCGAGGATCATCTGCGGCATCACGCCCGGATTCTGGGGTAAGTTGGCGCTTCGGCTGGCCTGAGTGATCGGTGGCACCCCCACCCCAACCCTCCCCCTGAAGGGAGAGGGCTTCCAGTCGTGTTCGCACCAATCATCTCGCTCTCATTCCCTCTCCCTTCAGGGGGAGGGTTAGGGTGGGGGGCCGCCAGTGACGGGTGTCTACTCCCCCATATCCTCCACCGCTTCCGTCGCCTTGTTGAAGTAGCGCTGCGTCACACGAAATTGGTGGCGCTGAGGTCGGCTTTCGAAATGCCTTCGAGAAGCAGGGAGCGCTCCGGCCCAAGGGTCAGGAGCGCCCCATCTTCGGTGTCGGTGACATAGCTCATGATCGTGCCGAAATCCGGCTTCGGCATCGATGAGGGCCGCACCCAGAGGATCGTATCGCCTTCGGCACCGTTGAAGTCGGTGACGATCGTGTGGGCGCTGAGATCGAAATGGAATTGGTCGGCGCCCTCGCCACCGGTCATCAGATTGGTCCCGGCATGGCCGCTCAAGATATCGTTGCCGCTGCCGCCTTCCAGCCAATCGTCGCCGGCGCCACCCACCAGCGTATCATTGCCGCCGCGCCCCATCAGATGGTCGTTCCCGCCGCCGCTGGAGACATAGTCGGCACCATCGGTCAAACGGATGACATCGTCGCCGGTGGCGACATCCGACCGGTTGATCAATACGGTATCGAAATTCCTGACCACGATGGATCCGGTCGTCGCCAGGAGATCGAGATCGATGGAATTTGGATCGGAGAGCGTCAGATCGATCGTGTCATAGCCACTGCCGCCATCGAAACTGCCGGTGCCCGACGCATAGACCTGGTCGAAGCCGCTGCCGCCGATGAACTGGTCTTGACCCGTGCCAAGCTCGACGATGCTGTCGCCGATCGTCTGCGAGAGATCGACCACATCATCGCCAGCGCCGGTATAGATCATGTTGCCGCCGGGGATCGGATCGATTCCTGATACGCCGATGACGTGATCGTTGCCGGAACCCGTGTGAATTTCGGCGATCTCGAAATTGACGATGCCGGCATAGCCATAGGCCTTGCCCGCCATCAGATCGACCGTGATATCCCGGGTCGTATTGCCGTAATTGATGATGACCCGGTCGCGGCCTTCGCCGCCGTCGAGATAGTCGCGTCCCTGGCTTGCCGTGATGGTGTCGGCGCCGCCGCCGCCATAGATGATGTCGGCGCCGGTCGTGCCGCGGATGTCGTCGTCCCACTGGCTGCCATAGACTTCGACCCGCTCGAAACCCTGCGCCGTGATACCGTCGGCGCGCACGAACTGGTAATTCCAGACGGTATTGTCGGCCACATAGTCACCGCTGTAGCGGTCGGTACCGACGATATAGCCGCGATTGGCGAACGCATCGTCAAGGCGCAGGATCAAGGTATCCGTGCCGGCGCCACCGACCGCGCGCGTGCCATGATGTGCCACGATGGTGTCGTTGCCGGCGCCGCCGCTGAGATCGTCGAAGCCACCCTGCCCGTCGATATAATCGTCACCGGCATCGCCGCTGATATAGTTGCGGCTGCCGTCGCCCAGCAGCCGGTCGTTGAAGCTGGAGCCGGTCAGATTTTCGATATGGCTCAATTGGTCGCCCTCGGCGTGGCCGCCGATCTGCACGGCGCGGGTGAGATCGACATCGACACCGGCACCGCCGCGATAATCGACCGTATCCGAGCCGGCACCACCGTCGATGATGTCGGCACCGGCACCGCCTGAAATCTCGTTGTTGGCGGCATCGCCCGTGATGCGGTCGTCATGGTCCGAGCCGGTCACGTTTTCGATGCTGATGAGAATGTCGCCCGCGGCATCGCCGCCCGATTGCGCGCCTGTGCGGGTAAGATCGATATCGACGCCTTCGGCCGAATAGGCGTAGCTGGCGCGATCCCGGCCCCCGCCACCATCGATGATGTCGGCACCGGCACCGCCGCGCAGCAGATTGGCGCCTGCGTCGCCGGTCAGCCGATCGTCGAAATGCGAACCGGTCAGATTCTCGATACCGCTCAGCCGGTCGCCTTCCGCCTCGCCACCCGATTGCGGGCCGCCGCTGGAAAGATCGACCGTGACGCCGCTCGACGAATTGAGATAGACGGCGACGTCGCGCCCGAGGCCCCCATTAAGGAGGTCGGCGCCGAGGCCACCCCAAAGCTGGTCATTGCCACCCAATCCGTTCAGCGTGTCATTGCCGGCACCGCCGCGAAGGATATCCGCATTGACCGTGCCATCCAGCGTGTCGTCACCCGGCGTCCCGACGATATCCATGATGTCCCTCCGCTTCGACGCCTAAACCCTAGCCAGCGTGAAGAGAGGCACCAACGGAATTTTCCGCGACAAGATGAAGGTCGGCACAACTTTGCCGACATATCACCATAAGCGACGTTTTCGAGGTCGGATTGGCGGAAATCCGCGCTGCACTTTTTAGGGCGCTAGGCGCCTTCCATGTTCTCGACCGCTTCCATCGCCTCGTCGGAAAATCCGAAATGATGGCCGATTTCGTGGACGACGAGGTGGCGAATGAGATGCTCGAGCGAATCTTCACCTTCCGCCCACCAATCGAGGATCGGTCGGCGATAGAGGAAAACCACGTCGAGGCCGGTCGGATCGTCGGCGCCGCGTTCGGTCAGCGGAACACCGCGATAAAGGCCCGCGAGCTCGAAAGGATCGTCGATATCCATTTCAGCGAGCGTTTCTTCGTCGGCGAATTCCTCGACGCGGAGAGCGACGTTGCCACATTGGGCGAGAAATGCGGGCGGCAGGGTCGCCAGCACACGGCGGCCCATTTCCTCGATCTCGCCGGCACTCGGCGCCAAGCCGAAGCTGCGCAGCGGATCGTCATGTGTGGATTCTGTCGACATCGGCCGGGCCCGTCCTCCGTTTCGGAGATTAGAACCCGGGCCGAGGCTTGAGGGCAAGCCTCAGCCGATGAGGTCGGATGTCAGCGCCAGCCAGAGAACGCAGATCACAATCAGCGATTCAGCGGCGAATGTCAGCTTCAGGAAGACTCGTCCCGTCATATCCATCTCCATCCCGGAAAATCCCGTTTCGTCGGTGTCGCGTTTCTTCAGGCGCCGGCGCCGGCCAGGGCCAGCATGAGCACGAAGAGCGAGAACAAAGTGAGGCGGGCGCTGACGGTGACGAAGCTGTCGAACATGATGGATCCCCTTAGGCGGTCTGGCGTTTGGCGGTTGCGTGCCGGTTGATGGAAACGACTTGCCCCTAAACTGGCCCTCTCGCGGCGTTTGCGCAGTGATCGGGCTCACGTGGGTGTTCGTCGCGGCCGGCAGCCATTTCTTCGCGCCAAGGGGTGGCGAAGGCGGGTCCGAATTGTGGCAAAATCAGGGGCTTGTCGCGGAAAAGCGGAGACTATGCCTAGCCGGTTGCCAGCATCGCGCCGCGCCGGCTTGTGACCGCGCTCACGCCCGTTCTCGGGCCAGTCGAGTCTCAAGGGTCAGTCGAGGGCGTAGCGGACGATGAGATCGATGACGGCGGCGATCTTGAGCCCGCTTTTCAGCCGTTCCTGGTCGAAGTCGAGGAGGCGCTTCACCTCGACATATTGGCCGGGGGCGCGGCCTTTCTCGATATCGGCCAGCTGCTGGGCCAGCATCAGGCGCAGCGCCATGTCATGGCAATCGGCGATGCGAACCAGATCGTCGGGACGGACGCGCCCGGCCTTGCGTGCCGCTTCCCAGCGGGCCTCGGTCTCCAGCGCGGTAACGCCGAGGCTCAAGGCCAGCACGCGCGCCCCGGAAACGATGGGGAGAAGAGCCCCGCGCTTCACGTTGACACGGCCGGCCTTGGTCTTCATGCCGCCGAAGAAATTGAGCTGCGGCTCGATCTGGCCGATCGAGCTGGCAAGGCGCTTCAGGAAGGTGCGTTGCTTGCCGATCTCGCTGGCCAGCGCGCGCAGATCCGCAGCGAGTTTCATCTCGCCATAGACCGGGCGGAAATCGAAGAAGATGTCGGCATTGAGCAGCGCTACTTCATCGTCGCTTGCGACCCAGAGGCCGATGCGCTTCTTCCAGCCAGCGAGGTTGTGGCGGCATTCACGGTTGCTGGCCATGACATCGCCGCGACAATAGGGAATGCCGATCTGGTCGAGAATGGCCGAACAATGCAGGCCCAGTTTCTCGAACCAGGGATAATCATCCTCGCTGCCATCGTGCACCAGCGCATGGTCCTGATCGGCCGCGAGGAGGCTTTCGCCGCGCCCAGCCGACCCCAGGACCAGGAAGCACCATTTGGCCGGCGCCGGACCGTGGCTTTGCAAGGTCAGGGCTTCGGCCAACTGCGCCACCCGCGCATAGACATCGCGGATGACGGCGGCGATGGCGCCCGCAACCTGGCGCGGCGGGACGCCTTCAGCCATCAGCGACTTGGCGAGGCGCGGCAGGGTCGCGACCACGTCCTTGAGACTCTGCGCATCCGGCGCCTCCTCGGCATCGGTCGAGAGCAGCAGCGCATCGTCGGCGCGCAGTTTCAGCAGCGCGCTCATGCTGACGATGCCGATGGCGGCACCGGTTGCCCGGTCCGTCACCACCAGATGGCGCGTCTGGTGACGGCGCAACTCCGTCAGCGCCTCGAAGATGAAGGCATCGGGCGGCAGGGTCGCGACATCCTGCGCCATCGCCTGGTGGACGGGTTGCCCCAGGCTTTCCGGCATCGCCGCCTGATGGGCGATATCGCGGTCGGTGATGAGGCCGAGGGGCCGCTGGTCGGCATCGACGATCGCCAGGGCACCGATGCGCTTTTCCGCCATCAAGGCCGCCGCAGCCGTCAGCGGCGCCCGCGCATCAATGGTGGAAACGGGTGCCCGCATCACCTCGGCAAGGCGGTTGCGATAGGCGAAGGCATCGATGCGCT
This sequence comes from Dongia sp., assembly GCF_041910485.1. Classification (GTDB taxonomy): domain Bacteria; phylum Pseudomonadota; class Alphaproteobacteria; order Dongiales; family Dongiaceae; genus Dongia. The sequence continues at coordinate 63,329 of NZ_JAYRQR010000042.1, forward strand.
GCAGGATCTCGTGATTCATCGGCCGCCCCCCTACCAGCGCCAACGGCGCGGATGGTGGAGGATCGCTGCCCGCTCGAAGGCCAGCGCCTCGCCCAGGGTGCGGATGCCGTGCGCCTTCAAGAGCGGCACCAGCTCCAGGAACAAGGCGCCGGTGGCGGCGGCATCGCCCTTGGCCGTGTGGCGGCCGACGATCTCGATCCCGAAGGCGGCGCAGCAAGGGGTGAGATCGCGGTGGCGCTCCCCCGGGTGGAGGCCCGCATAAAGGAGCGCCGTATCGAGGGCGACCGGCGGCTGCAGACGCGCGCCCAGGCGCCGCACCTCGCGCCCCAGGATGGCAAGATCGAAGAAAATCTGGTGGCCGATGACGAGACCTATTTCCAGATGGCGCAGGATTTCCGGCCAATGCTCGGCGAAATCACCCGCCTCGCGCACCATCTCGTCGACAATGCCGTGAAAGGCGCTGGAGGCGGCCGGGATGGGCCGGCCGGGATCGACCAGCCGGTCGAAAAGCGGCGCCTCGCTTAGGCTGCCGGCGGAAAGACTGAAACCGGCGGCGGAGATGATGCGGTCGCTGCGGACATTGAGGCCAGTCGTCTCGGTATCCAGCACCAGCGCCTCAAGAAGCTCAAGCGGCGTGTGGAGCGCCGGGGAATGGCCGCAGCGGATGATCGGGCCGGCACTGCGCAGCGAACCGCGAAGGGCACCGAACAGCCGTGTCCATAGGGCGGTGCGCCCCGGAACCTCAGGGGCGGAAGGATCGATTGCGGAATCGGTTTGCAACGCCACGCGCGGATCTCATCGGCAGACTGCGCCGGAGCTTACGGCAGGTTGGGGGCGCTCTGCCATGCGATTGATGCGGCGCGGGTATTTTGCATTGCAAAAGAACCTTTGCGGCAGCGCACAAAGATGTTAGAAAAAGAAAAAGTCATACAAAAATGACGAACCGACTGCCGCTGGTCGTGCTGCGCCCCTTCTTCTGAAGGGTGGTGGCGCGTTTTTTCATGCCAGCCCATTTGCAGTACGGATCATGACCCAGCCAGAACGCATCATCGAACTCTCCCGCCAAGTCAGCAGCGTGGCGGAAGGCAAGATCGCCCTCATCAACACCATCACCCGCGAGACGCGCATCCTGGCGTTGAATGCCCTCATCGAATCGGCCCGTGCCGGCGAGAGCGGGCGCGGCTTCGCGTCGTCGCCAACGAGGTGAAGACGATCTCCGACCGCATCACCGAGATTTCGCACCAGCTGTCGTCCGAACTGGCAGGCGCCATTTCCGAGCTGGTATCGCTGGGCGAGGGCCTGGTCCATCAGGTGCGCGGGCAGCGCCTCGCGGACCTTGCCTTCAACATGATCGAGATCATCGACCGCAACCTCTATGAGCGCTCCTGCGACGTGCGCTGGTGGGCGACCGATGCCGCGGCGGTGGATGCGCTTGCCAATCCCAGCGCCGAGAGCGCCGCACACGCAGCCCAGCGCCTCGGCGTGATCCTCAACGCCTATACCGTCTATCTCGACCTCTGGATCGCCGATGCCGACGGCCGCGTCATCGCCAACGGCCGGCCGCAGAAATATCCCAAGGTGATCGGCAGCAACGTCGCCCATACCTCCTGGTTCAAAGCGGCGATGGCGACATCGAGCGGTGACGATTATGCCGCCTTCGACATCGAGTCGACGCCGCTCCTCGACAATGCCCAGGTCGCGACCTACACGACGGCCATCCGCGCGGGCGGAGCCGCCGACGGCAAGCCCCTGGGTGCGCTCGGCATCTTTTTCGACTGGCAGCCGCAAGCGGCGGCCGTGGTGGCGGGAAGCCAGCTCAGTGCCGAGGAACGCAGCTTCACCCGCTGCCTGCTCCTCGACGCACAGCATCGGGTGATCGCCGCTTCGGACGGCAAGGGACTCCTCAGCGAAACGGTTGCCCTCGCCGCCCGCGAGAAGAGCGGCTACTTCGCCGACAATGGACGCATGATCGGCTATGCCCTCACCCCCGGCTACGAAACCTACCGGGGGTTGGGCTGGTACGGCGTCATCGTCCAGCAGGTCCCGAGCGCGGGGTAAGCCTACCCTTACGCCCGCATCCGCGCCGATTTCGGATCGTACATCGGGGCGAGGCTTGCTTCCGCCTTGCAACGAGTGAGCGCCACGCCGATCTCGAACTTGCCCTCGGCGATGAAGGCCGCGTCCACGCCGTCCTTGTTGTGGACATAGCCCATGCCGATGGCACCCCCCAGATGGTGGCCGTAATTGGCTGAGGTCACGAGCCCCACAAGCTGGCCGTTCCGATAGATCGGCTCGTTGTGATAGAGCAGTTTCTCCGGATCGGTCAGCTTGAACTGCACCATGCGGCGGCCAAGCTTGCCTTCTTTCTGCTTCAAGACCGCGTCGCGACCGATGAAGGGCACCTTCTTGTCGAAGGCGCAGGTGAAGCCGAGGCCCGCTTCGAGGATCGTGTCCTTGATCCCGATATCGTGGCCCCAATGGCGGAACGCCTTCTCGATGCGGCAGGCATCCATCGCATGCATGCCCGCCGGGCGCACCCCGAGATCGGCACCGGCTTCGAGCACGGAATTCAAGACGCCGCGCGCGAATTCCGCCGGGATGTAGAGCTCCCAGCCCAGCTCGCCCACGTAAGAGATGCGGGTCGCCCGCACTTTGGCATTGCCGATTTCGATATGCTTGGTGGTGCCAAAGGGGAAGCCCGCATTGGTGAGATCGGCATCGGTGATGCGCTGGAGCAGGTCGCGGCTCTTCGGCCCCATGACGCCAAGCGTCGCATAGGAAACGGTCATGTCGACCAGTTCCACATCCTCGCCCGGCTGGACATGATCCTTCATGTAATGCCAATCGCGGATTGCGGTCGCCGCCGCCGTCACCACCATGAACTTGGTGTCGGTGATGCGGAACACGGTCAAATCCGCCTCGATGCCACCCTTCGCGTTGAGCCATTGCGTGTAGACGGCCTTGCCCGGCTGCGCGATGTCAGCGGTGGAAATCCGCTGCAGCAGCGTCTCGGCATGCTTGCCCACGACCAGGAACTTGGCGAAGGTTGATAGATCGTAGAGCGCCACGCCCTCACGCGTCGCCTTCACATCGGCAGCGGCATAGGGGAACCAGTTCTGGCGGCCGTATGAATATTCGTATTCGGCTTTGACACCCTTCGGCGCATACCAGTTCGGGCGTTCCCAACCGGCCACTTCGCCGAAGCATGCGCCGAGTGCTTTCCAATCCTCATAGAACGCCGTCTGGCGCACATTGCGTGAGCTTTCAAACTGGCGGTACGGCCAGTGCATCGCATAGAGAAGGCCCAGCGCTTCCGAGACGCGGGGGACGAGGAAGCTCTTGCGGCTCATATGCGGCATCAGGCGCCGGATATCGACTTCCCACAGGTCGTGCGGCGGCTCGCCGTCGACGATCCAGTGGGCGAGCGCCATACCGGCACCGCCGCCCGATTGAATACCGATCGAGTTGAAACCGGCCGCCACGAAGAAGTTCTTCAGCTCCGGCGCAGGCCCCAGGATATAGCGCTGATCGGCGGTGAAGCTTTCCGGCCCGTTGAAGAATTTGCGGATGCCGACCTTCTGCAAAGACGGCACGCGGTGCATGGCGCCTTCCAGGATCGGCGCGAAATGATCGAAATCCTCCGGCAGCTCGTCGAAGCAGAAATCCTCGCGGATGCCGTTCATGCCCCAGGGCTTTGCTTTCGGCTCGAACGCACCCAGCAGCAGCTTTCCCGCATCTTCCTTGTAATAGGCGCATTGATCCATGTCGCGCATGACGGGCAAGTCCGGCGTCATGCCTTCCATCGGCTCCGTCACGATGTAGAAATGCTCGCAGGCATGGAGCGGGATGTTGACGCCGAGCTTCTCACCGATCTCGCGCGACCACATGCCGGCGGCGCAGACGACATATTGCGCCTTGATCGTGCCTTCGGATGTGCGCACACCCACGGCGCGGCCATTTTCGACCAGCACTTCCTCGACCTTCGTGTCCTCGAAGATCTTGGCACCCTTCATCCGGGCGCCCTTGGCCAGCGCCATCGTCGTGTCGGCCGGGTTGCACTTGCCGTCTTTGGGATAAAAGATGCCGCCGATCACGTCATCGGTGTTGAGCAGCGGCCACTTCTCCTGGACGCCAGCGCGGTCGAGCTCGATGCACTCCACCTCGAAGCTCTGCAACATGTCGGCGCCACGGCGGAATTCCTCCCAGCGTGCCTCTGACGTCGCGACCGAGAGCGAGCCCGGCTGCACGAAACCCGTCGCCTGCTCAGTTTCCTTTTCCAGCGTCGTATAGAGATCGGTCGTGTATTTCGCGAGCTTGGTCAGGCTCTCGCTATAGAGCGAGGCGCGCACCAGACCCGCCGCATGCCAAGTGGTGCCGGAGGTGAGCTTCTTCCGCTCCAGCAGAACCGTGTCCTTGCCCCAGCCGAGCTTTCCCAGATGGTAGGCGATCGAGCAACCAAGAATACCGCCACCGATAATGACGACACGGGCTTCCTTCGGGAGTGACATGGGGATCGTTTTCTTCGCTGGTTTGAGGGTGGCGGATTATGGCTGTGGTTGGTCAAGTCGGCAAATAGGTCGTGTCGATGGGCGGTATTGAGGCTGGCTGGAACGCCCCCCTCTCCCTAACCCTCCCCCACGTTGGGGGGAGGGGACTGGAGCCAGTCTGACATCAACCTCTCGGCACACCGGCTGAGCTCCCTCCCCCCAACGTGGGGGAGGGTCGGGGAGAGGGGGAGCGACTGAAGTCTCGCGCCCATCATCACGCCTTCAACCGTTCATTCTTCGGATCGAAGATCGGCTCTTCCGCAACCACGGCCGGGAAGCGCTTGCCCAGAATCTCGATCTCGAGTTTCGTCCCCACGGCGGCAAGGTCGAGCCGCACATAGGAAAGCGCGATGGATTTCCCGATGCGGAAGCCCCAGCCGCCGGAGCCGACGATGCCGACCTTCTTTCCATCCTTGAAGACGATCGAGCAGGTCGGCGCATCGGCCGTATTGCCTTCGACGATGAGCGGCACGAAGCGTTCCTTCTCGCCCGCCTCATGGCGCTTGATCAGCGCGTCGCGGCCGATGAAATCGCCCTTCGAGAGCTTCACGAAGCGCTCGAGACCGGCATCGAAGGGCGTGTACTCATGGGTGATGTCCTGCTTCCACGAGCGGTAGCCCTTCTCGAGGCGCAGGCAATCCATCGCATACATGCCGAAATCCTTGAGGCCGAGATCCTTCCCCGCCTCCGCGATCGCGTCATAAACATGAACGAGATCGCCCATCGGCACATGGAGTTCCCACCCCAGTTCGCCCACATAGTTGACGCGGAGCGCCGTAACCTTCTTACCCGCCACAACAATCTCCTGACAACTCGGCCAGGGGAAAGCGTTGTTGGAAAGATCGGCGTCGGTGATCTTTTTGAGGAGGTCGCGGGAGCGCGGGCCCGCCAGCACCAGCGAGGAAGCCGACTGGCTGACCTCAGTCAGTTTCACCGAACCATCGTTGGGCAGGTGCTGGGTCAACCAATCCATATCGTGCCACAGGCCGGAACCCGCCGACATCAGGTAGAACTTGTCCGGCGCCAACCGCGTCATGGTGAATTCGGAGAGGATCGAACCTTTCGGCGTCAGCGTGTAGGCGAGCGTCACCCGGTTCGATTTCGGCAGCGCGCCGCAGATCAAATGATCGAGCCACGCCTCTGCCCCCTTCCCCTCGACGATGAATTTCGAGAAGCCGCCGAGATCCATGATGCCGACGGCCTCAGAGACCGCCTTGCATTCCTCGCGCACCGGCTCGAACCAGGCTTGCTCAGCGCGGTGGAAGGAGAGCTTCGTCTTGGCCTCTTCCGCGTTGCGCGGGAAGTAGGCCGCACGCTCCCAGCCGCCGCGGGCGCCCATCACGGCACCTTTCTTGGTGAGCTTGTCAAAGAGCGGCGTCTTCAAACGGGGCCGCCCCGCCGGGCGCTCCTCGTTCGGGAAGCCGATGGCGTATTCGTTCTGATAAAGCTCCTCGGCCTTTTCGATCGTGTATTTCTGATCGGCGAAGACCGTGTAGCGGCGATGATCGAGGCCCCAGAGGTCCCATTCCGGTTCGCCGTGAATAATGTATTCGGCAATGGTCTTGCCGGCGCCGCCACCCTGGCAGATGCCGAAGCTGAAGCAATTGGCGTTGTAGAAGTTGGTGAGGCCATGCTGCGGCCCGATATAGGGATTGCCGTCCGGCGAGTAGGGGATGGGGCCGTTGATGACCTTCTGCACGCCGACGGTGCCCAGCACCGGCACGCGGGCCACCGCCTGCTCGATATAGCTTTCCAACCGGTCGAGATCATCGGGCCAGAGCTGGAAGGCGAATTCTTCCGGGATGCCATTGTGCCAGTCGGATTTGCAATTCCACTCATAGGGCCCGAGAATGAGGCCGTCGCGTTCCTGGCGCAGGTAATAGGAAACGTCCGGATCGCGCACCAGCGGCAGCTTCTCTTTGCGCGCCGCCAGTTCCGGGATCATTTCCGTAATCAGATACTGGTGCTGCATGGCAATGATGGGGAGATACTGCCCGACCAGGGCCGCCACCTCACCCGCGCGATAGCCAGCAGCGTTGATGACCTTCTCGGCCACGAATTCCGAACCATCCTTGGTGGTGATCTTCCATTCACCCGAGGGAAGCTGCTTGATCGCCGTGACGCCGTTGAAGCGCAGCACCTTGGCGCCCAGATCCTTGGCGCCCTTGGCCAGCGCCTGCGTCAGCTGCGAGGGGTCGATATCGCCGTCATGGGCGTCCCACAGGCCACCGACGATATCGTCCATCTCCATGATCGGATATTTGTCCTTGATCTCGGACGGCGTCAGCAGCGCGTAATCAAGCCCCTGCGCCTTCGCCATCGCGCAGGAATGGGCGAATTCCTCCATGCGCGATTTGTTGTGCGCCAAGCGGATCGACCCGGTGATGTGATAGTTCATCGGGTAATCGACTTCCTCACCCAGCGTCTTGTAGAGCTTGGCCGAATAGGCCTGCATCTTCATGACGTTCCAGGAACCGGAGAAGGTCGGCACGTTGCCGGCCGCATGCCAGGTGGAGCCGGAAGCCAGCTCGTCGCGCTCGATGAGGATGCAATCCTTCCAACCGAGCTTCGCCAGATGATAAAGCGCCGATGTCCCGACGACCCCGCCGCCGATCACTACTACGCGCGCATGCTGCGTCATTTAAGTCCCCTAGAAAGTCTGGTCTTGATAATACCTATAAACTGTCATGGCCCGCGCAGGCGGGTCATCCACGAGTTTCCCTCACGCGACGAAAGCAACTCGTGGATCCCCCGCCTTCGCGGGGGATGACAGACTAAGAAATCACCCCTTGCGCATATGCGCCCGATCGAGCCGCACCGGGAATTTGGCGCGGATGGCGTCGTCGACATGTTGCGGGATATGCGCCGGGAAATGGTTGTTCATGATCGATTTGAGCTTCTTCTGCGCGCGCGCGATCGAATCGGGCCGGCCCTGCTCGACCCATTCCTTGGGGTTCGAGCGGTCGCCGATCATCGGATAGACATATTCCGTCTGCATCAGCTGCAGCGTCTGCTCAGAACCCAGATAATGGCCGGGCCCTTCCAGGCACGTCTTGCGGATGGTCTCGATCGAAAGATGCTCGTCACTGACATCGATGCCTTTGATCGTGCGCTGGGTGGCGCCGATGATGTCATTGTCGATGAGGAGGCTTTCCAGGCAGAAGCCGAGCAAGCTTGCGTGCATGCCGGCCGATTCATAGATCATGTTGGCGCCGGCATTGCCGACGAGGGCGTGGTTATAGGCCTTCTCGTAGCCCGCCTGCGCATCCGGCGTCTTTGAATCCGTCATGCCGGAGGCGGTACCACCGGTGAGGTCGTAGAACTGCGCCATCTGCGCGGACGCGGCCGAGAGCAACGCCTGTTCAGGCGAGCCGCCCGACATCGCGCCTGTGCGCAAATCCGAGACGAAGCACCAGGTGCCGAAGATCGCCGGCGCCCCCGGCTTGATCGCGTTCACATAGACGAGGCCGGCCAAGCATTCCGCCACTTCCTGCACGATGGCGCCGGCGAGCGCCGCCGGAGCCGTGGCACCCGCTTGGCCCGCTGAAAGCAGCAGCACCGGCATGCCGCCACGCACGGCGACTTCCAGGCAGCGGCAGGCATCCTGCGCGAACTTCAGCGGAGGCACCACGAAGCAGTTCGACTGGCTGACGAAGGGGCGCTCGCGCCACTTGTCCTCGCCGCCTGCGATCATGTGCAGCATCTCAAGGCTTGCCTCGAGATGTTTGGGATCGACCCAGCTGGACCCCACATGCTTGGTCGTGCCAGAGACGGCGGCGTAGCAGGTGTTGAAATCCATTTCATATGGGTCAGGCAAATCGCGGCAGACGACCGAGCGCTGGTAGAAATGGATATGGTCCAGCGTGTCGACGATGCGCGAGATGTCGTACTGGTCCTTGGTAACCGAATCACGGTAGTCGCCGGTCAGCGGATCGACCATGTGCACGGCGGCACCCGCCGTGCCGAAATAGACCTTTTTGTCCCACGGATGCAGATCGTGACGCGGGTCCTGCGCATAAAGCGGGAAGCGTCGCGCCGCCTTGGCGAGTGCGTCTTCGACCACCGCGCGCGGGAAGGTGAGGCGACCGTTGCTGTTGAGGATGGCGCCGGCCTTGGTCATCACCTCGATACCGCTGGGGATCGCATCGGCCATGCCGATCTGCTCCAGCACGTCTAGGGCGGCATTGTGGATCTTCAGCACCTCGGCGTCGGTCAGCGGTTTGTAGCGGCCACCCTCAAGACCGGGGCGCACCGGCTGCTGATTCTCGGGCAGAGGGGCCGCGCGGGCCGCGCGCCGCGCCTCGCGCCCGCCGCGCCGAACTGTGGTATCCAAAGTCGTGCTCATGTTGATCTCCTCGCCAGCCAGGCCTTAGCCCTTGTTTTAGCGGTTGTTTTCCGGCGGATATTCGCCTTCCCGCCCCCTTCCCGGCAAGCGACCGTTCTTCAGCTTTTCATGAATTCATTTCATGTGTATCCTGGAAAAAATTCGGTAAATCATGCTGCATGGCGAAAAGAAATCTTCCATCGCTGAAATCCCTTCAGGCTTTCGAAGCTGCGGCCCGGCATTTGTCGTTCCGGGTGGCGGCCGAGGAGCTCAGCCTCACGCAATCGGCCATCAGCCACCAGGTGGCGGGGCTTGAGGAGCGGCTGGGCACCTCCCTCTTCCGCCGGGCCGCCCGCCGGGTCGAGCTGACCGAGGCCGGGGCGCAGCTCTATCCCTACTTGCGCGACGGGTTCGACCGGCTGGCCCAGGGTGTCGGCCTCGTCGACCGGGTCCGCATCTCGGGCGATTTGGTGGTGCAGGTCTATGTCACGGTCGCCGTCCGCTGGCTGCTGCCGCGCCTCCATCAATTCCAGGCGGCGCATCCCGATATCCTGGTCCGTCTCTCGACCAGCCAGCTCGATTGGGAATTCGACCCGATGACGAGCGATCTCGGCCTCATCTGTACCCGCAAGCCGCACGGACCGGGCATCCATTACACGCATCTCTTCGATGCCAAGCTGGTGGCTGTCTGCTCGCCCATCGTGCAACGTGCCGGCATGGGCCTGCGGCAGCCGGCCGACATCGTCAATCACGCCATGCTGCAGGTCTATACGGCTGCCGAGGATTGGCACGATTGGCTGGAAGCCGCCGGCATCCCGACCCTGAAAGGCCGCGCGGCGCCGAAATTCGATTCCTATCTGCTGGCGATCGAAGCGGCGATCGAGGGCCAGGGCGTTGCGGTCGTACCGGAGTTCATGGTTGCGCCCGACTTGAAGATCGGGCGCCTGGTGAAGCCCTTCCCCGAAATCGACGTCCGCCACGGCGCCAGCTGGTACCTCGCCTGCCTCGAGGAGCGGGTCAAGGAACCCAGCACGCAACATTTCCGCGATTGGCTGGTGGCCGAGATCGCCAAGGACCCGGCGTTTCAGGAGTAGGCGCTGCGGTCGAGCTTCGCCCACCTAGCCAGCTTGACCACGATACCCAGACTGGGTACAAATATACCCATTATGGGTACAAACTTAGCACCATCCAGCCTATCTGACGCGTTGTTCTCGCGCGTGCAGGCGCGCGTTCTGGGCATTCTATTCGGTGAGCCGGAGCGCGATTTCTCCATTACCGAGATTATCTCGCGCGCGGATTCGGGCAGAGGGGCGGTTCAGCGCGAACTGGAGAAGCTCGCCAGTTCCGGCATCGTCAGCGCCAGAATTCAAGGCAGCCGTCGCTTCTATCATGCCAACAAGCAATCGGCGATTTTCACGGACCTGCACCAATTGGTCTTGAAGACCGTCGGCGTCATCGAACCCATTCGTATCGCGCTGGCACCTTACCAACCAGCGATTAAATCTGCCTTCGTCTACGGATCGGTGGCGAAGGGAATCGATACGGCCAAAAGCGACATAGATTTGATGATCCTTGCTGATGACTTGAGCTACGCCGACACCTTCTCCGCGCTTCAGGCAGCAGAAACCACTCTCGCTCGTCCGATCAATCCAAATCTGATGTCGGTTGAAGCCTGGAAGAGCAAGGCAAATGTCCGCAACTCTTTCATCGCCAAAGTACTGAGACAGCCCAAGCTCTTTGTATTCGGAACGGAAGATGAGCTTAGAGCCCTTAGATAATCTGGTGAAAACTGGGCAACTGAAGCAAGAGCCGCCGGATCAGGCGGAGTTCGACGGCCTGCTGAGATCCGGGATGAACCGGCTGAAAGATGCAAGCAACAAGAACCTCTCTGCCGAGGGGCGTTTCGATCTCGCATATAATGCCGCGCATGCTCTCTCGCTTGCGGCGCTGCGATGGCATGGATACAGACCCGACAAGCGGTACATCGTATTCCCGGCCCTTCAGCATACTCTCAAGCTTGCTGCCGCCCAATGGCGCGTCCTCGACAAGGCCCATAATGAGCGAAACAGTGCTGAGTATGAGGGATACTTCAATGTCGATAGTAGACTGCTGGATGAGCTGCTGCGGATTGCGCAGACCGTCTCTGACGAGGTCCAAAAGCTCGGCCCGGTCGACCCATCATAGCGGGTGATCGCGAATGCCCGGACCTCGCACAGACAATTCGATCAATCAAACAACTCGCTCAGCCAGGATTTCTGCTTGTAGTGCTTCTGGTGATGATATTCGTCATGGTCACGGCGTTGATGCCCGCGATCCTCGCGATAGGGCTGCGCCTGTGGGGTCGGTTGTGGCACCTCGCGAACACTGCGTTCGATGATCTTGTCCAGTTCGCCGCGATCGAGCCATACGCCGCGGCATTTGCTGCAATAGTCGATCTCGATTCCCTGGCGATCGCTCATCACCAGATCCTGATTGCAGACCGGGCATTTCATCGACGCATTCTCCCTCTCGCTGGCGGGTCGTTTCTGTCCGCATGAGATGGTCCCGCGGACGCACGACCGCAAGGGTCGAACCGTCGGAAATCGGCGCGTTTACGAAGCTGACAAAACGCTGACGCGCGTCACGCCAGCGTGCGCTTTACCAGTGGAATGGTGATGGCGCGGCCTTCCGCCAGCGCGGCGCGGTCGAGTTTGGCTGCCGTCTCGGCAGCGGCGGCGAAGCTGCGCTCGGTATGCTTCAGCAGATAGTCGATCACGTCCGGCGCCACATGGATCTGTCGGTCGGCGAAATGCTTCACCAGCACGGCGGCGAGCAGTGCATCATCCGGTGGCGAGACCTCGACGGTGGGGATGGCCTTCAATCGCGACGCCAGGTCCGGCAGCTTCACATCCCATCGCGCCGGCGCCTCGCGGCTCAGGATCAGCAGCGCGCCGCCGTCGCTCTTGATGCGGTTGAGGAGGTGAAAGAAATCCGTCTCATCAAGACGCGGCTCGTCGAGGATCAGCACCGGCCTCTCAGGGAGGTCGGGCAGACGTGTCGGCGCGGTAAGAAACAGCGCCGTGTCGCCCACTTTCTCCTGAAAGACGTGGCCGAGATGCGTCTTGCCGCAGCCGGCGGGCCCATGCACAGCCAGCGCCGGCGCCGGCCAATTGGGCCAGGAATCGATGAGGGTGAGCGCCGCTTCGTTGCTGCGCGAGGCGACGAAATCCGCCGCCCCCATCGCGTTGCGCGGCGGCAGGTCGAAGGGCAGTTGCGTGCCGCTCATTTCTTTTCCGAATCGCCCGGTTGTTCAGCCATCTCTGGCGGTAGGTCGTGATGGCCGTGATAGAGCGGGCTTACCAGATAGCGACCGATGCCGAAGCGCACCAGGACGCCGATCGACGCGGCAACCGGCACCGCGAGCAGCAGGCCGACGAAGCCGAAGAGCGCCCCGCCCGAGAGCAGCGCGAAGATGATCCAGACCGGGTGCAGCCCGACGCGGTCGCCCACCAGCTTGGGTGTCAGGAAATTGCCTTCCAGCACCTGCCCGACGAAGAAGATGCCGGCAACGATGGCCGGGCTGTGCCAGCCGTCGAAACTGGCAAGCGCAATCGCCATCGCCGTCACGAAACCGGAAAGCGATCCGACATAGGGGATGAAGGTGAGGATGCCGGCCGTCATGCCGATGACGAGGCCGAAAGGCAGGCCCACCAGCATCAGCGCGCTCGCATAATAGATTCCCAGCACCAGGCAGACACTGGCCTGCCCGCGCACGAAACCGGCCAAGGTCGTGTCGATCGCCGCCATCTGGCTGCGGATCGTTGCGGCATGGTCGCGCGGCAGCAGATGATCGATGCGGGCGATGATGAGATCCCAGTCGCGCAGCAGATAGAAGGTGACGACCGGCGTGATGAAGATGAGCGACAGCAGGTTGGCGAATGCCGCGCCGCCGGAGACGACTCCCTGCACGGTCTGCGTCACGAAGCTGAAGACGGTGCCGAGCCGGTTCTTCAGCAGCGAGCCCAGATCGTCCATCGCCGGCAGATCGAAGCGCACGCGGAAGTTTTCATAGAGCGGCAGCAGGCGCTGATGCGCGCGGCTGACCAGGTCGGGCAGGCTGGTGATGAAAGAAGTCAGCTGATCGATCAGCAGCGGCACGATCAGCAGGAACGCCAGGATGACGATGAGGGCGAAGGCAATGGTGACGAGCGTCGTCGCCAGCGCGCGCGAACAGCCCCATTCCTCAAGGCGGTCGCAAACGGGGTCGAGGAAATAGGCGACCCCCATGCCGGCGACGAAAGGCAGCAGCACGGTGCGCAGCAGATAGACCAGGATCAGGAAGACGATGAGCGCCGCCAGATAGCTGGGCCAACGCCGCAGGCGGGGCGGCGGCGGTTCGTCGAACTCGATGCTGATGTCGCGAATGTCGGTCATATCGCTCGGTTCATGGTGTCGGCGTGCCGCCGCTGCCGGCGAGCGTCAGCGTGGCGACGCCCTCGCCGCTCGGCACCAGATTGAGATCGGCTTGGGCGAGAGCACGAATGAACTGGTCTTCCGCACCCGCATAGGAAATTTCGAGATCGGCGCCGCTCTTGGCGAGTTCCTTGAGGTTGACGCCCTTGATGAGGCTCACCTGCGCCAGATGCCGCTTGATCGCGATCCATTGTTCGATCCCGGTCAGCGGCACATGGACCGACAGGGTCGTGCGCTGGTTGGGGTCGACCAGATTGGCACTCTTCCAGGCGCCTTCCAGCATCGCTTGCACGGTGGCAACACCCTGGGCCATCAGCCCGTCCGGATCCGCCGCCGGTCCGGTCAGCGTATCCTTGAAGGCCTGCGGCCCTTCGGCGCTGTAGCGCGTCACGTTGAGCGTCAGGGTGCGCTGGCCGTCGGCACCGGGAGCACTCATCTGCGCCTCGGCGACCGCGACATCCCCCGCCTGGTACCGCTCGCCCATGAATTCGAGCTTGGGCTCGTTGCCGCCCAGAGCCTCTGTGGCGGAGAGCGTGTTCTGGTCGTCAAGATCGCCGCGCGGGACGACGATCGGCACCAGCGCATTGCCGGCGGGACGCGTCGTCCAGGCGGCCAGCCATTGATTGGTCGGCCCCCAGAGGCCAGTCGTCCCGGTCTCGTCGGTATAGACGGGGATCACCAGCATCTGCTTGGAGCGGGTCTCGGCAAAGGCCACGCCCTGGCCGCTCAGGAATTCCTGCACCGGGGCGGCGGCAAAACGGATCGTGTAGCGGCCGACATAATGGGTCGCCGCCATCTTTTCTTCCTCGATCTCGACATCGGCAACCCAGCCGCCGATCTCGTCATCGCTCGGAAGCTGCAGCCCCGCCACCTGGTCGGCAGGTGCGATCTCGGCCAGGATCTTTTTCAGCGCCTCGCGCTGGGCCATCAGCACCGCCTGATCGCGCAAGGTCGCAGCGTCGCCCGTCACGTCGACCGGCACCCCGGATGCCACATAGACATTCTGCGCCACAGCCGGGTTGATGGCTGCCGGAACGGTCAGAATGAGGCCCGAAAGGAGGCCGAGGAGGGCCAGAAAATTGCGAATCGAGACGCCCGCTGGGGCCATTGCAAACCACCCTGAAATGCGTATTGTCCGACCGAGCTTATAGCAAATCTGTGTCCAAGGAAGCCAGTAGCGCCGGGTCGCTTCTTTCCGCCGGGCACCAGCAATCACAAGGACTTAACGAATAGCATGGGCAATGGCATCACCTATCGCGATGCCGGTGTCGATATCGATGCCGGCAATGCCCTGGTCGAAGCGATCAAACCCTTGGCCAAGGCCACGGCACGTGCCGGCGCAGATGCCGGATTGGGTGGATTTGGCGCCTTTTTCGACCCGAAACGCGCCGGTTTCCGGGATCCGATCCTGGTCGCCACCACGGATGGCGTCGGCACGAAGCTGAAGATCGCGATCGAGGCTGGCTGCCATGACACGATCGGCATCGACCTTGTCGCCATGTGCGTCAACGATCTGGTGGTGCAAGGGGCCGAGCCGCTTTTCTTCCTCGACTATTTCGCGACCGGCAAGCTCGATGTCGAGACGGGCCGCAAGATCATCGCCGGCATCGCCGAAGGGTGCAAACAGGCTGGCTGTGCCTTGATCGGCGGTGAGACGGCGGAAATGCCCGGCATGTATGCCAAGGGCGATTACGACCTCGCGGGCTTCTCGGTGGGGGCCGTCGAACGCGATGCGGCGATCACCGGCGCCAATGTCGGGGAAGGCGATATCGTGCTGGGCCTGGGTTCCAGCGGCGTCCATTCCAACGGCTATTCGCTGGTCCGCAAGATCGTCGAAGTGAGCGGCCTCAATTACGATTCGGACGCCCCCTTCCAAAAGGGCGAGCGCCTGGGCAACGCCCTCCTCACCCCCACCAAGATCTATGTCCGCTCGTGCCTTGCCGCCATTCGCCGCGAAGGCTCGAAGCTGGGCGGGGTGAAAGCCTTGGCTCATATCACCGGCGGCGGCCTTCTTGAGAATATCCCGCGCGTACTGCCCAAGAACCTCTCCTGCGATATCGACGCCGCGACCTGGACCCTGCCGCCGGTCTTCGGCTGGATGCGGAAAGTGGCCGGCACGGATGCCCAGGAAATGGCACGCACCTTCAATTGCGGGATCGGCATGGTGCTGGTGGTGGCGCGCGACGATGCCGCCGGCATTGCCAAGGTGCTGCGCGATCAGGGCGAGACGGTCAACGAAATCGGCCGCATCGTGGCGCGGGCCGAGGGCGAGGCGGGCTGTGTCGTCCGCAATACCGGTCACTGGTAAATGGCGAAGCTGAAGATCGCGGTCCTGATTTCGGGTCGCGGCAGCAACCTGCAGGCGCTGATCGACAATTTCGGCCCGGCGGTCGCCAATTCGCCGATCGAGATCGTTCTGGTCCTCTCCAACCGGCCGGATGCTTTCGGCCTGACGCGCGCGGCGCGCGCCGGCATTGCCACCACGATCGTCGACCACAAAGCGTTTGCCGACCGCACGAGCTTCGATGCGGCGATGGACCAGGAAATCCGTGCGCATGGGGCCGAACTCGTGGTCCTTGCCGGTTTCCTGCGCCTTTTGACCGATGGCTTCATTGCCGGCTGGCACGACAGACTAGTCAACATCCACCCGGCCCTGCTGCCCGCCTTCAAAGGGCTGAAGACCCATGCCCGCGCGCTTGAGGCAGGTGTGCGTTTCCACGGCTGCACGGTGCATTTTGTGCGGCCAGAAATGGATACCGGCCCGATCATTGCCCAGGCGGCCGTGCCCGTCCGCCCGGAAGATGACGAAAACAGCCTGGGCGGCCGCGTGCTCGCCGCCGAACATCGCCTGTTCCCGCTGGCACTCCGCCTCATCGCCGAGGGAAAAGTGACGGTCGAGGGCGAGCGCGCCGTCATCCATGATGCGGCTTTTGCCGGCAGCGCGCTTTTCAATCCGCTGGGCGCCTGATGCCTGAGCGGCGTGCAGCCCGGCGATATTGGCTGCTGCCGCTCCTCATGCTCGCTGGCGCGCCGCATGCCGCATCAGCGCAGACGATGGATCACTATTCGCTGCTGATGGCCTTCCTGCCGGGGCAGTGCCTGGTAAAGCCGGAACTGCCGCTGTGCGAGGGCTTGACGCTCAAGGACCCCGCGGCACGCAACCTCACCCTCATCGGCCTTAGGCCCGATCCCAGGAGCGGTTCGGTTCCGTTACGCGATTGCGATCCAATGGCCGGTGCCTTTTCAACGCCCCTCATGGATGGCGATGTCGAAACGCCGGGCAGCGAATCCTGCGCCATGCCGCCGCTCAAGCTCAGTGACGATCTTGCCAGGGCCTTGAAAGAGGTGATGCCGAGTGTCGCCCAATGCGCCGAGCGGCGTTTCTGGTCGCGCTACGGCGCCTGTTCGATGCTGTCCGAGGAGATGTATTTCGAACGGGCCGTGGGGCGCGCCAAGGATCTGCAGAAGAGCCTGCTCAACGTCACCATCGCCAGCAGCATCGGCAGCCGCGTCAAGCGCGACGCGCTGGTCGCGGCCTTCACCCAGCAATTCGGCGAAGAGAATGCGGCAGCGCTGCAGCTCGTCTGCGGCCGCTCGAAGAAGAAGCTGCAATCTGTCCTGACCGAGGTGCGCGTCAAGCTCAACCAGCTGGGCACCATGCGCTCGCTGACGAAGGAAAGCTTGTGGCAGGAAAGCGGCAGTGCC
Source organism: Dongia sp. (assembly GCF_041910485.1). GTDB lineage: Bacteria > Pseudomonadota > Alphaproteobacteria > Dongiales > Dongiaceae > Dongia. Next base: position 80,357 of record NZ_JAYRQR010000042.1, read on the forward strand.
CAGCGCCACCGCTGCCCGGAGGAGATATTGATCCCCGAGGCAGGTCAACCGGTACCCGATGCGGTTGCCAAACCGAAGCCGCCCGGCACCGTCGATATCCCGCAGATGCCGGATGTCCCTTCACCGGTCGTCCCGGCGGTTGAGCAGCCGACCATATCCGTGCCCGAGATTACGGCACCGAAGAAGGTCGACCCGACCAAGCCACAACCCATGGACACCGAGCCCACAGTCATCATCCCGCCCTTGCCGGAATAGGCTGGCTGGCTGCCTGCCCATGCGGCATGCAATTGCCCTCTGGCCCCGTTTTCGGTAAAAAGGGGCCAATCCAACGGCTCATTTTCGGAGATTAACCATGGCTACGCCGTCCGGCTCGCTCAACGATCAGATCCTCGCCAACCGCCAGCAGACCTGGAACGGCCTCGGCCGCCTGCTCTTCTGGGGCACCATCTATGCCCTGGTCCTCGCTTTGGTGACGACGCTCCACGTGGTGAATGGCCCGTCGGTCGGCCTTGGCATCTTCTCGTTCCTCGGCGTGGTCGGCGGCTTCATCGTCGTCGTTGCAGCGGTGAGCCGGAAGTAGCCGCTTTCCGAACCGGACAAACAAAAACGGCGCCGCTGGGGTATCCAGCGGCGCCGTTTCCGTTTGATCTTTCCGATATCAGCCGACGATGTCGGAACCGGCGAAGAAGTAGGCGATCTCGATCGCGGCGTTCTCCGGGCTGTCTGAACCGTGGACCGAGTTGGCTTCGATCGATTCAGCGAATTCCTTGCGGATGGTGCCCGGGGCGGCATTGGCCGGGTTGGTGGCGCCCATGATGTCGCGGTTCTTGAGGACCGCGCCCTCGCCTTCCAGCACCTGGACGACGACCGGACCGGAGGTCATGAACTTGACGAGGTCGGCGTAGAAGGGACGCGCGGCGTGCACTTCGTAGAACTTCTTGGCCTGGGCTTCCGACATCTGGATGCGGCGCTGGGCGACGATCTTGAGGCCGGCTTCCTCGAACTTGGCGTTGATCTTGCCCGTGAGGTTGCGACGGGTGGCGTCCGGCTTAATGATCGAGAAAGTACGTTCGATGGCCATGATTTTCCTCATGTCTGGAGTTGCGGGCAGCGGGCTTAAAATCGCCGGCGCCCCTTGGCGGAATTCGGGCTGGCTTATATACAACTCCTCCGCAGCGCACAACCGAACCCGGATGACGCTTGCGCCGAAGCGCCCAGATTCTCAATAAATAACGTTAGAACAATATGTTAACGATCAACAACCTGACATATCGCATCGCCGGCCGCGAGATCCTGTCGAACGCCAGTGTCTCCGTTTCGGCCGGTCACCATGCCGGTTTGGTCGGGCGCAACGGCGCTGGCAAGTCGACTTTGCTGAAGCTCATCTCGGGCGATCTCCATGCCGATTCAGGGACGATCGACGTGCCGAAGGCCTGGCGCGTCGGGCGCTTGGAACAGGAAATGAAGGATCAAAGCCGCAGTCTGATCGATTGCGTGCTGGCGGCGGATACCGAGCGTACGTCCCTGATGGCAGAAGCCGATCATGCGACCGACCCCAACCGCATCGCCGAGATTCATGCGCGTCTTGCCGACATCCAGGCGCACAGCGCCGAGTCTCGCGCGGCGGAAATTCTGGCCGGTCTCGGTTTCGATGGCACGGCGCAGCTGCGCCCTTTGAGCGACTTCTCGGGCGGCTGGCAGATGCGCGTGGCACTCGCGGCCCAGCTCTTCTCGGCACCCGACCTGATGCTGCTCGACGAACCCACCAACCATCTCGATCTCGAAGCGACGCTGTGGCTTGAGAGCTATTTGAAGAACTATCCCGGCACGATCCTGCTGGTGAGCCATGACCGCGACCTTCTCAACAAGGTGGTGAACCGCACCATCCATCTTTCGCGTGGCGGCATGATCTCCTATGCCGGCGGCTATGACGATTTCGAGAACATGCGGCGCCTGCGCATGGAGCAGGACATGGCGATGGCCGCCAAGGTCGATGCCCAGCGCAAGCACATGCAGGCTTTCGTCGACCGTTTCCGCTACAAGGCATCGAAGGCGCGGCAGGCACAGTCGCGCCTGAAGATGATCGCCAAACTGCAGCCGATTGCGTTGGTGGCCGACGAGAAGGGGGTCAACATTTCCTTCCCGCAGCCGGAAGCCCTGGCGCCGCCCCTCATCACCCTCGATCATGTCTCGGTGGGTTACGAGCCGGGCAAGCCGATCCTCAAGAATCTCGATCTCCGCCTCGATCCCGATGACCGCATCGCGCTGTTGGGCTCAAACGGCAACGGCAAATCGACTTTCATCAAGTTGCTCGCCGGTCGTCTCGAAGCCATGAGCGGCCAGGTACGTAAGTCGCAGAAGATGCGCGTCGGCTATTTCGCGCAGCACCAGACCGACGAGCTCGATCTCGACGCAACGCCGATCGAAGTGATGGCACGCGCCGCCCCCGATCTGCTGCCCGACAAGCGCCGGGCGCATCTCGGCCGTTTCGGCTTGGGACAGGATCAGGCGAACACGAAGGTTGCGCAGCTCTCGGGTGGCGAGAAGGCGCGCCTGCTGCTGGCTCTGATGAGCCGGCAGGCGCCCAACATCCTGCTGCTCGACGAACCGTCGAACCATCTCGACATCGACAGTCGCCAGGCGCTGGTCGAGGCGATCAACGAGTTCGAGGGCGCCGTGATCATCATCAGCCACGATCCCAATCTCATCGAGCTTTCGGCCGACCGGCTGTGGCTGGTGAAGGATGGCGGCGTCAAAGCCTTTGACGGCGACATGGACGATTATCGCCGCCAGATCGTCAACGAGCGGCGCGAGAGAAATCGTAGCGAGAAGAAGGGGGCGTTGCCCGAAAAAGCCTCAGCCCCGAAGCTTGCCGCGGCGCATGGCGGCCCGGCAGCGGCCAAGTCCGCACCCAAACCGGCTGCCACATCAAAGAAAGTGGTCGCGATCTCGCCGGAGAAGAAGAAGGCTCTCAACAACGCGGAGCTCGCGGTCAACAAACTGACCCAGGCCCTCGACCTCATCGAAGCCAAGCTCTCCGATCCATCCCTTTACAATGACGGCGGCACGGCGACCCTCCAAACCTGGCAGACCAAGCATGCCGAGGTGAAGAAGAAGCTCGCCGAAGCCGAGGAAACCTGGCTGGAGCTGAGCGAAGGGTGAGCCTGCTCCGGCCCCTCATCTATCTATTTGATATAGATATGATTTCCTGATGGCGATGGCAGCCTGCGGAGATTAGACCCGTTATTCTCCGCAGAATATGCGGAGAATAACGCTTCCGCCTGCGGAGATTAGCAGTTACATTCTCCGCACCTTCTGCGGAGAATGACATGTATATCTGGGACGATCCGCAATGGCCGCAACTGACCTGGCGGTCGGACGGGCTGATGGAGAAGCTGAGCGACGTCCGCCATGCCCAGGGTCGGCTGCTGGGCCGGATGGAGGGGCTGGGCTTCCGACTGCGCGAAGAGGCCATGCTGCAGACGCTGACCCAGGACGTGGTCAAGTCGAGCGAAATCGAGGGCGAGCACCTTGATATCGAGCAAGTACGTTCGTCGATCGCGCGTCGATTGGGGCTCGACATCGCCGGCCTGGTACCGGCCGACCGCAATGTGGATGGCGTGGTCGAGATGATGCTCGACGCCACCCAGAATTTTGATCAGGCGCTCACGACCGAGAGATTGTTCGCCTGGCATGCCGCCTTGTTTCCGACCGGCTATAGCGGCCTGGTGAAGATAAAAGTCGCCGGCTGGCGCGATGATTCCGATGGCCCGATGCGCGTCGTCTCGGGTCCGATCGGGCGCGAACGCATCCACTATGTGGCGCCGCCGGCCGACAAGGTCGCCTTCGAGATGGAGAGGTTCGTGACATGGTTCAATGCGCCCCCCAAGACGGACCCCGTTCTGAAATCGGCCCAGGCACATTTCTGGTTCGTCACCATCCACCCCTTCGAGGATGGCAATGGCCGCATGGCCCGCGCCATAGCCGATATGGCCCTGGCGCGATCGGAAAAAAGCCGACAGCGCTTCTACAGCATGTCGAACCAGATTCGGCAGGAACGCAAAGCCTATTACGAGATCTTGGAGCGTAGCCAGAAAAGCAGCGTCGATATTACGGCCTGGATGGATTGGTTCCTCGGCTGTCTTGGCCGCGCCGTGGCCAATGCCGACACGTCGCTGACCGGCATCATGCTGAAGGCAAAATTCTGGGAACGCTTTGGCCGCATCGCGCTCAATAATCGTCAGATCAAGGTATTGAACCGCCTGCTCGACGGATTCGACGGCAAGCTCACGACGTCAAAATGGGCCATCATCGCGAAATGCTCGCAGGATACGGCAACGCGCGACATCCAGGACCTGATCGCTAAAGGCGCCTTGCGCAAGAACGATGCGGGCGGTCGCAGCACCAGCTATGAACTGACCGATGGCGACGAGACGCACCGGAAATAGGGCTGCCCTCAGTCGAGATCGAGCGCCAGGGCGGCGCGGGAATCTTCCGATATCACGGCCATGTGGCCGTAGGCGGGGTGCTCGAAGCCGATGATGATTTGCGTTCCCGGCTGCTTCAGGAGGGACGCCTGGGCATCGGTCATGGGAAAATGGACGAACTGCACCGACGAGGCCTTGCCGTCTTCGTTGGTCCGTTCCTGGTCGTCCTCCGGAACGCCCTTCACCAGTTCATTGCCGAACTTCAGGAAGGCCGTGTGTTCGACGCCGCCAAGGCGGCCGAGGAAATTCGCCCGGCGCACGGGATCGTCAATCTCGAACATCACCGTCGCCACCAGTTCGCGCCCCTGCGGGATGAGCGGATTGTAGGCGCGCAGTTCATCGGCCAGCTGCTCGTCGCCGCCCTTCTCGATATGCAGCATTTCCTGAACCTGCTGCAGCATCGTATCGAAATTCTCGAAATAGAAAGTGGCAACCGGCCCGACCTCGATCCGGCGCTTTTTCTTCATGGCAACGACGGCTTTGCGCTTCTCGCCGCGCTGGCTGGCATAGATATCGGCCGGAAGGATGTCGGCCTTGGTGATTTCCTTCTTGCGCGTCGCACTCATGCTGATCCTCGGTCACATAACCACTTGCACTGCCGTCCGGCGGGAGCGGCAGCCGAATTTCACATCAACCCATAGGCCCGCGCGAAGAGTTCGATCGGGTGCGGGGCTTCTTTAGCCGGTTGTTCGCCGGGCTTCAGTGCGCCGATACCTTGCAGGATATGGGCACCGGCGAGCGGGCATTCCGAGGCGACATGCTTCTTTGCCGCATTCATTACCTGGCGTGCCACCGGTTTGCCGACCTTGAGCGCGATTTCGAAATTCTCGGCCAGGACACCCCAGGCCCCACCATGGCCGGAGCAGCGTTCCATCACCGCCACATCCGCGTCCGGAATGAGCTTCAGCATTTCGGTCGCCTTCTGCCCCATGTTCTGGGCACGGGCATGACAGGCGATGTGGAGAGCAACACCGCCGTCAAGCGGCTGCAGCCCGGGGGCGAGCCCTTCGCGCTTGGCGATGTCGACCACATATTCGGAAACGTCGAAGGTCGCGTTGGCAAGACGCTTGATCTTTTCCTCACCGGGCAGGATCAGGGGCCATTCGAATTTCAGCATCAGGGCGCAGGAAGGCACCAATGCCACCACGTCATAGCCATCTTCGACATAGGGCAGCAGCGCATCGGCGACACTGTGTGCATGTTCGGCGACGCGCGCGACATTGCCCTGCTCCAATTGCGGCATGCCGCAGCAGCGCGGATAAACCACTTCGGCGGCAACACCGTTCTTGGCCAGCACATTGAGCGCCGCCATGCCGATATTAGGATTGTTGTAATTGGCAAAGCAGGTCGCATAGAGCACAGCCTTGCGGCCAAAGGCCGGCGCTTCTGCGTTGACTGCAGGCTTTTCTTCCATCGCGCGCAGCACCAGCGTGCGGCCGTGGAACTTCGGCAGATGTGCGCGGTGGTCGATGCCCGCCACCTTTTCCATCACCTGGCGTGCCGCCCCGTTCCCGGCGACAGCGTTGGCGAGGGGAGCTACGACGCCGGCAGCCTTGCCGTTGCGGTCGGTCTCGGTGAGCTCGGCATAGATTTTGTCGTTCTTGCCTTGGCGCAACTCGGCGGCGCGATAGCGCAGCATCAAATGTGGGAAATCGAGCGCCCATTCATGCGGCGGCACGTAGGGGCATTTGGTCATGAAACAGAGATCGCACAGCGTGCAGGCGTCGACGACTTTCTTATAGTCCTCGACCTTCACCCCCGCCATTTCATCGGGACTCTCATCGACCAAATCGAAGAGCCGCGGGAAGGAATCGCACAGATTGAAACAACGCCGACAACCATGACAGATATCGAAGACGCGATGCATCTCCGCATTGATCTTGTCCATGTCGTAGAAATCGGGGTTCTGCCAATCGATCTTGTGGCGAACCGGGGCCTCCAGGCTGCCTTCGCGCATGGACCCATCCCTCGCACGTGCGGTTGCAGGAGCAATGTGGAAATCGACACCGCCACCCCGCCGTCAAGGACAGGATGGCGGTAGCGATCTTAGCTGAAACGGGCGATCAGCCCAGCGTGTCGAGCGCCTTCTGGAAGCGGCCGGCATGGGATTTTTCAGCCTTGGCCAGCGTCTCGAACCAGTCGGCGATCTCGTCGAAGCCTTCCTCGCGCGCGGTGCGCGCCATGCCCGGATACATGTCGGTGTATTCGTGCGTTTCGCCGGCGATCGAAGCCTTGAGGTTCGGCGCGGTCGAGCCGATGGGAAGACCCGTCGCGGGATCGCCCACTTCCTCGAGGAATTCGAGATGGCCGTGCGCATGGCCGGTTTCGCCTTCCGCGGTCGAGCGGAACACGGCGGCGACATCGTTATAGCCTTCGACGTCGGCCTTCTGTGCGAAATAGAGGTAGCGGCGGTTCGCCTGGCTTTCGCCGGCAAAAGCGGCCTTCAAATTGCCTTCGGTCTTGGAGCCCTTCAAAGCCATTTTCGTCTCCCTATCAAAATGGGTTGCGTGGGGGTCTTGGGGCGGTGGTCCGACCTTCTCTCATTCAATCCGGAGCGTGCCGGATTGAGCCGGGTACGCCGCGACAAGCTTGTCGGTGAACGAACTCTAGGCCCCGCAAGCGAAGCCTGTCAACAAACTGGAATGGTTTTAAGAAAGGAGATTAGTGTTTGATAGAATTAGCGAATTAATAGTCATTCGCAAGCCGGACGATGACGTCGACACGGGCCACTTTCATGCCCTTCGGCGCTTCCGGCAACTGCCCCAGCGAGACCTGGTTAGCTGGAATATCCATCAGCTTCCCCTCGCCTTCGACGAAGAAATGGTGATGCGGAATCATGTTGTTGTCGAAATAGGAACGGCCCGGCTCGACCACCACTTCGCGCAGCAGGCCGGCCGCTGTGAATTGATGCAGCGTGTTGTAGATCGTCGCCAGCGAGACCTGGATCCGGTTGGCCACGGCCTCGGCATGGAGATCCTCGGCCGAGACATGGCGGTCGCCGCCTTCAAAGAGCAGCTTGGCCAGAGACAGGCGCTGGCGTGTCGGGCGCAGGCCCGCATCCTTGAGCTTGCCGAGGATGGAGGTAAAAGGGCGTTTCGTTTCCATCACAAAAGCTTAATCGAAGCGGTTCAGGGTGAAAAGCCGGATTCTATAATGGCTCAAACGGGCCGCAGGCACGGGACAGACGCCCAAACCCTGCGCGTGGCAACGTTCGCGGCAAGCGCATAGCAGCGATCCCGGATCGGGCGTGGTGAGAATGAGTTGCAGGGCCTATCCTCTGCCCATTGCCGCCCCCAAGGCCTCGCCCTTCATGCCCGTCCGCATTGCTTCCTATCGCACCCTGGCCCTCATCGTGGCCTCGGCCCTTTTCATGGAAAACCTCGACACTACGATCATCGCGACGGCGCTGCCGCAGATCGCGCGCGAGATCGGGGCGGCGCCACTCCAGGTCAACCTCGCGATCACGTCCTATCTTCTCAGCCTCTCCATCTTCATCCCGTTGAGCGGCTGGGTCGCCGACCGGTTCGGCGCGCAGCGCGTCTTCAGTCTGGCGATCGCGATTTTCATGGCGGGGTCGATCGCCTGCGCCGCATCCGATTCCCTCACCGCCCTCGTTCTCGCCCGCATCCTGCAAGGGTTCGGCGGCGCCATGATGGTGCCGGTCGGTCGCCTCGTCATCCTGCGCGCCGTGCCCAAGGGCGAACTCATCAAGGCAATGACCTATCTCACCATCCCGGGGCTGCTGGGGCCGGTGCTGGGACCGCCCATCGGCGGTTTCATCGTCACTTATTCTTCCTGGCGCTGGATCTTTCTTCTCAATATTCCGGTGGCGATCCTCGGCATCATTCTGAGCCTTCTCTACGTGCCGCACATCAAAGCGCCGAAAGTACCCAAGCTCGACTGGGTCGGCTTCGTCCTCACCGGGCTCGGCCTGGCCTCTCTCGTTTTCGTCTTCGAGGCGATGGGGCGCTTTTCGTTGCCCTTGTGGATCCTTGGCAGCATGGCGGGTTTCGGGGCGCTGTGCCTTGTCACTTACTGGTCGCGCGCACGGCGGACGGAGGATCCCATCGTCAATCTGAAGCTGATGCGGATCAGCACCTTTCGCCGCGCCATCGTCGGCGGCAGCGTCTTCAGGATCGGCATCGGCGCCCTTCCCGTGCTGCTCCCGCTCATGCTGCAGCTGGGGTTCGGCCTCTCGGCCTTCGCCTCCGGGCTTCTCACCTTTTCCAGCGCCGCCGGCGCCCTCGTGATGAAAGGGGCGACGCAATCCGTCCTCAGGGCGTTCGGCTTTCGCCGCGTCCTCATCATCAACGCACTCTTCTGCGGCGTCGTGATGATGGGCTATGCGCTTTTCACCCCTGCCGTCCCGCACAGCATCATCTTCCTGGCACTCCTCGCCGGCGGCTTCATCCGCTCGCTGCAATTTACCGGGCTCAACGCGCTCTCCTATGCCGATATCGGCGAGGGCGCGATGAGCAGCGCCTCGACCTTCTCCGCCATGATGCAGCAATTGTCGCTCTCCATCGGCGCCGGAACCGCTGCCCTCTCCCTCCATATCACCATGAATGCGCGCGACGGATTGTCGCTGATCGCCAGTGATTTCCAGCCGGCCTATCTCGTCATCGGCGGCATCGTCATGGCGTCGAGCCTGTTCTTTCTGGGGCTTGCCCGCGATGCCGGCGCCAATGTCAGCGGCAATGTCCGGCAGGTGGCGGCCGCCGCCGAAATCAAGGAAACCCGCGCACGCTGACAGTCGACCTGCTATGTTGGCGCCTATTTTCGTCAAGCGCCGACATGGAGCCGATACCAGATGTTCACCGAACATCCCTTGCGCCGGGAATTGAATGACGAGGTGCATGCGCGCCCGCCCCTGCGCATCGACGGTCCGGCCCTGGTGCTGCACTTGGCCTGCCTCCGCGCCCCGGGCGATGCGGCGGGTGCCGCCGATCTTCACTTCATCGCGGACCTTGCACAGCATCACGGCGCCGCCGCACCTGACCCGGGCAGCCGTTACGGCATTCTGCCGCGCGGTGAGACGCAGCTGAAATGGGAGCTCCATACCGAGTTCACCAGCTACACGCTGGTCATGCCGCGGCCCGACATCAAGGCGGAGGGTCTCGGTTGGGCGGACCTCCCGGCCGATGCGCGGATGCTGGCCACCCAGGTTCCGGGCCAGGTCGTCGCGGCGCAGCTTTTGGAGATCCGCTCCGGCCCCGGCATGCAGCAGACGGCCGAATTGATCGGCGCCCTGTTCCCGTCCGGCGATACGGTAGCGTCGAGCGTCGGCGACAAGGCCGCCGAGGTCTGGACCGATTTCCGCCTGGGCCCCACGGGTTTTGGCCGCATGCTGCTGATTAACCGCTCGCTGTCGGCCGGCCGCGCCGGGCGCATGGTGCAGCGCCTGTTGGAGATCGAAACCTATCGCTTGATGGCGCTGCTGAGCCTGGCATTGGCAAGGCGCGCCAACGCGACACTCGCCGATCTCGAAGCGCGCCTCAAATCGCTCATCGAGCGGACGGCCGCACCCGATGCGCAGCGCGATGAGGGGGATCGGCAATTGCTCGATGCGCTGACGCGTCTTGCCGCCGAAACGGCCAGCCTCGGCACCGCCACACGCTACCGCCTGAGTGCTGGGGCTGCCTATGCCGAACTGGTCATGCGGCGCCTCTCGGACATTCGCGAAGGTCGGGTCGATGGCTTGTCACGGCTATCGAGCTTCCTGGACCGGCGCTTCACCCCGGCGATGCGCACCTGCGAGGCCTTCGTCCGCAGGCTCGATCAGCTGGAGACCGGCATCGACCGCGCGAGCGACATGCTCAGGACCCGGGTCGACGTCAACCTGCAGGCGCAGAACAGTGCGCTGCTCAAGGACATGGAGAGCCGCAGCCGCACGCAGCTCCGGATTCAAGAGGCCGTCGAGGGCCTCTCGGTCTTCGCCATCAGCTATTATCTCATCGGCCTGTTGAAGGTCGTGACCGACGGGCTCTTTCCGGTCGAGAACGAGCACGCCCACAAGCTGCTCGCCGCCATCGCCGTTCCCATTGTGCTCGGTGCCGTCTGGCTCGGCGTCAAACGCCTGCGCCGGGCGCTGAAAGGTCACTAAGCCAATCGCCCGAGGGGGATGATTTCCTTGGCGTCCGGCCGATAATCGCCGCCCAGCCAGTCGCCCATCCACCGGTCGACGGCAAGGCCCGCTTCCGCCATCAACCGGGCAAGGCTTTCCTGTGGCGAAAAACGGATCTGCGATTTCGCGGCGAGGAGATCGCCGTTCGCCAGCCGGTAATAGGTGCCGTAGGTGACGATGCCGGTCGCTTCATCAAAGGCATAATCGTTCCAGGATTCGACCTTGCCGTGCTTCGGATGCTCGATGAAACGGTGCGAATCGGCCTCGCCCCATTCTTCCCATTCGCGCTTCACAGGATTCCGGCTGTCGAAGATGAAGCGACCCTGCGGCGCAAGATGCGCGGCGATGGTCTTCAGCAGGGCCAGCTGGTCATCGTCGGTAAGCAGGCATTGGAAGGCATGCCCGGTCATGCAGATGAAGTCGAAGCGGCGCCCGAGGCGCACGCTGCGTCCGTCGCCATGAACCCAGGTCACACGCGCACCACCATCCCGCTGGCGGGCGATATCCAACATGGCGGCGGCCGGATCCACACCCGTCACCTCGGCACCCATCGCGGCCCCCTGTGCGGCAATGGCGCTTGCCAGCAATCCGGTGCCACAGCCCAGGTCGAGAACGGTAGCAGCACCTGCGGCGAGCTTCAGGCACGTCCGCGTGTCATCGTACCAACCATTGTCGATATCGTAGAAATCGGCGAAGCGCGGATCCTGGTAGAGGAGATCGGGCGTGGAGTGAGTCATTTCTCTTCGACGAATTCGATGATGACGCCATTCGCTTCCTCGGGCGGCACGATGCAGCCCTTGCCGGTCTTGAAGGAAAGAATGTTGGCGAAATGGAGATGGTCGCGGCAGCGCGCCTTGTCCGCGACCGCAATCTTCATAGCGGCGATCCAGGGCGCCTTGATATCGGGAAGCGGTACCATCGTGGGATAGAGCTGGGCCAGCCCCTCGCGCGTGGTGAAGCGGATGTGGCCGTGCCCCGTATCAAGGACCGTCATGAGATTGGCCGTCGAGATGCGCGCCGGTCCAAAGAGCGGCAACCAGCCGAAGACGGTTTCGACCGGGTCATCCACCACGATCGTGAGCGAGACGAGGCCCGTCGCGCGATTGGCATGGCGCAGCCATTCCGGCTGGCGCAGCAGGCCCGGCGTCTTGTGAACACAGACAAAGGCGGAGAGTGCCGGCGTTGCCTCGGGCTTCAGCATCACCAGGCCGAATTCGGGCAGAACCGTCCCTTCCGGCAATTCCAGCTCACGCTTCAGCACCTTGGGACCGTCGAAGGGAATGCCGGCAGCCTTCACCTGCTCGGCGCAGACGCTTTCATCGTCGCCGGCAAAGGCGAGACCCATGAGCCCTTCGCGACCCGCGAGGAAGCGGTCGAGATTGTTGGTGAACTGGGCGGGATCGATGATGCCCAGCAGTTCGATGTAATCATGCGGGAACATGATGCAGTAATTGCCGGTGCCCCAGCCGATATGCCGACCGCGCGGCGTCAGGTGGAAACCCAGGCGCCGCCAGCGTTCGGCAGCAGCTTCAAGGTCGCGCACGCCGATGAGAACATGGTCGATGCCGGTGACGGCCGGGATTGGCGATGTCGTATCCAGGGCTGGCGGCATCCTATCCCCATGCGTTTCCGCTGCCGCGGTCGGCTGCCTGGGCAATCCGTCCGAATCGGCCTCTTCTGTGTATCGCAGTTTGAGCGGGCGGTAAACGCCGACAGGAATGGAGTCCACTGCCTATCATCAGTGCCCAAAAGAAAACCGCCGCCCCGGTGCTCCCGGAGCGGCGGTCAAACCGATCTATGGTCCCACCGTGCTTAGTGCACGCGGGCCCAGATCTTGCGCTTCGCCGCATAGGCGATGAGCGTGAAGGCAACCAAGAACAGCATCGCCTTGAGACCCGTGCGGATGCGGCTCTCATAGTTCGGCTCGCCGGCCCAGGTGAGGAACGCCGAAACGTCCCGCGCCATCTGGTCGACAGTGGCCTGCGTGCCGTCCTCATACGTCACGGCACCTTCCGAGAGCGGGGCCGGCATCGCGATCTGATGGCCGGCAAAGCCCTCGTTATAGTTCATGCCGTCGTTCACATGGAAACCGGCGGGCGGCTCCTTGTAACCGGTCAGCACGCCGTGGATATAGTCGGCGCCTTCATAGGCACCGAAACCCTTGCCGGCGCGGCTGCGGGCGATGAGCGACAGATCCGGCGGCAAGGCGCCGTTGTTGCCGGCACGCGCCGCCTGCTCGTTGGCGAAGGGCGCCTTGAAGCGGTCGGACGGCTTGCCCGGACGCTCGAACATCTCGCCTTCGTCGTTCGGGCCGTCCATGACGGTGACGCTGGCGGCGATTTCCTTCACCTGCGCTTCCGAGAAGCCGATCTCCTGCAGACTGCGGTAGGAGAGCAGGTTCATCGAATGGCAGGCGGAGCAGACGTCCTTATAGACCTGGAAGCCACGATGCAGCTGGGCCTGGTCGAACTTGCCGAAGAAGCCCTGGAACGACCAGGCTTCCTTTTCGACATGCACTTCATGCTTCGGCGACGCCGCGACAAAGAGGACGGCCGCGACACCGACCAGCGCGGTGATGCCCTTGAGGAGCAGAGTCTTGGCGCCCATCAGAGCTTCTCCATCGTCTTGGCCAAGTTCTTGGCAGGAGCCTGGGCGATCGCGGCATGCGAACCGCCACCCCCGAGAACCGGACGGGAAATCGAAAGCGGAACCGGCAGCGCCTTCTCGAAGATCGAGAGCAGCGGCAGGATCACCAGGAAGTAGCCGAAATAGTAGGTGGTCGCGAGCTGGCCCATGGCGATGATGCTGATGCCAGCCTGGCCTTCATCCGGCGCGATCGAGAACGACAGCGGCGACCAGATCCAATCCGGCGGGTTCTTGCCGCAGATGGTGAGGATCGCGCAATCGAAAGCCAGCATCCAGAAGAACCACTTGAAGACCGGCCGATAGCGGCCCGAGCGGACCGGCGAGCGGTCGAGCCAGGGCAGGACGAGAAGCACCAGGATCGAAGCGAACATGGCGATGACGCCAAGCAGCTTGTCCGGGATCGAGCGCAGGATCGCGTAGAACGGCAGGAAGTACCATTCCGGAACGATGTGCTGCGGGGTCGACAGCGGGTTGGCCGGGATGAAATTGTCCGGGTCGCCCAGTGTCACCGGCGCGTAGAAGATCCAGTAGGCATAGAAGATCATGAACACGCCGAGACCGAACATGTCCTTCACCGTGTAGTACGGATGGAAGGGGATCGTGTCCTGCGGGCCCTTGGTGTCGATGCCGATGGGGTTGTTCGAGCCAAAGCGGTGCAGCGCGACCACGTGCAGAACCACGACGCCCAGCAGAACGAAGGGCAGCAGGTAGTGCAGCGAGAAGAAGCGGTTGAGCGTCGGGTTATCGACCGAGAAACCACCCCAGAGGAGGGTCACGATCGACTTGCCGACCACCGGCAGGGCCGAGAACAGGTTGGTGATGACGGTGGCACCCCAGAAGCTCATCTGGCCCCAGGGCAGCACATAGCCCATGAACGCGGTCGCCATCATGAGGAGCAGGATCACCACGCCGATCTGCCACAGCAGTTCGCGCGGCGCCTTGTAGGATCCGAAATAGAGGCCGCGGAACATGTGAACGTAGACGACGATGAAGAACATCGACGCGCCGTTCATGTGGATGTAGCGGATGAGCCAGCCGTAATTGACGTCGCGCATGATGCGCTCGACGGAATTGAAGGCGTAATCGACATGCGGCGTGTACTGCATGGCAAGGAAGATGCCCGACGCCATCATCACCACCAGCATGAAGCCGGCGAGGCTGCCGAAGTTCCACCAGTAGCTGAGGTTCTTCGGGGTCGGATATTCGTTGGCTTCGTGATCGAGGAAGCTGAAGACCGGCAGGCGGTGGTCGATCCAGCGAACGATCGGGTTCTTGAATTTCGCGCTCATTTTCCCCGCTCCCTCAGCCGATCTTCACCACGGTGTCGCTCGCATACTGGTAGGTCGGAACCTCCAGATTGAGCGGCGCCGGGCCTTTGCGGATACGGCCGGACGTGTCGTACTGCGACCCGTGGCAAGGGCAGTACCAGCCGCCGAATTCACCCTTGGGCTCGGAATCCTTCTGCCCCAGCGGCACGCAGCCGAGATGGGTGCAAACACCGACCAGGACCAGGTATTCCGGCTTGATCGCCCGCTTCTCGTCGGGCTGCGGATCCTTCATCTCGGCCGCATCGTCCTTCTTGGCCTGCTCGATTTCGGCGGCCGTGCGATGGCGGATGAAAACCGGCTTGCCGCGCCACTTCACGGTGATCGCCTGGCCTTCGGCCACCTGGCCGACATCGACCTCGATCGACGACAAAGCGAGCACGTCCTTCGACGGGTTCATGGAACTGACGAACGGCCACACCGCCGACGCCGCGCCAAACGCGGTCACCGAGGCTGCTGTCAGAAAAAGAAAGTCGCGCCGCGTGCCTTCTGCGCCCGCATGCTGGGGCGACTGCGCGTGGTCCGCCATCTATGTTGTCCCTCCGGCAAGAGAAACCGGCCCACGCCTATCACCACGTCGCTGCCGTGGTTCTGGGGTCGCGGACTGGCCTGAATACTCAAAAATTCCGGGGGTTTATACCATGTCAGCCAATTCGGACCGCAAGCCAGAGGCGCGACAGAACGCCGCACTAAGGACAAGAATCCGTCCCCATCCGGCCGCAGACCAACTCGGGTCCCGGCATTCCCCCTCAACCGGAGCAACGGTATAAACAATTCCGAATGATTTGCAAGGTGAGGGCAGAGCGCCCTTGGCCCCTCGAAAGTATAGTTAAATCATGCGTTTGGTCCTGTTCGAGCCCGATATCCCGCAGAATACCGGCACCCTCCTGCGCCTGGCCGCCTGCTGGAACATCGCCGTCGACATCATTTTCCCCTGCGGCTTCATTTTCGACGATGCCCGCATGCGCCGCGCCGGCATGGATTACCTGGATGCGGTCGATCTTGTGCGGCACACCTCCTGGACCGCCTATCAAACGTGGCGCGCGGCCAACCCAGCTACGGCCGGGCGGCTTTTGCTGCTGTCGACCAAGGCGGCAGAGCCCTATCAGAATTTCGCCTTCCGCCCGGACGACAGCATCATGGTGGGGCGCGAATCGAGCGGCGTTCCGGAAAGCGTCCATGAAGCGGCCGATCATCGGCTGGTCATTCCATTGCGCTCGGGGATGAGATCGCTCAATGTCGCCATCGCCGCCGCGGTCGTCACCGCCGAAGCCCTCCGTCAAAACGATTTCCCGGGTCTCTGAATGATCGCCTACAGCAGCACCGCCCCCTTTCCCGACGATTACCAGGAGCAGGCGCGGCGCTGGTTCCAAACGCTTCGGGACGAAATCTGCGCCAGCTTCGAGGCGCTCGAAGACGAATTTTCCGACCACCCGAATCTTGCCCCAGGCAAGCAACCGGGACGGTTTGAGCGCACCATCTGGGAACGTGACGGTGGCTCAGGTATCGGCGGCGCGGGTGGTGGTGGCACCATGTCGGTCATGCGGGGACGCCTCTTCGAAAAGGTGGGCGTCAATATCTCGACCGTCTTCGGCACCTTCTCGCCGGAATTCCGCCAGCAGATTCCGGGTGCCACCGGTGACGGGCAATTCTGGGCCAGCGGCATCAGCCTCGTTGCTCATATGTGTTCGCCGCACGTCCCGGCGGTTCATATGAACACGCGCCTCATCGTGACGTCGAAGGCCTGGTTCGGTGGCGGCGCCGACCTTACCCCAATGTTCCCGGAAAACCACGCTGGTGATTCAGCGGCCTTCCACGCCGCTCTCAAGGATGCCTGCGACAAGCAGAATGCCGACTATTATCCGCGCTTCAAGAAATGGTGCGACGAGTACTTCTATCTGCCGCACCGGAACGAACCGCGGGGCCTTGGCGGAATTTTCTACGACCAGCTCAATTCAGGCGATTGGGCACAGGATTTTGCCTTCACGCAGGATGTCGGCCGCGCCTTCCGCGACGTCTATCCCCAAATCGTGCGGCGGAACATGGCGGCAGGCTGGACGCCGGAAGACAGGCACCGCCAGCTGGTACGCCGCGGCCGCTATGTCGAATTCAACCTGCTTTATGATCGCGGCACGACCTTCGGCCTGAAGACCGGCGGCAATACGGAAGCGATCCTGATGTCGATGCCGCCGGAGGTTCTGTGGCCCTGACCGGGCTGCCGCTTAAGCCAGACTGTAAATTTCCGTCGCTTCGCGGCGGCCGGTCAGCACGTCGGAGCCCTTCGGCACCAGCTTGAATTCCGCCGTCAGAAGTTTGGCCGTGTCGGCGCTGATGCTGACGATCGCCGAGCGCTTTCCGTCGTCGATTTCTTTGCCATACTGTTCCAGCCGCTGCGCAATATTCACTGTGTCGCCGACCAGCGTGTAATTGATGCGGCCGGGCGCGCCAATGTTACCCGCGATGGCGCGCCCGCTATGGATGCCGATGCGGATGCGCACAGGCGCCAGCCCTTTCCGCGCTCGGCGTGCATTGTCGGCCTCAAGTCGCGCTGCGATCGCTTGCGCGGCATGGATGGCGCGAATGGCGTGGTCCGCTTGCTCTTCCGGCGCACCCCAGAAAGCCATGA
The DNA here is from genome assembly GCF_041910485.1 of Dongia sp. Classification (GTDB taxonomy): domain Bacteria; phylum Pseudomonadota; class Alphaproteobacteria; order Dongiales; family Dongiaceae; genus Dongia. The sequence continues at coordinate 97,565 of NZ_JAYRQR010000042.1, forward strand.
TGGAATCGCCGATATATTTGTCGATGCTGCCGCCTTCGGCCACGATCCGCTGACCGAGCAATGTGAAGTGCCGGTTGAGGAAAGCCGCCAAGCGACGGGGGCTGAGGCGCTGTGCAATGCCGGAGAAGCCGACGATATCGGTAAAGAGTACCGTCACCTCGACCTCGCGCGAGGCCAGAATGTCATTGCTGCCGGGACGCATCAGATGCGGCACCAGCGATCCCGGCACATAGGTCGAAAACCAGCCAAGCCCCGTGTGCATCATGTTGTAGGCGCGATTGGCGACGTCGATCTCCTCGAACCGGCTGCCGCTCAATAGCGGTGCACCGGCAAAATCGAGGGCCGCCAGATGCCGTGTGGCATCGGCCAAGGCACGCATCGGCTGGCCGATACGGCGACCGAGAACCAGCGAGAGAACCACCGCAATCACGATGACCAGGCCCGCGCCATAGAGCGTCTGCCACAAGGCTTCGAAGACGCTGTCGACGATCGACGAGCGCAAATAGACGCCGACGGTCAACGGCTGCTTCAGAAGATCGGGCACATCCTTGTAGATGAGAAGATAGTGGGCGTTGCCGACATTGACCTCCTGCTGCTGGAACGGCATGCCGCCGGCACCTTGCGGCATCTCACGCTGCGCCAAGCGCGGGTCGAATTGCGCCAGGACCGGATCATTGATCTCATCGAAGCGCGGGAGCGGCCGCTCCGCGCTGAGATGGAAATCGTCGCTGAAGAGATTGTGATGGGCAAAGACATACCCGTCAGCCCCAAGCACGAAGGGCGTCGCATTGGGGCCGCTCCGCACATTCAATTGCGCCGATATATCCGGCAATGAAACGACGGCTGCAAAGACGCCCTGCACTTCGCCCCGCCGATAGCTCGGCGCCAAGGCGGACATCACAGGTCGGTCGAGATCTTTGAGAAAAATCGGAACGTCCCAGACCGGTTCCCGCGCGTCCACGCCCGTGCGATAGGCCCTGCGGAAATGCGCGTTGCGCAACCCGTCCGTGACCAGATTGACATAGAGCTTGCCGTCCAGCTGGCGCGTGGCGATGACGACGGTAAGATCGTTGCGGATGAAGCTCACCGCGCTCAGCTGCGGCGAGGCGGCAAGCGATCCCATCAGCAGGTCGCCGAGGCGCGCATCATCGCTGACCTCGACCTTGCCGCTGGCCAAATATCCGGACAGGAATCGCACCTGTTCGAGGGCCGGATCAAGCTCCGTTTCCAGCGCCTGTTCGAGATTGGTGATTTCCCGGTCGGCAAACGTGTTGAGAAGATCCGTCGTATTCCTGACGGCGATGATGTTGATGACGATCGCCACCAGCGCAATCGCCAGCGCGGCGAGGCCGCCGAATGTGGCGGCCAGCACCAGCCAGATCGGATAGCGCGACTTTTCCTTGGTTGGTGACGGCATGACGCCGGCCGTCGCTGCGATCAATAAGAAACGATCTTCACCAATTGTCCGGCCTGCAGAGGCTGGCCCTGGTCGAGGCGGTTGAGGACCTTGAACCAGTCGACCTTGGCTTCCGGGACGACCATGCGCGAAGCCAGCCCCTCGATCGTGTCGCCTTGCTTCACTTCGACCAGGCGGATGCGCATCGGCTTGTAGCCGGTTGCTTCATTGGCCGCGAGCTGGCGGAACGTGTTGGCCGAGTTCCAGAAGGCCTGATCCATGCCGCCGAACGTATTGACCGGCGCTGCGAACAGGAAGCGATAGACGTGATTGTCCGGGAAGCGGACGGCGATCAGGCGGAACGTGGCGGCACTGTTGCCGACCTTCCCCTGCGCGGTGCCGGTTGCCGCATCCATGCCGTTGACGGTAGTGCGCTGCACGTCGGCGATCTTCGCTTTCGGATTCCACTGGCTTTGCACGTAGGTCGCAAGGTCGCCGACATTGTCCGGCGCCAGATCGAAGATCATGGCCGCATTATCGCCCTGGCCCACCACCTGGCTCGGCTGGTTCTGGAGCTTGAAGCCCGGCGGGGCGGTGAAGGTGAAGCGCAGGCCCGGATGGATGAACTCGCGCCCCTTGACCACGCCGTCATTGGGATCGTCGCCCCACAGCATGCCGTCGATCTTGGTGAGGTATTCGTTGCGCGCAATCATGGCGCCGGGCGCTGCCGGGCCGGCCTGATTGATCGCCTGCTGCACGCGATCGGCGGTCCGGGGGTGGCTCTGCTTCATGCTGTAGGCGTCCGCTGCCGCTTCATTGCCGGCGAGCCGCGCCTCGAGATGCGTGTCGGCATTGAGAGCGCCGAGGAAGGTCGCCATCGCCTGCGGGTCGTAGGTGGCGCGCTTCAGGTAACGCACGCCGAGCGAATCGGCTTCGAATTCCTGTTCCTGCGAATATTTGCCGAGATAGTTCTGCGCCACTTCGGTCGAGAGGGCGCCCATCATCTGTGCGCCCTGCTCGCCACCCAGCACCGCGCCGAGGAGCGTGCCCAGCGTGGCGCCGATCTGCGCCTTCTGCTGCTGGCCCATACGCTCGGCGGTATGGCGGGCGTTCACATGGCCGATCTCGTGGCCGAGCACGCCGGCCACTTCCGCCTCGTTGACGGCCAGCCCCAAAAGCCCGCGCGTCACATAGACATAGCCGCCGGGCAAGGCAAAGGCGTTGATGTCCGAGGAATTCAGCACCGTGAAGGTATATTTGACGTCCTGGCGCTCGGCCGTCGCCGCCACGAACTGGCCCACACTGTCGATATAGGTGTTGAGCGCCGGCTTCTCGCTGTAGGCGCCGCCGAACTCGGCCAGTATCTTCGGGTGTTCATCCGCACCGATCTTGTTTTCCTGCGCCTCGGTGACGCTGGTCGAGAAAGTGCGGCCCGTCGCCGGGCTGGTCGCCTGCATGCAGCCGGTGGCTATAAGAGACGTTCCGGCCAGCAACAGGACGGCAAAAGAATGTTTGAGACGCATGATCTCGCTCCGAGGTCTTGAATGATCGCGTTTTGCCGCAATCATAGCCCGACCCGCTTGTGGCATCGCCAGTTTTTTTGGCACCTTCAGGGCTTCAGCAACGTCACGATCGCGCGATTGGTTCCCGCGCCGGCATCGGGGGGCGCCTTTCCCGCGTTGCCGGAACCGGCTGGCACCGTGCTATAACGGTCCGTCCATTCGCCAGCCCCCTTTCGCCTGCCCCCTTTCGCCTGCCCGCCCAATCGCCATCCTCAAGGGAAACCCGACCAGATGCCGCCGCAGAAGGACCTTTACCCCGATATCGCGCCATATCGCACCGGGGAGCTTCCGCTCGACGACATTCATACGATGTATTTCGAGGAAAGCGGCAATCCGACCGGCGTGCCCGTCGTCTTCCTGCATGGTGGTCCCGGTGCCGGCGCCAATCACAGCCACCGCCGCTTTTTCGATCCCCGGCATTACCGCATCATCATCTTCGACCAGCGCGGCAGCGGGCGTTCGAAGCCGCTCGGCGAAACGCGCCAGAACACGACGCCCCTCCTCATCGACGATATGGAGAAGCTGCGCCGGCATCTCGAGATCGAGACCTGGTTCGTCTTCGGCGGCTCATGGGGGTCCACCCTGGCTCTGGCTTACGCCGAATTCCATCCCGACCGGGTCAGGGGCCTGGCCTTGCGCGGCATCTTCCTGTGCCGCAAGTCCGAGATCGACTGGTTCCTCTATGGCCTCAAGGAACTGGCGCCGGAGGCCTGGCGCGCCTTTTCCGGCTTCATCCCGGAAAGCGAGCGGCACGATTTGCTCGGTGCCTATATGAAGCGCCTGATGCACACCGACCCGAAGGTGCACATGCCCGCTGCCCGGGCCTGGAGCATCTATGAGGGGAGCTGCTCGACCCTCCTCCCCAGCCCCGAGACCGTCCAGGCTTTCTCCGGCGAGACGCTCGCCTTGGGCCTTGCGCGCATGGAAGCGCATTACTTCAGCAACGCGATCTTCCTGCCGGAGAATTTCCTGCTGGAGAATGTCGGCCGTATCCGCAAGATCCCGGCCTTCATCGTCCAGGGCCGCTACGATCTGGTGTGCCCGATCCGCTCGGCCGACGATCTCGCCCGCGCCTGGCCCGAAGCCCGCTATCAGATCATCCCCGACGCCGGCCATTCGGCGATGGAGGTGGGAACCCGGGCCGCCCTGGTCCAGGGCATGGAACGGTTCAAGGAACTGGGTTGAAGCCTCCCCTGCCACCCGTCTGCGGAACTTGGCTCCATCTAGCCGGTTAACCCTAGCTGGTTAACCATGACCGGCTCCGGCGCCGTGATGGTCACGGCGATCACGTGATGTTGTTACCGGCAAAGTCGGGCCGGCTCTTGCCAAAGTATGGGAAAATGGCGATTTTGCGTTGCGGTAGCTGCGTGGACCGGAATGTCGGGACGGACCGGCGCAGCACAATCAATTCAGGCGAACCGGGATCGGGGGCAATGGGCCTGCGACGACGGGTGTCGCGTTCGGGTTCGGGATAGACATGCGTTTCAGTAACTGGCTCATCGGCCTTGCTCTCGCGGCCCTGGTGGCGGCTGCCTGGTTCCTGCTGAATCCGACCGTCGAGGTCGACCCCTTCCAGGGCGATCTGCGCGGCGTCTCCTACACGGCGTGGCGACAGGATTCGACCTCGCTCAACAAGCGCGAACCCACTGTCGAGGAAATCCGCCAGGACCTGCAGCTCATCGCCGGTCAGGCCCGCTCGGTCCGCACCTACGAGGCGACCGGCATTTCGGCGCGCATCCCCGAAATCGCCGCCGAGATGGGCCTCAACGTCACGGCCGGCGCCTGGATCGATGTCGACAAAAAGAAGAACGAGGAAGAAGTCGCCAGCATCGTCAACATCGCCCACGATGTCGGCAGCGTGAACCAGCTCATCGTCGGCAACGAATTCCTGCACCGCTATCGCATGTCGCCGGAGCGCGTGCAGGAGCTGGACCCCGACGGATCGAAGGGCCTCAAGGCGGGCTTCGTCGATCCGGAACTCCGCGATGAGCTCATCGGCTACATCCGGCGCGTGAAGGCCGCGAGCGACCTGCCCGTCTCGACCGCCGAGCCGTTCGACATCTGGCTCAACAACCCCGAGCTCGTCGCCGAGACCGACTATATCGCCATCCACATCCTGCCCTTCTGGAACGGCATCAACATCGATCAGGCGCTGAAATGGACGCTCGATCGCTATCACGCCGTGCAGAAGGCTTATCCGGAAAAGCGCATCCTCATCGCCGAAGTCGGCTGGCCGAGCGAGGGCCTCACCCGCTCGACCCTGCCCGAGGAAGGGCCGGAATATCAGGACAAGGGCGGCGCCGTCGCCTCGCCGATCAATCAGGGCCTGTTCCTGCGCCGCTTTCTGGTCGAAGCGAAGAAGGCCGACATCGACTACAACATCATCGAAGCGTTCGATCAGCCCTGGAAGATCGCGGTCGAAGGTGGCGTGGGCGCCTATTGGGGCCTGTGGAACGCCGACCGCCTGCCCAAGCCCGCCCTTCAGGGCAACCTCATTAACTTCGCCAACTGGCCGGCCTTCGCCATCGCCTCGATCGTCATCGGCCTGCCTTTCGTTCTTTTCCTGATGCGGACTGAACTCGGCATGAAGCGGCGCGGCCGTTTCTTCGTGGCGCTTCTGGGGTATGGCGGCGTCATCACTGCCGTCCTCATCTACGCCCAGTACAGCCAGCTCTACCTGACGCTCTACGATGTCATCGCGATGGTCGCCGTGGCGCCTGCCGTGCTGCTGCTGCTCGCCATCTTCCTCATCGAGGGGCTCGAGATGGCGGTCAATCTGTGGCTCGGCCAGTCGAAGCGCAGCCTGGTGCCGCCACCCATCCATTCCTCGTGGAAGCTGCCCAAGGTTTCGGTGCACGTCCCCTGCTACAACGAACCGCCCGATATGATGATCGAGACCATCCAGGCGCTGGAGCGGCTCGACTATCCGAATTTCGAAGTCCTCATCATCGACAACAACACCAAGGATGATGCGGTCTGGCAGCCGGTCGAGGCCTATATCAAATCCTTGAACCGACCGAACTTCCGCTTCTTCCATCTGCCGAAATGGCCGGGCTTCAAGGCCGGTGCGCTCAATTACGCATTGACCGAGACCCACCCCGAGGCTGAGATCATCGCCACTATCGACAGCGACTATATCGTCCGTGCGCGCTGGCTTTCCGATCTCGTGCCCCATTTCTCCAATCCGCAGGTGGCCCTTGTCCAGGCGCCGCAGGATTACCGCGACGGGCACGAAGACCTCTTCAAGCGCATGTGCTTCTGGGAATATGCCGGCTTCTTCTATCTCGGCATGAAGACGCGCGATGAGAAGAACGCGATCATCCAGCACGGCACGATGGCGCTCATCCGCCGCTCGGCCCTGACGCAGGCCGGTGGCTGGGCCGAATGGTGCATCACCGAGGATGCCGAGCTTGGCTTGCGCCTTTTCGAGGCCGGGCACAAGGCCGTCTATACCGAGAAGAGCTATGGCCGCGGCCTGATGCCGGACAGTTTCGACGCCTTCCGGAAGCAGCGTTATCGCTGGGCCTATGGCGCGATGCAGATCCTCAAGACCCATTGGCGCGACCTGATGCCCTTTATGGGCAAGCGGCTCGAACCGGCGCAGCGTTACCAGTTCCTCGCCGGCTGGCTGCCCTGGATCGCCGACGGCCTGCAGCTTTCCTTCATTGCGCTGGCCATCGCCTGGACGGTGGGCATGATCGTCTGGCCGCAATACATCGCCCCGCCGCTCACGGTCTATCTCTTCGTCACCATCGGCATGTTCCTCTTCAAGGTCGGCAAATCCTTCTGGCTCTACGCCCAGAAGGTGCCGTGCAGTGTCTGGGACAATATCGGGGCGAGCCTTGCGGGCCTTGCGCTCTCTTATTCGGTGGGCAAGGCGGTCTGGCGCGGCATCTTCACCTCGAACCTGCCCTTCCACCGCACACCGAAGATGGAAAACGCACCGGCAGCCTTGCGCGGCTTGGTGTCGGCGCGCGAAGAGACGGCGATCTTCCTCGCCCTGGTCGGGTGCGGCGTGTGGACCCTGGAAGAGCGCAGCATGGAACCGGCGGCCTTCCTTTGGGCTGTGCTGCTGTTCGTGCAGGCGCTGCCCTTCTTCTCAGCCCTGCTGCTCTCGATGATCAATGCGCTTCGCCTTGGCCAGCATCGCGGCGGCGCCGAACCGTCGCTCACCCAGGCCCTGGCGGTCGCCAGTGGCAAGGACGTGCCGGCCGAGAACACGACCGAAGCCAAGAAGGCCGCCTGACCCCAAGGCGGGCAGGCGACGATCTGAGGGAAGATTGATGCTGAAACGGTGGGGATTGCCGCTGATCCTGGCGGGCATGGCGGTCATCGGCCTGTGGGCCTTTCTCGGTCGACCCATCGACCTGCCGCCGGCACCCGAGCCCAAGCTCCACTGCGTCAGCTACACGCCCTTTCGTGGGGACCAGACGCCCTATGACCGCAGCCTCGTCATCCCGGCGGCCCAGATCGCCGAGGATCTGGATCTCCTGAAGCCCATCACCGATTGCGTCCGCATCTATGCGACTGACCAGGGCCTCGACCAGGTCGTGCCGCTCGCCGCCGATCGCGGCATGCAGGTGCTGCTCGGCATCTGGATCGGCTCGGAACCTGCGATCTTCGAACCGCAGATCGTCAAGGCAATCGCGCTCGCCAAGGCTTACCCGCAGGCCATCAAGGCCATCATCGTCGGCAACGAGGTGCTCCTGCGCGGCGAGCAGAGCGGCGAGACGCTGGCGGCCCTTGTCACCCGCGTCCGGGAAGCGACCGGCCTTCCCGTCACCTATGCCGACGTCTGGGGTTTCTGGCAGAAGGCGCCGCAATCCCTGGTCGACGCGGTCGATTTCATGACCATCCACATCCTTCCCTATTGGGAGGACGATCCCGCCCCATCCACCATGACGGTCCCGCATCTCGAATATGTGCTGGGCGAAATGGGCCGCCAATTTCCGGGTAAGCGCCTGATGATCGGTGAAACCGGCTGGCCCTCGGCCGGTCGCGCGCGCGAAGACGCCATCCCCTCGATCGTCGACCAGGCGCGCTACCTGCGCGACTTCCTCGTCTACGCCAAGGCGCACGCGCTCGACTACAATTTCATCGAGGCGTTCGACCAGCCCTGGAAGCGCGCCCAGGAAGGGGCCGTCGGCGGCTATTGGGGCCTTTTCGACGGCAACCGGCACGCCAAGTTCGACTGGTTCAAGCCAGTCAGCAATCATCCCGACTGGCCGCTCCTGGCGGCCCTCTCCATCCTCCTCGGCCTTGCGACCCTTGCCGTGGCGCGGCCGGCGGTGGGCGATTGGCGGGCTGCCGTCGCCCCAACCATTGTCGCGATGGCCGGTGGCTTCCTCATGATGCTGCAGGCCGAACGGGCCTATCTCATCTATGTGACGCCCACCGATTTGGCCGTCGAATTGGGCTTGCTGGCGCAATCCTTTGCCGTGCTGCTTTTCACCCTGCGCGGCCAGACCGACCTCGGCACAGCACCGCTCGCCGCCGCCACGCGTTGGCTGATTGCCCTCGATACCCGGCCGGTGCCGGTCGCCACCCTGCTGCGGCTCACCATCCTGGTCGGCGCGGCGACGGTCGCCGTGGCGCTCGCCTTCGACAGCCGCTATCGCGGCTTTCCCATCGCCACTTATGCGGTGCCGGCGGCGTCTTTCCTGCTATTGCAATGGCAGACGGGCGCCATCCTGCGCCCCATCGTCGATGGGCGCGAGGAACGCATTCTTTCACTTATCCTGATCGGCTGCGCCCTCTTCATCGCCTGGTTCGAGGGCCCCCTCAACTGGCAGGCATTGGCTTTCTGCGCCCTGCTGCTGATCTTCGCCTTCAATATGATCGGCGCCTGGCGGCGGCCGGTGCGTGGTCTCAGCGTCGTACCAGCCGCATAAGGGCGAGGATGAGGCCGAAGGCGGCCGGGCCGGCATTGTAGAGGGCAAGACCGGCGCCGCCCGCCACGATGGCAAGCACGATTGCGGCGCGCCAGCCGAATAGAAGAGCCAGGAAACCACCGGCCATCGCCGCCCAGCTCCAGCCACCAGCATTGCCGATCTGCCACAGCAGGTGGCGGGGCGCGCAATACCAGGCCGGTTCGGCGCTCTGGCACATGAGGCCGATCGGTGTCGACTGGATGAGGCCATAGCGCACGTAAAGGCCAAAGCCGATGGCGGCGGCAAGCAGCAACAGCCACGGCCATGACCGCGCGGCGAATGCGCGCATCGCTGCACCAGGACCTGCGGTCGCCACGCTCTTTGCCATCTGCGGAAACACTCCCGATTTGCCGGATCGACTTGCTGCGCGCCTTTCTAGCGGTCGGGCAAGGCCGCCCGCAAGACCGCACCCCCCATTTCGATCCATTGCGAAAAATGACAGAAAACAAAATATCGTTGACAGTTTGAAAGAAAACTAGCGAAATGAACGAAAGCCCATGCCGGCGGCCGCGATGGCCGCGACGAGATATGGGATCAGGATGGGGCAGGTGAGATGGGCGAATCGGACCGCAGTTCCGTGCGAGAGCGCTTGGGTGCCGCACTCAGCCAGGCAACCAAGACCGAAAAGGCCATCGCCAGCTACATGTTGGCCAACCTCAACGGGTTGCCGTTCGAGACGGCGGCGACTTTGGCCGAGAAGGTCGGCGTATCCGAACCTTCCGTCGGCCGCTTCTGCCGTGCCATCGGCTATCGGCATTTCAAGGATCTCAAGGCCGATCTCAAGGGCGATATCGGCGACAAGCCGTGGCTGATCGGCGACCGCCTCAAGGATTACCGCGACCGCAGCCGCAAGGGCGATGACGAATTGGCGCGCGGACTCGAGATGGAAATCGCCGCCCTCGTCAGCAATTACGAACTCGCCCATTCCAAGGAATGGAAGCGCGCGGTCAAGCGCCTGGCACGCCTGCCCAACATCTACGTGGCCGGCTTCCAGACCGAGCGGGGTTTGGCGCAATATCTCGTCAACCAGCTGCATTACCTGCGTCCGGGCGTGCACCTTCTCGACCTCGCCGGCGGCAATTTTTCCGAATTGTTGTTGGGTGAGCCGAAGAAATCCGGCCTCGTCCTCATCGAAGGGCGGCGCTATTCGCGCTTGGCCAAGGTCCTGGCCAGCGAAGCCCGCGCCGCCGGCATCCCCACGACACTCATCACCGATGCCTATTGCGATTGGGGCCGCGACCTCGTCGACGAGATGTTCGTGGTCCAGACCGACATCAACCAATTCTGGGATTCGACGGCGCCGGTCGCAAGCCTCATCGCCCTCTTCATCAACAGCATCTTCAACGAGCTTGGGCCGTCGGTCGAAACCCGCATGAACCAGGTCTCGGCGCTCTATAGCCGCTTCACCGGCTATGTCGGCGACGCGTCGGGGCCGCTTTCCTGATCAACGACATCATCACCCAGCAACCATAACGACTTAACAAACCAACGGAGGCTTACGTGAAGTACCAGTTACGCAAGGCATTTCTCATCAGCGGCACGGCCCTGATGACGCTGGCCGGGGCCGCTTTCGGCGCCGCCGGCTCGGCCTGGTCGCAGGAAGCGACCTTCGTCTTCAACACCAACGAAGTGGGCGCACCGACCTACAACCCGGTCAAGGCCAGCATGCTCAATGCGGCAACCGGGCTGATTTACGACACTTTGGTCGTACAGGACGCCGATCAGAGCTTCCATCCGAGCCTCGCTGCCTCCTGGGACGAAGCACCGGACGGTATGCAATGGGTGTTCCACCTGAAAAAGGGCGTCAAATTCCACGACGGTGAGCCCTTCAATGCGCAAGCCGTCGCCGACTGGATCCAAACCTATATCGGCACCGACAATCAGTACATGGTCGATGCGATCGAGAAGGTCGAAGCGGTGGACGACCTGACCGCCAAGTTCGTCATGAAGCACCCGGAACCCAATCTGCTCTTCAACCTCTCCAGCACCTTCATGGGCATTCCGGCGCCCAAGGCCTACAAGGATCTCGGCGATAATTTCGGCGTCACGCAGGCGATCGGCACCGGTCCCTTCAAACTGGAAAGCTTCGCCGTCGGCCAGGAAACCGTACTCGTCCGCAATGACGATTACACCTGGGGCTCCGACCTCTCTGAGAACAAAGGCCCGGCCAAGATCGAAAAGATCACCTTCCGCGAAATCCCGGAAGAATCGACGGCGTTCCTCGAACTGAAGACGGGCGGCGTCGATATGCTGCTTGGCGTGCCGACCGACTTCATCGGCGAGTTGAAGAAGGAACCGAATGTCGCGGTTCTCACTCTGCCGGGCCTCGATGTCGCCTACATGCCGATCAACGTGACCAGCGCGCCCTTCGACGACATCAAGGTGCGTGAAGCGACGGCCTTTGCCATCAACCAGAAGGAAATCCTCGCCAATATCTATGGCGGCGTCGGCTCGGAAGCGCACAACTTCCTGATCAGCGCCCTGCCGGAATCGAAGGTCGATCCGAAGCTGGAGATCTCCTACGACCCGGATCGTTCGGCCAAACTCTTCGACGAAGCCGGTTGGAAGATGGGCGCGAACGGCATCCGTGAAAAGGATGGCAAGCCCTTGAAGGTGAAGCTGTGGACCCAGTCCGACAGCGAATTCAAGCGGCTGACCGAAGCCGTGCAGGCGCAATTGAAGGCCGTCGGCATGGATGCCGAAATCACCGTCTTCGATTCCAGCGCCATCAAGGACCAGTACAAGAAGAACGAGCATCAGCTGGCGGTGCGTTCCTACAATTGGAACAATGCCGACATCATCGACTGGTTCTTCAGCGGCCAGCGTCTCGGCTATCCGAACATCTCAATGTTCAACGATCCGAAAGCCGAGGAGCTGAACAAGAAGGCGATGACGGAGTCGAAGACCGTCGAAGAGCGGGTCGCCAACTTCAAGGCGTATCATGAATACGTCCTGTCGCAGTTCCCCTTCGCCCCGATCTACCAGCCGGTCCAGAACATCGGCTACAACAAGGAACGCCTGAAGTTGCCCGAAGCCATTCGCGGCACCCAGATCGCTTCGCCGTCCATCATGGACATGGAAGTGATCGAGTAGAATTGACTGAGTGAGCGGGAGAAGACCGGGATGTTGAGTTATATTGTCCGGCGGCTATTGCTGCTGATCCCGGTCTTCTTCACCGTTTCCATCATCATCTTCGGCATCATCCATCTGGTGCCGGGCGACCCCATCGACAATCTGGTGAAAATCGGGTCAAGCCCCGAGCAGAAGGCGGTGATCGCCGCCCGCTACGGGCTCGACAAGCCGCTCTATCAGCAATATTTCATCTGGCTCGCGCAGCTCGCGCGCGGCGATCTCGGCGACGCCATCGTCATGCGCCGGCCGGTCGCCGATCTCCTGGCGCAGAACATTCCCTTCAGCCTGCGCCTCGGGGGTGCGGCCCTGCTCTTCTCGACCCTCCTCGGTATCACCGCCGGAACACTCGCCGCGATCTACAAGGATACGCGCCTCGACCGGAGCGTCATGTCGGGCATCCTGCTGGGGTCCACCTTGCCCAGTTTCTGGCTGGGCCTGCTGCTCATCCTGCTGTTCTCGGTCGAATTGGGCTGGCTCCCCGTTTCGGGCGCACGCAGCTGGCAGGCGATCATCCTGCCCGTCCTCACCATCGGTCTCGGCGGCACGGCGCTGGTCGCGCGCGTGACGCGCGTCGCCATGCTGGAGACGATGCAGAAGGATTTCGTCATGCTGCTCCATGCCAAGGGCCTGCCGGCGCGGCGCATCCAGCTCCGGCATGTGCTGCGCCATGCGCTGATGCCGGTCGTCACTATCCTGGGCCTGCGCATCGGCTGGGTGCTGGGCGGGGCGGTCACGGTGGAATTCGTCTTCGCTCGGCCGGGCCTTGGCACGCTCCTCATCAAGGCGTTGAACCAGCATGATTATCCTGTGATGCAGGGCTGTCTGCTGATGCTGGCGATGGCGGTGATGCTGGGAACTCTCATCGGCGATCTCGTCCAGGCGGCGATGGACCCGCGCGTGAGGCACGCCCTCACATGAACGCCATTGCCATGAACAGCTTCCGCCGCTCCACCGCCGGCAAGGTGCTGCTCACCCCAAAGGGTGGGATTGCAGGCACTTACCTCATCATCCTCGTCCTCGTCGCCCTGCTCGCCCCCTGGATCACGCCCTATCCTTACGACGTCCAGGAACTCTCCATCGCGGCGCAAGGACCCAGTGCCGCCCACTGGCTGGGGACCGACGAGTTCGGCCGCGACGTGCTCTCGCGCATCATGTACGGGGCACGCACGTCGCTCTCGGTCAGCATCACGGCGATCAGCGTTTCGGTGCTTTTCGGGATGATTTTGGGGGCTTCCGCGGGCTATTTCGGCGGCGTTTTCGACCGCCTGACGACGGCCTCGGTCGACCTTTCCTGGTCGTTCCCGGAAATCCTCATCGCCCTCATCCTGGTGGCGATCATCGGGCCGGGCCTCACCTCGACCATGCTGGCGATCGGTGTTGCGTATCTTGCCCAGTTCACCCGCCTCACCCGCTCGCAGATCCTCAGCTTGAAGAACGAGACCTATATCGAGGCGACGCTCAACCTCGGCGCCGGGCACACCCATGTGATCTTCCGGCATCTGATGCCCAACGCGCTGGCTCCCGTCATCATCTGCGGCATGCTGGCAACCGGCGATGCGATCATCCTCGAGGCGACGCTGGGCTTCTTCGGCCTCGGCGCGCAGCCGCCGGTGCCCTCCTGGGGCGCCATGATGAGCTCGGGTTCCGCCCTCATCTTCAAGGCGCCCTGGGTCATCATCTTCCCGGGCCTTGCCGTCGCCATCACCGTCGTGATGATCAACCTGTTCGGCGACGCCCTCATCCGCGCGCTCGATATCCGCGCCAAGCTCCGGGAGGGCTGAAGAGATCATGGCCCTTCTCGACGTCACCGACCTTTCCATCAACATCCACGGCATCCGCCCGCTCGACGGCATTTCCTTCTCGGTCGACAAGGGCGAGATCTTGGGGATCGTCGGCGAATCCGGTTCCGGCAAATCCTTGACCGCCCTGTCGGTGATGGGGCTCCTCCCCCTCATCGGCGGCAGGATCGAGCGCGGGCGCGTGACCTTCGACGGCGGAGACCTCACCAACCTCCCCGAGGCGCAGTTCCGCAAGCTGCGCGGCAAGCGCATCGCCTTCATCACCCAAAACCCGATGACCTCGCTCGATCCGGTGATGCGCGTCGGCGCCCAGATCGACCAGATGGCGACGCTGCATCTGGGCCTCGGCCCCAAAGACGCCCAGGCACGCAGCATCGAGATCATGGAAAAGCTGCGTATTCCGGAAGCCGCCACCATCTATCACCATTATCCGCACCAGCTGTCCGGCGGCATGAAGCAGCGCATCGTCATCGCGATGGCGCTGGCGGCGGACCCGGACCTCATCATCGCCGATGAGCCCACCACGGCACTTGATGTCACCATCCAGGCGCAGATCGTCGATCTGATGGCGGAAATGGTGCGCGAGCGGGGCGTCGCCCTCATCCTCATCACCCACGACATGGGTGTGGTGGCGCAGATCTGCGACCGCGTCGTCGTGCTCTATGCCGGCCGCATCGCCGAGAGCAACAAGGTGGAGGCGATTTTCGCTGCGCCCCGCCACCCCTATACCAGCGCCCTCATCCGCTGCATCCCGCGCGAGGACACGGCGCCGGGGAGCCTGATCGGCATTCCAGGCGCGGTGCCGAGTGTCGCGCATTATCCGGCCGGCTGCCGCTTCCACCCGCGCTGCGCCCGCAGCAACGCGCAATGCAGCAGCATCGTGCCGCCCCTCATCCAGCCGCCCAGCGGTGGCGAGCTTGCCTGCCATGCGCCGGAGGGTGCCCAATGAGCAACCTTCTGGAATTGCGGGGCCTCGACAAGCGCTTCGAAAGCCGCAAGGGCCTCTTTGGCAAGGTGCGGTCGATGATGGCGGTGAGCGGCGTCGATCTCGACGTGCCGCGCGGCCAGGTAACGGGTGTGGTCGGCGAATCCGGTTGCGGCAAGTCGACACTCGCCCGCCTCGTCCTGCGCCTGTTGAAACCCAGCGCCGGCGAAATCCGCTTCGACGGTACCGAACTGGGGTCGCTGTCGCCGAGCGATCTGCGCAAGCTGCGCCGCCGCATGCAGATGGTCTTCCAGGATCCCTATTCGGCGATCGACCCGCGCTATTCGATGGCCGAGGCGCTCACCGAACCGTTCCAGATCCAGGGCATTCGCCTTGGCGCCGCCGAAGCCCGCGCGAAGGTCGCCGACCTTCTCGGCCAAGTGGGGCTTGGGAGCCAGATGGCGGGTTCGTATCCCCACCAGCTGTCGGGCGGCCAGCGCCAGCGCATCGGCATCGCCCGGGCACTGGCCCTGAAGCCCGATTTCCTGGTGCTCGATGAGCCCACGGCCTCGCTCGACGTTTCCATTCAGGCGCAGATCGTGGCCCTCCTTGAGAAGCTGCAGGCGGAACTGGGCCTTACCTATCTTTTCATCAGCCACGATCTGGGGCTGGTGCGCTATTTCTGCGACCGCATCGTGGTGATGTATCTGGGCCGCATCGTCGAAATCCTGCCCGAGCCCAGGGCCAAGCCGCGGCACCCTTACACGCGGACCTTGCTGGAGAGCAATTTCGCGCCCGATCCCACCCAGCGGCGCCAGATCAAGCGGCTGACCGGCGAAATTCCGTCCGCCTTCGACCTCCCCAAGGGCTGCGCCTTCGCGGCACGCTGCGCCTTTGCGAGCGAGACCTGCCGCAGCGTGCGGCCCGACCTTTCGACCGATGCCGCAGGCCATGCCCATGCCTGCCATCACCCCCTTTGATTTGACTGGAGCCGACGCCCATGACCTTCCGGGTTCTCACCGCCGAATTCGCGCACGAAACCAACACGTTCAACAAGAACCTCACCGACTATGCGGCCTTCGTCGACCGTAACGCCTATTTCGGCGCGGACGCCATCAAGGAACGGGGCGATGCCAATACCGAGATCGCCGGCTTCCTCGATTGCGGCAAGAAGTTCGGCTGGGAGATCGTGCATGTCCTCTCCGCCTCGGCGCAGCCCGCCGGCAATGTGACGCGTGACGCCTTCGACCGGCTGGGCGGCGCCATCGTCGAGGCGGCGAAGGACGGCAAGTTCGACGGCATCCTGCTGGGTCTCCACGGCGCGATGGTGACGGAGTTCGACGAGGATGGCGAAGGCGTGCTGCTGGAACGCCTGCGTGCCGTGGTGGGGCCGGATATCCCGATCGGCATCACGCTCGACCTCCACGCCAATGTGACGCCGAAAATGTGCCGGCTCGCCAACATCATCGTCTCCTACAAGACCTATCCGCATATCGACATGCGCGATCGCGCGGTGCAGGCGGGCGAGATCATGGAAAAGGCGATGCGCGGTGAAGTGGTGCCGAAGACCCTGCGCGCCCACCGGCCCATGCTGGACGAAGCCAATGGTGGGCGCACCGATATCGGCCCGATGATCGAACGCCTGGAAAAATGCGTCGCCTATGAGAAGGAGCCGGGCGTGCTGGCGGTCAGCATCAATGCCGGCTTCGGCAATGCCGATATTCAGGATGTCGGTCCCACCGTCCTCGTCACCTACGACGCCAAACAAGGCAATGATGCCAAGCACCAAGCCTTCGCCGAGGCCATTTCCGACGATATCTGGGAAAAGCGCTTCGACGTCCTCAACTACTACATGCCGGTCGAGGAAGCGGCGGCGATTGCCAAGGCCTATACGCGGACCGGCGGCCCGATCATCGTCGCCGATTATGCCGACAATCCCGGTGGCGGCGGCTATGGCGATTCGACCAATCTGCTCAAAGCCATGCTCGATGCCGGCATCACTGATGCAGCCTTCGGCCCGATGGTCGACAATGAAACCGCCCTCCAGCTCCACAAGCAGAAGGTCGGCGACAAGGTGAAGGTGCGCCTTGGCGGCAAGACTGATGCCCGCTTCGGCGGCGAGCCGCTGGAACTGACCGCGACCCTGAAGCATGTCAGCGACGGCACCTATACCGGCGACGGCCCGATGATCGGCGGCCTGCGCCTCTCCTTCGGCCCATCGGCCGTCATCGAGGTCGGCGGCATCGAGATCCTGGTCGTGACCGAGCCCGCCCAGATGCTGGACCTGCAGCAATTCAAGGCTTTCGGCATCGATCCCGCCGCCAAATCCGTCGTCGGCCTCAAATCCATGCAGCATTTCCGCGCCGCTTTCGAACCCATCGCCGGCAAGGTCATCGTCTGCGACAGCGGCGCGCTCTGCACCACCTATTACGATCGACTGCCTTATCAGAATGTGCCCCGGCCGATTTACCCGCTCGATCGTGAGATGATTCGATGAGCGCGCACAGCCAGCACAATCTGCCACCTAGTCTCACCGGAAAGGGCGCGACCCTCGCCCTCGACGGGCATGATCTGGTGCGGATGACAGAGGAACACGGCTCGCCGCTCTTCGTCTTTTCGGAACGGCGCCTGCGTGGGAATGCGCGCGCCTTGCGCGATGCGGCCAAGGGCGGCCATGCCCGGGCCCGCATCTTCTTTGCGAGCAAGGCCTGCTCCAATCTGCATGTCATCAAGGCCTTGCGCGAAGAGGGCCTCAATATCGAGGTGAATTCCGGCGGCGAATTGTGGAAGGCCCTCTCGGCAGGCTTCGCGCCGGGTGAGATCGTCTTCAACGGGGTCGCGAAATCGGTGCCCGAGATCGAGCTGGCACTCGGCCACGGCATCCAGTCGATCAATGTCGATTCCGCCTTCGAGCTTTCCCGCATCGCGCAAGTGGCGGCCGGCATGGGCAAGCGCGCCCGCGTCACCCTGCGCCTTGTTCCGGGGATCGGCGGCGGTGCCACCGCCGGCATCCAGACCGGGTCGGAAAAGAGCAAGTTCGGCATGGGCCAGGCGGAACTCAAGGAGGCGCTGGCGACCGCCAAGGCGAACGCCGCCCATCTCGATGTCGCCGGCATGCATCTTCATATCGGCAGCCAGGTGCTGGACCTGCCGGACTTCCTGGAAAGCGTGCGCTTCACGGCCGAACAGGCCAAGGCGATCGGCGGCGAACTGGGAAAGCCCCTGCAGCATCTCAACCTCGGCGGCGGCTATCCGATCAATTATGTGCACCACAATCCGGGCGCCAATGCGGGGCGCGAGTTCGACTACACACCCTATACCGCCACGCAATCGGCGGCCGCCATGCTGGGCGAGGTCGCCGGGGCCGCGGCCAAGGCGCTGGGCCCCGACGCCGAGATTTTCTTCGAACCCGGCCGCGCGGTGGTGGCCGATTGCGCGCTGCTCCTCAGCCGCATCGAGAATGTGAAGCGGCGCGGCGCCCTGCAATGGCTGTTCCTCGATGCGGGCTATAACCTCCTCATCGATGCGGCGGCGGTGCGCTGGTACTATCACATGGTGAATGCGAGCCGCATCGACGCGGCACCCGACACCGAGTTCCGCATGGTCGGTCCCTTGTGCGATTCCGCCGATTGCTATTTCGATGTCGAGGGCGAATATCTGTGGGCCGATCTGCAGGCGACCCTCACGGGCGTGGCCGGGGTGACGCCCGAGATTCTGGCCGCCCTCAAGGCCAAGGTGGTGCGCCTCCCCGAAACGCGCAGCCTGCCGGCGGCGACGGGACCCGGCGACACCATCGCCCTTCTCGATACCGGCGCCTATACGCTGGAAGAGATGTTCCAATATTGCGGCCGCCAGCGGGCGAAGGCGGTGATGATCGGCACGGATGACCGCATCGTCACCCTGCGCGACCGCGACCGGCCGGAAGATCTGCTGGACGCGGCCGAACGCCAGGGCATCGTGCGGACCGTCGCGGCGGAATAGGGCGTCCACGCGGCCGGTTCGCCCGGCCGCTCAATCCTCATTGTCGTAGACGGCGCAACCGATGAGGTGGCCGACCCGCGCCGGACCCTCCTCCGCCGCCAGCGGCAGGACCAGGGAGCGGTAGCGGACATGATCCTTGTCCGGCGATTCCCAGCGCAGGTTCGTCTCCCGCAGCCGCACCCGGCCGGCGATCGCATCGAGATAATGCTGCTCGATCCCCGCAACATCCGGCGTATGGGCGATATCGCTGAGATATTGGCCGGGCCGCACAATCTCGCGGTCGGCGATGCGCCCGCCGATCAGGCGGAAGCGGTAACGGTTGCCCGCAGCGGCCGGGTGAGATGATTTGGGGCCAGATGATTTGGGATCGGCTGAATTCGTATCGGCAGACTCGATATCCACCATGAAGATGCTGCCGAGCAAGCGCGGCCCCATCTCTACCGGGTCAATGTCAGCCCGTCCCGGCAACCGGCCGAGGCGCTCGGCAACACCCTGCCAATAGCGCAACAGCTGCGCCCAGCGCGATTGCGGC
The DNA here is from genome assembly GCF_041910485.1 of Dongia sp. Taxonomy (GTDB): domain Bacteria; phylum Pseudomonadota; class Alphaproteobacteria; order Dongiales; family Dongiaceae; genus Dongia. The sequence continues at coordinate 116,822 of NZ_JAYRQR010000042.1, forward strand.
GCCGCCGCCAAAAGCGCCGCCGTCTCCGGTTCGAGAATGAGAAGGGGATTGGGAACTGCGTCCGGCATGATCACCACATGAGCAGCCGCGCCAGCCCCCAACAGCCGACAGCGGCAAATTAAGACCAATCCGTCCCCAAAACATCATGCGCACGGATTCGCCCGCTGGCAATCCCAGCAAAGCTTGCGTCCTGCGCACGAAAGAAAAAAGGGCGGCCCGAGGGCCGCCCTTGGCATTCAAAAGTCTATCGGAGGATTTAGATGACGTTCTCCACATAGACCGTGGCAACACCGCTGGCGCCATCCTGCTGATAGGCGATGTAGGTGCGGCCGCCATCGCCGGCAACACCGGTTGCAACCTGGGTCCAGCCGGTCGTGTCGAAATTGTCCGAGGCATCGCCCCGGATCGCCACGACATGGTCGCTGTCGGTCATGCCGATCACGTCATTGTAGCTGAGCGTGATGTTCGTCCCGCTACCGCCTTCAAAATCGAGCACTTCGACGTTCTTGATGTTCGCCGCATGGGTAGAATTGAAGGTTGCCAGACTGGAAAGTTGGACCAAGTCCGTGTCGGCACCGCCATCGATGAGGCCACCCGACATAGTAAGATCGTCGCTATCGACTCCCTTGATAATGTCGTTGCCGGCACCGCCGTCGAACTTGTCAGCGCCGATGCCTCCGCTCAGCACATCGTTCCCGGCGCCACCATTGAGGATGTCGTTGCCGTCACCACCCAGCAGCGTATCCTGGTCGTTACCGCCATTGAGCGTATCGTTGCCTAGGCCGCCGAACAGGTTGTCATTGCCGGCATCACCGTTGAGCGTGTCGTGACCTGACCCACCGTCGATATTGTCGGCACCATCGCCACCGGTCAGCGTGTTGGCGCCGCTGTTACCGTAGAGATCATTGGCCGAGCTGTTGCCGGTACCGTTGATGTCGCTCGTGCCCGTCAGGACGAGATCCTCAACGTCGGTGTCGCTGATCGTATAGGTCACACTGGCAAAGACCGTATCAGTGCCCTCGCCAGCGTTCTCATTCACCGAGTCGCCGGCATCATCGACCACGAACCTGTCGTTACCGGTGCCACCATTCATAATGTCGGCACCCGCGCCGCCATCAATATAGTCATCTCCCGACCCGCCGGTCAGATTGTCAATGCCGCCGAGGCCATCCAATCGATCGTTGCCACCCTGACCGTCGATAGTGTTGCCGCTGGCGGTACCCGTCCACCAATCATCCCCTCCATCAGGGGTGTTGTCGACAGTTGGCGTGGGAGCCGTCGCGCTCGCCGCCGCCGGCATCGTCGGATCAGCCGGGATAGAGGTGAACGAGTTCGTCGGGAACGACGGTAGATCGTCATTGTTGATCGTGACCGCGGCGCTGCCGTCACCAATCGGCGCACCGGTCGGCGTGGTCAGTGTCACCGTAAAGGTCTCGTTTCCCTCCACCGTCGTATCCTGCGTGGTCCCGATCGGCACTGTGACCGAGGTCGAACCTTGCGGGATGGTGACGGTGATGGCGTTGTTGACGGTATTGTAAGTCTGATCGAAGTCACCCGAAGCGGCGGTTCCAACCGTGGTGTAAAGCTTCACCGTCACATCGGTTGCGGCAACCGCCGAGAGCGAGACCGTGATGGTAGCAGTGCCGCCTTCGGTGACAGCGACATCGGCAACCGACAGTGTTGGTAGTGTCAGGACCGGCGTGGCACCGCCGGTAATGGTGTAAAGGGTGCCGTTATAATTGACGAACTCGATCTTCTGGTTGTTGGTCGCGTCCACGTCGTTGAGGAAGTGGTTCTTGACCGTGATCGTCTCGCCGCCGTTATAGGTGATGACGAGGTCGTTGCCGACCTTGGCCAGGGTCGGAGCCGGACCGTCGGCGTCGGTGATGACCACCGTGTCGGCCGAACCCTTGGCCTCCTCGATCGTATCGTTGCCGTCGCCGGCCCCGAAACGATAGGTGTCGTTGCCGGTCCCGCCGACCAGACGGTCGGTGCCCGTCCCGCCGGTGATATCGTCATTGCCACCCTGTCCAAAGATGACGTCGTTGCCGGCGCCGCCATTCATCGTATCGTTGCCGCCAACGGTACCTTCCTGAGCGAAAGCGTCGATATTGGCAATGATAAGGGCCTTGAGCTGAGCGTCGGTGAGGCTCGGATTGGCGGCCTTGAAGGCATCCCAGCCGGCATCTGCCGAACCGTAGTAGATGCTGTCGCCCAGCATGATGTCATTGCCGGCAGCGCCATTGACGATATCGTTGCCGACCGGCGCGACCTGGGTCGAATTGGAGCCGCCCTGAAGGGCCGCCGTCAGTTCGCCCGCGGTCTGGATCACCAGCGGCTGGCCGATATCGTCCGTAAACGAGCTGCCGCCGTTGCTGTAGGTTGCCGTGCCCGTCACCGACGTATTGTCGAAGAAGCGGAGCTGGTTGGTGTTGACGCCGTTGCCGATGCCAATCCCGTGGACCTGGACCGTGCTGTAAGCGGCCAGCAGGTTGTTGAAGGCCGTGTTGCCACGCGCCATGTCCTGATAGTCCGTGCTGGTATCCTGAGAACCGCCGTTATAGGTGGTCGGATCGCCGTCAGTCATGAAATAGGCAAGCTTTTCGTAGGATGCGTAGCTCGCATTCTGGCTGTCGAACCAGGCTTTGGTCGTGTTGAACGCCGCCTCGTAGTTCGTGTACGAGCCCTGCATGCTGGCTGCCAGGGTGGCGATCTCGTCAATCATCTGCTGCTTGTTGGCGGCCGTCAGATTGTTGATCTGCAGCTCCAGATTGGCCGTCGAGCCAAAGGCGATCAAGGCTAGGTTGATCTGGCCGCTGAACGGCACCAGGCCGTTGACGAAGCTTGTCACGGCGTTCTTCAGCAGCGCGACGCGGTCGATGCCCTGGTTGTTGCTGACCATGCTCTGCGACATATCGCAGATGAGCGCGATCGAATAGTTCTTGCCCGGCGTTACGATCGTCGTCTTGCCGCCGACATCGCCGATCAGCAGATCGTTGCCGCCGGCACCGTCGATCGATCCGTCCGGTGCGTTGGGCGAGTCGTCGATGCGGTGATTGTCGGTGGTGGTCGGCGTGCCCTGGGTCGAGGGCGTATCGCTGATATTCTCGCCCACCACGAAGGAATCGGGGACCGATCCCTTCATGCTGTAGGTCGCCGTCGCCGTCGACGTGTCGCCGTCGGCATCCTTGATCGTGTAGGTGAAGCTGAAATTCTCACCCGCATTGCTGATCGTATTGCCGGACGAGGCGGTGAAGGTAGCATTGCCGGCGGTGTCGATATGGACGACGCCCTTGTTGGCGATCGTGATATCCCAGCCGGCGGCCGCCGAACCGGTGACGGTGCCGCCGCCGGTGCCGGCCGCAACGCCGGTGATGGCGCCGCTGGCGGCATAACCATCGGCACCCGCCGCATCGGCACCCGAGCCATTGTTGGCAAAGAGGTTGCCGAGGCTCACCGCCGAGGCGACGACCGCATCCTTCTGGCCGAAGGCATCGTCATAGGCCGTCGGCGCGTCGTCATCGAAGGTGATGTTGAGCGTGCCGGTGGCCGTGCTGTTGTCGGCGTCCTTCACCGTGTAGGTGAGCGCGACTGGCGCGTCGTTTTCGTTGCCGCCATCGGCATGGAGCACGTTGTCCTTCAGCGTCAACGTGTAGGCGCCGGTCGTCGGCATCACCACGATGTCGAACAGGATTCCGCGCGGACCCGTCGCCGTCAGCGTGTTGCTGCCGGCATTCCAGCTATAGGTCACCGTCTCGGTGCCGACCGTTCCGGTCGTGCCGTTGAGCGAGGCGAAATCCACCGAGCCGTAACCGTCGCCGCCGATCGTGTGCGTCAGCGTGCCCTTGAACGTCGCTTCGTTGTTGTCGTTGTTGATGCCGGTATTGTCGACCGCGAGGTCGCCGGTCGTGCTGGCTGCGTTGCCGCCGGTCAGCCCGTCGTCGTCGACCGAGGCGCTGGCGCTGCCGCCCGTCGGCACATTGGCATCGGTGATGACGAAGGAGACCGCCTTGGTCACCTGATCGCCGTCGCCGTCCGTCACCGTGAAGGTGCTGGACGCCGCACCCGTGCCGATCACCGAGGTGGCGGCGGTGAAGCTGTAGGAACCGTCCGCCTTCACCTTGATCGTGCCGTCGCCGATGACCAGCGATTGCGACCAGCCATCCGGGCCGAACACCAGGGCCGTACCACCGACATGGGTGACCGTGGCACCGTCGGCGCCGGCCACGAAGTCGAAGTTGCCCGTCTTCGTGGCACCTTCGGCCACGTTCTGCGAGGCCTCGTCCGTCGCACTCGGCACATCGTCGACGATGTCGACTGTGATGGTGCTTGTCGTCGTGTTGCCGTTGGCATCAGTCACCTTGTAGGTGAACGTGTCCTTGCCGGTTTCGGTGGTGACACCGTTATTGTTGTCGGGGTTGGTGTCATAGGGCTTGGTCAGCGTGTAGGTGTAGCTGCCATTGCTGTTGATCTGGATCTTGCCGAAATTGCCGTCGGCCGAGCCAACGAGGCTGTAGGTCAGCGCACCGAAGCCGCCGCTGCCGGAAAGCGTATTGCCGGCCGTTTCGAGATTGCTCGACGTGCCGAGCGAGCCCGTGACCGTGCCCGGCGCCAGATCGTTGCCGTCCTGCGCCGTGTCGAGCGCCTTTTCATAGACCGTGACCGAGCTCGGCGCCGCCGCGACCGTTCCGTTCACCAGGTTGATGGTGAGCGTGGTGGTCGCGATATCGCCGTCCTTGTCCTTGATCGAATAGACGAAGACGTCGGTCTGGTTTCCGCTGATCGCGTTCGGGTTCGACTTGTAGCTATAGGACCCGTCCGCCAGCAGCGTCAGCGTGCCGTACGTGCCCGCGATCGCACCGCCGACACCGCTCGAGACCGGTGATGTCGTGTCGCCGCTTGCCGCTCGAACACCGATCACGCCGCCCGCGGCGTCATACCCGTCGGCGCCGGAAGTGTCGTTCTTCAGCACGCCATTGGCCGCGTTGACGGTGAGGAGCGCGCCCTCGTTGACGGAGTTCGAATCCGCGACCGCAATCGGCATGTCGTCGTTGATCTGGAAGTGCGAGACGATGCTGTTCTTGTCGCCGTCGCCATCCGTCACCTGCAGTGTCACGTGCAGGTTGATGTTGCTCTCGACACTGCCGTCGCCGCTGTTGACGTTGGCGGGCGTGCTGTCGTTCTGCAGCGCCTGATAGACGTCGAGCCTGACATCGACCAGGAGGCCGGACGGCAGAACCGTCGCCTCGAGCACCTTGTTGGCGGTCGTCTTTTCGCCGGTCTCGATGCTGCCGCTATTGTCGACATCGGCATAGCCGGTGACCGTCTTGCCGTCGGCCGACGTGACGAAGATGATCTTCGCCCCGTCGCTGGAGCGGCGTAGCGCATCGCCCACGGCACCGTCGACACTGATGCCGGAGATGACCGCATTGGCAAAGCCGTCCGCACCCGTCACCTGATAGGTGTTGAGCGCCCACTTGTCGCCCTGGGCGTCGCCCGGGCTGCTGCCCGCATCCTGGTTGCCGTTGGTGAGCCAATCCTCATCGATGGCGAGATAGCCGCTGGGCGCAACGGCGCCCCCATGCATCGCGCCCTCGGTGGAACCGCGCCAAGTCAGGATCGGCACGTCGTCGACGATGTCGACAGTGATCGTACCGGTGGCCGTGTTGCCGTTGGCGTCGGTCACCTGATAGGTGAAGTGGTCCTTGTTCTCCTCGACATTATAGCCGTCATCGGCATCCGGCTGGCTGTCATAGTTCTTGGTCAGCGTATACGTGTAGGTTCCGTCGCTGTTGATCTGGATCGTGCCGTAGGTGCCCGTGGCGGGGCCGACCAGGCTGTAAGTCAAGGCGCCGAAACCACCCGAACCATTGAGCTGGTTGCTGTCATCCGTCTCCAGCGGGCTCGATTCGCCCAGCGAACCGGTGACGGTGCCGGCCACGAGATCGTTGCCGTTCTTCACCTGGTCGAGCGCGCTCTCATAGACCAACGCATCATTGTCATCGGGCGCCAGAACGGTGCCGTTATTGAGGTTGACGGTGAGCGTCGTCGTCGCGATATCGCCGTCCTTGTCCTTGATCGAATAGACGAAGACGTCGGTCTGGTTGCCGCTGATCGCGTTCGGGTTCGATTTGTAGCTATAGGACCCGTCCGCCAGCAGCGTCAGTGTGCCGTACGTGCCCGCGATCGCACCGCCGACACCGCTCGAGACCGGCGAGGTCGTGTCAACGCCTGCGGCGCGAACGCCGATCACGCTGCCCGTGGCATCATATCCGTCTGCGCCGGCATGATCGTTCTTCAGCACGCCATTGGCCGCATCCACGGTCAGCAGCGCACCCTCGTTGACGGTTCCACTGTCAGCGGCCGCCACCGGCATGTCGTCGTCGATGGCAAGCTTGATCACCGCCGTCGACGTGTCGCCGTCCGCATCCGTCGCCAGCAGCGTCACGCCGTTGAGGATCACGTTGTTCTCGCCGTTGCCGTCGAGCTGCTTCACCGGCTGCAACAGCGTGAACGTCCACGTCCCGTTGTTGAGCTGCAGCGTGAAGTAGTCCGCACCGCCGGCCGTCGTCTTGCCGTGCAGCAGGTTGGCATTGCTGCCATCCACGAACCACAGGATGTTGGCGCCCGAGAGCGCCTGGGCACCCGTCTGCGTCACGCCGCTGCTGATGCCGCTATAGGCAACCGTCACCGCCGGATCGCCGTTCGACACCACATAGGTGCCGCTCGCCACGTTCGTGCCGCCCGCCGCGCCGAAGCCCTCGTCACCCGACGACACCGGAACGTCCTGGTTGCCGTTCGTGATCCAGTCTTCGTCAACCAGCGCCTCGCCCGTGCCAAGCGCCGGCGTGCTGTTCGTCACGATGATCGTCGGCACGCTGTCCAGATTGACCTGGAAGCTCGCCGTGTCGATGTCGCCGTCCGCATCCTTAACCTGGTAGGAGAAGGTCAGGTTCGGCAGCTGCGAGCCAACCGTCTGGCTGAACGTCCACGAGCCGTCCTGGTTCACATGCAGCGTGCCGATCGCCGGCGTGCCCACATTGCCATTGGCATCGATCTGGATGTCCGTGCCACCGGCACCGACCGCCGTGTAGCCGCCGGATTCGTCGCCAAGACGAATTCCGATCACCGTCTTTCCACCATCCGCACCGGCATTGTCGTTGGCGAGCAGATTGATGCCTGAAATCGCCACGCCGAGAGTCGTGATGTCGAGGGTCGGATCGTTGCTGGCAATGGGGCCGTCATCCTTGAACACCAGGTTCCGGCCGATATTGGCCGTCGCCGTGCTGGTGTCGAGATCGCCGTCGGTGACCGTGGCTGTCAGCGTGATGAGATCGTCAGCCGAAAGCTGCGTCGATTCATTCGCATCTGCGGTGGGATGCACCACGGCGCGCTGTTGATCCAGGGTCACATTGCCGGCGCTGTCGACCGAGACGGTGAACACAACCGGGCCGCTGGCGAGCGCGGCCGCCGCATCGGCGCCGGCCTTGCCGACCACTTGGCCGCCGATCAGGAACAGGAAGACCGAATTGCCGGTCGCCGTGTCGACGAGGCCGGACACCGCGCCCGGCTCTTTGATGCCGAGCACATAATTACCGACGCTGCCGGCACCGTCCGCGCCGTAATCCGGCACGAACACGCCAGCGAAGCTCTGCTTGTCGTCGGTGCCGAGATCGCTTTCATCGACCATCAGCGTCGGCTCGTTGCCGATCGCGGAGAGCGAGGGACCATCATCCTTGAAGCCAACATTGCCGCCAAGGTCGATGGTCTTGCTGTCGGAGGCGATATCGCCGTCGCCATCAACGATGGTGAGCGTACCGGTCAGCGCAACGAGGCCGTTCGGCAGCCATTCGATCTGGCTGTCGTAGTTGCTGTTGCTCCCGGGCGCGTCGTGATCGACTTCTTGATACTGGGTCAGGGTCGCCGTGACATTGTTGCCGGTCGGTGCACTGAGGCTGATGCTGAAAACAACGCTGGGCGCGTCGGCCGTGACCGGCGCCGAAGTTGAGGTAGAACCGACAATCACGCCGCCGACGTCATAGAGATAGATCGTGGCGCCGTTGCTGGTGAGACCGGAATTCACCAGACCGGCCACGGGAACGCCGATGATGTCGAGCTTGTAGCCGAAGCTGGCCGGTTGGCCGGCATCGTCGGCACCTTCCGCCGCGCTGGTGCTGAACAGATTGCCGAGCAGAATGACGCTGGTCGAAGAATCCGACGCCGAACCTTCGGTAAAGGCATCCCTGGTGACCATCTGAACAACGGATTCGTTGTTCACCGTCACCGTCGCAGTCGGACCATCATCGCTGATGATCACCTTGAGCTGGCCATAGCCGGTATCGCCGGTGGCATCGGTCGCCGCGACAGAGAAGATCGGCCCGTCGATCTGGTCGTTCTTGCCCTGCACGGTCGGCAAGTGATTGACGTTATCCTTCAGCGTGTAGGTGTAGTCGACGGTATAGCCGCCGGCGCCGGAAGTGACGCCGTCGATCACCAGCTTGCCGAGGCCATTATCGACCAGTGTCTGCGGGAAACCGGCGCCGAGATTGACGGGGATACCGGCAATCAACAACGCGGTCATCGTCTCGCCGCTGGTGTTGATGAAGAAGCTGTTGCTGGCGATTTCCGAATTGCCGGCCGCGTTGCTGCCGGCCGGTTCGCCGCCGCGGGCGGGCAAACCTTCTTCGTCGACCAGGACCTGCGAATTGCCGACCGAGGGAACGCGCTTATCCTGATCGATCGAGATGATCAGATGCGCGGTGTCGGCGTCAGTATCGCCATCGGTCAGGGTGTAGAGGAAGTCTTCCTGGGCGCCCTCGGGCACCGAAGCCGCAGTGACGGTGTAGACGTAGCTGCCGTCGGCCTTCATGACCAACGTGCCGTACTGGCCGTTGACCACGAAGTCGCCGGTGGCGTCGCCGTCCTGGCTGCCGTTATAGCCCACCAGATGCGTGACCTGGGCACCGTCGGCACCCTGCACGTCCTTGCCGGCGGCCGGATTCGTGGTGTCTGCGCCGGTGATGACATTGCCGGTCGCCTGATTGCCGGCACCTTCGGTGACGGTATCGGCATCGTTCTTCGCATCCGGCACATCGTCGATGATCTTGACGACCAGTGTCGTGCTGCCGGTGTCGCCGTCGCTGTCTTTGACCTGGATGGCGAAATCGTCGTGCGTGTTGTCGCCCGACGTATTGTCATTGAGCGTATAGGTATAGCTGATCTGGTTGCCGGCAAAGCCGGTCAGCACCAGGGTGCCGACATGGGCGGCCGCATCGGTCACCGTGATCGGGAAGGTGCCCGTGGTTTGCAGCTGCGCCAAGGTCAGAACCGTGTTGCCAATCTTGACCGACGCCAAGCCGTCCGGCGCATTGATCGTGATCTGACCGCTGGTCACTTCTGACTGGTCGGTGTCCGGCAGCGGGTTGACAATTTCGCCCGACCCATCGGGCAGGCCCTTCTCGTCGACCAGCGCACCGGCGGCACCTGCCGGTGGCACCGAGACGGTGATACCGGCATCGTCGATATGGATGACCAGCCCGGGCGTCGCAACATCGCCGTCGCCATCCTTCAGCGTGTAGATGAACGAATCCACGCCGTCATGGACCGGGTCCCCATTGGTGCGCGTATAGACATAATAGCCGTCGGCATAGATGACCAAGGTGCCATAGACACCCTGGACGCTGAAGCCAGCGCCGTGAACGGGGCTGGCGTCAACCGGCGTCCCGGCATTGGGATTGCCAATCGCCGCGATGCCCGCGATGGAAGCGCCGTCGGCGCCCGGCGTATCGGCACCGGCCGCACCGGTAAAGGTGCCCGCGCCGGTGATCACGTTGCCGTCGGTGGAGAGCTGGTTCAGCGTGCCGTCGACATCATTTTTGCCGAGGGGCGCATCGTCGCTGATGATGACCTGAACATTGCCGGTCACGTTGCTGTCGCCGGTAGCGTCGGTTGCGACGACGGCGAAGGTCGGGCCGTTCACCGTGTCGGTGTTGCCCTGCACGCTGTGGGTCAGGACATTGTCCGCCAGAACATAATCGTAGTGGACGACAAAGCCGCCGCCGCTCGGAATAACGGCCATGACGATCAACTTGCCCTGGCTGTCATCAACGAGCGTTTGGGGGTAGGGAGCATTGAGATTGACGGTGACACCGCCGATGGTCAGGGCCGACAGGCCTTCGCCATGCGTATCGACGAAGAAGCTGCTGGAACCCCTTTCCGCATTGGTCGGCGCCAAAGTACCGTCAGGCAGGCCCTCCTCATCCACCAGGACCTCGCTGTTCGTGACGGTCGGAATCCGGGTGTCTTGGTCGATATTGATGGTGAGCGTCGCCGGATCGGAATCACCGTCACCATCGGTCAGCGTATAGGTGAAGGTTTCCGTGGCGCCCGCCGGCACCGAAGCTGCCGTGAGCGTGTAGACATAGCTGCCATTGGTCTGCAGGGTGAGCGTGCCGTAGAGGCCGGTGACCGTAAACCCGCCGCCAGCGGCATCATTGTCGCTGCCATTGGGACCCGTGACACCGCTGACCGCGGCATTGTCGGCACCCTTGGTATCGGCGCCGGCAGACGGATTCGTGGTGTCGAGGCCGGTGATGACATTGCCGGTGGCCTGGTTGCCCAGGCCTTCAGCAACGCTGTCGGCATCGTCACGCGCCGTCGGCACGTCGTCGACGATGTCGACCACCAGCGTCAGCGATTTCGGATCGCCGTCGATGTCCGTCACCACGACCGGGAAATCGTCATGCGTGACATCCCCGGCAGTGTTGGTCGTGAGGGTATAGGTATAAGTCAGAACGCCCGTTGCTGTATTGATGCTGTCGATATGCAACGTGCCGTAGGAGCCGACAATATTGGCGCCGACCACGGCATTGGCACCCTTGATCGTCAATGAGCCGAAGCCATCGGGCGTCGCGAAATTGATCGTGCCGCTCGTCTTCTCCGAATTGTCGTTATCCGGAATGCCGTCCGCCGTCTCGCCGGAACCTGCCGGCAGGCCGGATTCAAATACCTTGGTGCCGGCTTCGCCGGTCGTCGGAACATCGAGCGAGCTGTCCTTGTCGCTGATGGTGATGTCGAGCTTGGCCGTGCTGGTGTCGCCGTCGCCATCCTTCAACGTGTATTCGAAATGATCGACTGCATCGAGCGGACCGGTGCCGAACCGGGTGTAGGTATAGTCGCCGGTGGCATTCATCGTCAGCGTGCCGTACTTGCCGGTCACGGTGAAGCCGTTGCTGCCATCATTGTCGAAGCTGTTGCCGTCGGCCGGCGCCTGGCGGACGCCGCTTACAGAAGCGCCGTCGGCGCCCTTGCCGTCGGCACCGACACCACCCAAGCCGCCATTCGTGCCCAAGCCGGTAATGACATTGCCGTCGGTCGATTGGAGATTGGCAACGCTGTCGGAATCGTCACGCGCGATCGGCGCGTCGTCATTGACCGAAACCGTGAAGGTCGCACTGCTGCCTTCGCCTTCGGAATCCAGCGCCGTGATGGAGAAGGTCAAATCGACATTGTCCTCGGCGTCGGCGCCAGCGTGATGCAAGGGCTGCTTCAAAGTGAAGTCGTAGCTGCCCGAACCGGCCGCATTCAACGAAGCATAGAACACGACGTTGGGATCGTTGGTCGCAACTGGGGCGACGCCGCCTGTGTAGCCGACCAATGTGCCGTTCGCCAGAATAACGAAATTCACCGGAGCGCCGGCTGTCGTCTGAAGACCAGCAAGGCCCGGCTGCGTCAGATCGAAAGCGACCGTACCCGGAACATCAGTGCCGTAATTGATGTGGAGCGGCTGATTGGTGACGCTGGTCGCTTCACCTGGCAGATCGCCGGTGAGATAGGTGTCGCCGGCATTGCCGCTGAGCCCTTCCTCATCGACGGCCGAATCCGTCGGATCGGCGGTGAAGGTCGCCTTGGTATCGGTCAGCTTGACCGAGAAGGTCGCCGTTGTTTTGTCACCATCGGCATCCGTGATGGTGTAGGTGAAGGTTTCCGTTTCGTCGCTGCCCGGTGTCACATTGTGGTGCGACGTATAGACCAGCTCGCCATTGATGATCGCCACGGTGCCGCCCAGGCTGCCCGTGCCGATGGTCAGCGGATTGACGGCGGCTCGGCCGTCGGCGCCGAATTGATCGTTCGCCAGCAGCCCTTCGACGGTGCCGATGACGATTCCGGCAGCGTTGTCGTCCAGAGTCGCCAGTACACCCTCGCCGGTGGCAACCGGTGTATCGTCGTCGACGCTGATTTTCACAGTGGCGTCGACATAGTCGCCATCGCCGTCGGTCGCACGCACGCCAATCGACAGGACGATATTGTCCTCGGTGCCGGCAATCGGATGGTCGAGCGGCTTCAGCAGGTTGAAGCTGCCATTGCCCGTCTGCGCGTCGATCGTGGCCGTGAAGACCCAAGAGGCATGGTCGGCGAGTGTCGCACCGGTATAGGCGACCAGCGTTCCGGCGGGATAGTTATTCTCCGCCTGGGCAAGAACGCCGAAATGCAGCGGTTGCGCGCCGGATGTAAGCGCCACCAGCTGGCCGTTCACGGTCCCGGTGACGATATCCGAAAGAACAAAGGCCGCGGCAGCCTTGCCATCGGAACCGAAATCGACATTGACCGCGAAATTCGCGCTGGCCGTGCCGGCATCGTCGTCCGGACCACCGGCATTGCCCTTGCTCAGCGCATCCTCATCGATGGGCAGGGTATCGGAGACACTGACAACCTTCGGCCCGTCATCTTCAAAGCCGATCCCGATCGAAACATAGGAGCGCGCGGTCGATTGATCGCCATCGCCATCGGTCACCGTCTGGGTGACGTAGATGCCGCCACCAGCCGCACCCGAAACGATCAGCGAGGCCAGATCGTCATGAGCCGCAGCCGAACTGCCGTCGACGTCATGCGCAATCGGCAGGCGCTGTTCGACCGTGACGACGCCGGTTGCCGGATCGATGTAGGCGATGAAAGCAAGAACGGCATCGCCCGCATGCTGCGGATCGTAGGTTCCGACATAGCCGTTGACCTGATAGTCCGAGATGGACACCAGGACGATATGATCATTTGCAAAAACGTTGGCCGTGTCCGTCACGGACAGATTCGTGGCGACATTGGTCGTGCCCAGGGCCGTTTCCGTGTCGCCCGCACCGCGCAGGACCAGCTTGTAGACGGGGTCCGCACCCTTGCCGTCGGTGCCGTACTGTGCCGGGGTGAACAGGCTGGACGTGGCCACCGTCGCCTTGCCTAGCCAGCCGGCGGTCGCGGGCTGGTCGCTCTGGGCGTTCGGGTCATCGACGCTGTTGGCGCGAACGGTTTCATCGAGCGTGACTGCCGCTGAACCATAAACGGCGTAGTTGCGCGGACCGTCATCGTCGATGCTGACGATGCTCTTGCCGGTCTCGGCGTTGTAGCCGAGATCGACGCTGTAGCTACTGGAATCGCCGTCGCCATCGACAGCGGTCAACTTGACCGAGAGCACGTTCCCGGCAAGGTTCGCAACCTCGTCCGGATAGGAAGCGTCCGGCAGGTCGGAGCCGTGATTGACGGCGCGATACTGCGCCATGCTCAATTCACCGGTTGCCGGATCGATATAGAAAGTCAGCACAATCGGGTCGACCGTCATCGGGTCGCCGTCATCGGCGCGGCCGACGATCACTTCGCGCGGCGTGCCGTTGTCGTTGACGATTTCCTTCGACAGCAGGACATGGTGCCCCGTCGCCGTGTCGATGAAGCCGGAATCACTGTTGGCCGGATTGACGTTGAGGCTGAAGCTCTTCGAGCCCTGGCCGTCGGCACCCCAATTGATCGAGAAGAGCGAGGCGGCCGATTGCTTGGCCTCCCCGATCGTCACGCCGATACCGTTGAGGAAGGCCGGCAGCGCCGCTTGCTCGTCGCCTTCATTGGCCGAGCCGTCCTGCGATGTGCCGTTCTCGCCAAAGGCGTCGTCGTCGTAGCCGCCCTCACCGGTAACGGTTTCATCCACCGCCAGGGAGATGTGGCCCGTGCCGGCGCTGACCGCCGGTCCGTCATCCTCGAAGACGATGGCCGGGTTGCCGTTCTGGCCGTCGATCGCTTGATAGGTGAAGACCTTGTCCCCGTCGGCATCCACGATCATCGTGCCGAAATAGACGAGGGCCTGGCCGTTGGCGCCGAGCAGATTGAGCGCCTCATCCGGATAGGAATTGGGCTGGTCGCTGCCGTGGTCGAGCGCCCGGTATTGCACCAGCGACAGGTCGTTGCCGTCGAGATTGAGACCGAAGGCAATGGTCCCATTGACATCAGCGACCCAGACGCCGTTCTCAAGCTTGCCGAGCTTGCCGACCACGATTTCATAGGTCGTGCCGTTGACACCGAAGACCTCGGTAAAGAGGAAGATCTGGGCATCGGTCTGCGTATCGAACAGATTCGTGGCGTCGCCATTGAAATTGGCACCGTTGGAATCGCCAAGCGACACCTGGGCATAGCCGGGACCGTCAGCGCCGTAGGCGGCGTTCGGGGTGTACTGGCTGCCGCCACTGAGGTCGAGATTGATCTGGGTTTGCGCTTGCCCGATCGGCGCGCCAAGCGCCGGATCGACCAGCTTCAGCTGGTCGAAGATGGCCGGGGCGCTGCCGACATCGTCCGAGCCGGCGTCGATGCCGGGCGTCTCGTCATGGATCAGCTTGTTGTCGCCAGCGAGCGTGATGTGCGCCAGGCTGCCGTCGGGGCTGTCATCGTCGACATTGAAGACCAAGTTGGTGTCGACATAGTCGCCGTCGCCGTCGGTGACGCGGACCTGGAAGTTGAGGATGAGATTGTCCTCATAGGACAGCTCGACCTGCTCGGTGGTCGGGTCGTTGACCAGCGGGTGGTAAAGCGGCTGCAGCAAGTTGAATTGACCGCCGCCGCCCTGGTCGTCGAGCGTCGCGGTGAAGGCCCACTTGGTCCAGTCGCCGGCGCTGGCGCCGTAATAGCCGACGATCGTGCCGGCCGGGTAACCATGAACGTCCGCACCCAGCACGACGATATGCACGTCGGCGCCGGAGGCTATCTTCAACGCCACCGGCGTGCCGTCGGCCATCGTCACCGTATTGTTGCCGGTGAATTTGAAGCCGCCATTGCCGTCGGCGCCGAAATCGGCGTTGACCTTGTACATGACGGCACCCCAGCCATCATCGTCGCCGGGGCCGCCCTGGATGCCGTGGGAGGCATTGTCTTCGTCGAGCAGGAATTGGTCGACCGGGACATCCGAATGGAATTCCGAAACACTGATGACCTTGGGCCCGTCATCCTCGATCGAGAAGATGCCCTGGCCAAGGTTGATCGCACCGCTGGCGCTGTCGCCATCGGCATCGGTCAGTGTCTGGACCAGCTTGATCATATCCGCCGAGGACAGATTCAGAGTCTGGCTGTCGTCATTGTCCGGGTTGGTGCCATGCCAGACATTGGTCGTCTGCGAGAAAGTGACCTTGCCGTCGGCATCCACGCTGATGCGGAAATACTCGACACTGCCGATCTGGCCGACGATATCGCCGCCGACCTTGTTTAGGATGATCTCGGCGCCCTTGCCGTCCGGCAGGCTCGCATCGACCGCGAAGAGACCGGACCCGACATTGCTGCCGTTGAGCGACAGGGCATAGGCGACGCTGCCCGGACCGTCAGTGCCGAAATCGAAACCGCTGCCCGAATTGAAATTGTCGGCGAAATCGTGGGTGACCGAGGCGATGCCGTCGCCGCCCTGGCGGCGGGTTTCGTCGAGGAGGAAGGTATCAGCCCGCATATCGGCGAAGGTGACGGTCGGGCCGTCATCCTGAACGCGGACGGTGAGCGGCGCATCGACATGGTCGCCGTCATAATCGGTCGCGCGGAAGTTGATCGGCTGCGCGCTGGTGTCCTGGTGGACGATGGTCAGATGATCGATCAGCAGACCCGGATCGACCGACTGGTGACCCTCGTTCATGACCGCGAAGCCGATCTGGACCGGGCCATCTGTCGTGAAGGTAAAGGTGAAGGTCAGGTAGCCGGATTCCTCGCTCCAGGAAATGGAGCCGTTGGCGGCGCTCGAGCCGTTGTCGGCCGAAGCGACATCGCTCAGCTTGAAGACCTGGTCGCCGATGACGATGAAGGCGAAATCCTGCCAATCCGGATTCGAAGCGCCGCCTTCACCCGAGTCTGATTCATTCTCCAGAAAATTGAATGCCACGGTCAGCGTGTCGCCCGCCGTCACATTCACCACCTGGCGGATGGCGGTACCGTCGGTCGGCACTTCGGCGCCATTTGTCGCGTCGCCATCATTGGCCGCCGCGGCAATCTTGCCGGCGGCAAGGCCGAAGAAGCTCTCGATGCTGTCGGCCGAGGCGCCGTTTTCGCCACCCTCGCCGGCGCCGAGGAGAAGCGCCTGATTGTCCGGGTCCGGCTGACCGGCCGTGGTCCCGATATCGCCGACGATATGCGCATTGCCGCCGCTGATGGTCTGCCACGCGTCGAGCGTATCGAAATTGTCTTCGAGAACGACGCCCGAGGCGCCGCCCTCACCGAAGATGACCAGCGGCGGGGTCATGTCGTCGGCATTGGTCGGGTCGCCCTGATTGATCTGATGCAGCTGAACCATCGTCAGCTCGCCCGATTGCGGATCGAGATGCAGCACGAAGACAGGAACCGTGCTGTCCGGCACCGCATCGCTGACCAGGCCTTCCGAACCTTCGCCCACGATGTCGGGCACGCCATTGCCATCGACATCGTTCTTGTCGGCAACGCCGATGACGGTGTTCGCGTCGATCTGGATCGCGCGCACGGTCACTTCGACGCCGTCGATCATCACGGTCCAATTGGTGGCGCCCGCGGTCAGCGGCGCAGCGGACGAACCGATATAGAGCTGGTACGCGGTCGCATTGGCGGCACCGTCACCGGTGAAGACGGTCTCGCCGGCTTCCTTGTTGCCGACAAATTGCCAGCCGCCTTCGGTTTGCTGCCACTGGCCGGCCCTGCCGTCGGCGCCGAAGCTCACATTGAGATAGGTCTGCGCGGCGCCGATCGGCTGCAGGCCCGACCAGTGGGCCGCATCCATGGCGGATTCGACACCGGAATTGGGATAGCTGCCCCACGGGTAATCGTAGCTCAGCGGCACATCGTCTTCGGCCGTCGTTTCGCTCGACGAATCCGGATCGCCCGCCTGGTTGCCGACACCGTCCTGCACACCGTTGGTTTCGTCGTGGACGATGCCGGTGTCGGTCGGGTGCATCTTGACCGGGATATAGGCCCAGGACCCGTCTTCACCTTCACCGCCGAGATAGGTCCATTCGTAGCTGAGCGAGCCGAGAGCGGGCACATCGTCGATGTCCTGGAAGACCAGCGCGCCGTCCGGCGCCGCCGTCACCGAGCCGTCCGAATCCACGGCGAAGAAGGGCACGTTGATGTCGAAGATATCGCTGATGTCGCCATTGGCGTCGGCGATGCCGGGAACGTTGTCGATGACGCCATAGATCGTGAAATCGACGTCGAAATCGACCGGATTGACCGAGCCGTCGAACTCACGGATGCCGATGGTGAAGACCACCTGGGCATAGGTGTAGTCGCCCTCGCCCCGCACGATATAGGCGACCAGCGTTTCGCCATAGCTGTTGTCGACCAAGGGATCCGGATCGCTGTCGGGCGCGCCAGGCAGCACGACATACTGCAGCGCGAAGCCATGCGACGTGAGATTGAGCGCGGTAAGCTGATCGACAATCGGCGTCGTCCCGCCGTTGGCGAAGGAAAGATGACCCGGAACGTCGCCGAAGAAATCGACGCTGACGACGGCGGTTGTGGTCAGCGGTTCGCGGTCCTGATCGATCCCGCCATTGTTGTCGGGAAGGTTCGGCACGTTCTGCGAGCCGTCTTCATGGTCGCCCGTGTCAAAGGGATCGTTGCCATTTTCGAGCGGATTGGACCAATAGACGCCGGTCTGGCCGCCCAGATGGTCGGCAAGATCATAGAGCACGTGCCCCGGATGATCCTCGAGCGCCTTGAAGCTCTGCAGCGAGTCATTGCCTTCGCCGCCGCCCAGATCGTCTTCGTTGAGCGGGTTGCCGGCCTTGATGCTGATGATCTGCGGGGCCGTATCAACCTCGTCGTTCTCGATGATCTCGCGATATTCGTTGCGGATGAGATTGTAGTTGAGGGCGGTGGGGTCGAGGCCGCCCACCGCATTGAGGCCGCCGATGCCGGCCAGCGGGTCGAAAGGCGAGAAGAGGCCGCCATTGTTGTCGGGACCGGCACCCTGGTCGCCGGCGCCGGGGCCCGCCGCGGTCTGGATGTCGATGTTGGGATCGGTCGCAGCGAGCACGGCCGCGACGTCGACCGGCTTGCCGTCATTGCCGACGATGCTGATCTCGCCCTGGCCGACCGCTTCGGCATAGCCGAGGAGGATGACGGTGACGTCGCCAACCTTCACGGCGAGGTTGCCATTGTCGCCGAGGCGCGCCACCAGCCCATCCGTCGGGAAGGGCAACTCGACCGTTTCGCCGGGCGTCACCTGGATGCGCACGATATTCTGCCCCTGGGGCACCTGCACCTGGACCGGCGCGCCGTTCGATTGCGTCGGGTGCCCTTGCTCGACATCGCCCTCATGGACGGTGTTGCTGCCAGAGATATTGCCGGAGATGTTGGTGGTGTCGGTGGCCATGACGTCGCTCCCCAAGATGACCCGATCGGCCGCGAGGCCGTGTGAGTGCCGCCCAAGATAATCTTCGCGTGTTGCGGTTAGACCTGTTCCGGGCGGAGTACAGAAAATAAATCGTCGGCATTTTGCCTATGGCCGGAATAGGAGTCTCGGGGCGCATAGACGCACTTTTGATAAAATAGTGTGTGTTTTTTACTATTCTTTTAGGGTGACTTTCCCGATCGACCTAAAGTTGCGTTTGGTAGGGAAAAATCGGATGTTTCAGACCATGTCACATCATACGATAATGTATCTGATCGCACATTTCCTTGTATCGATCCCAGATGAAGCGTCTGAATCCCTGTCAGGAAATAAGACTGTAGTCCTTCCACCGCCGTGGGGCGGCTTCCGCGGCTGCGCGGAATAAAATAGTTGCCGATCGCCCCTTGGGTGCGCCGTCCATTTGGGCTAGACGAGCCGCGCCGATCCGCCGCGAAATGGCCCCGACCCAACAGGGTCCGGCAGGCGTCCGGATCGATCGAGGGAGAGGTAAATGGCGGCGGCTGACGATCTCAGCTTTCAGAACGACGGCGATGCGGACGAGGACACCCAGCCGATCCCGGCAGGATCCAAGAACTACATCACCCCGGCCGGCCTGCAGCGCCTGCAGGATGAGCGGCGCCATCTGTGGCGTGTCGAACGGCCCGAGATCGTGCGCGTCGTGGAATGGGCGGCCGGCAATGGCGACCGGTCCGAGAATGGCGACTATATCTACGGCAAGCGCCGCCTGCGCGAGATCGACCGGCGGCTGCGCTTCCTCGACAAGCGCATGGCGGCGGCCGAGGCGGTCGACCCGGCCAAGCAGACGCGGCGCGACCGCGTCTATTTCGGCGCCACCGTCACCTATGCGCGTGAGGATGACAGCGAGGTCACGGTGACCATCGTCGGCATCGACGAGATCGATGCCGAAAAGAACCATATCAGTTGGGTCTCGCCCGTGGCGCGCGCGCTGATGAAGGCCGCCATCGGCGACCTTGTCACCCTGCGCACGCCAGCGGGTCCGGAGACGTTGGAAATCCTGTCGATCAGCTATCCGGCTTGATCGATCGCACGCGCTTCAAGCCCAGCCGGCATCGACCACGAATTCCTGGGCACTGCACATCTTCGCATCGTCCGAGCCGAGATAGAGCACCATGCGGGCGATATCGATCGGCTTGACGCGGCCGGCCAGGCATTGCCGTTCGTCCATCTCCCGCTCGCCCTTGGCATCGACCCACAGGTTCAGCTGCCGCTCGGTCATCACCCAGCCGGGAACGACGGTGTTGACGCGGATATGGTGCTGGCCGAGGTCGCGCGCCATACCGCGCGTCAGGCCGTTGACCGCCGACTTCGCCGTCGTATAGGCAGGCATGCCGCCATTGGCGTTCTTCCAGCTGACCGAGCCCAGATTGATGATCGAGCCCGCGCGGCGCTCCACCATGCGCGGCGCCACGGCCTGGATGGCAAAGAACATCGGCCGGATGTTGATGGCCTGCCGCTCGTCCCAATATTCCGGCGTCACGTCCTGCCATTTGTGGCGCGTATCGTTGGCGGCATTGTTGACCAGCACGTCGACATCGCCAAGCTCGCGCGTCACCTGCCCCACCGCTTCGCGCAGGGCACCGATATCCTTGAGGTCGCAGGGAATGAACAAGGGCTTGCGGCCATATTGCGCCTGCAGCGCATCGACCAGCTTGCTGCTGCCGGCGACATCGATATCGACGAAGGCGACGCGGCTTCCCTGATCGACGAAGGATTCGACGATGGCGGCACCGATGCCGGTGCCGCCGCCGGTGATAAAGACCACCTTGTCCTTCAGGGACGGGTAGCGGGCAAGGTTGGAAAGATCCATGAATACACCTGTTGTCTCGTGTTGAATGATTTGGTCTGATTGTTGATGCCGTGCGCTATCGCGTTCTAGCCCCGCGCGCGCCGGCGCGGTTTTTCCACCCGTCGCGTATCCGCCCGGCGCGTTTCTGCCCGGCGCGTATCTGCACTGATCACCTGCGTCACCACGATGGCGGTATCGCGCAGCAGGTCCCGCGCCGCCAGCCGCGCCGCATTCGGCTTCTTCCCGCGGATCGCCGACAGGATACGCTCATGGCCGGGCAAGGTGCGGCCGATATCGCCGCGCTGGCTGGCCGTATAGTTGAACATGTTGCCCAGCGCCGATTCGATCACCAGCCCCAGCGGCACCAGCAATTCATTGCCGGCGGCCAGCAGCACCGCCTGATGGAACTCCACATCCGCCGCATTCCAGGCGGCGAGGGTCTTCGCCTGACTCATGGCGACATAGGCCGCTTCGATCTCTTCCATCTGCGCATCCGTCCGATTGGCTGCCGCCAGGGCCGCCGTTTCGGGCTCCAGGATCTCGCGGACCTGCTGCATGTGCGCCAGGAAATGGGTCGGGTTGGCCGCCGCGCAATACCAGGCCAGCACATCGCGGTCGAGCAGGTTCCAGGCGGCGCGCGGTTGCACGCGCGAACCGATCTTGGGGCGCGACAGGATCAGGCCCTTGGCCATCAGCATCTTGATCGCCTCACGCACGGCGGTGCGGCTGACGCCGAAGGTGGCGCACCATTCCGCTTCATTGGGCAGCAAGGTGCCCGGCGCGAATTCGCCGCTCAGGATCCGCGCGCCGATATCCTGCGCCACCGAATGATGCAGACTGCCGCGGACGGCGCGTGTCGGTTTGGCTACCGACCGGCCCTTGCCGCCCAGTTGCGGCGCGACCATTTTCTCAGGCCGACCTGCAGTTGGGCCGTGCCCGCTCTTCTTCGCCTTCATCAGGTCGTTTCTCCCCAAATTTTATCGGGCTTTTTGCCTCTTCAGGACGCGCAACTCAAGCGCTGAGGTAAAACCCCTCAGGCTTTCGTCACCGGTTCCGTTGCCCCTATTTATCATACAAACGACAATTGAAGCGTGATATTTTGTATGATAAAAGCCAAGGCATAATAACCGGCGGAATAAACCGTCGGCACATCGCTCTGGGAGGAGCGGGAATGATCGGCGGCAATCCCGATGCGGATGCCCGCCCCATCTGCCACCAAACCTCCCGGAACCTTTTCACCGTTTCTCTGTCTCTTCGGAGAAACCGGCCGAGATCGCGGCCGCACAACGCAAACCGATCGATAACCTTTTTGGGAGGAAGCAAGTGAAATCATTCAAGACGATGCTGGCAGCAGCAGCGCTCGGCCTCTTTGCGCTGACGACGCAAAGCTTTGCCGAGGACAAGGGCCTCATCGGCATCTCGATGCCGACCAAATCCTCCGCGCGCTGGATCGCCGACGGCGACAACATGGTGAAAGTGTTCACCGAAAAGGGCTATTCGACCGATCTGCAATATGCCGATGACGATATCCCCAACCAGCTCGCCCAGATCGAGAACATGGTGACCAAGGGCGTCAAAGTCCTGGTCATCGCCGCGATCGACGGCACGACGCTCTCCGACATTCTGCAAAAGGCGCACGATGCGGGCATCAAGGTCATCGCCTATGACCGCCTGATCCGTGAATCCGCCAATGTCGATTACTACGCCACTTTCGACAATTTCCAGGTGGGCGTGCTGCAGGCGACGACGCTGACCGACGCGCTGGGCCTGAACGACGGCAAGGGCCCGTTCAACATCGAACTGTTCGGCGGTTCGCCGGACGACAACAACGCCTTCTTCTTCTACAACGGCGCCATGTCGGTCCTGCAGCCCTATATCGACAGCGGCAAGCTGGTCGTGCAGTCGGGGCAGATGGGCATGGACAAGGTCGGCACGCTGCGCTGGGACGGCGCGGTCGCTCAGGCCCGCATGGACAACCTGCTCTCCGCCTACTACACCGACAAGCGCGTCGATGCGGTGCTCTCGCCCTATGACGGCCTTTCGATCGGCATCCTCTCCTCGCTCAAGGGTGTGGGCTATGGCAGCGGCGACATGAAGATGCCGTTCGTTTCCGGCCAGGATGCCGAGGTTCCGTCGGTGAAGTCGATCATCGCCGGCGAACAATATTCGACCATCTTCAAGGACACCCGCGAGCTTGCCAAAGTGACCGCGAACATGGTGGACGCGATGGCCAGCGGCAAGGAACCGGAAGTCAACGACACCAAGACCTATGACAACGGCGTCAAGGTCGTTCCGGCCTATCTGCTGAAGCCCGTGGCGGTCGATGCCAAGAACTGGGAAGAAATCCTGGTCGGCAGCGGCTATTACACCAAGGATCAGATCACCCAATAACCGGTTCGCCGGTCGAGACGGGCCCCGCGTTTCTGAGACGCGGGGCCCGTTCCATATCTGCGAATCTGGCTTTCGGATAAGAAGCCGGGCTTTTGTCCCGGAAAATTGCGAAGGCCGACCAGCATCTTGGCCGGCTTTTTTTGTTCCCCGGATTGCCGCTTTCCTGCAATCTGATCGACATCCGGGGCGAGTTTGAGGATGCGTCATGGATATCACGCTCGCGATGCCCATTCTGGAAATGCGGGGGATCGTCAAAACCTTTCCCGGCGTGAACGCGCTCGACAATGTCAACCTGACGGTGCGGGAAGGCGAGATCCACGCCATCGTCGGCGAGAACGGGGCCGGCAAATCGACCTTGATGAAGGTGCTGTCCGGTGTCTATCCGCACGGCAGCTATTCCGGCGAGATCCACTTCAAGGGCGAGGAGCGCCGCTTCCGCGACATCGCCGACAGCGAAAAGCTCGGCATCATCATCATCCATCAGGAGCTGGCGCTGGTGCCGCTCCTCTCCATTGCCGAAAACATCTTCCTCGGCAACGAACCCGCCAAGAACGGCATCATCAATTGGGGCGAATCCTTCGCGCGCACCAAGGCGCTGCTGGAAAAGGTCGGCCTCAAGGAAAGCCCCAACACCCTCATCACCAATCTGGGTGTCGGCAAGCAGCAGCTGGTGGAAATCGCCAAGGCGCTGTCGAAGGAAGTGAAGCTCCTCATCCTCGACGAGCCGACGGCGAGCCTCAATGAAAGTGACAGCGACGCCCTCCTCAACCTGCTGATGGAATTCCGCCGCCAGGGCATCACCTCAATTCTCATTTCCCACAAGCTCAACGAAATCCTGAAGGTCGCCGACCGCATCACGGTCCTGCGTGACGGCACCACGGTCGATCACCTGGATTGCCAGAACGAGGCGATCAGCGAGGATCGCATCATCCGCGCGATGGTCGGCCGTGAGCTCAAAGACCGCTATCCGAAACGGACCCCCAATATCGGCGAGCCGATCTTCGAGGTGAAGAACTGGCGCGTCTTCGACGCCGTCCACGCCGACAAGGAAAAGATCAAGGGCGTCGACATCCATGTGAAAAAGGGCGAAGTCGTGGGCATCGCCGGCCTGATGGGCGCCGGCCGCACCGAGCTTGCCATGAGCATCTTCGGCAGGGCCTACGGGCAGAATATCAGCGGCGAGGTGAAGCTTCACGGCAAGACGGTCGATGTCAGCACCATCCAGAAGGCGATGGATAACGGCATCGCCTATGTGACAGAGGACCGCAAGAATTACGGCCTGGTCCTCATCGACGACATCAAGCGCAACGTGACGCTGGCCAACCTCAACGGCGTTGCCAGGAACGCCGTCATCGACGATGGCAAGGAACTCGCCATCGCCAACAAGTTCAGGAAAGATCTCAACATCCGCTGCTCCAGCGTCTTCCAGCAGACCGTCAATCTCTCCGGCGGCAACCAGCAGAAAGTGGTGCTGAGCAAATGGCTCTTCACCGAGCCCGAAATCCTGATCCTCGACGAGCCGACCCGCGGCATCGACGTGGGCGCCAAATACGAAATCTATTCGATCATCAACAGCCTCGCCGATGCCGGCAAGGGCGTCATCGTCATTTCCTCGGAAATGCCGGAACTCCTCGGCATCTCGGACCGTATCTATGTGATGAACGAAGGTCGCATGGTGGGCGAAATGCCGGCCAAGGAGGCGTCGCAGGAGAAGATCATGCGCGCCATCATGAAGTCATGGGAAGATTGAGATGAGCCAAGCAAGCGCCACCGACGAGATGCATGCGACGACCAGCCTGTCGCGCTTCATCAAAAGCAACATCCGCGAATACGGCATGCTGCTGTCGCTGATCCTGATCATGGTGTTCTTTCAGGTCGCGACCGGCGGCATCCTGTTCAAGCCGGTCAACCTCACCAACCTCATCCTGCAGAACAGCTACATCGTCATCATGGCGCTGGGCATGCTGCTGGTGATCGTCGCCGGCCATATCGACCTCTCGGTGGGATCGGTTGTGGGCTTCATCGGCGCCGTCGCGGCCGTGCTGATGGTGCAGTTCCACGTCCATTTCCTCATCACCGCGATTCTCTGTCTCGCCTTGGCGGGGGCGATCGGCGCGGGTCAGGGCTATTTCATCGCCTATCTGAAGATCCCGTCCTTCATCGTGACGCTCGCGGGCATGCTCGTCTTCAAGGGTCTGGCGCTCTATATCCTCCACGGCCAGTCGGTCGGCCCCTTCCCCAAGGAATTCCAGCTGCTCAGTTCCGGCTTCCTGCCGAGCTTCGCCCCAGACGGCTTCAATACCGCCTCGCTGCTGATCGGCATCATCGTTACGGCCTTGGTGATCTATTTCAACGTCCGCGACCGGCAGAACCAGTCGAAGCACGGCACAGCTGAAGAGCCGACCCTGTTCTTCATCGGCCGCAACATCCTTGTCGCCGCCGGCTTCGTGCTCTTCTCCTATCTCCTCGCCTCCTATAAGGGTCTGCCGAACGTGCTCATCGTCATGTTCGCCCTCATCGTGCTCTATGCCTTCGTCACCTCCTCGACGACGATCGGCCGGCGTATCTATGCGCTGGGCGGCAACGAGAAGGCGGCGCGGCTTTCCGGCATCCGCACCGAACGTCTCACCTTCCTCACCTTCACCAATATGGGTGTCCTCGCCGGTCTCGCGGGCCTCATCTTCGCCGCGCGCCTCAACACGGCGACGCCCAAGGCCGGCCTCGGCTTTGAGCTCGACGTCATCGCCGCCGTCTTCATCGGCGGCGCTTCGGCCTCGGGCGGTGTCGGCAAGATCATCGGCGCCGTCATCGGTGCCTTCATCATGGGCGTCATGAACAACGGCATGTCGATCCTCGGCATCGGCATCGACCTGCAGCAGGTCATCAAGGGGCTGGTGCTCCTCGCCGCCGTCTGCATCGACGTCTATTGCAAGAAGAAATCCTGAGGAAAGTCAGATCATGCGTCTTATCCAGTTCAGCAAGAACGGCCAGCGCGGCGTTGCCCGCATCGAAGGTGCGCAGGCGATCACCGTGCCGGGTGCCGCCAGTATCCTCGACATCGCCCAATCGGCCCTGGTCGGCAATTTGAAGAGCCTTGCCAAGGATATCGAGGGGCGTGGGTCCGGCGATGCGCTCGACTATGCCGAGCTCCTCGCCAGCAACAGCGTACTCGCCCCCGTCGATCATCCCGATCCCGCGCATTGCCTGGTGACGGGGACGGGCCTCACCCATCTCGGCTCGGCCGACACGCGCGACAAGATGCACCAGAAGGTCGCCGGCGACGTCGAGGCCCTCACCGATTCCATGAAGATGTTCAAGATGGGGCTGGAAGGCGGCAAGCCCACCGGCGACAAGCCCGGCGTGCAACCGGAATGGTTCTACAAGGGCGACGGTGACTGCGTCGTGCGCCCCGGCGGTGCGCTCGATCTTCCCGCCTTCGCGCTTGATGGCGGCGAGGAACCGGAAGTGGCCGGCATCTATCTCATCGCTCCCAATGGCGAGCCCTGGCGCCTCGGCTTTGCCATCGGCAATGAATATTCCGATCATGTGATGGAACGGCAGAACTACCTCTATCTCGCCCATTCCAAGCTCCGGGCCTGCGCCATCGGGCCGGAACTGCTGGTGGGCGATCTCCCCGACCATGTCGAGGGCGAAAGCCGCATCTTCCGCGACGGCAAGTTGCTGTGGAAGAAAGCCTTCGTCAGCGGCGAGAAGAACATGTCGCACACGATCGGCAATCTCGAATACCACCATTTCAAATACCGCCAGTTCCGCCGACCCGGCGATCTCCACATCCATTTCTTCGGCACCGCCACCCTCTCGGTCGGCGATGGCATCGTGACGCAAGCCGGCGATGTGTTCGAGATCGAGGCACCGGTCTTCGGCGCCGCCTTGCGCAACCCGCTCGGCGCCCGTGCCAATGACGAGTTCCGGCTGGGCGGCGTGAAGACGCTTTGACAATTCGCTGCATCGCCGTCGATTGGGGCACCAGCAACCGGCGCGCCTGGGCGCTGGATGGCGCCGGCCGTGTCATCGCCAGACGCGCCGACGATCAGGGGCTGCTGGCGATCAAGGACCGGGCATTCGCCGCCTCGCTCCAGACCCTGCTGGGAGACTGGATGGATGAGGGGGCGCCGATCATCATGTGCGGGATGGTGGGGAGCCGCCTGGGCTGGGTCGAGGTCCCCTACCTCAACGCCCCCGTTTCCCTCGCCGAGCTCGGAAATGGTCTGAAAACGACATCCGATTCCCTACCGGAAACGCCCTATATCGTACCCGGAATCGCCCGTTTTGATGCGGCCGGCGCCGATGTGATGCGCGGTGAGGAATGCCAGATGCTGGGCGCCCTCCTCACCCAGGGGAAGCGCGACGGCATCTTCCTCCTGCCCGGGACCCACGCCAAATGGGCGCGGCTCGAGGCGGGGGTGCTCACCGACTTCCGCACCTACATGACCGGCGAGTTGTTCGCCCAACTCCGCAAGGGCAGCAGCCTTGCCCAGCTGATGCCGCCCGCCGATGCGCCGGATTTGTTCGACGGCGATGCGTTCGATCGCGGCTTCACCGCTGCCTTTGCTGGCGATTCGCCCGGCATCACGCATCTTCTCTTCACCGTGCGCAGCCTGTCGCTGTTCGGGCGCCTCACCCCGGATGAGGCGCCGAGCTATCTTTCGGGGCTCCTGATCGGTGCCGAGATGAAGGATGCGCTCTCCTGGCTCAAAGGCCATGAGACGGTGACGGCGATCGGCTCGGCGAAGCTACTCGAAACCTATGACCGCGCCGCCCGCATTGCCGGTATCCCGTTGGAACGGCTGGAAAGCGATGACATTCTGCCCCCGGCCTTGTTCTCCATCGCACGGGCCGCTGGGCTTGGAGATTTGAGATGAATGACCTTCGCCCCTGGCTCAACCCCTTGCCGCTCATCGCCATTCTGCGCGGCATTACGCCGAAGGATGCGGAAGGCGCCGTCGATACGCTGGGGACTGCCGGCTGGCGCGTGATCGAGGTGCCGCTCAATTCACCCGAAGCACTGGAAACCCTGCGGCGCATGGTAAAGCGCGGCGGCGAGCGGCTGCTGATTGGCGCCGGGACGGTACTGACGGTCTATGAAGTCAATGCGATCGCCGATGCGGGCGCCCGCCTGATGGTGGCGCCCAATTGCGCACCCGATGTCATCCGGGCCGCCAAGGCACGCGGCCTTCTGACGGCACCCGGTGTCGCAACACCGACCGAGGCCTTCGCGGCACTCGAGGCTGGCGCCGATGCCTTGAAGATGTTTCCGGGCGAATTGCTGCCGCCGCCCGCGGTCAAGGCCTGGCGTGCGGTGCTGCCGCCGCAGACATTGCTGCTGCCCGTGGGCGGGGTCAGTCCCGGGAATATTGGCGCCTATCTCAAGGCCGGTGCCGATGGGTTCGGCATCGGCACATCCGTCTACAAGCCCGGCATGAGGATGGAAGATATGGCCGTGGCCGCCAAGGCATTGGCCGACGCCTTCAAACAAGCGTCGGCCTCACTCCCCATTCAGTGATTGTCGCGCGGCAGGCCCTTTTCCTGGGCGATGCGCTGGTACTTCACCGCCGGTTTCAGCACCATGCCTTCGTTGAGCTGATCGACGATCCCGCGCTGGATCTCCTGCCACGGCGTCTGATGCTCGGGGTATTTGTAGCCGCCCGCTTTCTTCAGCGCCTCGCGGCGCGCCTGCAGTTCGGCCGGATCGACCAGCATGTTAACCTCGCCCGTATTGAGGTCGACGCGGATCTTGTCGCCGCTCTTCAGGATGGCGAGACCGCCGCCGACCGCCGCTTCGGGCGCCGCATTGAGGATCGAGGGCGAGCCCGACGTGCCGGACTGGCGCCCGTCGCCGATGCAAGGCAGCGATGAGATGCCCTGTTTGATGAGATAAGCGGGCGGGCGCATGTTCACGACCTCGGCCGCACCCGGATAGCCGACGGGGCCCACGCCGCGAATGACCAGCACCGAATGCGCGTCGATGGCGAGAGCCGGATCGTCGATGCGGTGGTGGTAATCTTCCGGCCCGTCGAACACGATGGCCGTGCCGACGAAGGCGTTCTTGTCCTTGGCGTCGGACAGATAGCGGTCGCGGAATTCCTTCGAGATCACGCTGATCTTCATGATAGCGCTGTCAAAGATGTTACCCTTCAAGACAACGAAACCGGCCTTGTCGACCATCGGATTCTTGAAGGTCTTGATGACCTTGTCGTCCTCGATGGTGGCATTGCGGCAATTGTCGCCGATGGTCCGGCCGTTGACGGTGAGCGCGTCCTCGTCGATGAGACCTTCGTTCATCAACTGCTTCACCACGGCAGGCACGCCGCCGGCATGGTGATAATCCTCGCCCAGATATTCGCCGGCGGGCTGCAGGTTGACGAGCAGCGGAATATCGCGCCCCAGATCCTGCCAATCCTGCATCGTCACCTCGACGCCCATATGCTTGGCGATGGCGTTGATGTGGATGGGGGCGTTGGTCGAGCCGCCGATCGCCGAATTGACGCGGATGGCGTTGCGGAAAGCCTTCTTGGTGAGAATGTCGGAGGGCTTCAGATCCTCGCGCACCATTTCGACGATCCGCTTCCCCGTCTCGTAAGCCATCTGCTGGCGTTCGCGATAGGGGGCCGGAATGGCGGCCGACCCCGGGAGCTGCATGCCGAGCGCTTCAGCGAGCGAGTTCATCGTCGTCGCCGTGCCCATCGTGTTGCAATAGCCGGTCGAAGGGGCCGACGAGGCCACCAGTTCGATGAAGCCCTGATAGTCGATCTCGCCCGCGGCGAGCAACTGGCGCGCCTTCCAGACGATGGTGCCCGACCCGGTGCGTTCGCCCTTGTACCAGCCATTGAGCATGGGGCCGACGGAGAGGGCGATCGCCGGCAGATTCACGGTGGCAGCGGCCATCAGACAGGCCGGTGTCGTCTTGTCGCAGCCGATGGTGAGCACGACACCGTCGAGCGGATAGCCATAGAGGACTTCGACGAGACCGAGATAGGCAAGGTTCCTGTCGAGCGAAGCGGTCGGCCGCTTGCCGGTTTCCTGGATCGGATGCACCGGAAATTCGATGGCAATGCCGCCCGCCGTGCGGATGCCGTCGCGCAAACGCTCGGCCAGCACCAGATGATGACGGTTGCAGGGCGAGAGGTCGGAGCCGGTCTGGGCAATGCCGATGATCGGCTTGCCCGACTGCAGTTCCTCACGCGTGAAGCCGTAATTCAGATAGCGCTCGAGATAGAGCGCCGTCATGTCGGCATTCTCGGGATTGTCGAACCAGGCACGGGAGCGCATCTTGCGGCCATCGCCTGAACTGGGGGGCAAATGTCCCTGCCCTGTGGTGTGATCTCTGGATGGCATCAGATGCTACTCCTTGAAGCTTGCAAAATCAGTTATGCGCCGGCTGGGCTTGGCCCAGCAGCTTGGTCCGGTTGCGCCGCCCGTCTTCGATGACCTGGGTCATCGCCTGGGCGGCACGCGTTGCATCGCCGGCAGCGATGGCTTCGACGATCTCGGCATGATCCTCGGTCGAATGGTGCAGCCGATCTTGGTCGGCCACAGGGGCGCTGTCGACAAAGGTTGCCATCAGCGCCGCTTCGATGATGGCGCCGATCGCGCGCATGAAGGGATTGCCGGAAGCAGCGGCGATTTCGAGATGCAGCGCCAGGTCGATTTCAGCGAAGCTCAAGCGCGTATGGCCGGGCTGGCGGAACTCGTCGATAAGAGCGCGCATGCGGGCAAGCGATTCCTCGCTCCGGCGCAAGGCCGCCAGCGCCGTTGCGGCGGGTTCCACAGCCAAGCGGATCTCGTAGAGGCTGTTGAGAAAGCGGATGTCCATGCCGAGATCGAGACGCCAGCCAAGGAGATCGGTATCGAACATGTTCCAATCGACCTGCGCGCGCACCTTTGTGCCGACGCGCGTCTTCGACACCACGAGCCCCTTGGCCGCCAACGTCTTCATCACTTCGCGCAGCACGGTGCGCGATATACCGAACTGGGCCATCAGATCGCCTTCGGCGGGCAGCAAGCCACCTTCCGGGTAATCGCCGCGCAGAATCGCCGTGCCCATCGCCCGCACAATCTGTTCCTGACCCATGCGGGCACCGCCCATCCGCGTCGCACTCGCGCGGATCGATCGGTGTTTGTTCGGCGCCACAATCATCACTTGCTCCCCCTCGCACCTGCAGCACGGCGTGCCGACAGATAAACCAGAATTCTATGCAGCAGGATGAAGGCGAACAAGAGCAGGCCGACCACAATTTTGGTCCACCAGCTGGAGAGCGTTCCATCGAAGGTGATGTAGGTCTGGATCAGCCCCTGAATGAGCACACCGACGAAGGTACCGAGCACGAATCCCTGGCCGCCTGACAGCAAGGTGCCACCGATGACCACGGCGGCGATCGTGTCGAGCTCGACGCCGATGGCCGCCAGGGAATAGCCGGCCGAGGTGTAGAGCGAGAAGACAATGCCCGCAAGACCAGAGAGGCCGGCCGACAGGGCATAGACCAGAATCGTGCTGCGGCCGCTGCGAACGCCCATCATCTGCGCCGCCAGCGAGTTTCCGCCCAAAGCGAAGACATTTGCTCCGAAGCGCGTGAAGTGCAGCAGCACGATGCCCGCCGCGACCACGCCCAGCATGATCATGGCAATGAATGACAAACGCCCGCCATGCGGCAGCTTCACGTAGAAGCTGTTGAGTGCCGTATAAATTTCGTGATCCACGGGAATAGAATCGGTCGTCAGCAAGAAGCAGGCCCCGCGCGCCAGGAACATGCCGGCCAACGTCACGATGAAAGGCGGCGTCTTCAGGAAATGAATCACCGCCCCCATCGCCGCCCCGAACAGGACGGCAATGAGGATGACGAGTCCGAAGGCGAGCAGCGGCGGCATACCCCAGCTGCCGATGGCGATGGCCAGGAACACGGTGGCGAAAGCGATGACGGCACCCACCGACAGATCGATGCCGCCCGATATGATGACGAAAGTCATGCCAACGGCGACGATGCCGAGAAAGGCATTGTCGGTGAGCAGATTGCCGACCACCCGGAACGACAGCATCTTCGGGTATTGCGCGGTACAGAGCGCATAGACCAGCAGGAAGACGAGGATCGTCGCGATGAGGGGCAGATGACGCCGGTTCATCGCCGCACCTTCATGAGGCTCAGCCGGTCGAAGGCGCCAGCCAAGGCACCCGATTGCATGATCAGGATGGCAAGAATCACCAGCGCCTTGACGATGAGGTTGAATTCCGGCTTGAAGCCCGACAGCAGGATACCGGTATTCATCGCCTGGATGATGAGCGCGCCGACAAAGGACATGACGAGGCGGAAGCGGCCGCCGAAGAGCGAGGTGCCGCCGATCACCACCGCCAGGATGGCATCGAGTTCCAGCCACAGGCCGGCATTGTTGGCGTCGGCGCCTTTGATGTCGGCAGCGGCGATGATTCCCGCCATCGCCGCCAGAAGCCCGCACCAGGCATAGGCAACGAACAGCAGGAAGGGTGCGCGCACGCCCGCATAGACACTGGCCCGGCGGTTGATGCCCACCGCTTCAACCAGGAGGCCAAGGGCGGTGAGGCGAAACAGCGCCACGGTGACAGCGAGCGCCACGCAGGTGATGACGACCGGCATCGGCAGGCCGAGAAAACTGCCCGACCCCAGCGCGATGAGCGCCGGATCGACGAAGGTGACGATCTGCCCCTCGGTGATGAGCTGGGCGATGCCGCGCCCCGCCACCATCAGGATCAGCGTCGCGATGATCGGCTGGATATCGAGCAGCGCCACCAGCAACCCGTTCCAGATACCGCAGGCAAGGCCCGTCGCCAGGGCCGCAAGAAGCGCCATCTCGGCGGAATGACCGGCATTGACCAGAGTCGCGGCGACGGCACCGGCAATGGCCATGATCGCCCCCACGGAGAGATCGATGCCCTTGGTGGCGATGACCAGCGTCATGCCGATGGCCAGAAGCGCCACCGGCGCGCCACGATTGAAGACATCGACAAGGCTGCCGAAGAGGCGCCCATCCTGGATCCGGATGGAGAAGAAGTCGGGAAAGACCGCCCAGTCGGCCAGAAGCACGATGGCAAGGGCCGCCAGTTGCGGCGCGGCGGCGCGCAGATGCCGGGCGATACCGTTCATGGTGCCACCCCCACTTTGTCGTGGGCGATCCGCGCCAGAATGTTGGCGACGCTGACCTCGGCCCGTTCCAGCATGCCGACATGGCTGCGATCGACCAGAACGGCGACGCGGTCGCTGTAGGCGACGATCTCGTCAAGTTCGGAGGAGATGACGACGAGCGCCATGCCCTTGCCGCACAGATCGCGGATGAGCCGGATGATTTCGGCGTGGGCACCCACATCGATGCCGCGCGTCGGTTCGTCGAGGATGAGGATCGTGGGTTCGGTCGCCAGCCAGCGCGCGAGCAGCGCCTTCTGCTGGTTGCCGCCGGAGAGAAGCTGAATGGGCTTTTCGATGTCGGTGGTGCGGATGTCGAGCGCCCGGACGAAATGATCGGCGATCCTTTCCTGTTCGGCATGCGTGAGCGGCTTCAGCCAGCCACGGCGCGCCTGCAGCGCCAGGATGATGTTCTCGCGGACCGAGAGCGCGCCGACGATGCCTTCGATCTTGCGATCCTCGGGACAGAAACCGAAACCCGCCGCAATGGCATCGCGCGGCTGGCGCAAACGGAGTGACTTGCCGTCCACTTCGACCGAACCCTGATCCGCCGCTTCGATACCGAAGATGAGCTTGGCTGTTTCCGTGCGGCCCGACCCCAACAGGCCGGCAATGCCGATGACCTCGCCGGGGCGGATGTCGAGATCGAATGGCGCCAGATATCGCTGCTTGCCGAAGGCGCGGTAGACGGCCTTGGGCGGCGCGCTGTCGGCATGGCCGAGGGGCCTGAGATGCTCCGCCTCGGCCAGCTCCTTGCCCAGCATCATGCGCACCAGTTCAAGACGCGGCAGATCGCGCGTCAGTCTTTCACCGACCAGCCGGCCGTTGCGCAGCACCGTGATCCGGTCCGAGATTTCATAGACCTGGTCGAGGAAATGCGTGACAAAAATGATGCCCATGCCGCGCGCCTTCAGGCCGCGCACGGCAGCAAAGAGCATGTCGACCTCCTGCCGGTCGAGACTTGCCGTCGGTTCGTCGAGGATGAGGACGCGGGCCGAGAGATCGACCGCGCGGGCGATGGCGACGAGCTGCTGGACGGCCACCGAATAATCGCCCAATGCCGCCGCGACATCGATGTCGAGCCCATAGCCGGTGAGGAGTTCGCGCGCGGCCCGCTGCAAACGGCGGCGGTCGACCAGACCGAAGCGGGTCGGCTGGCGGCCAAGATAGAGATTTTCGGCGACCGAAAGATTGGGGAGGAGATTGACCTCCTGATAGACCGTGCCGATACCCAGGGCTTGCGCCTCGGCCGAACTGCGGGCGTCGATATCGACGCCGTCGAGACGGATCGTCCCGGCATCGCGCCGATGGATGCCGGTCAGCACCTTGATGAGGGTCGATTTGCCGGCGCCGTTTTCACCCAGCAGGGCATGGACTTCGCCCGCGCGCAGCGTGAAATCCACCCCGTCCAGTGCCACCACACCGGGGAAGGTCTTGGAAACGCCGCTGAGATCGAGAAGCGTGCTGGAAGAAACGTCGGTCATGCAGGGCCGGTCGCAACAGGAACCGGCGGCCGGCGCAATGGCCGGCCGCCGCGCTCACATCAGTACAGATCCTTGCGCTTCTCATACTCCGCCGCTGCCGTATCCGGCAGATAGAGCTTCGATTCGGTCTGGATCCATTTCTTCGGCATGGTGCCGTCCTTCTTGAACGCGATGATGGCATCGAGGGCGGGACCGGCCATGTTCGGCGTCAGTTCGACCGTCGCATTGGCTTCGCCATCGGCCATCGCCTTGAAGATGTCGGGCACGGAATCGATCGAGATGGTGAGGATGTCCTTGCCCGGCTTCAGGCCCGCTTCCTTGATGGCCTGGATGGCACCGATCATCATGTCGTCATTGTGGGCATAGACGGCGCAGATGTTCTTGCCGCCATTTTCCGCCTTGAGGAAGCTTTCCATCACTTCCTTGCCCTTGGCCCGGGTGAAGTCGCCCGACTGGGTGCGGATGATCTTCATGTCGGGATGGGCGGCAATAGCCTCGTCGAAGCCCTTCTTGCGGTTGATGGCCGGGCTGGAGCCGACCGTCCCCTGCAATTCGACGATGTTGCATTTGCCGTTCGTTTCCTTGGCCAGCCATTCGCCGGCGACCTTGCCTTCATAGACGGTGTCGGAGGTGACGGCGGTCAGGTAGAGCGAATCATCCTTGGTGTCGACGGTGCGGTCGAGAAGGACGACCGGAATTTCGGCGGCCTTCGCTTCTTCCAGCACGGCGTCCCAGCCGGTGGCGACGACGGGGGCGAGGAAGATCGCATCGACGCCTTGCGCGATGAACGAACGGATCGCCTTGATCTGGTTTTCCTGCTTTTGCTGCGCGTCGGCGATCTTGAGATCGACCCCGCGCTTTTCCGCTTCGATCTTCGAGACTTTGGTTTCGGCGGCGCGCCAGCCGGATTCCGAACCGATCTGCGAAAAGCCCACGACCAGGCTGTCGGCCGAGGCCGCCTGCATGGAAAGGGCGATGGTCGAAAACACGGTCGCGGCGAGGATCTGCCGCAACGACTTCACAATCTTCATGGCGTCTCTCCCTAATGAAGCCGCCGATTTGGGGACCTCATGCGGGCCCCTTTTTGAGATCGGCGGTCGCCGATTCAATGGCATAGGCTCGCCATCTTGGGAAGGGATATTATCATACTATATGATAATTCGCAGGTGCGAGATCGGTTCGCATGTGCGGGAGCCTCAATCGGCTCCCGCCCTGCGTTGGTCTTGTCGCGGGATTACTCGCTGCGGACGCGGGCGATGAAGGAATCGACCTCGCGCCGCAGCGCCTCGGCCTGCTTGGCGAGCTCGCCCGATGCCTCGCGCACCTGGGCGGCGGCGGTGCCGGCATCATCGGCCGTGCGCGAGACGCCCTCGATGTTGCGGGCCACTTCCTCGGTCCCCGTCGCCGCCTGGGTCGCATTGCCGGAGATTTCCTTGGTGGCGGCGGTCTGTTCTTCGACGGCGGCGGCGATGGCGGCCGAAATCTCGCTCACCCGCGCGATGGTCGTGCGCACGCTGGTCATCGCCTGAACCGCCGCATTGCTGGTCGCCTGGATCTTGGCGATGCGGCCGGTGATGTCCTCGGCGGCGCGACCGGTCTGGTTGGCGAGGTTCTTCACTTCCGACGCCACGACGGCGAAGCCCTTGCCGGCATCGCCCGCGCGGGCCGCCTCGATGGTCGCGTTGAGGGCCAGCAGATTGGTCTGGCTGGCGATCTCGCCGATGAGGCGCACGATACCGCCGATTTCCTCGGCGGCGGCCGCAAGCTCGTTCATCGTGTCGCCGGTGCGTTCGACCTCGCCCACTGCATCGCCCGCGGCGCGCGAGGAATCGCTCACCTGCCGGCTGATTTCCGAGATCGAGGCGGAAAGCTCCTCGGACGCCGCCGCGACCGTGGTGACGCTCGACGAGGCTTCGGTGGTGGCGGCCGCCACCATCTGCACCTGCTGCGTGGCCGAAGCTGCGACGTTCGACATGGATTGGGCATTGGCTTCAAGCTCCACCGCCGAAGCGGAGACGGCCTGAACGACACCCTTGACCGACGCTTCGAACGTGTCCGCCAGTTCCAGCATGCCGCGCCGGCGGGCCGCTGTCGCTTCCTGTTCCGCCATCTCGGTCTTGCGGCGCAGCTCCTCGATCTCGATGAGCTTCTGACGGAAGAATTCGATGGTCTTTGCCATGACGCCAAGTTCGTCGCCGCGACCGGTGCCGGGGACGGTGACATTCGTGTTGCCGGCGCCCATTTGTTCGACGATTCCGGTCAATTGCCCGACCGGCCGTGCCGCGACGCGCCGCACCAACAGCATCATGACGATGGAGAGCACGATGATCACGGCGACGGACGCCATGAGAATGATGTTGGTGATGATCGCCGCCGGCTTTCCGATCGTCGTTGCGATGAGATTGGTGACGACGACCCAGGGTTTTTCGGATTCTCCCAATTGAATCGGCGTGAACAGGCGATAGACATCGGAGCCGAGCGATTGCGAAAAATCGACCACTTCGACTTTCTCGCCCCCGACGGCCTTGGCGAACCAATCGTTGAAGTGCGGCTCGGTATCGGCCAGCGGCTTGGCGATGAAGTCGGCCTTCGGGTGCGCCACCCACAGGCCGCCGGACGACAGCAGATAGAGACCGCCATCGCCGAGCGGCTTGTTCTCCGCGAGCTGCTTGTTGAGATCGTCGAGCGGGATATCGACACCGGCAACGCCGATCGTCTTGCCGTCGACGATGATGGGCGTGGTGATCGACGTCATCAGCACGTCGACGCCATCGACCGGATAAATGTAGGGGGCGCTCACATACTCGCGTCCGGACTCGAAGGCACCTTTGAAATATTCCTGGGTGATCGCTTCGTTTTCGCCTTCGGCCGAGGGCTGCACCGCGACGTCGGTGCCGCTGTGCGTCACATAGATCGAGATGCGGCCGTCCTTGGTCATGCCCGGCTCGCCGACATGACCGGCATTGTCGCCGTCATATTCCTGGCCTGTGATCTCAATCCACGAACCGACCACGTCGGGATTGGCGCGCGTCGCCGCCGCGCAGGCCTCGACCAAAGCGGCGCGCGGGGCAGCAGCCTTCTTGGCGGACACCGTCGCTTGCGCCAGCACGCGGGCGACTTCGAAACCGGTGTTGAAGCGCAATTGCACATCCTTGGCCGCCACGCCGGCCGTCGCGCGGCCGAGATCGAGCGAAAGCGCCTGCATCTCGGCCGCTGACTTGTCGCGCACGACATAGGCAAGCAGACCAAGGCCCACGATCAGAGCGAGACAAATCGGGAGCAGCAGCTTGGTCGCCAGAGACAGGCGATTCCAAAGACCCATGATCTTCATCCCCATTCGACGTCCGGACACTCCGTCCCGGCCTTCAATCAGCGATGATTTTAGATAAATGGTCTTAAACACCACTTAAGCGGAAAGACGGCGCAATCAGCCTATGTTCCTAAGAGCGCGCCGCGTGAAGAAAGGCGAATGCACGCGGAAGAAAGCCGCGAAATCAGGCAATGCGATTTTGACGTGTTTGCCCACTCTTAAACGTCCCTACGGACACGAATAGCCAGACACAGAAACAATAGCTTAGCTCACGAGTGTTTCACAATCACCCCGATCGGCGGGTCGCTATTTCGTCGAATGTCCCCTGCAGAAGCCGCTATTAGGGCGAACGTTCGCGGGAATAGGCCAAAGTGTCAGCCGGACAACGTCAACGACCAGTGATTGAGTACGCAAGAGCACTCTGCGATACCCCACATGGCCGCTCGATCGAGCCTGCCCTCAAAATGCAGATAATGATCTCAGCCGTCCAAACGATACGAACTGATTATTCCACGAGAAGGCGAAGACTCCCGGAGCAGGCGATCCATTCGACGATACCATCGTCGGGAACGGAAAATCCTCTGCTCTTGAGTGCATTGATGTCGTCTTTGTGCAGTCGCATTCTTGTGCCATGGCTTGAAGAGCCATCGAGATTGATTACCCCGATTTCCTGACTTTTATTGCGGCCGTACACGTGTGCATGAGTCTGACCTGCTCCATAGTTGGGCTGGTCAACTCGGATGTTTTTCTCATAACGCCCGCTCAGCCACCGCCCTTCTTGGAGGCATTGGTATTCGCTGCTGTCAAGCAGGTCAGGCGTAAACACCTCTTCGACAACAGGTAGCTTATTGTCTTGTCCGTCGGCAGAATATTTGAGACACGAGAGGCCGTGATTTAACGGAGGATATCGCTCATCGGTTATTGAGTTTAAGCAGCGGCGTTCAGGTGTTGCAGGCGTCGTTGGGTGATGGTGTCGCGTTTGATCCTTTCCCGTTGTTCAATGATGGCTTGGCCACGGCCGCAGTAGACATCGCGGGCGTCAGGTTGTTGATGCTCTCGTGATAGCGCTGGTGATTGTAGTGATCAACGAGATACTGCTTTTATCTTGCGATCTCTCTCGGCCACATACGTTCGCCGCCAGCCGATACGCCTGACTGCACCGGGATAGGCCATGGCACTCCCCTCACATTTCGACATCCTCTCCCATCAGAAGATCTCGGGTGTTGCTTGGCACTGGAAACCCGTACCCACTTTCAGCTGCTGGCCACACGAGCTGCGCGTTCTCGTGATATTTGCTCGTGTATAGCAAGATGCCTATCTTCTGCAGGGTCACGAGAATGGCTTGAATGCCGTCGACTCCCACCGCTCGCCCCTTCTTCGTACCGTCAGGCCAGTCGATTTCGTATTGGCACGACCATGCTCCATCCTCAGAAACCGGCTTGAACAAACGAACTTCAAGTGTGAGCTCAAGGCCTTCTGATCGAACGGCTAGCTTGCGTGCAGCAATCAGCATTTTAGCCCTTCCTAATGGCTCAACGGAGGTGTCCGTCGGCAGAATATTTGAGACACGAGAGGCCGTGATTTAACGGAGGATATCGCTCATCGGTTATTGAGTTTAAGCAGCGGCGTTCAGGTGTTGCAAGCGTCGTTGGGTGATGGTGTCGCGTTTGATCCTTTCCCGTTGTTCAATGATGGCTTGGCCACGGCCGAAGTAGACATCGGCGGGTGTCAGGTTGTTGATGCTCTCGTGATAGCGCTGGTGATTGTAGTGATCGACGAAGGCGTCGATCCGGGCTTCGAGCGCCCCCGGCAGGTAATAGTTCTCCAGCAGGATGCGGTTCTTGAGTGTCTGGTGCCAGCGCTCGATCTTGCCCTGGGTCTGCGGGTGATAAGGTGCGCCGCGCGTATGCTGCATGCCCTTGCGTTCCAGCCAGGTGGCGAGATCGGCCGAGATGTAGCTCGATCGGTTGTCCGACAGCAGCCGCGGCTGGTGCTTGACCCTGGCCCGGTCACAGCCCGAGGCGGTGAGCGCCAGGTTAAGGGTGTCGGTGACATCCTCGGCTTTCATGGTGGTGCAAAGCTTCCAGGCGATGATGTAGCGGGAATAGTCATCGAGCACGGTCGAGAGATAGTACCAGCCCCAGCCGATCACCTTCAGATAGGTGAAGTCGGTCTGCCAGAGTTGGTTCGGGGCCGTGGTCTGGTCATGGAAGCTGTCGGCGGCCTTCATGACGATGAAGGCCGGGCTGGTGATGAGGTCATGGGCCTTCAAGAGCCGATAGACTGAGGCTATGGAATGCGAATCTAAGTGGGAACCATGCCCAGAAATCTGACATGGAAAAGCCGACCATGCAGGCGCTCATGCCCAATGAGCAGAAGGCAGCAGCACTCTTGGCTCCAAAGCGAGCCACAAAACGGGGTACAAGCGGTATTGCAACGAGGTTCGCTATTCCACCAAGTGCCAGATTGACTCCCAGTACCGTTGATCGTGCGTCGGTCAGATCAATTTGGATGCCGAGGAAGGGAATAGGCAGAATCAAGGTCCCTGCGAGCGCCGCCTCTATCTTCGTGGACAATATCGGCGTGAGCAGGGTGAAGCCCATGCCGACTAGAGTTACGAATAGTATCGAGATTGCGATCTGTCCGATGATCTGCGATGACAGCCTCTCTTGCGACATGCTTTCTCTCAAGCCAGGTGTAGTTTAGCTCTGGTTAAAAATGCACTCGCACGACTACTTCTCGCCCCCGGAGGGGCCCCAGAAGATCACCCACGTAACGAAATCTGGGGACATGTCATGGAAGCGGTGCTCGGCGAAAGCTGGAACAAACACAACCTCTCCAGCCGAAACGGCTTTGGCTTCACCCGAGCATTCAAATCGCGCCCGACCCGTCACGATGATGTAAAGCTCATCCTGATCATGCGGTGTTTGATTGTCGGACCCTCGGGGTGCAAACACCTCGACCGACATGGTCCCATGCTTCAGTGCATCTGCGAAAGGCTCACCGTCGGGCCATTCGCGTGTCCGCTGACCAGGGATGCCTGAAAGTACATCTTTCAGAGTTCTCGTGAGCGTTCATACCACCATAAGTCGCGTATGAAAATGTACCTAAGATCTCGCAATGTCGCAACGTCAACTTGGTGCCGCGCCGATCTCCGCAACTCGTCACGGCGGCTGGTCCAAAGTCGCGCGAATCACAGCTAGCGCAGGAATTAAGTGAAAGGAGCGAGGCTGCACCAGTATGTCAGTGGGATGAATTCAGTGCCCTTTCTTGCGGGCCTGAGACGTGTCTTCGATCTGTGGACGAGCTGCTATCGGGCGGGTGTTAGCAAGGCGCCTTCAGATCCGGGAGCTTCTGATCTCAACCAAAGCCATCGCAAGCGGATACTTGGCTTCCGAGCCGCCCCGATCTAGACGAACAAGGACCGTGCATAGGTCAAGCGCCCCTTCTTCGGCCTATCGATCTTCCTGAGCGACAGGAACATCTGAAACATTCCTAAGAAAGAGAATGGCTCGACAGAATATCAATGGGTTAGCTCAGGAGTGTTCCATTAATAGCCCGAACGATAGGTCACTATTCTCCCGAATAGCCGAAGGAAAAGTCACTATTGGGACGAATGTAGACTGGATCAGTCCGTTCTTCCCCTAGAGACATTAAGTTCAGCACATTCCACGCTAGGCAAACAGTGATCGGGGAGCGTGCCGTAGCCGTCCAGTTCCAGGCCTCTTGAGCTTCTTGGGTGGCAAGAATTCCCGGAACACATCGTTGATGATTTGCCGCCAACCTTCGTCCGGCCGCATCTCGATCATGGTTTGGACGGGACGCAGTCGCATGATCGAGTCCCTGGCCTCCCGAGCATTTTTCTCCATCAGCAGCTCAAGGTAGTGGGTAAACTTCATCGGCCAGTCATCCAGCAGAGCGACACCGCGGGCAATCAGGCTAGATTGGGATACCGTCGCCTTCTTTTCCCCAGGGCGCATTGCTTTACCTTCGACGGCAGCAACGACACGACCCAGGTTTAACAGCAGATTGAACTGATCACCCATCGACAATCCGGACAAGACCGACCCTGGCGGGTGAGTTCCGCCAGTCGCAATCAGATGAAGCACCTTCATCGCGTCTAGCGTTCGCTGATCCACGCTACGACCCTGCATCGAGGTCAACGGCATCTGACAACGCGGACAGGCCTCTATTCCAGACAACGACCACTGAAATTCATGTCCGGGACAGGAGGGGCAGGCATTGATCAGGGTTCGGCCGTGAATATGGCAAGCACTCAGCGGTCCTAAATACCAGATATGCCTGTGGTAAGGGCTCTCCACCAAGCATTCCGGGCAGATCCACATCTTACTAGTTCGGACCCAATCCCGAAGGATCACTTGTCCACGAAAGTGCGCCAGGCCAGGTTTGTCGGCGCCCAACAATCCGTCTTGAAGGACCTCCCATTGGTCTCCTAAGGCCTCGGCAAGTTGATCCAAGCTCCAGGCAAAGGGCAATCTCCATATACGGTCAGGGGTGCGAAATTCTGGGATCAAATTTCCCACGTTTTCAGAGCCAAGGATCTTCGCCGTTCGTTTAAGGTAGCCGAGAATGCTCTCACCCTCTAATGCTTCAGGGCGAATTGGGTACTGCTTCATTGTCATTATTGGTTTGCTTGGGATCGAAGTTGTTGTCCATGCCATCCATGGAATTTGCCAAGCAGTTATCAATTAAATGTTACGATTTCCTTCGATTTTAGACGAATACGATGGACGGTTTGCGTCAGTCCACACTGACAACGATGGCTGTCAGGTTATCATGACCACCTCGTTCAAAAGCTAGGCTCGCCAACTCATCGGCTGCGCCATTCCCGTGGTTCCGGAGCATATCGAGGATCTCATCGTCCGCGATCAAATCGCTGATGCCATCACTGCAGAGAAAGAATCCCGTTTCTGCCTTCAGCAGAAGACTTCCGATATGTGGTTCGATTTCGCGTTCCGGATTGGAGCCACCAAGAACTTGAAGAAGCGCCGAGCTGCTCTTCTTGGCTCCAAGGTACGCTGCCATCGTGTCGTCTTTGGATAGTTGATAGATACCGCTCTGATCAAAGCGATAGACTCTAGAATCTCCAACGTTGAAATATCGTGCAGTTCCTTCGTGGAACCAGAGCCCAACAATCGTCGTGCCCATGCCCTTTGTAGCGCCGGTCATCTGGTCGTAAAGGTGCTTGTTGGCGTCAATGATAACCTGATTGAGTTCGGCGAGGTTTGCGGCATCCGGCACCCTTGCGCTCAGGAACTGAATGGCGGTCTGGCTTGCAATCTCTCCCCCATTTCGGCCGCCCATGCCGTCGGCCACCATGACGACACATTTTTCATCTGGGCAAATGACAGTCTCAAAGGCAGCATCCATTGAACTGGCCATAGTCCAGCCATTCACGCAGACCCGATCTTGGTTCTCTGTGCGGGTAGTTCCCCG
This sequence comes from Dongia sp., assembly GCF_041910485.1. Taxonomy (GTDB): domain Bacteria; phylum Pseudomonadota; class Alphaproteobacteria; order Dongiales; family Dongiaceae; genus Dongia. The sequence goes on from NZ_JAYRQR010000042.1 coordinate 160,104, forward strand.
GTGGGTAATAGCGCTGACGCGTAGTTGCAATGATATGGACGCCGTCTGCACAGGGCTGATAGTGGTCGAATCAAGCGGCATCCTGTTCTCCATTGAATGCTTGTCCCAGATTGACCTCAATGAATTGAGCTCTTTGGCGAACATTCACCTGGATATTTCGATACTCGATAGGTCCATTGGGGCCTTCAAAATGAGTTTTGCCCTTCTTCGCGTACCAGTCACCGACGACCAAATACCAGCCGCCTACCCTGAAGTCCCCAAGTAGGTTCTGAGCCACCGCGAGTGTTGGAGAGATTCTGGCATCATTTCCGGACCTGGCAGCCTTCGATGGCACACATGGGAGGAGTCCTTTGGCTTGCTGACTCGAAGACGGCGCCCGGATATTTACTAGGAGCACGATGGGATGTCTGATCGCTTCAGATTCAAGACGATGGAACGCGGCATCGAAGCGAGTTGGCGAAAATGCGAAGTCATCCCAATCAATTTCTTGGCTATCGACGTTGATCTTGACGCTAGCTCTGCACCCTTTTCGCACTGCGCTGCTTTCGACAAACAGCCATATTTTTGCCAAACCAAGCGCTGACCTGCAGTATGAAGCGATTCTGTGACCACTCCAAATCCGCTCCATTCGCTCCTTGAAATCGACGGGGCCAAGCCGCCCTGCCATGCCTTCCGCAGCAGCACCTGCTTTGAACTCTTCCTTTGGAACATTCAGGCGGAAGGAATATTGGTTCCCGATCTTATCGAAGGGATTCGCAGCATCTTCGACCGCGATCGCCTCATCGACGATCAATCGAATCTGGCCACGCGCAGTGAATTCGCAGTCGACCTGATGGAGTTGATGACTTGCTAGACGGAAACGGGCTGGGATTTGCGTTTTGAGGTCAATGTCTTGTCCATTCATGACGAACGACGAGACGTGAACAACTGGAACGCGGCATCCAACGCAGAGAAAACCGCGTTCGGCTTGGCTCACGTGATTTGCAAATCTAGTAGAACCACTGCTGGGATCGAAAGCACGATCCATACTGACGCCATTTGGCATACTCACTCCCGACAATTGCGTCGGGAAAAAATACGTCGAGGAGCAGTTTAGTCCAGAAATCTATCGCTTAAAATTCTATCGAATCTCAATGATTCCTTCATGAATCGGCGCCTGGTCGCGATCTCTCCATCTGACATTGGCGCGCCCGGTGTTCTTGGCTGCACGATTGAACATGTGGCTAAAGCAGCCGACGCACTGAACCTTTCCTGACTTCCAATGCAGGAAGGACTCGTCATCTTTGATTTCGAGCTGCACTGGTCGGTCCAAGTGATCAGCAACATCGCCCAGCAACATGACGACTGCTTGCGAATTGTCAGGGCCTTCGATTCCTACGAGAAGTCCGCCGCTTTCTAGCTCGCTCATCTTCCACCGATGATCGGGTTTGTCGATCCATTCCAGCATGGCGCTCTCCTGAGGTTGAATCCCCAGTTGACGGCAATGCGTTGCAAGAAACGACAGTTGTTTGATAATGGCGAGGCTTAGGCCGCCAGGATCACTGTGCTCCCGGTGGGGCTTCGGAGGTGCGAGCGGCCCTAAAATTAGGGGCGCTAGTGAACGACGAACTGCCGTCCGTTTGAATTACATACTCAAAGGACATCTCATCTTTGTCCGCGCCACGAGTATTATCCGAAACCGCTAAGATTTTGATCGCGGCGTAGAAGCCATGTGTGTTTTTAAGGACGAGTATCTGTCCTATACTTGGCCGTCGGGTTCTTGAGGTGTAGTCAAAGAGAGTGGCATCTGAGATTTCGCCAATCTCGGCCATTCCTGTCGCTATAGCGATACCATGGATGCTCGGCTTGTCATTGTACGCAATAATGCTGATGTCGCTGGATTTGCTCCAGGCGGTTTCAAACAAATACGGATCTTTTCCGAGGACATAGACGCCGTTGTAAGACGAGTAGTCGAACGTGATCGTTCCCCTGGTCGACGTGACATGTGGCGGGGGAACGGCTGACGCTTTGGTCGCGAATGGGTTGATTCCCAGCTTTTGAACTATCTGGGTCGCCAAGGCATAAGGCGTGAGCTTGTTCGCATCGAGATACTGGACGCTCGACGGCATCCCCGGCACGGGAGTGTCATCGAACCGAACTGGCAGAACGTACTCAGCCTTCTCCACAAGAGCTCTGCTAAGCGCTGACCGACGTTCGTGACGGCACCAGGGTTTCTCCACATATTCCTTGGAGATGAACATCACGACGTAAGAGGTTTCGGCGGAGAATAGCTGATGGAAGAACTCAATGCCGTCTTTGCCCCATAGCAGGACCTGGTTGTCGCCATCATAGAAAACCGGAATGCCAAACGACTGAAGGGAGCGGACGACCTGTTCGACATAGACTCGCTGCTCTCCTGCGAAAGATACTGCGACTTGATACTTTTCCATCTGACAGCTTTAGCGAGGAGGATTTCGAATAACGTCAGCGACTTCGCCAGCGATCTCTTCGACGGTATGCGTTGCCGTATTTCGAGCGAGCCTATCTGCAAGTGACGGCGAATAGCCAATGACCTCCTTTTTGGTTACTTTGTGCCAGATGGGGAGGAGGTTCTGTTCGCCTGATACAGTTCTTGTTACAAGGCCATCCAGCTCGTATTCGGGCCACCCCTTCCCGAAAAATGCCTGGGACAGGACCACAACGCCGAAGCGACTATGCGCGATACCCTGGTCTATCTTGCGGCGCAAGCTATCACCAATCCTGAGTTCGAAGTCATCGTACCAAACTGCCAACCCAGCCGCCTGAAGAGCGACAGCTAGTGGACGAACCACTTCTTCTTTGTCCTCTGAAGCATGAGAGATGAAGACATCATAGGTCGATGCGGCCGTTTCATTTCCACTAGGCGGAGGTTGATTGTCATCAACCTCATGTACCAGGCTCGGCACACTGCGTAGCGGCGCTTGATTGATCTCTGGTAACGGGCGAAGCGCTTGTGCCGGGATCACTCTCGCTGAAGATCTCACCGATCCACGGAGGCCTTGCATGTCAACAACGACATACCAGGTTCCGGTATGTGGGATTTGCAAGCGAACAGGAGTTTGTCGAGCCAGGCCGCCCTGGTAATCGTGACGGCGCCCCGCCCGGTAGCTATTGTAGTTCGAAGCGTCCAATAGACGGACGTTAGCAGCCGCCGAGAGATTTACTTCAACGATGCTGCCGCCGCTGACGTGACCTAGGTCATGATGGATATACTGCATCTAAGAAATCCTCATAGACGCGGAAAGCTTTTGGATGATGAACTACTTGATTTCCAACCTCGGAACGAAACCGCGATCTTTCACTTGGTCGTAGACTAGGAACGGCAAATCGGCTTTCGGCATACGAACTCGCCCAAGTTCGATCGCCGTTGATACTGGTATCGCAGGGAAGACGTGAATTGTGGAATCGGGCGGCGAACTCGCCTTGATCCTCTCTAAAAGGCCACGTAGCAAGCGGCGCCACTCTTGCAGGTCAGCTTTGAAGCGCATGACATCGTTTCCGGGATTTTCAACTGAAACGGACCAGATCGCCGCTTCTCTCCCCAAGACATTGAAGATTCGATCATCAGTGATCGTGGCACTTATACCCAGCTTGAGAGCGACAGCTCCGGTCTTGTTCCGCGGTTCCTCTATCTTGAACGACATGCGAGGGCCATCTTCGGCCCATTGCCATCCGCTGGGCTCACGATGAAGCTGATAAACGTCTGCAGGCGTGATGTCGCCAAGCAGGGAACCCAACTCCACGAGTAATGGCATGGGAGCCAAGCCGAAGACCGAAAGATGATCGATCCTCCGCCCCTCGATCTCGGCATGAACTTTATTTGCGAACTGGCGTCGTAGGTTCGCCACTTCGTTCGGCCAGAAGGTGTCTTCGGCGTCGGTTTGGGCATTGCCCAGGATCTCTATGCCGATTGTACCTCTGTCGGCTGGATGGCGATGGGGAATGATAGCATTCATCACCTTCGAGCTAGAGACTGGTGATTGATGATCACCGATTCTCGCTCCATAGCGAAGAATGTGCGTAGCGCGATCCGCTGTGATGCCCGAAACTATTTCAATGCGCTGCTCGTGAGCTGCTTTTATATCCAGCAAACGCTGTTCTGGATAGTTATCCACTTCGTCCACGTCTATTAGCTTGTGATGGATGTGACACAGCAGCATCAGGTTCGTTGGCTCGTCCACGAGCTTTGGAGATCGGATTAAATCACCTCGCGGCCCACCCGGTTTCTCCGCCACGATGTGAGCGATGAACCCGAAGTTCCCATCTTCATTGTTGCTAACAAGATCACCGATAAGGTGTTTGTTGCATCCGGGGAACTGACAGCGTCCCGCAGCTCTGGCCCAGACAATTGCGCGAGTTTTCGGAGACAACATTAATCCTACTCGACTACGACAAGGAAGCGCTCGCTCTGCCCAACGCAGACTTTGTCACGCTTGCGAATAACAAAGGCTGTGATCCAATGGACGCCGCGATATCCTGTAGGCTCCCAGCGGACCCCTCGGGATGTCGACGGATAAAAGCCGCCTCGCAGACCCGCGCCCTCACCACCAGATTTATGGGCATTAGCCGCTTCCTGATCAGTGTTAACGACCTGCCACTGGATGTTGAATGATTTCTGACCAGCAAACGTCATGCCATTACGGTCGTAGGCTTCAAATCGCAGTTCCACGCCCTTCGGCACAATATCCCTGGAATTGAGAGCGCGCTGGGCTTGAGCGTGCCGCGACGTATGCATCGTCGCCTTTATCGTCGGTACTACTTGGTTACCCGCAATTCGCCATGGGATTGGCTTCATCCATGGCACGGTATTGCGCACATGATCGAGCGCCGAAGCGCCTAGGCTGGAAACAGCGTCAACAGCATCGCGGAACGCATGGTTGGCGAAATTTATAGGAACCAGGGCTGCCTGAACTATAGCGGTAATTGCCGTCTTTCCCTTGGCAAACTCGTCACCGAAAACACGCTGCCACTTGCTAATGCTTTCTTCCTCGTTTCCTTCCTGGAAAGCGTCATCGATCCACTGGCGATACTTGTGGACCATGTCGCGGAAGTTTGCGTACTTGTCCTTATCCCAATGCCGAGTGAAGTGTTCGATAGGAAGGATAGGATTCCGGACCGGATGCAGATCTGGGCGCGCCTGAAGATACTCATCCAGTCGCTGAATGAGGGTCCGAAGGGTGGTAGGAGTATCCGCAAATAGGTGAGGTTGCTGACGATCGAGGGGCGTGATCCGCTCGGCAATCAGGGTAGTCAGCAAGACTGACTTGCAACTGAACGTTTGTTTGATGTCGCGCAGATACTTGATAAGGCGAATGGACTCTCTGAGCCGATCGTCGCCAACGGTCTCCGCTTGTTGCTGAACCCATCGAGTAAACCTCTCGGAGTCCGTTGGCTCGAAGACATCATCGCTGCGGCAACAGACCTCAAACTGATGTGCCCCTCCAGGCCGATTGACGACGGATGGCACCACATCGAGGCTAAAGTCGTTGGCGTAGTCGATAGTGACGCAGCGATTTCCTAACCCCGACATCTCCTTGTAGACGCCAGAAGCCAGAAACACCCTGTTGAGTTCGAGGATGTACTGCTTTGCTGTCCAACCCGGAACTGGGTCCACAAACATGAGCAGATCGGCATCGAAGCCTGCTTTTCCTGGCGGCTTAATGATTGTGCCATGGGACCAAGAGCCCTGCGCGCTGAAGCGCCTAATCTTGGGCTTGAAGTCGCTATTCCGCAGAAACTCCTCGATCGTCTCCACCCTGTTGGTCAGGGTTTTAATCCGATCCGGGTTGAGGTTGACCTCATCGGCAAGGAACTTGCCAAAATGTGCAATTAGTTTCACTGACGAGTCTCTGATTCGGTTGAGACCGAATCATAGCCAAGCAACAAATAAGAGCAACTAGGATGGCCCGCTCTAAGTCCTGCCTATGGCAGGTCGTCGAGCTGTGCGTCTCCAACGAGGAGTTCCTGATTGCGATATGCGACGCTTAGCAGATCAATCCTGTCAGGGAAGATCGCCGCGTAGAGCGCAGTTGGCTCTTGTCGCCGAATCGGGAGCCCAAGATGTGTAAGGGCAATGTCCCCCAGGTAAGGCCTCCGGTCGGACCGAATGACGATCTTTTGATAGCGATCAAGGATTCGCCGTAGGAGCTCCGGATCGCCTTCTTGACTGAGAAGCTCCTGGTAGCGCTCAAGCACCCGCGGACCGTCCGGGAGCCAGCTTCTAATGGAAAGGCGACCGGGGGCCTCCAGCACGACCAGAGCGTTGTCGACTGGCACTTCCAGGTTTTTCAACCAGGTCGCTGTTTCGCCCCAACGAGCAAAAAACAACACCCGGCCCCGCTGATCGATTTCAACGATTTCCAGGAGTAGGCGAGCGTCCTTGGGATGCAGGATTGGGTTGGCGCTGGGTTTCGTTTTCGACATTGGGCTGAAATGGGTAATTCTTTTTCCAAGGGGCTCCCAAGTACGTCATGGCAGCCAAAACCTTGTCAATGGCACGTAAAATAAGTTAGAAGCCGCAAAAATTGTCGCAGACCGGATATATTGCCGAGGCGGATTGCTAACCTACCATATATTGTGGTATTGCTATTTTTGTTCCCTCGCTCTTTCGTTGTGAGAACGGGTCATCGGAGCGGGGCTGCCGACCAAGACCGACCATCAAATAGGTCTTGTCGATTTCTTCTTCTAGTAAGAACCTGGGTTTTTCTATGTACAGCGGGGAGGTTCAAATGAGGACGCAAATCGCTCCATTTCGCGATCCTGGTCTTTGGAGTGTCCTCCAGAATGGTCTCGCCGTTTTGAATGGTGAGGAGATGGAGGCTGCGCGTCGTGCAATCATTCTAGATTGCTTGACTTCCATGTTCTCGGATGCCGACCGCGGCGCCAGTACTGTTTCCGGTCAGAACATGTTGGCGGTTTCCGGCGATGCGGATGCCATTGAGCGCTATTCGTTGTTCCTGGAGTATTTGGCTGACCCGATAGGCGCTGAACTTCCAGCCCGTCTAAGCGAAGCTCATAGCTCACTTAAAGAATTGCAGGCAGGCGGCCAAGTCGCGCCCGACCGGGTGGGTAGAATTCGAGAAGTCCTCGAAGCAATGCTTGCTGAGTTCCGCAAAGCTGCTCAAACAGAACCACTGGTGCCCATAAAGGATTTTAGCTACTAATAGTGGATGCACCCACGGTCAGCTCGGGAATCCTGCTCATTCTTCCTTGCCAGACTCAGCATTGAGGTCGCTCGACTTCGTGCGCAGCCGTTTCCTGGTCATCATACTGGCCCCCGGAAATGGTTGAACTACGTTGAAGGGATAGCCGATTCCGCCCGACTCTATCTTCAGGAGTCGATGAGACCTGGGCTCACTCCAGACAAGGAGTTAGAGCTAATCACTGAGGCGGAGCGATTGGGCGAGGCCTCATACACGCTCATGCAGTGGGTTGCCGGGGCCGACGCCAGTCAGATCCCTCATCAGATTGTTGGCCCGTTCCAACACATCGTTAAGAAGCTTGGCATAACCAACGACATCTTCTTTCGATCAGAGCATCTGCCTAACTATGAATTAGGCCCAGATGACTCTGGCAAGAACTACCAAACTCTTACGTACCTGGCGCCCACGCTCAAGAAGGCAATCGGTGAAATCAACTGGCCCATTCTCCGTGTCACCGTTCCTGGCCATGCTATGGGCATGTTGCCCCACTTCGCTGTGGTCAATCACGAGCTCGGTCATGCAATTCAAGGCCGCATCCAGTTCGATGAAGCTCCCTTTCAGCATGATCTGCAGCAATTTGGCCAGCGGCTCGGTGCCAGGGTTCAAAAGGAAAGTATCAATTGGTCGGCTAAGGCGAGCTCGTTAATTCAAGCAATCTATAATAGATGGCTAAACGAAATCAGGGCTGATGCTGTCGCCTACGCACTTAGCGGCCCCAGCTTCTTCTTCGCTTTCTGTGGCTTCATTCAGCTATCTGGAAAATCGTATGGGATTGCTCCCACACATCCTCCGACTGACATCAGGCGCAGCCTCATCTTCAGGGAGATGAGCAAGGAGAATCCGTCTTTTCTCGCAGTTTTCAAGGCCGAAACAGGCATGGAGATCACCGAGACGATTAATAGTCCAGGCGTCCCATCTTGCCCTCCTCCTGATCAACTTTATGCCGATATTGTGCCTCTGTTTGGCCGAGAAGCCGCCGCGATCTGCACTGAGTTGGCGCCAGCGATCGCAGTAATTGGCCCAGCGATCTTCGATGCGGCAAGGGACTACATCATAGCTCATTGCCCGGATCTTCTTTACTCACCCACTCAATTACAGGTCGATCTTTCGACACATCTTGAAGCCCTCTGCAATCTTATTCCGCCAATCGAATCTCCGGGACCTAATGGTCCAGAACCAACTTCCCTGAGCACCATTTTGAACGTCGGATGGGCAGCCCTTCTTACACGTACAGACAAGATTTCCGCTCCGGTCGGCAAGAGTGGAGATGAAACCGCGAATAAGCTTGAACGCCTCCATGAATTGCTCTTGAAAGCAACGGAGCTTTCGGATGCCCGTCGCATTTGGGAGGAGACAAAATGAGCGAACTCTCCACCCAAGCAATTAGAGATCGACTGGAGCAGAAGGATTTGGATAGACGCCTAGTCGTTTCTCCCCTTCTCGATATCGATTCTCAGGTGAAGATCGGTCAGGCATCTGTGGATTTGCGACTGGGGTTTGACTTTTGCCTTGTCTCGCCGTCTTCCACGGGCGCCATTGACGAACTGAGCAACGGAGCGCATCCCGATTTCACTTCTCTCTATAGGCGCGAGTACGTCCCATTTGGGGCTAGCCTGACTATTCACCCTCATCAGTTCATGCTTGCCCAAACACTGGAGTACTTACGCTTCCCCCCGGATCTCATGGCGTATGTGGTCGGTCGATCAACCTGGGGTCGGCTTGGGCTGATTGTCGCCACGGCCGTGGGTATCCATCCTGGCTTTGCTGGCAGCTTAACGCTTGAGCTCAGAAATCTGGGCGAGACACCACTAACACTCTATCCAGGCCAGACGATCGCCCAGCTTTTTATTCACGAAGTAGTGGACGCAGACGGAAAGTCCGCCAAGGGGGCTGCGAAGCAAGCTCAATATGCGGGAACCGTTGATATGATACCGCAGAAGATATCCTCGGACCCAACCTATACGATCCTAGCAAAACTCAAACAGCGTTTCGAGAAGTTGTCGAAGACCTGATCATTTGTCCTTTGGAGAAGACGCGGGACGGATTCTACCTATCCAGCCACCTGGATAGTTGTGGTTCCCGATATCGGCCGCCGTCCGCCTCGTGCCGGAAATGAGAACCTTGTTGAACTCGTATGGCCCCCACAGAGTCAGATTGCGCCATCGTCTCGATGGCTTCCAGTACCCGCCAGCAGAGTTCTCACTTCCATCCGATTCGTACCAGGAAGACTCGTTTACATAGATCAGATGCTGACTCAACTTACCGCCATTATGGCGCAAACGCCCCAGAACCAGCATTAATGCATTGATATACAATGGCAATGCCGGGATAAAACTTTCCGGCCGACAGGCCGAAATGGCAGCAGCATAAGATCGATCCAAGTCCGCATTTTTGCAGGGCCAGGATGGGGAAACTGCGACGGAGTTTGGTCGGCTGAAGGAAGACGTGACGTGATCTGGGACTGACAGCAAGGGGTGCAAACAGTTTGCTCGCTGTGGTTCCGGGCCTACCGGAAGAATCCCATTATGCCTCGCTTCCAGCGAGCACTCTCATGGGCAGCGAAAGCATCACTCAGAGAAATATGGTGCTTTTCCAGCCAAGAGGTAGCGTGTTCGAAGGCAGATAAGATCGACCGCGACGTGGGCCGAAATTCGACAACCCACTCAGTGCCGAACGTGAACGGACAAATATTCACATCCGGTCCTAAATCCTGAAGCTCATAAATCACGCTGTTCCCATAAACTAGATTCCCGCCGGAATGGCGCACCCATGCGCGCCATTCGATTGCGTCAAAACGCACGGTATAAATTGGTGCTTCTCCATCGGGGGCGTCGTCGGACAGGAACATCTGAACAGTCACGCCGTCGGTCTTGAACGGCTCCGGATGCCGATAGGGTTGGCGCGTTTCATCGATCTTAGTAGCTATCCCGGCAATGACTTTCATCGAGATTTCGATGAGGTGCTCGTCAATGATTTGACGGGGACGTTTTTCCATATGGGCGTCACCATTATGCGATGCTGTCACCAGCAGATGAGTTCGTTAAGCGGGCGAGCTTACTCACGCTTCAACATCGTAGACGTGCATGCGTGCAGGTAAGCCTGTGTCTTGGCGCACAATGGTCGGCTGGACCCCGGTGGGGCGGAAACTTCGACCATGGAGCAGTGTAAAAAGGGACGCAAGAGTCCTTAAAACGAGGACTTTCGCGTCAGTTTCTACACGGCGTGTCTACGAACAGCGTATTTTGCCGATGTTTGATACGGAGCAACCTGCGGATACCAAAGATGAATTCGTCGTTCCCTCGCGATTTTTGCCGATGTTGGTTGCCGATCTTTGTTTCGCGTTAAGATTGAAGAATGACGAGGGTGCGTATCCGCCCGGCGCTATCAATCCCACTCTCAAGCACTTGTCCGTAATGTTCGCATAAGAAGGCTGCTGGAGCCGATTTTGTCCGTAATGTTCGCATAAGGACACATTTCTGTCCGTAATCCTCGCATAAGGCTTACACAGGCTGTTCCGGCGACCCGGAATGTCGCGAGTGCATGACGATCTTCAATTACTTTTCGTTGATGATCTTTAATTGGTTTTGGTGGCAATGCCCTAGAGATACGAGGGGCGTTGTCTTCTTTCTTCATGCCTGGGAATTCCCAAGTAGGGACGTGGGCGCAGGTCGAAAAACACTTAACCTGGTCGCAAAACGCTTAAAAATAAGGCCGTGGATCGCAAAACGCTTACGCCACTGAGATCGCGATGACATTTGAGGATCGGGTTGGATGCCAGCAAGATCTACCGACAAACGTGCCTGGAATCGTTTGCAGATAGCGACGGATTCCATTGCCATCTGCAAACGATTCCAGGGGTTTTCAACTGCTCGTCCAGCAGAACGTCACAATAGTTTCATACTGTTAGCAGATCATTTCAATTATACCGGAAATATGGAAAACGAAAACATCGCCAGTGCCTTTACGGCGCTGGGGCAAACCACACGTCTCGATCTGCTTCAGGCGCTCCTGGCCGCGGGGGCCACAGGCATGGCTGCCGGGGAGATTGCTGATCAACTCGGCATCGCTCCATCGACCCTTTCTTTCCATCTCCGTGCTCTGGAGCAGGCGGAACTGATCGTTGTTCAGCGGCACGGTCGCAGCCTGGTCTACGCCGCTCATATGGAGCGGCTTCGCGATCTGCTCGCCTTTCTAGCCAAGGCGTGCTGCGGGTTCGACCAAGGCCGCAATGTGGAACTCAGCCGATTTCTCGAATCTCTGACCTCGGAGGCTACTGCCATGCAACCCGATCCTTTTAATGTCCTGTTTCTTTGCACGCGCAACTCCGCCCGCTCGATCATGGCGGAGGCGATCCTGCAGAAAATCGGCGGGTCACGATTCCGTGCCTATTCGGCAGGTTCGGAGCCAGCCACAGAGGGACCGATGCCGGAGGTTCTGGCCCAA
>NZ_JAYRQR010000043.1:0-33901 GCF_041910485.1 Dongia sp.
CGATGCGGTGACCGGGTTCCCCTCCTGGATGGCAGGAAGCCATCCACGTCACAGCCGGCAACGTCACGGCTGCCAAAGCTGCCCGAGCGGGTCCGGATGGGGAGAGTGAAGAGAAGAGAGAAGTTGGTGAGGGCCGTCGCTTACCCCCTCTCCCTAACCCTCTCCCACGTAGGGGAGAGGGGACTAGAGCGAGCCTGTCGCGACCGCCACAATCAACTCGCTCGGACTCCCTCCCCCCAACGTGGGGGAGGGTTGGGGAGAGGGGGCGCGAAGCGAGCGGGGGGTGTCGGCGCAAGCCAAGGTGCGCGCGCCAGCCACCATTCCCTTGCTGCAACGCAGAATCGAATCTGCATTGACTCAAATCCCACCTGATGTGAGCGTATGCTCAATATCGGAGCATATGCTCACGATAGGCTCTGGGAGGAAAACAATGAACAAGCTTGTGGTCGGCCTCTTGGGGGCCGCATCGATCTTTGCTACCAGCACCGCCTTTGCCGAAACGACCCTGACCATCGCCACCGTCAACAATGGCGACATGATCCGCATGCAGGGCCTCACCGAGGAATTCACCAAGGCCAACCCCGACATCGCGGTGAAGTGGGTGACCTTGGAAGAGAACGTGCTGCGCCAGAAGGTGACGACCGACATCGCCACCAAGGGCGGTCAGTTCGACGTCCTCACCATCGGCACCTATGAAGTGCCGATCTGGGCCGCCAAGGAATGGCTGGTGCCGCTCGACAATCTGGGCGCCGATTACGACGTCGACGATCTCCTCCCCAAAATCCGCGCGGCCTTGTCCTACGACGGCAAGCTCTATGCGGCGCCGTTCTACGGCGAAAGCTCGATGGTCATGTACCGCACCGACCTCATGGAGAAGGCGGGGCTGAAGATGCCCGATGCGCCCACCTGGGATTTCATCGTCGATGCGGCCAAGAAGATGACCGACAAATCGACCGAGACCTACGGCATCTGTCTGCGCGGCAAGGCCGGCTGGGGCGAGAACATGGCCTTCTTGACCGCCATGTCGAATTCGTTCGGTGCCCGCTGGTTCGATGAAAAGTGGCATCCGCAGTTCGACAGCGCCGAATGGAAGGACACGCTCACGACCTATGTGGACCTCATGAAGGAAGCCGGCCCTCCGGGCGCCAGCTCCAACGGCTTCAACGAGAACCTCGCTTTGTTCAACGCCGGCAAGTGCGGCATGTGGATTGACGCCACGGTCGCCGCTTCCTTCGTGACCAACCCGAAGGATTCCAAGGTCGCGGACAAGGTCGGCTTCGCGCTCGCCCCCAACAAGGGCCTGGGCAAGAACGCCAACTGGCTCTGGGCCTGGAGCCTCGCGGTTCCCGCCGGTTCGCAGAAGGTCGAAGCGGCCGAGAAGTTCGTCGCCTGGGCCACCAGCAAGGGCTACACCGAACTCGTCGCCTCGAAGGAAGGCTGGGCCAACGTGCCCCCGGGGACCCGCACCTCGCTCTATGAGAACCCGGAATATCTCAAGGCCGCACCCTTCGCGAAACCGACGATCGACTCGATCAACTCGGCCGATCCCGATCATCCGACGGTGAAGCCGGTGCCCTATGTCGGCGTCCAGTACGCCGCCATCCCTGAATTCCAGGGCCTCGGCACCACGGTCGGCCAGCAATTCTCGGCGGCCCTTGCCGGCAGCATGAGCGTCGATGACGCGCTTGCCGCCGCCCAGTCCGCGGTCGAGCGTGAAATGACCCGCGCCGGTTACATCAAGTAAGCCCAAGCCCTCTCGGGTGGCGGCCGGACACTCCCTGTTCCGGCCGCCACCCGACCTTTTCTTCCGCGTCGTCCTTTCCCGCGCGTCGCCATTCGGACGGCGCCACCGGAGGTCTCGATGGCCACGCAACAGACCAAGACCGTTGCCCGCCTGCTGCTCTCGCCGGCCGTGGCCCTGCTGCTTTTCTGGATGATCGTCCCCCTCGCGATGACGATCTATTTCTCGACGCTCAACTACAATCTCTTGAACCCGGGCATGGAGACCTTCGTCTGGTTCGAGAATTTCTATTACTTCGTGACCGACCCCGCTTTCCTCGCCTCGGTCCGCAACACGCTCGTGCTGGTGGGCTCGGTGCTGGCCATTACCATCGTGCTCGGCACCCTCATCGCCCTGCTGCTCGACCAGGACATGTTCGGGCAGGGGATCGTGCGCCTGATGGTGATCGCCCCCTTCTTCGTCATGCCGACGGTGAGCGCGCTGGTGTGGAAGAATTTGCTGATGCACCCGGTCTCGGGGCTCTTCGCGTGGCTCTTCGGCCTGGTCGGGTTGACGCCCATCGACTGGTTCACCGACATGCCGCTCTTCTCGGTCATTCTGATCGTCGCCTGGCAATGGCTCCCTTTCGCGGCGCTCATTCTCCTCACAGCACTCCAATCCCTCGACGAGGAACAGAAGGAAGCAGCCTTGATGGACGGGGCGGGCCCCTTGTCGGTCTTCTTCTACATCACGCTGCCGCATCTCGCGCGCCCGATCACGGTGGTCATCCTCATCGAAACGATCTTCCTCCTCACCGTCTTTGCCGAGATCTTCGTCACCACCGGCGGCGGTCCCGGCACGCAGACCACGAACCTCGCCTTCCTCATCTATTCAAAGGCGCTGCTGCAATATGACGTGGGCGGCGCCTCGGCCGGCGGTCTCATCGCCGTGATGCTCGCCAATATCGTCGCCTTCTTCCTGGTCCGCATCGTCGGCCACAATCTGGAGGCATGACGATGGCACAGCGCGTTACCCAGGGCCGCAAGATCGCCAACACCATCGCCGCCTGGGCGGTCGGCTTCATCATCTTTTTCCCGATCCTGTGGATGGTGCTGGCAAGCTTCAAGACCGAGCTTGAAGCCTTCGCCATGCCGCCCAGTTTCCTGTTTTTCGACAGGACGACCGAGAATTACGGCATCGTGCAGGAACGCAGCGACTATCTGCATCACGCGATGAACTCGATCATCATCGCTGGCGGCTCGACCTTGATCGCCCTTCTCATCGCCATTCCCGCTGCCTGGTCGATGGCCTTCGCGCCCAGCCATCGGACGAAGGACATCCTGCTCTGGATGCTCTCCACCAAGATGATGCCATCGGTGGGCGTGCTGGTGCCGGTCTATCTCATCTTCCGCGATTTCGGACTCCTCGATTCGCGAGCCGGTCTCGTCTTCATCCTCTGTCTCGGCAATCTGCCGATCGTCATCTGGATGCTGTTCACCTATTTCAAGGAGATTCCCAAGGACATCCTTGAGGCCGCGCGCATGGATGGCGCCACCACGGCCAAGGAACTGATCTATGTGCTGACCCCGATGGCAATCCCGGGGCTCGCCTCGACCCTGCTCCTCAATTTCATCCTGGCCTGGAACGAGGCCTTCTGGACCTTGAATTTGACGACGTCGGAAGCGGCGCCGCTCACCACCTTCATCGCTTCCTATTCCAGCCCGGAAGGGCTCTTCTGGGCCAAGCTCTCGGCGGCCTCGACGCTTGCCATTGCGCCGATCCTGATCCTCGGCTGGTTCAGTCAGAAGCAACTGGTGCGCGGCCTCACCTTCGGTGCCGTGAAATGAAAATAGAATCGACGGGGAACTGACATGGGCAGCATCACCCTTCAAGGGGTCCGCAAATCCTTCGGCGCCCATGACATCATCAAGGGCGCCGACCTGGAAATCAAAGACGGATCCTTCGTCGTCTTCGTCGGTCCCTCGGGCTGCGGCAAGACCACATTGTTGCGCATGATCGCGGGGCTCGAGGATGTGTCCGGCGGCGCCATCATGATCGACGGCACCAATGTCGTCGACGTGCCGCCGGCAAAGCGCGGCCTCTCGATGGTGTTCCAATCCTACGCGCTCTATCCGCATATGTCGGTGCGCGGCAACATTGCGTTCGGCCTCAAGATGGCGGGCCAACCCCAGGCTGAGATCGACCGCAAGGTCGAGGCGGCGGCGGCGATTCTCAATCTCACCAATTATCTGGAGAGGAAGCCCCGCGAGCTATCCGGTGGCCAGCGCCAGCGCGTCGCCATCGGCCGCGCCATCGTGCGCGAGCCCAAGGCGTTCCTGTTCGACGAACCGCTCTCCAATCTCGATGCGGCCTTGCGCGTGCAGATGCGCCTGGAACTGACACGGCTCCAACGCCAATTGGGCACCACGGCGATCTATGTGACGCACGATCAGGTCGAAGCCATGACGATGGCCGACCAGATCGTGGTCTTGAGTGCCGGCAAGATCGAACAATCCGGTTCCCCGCTCGAACTCTATGAACGCCCGAACAATCTCTTCGTGGCCGGCTTCATCGGCTCGCCCAAGATGAACTTCATCGCCGGTCGTCTGGCGGAAGAGAAGGGCGCCAAGACCATCGGCATCCGTCCGGAACATCTTGCCGTCAACAAGCAGGGCCAGGGCTGGGTCGGCACGGTGGCGGTCGCGGAACATCTCGGCGCCGATACTTTCCTTTATGTCGACGTGCCGGAGATCGGCACGCTCACCGCCCGCTGCCCCGGCGAGACGCCGGTCAAGGTCGGCGACAATGTCGGTCTCGTCCCCGATGCGCAGCGCCTCCACCGCTTCGATGCCGATGGAAAGGCGATCCGCTGATGAAGCTTGCCGGCAAAGTCGCCGTCGTGACGGGTGGTGCCCGCGGGATCGGTGCCGCGATGGTCGAAGCCTATGTCGCCGAAGGAGCCACCGTCGCCATCGCCGATCTCGCGCGCGATGACGGCGAGGCGCTGGCACGGAAGCTGGGGCCGAAGGCCTTCTTTGTGACGCTCGATGTGACCAAGCGGGACTCCATCGATGCGATGGTCACGAGTGTCGTCGCCAAGGCGGGGCGGATCGACATCCTGGTCAACAATGCCGCCGTCTTCGACTTGGCGCCCATCGTCGAGGTCACGGAAAAGAGCTGGGACCTCCTCTTCGCCGTCAATGTGAAGGGCCTCTTCTTCACGTTGCAGGCCGTGGCGAAGCAGATGATCGCGCAAGGGCAGGGTGGCAAGATCATCAACATGGCAAGCCAGGCCGGCCGGCGCGGCGAAGCCTTGGTATCCGCCTATTGCGCCACCAAGGCCGCGGTCATCAGCCTCACCCAATCGACGGGGCTCGACCTCATCAAGCACCGGATCAACGTGAACGGCATCGCGCCCGGCGTGGTCGACACGCCCATGTGGGCCGAGGTCGATGCCTTGTTCGCGAAATATGAACAGAGACCGCTCGGTGAAAAGAAGCGGCTTGTCGGGGAAGCCGTGCCGTTCGGCCGCATGGGAAGACCGGAGGACCATACCGGCGCCGCCGTGTTCCTTGCCTCGGCCGACGCGGACTATGTCGTCGCCCAGACGCTCAACGTCGATGGCGGCAATTGGATGAGCTGAGCCCCGCGCGGCCAGCTCCGTTAGCATCAGAGAGAAGCATTATGTACCTCAACAAATTCAAACTCGACAATCGCGTGGCCCTGGTGACCGGCGGTGGCCGTGCCATCGGCCTCGCCTGCGTCGAGGCTCTCGCCGAAGCCGGCGCCAAGGTGATCATCGCCGATCATGACATGAAGGTGGCGGCCGAAGGCCAGGCGGCGATGAAGGCCAAGGGCTATGATGTCGATGTGGTCGCGATGGACGTCACCAAGACCGATCAGGTCAACAAGGTGGCCGATGATATGGTGAAGAAGTTCGGCAAGGTCGACATCCTGGTCAACAATGCCGGCATCGCCCGTTCGGAAACCCCGGCCGAAACCGTCACCGACGAACATTGGCTCAATGTCATCGACGTCAATCTCAATGGCACCTTCTGGTGCTGCCGCGCTTTCGGCAATCACATGCTGAAGGCGAAGTCGGGCAACATCATCAATATCGGCTCCATGTCCGGCTTCATCGTCAACAAGCCCCAGGAGCAGGCCTTCTACAATGCGTCCAAGGCGGGCGTGCATCACCTCACCAAGTCGCTGGCGGCCGAATGGGGGACGCGCGGCATCCGGGTGAATGCCGTGGCACCCACCTATATCAACACGCCTTTGAATGCCTTCGTGAAATCGAAGCCCGCCATGTACGATGCCTGGATCGGCGGCACGCCGATGGCGCGTCTTGGCGAGGTCGAGGAGATCGCCTCGGTCGTCCTCTTCCTCGCCGGCGATGCGGCGAGCCTCATGACCGGCAGCGTCGTCGTGGTCGATGGTGGGTATACGTGTTGGTGATGCCTGCACGCTGAGAACCACCACCCCAACCCCTCCCCCTGAAGGGAGAGGGGCTCTAGTTCTCGCTTGAACGATCGAACTCGCTCAGGAACCCTCTCCCTTCAGGGGGAGGGCGGGGTGGGGGCTAAGCGATGATGCCTGCCAACCTTCACTCCGCCGGCTGATGCGTGACGACGTGCGGCCGGCGCCACTCGCCGATCTTTCGGATCAGCGAGTAGAAGACCGGCGTCAGCAGCAGGCCGAAGAAGGTGACGCCAAGCATGCCGGAGAAGACGGCGACACCCATCGCGTGACGCATCTCGGCACCGGCACCGGTCGACGTGACCAGCGGCACGACACCCATGATGAACGCGATCGACGTCATCAGGATCGGCCGCAGTCGCAGTTTGCAAGCTTCCAAAACAGCCGCCAGGCGATCCATGCCTTCCTGCTGCTTGTCCTTGGCGAACTCGACGATGAGGATGGCGTTCTTGCACGCCAAACCCACCAGCACGATGAGGCCGATCTGGGTGAAGATATTGTTGTCGCCACCCGTCCAGATGACACCGGCGATGGCCGAGACCAGGGTCATCGGCACGATCAGGATCACCGCCAGCGGCAGGCCCCAGCTTTCGTACTGCGCCGCCAACACCAGGAAGGCAAGCAGCACGCAGAGCGGGAACACGAAGAGGGCGGTGTTGCCGGCGAGGATCTGCTGGTAGGTGAGCTCCGTCCATTCATAGGTCATGCCGTTGGGCAGTTCCTGCGCCAGCAGCTTCTCCATCGCTGCCTGCGCCTGGCCTGACGAGAAGCCGGGTGCCGGCGCGCCGTTGATCTCGGCGGTGGCGAAGCCGTTATAGTGGCTGACGCGGTCGGGACCGGCGGCATCCTTGACCTTCACGAAAGTCGACAGCGGCACCATCTCGCCTTCGTCGTTGCGCACCTTCAACTGGCCGATCTGTTCCGGCTCCAGCCGGTACTGCTGATCGGCCTGGACGTTGACCTGGAAGGTCCGGCCGAAGCGGTTGAAGTCGTTGACATAGAGCGAGCCCAGATAGGCCTGCAACGTGTCGAAGATATCGCTGATGGCGACACCATGCGTCTTCGCCTTTTCACGGTCGATGTCGGCATCGATCTGCGGCACGTTGATCTGGTAGGAAGAGAAGAGACCGGCAAGCTCCGGCACTTCCCGCGCCTTTGCCAGGATATTCTGCGTCTCCTTATAAAGCTCCTCATAGCCCAGCTGTGCGCGGTCCTCGATCTGTACGCGGAAGCCGCCGATGGTCCCCAAGCCCTGCACCGGAGGCGGCGGGAAGATGGCGATGAAGGCGTCCTGGATCGACGCGAACTCGCCGTTCAAGGCACCGGCGATGGCACCGGCCGAGAGCGAGGGATCGCGCCGTTCCTCGAACGGCTTCAGCGAGACGAAGACGATGCCGCTGTTGGGGCTGTTGGTGAAGCCGTTGATCGAAAGGCCGGGGAAGGCCACGGTGTCGAGCACGCCCGGATATTTGAGGGCGATGTCCGACATCTTCTTGATCACCGATTCGGTGCGGTCGAGGCTGGCGGCATCCGGCAGCTGGGCGAAAGCCACCAGATATTGCTTGTCCTGCTGCGGCACGAAGCCGGTCGGCGTGTTGGCAAAGCCGGTCCAGCCTGCTGCCACAAGACCCACGTAGACGAAGAGGGCGACGGCCGAGCCGCGCAGCACGCGGCGCACCACGCCGACATAGCCGAAGCTCATCTTCTCGAACACATAGTTGAAGGGCCGGAACAGCCAGCGCCCGAAGATGAAGTCGAGGAGGCGCGAGAAGCCGTCCTTCTTCTCGCCATGCGCCTTCAGGAGGAAGGCCGACAGAGCGGGCGAGAGGGTCAGCGAGTTGAAGGCCGAAATCACCGTTGAGATGGCGATGGTCAGCGCGAACTGCCGGTAGAACTGGCCGGTAAGGCCGGAGATGAAGGCCGTCGGCACGAAGACCGCGCACAGCACCAGGGCGGTGGCGATGATCGGGCCGGTCACTTCCCTCATGGCGCGCTTGGTCGCCTCGACGGGCTTTAGCCCCAGCTCGATGTTGCGTTCGACATTCTCGACGACGACGATGGCGTCATCGACGACGATGCCGATCGCCAGCACCAGCCCGAACAGCGACAAGGCGTTGAGGGAGAAGCCGAAGAAGTGCATCACCGCGAAGGTGCCGATGAGCGACACCGGCACGGCCGCCAGCGGAATGATCGAGGCGCGCCAGGTCTGCAGGAACAGCACGACGACCAGCACGACCAGGGCGATGGCTTCAAGGAGGGTGTGGACGACCGCCTCGATCGAGCCGCGCACGAAGATGGTGGGATCGTAGACGATCGAATAGTCCACACCTTCCGGGAACTTCTGCTTCAACTCCGCCATCTTGGCGCGGACGGCATCGGACAAGGCGATGGCGTTGGAGCCGGGACGCTGGAAGACCGGGATGGCGATCGCCGGCTTGTTGTTGAGGAGCGAGCGCAGCGCGTACTGATTCGAGCCCAGCTCGACGCGGGCGATGTCGCGCAGACGCGTGATCTCGCCATTCTCGCCGACATGGATGACGATGTTCTCGAACTCTTCCTCGGTGACGAGGCGCCCTTGCGTGTTGATCGACAGCTGGAACGAGGTATCGGTGGGCGAGGGCGGTGCGCCGAGCTGGCCGGCGGCCACCTGGCGGTTTTGTTCGCGGATGGCGCGCACCACATCGGTCGCAGTGAGGCCGCGCGTCGCGACCTTGTTCGGGTCGAGCCAGACGCGCAGCGAATATTCACCAAGGCCGAAGAGTTGCACGTCGCCGACACCGTCGAGGCGCGAGAGCTCGTCCTTCACATTGAGGAGCGCGTAGTTCGACAGATAGAGCATGTCATAGCGGTTGTCCGGTGACAGCAGGTGCACGACCATGGTGAGATCGGGCGAAGCCTTGTCGACCGTGATGCCGATGCGCTGCACTTCCTCCGGTAGCTTGGGCAAGGTGCGGGTCACGCGGTTCTGCACCTGCACCTGCGCGGTGTCGAGATCGGTCCCGAGGGCCAGGGTAACGGTCAGCGTCATCTTGCCGTCGGCGGTCGATTGCGAGGACATGTAGAGCATGTTCTCGACACCGTTGATGGCCTGCTCGAGCGGGGCCGCGACGGTTTCGCCGATCACCTTCGGGTTGGCGCCGGGGAACTGGGCGCGCACGACGACGGTGGGCGGCACCACTTCCGGATATTCGCTGATCGGCAGCTGGAACAGCGAGATGGCGCCGCCGATCAGGATGATCAGTGACAGCACTGCCGCAAAGATCGGCCGCTGGATGAAGAATTGCGAGAAGTTCATGGGAGAAATTCCTCAGTTCGCGGCAGCGGCCTGGCTGTCACCCGCGGCCGTGCCGAAGGTGGAGAGAGTCTTCTCGTCCGCCATCTCGACATCCTGCGCTTGGACCGGCATGCCGGGCCGCACGCGCTGCAGGCCGTTGACGACGATCTTCTCGCCGCCCTTCAACCCGCTGCGCACGATGCGCAGGCCGTCCATCTTCGGGCCCACTTCGATGCTGCGGTAGGCGACCTTGTTGTCCTTGTCGAGGACGAGGACGAACTTCTTGCCGAGGTCCGTACCGATGGCGGCATCGTCGATGAGGCTGGCGACGTAGTTGGCGGAACCGACCAGCTTCAGGCGCACATAGAGGCCCGGCGTATAGATGCCGTCTTTGTTGTCGAAGACGGCGCGGCCGCGCATCGTGCCGGTCTTGGGGTTCACCTGATTGTCGAGAAAGTCGAGCCGGCCTTCATGCGGATGGCCGTCTTCGTTGCTGAGGCCCATAAGAACCGGTGTGGCCTCGGCGATGGCACCACTGCGCGTCAGATCCTCATACTTCAGGTAGACGCTCTCATCGATATCGAAATAGGCATAGACCTTGTCGGTCGAGACGACGCTGGTCAGGCGGCTGTCATCGGCGCGCACCAGATTGCCGATGGTGAGCTCGGCACGGCTGACGCGCCCGTCGATCGGCGAACGCACTTCGGTAAAGCCAAGGTTGAGTCGGGCGATATCGAGCTGCGCCTGGGTGGCGCCGACGATCGCGCGAGCTTCCGCCGCCGTGCTGTTGCGGGCATCGGCTTCTTCCGCGCCGATGACCTTGCCGGCCCGCAGCGCCTCGCCACGCTTGGCTTCGTTCTGGGCCCGGTCGAGATTGGCGCGGGCCTGGGCGAGTTGTGCCTCGAGCCGCTTTACTTCCGCCGCGAAGGGACGAGGGTCGATCTGCACCAGGAGATCGCCCTTCTTCACCATCGCCCCTTCTTCAAAGGCGATGCGGTCGATATAGCCCGAGACTCGGGCGCGGATGACAACCGATTCAGGCGCCTCCAGGCGCCCGGTCACCTCTTCCCATTCATTGACCGGGTGTTCGATGACGGCGGCCACGCTGACCTGGGGCAGGGGGCGTTCCTGGATGCTCGCCTGCGGCTTGTCGCAGGCGGCCAGGGCGAGGGCCGCCAACAGACCCACCACAACGTAACCGGACTTCGAAGGGAATTGCATGACCTGATGCTCCGACGGACAGATTCCAATATCGGGGCAATGTGCGGAACGGTTGCTGCGGGCGCGAATAGAACGGGGTGAAGATGAATATCGATGGAAGTGATGGGATCAGGAAAGCGTTGGCTCAGGCCGACAATTCCTCATCGCCGACGAACATGGCGATGCGCGAACGCAGCCATTTTTCAGCCGGATCATTGTCCTGGGCACCGCGCCAGGCCATCGACAGGCTGCCGCCCGGCAGCTCGACGGGATGATCCTCGACCCGCAATCCGCCAAAGGAAGCAAGGTGTTGGGCGGCATAGTCCGGAACGGTCGTAAGGATATCGGTGCCCGCAATCAACGCGCCGAGACCGTTGAACTGCGGGACGGCCAGCACGACCTTCCGCGACCGCCCGATCTTCGCCAAGGCGTCATCGACATAGCCATTGAGATCGCCGGCGAAGGAAACGATGGCGTGGGGCCTGGCGCAATATTCATCGAGCGTCAGGCGGCCCGGCGCCGTATCGGCACGCAGCAGCTTGCCGCGCACGCGGCGCACCGCCTTCTTCTTGGCATTGGCCGGCAACTCGTCGAGATAGGAGACGGCGACCGATATCTCGCCGGAGGACAACATGCCGGGGGCGAGCAGATAATTGACCCGCCGCACCACCAGGACGACGCCCGGTGCCTCGGTGCGGATGCGGCGCAGGAATTGCGGCAGCAGGGCGAACTCGACATCGTCGGAAAGGCCGATGCGGAACACATTGGTGGCGGTGGCCGGGTCGAAATCCTGCGAGGCGCTGAGGGCCGTCGAGATCGAATCGAGCGCCGGGGTCAGCATGGCGAAGATCTCGAAGGCGCGCGCCGTCGGCTCCATCGTGCGGCCGGTCCGGACGAAGAGCTCGTCATTGAAAAGGGTGCGCAGACGCACCAGCGCCGCGCTGATCGCGGGCTGGCCCAGGAACAGTTTCTCGGCGGTTTTGGTCACGCTGCGCTCGTGCATCAGCGTTTCAAAGACCACCAGCAGATTGAAGTCGATGCGCCGAAGATCGTTTCGGTTCATGGGATTGTCATACTTTGCGCTGCGGCATAATGGCTGTCCGGCGCGGTTCTGCCAATATTGTTATCAGAATCGGGCATGACCACTATCGACCGCGATGAATAGTTATGGCTCTCTGTCCGCATTAGATATGGGCTGCATCATAGTGCCGGGGCCTGGCGAGACGCCGGCTTCGACCTGATCGAGGTTTGAATATGTCGCGAATGATCCGCTTCCACCAATTCGGTGAAGCAGACGTCCTGCAGATGGAAGATGTGCCGACGCCGAAACCGGGGCCGGGCGAGATTCTCATCCGGTCTGAGGCGATCGGCGTCAGTTGGGAAGATGTCCTGTGGCGCCAGAATCTGGCGTCGGAGCCGGCGGTGCTGCCGGCCGGCATCGGATCGGAAGTCGCTGGCATTGTGACCGAGGTCGGCGAAGGGGTGGGGGACCTTGAGATAGGCGCCAGGGTGGCGACCTTCAAGGCGCACACGCCCAACCGCTATCCCGCCTATGGCGATCATGTCGTCATGCCGCGCGAGGCGGTGACGACCTATCCCGCCAGCAATGCCTTCACGGCGGCCGAGGCGTGCGTCCATTACACACCGCTCCTCTCGGCTTATTTCGCGCTGGCCAATCTTGCTCATCTCAAATCCGGCCAGAATGTGCTTGTGACGGAAGCTGGGCGCTGCATCGGCGGCGCCATGGTGCAGATGGCCAAGGCGCTCGGGGCCCATGTCGTCGCCGCGACGAAGAATGCCGAGCCGCACGATCTGCTGCTTAAACTCGGTGCCGACAAGGTCGTCCTCACCGAGGAGCAGGATCTGTCGCTGGCCGTCGGCAGCTTCACCCATACCAAGGGGGTCGAGGTCGTGGTCGACGGGTGCGGCGGCAATCAGATGGCGCTTCTGGGCGATGTTGCGGCACCCTGCGGCAAGCTGATCCTCTATGGTCTCGACGGCGGCAATGGGGCGGCCTTTCCGGCCTGGGCGGCATTTCGCAAGCATCTGCAGTTCCATCGCTTCTCCCTCAACGATTTCACGGGGCATGCCGAGCTCGGTATCGAGCCCAACCGGCCGGCGGTGGCGGCAGCCTTGACGGAGATCAACGAGATGACCGCGAAGGGCCTGCTGCGGCCGATCATTTCACGCAAGTTCCCCTTCACCGAGTTCGTCGCCGCCCATCGTTACATGGAGGCGTTTCCCTTTCTCGGTCGCGTGGTCCTGGAAATATAGGCGGCTTGAGGGAAATTCCCTCGCCTGATCCTCGCCGATTCTTAGCCGATCCTCCAATTCAACATTGAAAGCAGTCCGATCATGAGCCTGTCGATTTATCGCGCGTCGATCCCGGTGCTGGTGCGGGGCCTGAAGAACCTTTCGCATCTTCTCACCAAGGGCGAGGCCTATGCCGCCGCCAAGGGGCTTCCGGCAAGCGCGCTCATCGAGGCGAGCCTTGCCCCCGACATGTACAATCTGGCGCGGCAGGTCCAGCTGGCTTCGGACAGCGCCAAGGGCTGCGGCGCGCGGCTTGCCGGCATCGAGAATCCCAGCTTCGCCGATACGGAAACGACTTTCGCCGACTTGCAGGCGCGGATCGAGAAGACGGTCGCCTTCCTGCAATCGATCACGGAGGCGCAGCTCGACGGCGCCGACACGCGCCAGGTGACGATGAAGCTGCGCAGCGGCGAGAAGCATTTTGTCGGCGCGGACTATCTATTCAATTTCGTCCTGCCGAACTTCTACTTCCATGTCACCACGGCCTACGACATCCTGCGCCACAAGGGCGTGGAGCTCGGCAAGCCCGACTATCTCGGTGCTTACTGACGTCAGTACCCGTATCCAATTTGTGGTCTTGGATCTTTCTTGCTGCAGTGCATTGACGGTGTGCCCTGCTGCCTGAAATGATGGTCCCATCGATAGCGATGGCGGGGGACCGGATGTCTGATCCAGGCGATGCACCCAACCCGGTAAGCGAGGCGCCGACTCCACCCGCGCCCCATCCCCACCCGCCGCGCCAGCATCACGCGCGCTGGTTGGTCGGCATGTTTCTGGTCGGTGCCGTCGTCTTTGCCGGTGGCTATTGGTATTTCCAGCATTATCAGGGCAGCGTCACGGCAAGCGCCGCAACGGCCGCCGCCCCGGCAACACCACCCGCGGTCACGGTAGCGAAGCCGCTGCGGAAGGAAATCACCGAGTGGGACGAGTTCACCGGTCAGTTCGCGGCCGTGGACGAGGTCGATATTCGCGCCCGGGTCAGCGGCTATCTGGAATCGATTCACTTCACCGACGGCCAGATCGTCAAACAGGACGATCTGCTGTTCGTCATCGACCCGCGCCCGTTTGAAATTTCGCTGACTTCGGCGCAGGCGGCGCTCAATTCCGCGAAGGCCCGCGTCGACCTCGCCAAGCAGCAATTGGCGCGCGCAGATCAGTTGAAGAAAAGCGACTTCGTCTCGCAAAGCACCTACGATCAACGCCTGCAGGAAATGCTGTCGGCCTCGTCCGATGCCGAAGTGGCGAACGCGGCCATCGCTTCTGCCAAGCTCAATCTCAGCTTCACCCAGGTGAAGGCACCCCTCGCCGGGCGCATCGGCGACCATGAGGTGAGTATCGGCAATCTGGTGACCGGCGGCGAGAGCGGCAGTACGACGCGGCTTACCACCATCGTCTCGCTCGATCCGATCCACTTCAATTTCGACATGAGCGAGGCCGATTTCCTGGCCTATCAACGCGCGGCGGCGAGCGGCAAGCTGGGCTCCACCCGCGATGACGGAATCGAGGTCTCCGCGCATCTGGTTGACGAGTCGGATTGGCCGCTCAAGGGCCGGCTGGACTTCGTCAACAACCAGGTCGACCGCACCACCGGCATCATTCGCGCCCGCGCCGTCTTTCCGAACCCCGATCTTCTCATCACGCCGGGTCAGTTCGGCCGCATCCGCATCCCCGGCTCCGAGCCCTATCAGGCGATCATGATCCCCGACGAGGCGATCCTCTCCGACCAATCGCAGAAGATCGTCTTCACGGTCGGTGCCGAGGGCGTGGTGAAGCCGGCGGTGATCCGGCCCGGACCGCTGGTCGAAGGCTTGCGCATCGTGCGCGAGGGATTGACCGGCGATGAAGACATCATCATCGACGGATTGCTGCGCGCCCGGCCCGGCGCCAAGGTGACGCCCGCCCCGGGCGAGATCAAAGCCCGGCCAGAGCCGTAAGGGGCGCCGGCCATGCGCTTCTCGCACTTCTTCATCGACCGGCCGATTTTCGCAACGGTGCTGTCGGTCTTCATCACGCTGGTGGGGGCCGTCGCCTATGTGGCGCTGCCGGTCGCGCAATATCCCGAAATCGCGCCGCCGACGATCGAGGTGCGCGCGACCTATCCCGGCGCCTCGGCCGAAGTCATCTCGAACACGGTGGCGACACCGCTGGAGCAGGAGGTGAACGGCGTCGAGAACATGCTCTATATGTCGTCCCAGGCAACCGGCGACGGCAATCTGGTGCTGACCGTCACCTTCAAGCTCGGCACCAATCTCGATATTGCGCAGGTGCTGGTGCAGAACCGCGTCTCGGCCGCCGAACCGCGCCTGCCTGAGGAAGTGCGGCGCATCGGCGTCACGGTGCGCAAGAATTCGCCGGACCTGATGATGGTCATCCACCTGACTTCGCCCGACAGGTCGCGCGACCAGCTTTACATGTCGAACTATGCGACCTTGCAGATCAAGGATGTGCTGGCGCGCCTCGACGGTGTTGGCGACGTGCGTATCTTCGGCGCCCGCGACTATTCCATGCGCGTCTGGCTGGACCCGGAGAAAATCGCGGCGCGCAACCTCACCGCCAGCGAGGTGGTGACGGCGCTGCAGAACCAGAATGTCCAGGTGGCGGCCGGTGTGCTCAACCAGCCGCCGGTGCCGGTGCCCGGCGCCTTCCAGCTCAGCATCGAAACGCTGGGACGCCTTTCCGACCCGCGCCAGTTCGGCAATATCGTGGTGAAGTCGGAACCCAACGGCGCCATCACGCGCATCCGCGATATCGGCAGCGTCGAGATCGGCGCGCTCGATTACGGCACCAACTCCTATCTCGACGATCATCAGGCGGTGGCGCTGCTCATCTTCCAGCGGCCAGGCTCCAACGCGCTTGCCACCGCGGAGACGGTGATCAAGACGATGGACCGGCTGGCGGCGGCTTTTCCCACGGGTCTCACGCACAGCATCGTCTACAACCCGACCGAGTTCATCGCCGAATCCGTCCATGAGGTGATCAAGACGATCTACGAGGCGGTGATCCTGGTGGTCTTCGTCGTCATCCTGTTCCTGCAAAGCTGGCGCGCCTCGGTCATCCCCATCGTCGCCATTCCCGTTTCACTGGTTGGCACCTTCATCGTGCTGGCGGCGATGGGCTATTCGCTCAACAATCTGTCGCTGTTCGGCCTCGTGCTGGCGGTCGGTATCGTGGTCGACGATGCCATCGTCGTCGTCGAGAATGTCGAGCGCAATCTTCGCTTAGGCCTCAGCCCGCGCGACGCCACCAAGCG
Organism: Dongia sp.; assembly: GCF_041910485.1. Lineage (GTDB taxonomy): Bacteria > Pseudomonadota > Alphaproteobacteria > Dongiales > Dongiaceae > Dongia. The sequence continues at coordinate 16,237 of NZ_JAYRQR010000043.1, forward strand.
GACGATGGATGAAGTGGGTGGCGCCCTTGTCGCCATCGCCCTGGTGCTGGCGGCGGTCTTCGTGCCGTCGGCCTTCATCACTGGCATTTCCGGCCAGTTCTTCCGGCAGTTCGCGGTGACGATCACGACGGCGACGCTGATTTCCTGCTTCGTCTCGCTGACGCTGAGCCCGGCGTTGTGCGCGGTGCTGTTCAAGCCGCACGATCATCATCCGCCGCGCGGGAACATCCTCACCCGCGCGATCCGCAGTTTCTTCGGTGGCTTCAACTTCGTCTTCGACCGTCTGTCCGGCGGCTATGGCGGCTTGACGCGGCGACTGGTGCGCCTTGCCGCCCTGATGCTGGTGGTCTATGTCGGGCTCATCGCCTTGACCGGCTGGCAATTCAACCGGGCGCCCACGGGTTTCATCCCGCAGCAGGACCAGGGCTATCTCATCACCGTGCTGCAATTGCCGCCGGGATCCTCGCTCGATCGAACCGACAAGCTGGTGCGGCAGGCAGCCAAGATCATCATGGGAACCGAGGGCGTCGCGCACGCCGTGCAATTCGCGGGCTTCGACGGTGCCACCTTCACTAACGCGCCCAATGCCGGTGCGATCTTCGTGCCGATGAAGCCCTTTGCCGAGCGCGCCGCCAAGGGTCTCAGCGCCGAAGTGATGATGCATAAATTGCAACAGAACCTCGCCAGCGTCGAAGGCGCCTTCATCATCGTCATCGCCCCGCCGCCGGTGCGCGGCATCGGCAATGCCGGCGGCTACAAGATGATGCTGCAGGACCAGCGCGGACGCGGCTTGCATGCGCTGGAAGATGCCATGCATGCCGTGATCAATGCCGCCAATCAGACCGAGGGGCTGGTCGGCGTATTCTCATTGTTCAATACGCGGACGCCCAAGATCTATGCCGATATCGACCGCGCCAAGGCGGAAATGCTGGGCGTTTCGGCCGATCAGGTGTTCAAGACGCTGGAAGTCTATGTCGGGTCTGCTTTCGTCAACGAGTTCAACTATCTGGGTCGTACCTACCGCGTCACCGCGCAGGCCGACGGTACTTTCCGCCAGAACCTGCACGACATCGCCAATTTGAAGACGCGCAACGCAGCTGGCGACATGGTGCCGCTCGGCGCCGTGGCCACCTTCAAGGACATGACCGGCGCCTATCGTGTGCCGCGCTACAATCTCTTCCCGGCGGTCGAGGTGCAGGGCAACACGGCGCCGGGCTATTCGGCGAGCTATGGTCTCGCGGCGATGGAGAAGATCGCCGCCGAGAATCTGCCTGACGGTTTCGGCTTCGAATGGACCGAGCTGGCCTATCAGCAGAAACTGGCCGGCAACACGGGTCTCATCGTCTTTGCGGCTGCCGTCGTCTTCGTCTTCCTGGTGCTGGCGGCGCAGTATGAAAGCTGGTCGCTGCCGCTCTCGGTCGTGCTCATCGTGCCGATGTGCCTGCTGGCCGCGGTTTCGGGTCTGTTGGTGAGCCATATCGAGGTCAACATCCTGGCCCAGGTGGGCTTCGTCGTGCTGATCGGCCTTGCTGCCAAGAACGCCATCCTCATCGTCGAGTTCGCGAAGCAAGCGGAGGAAGACGGAAGCGATCGGTTTGCCGCAGCGACCGAAGCGGCACAGGCGCGTCTCAGGCCGATCTTGATGACATCCTTTGCCTTCATCCTGGGCGTGTTGCCGCTGGTGCTGGCGAAGGGTGCCGGTGCTGAAATGCGCCAGTCGCTGGGCACGGCCGTCTTCTTTGGGATGATCGGGGTCACCTTCTTCGGCCTCATTTTCACGCCGGCCTTCTATGTGGTGGTACGGAAGTTCGCCAAGAAGAATCCCGGCTTCGACGCCAAGCCCTTGGCTGAATCGCCGCATGGGAATGCAGCCACCACACATTGATTTGACTTGCTTTCCGGGTCTGTCGCGGCTTTTTTCGGAACTTGCCCGATCCTGTGGGGTTGGGCTTGCCGAAACCGTCGAGTTTTTCCCCTTATCCCCAATCAATTATCCCCGACCAAGGCCATGCACAGAACGACGATTGCCGCCGCGATTCTTTTCTTCACAGCGTTGCCAGCCCTGGGCGACGATTCCGGGCGCGTGACGCTGACCGAAGAAAATGATTCGATCGTCTTTCCGACCGACCGCTATTACACGCAAGGTTTCGAGTTCGTCTATCTGGGGCCGGATGTCCAGCCCGAGAGCCTGTGGGCGGCGCCCTTCTCGGGTCTTGCCGGCATCGGCCTGTTCGGCAGCGGCGCCGAGGTGTCGCGGCGCTATCAGGTGATCTTCGGGCAGAGCATTTTTACGCCCGACGATACCGGCGCCGAGGATCCGGACCCGGACGACCGGCCCTATGCCGGCTGGGCCTATGGCGGCTTGAGCTTCGTCCAGGACACGGACCGCCGCCGGCTCGACAATGTGGAACTGCTGGTCGGCATCGTCGGTCCGGCGGCGCAGGGGCGCCCGACGCAGAACGATTGGCACCAGTTCATCGGCGTCGATACCGCCAATGGCTGGGATCGCCAGATCCACAACGAGCCCGGCATCATGCTGACCTACGAGCGGAAGTATCGTTTCATCCAGCCGATCGCCGGCGGCTTTGCCGTCGATGCCATTCCGGAAGCCGGTGTGACGCTGGGCAATGTCATGACCTATGGCGAGGTTGGCACGATGCTGCGCTTCGGGCGCAATCTTGAAGCCGATTACGGGCCGAGCCGCATCCGTCCGTCGCTGTCCGGCACCAGCTATTTCAATGCCGATTATCTGGAAGACCCGTTCGGCTTCTATGTCTATGTGGGCGCCCAGGGCCGTGCGGTCGCGCAGAACATCTTTCTCGACGGCAATAGCTGGCGCGAGAGCCGCAGCGTGGACAAGGAGCATTTCGTCGGCGATCTGACCGGCGGCGTCGCCTTTTTCTGGTCGAACAATGTGAAGCTCGATGCCGGCTTCACCTATCGCACAGAGGAGTTCGAAGGCCAGGACGGCGACGTCAAGTTCGCCAACGTCAATCTGACCGTCGGGTTTTAACGCTCAGCGCTTCACGCTGCCGCGCAGCTCGATCTTGAAGCCGACATCGATGCGGTCGGCTGGCGGGCGTTCGCCGGATTCGATGATCCTGCGCACGATCTCGGCCGCCATCTGCCCCATTTCATAGCGCGGTGTCGACACGGTGGCGAGCGGCGGATGGGCGTAGGCCGTGAACTCCAGATTGTTGAAGCCGATGATCGACATGTCGTCCGGCACCTTGATGCCGCGCCGCTGACATTCGAACAGGGCACCCAGGGCGAGGAGATCGTCGCAGCAGAAAACCGCGTCCGGCCGCTGTCTCTTGTCAATCAGTTCACCGAGGAGCTGACTGCCGGCAAGGACGCTGGTCTGCTGGGGTGTCGTGGCGCGCAGGCTTTCGTCATAGCGGCCAGCCTCGCGCATGGCGCGCGCATAGCCGTCGAGGCGCGCGCGGGCACGGGCATCGAGCCTGGAAGCAATGACGGCGATGCGCTGGTGCTTCAATGCGATGAGCGCCTTGGTCGCCTCGTAGGCGGCCTGCGTCTGGTCGAGGCCGAGATTGATGTCGATCGGCTGGTCGGTCAGCTGGAAGGTCTGGACGACCGGAACGCCGGCACTTTCAAGGAGGCGTCGCGCATGGGCCGATTGATCGACGCCGACGATGATGATCGCTTCCGGATGCTGGCCGAGCAGGGTGGCGATGGCCTTTTCTTCCTCCGCTTCCGAATAGCGGGTCGAAAGGATGAGCACCTGGTAGCCCGCCGGCAGTAGATTGTCGTGCAGCGCGTTGATGTAGTCCGCGAAGACGCCGTTGGTGAGCGACGAGACGATGACGCCGATCGTGTGCGTGCGGTTGGAGGCGAGGCGGCTCGCCGCCACATCGGGCACATAGGCAAGCTCGCGCACGGCCGCATCGATGCGCTCGCGCAACTTGGCCGAAACCATGTCGGGCCGGCGCAAAGCGCGGGAGACGGTGACGGCACTGACCCCCGCCAGATTGGCGACGTCCGCCAGTGTGCTGCGTTTCTTGCGAATGGAACCCTCCCCTCGACCGGGACGGTTGGAGTGTCGACTCGGTCCGTCCTCGAAAGACGCAAACTAGAGCCTTGCCCGAAGATCAGGCAATCGGGCCAATTGACAGCGCTGTCATTTCGCATTATGCATGGGATCGCCGGTACGGACCAGGAAAATCAGGCGGCATGGACCGCCAGCATCCGACCGGGATTGGGAATTCAATCATGAATGACCTTTGGGAGGATGACATGTTCGCGCCGAAATCTCGGCGGCCCGGCCTTCGGCATATGCTGAAGCTGCTGGCCGCGACCGCTCTCACCACATCTTTCGCCACGGCCACGCTGGCCCAGGAAGTCGTTTCCGGCCCCGGTGCCGAACCGGAATGCTTCGCGCCGTGGACGGCGGATACCAAATATTTCAAGTTTCCGAAGAAGGAAGGGCCGTACCGGATCGCGCTCGCCAACGGCTTCATCGGCAATACCTGGCGCATCCAGATGATCAAGACCGCCAAGGCCTATGCCGAGCAGCCGGACGTGAAGGCAAAGCTTAAGGAATTCAAGGTCGTCTCGACCGGCGAAGACCTGGCGGCGCAGTTGGCGGCCGTCGATAACTTCATCGCCTCAGGCTACGACGCCATCGTCGTCAACGCGCAGAACCCGGCGGCCTTCACACCGGTCATCAAGCGCGCGAAGAAGGCCGGGGTCATCCTCGTCGCCTTCGACAACACGCTCGATACCGACGAGGCGATCAACGTCAATGTCGACCAGAAAGGCCTCGGCGAATATTGGGCCAAATGGCTCGTCGCCAACATCCCCAACGGCGGCAAGATCCTGGAAGTGCGTGGCGTCGAGGGGACCTCGGTCGACCGCGATCGCCATGACGGCGTCCAGGAAGTGCTGAAAGCCTCGGGCAAGCCTTTCGAAACCGTCGAAGTCGTCGGCAAGTGGGACGACGGCACGGCGCAGAAGGTGACGGCCGATGCGGTTGCCGTTCACAAGAAGTTCGACGGCGTCACCGTGCAGGGCGGTTCGACCGGCACCGTGCGCGCGCTGATGGATGCGGGCCATGCCTTCGTGCCGGTCGGCGGCGAAACCGAAAACGGTTTCCGCAAGCTTTGCGCCGAGCATTCGGGCGAGGGGCTGAAATGCGCCTCGGGTGGTACGGGTCCGGCCCAGGTGGCCGTTGCCATCAAGACCGCCATCGCGGCGCTGGAAGGCGAAGTCGTTCCGCAATCGGTACGTCTGCCGCTTGCCACGACGGAGGACCCGAACTTCAAGGACGGCGAGAATTTCTACGCCGACCAGTCCGACAATTTCTTTGTCGGCAACTCGTTCCCGACCTGCGGCATCAATTTCACGGCGCAGGAAATCATGGGCCAGTCGGAAGGGGATCAGTGATCCGCTGACGCCTCGCATGCCAGCCGCCGCTCGGTCCGCTTGGGCCGGGTGGCGGCCCTTTTCGCCGGGAACCCCACGCGTATGGATCAGTCCATCCCCCTTTTCGAGATGCGCCAGATCGCCAAGAGCTATGGTGGCGTGCGCGCGCTGGAGAATGCGCAGCTGACCGTCGGTGCCGGCCGCATCCATGCGGTCCTCGGCGAGAACGGCGCCGGCAAATCGACCCTCATCAAGATCATGTCGGGCGTCGTCCAGCCCGATGCCGGCACCATGCAGCTCGACGGTGCCGAGATTCGTTTCGCCTCGCCCAAGGCCGCCAACGAAGCGGGCATCGTCTGCATTTTCCAGGAACTCTCCCTCGTCCCCGACCTGTCGGTCGCCGACAATATCGCCATCGCCCGGCCGCCCAAGCGCTTCGGTCTCATCGACCGCAAGGCGCAGCGCCGCTTTGCCGAGGAAGCGCTGGCGCGGGCCGGTGCCGAGGACATCCATCCGCTGGCCCTGGTGAAGGACCTGCCCCTGTCGCGCCGGCAGATGGTGGAAATCGCCAAGGCGCTGGGGCGCAAACCCCGCATTCTCATCCTCGACGAGGCGACCTCGGCCCTGACGGCTGGCGATGTCGCCAAAGTGTTCGCCGTGCTGAAGCGGCTGCGCAGCGAGGGGCTCGCCCTCCTTTATATTTCGCACCGCATGCAGGAGATCGAGGAACTCGCCGACGATTGCTCGGTCTTCCGCAACGGTCGCTATGTGGCGAGCTATGCGCAAGGGACCAAATCGCGCAACGACGTGGTCGAGATGATGATCGGGCGCGAATATTCACACGTCTTTCCACCCAAGCCGGCGGCACGGGAAGAAAAAGCGCCGGCACTGGAGGTCCGCGACCTCGCCTGGAACCAGCGCCTGCAGGACATTTCCTTTGCGGCGCGCCAAGGCGAGATCGTCGGGCTGGGCGGTCTTGACGGGCAGGGGCAGCGCGAATTGCTGCTGGCCCTGTTCGGCGTGCTGCGCGGTGTCAGCGGCGAGATCAAGGTGAACGGCGTGCCGCACCGGCCGCGCGGACCGCGTGCCGCGTCGGGCCCGGATGTCGGCATGGCCCTCATCCCCGAGGATCGCAAGACCGAGGGCCTCATGCTGCCGATGTCGGTCAGGGACAATCTGACCTTGTCGGCGCTGGGGACGCTGTCCAAGGCCGGTATCATCGACCGGCAGCGCGAGAGCGAGGCAATCGAGCGGATGATGAAGCTCCTCGCCATCAAGGCCGCCAATGTCGATATTCCGGTGGGGGCCCTTTCGGGCGGCAACCAGCAGAAGGTGGTCATCGCCAAATGGCTGATGATCGGGCCGAAGATCATCCTCCTCAACGATCCCACGCGCGGCATCGACGTCGGCACCAAGCAGGAAATTTATCTGCTGTTGCGGCAATTGGCCGATGCGGGGGCGACCATCCTGTTCTATTCGACCGATTATGACGAGCTGATCGGCTGCTGCGATCGGGTGTTGGTGATGTATGATGGGACCGTCGTGCGCGAACTTGCGGGCGACGAGATCACGGAACATGCGCTGGTGAGCAGCGCCTTCAGCCTCGGCGCCGAGGCGATGAACGACAGCGGAGGGCGGCAGCTTGGGTGATTTCCGCTATTGGCTTTCCGAACATAAGGGCACGCTGCTCGCGGTCCTCGTCTTCGTCATCATGTTCGGCGTCTATACCGGCAATCACAGCGCCGGCTTCAGCGGCATGGTGGTGATGACCGCCGCCAACAAGGGCGTGCTGCTGGCCCTTGTCGCCATGGCGCAAACGCTGGTGGTGCTCACCGCCGGTATCGATCTGTCGGTCGGCATGGTGTTCGTGCTGGCCAATTGCCTGGCGTCGACCATCGTTGTGGGTTCGACCGGCGAGGCCATTCTCGGCATGGCGGGCGTGCTGTTGGCCGGTGCGCTGTGCGGCGCGCTCAACGGCATCATCGTCATCTATGGACGCCTGCAGCCGATCGTCACCACGCTTGCCACCGGCGCCATGTTCTATGGCATCGCCCTGTGGCTGCGGCCGGTTCCGGGCGGCGATGTCAATGCCGATATCGCCGACTTCCTGACCGGACAATGGCCGATGCTGGGACCGGTTCCGATACCGACATCGCTCCTCGTTCTTCTCGCGCTGGTGCTGCTGGTCTGGGTGCCGCTGCGCCGCTCCGAAGTGGGACGTGCCATCTATGCGATCGGTTCGGCCGAGGCCGCGGCCTACATGTCGGGCGTCGCCATCGACCGCGCGCGCCTCACCGCCTATGTCGTCTCCGGCCTGCTGTCGGCGGCAGGCGGTCTGATACTGACCTTCGTCACTTATTCAGGCGAGGCCTCTGCCTCGATCGGCGGCTCCTATACGCTGAATTCGATTGCGGCGGTGGTGATCGGCGGCGTCTCGCTGTTCGGCGGGTCGGGCAGTGCGATTGGTGCCATCTTCGGCGCCTTCGTGCTCCGGACCATCGGCGATCTTCTCTTCGTCTTCGATTTCGATCCCTTGTGGCAGCCATTGTTCCAGGGCGTCATCCTGCTCGCTGCCGTCACTCTCGGTTCCCTGCGGCTCTTGCGCCTCAAGAACCGGCTCGACCTTTTCGGCTGACGCCTCATGACCCGGACCCTTCCCGATTTCGTCACCCGCATCGACAAGCCGGTTCTGGCGGCCTTCGGCTGCATCATCCTGCTGCTGCTGCTGGGGAGCCTCTATTCGTCGAGTTTTCTCTCGCCCGAATATCTGCTGCAGCAATTGCAGGTGGCGTCGTTCTTAGGGCTGATCGCCACCGGCATGATGCTGGTCATCCTCCTCGGCCAGATCGATCTCTCCGTGCCGTGGGTCGTCACCGTGGGCGGCATGATGTCGACGGCGGCGGCGGGCTGGGGGCCGATGGGGGCGACGCTCGCCATTCCCTTCGGCATCCTGTGCGGCATGGCGATGGGGCTGATAAGCGGCATCGGCGTTGCTTACCTGCGCGTCCCCTCCATGATCTTCACGCTGGGCATGAATGCGGTGGCGCAAGGATTGATGGTGCTGTGGACCGGCGGTTTCGCACCGCAGGATCATTCGACCGACATGATGCATTTCCTGGCGACGGGACGAACGATCCTCGGCATTCCCAACGCGCTGTTCGTCTGGGCACTCGTCGCCGCGGCCGCGATCTTCGTCCTCACCCGCACCACCTATGGGCGGGCGGTCTATGCGATCGGCAACCGTGAGCGTGCGGCCTATCTGTCGGGGCTTCCCACCCAGCGGGTGATGATGCTGGCCTTCATGGCCTCGGGCGGACTTTCCGCTTTTGCCGGCGTGCTGCTCGCCGGCTATTCGACCAAGGCCTATCAGGGCATGGGCGATCCCTACCTGCTGCCGGCGGTGGCCGCCGTCGTGCTGGGCGGCACCAACATCCTGGGCGGTCGTGGTTCCTATGTCGGCACCATCGCCGGCGTCATTCTCATCACGCTGCTGCAATCCATGCTGTCGGTGATGAAAATCGACGAGGCCGGACGGCAGCTCATCTATGGCGGCGTCATCATCCTGATGCTGCTGGTCTACGGTCGGCAGAAGAAGGCGGGTTGACCCCCCCTCTCCCTAACCCTCCCCCACGTTTGGGGGGAGGGGATTAGTGCCAGTTTGAACGCAAACGCATGAGTGAACCGAGCGGCGCTCCCTCCCCCCAACGTGGGGGAGGGTGGGGGGAGAGGGGCGTGTCAGCGAGGTAACGTCGCCAGAATCTCTTTCAAAATTGCTTCCGGTCCCTGCGCGATGTCGATGACGATCGCGTCCTTGGGCGGTTCCAACGTGGCAAGCTGGCTGGGGAGGAGTGTTGGCGGCATATAGTGACCGCTGCGCCCGTTCATGCGGTCGGCGATGAGGTCGGCGCCACCTTGCAGGAAGATCACCTTTCCGTCCCGCCGGCCGGGTGGCAGCAGGCGCTCCCGATAACTTTGCTTCAGGGCCGAACAGGCCAGGACAACCGACCTGTTTTCCAGGACCGAACGGTCAAGTGCTGCACCGATCGCGTCGAGCCAGGGCCAGCGGTCCGAATCGTCGAGCGGGATGCCGGCACTCATCTTGGCGATGTTCTGGGGCGAATGGAACGTATCGGCTTCGAGGAACTCGGCCCCGAGTGCCTTTGCCAAGGCAGCGCCGACCGTACTCTTGCCGCTGCCGCTGACGCCCATGACCAAAATAATCATGTGACTGGAATGATCATGCCGGTTCCTCGCCGATCGGAAAGGCCGGTGAAAGCAGCGGTGGAATTGTCGTCCTGCGCATTTTTCGAGCTTACCCAATGTAAGGGTGGCACACCAGCAACTTGGCAGCGCAAACAAAGGGTTTCGAGCGCATTTCCCCGTGCCTTCTAGGGGGCTTTCCGAAAGGGCATCCGACCGCAGGGGTATTGTGCAAAGGGGGTGGAGCGGAGTAGACCCAGATTGCCCTCCAAGCCAAAGGAAGCCAGGAATGAGATACGAGCGTCCTACAACCCTGAAGGCGGCATCGCAGTTGCTCGCCAAGGAAAAAGGCCAGGCCTTTATCCTCGCCGGCGGCACCGACCTGCTGGTGCGCCTGAGAACCGGTTTCATCGAACCCGACCTGCTGGTCGACATCAAGGGCGTCAGCGGCGCCCATGAGATCAAGAAGTCCGCGAGCGGCTTCAAGATCGGCGCGGCCGTGTCCGGCGCCGAACTGGGCGAGAATGCGGCCCTGAAGAAAGCCTGGCCCGGCGTCGTCGAAGCGGCGAACCTCATCGGCTCGAAGCAGGTCCAGGGTCGCTGCACGATTTCCGGCAACCTTTGCAACGCTTCGCCCGCCGCCGACAGCGTGCCGGCAATGGTCGCTGCCGGTGCCAAGGCGGTGATCGTCGGCCCCAAGGGCAAGCGCACCGTTGCGGTCGAGGACGTGCCGGTCGGTCCCGGCAGGACCTCGCTCAAGAAGGGCGAGATCATCGAGAGCATCACCCTGCCGGCGCGTAACGGCAAATCGGGCGACGCTTACCTGCGCTTCATCCCGCGCACGGAAATGGACATCGCCGTCGTCGGTTGCGCCGTCAACCTGACGCTCGACGCCAAGGGCACTGTCGCCAAGGCGCGCGTGGCACTCGGTGCCGTGGCGCCGACCGTGAAGCTGGTGCCGGCGGCCGCCAAGGCCCTCATCGGCACGAAGCTCGACAAGGCGGCGCTCGATGCGCTCGCCGAAGCCTGCTCCGCTGCCTGCAGCCCAATCGACGACAAGCGCGGCACGCGCGAATTCCGCATCAAGGTCGCGGGCGTGCTCGCCCGCCGTGCAGCCCGCATCGCCTTCAAGCGAGCCGGCGGCAAGCTCGGCGGCAAGTAAGGACGGGGAGTTTTAAATGTCCGGTATTAAAGTCAACACCAAGATCAACGGCGATCCTGTCGAGTTCATGTGCGAAGCCGACGAGACGCTGCTTGACGTACTTCGCAACCGCTTGAGCCTGACCGGCGCCAAGGAAGGCTGCAGCACCGGCGATTGCGGTGCCTGTTCGGTCACCATCGACGGTCGCCTGACCTGCTCGTGCCTGGTTCTCGGCGCCGAAGCCGAAGGCAAGAACATCGGCACGATCGAGGGCATGGCCCAAGGCGAAACCCTGCATCCGCTGCAGAAGAAGTTCCTGGAACACGCTGCCCTGCAATGTGGCATCTGTACCCCAGGCTTCCTCGTCGCCGCCAAGGCGCTCCTCGACAAGAATCCGGATCCGACCGAGACGGAAATCCGTTTCGGCCTTGCCGGCAACCTTTGCCGTTGCACGGGCTACGACAAAATCGTGCGCGCGGTCCAGGATGCCGCCGAGGAAATGCGGTCCACGAAATCCAAAGCCAAAGCCAAGAAGAGGGCCTGAACCATGCCGCTCGACAACGCTCCCGAAGGAAAGCGCAAGTTCAACGTCGTCGGTACGCGCCCCTTGCGTCCCGACGGCATCGACAAGGTGACGGGCCGCGCCAAGTTCGGCGCCGACGCCTCGGCTCCGGGTCAGCTGGTGGGCCGAATCCTGCGCTCGCCGCATGCCCATGCGATCATCAAGAAGATCGACACGTCCAAGGCGGAAAAGCTGCCCGGCGTCAAAGCCGTCATCACCCGTGACGACTTCCCCGACCATACCGGCGGCAGCGGCGGTCTTTACGACACGCTGTGCAACGTCATGGCACGCGAGAAGGCCTTCTATGAAGGCCATGCCGTGGCGGCCGTCGCCGCGACCTCGGCCTCGATCGCGCGTCAGGCACTGAAGCTGATCAAGGTCGACTATCAGGTGCTGCCGCATGTGACCGACGTCGACGAAGCGATGAAGCCGGGGGCACCCTTGCTCCACAGCGACATGTTCACCGACGGCGTCGACCCGAAGCCGAAGAAGCCATCGAACGTCGCCCGCCGCTTCGAATTCGGCCACGGCGACGTCGAGGAAGGCTTTAAAAAGGCCGACATCATCGTCGAGCGCAGCTTCAAGACCGAAGCGGCGCACCAGGGCTATATCGAGCCGCATGCGGCCCTTGCCAGCATGGGCCCGGACGGCAGCGCGGAACTGTGGTGCTGCACCCAGGGCCATTACATGGTGCGCGACGTCTGCTCGCAGCTCCTCGGCATCGACATTGCGCGCCTCCGGGTGACGCAGTCCGAGATCGGCGGCGGCTTCGGCGGCAAGACGACCGTCTTCATCGAACCGGTGGCGTTGGCGCTCTCGCGCAAGGCCAACCGCCCGGTGAAGGTCGTCATGACCCGCGAGGAAGTGTTCAAGGCCAGCGGCCCCACGGCCTCGACCTCGATCGATATCAAGATCGGCGTCACCAAGGACGGGCTGATCACGGCGGCCGACGGCACGTTCCGCTATCAGGGTGGCCCGTTCCAGGGTTGCTCGCCGGCGGAATTCGGCGCCATGAGCGCTTTCGCGCAGTTCCACCTCGATAACGTCCGCGCCATTGCCTATGACGTGGTCGCCAACCGCCCGAAGACGATTTCCTATCGTGCGCCGGGTGCGCCGATGGCGAACTTCGCCGTCGAAAGCGTGATCGAGGAACTGGCCCACAAGCTCGGCATGGAGCCCATCGACTTCCGCATCAAGAATGCGGCGCGCGAAGGGACCAAATCCTCCTACGGCCCGACCTATGGCCCGATCGGCCTGGGTGCGACGCTCGAAGCCGCCAAGAAGCATCCGCACTTCAAGGCGCCCTTGGGTCCGAACCAGGGTCGCGGCATGGCGGCGGGTTTCTGGTTCAACTTCGGTGGCCAGTCCTGCGTCACGCTCAACATCCCGGTCGACGGTTCGATCACCGTCTCGGTGGGGTCGCCCGATATCGGCGGCAGCCGGGCCGCGATGTGCATGATGGTGGCCGAGGAAATGGGCATCGGCTACGACCAGGTCCGCGCCATCATCGCCGATACCTCGTCGCTGGGTTACAACGACGTGACCGACGGCAGCCGCACGACCTTCGCGACCGGCATGGCCTGCATCCTGGCAGCCCGTGACGCCATCAAGAAGCTGTGCGCGCGCGCTGCGGCGACCTGGGGCATCCCCGAGGACGCCGTGACGTGGGAGAAGGGCCATGCCAAGCCCGCCGGCGCCAATGCCGGCAACTTCCCGCCGCTGTCGTTGAAGGAAATCGCCGCGGCCTCGCCGGGCACCGGCGGTCCGATCGCCGGCCACCACGAATACTCGGCCGACGGCGCCGGGGTGAGCTTCGCCACGCATATCTGCGATGTCGAGATCGATCCCGAAACCGGCCGGTCGCAGATCGTGCGCTACACGGTCATCCAGGATGCCGGCAAGGCGGTGCATCCCGCCTATGTCGAAGGGCAGTTCCAGGGTGGTGCCGTGCAGGGCATCGGCTGGGCGCTCAACGAGGAATACATCTATGGCAAGGATGGCCGCCTGCAGAATGCGGGCTTCCTCGATTATCGCATCCCGGTCTGTTCGGACCTGCCGATGATCGACACGCAGATCCTGGAAATCCCGAACCCCGGCCACCCCTATGGTGTCCGTGGTGTCGGCGAAACCTCGATCGTGCCGCCGCTCGCCGCTATCGCCAACGCGGTCGCTGCAGCGACGGGTGTCCGCTTCACGCAGATCCCGCTCTCGCCGCCGCGCGTCCTCAAGGGTATCGAGGATGCGAAGAAGGCGAAGGCGCCGAAGGCCGCCTGAAGCTTAGCGGTTGGGGTAAGAGCATGGCTCGCGTCATCCTCTGGGGTTCGTTGAAGCCGCATACCGGCGGCAAGCTGGAGGTTGAAGTCGAGGCCAGGAATGTCGGCGAATTGCTGGCCCGGTTAGGCGAGACCTATCCGGGCCTGCAAAGCCAGATCAAGCGGGGTGTCTCCGTCTCCATCGACGGGCTCATTTACCGCGAAGGCTGGCTGGAACCCCTGAAGCCGGACAGCGAGGTGTTTCTGCTGCCGCGCATGACGGGGGGCTAAGTTCGCCGCCAAGTAAAGAATTTCAAGATGACAGAACGCGCGCCGCAGCCAGCGGTGCGCGTTTTTGTTTGCGGCGGCATTGATCACAAAGGCGATTTTAACGTGGGAACCAAACCGGCCGCCTTGCGTTACTTGATCCGTGGTCGCCGTGTGACCGGAGCGACCCCACGATCGCCGCAGTAACCCTTCCCCCAAATGGTTACTGTCTGCCCGCCATGTGATCCGATGGCGGGTGCATTCGACCCCGGCGATCGACCGTCCGGTTACACGGCCACCGCGATCCCGCGGGTTGTGCCGGCGCCTGCTTCTCCCTGTTGCAGCGTGCCGGCACAACCCGCGGATCCAGGCGCGCCGATTTCTTGCCGCTTGCGGCTTTCTCGGCACCCGCGCCTTTCTCCGGAACCCAAGACGGCTTGCCGTCTTATTCCAGTCGATACCCACGATCGGAAGGATATGCAGCATGCTCTATTGGGCAGTGGTTTTCCTCGTCGTCGCCATCATCGCCGGCGTCTTCGGATTCGGCGGCATTTCGCAGGCGGCAACCGGAATAGCGAAAATACTGTTTCTGATTTTCATCGTGCTGTTCCTGGTCTCGCTCGTCGCCGGCTACGTGTGACGGCACGACGTCTGACGGGTCCACAACTGACGCTTTGACAGGAAAGGAATTTGAACATGGCGGAACGCAGCCTCGAGAAAGAATTCGATACGCTCAAGAACGATCTCGGCACGCTGAAGGACGATGTATCGGCCATCGCGCGAACCCTGGCCGACAAAGGCAGCGCACGCCTCAGCGATGCCGTCGGCAACGGCAAGGCCCGTGTTCAGGAAGGCGTGGCGGCGCTGGAAGGCGAAGTCGCTGCGCGCCCGCTCACCAGCCTGCTGGTGGCCTTCGGTGCGGGCATCCTGCTCGGCAAGCTGACGCACCGTTGAGCATTGTGACGAACAGGCCAGCCATCGGGAGCGTCGCATGATCGGATCGATCGAAAGCTTGAGCGACCGGCTCATGCGGCGCTTCCTGTTGCTGGTCCTTGCGGCTTGCCTCGGCCTCGGCGCGCTGGGCGTCGGGGCGGCTGCACTTTATCAATGGCTGCTCCTGTGGGTGATGCCCGCCGCCGCACTGGGCCTGGTCGCTCTGGCATTGGCGCTTCTCGCCACCGGGGCGGGCATCCTGGCACTCCGGGGTCGAAAGGCACTGCCGGCAAATGCTCCCCTTTCGGCAGGAGAAACAGGTCCGGCGGCGCGCTTGATGGCCACGGCCGGCGACATTGCCGGCGATGTCGTCCGGGCCGATCCGCTGGGGGCCGTGCTGGGCGCCGGGGCGCTCGGCTTCATCCTGGAAGGCCGGCCCGATCTGGAGCAGGCCCTTGTCGGCCAGTTCCTGCGCCAACTCCGCCTCGAACGCTGAATCTGCGCTAAGCGGAACTGAAGCCGGTAACAGTCGTTAACCTCGACAGGGATGGGCAATGCCACGATCCGGCGCAGGGCGATTGGGCGGCATGAACGGCGGAAGCGAAGACGATACCAAGCGGGCAAAGCCCTTGAATGAGCGTGGCGCGGCGCCATCGCGCCGGCCGTCCCATATCGATAAAAAAGCCAGATCCGGATCATCACCGGCATTCGATGTGTGGCTCGAACGGCAGCTCAAACTGATGTTCGCGGCCCAAGAAACCCCACCCGATATGCGCCTATTGGAGCTGATCCGGGAAGCTTTTCCCGACGCACCGGACAAGATCACAAAATAGTCCCAAAAATCCGAAAATCGGCCCCGAAAAAAGTCGGAGGTCACAGCTTCTCCTCCGTCTTGTCGCTCGGCTTTTCGGTCCTGCGAGGCCACCTTTCCCGGACCAGGACGACCCCGCGCTGCTGGCGCAGATGATTGCAAGCCAGCCGCGCATCGGTGGGGCGTCTCCCGACAGATCGACCGAAAGGAAAACTGATGGCCGATACGTTCCAGAACCAGATCGTCTCGTTTTTGCCGGCGTTGAAAGCCTTCGCCGTGATGCTGACTCGCAACCGCGTTTCCGCCGACGATCTTGTCAACGACACCGTGCTGCGCGCCCTGCGCAAGCACCATCTCTATGCCGATGGGACCAACCTCAAAGCCTGGCTGTTCACCATCATGCGCAACATTCACATCAACAATCTGCGTGCCGGCCAGCGCCGCCGCCTGGTCGAGGTGAGCGACGATCTGCTCCCCAACCTCGCCAGCGTTGCGCCGGGGCAGGAAGACGTACTGGTCCTCAAGGAGCTTTTCCGCGCCTTCGACGGGCTCAGCGAAAACCAGCGCGAAGTGCTGATGCTGGTGGTGGGGCAGGATCTCTCCTACGAAGAGACGGCACAGATTTGCGGCTGCCCGATCGGCACCGTCCGCTCGCGCCTGGCGCGCGGTCGGCGCGAACTCGGCCGCATGCTGGACGGCGAGGTGCCCTTGCCGGCAGCCAACGACCGGGCGGTCCCGGCACGGGCCCCCAGGCCCCGCATCACCAGCGATATGCGCGCGGCGAGCTAGGTCATCATCGCCGTTGCTATTGGGCGGCGGATCGGGACAATCGGCGGAACCTTCTGAACCTCATGAGGATCCGCCATGCCCGCCGCCGAACCCACCTGCATCGTCCGTACCCCGGCCATTCTCGGCGAATCGGTTCTGTGGCATCCCGTAGATAAGATGATCTATTGGATGGATCTGCGGACCCCCGCGATCCATACCTACGATCCGGCAACCGGGGCGGCGGACAGTTGGAAGCTTGATCTTGGGGTTCCCACGGGGACCCTGGTGCGGGCGAAGCAGGGTTTCGTCCTCACCGGCCGCGAAGGCACGTTCAAGGTCGATATCAAGGCCCGCAAGCTCACCCCCTGGGTCAATCCCAACGACCGGGCCGAACTCACCATGTTCAACGACGGCAAGGTGGATCGGCAGGGGCGGTTGTGGCTGTGCACATCCGACAATCAGGAAATCGAACCGATCGGCGGCATCTACAGCCTGACGGCCGACGGCAAGAGCGAGATTCACGACCGTGGCTTTGCCTGCGGCAACGGTCCCGGCTTCAGCCCGGACGGCGGCACCTTCTATTTTTCGGATACGATGGTGCGCAAAGTCTATGCCTATGACCTCGACGGAAAGACCGGCGCGATCACCAACCAGCGCCTGTTCACCGAATTCTCGGAAGAGCAGGGGATGCCGGACGGCATGACGGTCGATGCTGAGGGTGGCATCTGGATCTGTCATTGGGAGGGCTGGCGCGTGACCCGGTTTCTGCCCAACGGCAAGATCGACCGCGAGATCCGCCTGCCGGTGCCGCTGGTGACCTCCTGCGCTTTTGGCGGGGAAGGGCTCGATACGCTCTATATCACCACGGCAACCGTGGGGCTCGATGCGCCGACCTTGGCCAAGGCGCCCCTCGCCGGCAGCCTCTTTGCCGTGAAACCCGGGCAGAAGGGGCTCCTGGAGCCGGTTTTCGGCTAGGAATTGAGGCCAAAGGGCATCCGCAACGGCTGGTTGACAGGGTTAGGGGCTGCTGTTAACCCCTCCTGCGATCCGGTGATGGAATGCGGCCGTGCGTCGTCTGCCATAACCTATTGAAATAAAACAAAATCCTGAGCGCCGAAACGCTCGGCAGCAGTTGATTGGGGCAACGAGACATGTTTGAGACGGCACTCCCGGATTTGAACGGGAAATCGATTCTTGTGACGGGTGGTACGGGCTCGTTCGGGAAGGCGTTCATCCGGCGCGTGCTGAAGGACTGGAAGCCGAAGCGGCTCATTGTGTTCTCGCGCGACGAGCTGAAGCAGTGGGAGATGCAGCAGGATCTGGCGCCGGAGAAGTATCCGGCGCTGCGC
>NZ_JAYRQR010000044.1:0-102298 GCF_041910485.1 Dongia sp.
ATGCGGGCAGCAACCGCTTCCGGCGCATCCATCTTCATGCCGGTCGCCTGCGCCATCAGATCGACCGCGCCGTTGTTGAAGGCCGTGCGCGTGTAGCGCGGCGCCACATAGACGATGTCGATATTGCTGCCCTTGAGCTCGCGCCGCAGACCTTGCGAAAAGCCGCGCAGTGCGAACTTGCTGGCGCTGTAGACCGGGAAGCCGGCGAAGGCGATGCTGCCGAAGACCGAGCCGATATTGACGATGCTCCCCTGCCCCGCCTGGCGCATATAGGGAATGACCGCGCGGCTCATATGAATGGGTGCCGCTATGTTGGTGTCGACCAACGCATCGATCTCGGCATGGGTCATCGTGGCGAAATGGCCGAACCAATTGACCGCCGCATTGTTGACGAGGATGTCGACGGCACCGGTTGCCTCGATGACGTGGCGCACGAGGGCATCGTAATCCGTGTCGCGGCCGAGCGGCATGGCGATTTCGACCACGGCCGTGCCTTGCCGGCGCAGATCGTCGGCGAGCGCCGCGAGGCGCGCGGGATCGCGGGCGACAAGGGTCAGCCGGCACCCTTCCCTGCCCAAGCGCCGACAAAGCGCCTCGCCGATGCCGCCGGTGGCCCCCGTCACCAGAACGTTGGTCGGATCGGTCATGCCGCCACCTCGTCAACGCCGCGGAAGATTTCCGCGTAGAGGCGGTAGAACATGCGCGCGGCATGGAGGATGTCGTGCCGGTCCTGCGGCGCATCCAGCCGGTTGACCAGGTTGGCGAAGGTCTTGGTGTGCTCGATGTCGAGCGAGCCGTGCGAGGTGAGATAAGTGAAGGCTTTCTGCGGCAGATCGAGCGCCGAGCGGAGAACGCCCGCCGCCTGGCTCGCCAACTGCACGCTGGTTCCTTCCAGCACATGCGCCATGCCGAAGAAGATGACCGGGTTGCGCCGCGTGATGCCGTCATAGGCATAGGCGACCATCAGCTCCGTGGCGGAAGACGGCATCCCGTCGCGGACTGACTTGGCGTTGCCGCCCGCCGCGTCGATGTCGTTCAGAATCCATTCATCGTGCCCGGCTTCCTCGTCGATATATTCGACGATCGCATCCCGCAGCCAGGACAGGCGATCCGGCATACGGGCGCCGCAGGTCATCAACAGCGGCACGGTGTGGCGCACATGATGATAGGCCTGGGTCAGGAATTCAATATAAGCGGCACGGCTGACCTCACCGCGCAGGGCTTTCTGGATGAGCGGCAACCCCAGGAGCGCGTTGCGCTCGGCCGTGGTGCCGGTGACGAGATCATCCATAAACATGCTGCTTGTCCTTTTCATAGAGCCGATCCAGCCGATCACGATAGAGCGCCTCGATTTCGCGGCGCCGCAGACGGCCGTTCCAGGTGAGAAGATTGTTGGTGGTGAGAAAGGGTTGGTCGGCGAGGATCCAACTGCGCACTCGGGCATAGTCGGGGAGCTTTGCATTCACCTCGTCGATCGCCGTGGCGATGAGGCGCCTGAAATCAACTTCCTGCTGCGCCATCAAGGCCGGACTCGGCACGATGATCGCTGCATTCCAGGGCCGCGCCTCGCCGTGAACGAAGGCCTGCGCGATGGCCGGCTGAGCCATCAGTTCGCTCTCCACCCAATCGGGCGCCACGTTGCGGCCGAAGGCGGTGATGAACATGTTCTTCTTGCGCCCGACCAAATGCAGAAAACCGTCTGCATCGATCCGACCAAGATCGCCCGTGGCGATGGCACCGTCCGGCGACAGCGTCAGCGGTTCGTCACCGCCCAGATAGCCGAGGGCCGCCGAACCGTAGACCAGCACTTCAGCATCGGGCGCCAGTTCGACCCGGCAATGCGGCAAGGGCTTGCCGACACTGTCCGGGCAATCGGCCGCGCGTGTATTGAGTGCCACCACCGAAGCGCATTCCGACAGGCCATAGCCTTCATAGGCTGGGAGGCCAAGGCTGCGCGCCTTCGCGATGGTGCCTTGGGCGAGGACGGCACCGCCCACCGCGACATGGCGCAAGTAATCCGGGCGCCATCCGGCACGCTCGGCCAGGGTCATCAGCACCGCGAGGATCTGGGGCACCGTGACGATGCTGGTCGGCCGGTAGCGATCAATCGCCGCCATCAACTGCGCCGGTTGCAGGCCAGAGGAACCCGAAAAGCCGATTTCGCCCAACGGCACCGGGTAGAACTCAGCACCGGCCAAGAGCGGAATATCGATCCCTGCGATATTCTCGAGCAAGGCCGCAAAGGGCATGATGCTGAGATGCCGGTCCGACATGGTCCCCTCAGTCGCCGCACAAAGCGCCCGCGCCACCTGATCGATGCCGGCAGCAGAGAGACACACGCCTTTCGGTCGTCCCGTTGTCCCGGATGTGAAGGTGATTTTCTGCGTGCCTTCCGGCAACGCGACCGTCGGAAGGTCCAACCGACAAAGCCGGATCGCCGCGATTTCTTCGGCCGCGCCGAGCGGAATACCGGGGCCTATTGCGAGCCGCCTTGTGCCGACATCATCGGTGATGATGGCGTCGGCGCCGGCCGTGCCCAGCGCATGCGCCATCTGTTCCGCCGAGAAGAAAAGCGGTATCGGCACGATAACTCCGCCGATACGGCGCAGTGCCAGATCGGCAGCGACCCAACCGGGGCCATTGTCGAGCAGAATCGCGCAACGCTGTACGCCGAGAGCTTCGAGCCTGGCCGCGATGTCGTCGACTACGTGGTTAAGGCGCGCATAGGTCATGGTCGTCGCGCCGCTCCGCAGCGCTACGTCATTGCCCCGCGCCGTTGCCCAATGACGCAGGGCAGCGTCTGCATTTTTCAAAATCATTATGCGGATTGCCAAGAGATGAGGTTGGCCCCATCTTCCGCCGAGAGCTTCTGGTAACCGTAGCGAATGTCACCGGCCATCACCTGGGGCATCGCGGCGAAGTAATTGCCCCATTTGACGAGATCTTCCGGCTCCAGTCGCGCCGGATCGGCTTTGGCGATGACCTGCGGCTTCAGCCCCAAGCGTGTAAAGGCGGCCCGCAACCCGGCAACACCGGTGAAGACCACCCAGTGAAAGCCTGCCTCGTATAGAAAGCGCGTCACGGTGACGATCATCGTGCGGGCATTTCCGGGAAGTGCCGCAAGATTGCCGACTTCGATCACCTTGGCCCGCTCAACCGATTCACCGGAGAGGCGCGAGATCGCCGCCTCGACCGGTTCGTCGAGATATTGTTCCATATAGAGACGATACGATGACGCCTCACACAGGCCGAAGGCACACAGCAGATCGCCGTCGCCACCGCGCAGCGTAAACAGCCGCGGCATCAATGTGTGTAGGTCGGCGCCGAAAGATTGGCGGAACCTTTCCTTGATCAAGCTTTCAGTCATGTTCCTGTCGGTCGGTAAGCATTCGTGCAGGTGCGCGTCGCGCACTGCTTCTGGCCATTTGGTCAAAACAGTCATTCCTCGCCTTCCCGTGTCAGCAGAGTCGTTTCTTTGCGCAGGCATATGAAATGTGGAATCAGCAATACCCGGCGGATGGGCAGTACCCTAAGCCCGCTCACTGACGTGGGACTGACGCGCACTGTGCGATGCAGCGTATAGAGAACCGAGATGCACGATATCTCGCGATATCACTGCTTCGTGATGGAAGCGGCGCGCTTTTCTTAATGATGCTGACGTGAAGCTGTCGCGGTCACGACGACAGAAGCGACGTGCCACTCATTCGCACCAATGACTCGCGCTGAGACAATGGCGCATTGAGACGCGTGTGTTGCATGGAGAGCCTTAGCAGAGACGGCAAGGCGTGCATTGATCGCAACAAGAGCCTCTGACCGAGAGAAGTTCGAATGAGCGAGCCGATGGCACGTCCCCAGATGAGCTGGGGCAGCAAATCGCGCCGTATCGATCGATGATAGGCAACGGCATCGCCGCCACGCAGATAAATGTCGGCGGCGCAAAAGGCGGAATGAAGCGCCACGGACATGCCGTCTCCGGAGAAGGACGGGACACAAGCCATCTGATCGCCCAGCCGGAAAATGCCATCGTCGGGCCTGGCAGCCAGGAAGCCGAAGGGCTGGCGATAGATCGCCGCCGGCTTTGCGAAGACAGGTACGGCGTCGGACAGATACTGATCGAGAAGTTCATTCTGCCGACGCAGCCCGATCATCAACGCATTCCAGTCATGATCGAATGCCGCGAAGTGATTGCGCGCGATCAGCAAGGATAGATTGGCTGCTCCGTCCCGGAGGCTCGTGAGGCCGGCATAACCACCGGCAAAGAGAAAGAGGACGATCTGGCCGTCGAGCATCTCTGCCTGTCGATCGGTCAATCTGAAATGCATCTTGAGCCCGACAAGATCTGCTCCCCTCGGCTGGGGCCGCTCGAGACCGCGAATGTCGTGCTTGCCGCTGGCGAGAAAGATCGTGTCAGCCTGCAAGACGTGCCCATCATCCATGATGAGCGCCGGTGCCGGCCCGCGCGTCACGTCGCGCACGATCCGGCCCCGCTGAACGTCCGCCCCGGTATCGATCGCAAGCTGAAGAATCGCCGCATCCAGCACGTCTCTTGAAAGACTGAGTCCGGTGAAAGGCAAGGTCGCCTCGACGTTTTCCGCCCCTCGGCCGATACGCAGGCTTCCGATTTTACTGCCACCGAGTGCCAATGGATCGAGTCCAAGACGGCCGAGATAGGCTTGGGCGGCGTGGCTCAGAAACTCGCCGCACACTTTTGGCCGCACGTTCCGCTCTCGCTCGAGCAACAAAACGGGATGGCCGGCCTGTGCCAGCAAAGCGGCCATCGTGGCACCCGCGATGCCACCGCCGACAATGATGGCCCGTTCCGTCATGCAAAGATTCCCTTGCGTCGGCCAACACCGTAGCGGAATGGGAAGTGCCACGCGATTTCGGCATCTGTTCCGGCCGCTGCCAAATAGGATTGCCAGTCTTCGCGACGGAAACTGCGGGCAATGGAAACCGGCCCATCATGCCGGACAAAACGATGCCAGCCGGCCAAGGCCGCCCAGACACGAAACACATGATAGGAAAGCGCATGGCGGTGGAGGTCGTTGATGAACCACCCGCTCGTCGCCTGCCGGTCCATGAGGCGGATGAAATCGACGATCTGGGTGTCGCTGAGATGGTGCGTGACGAGCGACGAGATGATGACGTCGAACTGCCGGTCTTTCGGCAGGGTAAAGACATCGCCGGTTCCGAAACGAATTTTCATCTGCGGCGGCGTCGCCGCCTTGGCCGCACTTTCACTCAAGGGATTGAGATCGATCCCTTCAAGCGCCACCTTGAGGCCGCGACGGTCGGCCCAGCGCCAGATGGTGCGCAGCATGTCGCCCTCGCCATAGCCGACGTCCAGCACCGAGAGAGGCCGGTTGGCCGGCCAATCGCGGGCAATCGTCTCAAGCCAAGCGAGGGTCGGGCGTGCGGCCAGGGTCAAGCGGTTGACCGAGGCAAGATCGCGGAGGCAGTGGGCAAAGTCCGCGGCACCAACGGGTTCGGTGTCCATCAGTTCAGACAAATTATTGCGCGTCACAAATTGCATGGGAGTCACGCCGCCATGCTGAAGCGCGCGGTTTCGGCGACCATGCCCGGTCCGAAGGCCATCGCCAGCCCACGCTCGCCTCCACCCCGTTCCGTTGGACGCGCGGCCCTCAGCATCCGCCCCAATACGAACATGATCGTGGCCGAAGACATGTTGCCAAAGGCCTTGAGGACAGCGCGTGAATGGTCGAGCGCCGAGGATGGCAGCGACAAGCCCGCTTCCACCGCGTCGAGGACCGACCGGCCACCGGCATGGACAGCCCAATGATCGATCGACTGCGTTCCTTCGCCATAGAGGATGCCGCCAGCATCGCTGCGCCCAGCTTCGTGCCGCAACGCCTGGGCGATCCGCCCGGGCACTTCGCCGGAAAGGAACATCTCAAATCCCTGGTCGCCAATTTTCCAGGTGATAAGGCTTTCGGTCTCCGGTATGACGACGACGCGAAAATCTTCGAGCGCAATTCCCTGTGCATCGGCTGTCACGAGCGCTGCCGTGCATCCGTCGCCGAAAAGAAGGAAAGACAGCATCGTTTCGAGATCAGCCGTTTTCTGCAGATGCAGGGAGCAGATTTCGACATTGACGACGAGGACACGCGCATGGGGATCGGAGCGAACAATATGATGCGCCGCGCGCAGGGCCGGAATGGCCGCCGAGCAGCCCATGAAACCGATCAATTGCCGCTCCACCTGCGATGGAAGGCCCAGCCGCGCCACCAGCTGCAGATCGATGCCAGGTGCGCTGAAGCCGGTGCAGGACGCGACAATGAGGTGCGTGATGCCGGAAACCGCATCACCCAAAGCAAGCTCGGCGATTGCTTTCTCGGCCAACATCAATGCCTGCGGCGCATATTGCTGCATGCGCTGAGCGGTCGACGGAAAGGCGTCATACCGATAGAAGCCGGCGGCATCGACGGCGGGAGAACCGAGCGTGGCGACCGGCAGATGCGAATAACGGTGTGCGATGCCGCTGCGCCGCGCAGCCCGGTCGAAGAGGCTTATGTCCCTGTCGCCGGAAAGCATATTGCGGGCATGGGCAATGAAGCCGTCGTGAATGTCATGCTCCGGCACAGCCATGCCGATGCGATTGATGTAAGCTTTATGAGTCCCCG
Organism: Dongia sp.; assembly: GCF_041910485.1. Lineage (GTDB taxonomy): Bacteria > Pseudomonadota > Alphaproteobacteria > Dongiales > Dongiaceae > Dongia. The sequence goes on from NZ_JAYRQR010000044.1 coordinate 6,642, forward strand.
TCACGCGCCGATCTCTCCTCGCACGTTTTGACCAGCAGACTGCCGGCGATTAATCTACGAGATAGACCTAATTCGCCGTGAGCGTTGAAAGTGTGACACGGTTCACAGCTTCGTGATCACGCCGTCAGGAATATGAAAGGTCCCAATTCAACGGAGGTAATATGGCCGCCTATTGCATCGTTTATGAACATGTTGACGATCCGGCGACGTTCGAGACCTACAGGTCACAGGTCATGCCGACCATTGAGGCCTTTGGTGGCAAATTCCTGGTCCGGGGCGGCAAGTTCACGACCCTGGAGGGCGAAATGCCCTTCCAGCGCATTGCCATGCTGGAATTCCCCGACCGACAAACGGCGGAGGCCTGGTATAACTCGCCGGAATATCAGCGCATCTTGCCCTATCGCCTGAAGGCGACACGCTGCCAGTTCGTCATCGCCGACGGGGTTTAAGCCGCGACGGCAACTTGACGCTTGAGCAAAAGGCCGACGATAGCGGCGGCAATCCACAACATTGCCGTCGCCGCGTAGGAAACGGCGGCAAAACCGAACTGGACATAGACGGTGCCGAAGACAGCGCCGCCCAAGCCGACGGCTACATAGGTGATGAAGGAGAAGAGCCCCATCGCCGTGCTGCGCGCGGCGGGCGGTGCCGATCCGATGAAGCTCACCAGCACATTCATGCAGAAATGGTTGGCTAGGCCCCAGAAGAAGGGGAAAGCCAAGGTCGACCACATGGCCAGGGTGGCTGTCGGCAGGATGAGATAGTTGGCGCCGACCCAGAACAGCGAGAGCGCCATGAGCCGGACCGGGCCCATGCGATCGAGCCAGGCATTGCCGAGGATGGCAGCACCAAAGCCAATGCCATAGGAACAGGCGACAGCGCCACCCAGCCACGCACCCTTATCGTGTAGATGCCGGACATGATCGCCGATGAAGGTGTAGGTCTGATAGAAGCCAATCATGTAGGCAAAGGTGGCGACAAAGCCGAGGATCATGCCGGGTACCTGCAGCACGCGGCTGTAGGGGACGCGCTCCGACGCAAGGATCGCGCTGCTGCGGGGAATGAGGCCGATCACCAGCACCATCAGGCAGCAGATCGCGGTCATGAGCGCAAAAGTGCTGCGCCATTCGATGAAATCCGACAGGAAGGCGGCGAGCGGGATGCCGGCGACCATCGCGACCGACCAACCGAAGATCACTTTGCCGATGGCGCGGGAACGCCGCTCCGGCGCCGAAAGGTCAGCCGCCAAACCGTAGGTCGCCGGCAGGATGATTCCGGCACAAAGACCGGTCACCGCCTGCCCCACCACCAGCACGCGCCAATCCCAGGCGAGACCGCAGAGACCAAGGCTTAGTGCCATCACCACAAAAGCGATGCGGATGGCGGCCGCCTTGCGCCATTGGCCAAGCTTGGGGGCCGCCAACAAAGCGGCGGTCGCGACGCCCAAACCATAGGCACCGGTCGCAAAGCCGATTTCCCGTGGCGTTGCCTGCAGATCGGCCGCGATATCGGGCAGCAGGGGCGAGAGCATGAGCGCCTGGATGCCGACGGCGGCGATCCCCGCCATGAGGATCGTAAGAGAGGTGGATTCGTTGAGGGGATGGTCAGTCATGACCTAACGCTCGCGGTAAATGGGCTTTGCATTTCGTATCAGGTTAGAAATATGATGGCAAATACCGAATTACGTTCGCCACTTTGCCTAACCTTGTTCCGTGGAGACCGGCTCATGGACGCCACCGACCGAAAGCTGTTAGCCCTCCTGGCCGAGGATGCGGAGACCGCCTATCGCGACCTCGGCGAGAAGCTCGGCCTCTCAGGCCCCACCGTGTTCGAACGGGTGAAGAAGCTCAAAGCCCAAGGGATCATCAAGCGGAACACCATCGCCATCGACGGCGAGGCGATCGGGCGGCCCTTGCTGGCCTTCGTTCATGTGAACACAGAGGGCTGGGGCAAATCGCCGGAACTGATGGCGATCGAAGACGATCCGCGCATCGAGGAAATTCATGCCGTCGCTGGCGACACCTGCCTCATCATCAAGGTTAGATGCGAAAGCACCAAGGCGCTGGAGCTGCTGTTGAAGCGCATCTATGACGTGCCGGGCGTCCAGGGCACCCGTTCGTATATCGCGCTCAACACCTATCTCGAACGCAATGCGCGGACCGAATTGGTCGAGGCCTAAGAAAGGCGGCCCTTGCCGGGCGGGCCTTTGAATTCCTGGAGCATGTTACCGCCATCCACCACCAGCGTCTGGCCGGTGATGTAGGAGGCGCCTTCGCTGGCGAGGAACGCGGCGGCGGCGGCAACCTCGTCCGGCCGACCGGGGCGTTTCGCCGGGGTATGTGCGCCGGCGATGATTTCCGCCTTCGAGGATGAGCCGGTCTCGATCCAGCCGGGGCAGACGGCGTTCACCGTCACGTTCTTCTCGGCGACCTCGATCGCGAGGGCCCGCGTGAGGCCGGTCATCGCGGCCTTCGCCGTCGAGTAGCCGGCGCTGCGCGGGTTCGTGACCATCGGCCCCGTGACCGAGGCAATGTTGACGATTCGCCCGTATTTGCGCCGAACCATCTGCGGAACGATGGCGCGGCTGACCAGGAAGCAGGTATTGAGATTGATGTCGAGGGTGCGCAGCCATTCCTCGGTCGGAATGTCCTGAAAGAGCCGCGCACGCTCCTTCTTGCCGGTCTGGATCATGCCGGCATTGTTGACGAGGATATCGATCTTGCCGAGGCGTCCATTGACCTCGGCCACCAGCTTGCCGACTGCCTTTTCGTCGGTGAGATCCGCCGCCAGCGCCATGTGACCGGCAACCTCGCCACCCAGTTCGCGCAGGCGATCCTGGATGCGCTTCGTGGTCGAGGTGATGGCCACCCTGTGACCGGCAGCCGCCAAGGCAACCGCCGTTGCAAAGCCGATCCCGTCGGCACTCCCCGCACCCGTCACCAACGCCACCCGCCCCGCCATTCTGGCCTCCCCAAACTGCCCTGTTTTGCCGGCGATACTAGCCGCACGCCTTTTCATTTGACAGGCTTCAAAGGGAGTCCTACGAACGCCCCAACCGGCCGGGCGGATGCGCCCCGCCCTTCCACAAGGAATTGTCACATGAACCGGGCACAATCCAGCTCAGCGGAGCCTCCCAGTAGGCGCTTCCGCAACGCCATTGACCCGGCTTCATCGGTAAAAGCAGGCCTTCTCTAGCCCCTGCCTTTGCCGATGCCTCCGGGTTGAACGACAACAACCGTTACCCAGGAGGCCGGCATGATCACCGCCTATTTCCACCAGGACGGCAGCTTCAAGAAAACCATCGTCAGCGGCCTCGGCACGCGCCCCGTCGTGGCCGACGTTCCAGCGGCCGAGGTATTGCCGAGCCGCATGCAGGCCGCGGCCGACCATGCCGCCGAAACCCTGCCACCCGACGCCATCTGGGTCGATCTCCTGGAGCCGACCGGCGCCGAGATCCATGCCATCGAAGCGGCTTTCGGCATCGAAGTTCCGACGCGCGAGGAGATGCACGAGATCGAGGCGTCGAGCCGACTTTATGACGAAGGCGATAGCCTGGTGATGACGGCCCCGATCCTCCACAAGGCGGCGACCGAGTATCCGGAAAGCGGTGCCGTCACCTTCATCCTGACGCCGAGTTCGCTCATCACGGTCCGCTTCGTCGACCCGTTGCCCTTCGCCGTCTTCGCCCGGCGCGCCTTGCGCCATGCGCATCTCGCCTCGGGCCCGCAGCAGATCCTGCTGGGTCTGCTTGAAGGTATTGCCGACCGTCTCGCCGACGTGCTGGAACTCGCCGCCGCTGACATGGAACAGGTGTCACGCGATATTTTCGCCAAGCAGGCACAAGCGACATCACAACGCCGCCCGCGCCGGGGTGTGGCGGGACAGAAAGGCGGCAGCCTGCAGGACGTGCTGCGCCGCATCGGCCGCAACGGCGATCTCGCCACCAAGGCGCGCGAAAGCCTGCTGGGATTGAGCCGCGTCGTACTCTTCCTCAATGCACAGAACAACATGAAGAAGGACGCCAAGCAGCGCATCAAGACGCTGTCGCGCGACATCGCCTCAATCGCGGACCATGCGACCTTTCTCGCCGGCAAGATCAACTTCCTGCTCGACGCGACCCTCGGCCTCATCAACATCGAGCAGAACGCGATCATCAAGATCTTCACCGTTGCCGCCGTCGCCTTCCTGCCGCCGACGCTGATTGCCAGCATCTACGGCATGAACTTCGAATTCATGCCTGAGCTGCACTGGCAGCACGGCTATCTGCTGGCAATCGGGATGATGGTGCTCTCCGCCGTGCTGCCTTTCTGGTATTTCCGCAAGCGCGGCTGGCTCTAAACCGCTGTTGCGGCACTGCAGCAGGTCTTTTGCCTCAAGCACTTAACGCCCGAGTTCCGGGCGCCCCTTGCGCATCCCCCAGGGCAGTCGCTATCAATGGCGCGCTTTTGCCCCGCGGGGCGCAACAAAGGAGCTGAGTGCGCGCATCATGGAATCATCGGAAGCCGGCCTGCCGAAGGCGCAGGTCGAGGCAATGACCAAGCGAGAGAAAGACCGCTACATCCAATCCAATCCCGTTTCCCAGAAGCTCGGCCAAGATGCCCGGGCGAACTGGTTGAAAGGTGTCCCGCATCACTGGATGCTGGATTGGTCGACTCCCTTCCCTCTCTTTGTCGCCGATGCCAAGGGCGCGACGCTCACCGACGCCGACGGGCACACCTACGACGATTTCTGCCTCGGCGACACGGGCTCGATGTTCGGCCATTCGCCGGAGCCGGTCGCCAAAGCGATCGCCGCGCAAGCCAGCCACGGCCTCACTTACATGCTGCCGACCGAGGATATCCTTGCCGTCGGCAAGCTGCTTGAGAACATGTTCGGCCTGCCTTTCTGGCAGGTGACGACGACCGCGACGGATTCCAACCGCTTCGTCATCCGCTGGTGTCGCGCCATCACCAAGCGCACCAAGGTGCTGGTGTTTCACGGCGCCTATCACGGAGCCGTCGACGATACGTTCGTCCGTCTCAAGGATGGCAAGGCGATCCACCGCCCGGGTCTCATCGGTCAGGTCTATGATCTCACCACCCACACCAAGGTGGTCGAGTTCAACGACGTGCCGGCACTCGAAGCGGCGCTGAAGGATGAGGACGTCGCCTGCGTCATCACGGAGCCGGCGCTGACCAACATCGGCATGGTGCTGCCGCAGCCGGGCTTCCTCGATGCGCTGCAGGCGCTGTGCAGGAAGACCGGCACGTTGCTGGTCATCGACGAGACTCACACCATCTCGACCGGCTTCGGCGGCTATACCCGCACGCACAAGCTGAAGCCGGATTTCCTGACGCTTGGGAAACCGGTCGCGGGTGGCCTGCCCACCGCCGTCTTCGGCTGCACGGCCGAGATCGCCGAGCGCATGCGCGCGGCTGAGAAGGAAGCCGGCCCCGGCTATAGCGGCATGGGCACGACCTTGTCCGCCAATGCCCTGCAGTTCAAGGCGATGCGCGCCAATCTTGAGCACGTCATGACGCCGGCCGCTTATGATCACATGTTGCCGCTTTCTGAAAAGCTCGCGCGCGGCATCGAGGGTGAGATCAAAAAGCGCAATATTCCCTGGCATGTTTCGAATGTCGGCGCCCGCGCCGAATTCGTCTGTGCGCCACAGCGGCCGCGCAACGGCACCGAAGCGCAGGCGGCGATGCATGGGCCGGTGGAACTCGCCGTCCATCTCTATTTGCTCAATCGCGGGCTGCTGATCGCACCGTTCCACAACATGACGCTGGTGAGCCCGGTCACGACCGAGGCGCAGGTTGTGCGCCTTGTCGCCACCATCGGCCAATGCCTGGATGAACTGGCTGCCTGATTGGCGCCGTCTAATGAATTGGGGGTTACCATGAGTACCAAGATTGCCAACGTCGCCGAATGCGATGCCTTCCTCGCCGCGCACCCGGAAGTGAAGTTCGTCCAGATCTTCTTCACCAACCAATCGGGCGTTCCGCGCGGCAAGAATCTTCTGCGCCACGATATCAAGCCGATCTACGAATATGCCCGCTTCCTGCCCGGCACCATGCTGGCGCTGGATATCACCGGCGAGGATGTCGAGGAATCCGGCCTGGTCTGGACCGATGGCGACGCCGATCGCCTGGGCAAGCCCGCGCCGGGCGGCCTGACGCTGGCACCCTGGCTGGGGCCGGATTTCGCACAGCTGATGCTGTCGGTCTACGAGATCGACGGCAGCCCGTGCGATGTCGACCCGCGCCATGTCCTGCAATCGGTGATCGACCGCTTCAAGGAATTCAACCTGACGCCGGTCGTCGCCTGCGAAATGGAGTTCTACCTGGTTGACCGCGAGGGCCGTCCGGGTGGCGGCAAGCAGCCGCCGGTCTCGGCCGTCACCGGCAACCGGCCCTGGGACATCCAGGTCTACGGCTTGCGTGAACTCGATGATTTCGAGCCCTTTTTCCGCGATGTCTATGCCCAGGGCGAGGCGATCGGCCTGCCGCTGGAATCCGCAATCTCGGAATATGCACCGGGACAGCTGGAACTGGGGCTGCGCCACCGCGCGGATGCTCTCCAGGCATGCGACGAGGCCGCCAAGTACAAGCGCCTGGTCAAGGGTGTCGCCGTCCGCCACGGGTTTGAGGCCACTTTCATGGCCAAGCCGCACAGTGATATTGCCGGCTCAGGCATGCACCTGCATGTGAGCCTCGCAAACCCCGACGGTTCCAACGCCTTTGCCAGCGACGATCCGGAAGGGAGCCCGCTCCTGAAGCAAGCCGTCGGCGGCATGCAGGCGCTGCTCAATGAATCGATGGCGATCTTTGCCCCGAACGCCAACTCCTACCGTCGCTTCCGCGCCAACTCCTATGCACCGGTCGCCCCCACCTGGGGTGTCAACAACCGCACGGTGAGCTTCCGCGTGCCGGCGGGGCCGGCCAAGTCGCGCCATATCGAGCACCGCATCTGCGGCGCCGATGCCAACCCTTACCTCGCCGTCGCGGCCATGCTGGCTGCGATCCACTGGGGCCTCAAGCACCGGCTCGATCCGGGTGCCGCGGTCGAAGGCAATGGCTATGCCAAGGCGCAGGAAATGGGGTTGACCTTGCCCACCAACTGGCAAGCAGCCATCGACCTGTTCGCACAGTCGGAGCGGATGAAGGATTATTTCGGGACCCGCTTCCACCATGTTTACCGCTCGGTCAAGCAGGCGGAGTATGACCGCTTCAATGCCCGCGTCACGGAACTCGATTACGCGTGGTATTTGCGCAACGCCTGAGCCGGAATAGGCGCATCGTCGCCATTGGCGCCGGCCGGTTCCGCCCAGGACCCGGCCGGGCGCGCTTGTTCGCGCCTCGTTCAGATGCTACGTTCCCGTCCCGAATCAAGGCCATAGTCGGTGCATGAGTCGGGGCTTTGTCGCCCCCCTCGACACAAAGATGACGGCCAAAATCGGATCGCTTCCAGACGAGCGTACAAGACATGGGCCTGTTCAGTTCCAAGAAAGACACAAGGGTTACGGTCGGCGCCCGCTATCGATCGGCGGACACCAACCTGATCACCTGGGAAGTGGCTTCCATATTCAACGGCATCGACGGGACCCCTTACGCCCATATTTTCTGCGTCCAGGACCAGTCCCGGCGCAAGACGGTGGCGCAAAGCTCGCTTGAGTCCGGCGTTCAGTATATCCGGCTGCCCAATCGCGGCGCCTGAAGGCGGGGGCCCCACGGCCATGAGCAAAGAGCCGCTCCAGATCACCCGCCGGCTCTATGACTATATCCTGGATGTCGGGTTTCGGGACGATCCGCTGCTGGCGGCGCTCCGCGCGGAAACGGCCAAGCTACCCAACGCAATGATGCAAATTGCCCCTGAACAGGGGCAATTCATGGCCCTCCTTGCCCAATTGACCGGGGCGCGCTGCGCCCTCGAGATCGGCACGTTTACCGGCTATTCAAGCCTGTCGGTCGCCCGCGCCTTGCCGGCGGACGGCAAGCTCATCTGCTGTGATATCAGCAAGGAATATACCGATGTCGCCCGCCGCTATTGGGCCAAGGCCGGAATCGCCGATAAGATCGATTTGCGCCTGGGACCGGCGCTTGAAACGCTGGCCGACCTCAGCCGCAGCAGTGCCGGCACGTTCGATCTAGCCTTCATCGACGCCGACAAGACCAACTATCCCAAATATTACGAAGCGGTCCTGAACCTGCTGCGGCCGGGTGGCGCCGTTCTGATCGACAATGTGCTGTGGGGCGGCGACGTCGCCGATCCGAAGGCTAAGGACGAGGAAACCACCGTCCTGCGCGATCTCAACCTGCGCATTGCCGCGGACGAGCGGGTCGACCATTGCCTGCTGCCGATCGCCGACGGGTTGACCATCGCCCGCAAGCGCTGAAAGGCCCGCAGATCAAGGCGTCGCCGGCGCCGGCTGGGCCGGCCATTCCACCTTGTCACCAGCCTCAATACCCAATTGCGCCGCCGATCCACCCAGGATCTCGAGCACCGCAATGGCCGCCCCTTTCGAACTGATCGGGCTGGTATCGAAGGGCTTCGCCATCGGCGCCACATTAAGAATGCGGCCGTCATCGGCAATGAACAGCATGTCGAGGGGAAGCGGTGTGTTTTTCATCCAGAAGGCAACGGGTTTGGCGACCGGATAGAGGAACAGCATGCCCTGATTGGGGTCGAGATGTTCGCGAAACATCAGACCCTGCTCACGCTCGGGCCCCGAATCTGCGATCTCCGCCAAGAATTTGTAGGTGCTGCCCCCGGCATGAATGAGCACGGGCACCTGGGGCGACGCCTGATCCTGTGCGGCGGCCGGCAACACAAAGAACACGGCCGCCGCCAGGGCGATCGCCCGCAACATTTGCTTGAACAACAAGATCGCCTCGCCTGCCCTTGACTTGCCCTGGAGATTGGCCACGACCATCTGGCAGCGTCAAGCGAGCCGGCGAAAATTTTCCCGCCGTTGACAAGTGCCCCTCCTCCGCCAACATTCGAGCCAATCAGTCAGGGAGAGAGCGACATGGAAATTTCCGGCGAATATCCGATCAAGGCCCCTCGCGCTGCGGTCTGGTCCGCCCTCAATGATCCCGAGATTCTGAAAAGCGCCATCGCCGGGTGCGAAGAACTGGTCCGCGACGGTGACGGCTTCACCGCGACCGTCGTCGCCAAGGTCGGCCCGGTCAAGGCCAAGTTCGGTGGCCGCATTTCCCTTTCCGACATCGACCCACCCAACGGCTATACCATCACTGGCGAGGGCCAGGGCGGTGCTGCCGGCTTCGCCAAGGGCAGCGCCAAGGTAGCCCTCGCCGATGACGGCAGTGGCGGCACGATCCTGAAATACTCCGCCGGCGCTCAGATCGGCGGCAAGCTGGCACAGATCGGTTCCCGTCTCATCGAGGGAACGGCCAAGAAGATGGCGGATGATTTCTTCAGCGCCTTTGCCGCGGCGGTCACGGCGCAGCCGAACGCCGCCATCGGCATCGAACCGGAAGCCGAGGCGCCGGGTGTCGAAGCGGTGATGGCATCGGAAAGTGCCGCCGCGGCGGCAGCCGCGCCGGTTGCCACCCCGCCTGCCACGGCACAGAAGGGCCTGCACCCAGCTGTCTGGATCACGGGACTCGTCGCCATTGTCGGCGGCGTACTCTATTTCTTTGCGCGCCGTTGAACGCACCCCACACGACCAACGTCTAATTGCATCCTTGTATTTATCTGCATGCACCGTGACGCATCGCAGCAATGAACAAAATTTGGGCAGAATTCCGGCGGCACTTCGCGACAAACAGGTGACAGCGCGCCGCGCGGCTACAGCATCCTATTCTCGCCTTGACATTCAATTGATCGGCCAAGCTTAATTCTCGCATCCATATTAGGAACGTCGGCGCCTGCATCAGGGGCAGGCCCGGTCGAACAACTAAGGCAGCCAGTGGCATCAAGCCACGGCAACTCAGGGAGGATAGAATGCCCACCGTTAAGATGACGGTGAACGGCAAGCCTGTTTCGGCGGATGTCGAAGCGCGCACTTTGCTCGTTCATTTCCTGCGCGAGACGCTGGCACTGACTGGCACGCATGTCGGCTGCGACACGGCGCAATGTGGCGCCTGCACCGTTCATGTGAACGGCAAGGCCGTCAAATCCTGCAACGTGCTGGCGGTCCAATTGGACGGTGCGCAGGTGACGACCATCGAAGGCCTCGCGACCGGCGACCAATTGCATCCGATGCAGGAAGCGTTCCGCGATCATCACGGACTTCAGTGCGGCTTCTGTACGCCCGGCATGGTGATGAGCGCCATCGATCTCGTCCAGAACAAGAGCGGCCTCAGCGAGGCTGACATTCGCGCCGGGCTCGACGGCAACATCTGCCGCTGTACCGGCTACCATAATATCGTCAAGGCTGTGAAAGCCGGCGCTGACGCAATGCAATCCGGGAAAGGGAGGTGAGTCATGGCTGGTGATTCTGGATCCCCCACGGGCATCGGCGCTTCGGTTAAGCGCAAGGAAGATTTCCGTTTCCTAACCGGCCGCGGCACCTATACCGACGATATCAACCGCCCGGGTCAGAGCTACGCCTATATTCTGCGCTCGCCCCACGCCCACGCCGAGATCGTCAAGGTCGATACGGCGGCAGCCAAAGGCATGCCGGGCGTCCTCGGCATCTTCACCGGCGCGGATTATGACAAGGGTGGCGTCCCCTGCGGCTGGCAGATCCACAGCAAGGACGGCAGCCCGATGATCGAGCCGCCGCACTTCCCGCTCTGCAAGGACCGCGTGCGCCATGTCGGCGACCAGGTGGCGATGGTTGTTGCTGAGACGCTGGCGCAGGCCCGCGATGCGGCCGAGGCTATCAACGTCACCTACAAAGAGCTGCCGGCCATCATCTCGACCGGCGATGCCGACAAGCCGGGCGCCGCACAGGTCTGGCCGGACGCCAAGAACAACACTTGCTTCGATTGGCATATCGGCGACAAAGCGGCTGTCGACGCGGCCTTTGCCAAGGCAGCCCATGTCACCAAGCTCGACCTCATCAACCAGCGGCTGGCACCCAACGCGATGGAGCCGCGCGCCGCGGTCGGCGATTATGACCGGGCGATGGGGGAATACACGCTCTATACGACCAGCCAGAACCCGCATGTCATCCGTTTGCTGATGGGCGCTTTCGTGCTGCAGATTCCCGAACACAAGCTGCGCGTCGTGGCGCCGGATGTGGGCGGCGGCTTCGGCTCGAAGATCTTCCATTATTCGGAAGAAGCGCTTGTCACCTGGGCTTCAGAGAAGGTGCGACGGCCGATCAAATGGACCTCCGACCGGTCGGAAGCCTTCATCAGCGACGCGCAGGGCCGCGACCATGTGAGCCATGCCGAATTGGCGCTCGACAAGGACGGCAAGTTCCTGGCGCTGCGCGTCAGCACGACAGCCAATATGGGCGCCTATCTTTCGACCTTCGCGCCCTGTGTTCCGACCTATCTGTCGGCGACGCTGCTTGCCGGTGTCTATACGACCCCGGCGATCTATGCCGAGGTGAAGGCCGTCTTCACCAACACCGTCGCCGTCGACGCGTATCGCGGTGCGGGCCGCCCGGAAACGACCTACCTGCTGGAGCGCCTGGTCGAAAAGGCGGCACGCGAGACGGGCATCGACCGTGTCGCCCTGCGGCGAAAGAACTTCATCCCGAAGGATGCCTTCCCCTACCAGACCCCGGTCGCGCTGCAATATGACAGCGGCGACTATGACGCGACGCTGGACCTCGCCTTGAAGATGGGCGATTGGGCTGGCTTCGAGGCACGTCGGGCGGAAGCGAAGTCGCGCGGCAAGCTGCGCGGCATCGGCATCTCGACTTATATCGAGGCCTGTGGCATCGCGCCCTCGGCCGTCGTCGGGTCGCTCGGCGCTCGCGCCGGCCTCTATGAATGCGGTTCGATTCGCGTTCATCCGACAGGCTCGGTGACGGTCTTTACCGGCACCCACAGCCACGGTCAGGGTCACGAGACGACATTCGCGCAGCTCGTTTCCGACACGCTCGGCGTTCCGTTCGAAAGCGTCGATGTCAGCCACGGCGACACCAACAAGATCCCCTTCGGCATGGGCACCTATGGTTCCCGTTCGCTTGCCGTCGGCGGTTCGGCTCTGGTGAAGGCGATGGACAAGATCATCGCCAAGGCAAAGCGCATCGCGGCTCACCTGATGGAAGCTTCGGTCGCGGATATCGACTTCAAGAACGGCGAGTTCACGGTGAAGGGCACGGACAAGAAGGTGAGTTTCGGGCAGGTCGCCCTCACCGCCTATGTCCCGCACAATTACCCGATCACGGAACTGGAGCCGGGCCTGGAAGAAACCGCCTTCTACGACCCGCTGAACTTCACCTATCCCGGCGGCACCCACATTTGCGAGGTCGAGATCGACCCCGACACGGGCACCACCAAGGTGGTGCACTTCACGGCGGTCGACGATATCGGTCGCGTCATCAATCCGATGATCGTCGAAGGCCAGGTGCATGGCGGTGTCGTCCAGGGCATCGGCCAGGCGCTGCTGGAAAACTGCGTCTATGACGCGGAGAGTGGACAGCTGCTGACCGGCTCGTACATGGATTACGCCATGCCGCGCGCCGACAATGTGCCCAGCATCAACGTGGCCACCCACAACACGATGTGCACGCACAACCCGCTTGGCTCGAAAGGCGTCGGTGAAGTGGGTGCCATCGGCTCGCCACCCGCCGTCATCAATGCGGTGCTCGACGCGCTGCGACCGGTCGGCGTTACCGATATTTCGATGCCGGCGACCCCGCACAAGGTTTGGCAGGCCATCCGGTCGGCCAAGGCCGCGGAATAAGGGAGGAGACCCATGCATAATTTCGCATTTCATCGTCCCGCTTCCGTTGCCGATGCGGCAAAGGCGCTGGGCAGCGCCGGCGACGGCAAGATCATCGCCGGCGGCCAAACCTTGCTGCCGACCCTGCGCCAACGACTGGCCCAGCCCAGCGATCTCATCGATCTCGGCGCCATTGCCGAATTGAAAGGGATCAAGGCCGAAGGCAACGGCCTCACCATCGGCGCCATGACGACCCACGCCGAGGTTGCGGCCTCTGCGATCGTGCAGGGAACCATCCCGGCCTTGGCCCATCTCGCCGGCCATATCGGCGACCGGCAGGTGCGCCATCGCGGGACCATCGGCGGATCGCTCGCCAACAACGATCCGGCGGCCGACTATCCGGCGGCGGTCCTGGGTCTCGGCGCCACGATCCGCACCAACAAGCGCGAGATCAAGGCCGACGATTACTTCCAAGGCATGTTCACGACCGCCCTGGAGGATGGCGAGATCATCACGGCGGTGCACTTCCCGAAGCCGGAAAAGGCCGGCTATGAGAAGTTCGACCAGCCAGCCTCACGCTTTGCCTTGGTCGGTGTCTTCGTGGCCAAGACGGCCGGCGGCGTGCGCGTTGCCGTCACTGGAGCGGGCCAGGAAGGCGTCTTCCGGGCCAAGGAAGTGGAAGCGGCCTTGGGCAGCAACTTCTCGGCCGATGCCGCGAAGGGCGCCACGGTTCCCTCCGGTCATCTCAACAGCGATCTGCATGGCTCGGCCGAGTATCGCGGGCACCTCATCAGTGTCATCGCCGCGCGCGCCGTTGCAGCGGCAAAATAGAATTACCTCCGACCGAACGGGGAAAGGGCGGGATTTCGGTCCCGCCCTTTTCTTTTGCGCCGACTCACCCCTTGCGGCAGATCCGGCCGGCGACATCGCCCTTCAAACCCGGCGCTGCCTCGACCAGATAGTCGCGCAGAGCATCGAGGTCACTGCCGCCCTGCACCTGATGACGCCCGTCCTTCAACACCACGAACCGGTCGCCGCCGCCGGCAAGGAAATTGTTGACGGCGATCCGGTAAGACGTAGCCGGGACGATGGGCTTGCCGTTGAGTTGCATGCTCGCAGCCAGAATGCGGTCGCCCTCCGGCCGGCTTGAATCATAGCAATAGGTGAACCCGCTGGAGATTTGCAGGATACGCGGCTTGCGATCCTCGGGCTGCCCCAGCCATTGCTGTTCCAGCAACAGCTTCAACTCAGCCCCGGTCACATCCATCGCCACCAGATTGTTGCCGAAGGGCTGCACGGCGAAGAGATCGCCCAGACTGACGCTCAACCCCTTGGCCGGATCGCTTGGCAGGTCCTGGCGGATGCCGCCGGGGTTTGTGATCGCCAGCTCGGCGCCGAGTTCACGCGCCGCCGCCAATTGTGCGTCGGCAATAACATCGCCCAAGGCGGATTCCCCGCTGTCGGCGGGCTTGCGCAACAGGGCGATTGGCAAGGTCGCCACTTTCTTGGCACGCATGGGTGCTGTCGCCGCGTCGGCTTGGCTCAATTCGGCCAGGACCTTTGCATCAGGCGTAAGGTCGCGGGTCACAGGCAGGTTCGATGCAGCCACCCCAAGGACGTCACGGCTGGCTGGGTCCAGCGTCAGGTCGATGACGCTCAGCATCCGGCCGTAATTGGCGGCCTGTGTCACCATGCGGCCATCCAGCTTGCAGGCGTAGTTCTGGTGCGTGTGCCCGGAAATGAAAAGGTCTATCGCGGGGTCCGACCGCTGCACGATATCGACCAGGGCGCCGGCGAGATCCTTGCAGTTGCTGCCATCCGTCGGCGTATCGGCACCCGGTGTCGCCCCTTCATGGATGACGGCCACGATAGCGTGAATTCCCTGCCGGGAAAGGTCGGCCGCATAGCGGTTGAGCGTTTCAGTTTCATCGAGGAAGCGAAGCCCCGTCACACCTCGCGCTGCAACGATATGGGGTGTTTCCTTGGTGACGACACCGATGAAGGCCACATCAATTCCGCCGACCTTCTTGACGACATAGGGTGGAAAGAGCGGCTGTCCGCTCGCCGTGTCGACGACATTGGCGGCGAGATAGGCGAATTGCGCCAAGCCGCTCTTGCGTACCAGCTCTTCGCTTCCGCTGTCGAACTCGTGGTTGCCGACGACATTGAGATCGAGGCCGATCCCGTTCATGACCCGGATCGTCGGCTCGTCCTTGAGCAGGCCAGAGAGCATGGGGCTCGCCCCGGTCAGATCGCCGGCGCTTACCAGCAGGGTATTCGGATGCCCCGCGCGCTCTTGCGCGATGAGCGGGGCCAGATAAGCAGCACCGCCGGCATCGACCAACTCGGTCTTGCCGTCCTTGACGATGGGGATGCGCCCAGGGCTCGGATCGGCGGACTGGATATTGCCGTGGAAATCGTTGAAGGCGAGAAGACGGAGCGAGACCGGCCCCGTTGCCCGATCCGCGCTGCAGCCCAACGCCAGCAATGCCGTTGCGATGACCCAGAACCTTCGCCGCACGGTACCAACTCCTTCTGCGAGACACCCTGATCGAAGGGTGCCTCGCAGCGGGACGTTATGCCAGTGTCAATTGCGTGGCTCAGCCGGCGCGGATCTTGGCGATGAAGGTATCGACCTCGCGCCGCAGCGCCTCGGATTGGCGCGAGAGCTCCGAAGACGCCCCCAGCACTTCGCCAGCAGCACCGCCAACCTCGTTGGCGGCCTGGTTGACGCCGCCGATATTGCGCGCCACCTCGTCAACGCCGGTCGCCGCCTGCTGGGCGTTGTTGGAAATCTCCTTGGTCGCCGCCGACTGCTCCTCGACCGCGGCGGCGATGCCGGATGCGATCTCGTTGATACGGGCGATGGTGGAACGGATGTGCCCCATGGCATCGGCGGCGGTCCTGGTCACCTGCTGCATGCCGCCGATCTGCACCGAGATATCCTCGGTAGCCTTGGCGGTCTGCGAGGCAAGGTTCTTCACCTCCGACGCCACCACGGCGAAGCCCTTGCCGGCCTCCCCTGCCCGCGCCGCCTCGATGGTGGCGTTGAGGGCGAGGAGGTTGGTCTGGCTCGCGATATCGTTGATGAGTTGCA
Source organism: Dongia sp. (assembly GCF_041910485.1). GTDB lineage: Bacteria > Pseudomonadota > Alphaproteobacteria > Dongiales > Dongiaceae > Dongia. Next base: position 22,531 of record NZ_JAYRQR010000044.1, read on the forward strand.
CGATGCCGCCGATGCGCTCGGCCGCTGAAGCCAAGCTCTCGACCGTTTCACCGGTCTTCGCCGCCTCATCGACCGCAGTCCGGGCGACGGTGGAACTGTCCGCCACTTGGCGGCTGATCTCGGTGATCGAGGAGGAAAGCTCCTCGGCCGCCGCCGCCACCGTGGTGACATTCGCCGAAGCCTGCGTCGTCGCCGCGGCGACAGCCGTCGACTGGCGCGTCGCTTCCTCGGCCGTGCCGGAGAGCGACGTTGCGTTCGATTGCAGTTCGGTGGCCGCCGACGAGACGCCCTGGACGACGCCCCTGATGGCGGCTTCGAAACTGTCGGCAAGGTCGAGCATCGCCTGGCGGCGTTCGGCCGTCGCGCGTTGCTCCGATTCCTTCTGCTCGGCGCGCAGGCGATCGACCTCGATCAGCTTCTCCTTGAAGAAATCGATGGCTCGCGCCATCACGCCAAGCTCATCGCGCCGGTCGGTAAGCGGCACATTGAGCGCCGTGTTGCCGCCGGCAAGCCCTTCGACCGCGCCGGTCAGGGCACCGATCGGCTTTACCGCCAGGCCACGTACCAAAAGGGCGATAATGATGCCGAGCACCAAAACGATGATCGCAGAGACCAGCAGCACGCGGTTACTGAGCGCCTTCACCGGCGCCTGCATCTTGTCCTGTGGCAGGTTGACCATCACCGACCAGCGCGACGGCGAGAGGCCCGTCGTCACCGGCATGAAGATGCGCGTCACGTTGGTCTGCAGAGACTCCGAGAAATCCTCGGCTTGGAACGTCTTTCCGTCCTTGATGGCGCCGAGCGCGTCGGCGAGGCTCTTCGTCGTTTCCTGGATCGGCTTGCCGAGTGCCTTGGCATCGCTATAAGCGGCCCAGGCACCAGCATTGGAAATGAGCGAGACCGAGCCGGTCTCGAACGGTTTCATTTCACCGAGCAGCGCGTTGAGGCCTTCGAGCAGGAGATCGATACCGGCGACGCCGATCACCTTGCCGTCCATGACGATCGGCACAGCCGCGCTGGTCATCAGCACTTCCTTGCCGTCGACGACATAAGAATAGGGCTCCAGCAGCTGTTCCTGGCCGCTATTGCGCGCCAGCAGATAATAGTCGCCGGCGACGGGCTTTTCGTAATCGGTGAGGGCCGTGAGCGGTGCGCCGCGCGCCAGATAGGGAACGAAGCGGCCGGTCGCATCATGGCCCTCGGTATTGGCAAACTCGGCATCCTTGCCGTCAAAGGCATCGGGTTCGAAGGCGACCCAGGTCGCCAGTAGATTGGGATTGTCGTCGAGCGTCTTTTGCAGCGACGCGAGCACACTGGCCCGGTCGGCCGTCTTGGTGGCGATCTGGCCAACGACATTGGCCGCCGTGGCGCGGGCCGAGGCGAAGGCCCCGGAAATCACGTTTTCCACTTTATCGGCAGCGTTGGTGGCAACTTCCTGCCCCAGATCGTTGCTGAGTGCGCCGACCGTCGACGAACTGTTCGACACGGTGATCCAGGTCGAAATTGCCAGTCCAGCGACCAATGCTACCAGGATCGGCAGCAATATCTTGACCGCGAGCGAACCACCCGCCGTTTTGCCGAATTTCATAATTTCACTCCCAGGACACTTTATTTATTGGGAGGAATATTCGGACTAGTTTCTTAACAAGTTGTGAAGGCCAATAGGAATGCGGCCATTTCGTGAGATCGCCGTGGGGCTCGGAACCCCTTCGGCCCAAGCGCGGACAACGCGGATCGATTACTTCGTGTGCTGCTCGGCCGGGGATTTCGGCTTCTGTTGCGGCTGCGGCTGCGGTTGTGTCTCTCCGTCACCGTCATCGGGCAACTCGGTCCCGTCATCGGTGAAGAGATCGCGGATGAAACCCGGGGCCAGCGCCGACCATTCGTTGACGTTGATCTTCGGATCGTCAAGGTTGCCGCTGATCGCATAGGTCGCGGCAAACAGCCCCTCGCCCTCACCGCCCTGGATGATGGCGCCGATCAAGGGAATGTTCCCCAGCACGCTGTTGATGGCATAGGCCGGAACCAGGGTCCCCTTCACATTGACCATGTTGCGGTCGAGATCGATCTGCCCTTGCGCCGTCATGCCGAAGGACGGGCCGGCGCTGCGGAACCTCTTCACCTCGATGAGACCTCGCGTCTTGGTGAAACGCCCTTCCGCGCCACCGAACAGGAAGCCTTCGCCCGTCACCGCATCGACCACCCCGGTGATGGTCGCGACCGTCAGGAAGCGTGCGACGAAGGGCGTGTTGATGACACGGAATGACGACATGGAAATCTTGCCGCGCAAGGGCCGCCAGGGCTGGTCGTCCTTGACCGTGCCGGTGATCGACAGGGTGCCGCCCTTGATCGAATTATAGAGATCGAGGATGCGCAACGCGCCGCCACCATCCTTCGTATTGATGTTGAGCGCGTGCTGCCCCGGCTTGCTGGGGCGATAGTCGAAATTGATCGGCTGACCGCTCGGCAATGTTGCCTGGAAGGCGACGACATCCCACCAATAGGGATCGTGAATGGCTTCGATCGCGGCATTGGTCAATTCGCGCCCCTCACCCAGGCGCAGATATTCAAGCCTGCCTTTGAGCGTGAAGGGCCTCTGCCGTTCCGGCCCGGTCTGGGCCAATTCCTCAGGTGTCGGCGGTGTATCGTCACTGTCGAGCCAGGCCTCGGCGTCCAGTGACCCACCCGACACGGTGACCAGCGTCCAGCCTTCCTTGAGTTCGGCGTCGAGGCCGGTGAGGTGCGATTTGCCCAGTTTGACGTCCGGCAGCGTCACGCGGGCAATGCTTCCGTCGGCCGCAAACTGCAAGGCGCCGGCCGTCACCAGATCACCGGCCGTCACCGAGAAGGACGGAATGGCCAACGGCTTGTCGTTCAGCATTTCCAGCGTCAAAGAAGCCCGCCCCGGCACGCCCGCATCCTTGCGCCACTTGGCTGCCGGCACGTCGAGGACCGCATTGGAGAGATCGAAATTCCCCTCCAAGGTCGCGCGGCCACCGGGCAGCTTGGTATAGGTGACATCGCACTGGCACGCCCCATCCACCCACGGCCGATATTCGAAGCCAAGACCCGCCAGCTGCGCCGCCGTGGCGCTGCCGTTCACATGGAGCTTTTCGTCAAAAGTCGCGTTGTCGGCGAAGGTCTGACTCCAATCCAGAATCAGCGGCATGTCGGCAAAGACCACCGGCCCGGTGATGTTCATGCCTTTTTCATCGAGATTAAGCTTCAGCACGCCCTGGGTCACGTCTTTGCCGAAGCGGATCTTGGCGACCTTCACGTCGTTCATCTCCGCCTTCACCTTCACCTTGACCTCGTCGAAGGTGAGTTTCTTGGCTGCCGGAAAGTCGAAAAAGATATTCGCGGTCGCCGTACCGCCAGCAGTTTCCGGGTCGATGCCGAGCTTCTTGGCATAGCCGAGGCGCGGATGATCAAGGAGCTCCAGCGCATCCTTCATCGGCGCTGCCACATCGCCGCCCACCTTGATGAATTGGTCCTCAACATCAAGACCGGTGATCAGCAAATCGCCCTGGGTGATCTTGATATTGCCGACCTCGCCACCCGTGATCTTGGCGGTAAAGGTCTTGGCATCGAACTCGGCCGTCGCCACCCCCTTGGTGATGGGCGGCATCGGTCGCAGATAGTGCACAGTGAGGTCACTGGTCTTCAGCAATCCCTTGACCGCTTCCACCTTGGCCCCCTCGCCGCTCAAAGGCAGACGCAGCGAAAGATCGGCGCTGGCCTCGTCGACCATGCCGTGGGGAATATTCGGAACCACCCAATTGCGCGTATCGGCGGCAACGTCTTCCGGCCAATAGGAATCAAGAAGTTCGGCGGCCAATCCGGTGACCTTCAGGCTCGCGGTGACCAGCGGAACGGCACCATCCTTGTCATGGCCACTGAAAGCCCCCTGCCAATCCGCTTTCGCCGTGATGCGTGGCCCGCCGATATCGATATCGAGGCTGCTGATCGACATGAGGTCATTGTCGCGGTCGAGACGCCCCACCACATTGAGGCTGGTGACGGGAACCGGCACCTTGGTGAAATCCGGCAGGTCGAGCGCACCGGCCCCGCTGCTGAGGCTGAAGTCAACGACGCCGATATCGCCCAGCTGCGCGTTGGCGATTTCGATCGATGTCTGCACTTTGGCCGTGACCGCAAGATCGGTCGTCGAGAGGTCAGCCAGTGCCGGTTCGATGAGCCCCAGCGACGAAAGCTGCAACGCCGCCACCGAGGCGTCGATACCGAGCTGGCGCGTGTCGCGCCGGTAGTCGATCTTGGCGCTGATGATGGCCGGATCGCCGAGCTGTGGCAGGGCAGCAAAGAGATCGCCGGAAAGCCCCCCCACCTCGCGACGCGCTTCGGCGCCGAAATTGTTCGCTTGCCAAGTTAGCCCGGTCACATTGTCGATAACCTGGAGACTGCCGTTGAGGACGGCGGCCGAGGTGAGATAGCCGGTGGGCTTGGTGCGGTCCGGGGGTTCCAGCATGTCGCTGGCCAGCAGCATCAAGGCTTCGAAGCTGCCGTTCGCATCCTTGGTCGTCGGCTCGCTGGTGACACCACCCGGCCCAAAGGCGAGCGAGCCATCCTTGTTGCGGATCAGGGTCAGCTTCGGGCCGATGATTTCGATCTTGCTGGGCGCCACCAGTCCTTTGAACATGGCCCTGGCGCTGAAGGTGATGGAGACCTCCGGCAGATTTGCCAGTTCGCGTCCATCAAGGTCGCGCACGCGCAAATTCATTGCCCGAACATCCAGGGCGCGGTCCCATCCGGCCCAAGTCAGGACCGTATCGTCAATGGCGATGCGGTAGGGCTGGTCGGACCGGATCAGGGCCTGTTCGACATAGGTGGACAGAAAGCGCAGATGGATCGGCCCTTCCTGCGTCAGGCGCCAAGTCAGGAACGCCAAGATGATTGCCGCCCCGGCAAGGGCGGCCCCCAGCAATTCCAAGGTGATGATCGTGGTACGACGTATCACGCGGGTTGCGCTCCGAACCGCCGGCTATAGCGCCGGAAATGACAATCCGTAGGAACAACACCCAGGGATATCAATGGTTTCCATTCCCGAGCAGAGCCAAATGCCGCCGCCATCTTCACGCCGGTTCTCCAATCCCATCCCGGCCGTGCATTGACTTGACCGGAACGGGCTGCTTCAGCAGTCTCTCGGTTTCCCCGCCGCCGACCAGCAGACCATGCCCAATTCGAACATCGCCACCATCGACATCGCCTCACTGCCGCGCCCGAGCGATCCGCGACAGGTTGATCTTCACCTCGAACAGCTGACGCAAACCCTTCAGGCAGATGCGCAAGCTCTTGTCAGCTCGCCACATGCCCAGGCGCTTCTTGCTGCCTTGTTCGGCAACTCTCCCTTCCTGAGCCGATGCCTCCTGGCGGAGACCGGCACTTTTCTCGAACTTTTAACGCAGGATGTCGATTCTGTCTTTAACAATGTCGTGACCGGCATCACACCCAAGGCATTGGAAAAACTGGACGAAGCGGGCCTGATGGCGGCCCTGAGGCGGGCTCGGCGACAGGTGGCGTTGATTGTCGCCACAGCCGATATCAGCGGGCTTTGGTCGCTGGAGCAGGTGACAGCTGCCCTCAGTCAGTTTGCTGACATTTGCCTGCAATCCAGCATCTCGTTCCTCTTGAGAAAGCTGGCGGAGACGGGCGAGATTGCCCTGCCCTATCCCGACGAGCCGGAGCGCGATAGCGGCCTGATCGTCCTGGGGCTTGGCAAACATGGGGCCCGCGAGCTCAACTATTCCAGCGACATCGACCTGATCCTGCTCTTCGAGCGTGAAAAGGTCCGCTATACCGGCCGCAAGACAGCGCAGGAGGCCTTTGTCCGCCTGGCGCGCAATCTGGTGATGATCCTGCAGGATGCGACGGCTGACGGCTATGTCTTCCGGATCGACTTGCGGCTGCGACCGGATCCGGCTTCCACGCCGCTGGTCATTTCAACGCTCGCCGCCGAGACCTATTACGAAGGCATGGGCCAGAACTGGGAACGCGCGGCCATGATCAAGGCGCGCGTGGTCGCGGGCGACATCGTTGCCGGCGATCTCTACCTCTATCGCCTGCGTCCGTTCATCTGGCGCAAACATCTCGACTTCGCCGCCATCCAGGACATCCATTCGATCAAGCGCCAAATTTACGCGGTGAAGGGCCACCGGCACGTGGCCGTCGCTGGTCACAACATCAAGCTCGGTCGCGGCGGCATCCGCGAGGTGGAATTCTTCGCCCAGACCCAGCAGCTGATCTGGGGACGCCGCGCCAAGGAGCTGCGCAAACGCGCAACCTGCGCGGCCATCGAAGGTCTGGTCGCGGTCGGGAAATGCAGCCGCCTCGTCGCCGACGAGTTGATTGCCGCCTATCGTTACCTGCGGCAGGTCGAACACAGGCTGCAGATGATCGAGGACCAGCAGACACAAACCCTGCCCGACTATGGCCCGGCACTCGACCGGGTGGCCATGTTCTGCGGGCATGCCGATACGACCGAGTTCGAGGCGGCGCTGCGATATCACCTCGGCCGTGTCGAAGATCATTACGCCGAACTGTTCGAAGAAGCCCCGACGCTGGGCGCCGCCGATGCCGGCGTTGCCGGCAGTCTGGTCTTCACTGGCACCGATGACGATCCCGAGACCGTCTACACGCTCGAACAGATGGGCTTTCCCAATGGCAGCGCCGTGGCGACCCAGATTCGCGCCTGGCATCACGGCCGCTACCGGGCCACACGCAGCGCCCGGGCGCGCGAATTGCTGACCGAATTGATGCCGCGCCTGCTTGGCGCGCTTGGCCGCACGTCCGATCCCGATACCGCTTTCCGCCGCTTCGATGATTTTCTGAGGGCACTGCCGGCTGGCGTTCAGGTTTTCGCCTTGCTCTATTCGAACCCGACCCTCCTCGACCTCATCGCCGAGGTGATGGGAACGGCACCCCTGCTCGCGGAACAATTGGCGCGACGACCGGCGCTCCTCGACGGGGTGCTCGCCGCCGGCCTCTATGATGCCAATGCCGACCGCGACATGCTGTCGGCGGATCTGGAGCGGCAGCTGGATCTTGCCGGCGACTTTCAGGACGCGCTCGATGTCCTGCGGCGCTGGACCAAGGATCAGCAATTCCAGATCGGCGTTCGTATTCTGCGCGGCACGCTGGACGGCGATGCGGCCGGGCCGCTTCTTGCCGATGTCGCCGATTGCGCGCTGGCGGCTCTCTTCCCGCGCGTCACGGCGGAATTCGAAGTGCAGCACGGCAAACTGCCGGGCCGCGGCATGGTGTTCCTGGCGTTGGGCAAGCTCGGCAGCCGGGAAATGACGATGACCTCCGATCTCGACCTGGTCTTCGTTTATGACATCCCGCCCGATATCGAAAATTGGGACACGACCCTTTCCAACGGACCGAAACCGCTGGCGCCCATCCAGTATTATGCGCGCCTCGCGCAGCGGCTCATCAGCGCCATCACCGCGCAGACCGAGGAAGGCCGCCTGTTCGAGGTCGACATGCGCCTGCGCCCCAGCGGCAATTCCGGACCGATCGCCAGTGGCCTGGGGCCATTCGAGAAGTATCAGCTGACCGAAGCTTGGACCTGGGAGCATATGGCGCTGACCAGAGCGCGCGTCATCGCCGGTAACGATGGCCTTGCTGCGGATACAATGGCCATGTTGGGGCGCGTCATTTGCCAGAAACGCGACAACGAAAAACTCCGCACCGATATTCTCGACATGCGCCGGCGTATGGGTACCCAATATCGCACCGACGACATGTGGGACCTGAAGCATGCCCGTGGCGGCCAGGTCGATATCGATTTCATCTCGCAATATCTGATCCTGAAGCATGCCGTCGATTTTCCCGACCTCGTTGCCGGCGATCCGGTCATCGCCCTGGGTGAGGCGCACCTTTTGGGCCTCATCGAGCCTGTCATCGGCGATCGGCTGATCGAGGCGGCGCGGCTGTGGCACAGGCTGCAGCAGGTCGTCCGCCTCATCGTCGGCGAGAAGCTGCAGGAGGCAAAGCTAGGGGAACCGGCCAGGAAACATCTGGCGCAGATCGTGAGCGAGCCTGATTTCAGCGCCCTCAAGGCTTTGATCACGCAGCAGCAGGCACTTGTCTTTGATATCTTCCAGACCATTTTTGAAATCGACCGAAATGAAGAGGAGAGCTGACATGGCACTCGAAAGCGGCAGCAAAGCCCCTGCCTTTTCCATGAAGACCGATGGCGGCGGCAAGGTGTCCTTGAGCGAACTCAAGGGCAAGAACGTCGTGCTTTATTTTTATCCCAAAGACGATACCAGCGGCTGCACCGCCGAGGCCTGCGGCTTCCGCGACAAGTTGCCGGCCTTCAAGAAACTGGATGCGGTCGTCATCGGCGTCAGCCGCGATTCCGTTGAAAGCCATGACAAGTTCAAGAAGAAGTATGACATCAACTTTACCCTGGGCTCCGACGACACCGGCAAGGTGACCGAGGCCTATGGCGTCTGGGTAGAGAAGAACATGTACGGCAAGAAATACATGGGCATTGAGCGCGCCACCTACCTCATCGACGGCAAGGGCATCATCCGCCAGGTTTGGCGCAAGGTGAAGGTGCCGGGCCATGTCGAGGAAGTCGCCAAGGCGATCAAGCAGCTCGATTGATGCAGGATCTCGCGACAGCGGCCATCGGCGTTCTGACCACGGCCGATGCGGCGGCCAAGGCCAAGGCCGCGCGCGACGCCGCTGTTGCGTGGCGTTCTGGAACACTTGCCGCCAATGGTATCAAGATGCCACCGGAACGCCCGGCACGGCCAGCGCGGCCGGAACTGCGCCGCCCTGGCGACATGCCCCGGCGCAAGGCTGGGGGCAATGCCGAGAAACGCATCGCCCTCCTCCACGCGCTCGCCCATATCGAACTCAACGCCATCGATCTCGCCTGGGACATGATCGCACGTTTCAGCACCGCCGACCTGCCGCGCGCCTTCCTGGACGATTGGGTGCGTGTCGGCGATGAGGAGGCGTTGCATTTCACCATGCTCTGCGAGCGCCTTGCTGAATTCGGCGCGGCTTATGGCGATCTCCCCGCCCATGACGGTCTATGGCTCGCCGCCGAGGAGACGGCGCATGACTTGCTGGCGCGCCTCGCCATCGTACCCTTGGTGCTGGAAGCGCGCGGGCTCGATGTGACACCGGCCACCATCGCTGATTTCAACCGTGCCGGCGATACCGCCTCGGCCGCGGCGCTCGAAGTGATCTATCGCGACGAGATCGGCCATGTCGCCACCGGAAAGCGGTGGTTCGACCATGTGGCCGGCATGCGCGGGCTCGATCCGGCAGCGACCTGGCAGGATCTGGTGCGGCGGCACTTCCGCGGGCGGTTGAAACCGCCCTTCAACCGCGTCGCGCGCGATGCCGCCGGATTTGCCGCCGATTATTACGAACCGCTCGCAACTGGCTAGTCCGGAATCGCCCCGAAAAGCAGGTTATCGAGCCCCCGAATCAACCCTTTCAGGGCGACCACCCGCCGTGCCGCGAGCAGGGTCCCGGCGACATAGGGTCCGGCCGAGCTCCCCGCATCATGCCGGATGGTGAGGCGCTCGCCCTCCTTGCCGAAGATCGTTTCGACCGCCAGCACATAGCTCGGCAACCGCACCGCATGGACGCGGCCGCCGCCGACATCGGCGCCGCGCGATTCCCTGGGTCCGATCACCTGGTCAATCGGATAGCCGGGAACGCTGGGCTGCACTGCGCCCATGCGTTCGGCAAGCTCCCGCGCCGTACCGGAGGGGACATCGGGCTTGGTCGATTTGGCATAGTCGATGATCTCGTAATCCGGCACATGCTTCGCCGCGAGCAGCGAGAAACGGGTCATGAGGCTGGCTGTGATCGAGAAATTACCACTGGCCACCACGCCGAGCCCTTGTCGTTCGGCCATTTTCGCAATCTCGGCATAGTCATCGGCACCAAGGCCCGAGGTCCCGACGACGACCGGCACGCCGAGTTCCAATGCTGTGAGCACGTTGGCCTTCACCGCGCCCGGATGAGTGTAATCGATATAGACGTCGGTCGGCTCGGCCTTAAGAGCTTCGGCGACGCTGCCGCTCACCGGCACGCCGATATGACCAATGCCGGCGACCGTTCCCGCATCTTCGCCCGCCGCTTTGCGCGCCACGGCGCCGGAGAGCGAAAGGTCCTTGGCTTCGGCGATGCCAGCGACGAGCGCCTTGCCTGTCCAACCTGTCGCACCCCCCACACAAATCCGCAGCGACATTTCCAACCCCTTTTAAATCATACGAATTTTGCCAGCAGCGAATGGCTGCCCTACGCCGGACGCAGGGCCAGCCCTTTGACTTGGCACAGGCAACGGAGGATATTGCGGGCGGTTCAATTTAACCAGCCGTCGCAGCCCGTGCGGCGGTCTTTTTATGTTTTGAATCAGGAACATCATGACCGCCAGACCCAACTCGCTCGCAGCTCGTGACGGCGCCTATCACTTCCACGGCTACACCAATGCCCTGAAGAACGAGCAGGAGGGTGGTTTCGTCGTCATGCGCGGTGACGGCCCCTTCATCTATACCGAGGAAGGCAAAGAGTATTTCGACGGTCTCTCCGGCCTGTGGTGCGCGTCGCTGGGCTTCGGCCCGCAGCCCCGCCTGGTCGAGGCGGCGAAGAAGCAGATGGAAACGCTGCCCTTCTATCACACCTTCACGCAGAAGGTGGCCTCGCCCGTGGTCGAGCTGGCCGAGAAGCTGGTGAAGCTCGCTCCCGTGCCGATGTCGAAGGCCTATTTCTGCAATTCCGGGTCCGAGGCCAACGACACTGCGGTCAAGATGATCTGGTACTTCAACAACGCGCTGGGCCGGCCGCAGAAGAAGAAGATCATCGCGCGCGTCAAAGCCTATCACGGCGTCACCGTGGCTGCGGCGTCGCTGACGGGTTTGCCCGCGCTGCACAACGAGTTCGATCTGCCGATCGCCGGCATCCTCAGGACCGATTGCCCGCATTACTATCGCTTTGGCGAGACGGGTGAGAGCGAAGAGGCATTTGCCACGCGCTGCGCCGACAATCTGGAACGCCTGATCCTCGCCGAAGGTCCTGAAACGGTGGCGGCCCTCTTCGCCGAGCCGGTACAGGGTGCGGGCGGCGTCATCATCCCGGCAAAGACCTATTGGGAAAAGATCAACGCCGTCCTCAAGAAGTACGACGTCCTCCTGGTCGCCGACGAGGTGATCTGCGGCTTCGGCCGGACCGGCAATTGGTGGGGCACCCAGACGTTTGGGCTGAAGCCCGACATCATCACGGCCGCGAAGCAGCTTTCCGCCGGCCAGTTGCCGATTGCCGCCATCCTCATCAACCAGCGCGTCTATGAGGGCCTGCGCGACAATTCCAACAAGCTTGGCGGGTTTGCCCACGGCCTCACCTATTCCGGCCACCCGGTTTCATCGGCCGTGGCGCTTGAGACGCTGAAGATCTACGAAGAGCAACGCATCATCGACCATGTTCAATCGATTGCGCCGCATTTCCAGCGTCAAATGATCGGATTTTCCGATCATCCGCTCGTGGGTGAAGTGCGCCAGGTCGGCCTGGTTGGTGCCATCGAGCTGGTGAAGAACAAAGCGACCCACGAAAGCTTCGACCCGAAGCTGGCCGTCGGTCCAACGCTTGTGAAGTTCGCTCATGAACACGGCCTGATCATCCGCCCGGTGATAGATTCGCTGTGCTTTTGCCCACCGCTGATTTCGACCGAAGCGCAGCTCACCGACATGTTCGGCCGGTTCGCCCGCGCTCTCAAGGACACGCACGATTGGCTGAAACGTGAAGGACATGCCTAAGCAAGCGATCGATTACGCCGCCATCTTCGCGGCGCGCCTAGAGGCCCTCAAATCCGAGGGCCGTTATCGGGTATTTGCGGATATCGAGCGCATTGCCGGCCGTTTCCCGCAGGCTCTTTACCGGTCGGCACCGGATGCGGCGCCGATCGAAGTCACCGTGTGGTGCAGCAACGACTATCTGGGTCAGGGCCAACACCCGGCGGTCGTGGCCGCCATGCAGGAAGTCATCGGCAAGACCGGCGCCGGTGCCGGCGGCACGCGCAACATTTCCGGCAACAGCCACGAACTTGTCGAACTGGAACGCGATCTGGCGGCCTGGCACGAAAAGGAAGCGGCCCTCACCTTCACCTCTGGCTTCGTCGCCAACGAAGCCGCCCTCAGCGTCCTGGCCCGTCAGCTGCCGGGCTGCATCGTTTTTTCCGATGCAGACAATCACGCCTCGATGATCGCAGGTATCCGCAACAGCCGGGCGGAATATCAGATCTTCCGCCACAATGACGTGGCGCATCTGCGCGAGCTGCTGGCGGCGGCACCTGCCGACCGACCCAAGCTCGTTGCCTTCGAAAGCGTCTATTCGATGGATGGCGACATCGCTCCGATTGCCGCCATTTGCGATGTGGCGGCGGAGTTCGGCGCCCTTACCTATCTGGACGAAGTCCATGCGGTTGGCCTCTACGGCCCCAAGGGCGCCGGTGTTGCCTCACGCGAAAGCCTTTCGCACCGGATCGACATCATCCAGGGCACGCTCGGCAAGGCGTTCGGCCTGATGGGCGGGTATATCGCCGGATCGGCATTGCTGGTCGATTTCGTGCGCAGTTTCGCGCCTGGATTTATCTTCACGACGGCACTGCCACCAGTAATTGCCGCCGGCGCGCGGGCGAGTCTTCAAGTTCTGATCGGCGCAGGCGCACTCCGCGCCCGACATCAAGCCAATGCGGCCCGGCTGAAGGAATTGATGGCCGAGGCTGGATTGCCCGTGATGCCCAGTGAAAGCCACATCGTCCCGTTGATGGTCGGCAACGCCGACAGCTGCCGGGAAGCTGCGCGGCGCCTGATGGAGCGGCACAGAATTTATGTCCAACCGATCAACTTTCCGACCGTACCACGCGGAACCGAGCGACTGCGCTTCACGCCGACCCCGTTCCACGACGAAAGCCTGATGCAAACGCTTGTTTCAGCGCTTTCAACTACGTGGCGCGAGCTTTTCCTGCCCCTCGCCGCCTGAACTGGCAGACGCCATTCCCACCCGCGCTTGGTGCCGTCTATGTGTGCATCAGTGTTTTGCATTTGACTCGTTAAGCTCGGTTGCTTTAAACGCGAATGGCGGAAAAACAAGCCGCTACGCCGGGCTTCTCTTTCGAAACGCCGGGCGTCGAAAAAAGTGGGATGTTGTGACCTGTCAGGGTTACACACGAGGGGCTAGGCTTAAGAACGATGGGCAAAACCAACGATCCGTTCGTTACATTCACGGATGTTCAAAAGACCTATGACGGCGAAACGCTCGTCGTCAAAAACCTGAACCTGACAATTGAGCAGGGCGAATTTCTGACGCTGCTGGGGCCCTCAGGGTCCGGCAAAACCACCACACTGATGATGCTGGCCGGCTTCGAAGTTCCGACGCATGGCAGCATCAAGATGGGCGGCGTCGAAATCAACAACATGGCCCCGCATAAGCGGAACATCGGCATGGTGTTCCAGAACTATGCCCTGTTCCCGCATATGACGGTGGAGGAGAATCTGGCCTTCCCGCTGCAAGTGCGGAAAGTGGCCAAGGATGAAATCGCCAAGAAAGTGGCGCGCGCCCTTGAGATGGTGCAGCTGCCGCAGATGGCGAAGCGCCGCCCCGGCCAATTGTCCGGCGGCCAGCAGCAGCGCGTCGCCTTGGCGCGCGCGCTGGTGTTCGATCCCAAGCTTGTGCTGATGGACGAACCGCTGGGCGCGCTCGACAAGCAGCTGCGCGAGCACATGCAGATCGAGATCAAGCACATCCACGAACGCCTTGGCGTCACCGTCGTCTATGTGACGCACGATCAATCGGAAGCCCTGACGATGTCGGACCGCGTCGCGGTCTTCAATGACGGCATCATCCAGCAGCTTGCGGTCCCGAGCGCCCTCTACGAGCAGCCGGAGAATTCGTTCGTTGCCCAATTCATCGGCGAGAACAACCGGCTTTCCGGCAAGGTCGCCTCGGTCAACGGCGGTTCCTGTGCCGTTGAAATTGCCAATTTCGGCACGGTCAGCGCCGTGCCCATCAGCGTCAAGAGCGCGGGATCTCCGACGACCCTGTCGCTGCGCCCCGAGCGGATCCGGATCAATCCGGCCGCCGGCACCTATGCCAACACGTTTGATGCCGAAGTGCAGGAGTTGATTTATCTGGGCGACCATACGCGCTGCCGCGTCTCGGTCCTCGGCAACCCCAACTTCATCATCAAGGTCGCCAACGCCGAAGGTGTTCCAAGCCTGACGCCGGGCCAGAAGGTCCGGGTCGGATGGAAACCGGAAGATTGCCGCGCGCTCGACGCCTATTAACGTGAATGTGTTTGGACGGCCGCCGCGTGCGGCCGTCATTCTTTTGGCTACCGGGCCCGAGCTCTCCGCTGCTCCGGCCGGGATCCGGTAAAAGGGAGCAGCAGGCTCAAGCAGTTCCGGGCCGCCCTGCGCGGACCGTGATAACAGGGAAGGGGTTCAACGATCATGAATAAGAAGCTTCTTACAACGGGCTTCATCGCCGCGGTTGCGACCGCCGGCGTGCTGGCCTCGGTCGCTTACGCCGCCGACGGCATCACCGTCGTCTCGTGGGGCGGTGCCTATCAGAAGGCGCAGCACGACACCATTTTCGAGCCGTACACGGCCAAGTCCGGCACGGCTGTAAAGGAAGAAGAGTATAACGGCGAAGTCGCCAAGATCCGCGCCATGGTGGAAAGCGGCACGGTGAGCTGGGACGTGATCAGCGTCGACACGCAGACGGCGCTGCAGGGCTGCGACGAAGGCGTGCTCGAGACCCTCGATTATTCGAAGGTCATCGACAAGGCGAAGGTCCTGCCGGGTGCGGCGCTCGATTGCGCCATCGGTTCGGACGTCTATGCGACGGTCTTCGCCTATGACACGTCGAAGCTGAAGGACGGTCCGACCAGCATTAAGGACCTCTTCGATCTCGCGAAGTTCCCTGGCAAGCGCGCCCTGCAGAAGAACCCGTTCGTGAACCTGGAATGGGCTCTCATCGCCGACGGCGTTGATCCGAACGAAGTCTACAACGTTCTGGGCACCCCGGAAG
Source organism: Dongia sp. (assembly GCF_041910485.1). Taxonomy (GTDB): domain Bacteria; phylum Pseudomonadota; class Alphaproteobacteria; order Dongiales; family Dongiaceae; genus Dongia. The sequence continues at coordinate 37,606 of NZ_JAYRQR010000044.1, forward strand.
GCGTTGACCGCGCCTTCAAGAAGCTCGACACCATTAAGAAGGACGTGGTTTGGTGGGAAGCTGGCGCCCAGCCGCCGCAGCTGCTCGCCGATGGCGAAGTCGTCATGACCTCGGCCTGGAACGGCCGTATCGCCAACGCGATCAAGGAAGGCAAGACCTTCAAGATCGTCTGGGACGGCGAAGCGCCCGACCTCGACATGTGGGCGATTCCGAAAGGCACGCCGAACCTCGACAAGTCGTACGAGTTCCTGGCTTTCGCCAGCTCGGCCGAAGTCCAGTCGGCGTTGGCGCCGCACATCCCCTATGGCCCGACCAACCTCGACGCGGTCGCCCTGGTGGATCCGGAGCTCGCCAAGAGCCTGCCGACCCATCCGGACAACCTGAAGGCCGCCATTCCGCTCAACCCGCAATTCTGGGGTGACAATGGTGAAGAACTGCGCGCCCGCTTCAACACCTGGCTGGCGCAGTAACAGCCTCGACTGAACGAACTGGCGGGAAGCGTGCTTCCCGCCAGTATCGTTTCCGGGGGCTCCCGATCATTAACCAATAAGAAAAGCGACCACAGGCGAGATGAGCGTCACCACCGTTTCCGAAGACCGAGCCACACTGAAATCGCGGTTGCGCCGCGCCGAGCGTATGCAGCGCCTGCGCGCCCTGGGCCTGGTCCTGCCGCTGTTCCTTTTCATCCTCGTCGTCTTCGTCACGCCGATCGCCATCCTGCTGACGCGCGCTGTCGACAATCCGGAAATCGCCGACAATCTGCCGCTGACCACGACGGCCCTCAAAGATTGGAACGGGACGGACGTTCCCGATGAAGCCGTGTTTGCGGCCTTTGCCGAAGATTTGAAGGCTGCGCAGAAATCGAAGGCGACCGGCCTTCTGGGCAAGCGCCTCAATTACGAACTGCCGGGCACGCGCAGCAAGATGCTGCAAGCCGGCCGCGCCGCCGAAAGGATGACGGAAGGGCCGTTCAAGGACGCGTTCCTGAAGCTTGACCCGCTGTGGGGCAAGACCGAGACCTGGAACGTCATCGAACGCGCCAGCCATCGCACCACCAGTTTCTATCTGCTGAAAGCGCTCGATCGGCAATGGAGCCCGACGGGCTCGATCGAGCAGGTTTCCCCCGATCAGCGCCTGTTCGTCGACGTGTTCGTGCGCACGCTGGGCATCAGTGTCGGCGTGACGCTCGCCACCCTCATCCTCGGTTTTCCGCTGGCCTATATCCTGGCGACCCTGCCGCCGCGCCACAGCAATCTGCTGATGATCCTGGTTCTGCTGCCCTTCTGGACGTCGCTGCTGGTCCGCACCACAGCCTGGGTCGTCGTGCTGCAGACCGAAGGACCGGTCAATGACCTGCTGCTGTGGCTGGGCGTCACCAACGAACCGCTGCAGCTGATCTTCAGCCGTTTCGGCACCATTGTCGCCATGACGCACATCCAGCTGCCCTTCACCCTGCTGCCGATCTACAGCGTCATGAAGACGATCTCGCCCAACTATGTGCGTGCCGCGCGCTCGCTGGGTGCCGGTCCGTTCAGCGCCTTCTGGTCGATCTATTTCCCGCAGACCATGCCGGGGATCGCCGCCGGGTGCCTGCTGACCTTCATCCTGTGCCTTGGCTATTACATCACGCCGGCGCTGGTCGGTGGCCCCACGGACCAGATGATCAGCTATTTCGTGGCGCTCTACACCAACCGCGAACTGAATTGGGGACAGGCCTCGGCACTGGGTGCCATCCTCCTCGCCGCCACGTTGGTTCTTTACGCCGTCTACAACAAGCTGGTCGGCATCGACAAGATGAAGCTCGGATAACGCCCATGTTCAGCCTCCCTCCCTATGCATCACCGATCGAGCGCGTTTGGCGCGTGGCCCTGGTCGTCATCTGTGCGCTGGTTCTTTTGTTCCTGATTGCACCGATCATCGTGATCATGCCGCTGTCGTTCAATTCGGAGCCCTACTTCACCTATCCGATGCCGGGCCTTTCGATGAAATGGTACGCGGATTTCTTCCAGGATCCGCGCTGGCTCAATGCCTTGAAGGTCAGCACCATCGTCGGGCTTGCCTCGACGACATTGTCGATGACCCTCGGCACGCTGGCGGCACTCGGCCTCAGCCGCTCGAACTTCCCCTACCGCGCGGCGGTGATGGCCTTCCTCATTTCGCCGATGATCGTGCCGGTCGTCATCACGGCCGTCGGCATGTACTTCTTCTTTGCCAATCTCGGCCTTAACAACACCTATTTCGGTATTATCCTGGCGCACACAGCGCTCGCCACACCGTTCGTTGTCATCACCGTGACGGCAACCTTGACCGGCTTCGACCAGTCGCTGATCCGCGCCGGCGCCAGCCTCGGCGCCTCGCCGATGACGGTGTTCCGCAAGGTGACGTTCCCGCTCATCCTGCCCGGCATGATCTCTGGTGCCCTCTTTGCCTTCGTCACTTCGTTCGACGAAGTGGTCGTCGTGTTGTTCATCGCCAGCCCCGACCAGCGCACGCTGCCCAAGCAGATGTTCAGCGGCATCCGCGAGCAAATCAGCCCCACCATCACCGCTGCCGCGACCATGCTGGTCATCGCCGCCGGCGCGATGCTGGTGACGGTCGAATTGCTGCGCCGCCGCTCCGAACGGCTGCGCGGCGTCAGCTCATAATGATCCGGCCGCTGCGGCCGGCCATCGAGGCAACCAAGCAAGCGCGGGGGCATATCACCCTCGCGCTTTGCGCTTTCATTCTGGGTGGTTGCACATCCCCTGGCCTCGCACCAGCGCAATCAGCAACCGATGCAATCAGCCGCCAACAGGCCATCGCACAGCATGAGATGGTGGCGGTTGGGCACCCCGATGCCGCCCGGGCCGGGCTCGACATTCTGGCGCGCGGCGGTACGGCGACCGATGCCGCCATCGCCATGCAGATGGTCCTCACCCTGGTCGAGCCGCAATCCTCGGGCATCGGTGGCGGCGGCTTCCTGCTGCACTACGATGCCGGCAAGAAATCGATCGAGAGTTACGACGGGCGCGAGAAGGCACCGGCCTCGGCGACGAGCGACATGTTTCTGGGGGCGGACGGCCAGCCGCTGCCGTTCTCGGATGTGGTCCCCGGCGGCCTCTCCGTCGGCGTCCCCGGCATCTTGCGCATGCTGGAATTGGCGCACCAGGAACACGGCAAGCTGCCCTGGCGCGACCTCTTTGCACCGGCTATTCGCCTTGCCGAAGAAGGCTTCATTGTCTCACCGCGCCTCGCCCAGGAGATCGCCGAGGATGCGGCGCTGAAAACACAGCCAAGTGCGCGCGCCTATTTCTTCGATGCCGACGGCGCGCCGCTTGTGGCGGGCACGCGGCTGCGCAACCCGGCGCTCGCCCGCACGCTCCGCGCCATTGCCGATCATGGCACCGCCGCCTTTTACGAAGGCAAAGTTGCCGCCGATATCGCCCTGACCGTCAACACAGCCAAGCCGCGGCGCGGCCAGATGACCCTGGCCGACATTGCCGGCTATGCGCCTGAGAAGCGGCCTGTGCCGTGCCTCGACTACCGCAGCAGCCGGATCTGCAGCATGGGGCCGCCATCGTCGGGCGGCGTCGCCGTCCTGCAGACCCTCGGCATGCTGGAACGTTTCGATCTCGGGCGGCTGTCGCCCGACGGTATCGAGGCGGTGCACCTCATCGCCGAGGCAAGCCGCCTCGCCTTTGCCGATCGCGAACGCTATCTGGGCGATCCGGACTTTGCCCCCATCCCGGTCGACCGGCTGCTGGCACCGGAATATCTCGCCAGCCGCTCGGCGGAAATCGACCCCACGCGGTCGATGGGCGAAGCCAAGCCCGGTCGGCCCACCGATGCCGCCCTGATCGGCGCCCTACCAGCACCAATGCCGGCCGAGCCGCCGTCGACCAGCCACATGGCCGTGGTCGATCGCGATGGGAACGCGGTCAGCTTTACGACCACGATCGAAGGCGCGTTCGGCTCGCATCTCATGGTGGACGGTTTCCTGCTCAACAACGAGCTCACCGATTTCGCCTTTGCCCCCGCCGCCAAGGGGCGCGCCGCCGTGAACCGGGTGGAGCCCAGCAAGCGGCCGCGTTCCTCAATGGCCCCGGTCCTCGTCTTCGACCGCCGGAGCGGCCAACTCACGGCGGCCCTTGGTTCGCCGGGCGGGGCCAACATCATCGGCTATGTGACGCAGGCCCTGATCGGCCTCCTCGACTGGCAGCAGGATCCGCTCACAGCCATTTCGGCACCGCATTACCTCAACCGCAACGGCCCCACCATTCTGGAAGAAGGGCATGATTTCGGCACCCTGCCCGAGGCTCTGTTGGCCCGTGGCCACAAGGTCAAGGTGCAGGAACTGAATAGCGGTGCTAATGTCATCGTGCTACGCGATGGCCAGTTGATCGGCGCCAGCGACCCGAGACGCGAAGGTATCGCGCTGGGCAACTGACGGCGACAGCGCGGGTCACCCCCCGCACCCAATGCCCAACAATGGAAATCAGATCATGTCGAAGCGGCCCAATATCCACCTGAAATCGGGCGAAGAGCGCCGTGTCCTCGGCGGCCACCCCTGGGTCTATTCGAACGAATTGCAGGCGAGCCCTGAGCTGAAAGCGATCAAGCCGGGCAGCATCGTTACCCTGCGGCAGGCGGACGGACGCCCGATCGGCATCGCTTTCTTCAACCCCAAATCCCTCATCAGCGGCCGTGTCATAACCCGCAACCCGGAGACCACGATCGATGCCGGCTTCTGGCAGCGGCGGCTTGAGCGGGCGCAGCGCCTGCGCGACCGGCTGATTGGTGTGCCCTTCTATCGCCTCGCCCATGCGGAGGCGGACGGATTGCCGGGCTGCGTCATCGACCGCTATGGCGATGTCGTCGTGGTCGACGTCTCCAGTGCCGGCATGGATGCGACGATTGACGACCTCTGCACGGCGATCGATGCGGTGCTGGCGCCGCGCGTCATCCTCATCCGCGGCGATGGTCCGGCGCGGGAGCTCGAAGGGCTCGAACCGGTGAACCGCCTGTGGAAGGGCGACCTCGACGCGCCGATCGAGATCATGGAGAATGGCGCCCGCTTCCGCTGCGATCCGCGCGCCGGGCAGAAGACCGGCTGGTTCTTCGACCAGCGCGACAATCGCGCCCTCATCGCCCGCCTCGCCAAGGGCGCCAAGATGCTCGATGCCTATTGCTATATGAGCGGTTTCGGCAATCAAGCGCTGATGGCAGGCGCCGCCCAGGTAACGGCACTCGACCGCAGCGCCCCGGCGCTTGAATTTGCCAAACAGGCGGCCGAACTCAACGGTGTCGCCGACCGCTTCACAACGCGCATCGGCGATGCCTTCGATGTGCTGCCGGAAATCGCCCAAGGCGGCGGCCGCTTCGACATCGTCGTTGCCGACCCGCCGGCCTTCGTCAAATCGCGCAAGGATTTCCATCAGGGCGCCCGCGCCTATCGTAAGCTCGCGCGCCTCGCCGCCACCTGCGTTGCCTCAGAGGGCATCCTGATGCTGTGCTCCTGCTCGCACAACATGCCGGCGGACGAGCTGGTCAAGCAGGCCGCGCGCGGCATCCAGGAAGCCGGCCGCACCGCCCGCATGCTCTATCACACAGGCGCGGCACCGGATCACCCGGTGCATCCGGGACTGCCGGAGAGCGCTTACCTGAAGGCCTTGACCTTCGCGATCGAATAGAAGAGGCCACCCACGCAAACGGCGCTGAAGAGGAGGCCACCCCAATAGGGCGTCCCCTCGCTCGCGCGCGACGCCACGAAGAGGCCGGCCACGGCAAAGAGCGCCAGCACGCCCATGAACACGCTGCGCTCGATTTCCGCCTTCATGATCTTCATCCCCCGATAAATATGATCTGGCGGCAGTATCGCCCGCCCGGCGGCGCTTTTCAATGCGGCAGCGCTGCCACCGGCGGCAGGGAGAGCGCGAAGACGGCACCGTCGGCGGAACTCCGCACCAGCTTGAGATCGCCCCCCTGCCCGCGCATCAACTCGCGCGCAATCGCAAGGCCCAGCCCCGTGCCGCCGCTCCGCGCCGACCCTTTGAAAGCGACAAACAGGTTCTCCAGAGCTTTGGGAGGCAGACCTGGCCCGTCATCGGCGACTTCGATTTCGATGCCGGTCGCTGCCTCAAATGCCCGCACCTCGACCCGCTGCGCGCCCATCTGCAGCGCGTTCTCCCCCAGATTGCGGAGGATGCGATAGACCTGCCCCCGGTCAGCGCGGATACGCAGATCCGCCGCCACGCCGCTGACCCAGCTCTTCTCCGTACCGAGCAGCTTGGCAAGTCCCTCGCCCACCTCGTCGACCAATTCGGCCAGGAAAAAGGTTTCGAACTCCGGTTTGGGCGGTCCTTCGCGCGTGAAGTTCAGTGTGTCGGAGCAAAGATCGACGGCGCGGTCGAGCGAGCGCAGCAAGGCGGGTGCCGCCTTGCGTACCTCCGGATTGTCGCTCTCGGCGAGGCGGTCAGTAATGAGGCGTGCCGTCGCCAGGATGCCGCGCAGATCGTGGTTGATCTTGCTCACCGCAGTCCCAAGCGCCGCGAGGCGTGCGCGCTGCATCAAGGCTTGGCGCACCTTCTCCTGCATTTCGGCAAATTCGCGTTCGGCCAGGCCGATCTCGTCGCCACGGCTCGTCCTGCCGAAATCGCCGCTTTGATCCTCCGGCGCCTGCCGGAAATTGACCATCTCGCGCGTCAGGCGTCGCATCGGACGGATGATGAGCCATTGCAGGGCGGCAAAGAGCAAGGCTGCGGTGATCAGCGAGATCACGATGGAAAAGCCGAGGATGCGCCAGGAATAGGCCAGAAGCGCCTGCCGCAGCGGCCATTCGTCGAGTACCACGTCGACCACCACATCGGCCGCACGCGGCGAATAGCCTTTCACGCGCAGGACGCGGTTACGCGACTGCACCAGCGTGTCGAGCCCATCCTCAAACAATCGCACGAAACCGCGATCGCTGAGATCGACGGTTACGTCGACCAGAAGCGGTGGCGTGGAGCCACGCAGAATCAGGTTCTTGCCGTCGCCCGAACGCAGGCCGATCACCCTGGCACCAACATGATTGAGGAGGCGTACCTCCAATTCGGGATCGATCATGTAGTCCGGCGTCGCCTCCAGCGCCAGAATGGCAAGGTGGGCGGTGTTGAGTTTTTCCTCCAGCCAGTCCAGACGGAAACGAGCAATGCTCGGCACATAGATCAGAATGCCGCTGACCAGCACGAAGAGAATCGTCAGGATCAGCACCCGCGCCGACAGGCCACGGCCGAAGCTCGGAAGTTTGACGTCGATCTCACTCATGGCAGCTTCAGCAGCCCGCGCACCAATGCGCGGACACCGGGGCTGAACAGCCGGGGGGCGTAATAATTCCCGGCAACGCGCTTGGAAATCTCGGAGAGCGTCGGATAGGGCAGCAGCAGTCCCGCGATCGCCGACAGCTTCAACCCGCGCCCGATGGCCAGACACCAAGGCGCCAGCAATTCGCCGGCCTGCGGGCCGACGATGCCGACCCCCAGGATCTGACCGTTGGCGCGAAGAACAAGCTTGATACGACCCTCGGTGCGGCGTTCGGCTTGGGCCCGGTCATTGGCGCCAAAGTCGAGCTGCTCGATGCGCACATCCTTGAAGCGCGTGCGCGCCACCGTTTCCGAGAGCCCCACCTGCGCCAGTTCCGGATCGGTGAAGGTCACCCAGGGAATGATGTCGGGATTGATCTTCGCCGGCAGGCGGAAAAGGACGTTGCGCAGCACGATGCCACCCTGATATCCGGCGACATGGGTAAAGGCATATCCACCCGTGCAATCGCCGACAGCGTAGATCTTGCGATTGCCGGTCCGCATGCGACGGTCGACCTTGATCGCCGCCCCATCGACAGCGACACCGGCCTTTTCGAGCGCCAATCCATCGCTGTTCGGAACACGCCCTGCTGCCACCAAGACATGGCTGACCGTAACCGATTCCTGCGATCCATCATTGCGCAGCAAATGCGCTTCGATCCCGGCGTCGACCTTTTCCAACCTGACGATGCTGCTGCCCTCATGCACAACGACCCCGTCTTCGCGCAAGACTTGGCGCAGCGGCTCGACCAGATAGGCATCATCTTTCGGCAGCAAACGGGCCATCTCGACCAGAGTGACACGGGCGCCCAACCGAGCCTGTGCCTGAGCCAGCTCAACGCCGATCGGACCGCCGCCGATCACCAGCAGATGCTCGATCGGGTCAGTTGCTGCAAAAATCGTCTCATTGGTGAAATAAGGTATCTTGTCGAGGCCGACGATCGGCGGCACGGCGGGCCGCGAGCCGGTCGCGATGACGAAGCGCTTGGCTTGGATGCGCTGTACTCCGGCCACAACGCAGTCAGGCCCATCGAACACCGCACGTGCACGCAGCACGGTGACACCCATGCTCTCGAAACGCTCGACCGAATCGTGCGGCGCGATTGCCGAGATCACGCCGGCGACATGGCGTGCCACGGAGGCGCGATTGATCTTCAGTGTTCTGAAAGGAAGTCCGAGGCGACGCGCCTGCTTCGCCTGCCCGGCCGCATGCGCAGCCGCCAACAGCGCCTTCGACGGCACGCAACCGTGGTTCAGACAATCTCCACCCATTTCACCGGCTTCGATGAGAACGACACTGGCGCCCAACTGCGCCGCGCCAGCGGCGACCGTCAGACCGCCGGAACCGGCGCCGATGATGCAAATGTCGGGCGTCAGAAGTTCAGGTTCGGTCATCGGGTCGGCCGTTGCTCAGGCGCCGCTGCAGGCGCTTCCATGCGATCGGAGTTGCAGCAAGTGCGCCAAGACCGACAAGCCCCACCCATACCGATGGTGAAACGGAAAGGTTCACGCCATCGCTCGCCGCCAACGTCTCCCCCAGGCCACTGCCGATGGCGGCATAGATGAAGGTCGCCGGAATGATGCCGAAAAAGGTCGTCACGGCAAAGCAGCGCAGGGAAACACCTAGAAACGCCGGCACCAGATTGACGACAAAGAAGGGAAAGACAGGCACCAGTCGAAGGATCAACATATAACTCCAGGCGTCTCGTTCAAAACCGTCGGCCAGTCGCGAAAACCAGGGCCCTGCGCGTGCCCGGAGCAAGTCGGCCAGGGCGGACCGCGCCGCTAGGAACACCAGCACCGCACCCATCGTGGCAGCCGTCACGATGTAGCATGTGGCGGGAACGGTGCCAAATAGGAAGCCTCCGGCCAAGGTCAGCACGACGCTACCGGGAATGGAACAGGCAACCAGAGCCGTATAGGCCAGCATGAAGCCGAGCACGGCTAAGAAATAGTGGTTTGCGGCCACGGCTTGAAGATCTGCCTGGCGCGCCTTGAGAATTTCGAGATTGAGAATTTGCGTTCCGCCGAGCGCGAAAAACAGCGCGAATCCGATGCCCAGCGGCAACAGCGGCCATAGGCGGCGCCACGTTATATTGCTCGACTTTCTCCCAACCATTGGTCGCTCACGTCAATCCGGCATAATCAGCAGTCGACCAGAAGGAGATCGGTTTGTCACGGCCGCGCACCGGCTGATCGGGCGACGGCTGCAGCCCATTGATAAGATCCTCGCGCCCCAGTTGTTTCACAGCCTGAATGAGATCGTCGGACACAACCAGTACTGCGCCAACCGATTTGGCGGCTGCTTCAAGGCGGCTCGCCACATTGACCGTATCACCGGCTGCGGCGAGCTGTGCCTGATGCCGACCGCCGAGCTGCGCCATCGCAACCGGGCCGAAGTGTAGCCCAATCCGCGCCCGGTTCTCCGGCCGCCAGTGATGCAGCCTCAGCAGCATGGCGCGGGCACACGCCAATGCGTCGGCCGGATCCGAGTCATTGGGTTGCGGCAAGCCCCAAAGGATCATGGCGCCATCGCCGAGGAATTGCGCGACGATACCGCCATGAGCTGCAACCTCATCTTCTATCTGGCTGTGAAAGGCCTTGAGAAAATGGGCCGTGTCCGCAGGAGAACGAGCCTCACTGGCATGTGTGAAGCCCTGCAGGTCGATGAACATCACGGCCGCCTGCTGCTCCCGCTCATCGAAACTGGGGGTCGCGCGATCGGCCAAGGTTTCAACGAGGCTTGGCGGAACATAGCGGGCAAGGTTGCCCCGATGCCTTTCCGCCTCCCAGCGCAGGCGTCGTTCCTGCAAAGTGCGCGACAGGAGGCCGATGCCCCCGCCCAGAGCGATAGCTGTAACGGGTCCGGCAACGGCGATCAGACGATCATTCATCGTGAAGGCAAGCTGGCACAGGGCGAGCCAGCCAATCAGCAACGCCAGATTCATAAGCAAACCCCAGCGCGGGCCGCCCGCACGAAAGGCGAGGAGCCAGGCCGACAGTGCCAGCAGAACGATCATTGCCGCCTCAATAAGGCGCTGCTCCGGCGTACGGATGAGACTGTCGCCATGCAGAAGATTGGCCGTTGCGGTCGCCAGTACTTCGACACCAGGCAGGCTTAAGGCAAACGGCGTGACAAAATTATCTCCGAGGGATGTCGCCGAAACGCCGACAAGAACAATGCGCCTGTCGAGCAGCGCCGGCGGAATGCGGCCTTCGACCAGATCGAGAGCCGAATAGGTTCGAATGGTTCCCGCCGGTCCCAGATAGTTGAGACCCAGCCCATACCTGTCATCCAGTGGAAGGCGGTCCTTTCCCATGATCAGCGTGCCGGCATAGTCGAAGCCGATCGCACCCACCGGAAGATCTTTCTGCGCCGCCGCCAAGAGCAGCGGAAAGGAGGGTATTACCCAGTCGCCGTACCCCAGGACTGGATATTGCGCCCGTGTCTGGCCGACATCGAGGGATTGCTGATTGACATGTCCGACCTCGGTTCCCTGGTCGAACTCGGCCAGGGGGAGCAACAGGCTGTCCGCTTTGACAAGTCGATCGGTACCACGGTTGGCGTTCTTCACGGCTTTGAGAGAGATGGCGCGCCCATCCGATACCGGCCCACCGGACAGAGGCCCATTGTTGAAGAGCATCGCCCCAGCCAGAATTACATGCCCATGCAGGCGCAAGGCATCGGCAAGGCGCTGGTCACCTTGACCGGTTGCCTCCGGCTCACGTTCCGACAGCAGGATGTCGAGGCCAATCGTTTTGGCGCCCGCAAGACGCAGTTGATCCACCAATTGCGCCAATGTCGCCCGTGGCAGGGGCCAGCGGCCAAGCTTGGCCAGCGAGCGGTCGTCGATGACGATGATGGCGATATCGTTGGGCGACGGCAGGGATCCGCGCATCCGGAAGCGCAGATCGAGCGCCATGCCTTGGTCGATCGATTCAAACAGGCGATCGTTGGCCAGATGCAGCCAGGCGACGACCAGGCTGAGCGTCACCACCAGGGCGAGGCTTAGCCAACCACGCCGTATCTTGCCGCGAGCCGGTATGTTGAGCGATTGCGCCACCGTGGATCAGGAGAAGGTGACGCGGGCCAATGCTTCGTCACGGCGCTTCGCACCCCAACGTTTGACGACCAGCGGCGCTTTTTCGGCAGGGATGTCGACGCCCTGCCCTTCGCGCAGGATCACCGTACCTGCCCCGGCCCGGCTCGATACCGCGACACGGCCCTCGGCAACGAAGACCGCACTCTTTCCAGCCGTCGCTTCGACCAGGTAGTCGGTGCCGCGGACTGAAGCAACTGCCGTGGCGGTCCGCACCTCGAACCGGCCCCAGCCGGTCGCTTTGTTGACCGTCAGCCGAGCGATACCCGAAAAAAGGTCCAAAACGGCATTCGATTCGGCTTCTTCCGGGGCAAAATAGGAGACGGAAATGTCGCTTTCGGGGCCGACCGTCAGGATCGATCCGTCGCTGAAAGTGATCTCGGCCCGACTGTCGGCGCCACTGCGGATCTGGTCATCGACCAGCACCTCGGCGCCGATGGCGGCCGCCGTATCCATCCCGTTCCTGACAATGGTCACCGTACCAGCAAGCCGCGACACTTGGCCCACCGATCCGGCTGCGGCAACCTGCCTGGGAAAGGCCTGCGCCATGAGGGCCGCCACCGGCAGGGCCAGCAGAAATTCTCGTTTGGTCAGCGCCATCTTGATCTCCTTGCGATCTGCCCGCATTTGGCGGAGCCCTAGCTTTGCAGGCCGTGGCCGCCCCCGCAACGCCTCTGGCAGGCTCCGTGACAGTGATTTGGCCCGGGCCTGGCATGGGTGCTGTGAACTGGATCACCAAAACAAGCTGGTGCCCCAGACCGGCCTTTTGGGCCGCCAGGGCTTGAACCGGGGCGTCAATCTGGCAGCAGGCCGCATTTTTGCTGGCCGCAATGGGTACGAATCGGTCGCTCCATGCTTCTCAGCCAGGATTTGGGCGGCTAAACTGCGACAGGACCGGGCCCGATTGGCGGGCTGCGATCGGGGGAGATTGAACATGAAAGTACGCGGCCTGCTCATCTCGGGTCTGATGAGCGCCTCATTGCTGGCTGGTTGCCAAGGTGCCCTGATGCCGTGGGAAGGCGGCGCCAGCGAACCCGTGCAGCCGGTAGCCCCCGTGGCGACGCCGACGCCCCCGAGCCCGGCCCGGATGAACGTCGCCCAGCCCAACGAGATTATTGGGTCCTGGCAGCTGGTTCAGTTGCCGCCCACCTTCATCCAGCCGACCCGGCCGACGGCCCCCTTCACCAATCCGTGGCAATGGTTCATCGTCAGCCCGATGGACCAGACCGGCACGGGCCGTATCGGCTTGGTGACCCGCGCCGACCCGCCCAAGGTTCCGGTGAACGACCAGATTCTGGCCGACGCCTGGTCTGAGGCACCCATGTATGACACTTACCGCATGGCCGGCGGTGTAATGTCGATTACCCCGGTTGCGGTTACCGGCTGGTCGGCACAGGGCACGCAGACCTGGCGCCTCTATACCGTGACCAATGCCGGCCTGATGCTGGGCATGCTCGCCCAGCCCGGCGACCTGCTGATGACCCTGACCACCCCGGACAACAAGCCGCTCTATTACCGCATGCTGCGGCGCGTTCCCCGGGTCCTGCCCTGAAACACACGCCCATTTAAGAAGAATCGCCAGCTATTACAAAGCTGTGACGTCCGGCTCGGGGTGATCGCGCCCCGGAATAACCGAATTCTTTGCTTCGTTGGTTTCACGACACGCCGTCATCGCCTGACGGGTCCGTGCAAAGCAAACGGAGCAGATCATGGTTATTCCCAACAACCTATCCACCCTACGCACGCTGCTGCTGGCCAGTACACTCGTCCTGGCCAGCGCCGCCCTGACGACCCTGCCCTTTGACAATGTCGCCCATGCGAAGAACGGCAATGGTGGTGGCAATGGGGGCGGAAACGGTGGTGGGAACGGCGGCGGACATGGCGGCGGTCATGGTGCGGGACACGGCAGCGACCATAGTGGCGGAAATGGTGGTGGGAATGGGAATGGGAATGGCAACGGGAACGGCAACGGCAGCAAGAGCACCGATGCGACGACAGATCCCGATGACGACGCCGTTGCCGCCAATGCGCTTGGCAAGCTGAACGGCTTCGTCCACGCCTCGCCGAACGCCCTCGACAACGCCTCGCCCAACTCAGCACCTGGACAAATCAGCCAGACATTCCGCGACCTCCTGCACGACTATACTGAGCAACAGGCGACGACCGACGAAGGCACCACGCCGACTGACGTCGATCTAGACGATCTTGCGGAGGCGCTGGCGAATGCGACGAACAAGCCAATGTCGCCGGAAATCGTGGGCAAGATCCTCGACAAGCTGACGGACACGTATGGCGATGATTTTTCCAGCCTAGACCCGGATGAAGCCGACGACAGTGGAACCAATGATGGCACGACCAGTGACGCCGAAGATGGAACGCCGAGCGAGCCAAGCTTTGCCGAAGCGCTGTCAGAGCGCGTAAACGAAATCAAAGGCTTCGAAAATCCGGGTGATGCCGAGCAGGACAATCTGTAGCAGATCCGATATCGACGATAGGAGAGGCGCCTCGTTCACCGAGGCGCCTCTTCGCATCTAAATAGCGATGCGTTGTCGAGAGATGCTACGGCCGCCCCAACGCGTCAGCCTTTGCGCGGCGCCGCCGCCAGCAACCGATCGGTCAAAGCTGGCGAGAGGGACCCCAGCAGCCACGCCACGAAAGCGGTCGGCAAGGGAAAGGCGATACGGGCTTTGTTGCGCGCCAAGCCTCTTTGAATGATAGCGACCGCCCGTTCGACCGGCATCATGAAGGGCATGGGAAATTCGTTGACGTCTGTCATCGGCGATTTGACGAAACCGGGCATGATGACGCTGACGCCAACGCCACTCGGCGCCAGGGCGCCACGAAGCCCCTCGCCCCACACTTTCACCGCCGCCTTCGATCCACAATAGGCCGGCGCGCCGGGAAAACCGCGTTGGCCGGCCAGCGATGCCATGATGCCGATCTGTCCTCGACCAGCCGCCACCATCAGCGGAATGGCTGGGAGAACGGTATTGAGAACACCATCGACATTGGTGGCGAAGATCGCACGCACCTGCGCATCGCTCTCGATGCCGCCATGCGTGCCGCCAGAGATGCCGGCGTTGGCAACCACCAGATCAAGCGGCCGCGCCGCATGTGCGCCAGCAACCCAATCGCCGGTTGCCGCGCGATCCGTCACATCGATCGCCGCAACCGAGACATCGGCACCAAGCGCACGGCACGAACCGGCCAACTCGTGCAGGGCCTCAATCCGCCGCGCGCCTAGGAAGAGATGAACCCCGGGAGCGGCATAGGCACGGGCCAAGGCATTGCCGATGCCGGAGCTGGCCCCGGAAATCAGGATCGATTGGTACATTCCGGACACTGCATACACCCTTCTTCCGCCCATCGCGGCTTGCCAGTCGGCGCAGCATCCGGGATGATAGCGCCGATCTGCAAGGGGGATATTGTGTCAATTGCCAGTATGACCGGATTCGCCCGCACAAGCGGTGCGGTCGGGGAATTTTTATGGACCTGGGAGCTGAAGTCCGTCAACGGCCGCTCGCTGGACGTGCGCTGCCGGGTGCCGCAAGGTTTCGAGGCATTGGATGGGATCGTGCGCCAGACTGCCGCCGAATTGTTGAAGCGGGGCAATCTCACGGTCAATCTCAATGTCGACGAAGCGGCGGCCCGCGGGCGCCTCTCCGTCAATCGTGGCGCGCTCGACCAGATCATGTCGTTGATCGCGGAAATGCAGGGAAAGGTCGCCGGCAGTCCTCCCAGCATCGATGGCATTCTGGGACTGAAGGGCGTCCTCGAATTGGAAACGCCACCGGTCAGTGAAGAGGTGCTCACACAACGCCAGCAGGCGGTGGAGATCGGCCTGCGCCAGGCGATGACGGAACTGGGCGCTATGCGCCGTGTGGAAGGGACACGCCTTGCCGGCATCGTCCTTGCCCACCTTGATGAAGTCGAACGGCTGCGTGTCGCAGCTGCGGCCAGCGCAGGCGCGCAACCCGCCAATATCCGGCTGCGCCTTGAAGACCAGCTGAAGCAACTGATGCCGGAAGGCATACCGGTCGATCCCGACCGCCTGATCCAGGAACTCGCCATCATCGCCGGCCGTGCCGATGTGCGAGAGGAGATCGACAGGCTTGCAGCCCATGTCGAAGCGGCGCGCGACCTTATCAAGAAAGGCGGCGCGGTGGGACGCAAGCTCGACTTTCTCTGTCAGGAATTCAACCGGGAGGCCAATACGCTCTGCTCCAAGGCGGCGGATCTGGCCTTGACCAACCTGGGCATTGAGCTTAAGGCAGCGATCGAACAGCTGCGCGAGCAGATCCAGAACATTGAATAGAGGCGGCAGGTGTCGCACGCATCCACCAGTTCATCCGCCTTCGTCGAGGTTCGCCGCCGCGGCCTGATGTTGGTCCTTTCCTCGCCTTCAGGTGCGGGCAAGACCACGATTTCGCGCCGACTGCTCGATTTGGAGCCGCAACTGGCCTTGTCCATCTCGGCAACCACCAGACAAAAGCGCCCCGGGGAAACTGCCGGCGTTGACTACCATTTCGTCGATCCGACCGAATTCAATCTGATGATCAACCGTGGCGAGTTTCTGGAATACGCCAAGGTGTTCGACAATTACTACGGCACCCCCAAGGCGCAGGTAGCGCGTGAGATCGCCCAGGGCCGCGATATTCTGTTCGATATTGATTGGCAAGGCACACAGCAATTGGCACATAACGCGCGCGAGGATCTGGTCAGCATCTTCATTCTGCCGCCCTCGACGCGCGAACTGGAACGACGCCTACACACCCGCGCACAGGATAGTGCCGAAGTTGTCGCCAAGCGCATGGCCAAGGCCGCCGACGAGATGAGCCATTGGGCCGAATACGATTATATCGTCGTCAACCATGACGTTGATTCGAGCGTTGAAAGCGTGCGCGCGATCCTGCGTGCCGAACGCCTGCGCCGGCAACGCCAGGTGGGCCTGACCGACTTCGTGAAGGGCCTCAGAGAGGGGCAGTAGGACCGCGTCGCGCCTTGAAAGCCCGGGCCAGCGCGCAGAATTGCTCGATCGACAGCTCCTCGCCGCGGGCAGTCGGTGCGATGCCGACTTCCACCAGGATTTCCTCGGCCTGTGGTGAGACCTGGCGCAAAGATTGCCGCAGCATCTTGCGCCGCTGACCGAAAGCGGCCGCCGTCACTTTCTCCAGCACCTTGCCGTCGGCCGGATAGAGCGGCTCGGCCCGAGGCACCAATTGCACGACGGTCGATGTGACCTTGGGGGGCGGTGTGAAGGCGCGCGGCGGCACGTCGAACAGGCGCTTCACATCTGCTCGCCACTGGGCCGCGATGCTGAGCCGTCCATAATCCTTGGTGCGCGGCTTGGCCAGCAGGCGATCCGCCACTTCCTTCTGAAACATCAAGGTGAGGCTGGCGAAAGTCGTTCCGGCCTCAAGCCATGCCATCAGCAAGGGGGTCGCGACGTTGTAGGGCAAATTGGCGACGATCCGCCGGGGCCCGTCACCGAGCTTGGCAGCATCGACCTTGAGTGCATCGCCTTCAATCACCGACAGTCGACCTGGATAGGCAGCATCGATCTCAGCCAGCACCGGCAAGAAGCGACGGTCGCGCTCGATGACGATGACCTTGCGGGCGCCGTGATCGAGCAGCGCACGCGTCAGACCGCCAGGCCCTGGGCCAATCTCGATGACCGTGCCGACATCGAGAGGTGCCGCGGCACGCGCGATACGGCCTGTGAGATTGAGGTCGAACAAAAAGTTCTGCCCCAGCGCCCGGTTGGCGCTGAGACCATGCTTGGCAATGACCTCGCGCAAAGGCGGCAGCGGCAGGGCCCGCGCTTTGTCCCCGCCGTCAGTTGGATCGCCGCCGGTCATAGGCGGATGTCGATGACCGCAGCTCGGCGCAAATCCGACAGATAGCCGCGCGCCAGGGTATCCAGGCGCTGGCGCCCCAACCGATCCGCGACGCTCACCCGCGACAGAGAGGAATCGTCGCCGGAACTGCGACTGCACACGGTAAAAATGCCGATGCCGCGGTTGGTCCGGATGGGCGGCGAAGGCTCGCCAATCGGCTGGTTAAGCGCATAAGGCTGAACTTCGGGTGGCAGGTCATTGACGAGGACATTGCCGAGGCTTCGATAGACTGCCGGTTTGGCATCGGCAGCGACTGTGTTCATGTCACCGCATGACTGGATCCGCGGGATCAACGTGTTGGCTTGCGAAATCGCTTTGTTGATCTCGGACTCGGCGGCATTGGTGGGCAGGCCCCACAGAATTTGGTCTATCTCCACAGTACCGGCTGAAACGGTCCGCGCATCGATGGTCCGGGTCGCCCTCACCTCTACGATGTAATATCCACCCGCGCCGCGGATCGGTTGGCTGGCTTGGTTGGGCGGCAAGGTCTGCACGACTTGGGCAACCGGCGGATCCATCATATCGAGCCGCATCCAGCCCCAATCACCCCCGCGAATGGCTCCCTGGTCCTGCGAAAACTCCGTCGCCAGGGCGCTGAAATCGGCGCCTTGGTCGAGTTGCTCTTTGAGCCGCTGCGCCGATTGCTGGATACTGGCTTCATCGCCGCTGCCGGAAGACAAGAAGATCTGCAACAGGCGATACTCTGTCTGCCCCTGCGCCGCCTGCATCGCCGCCAACGACTGGTCGATCTCTTCATCGGAAATCTTCACCTGCGAACGCAACCGTCGCTGCACCAGACGTGCCCAGGACAAGTCGGTTCTGATCTGTTCCGCCAGCACGTCAATGAAGATGCCGTTCTGCTGCAGCGTCTGCGACAATTGCTCGGTCGTCATACCGTTGCGCTTGGCCAGTTCATCGATACGCCGCTGAACCTCGGATGTTGAAACGGGAATGTTCTGCCGCTTGGCTTCCTGCGACTTGAGCTTCTCGTCGATCATGGTGCGTAGCAAGGTCGGCAAGAGACGCTGGCGCGTTTCCGGCGTGTCATTGAGTTTCGCCGAGACCATCGCCAAGCGCATGCGCACGAAGAGGTCGAGTTCGGTGATTACGTCTTCATTGACAACCGCCACAATTTTCAAATCGCCCTGCGCGTTGGCATGCGGCGCGAAGAGGCTCAAAAGTCCTGCCACACAAAACGCCGCAATCGACATTGCGCGGATCTTGGTTGAAAACGTCGCCATCAAATCTTTACCCCAAGCACCGGCCGCGCGCAGCAGAGCCGTTAGAAGTTAGAACCGATATTGCCGAGATTGGTGAAGCGGAACTGAACCATCGCGGTAAAGTCACCACTGGTATCCTCTTCATCGCTCTCGGGCGCATATGAAGCATTGAGGAGCATGCCGAAGCATTCATCCTGATATTCGAGCAGGCCACCGACGGCGAGTAGCTCGGTATCGTGGATATCGTAGGTGCCGCTGGTGCCAATCGTCCAATACTCACCGAGCTTGGCGCGGACGCCGGCGCTGATCTGTTCTTCCTTGCCACCGTCTACGTCATTTTCCAGCTGAATGTAGTGCAAGTCGAGACGCAGTTCCTCCGGGCCGGCCGAAATGCCGAGATCCTGGCGATTCACGTCGAAATCCTCGACATCGAGGCGGAAGCGATAGTTGACGTCGAGCCAGTCGGTCGGGACAACCGCAATTCGGCCCACAAGATCGGAAAGATCATCGTCGATGCCACTGCCATCGCGCAATTCGTCGCCATCGTTCCAGAACCGCAAGCTCTGCCCCAGGAATACGTCGGCATAGCCGCCTTCCGGGAAATAGCCGGTCCATTCGACGCCGTAATTGAAGCGCGAACCCGAATCCACCCGGTCGAGACCGGAGAAGCGATCCACGTCGAAGACTTTTGTATCATCCCATTCGAAGGCGCGGCTGTCGTCGTTGGGAATCTTGCCGGTATTGCAGCAATCCGGCGCAAGGACGAGCTGCGCAATCGGCTGGAAGACCTGGGTAATGGTTTCGCCCGGCCGCACGAAGGGATAGCGCCACTTGAGGCTGGCTTCAGGAAAGAAGCGGCCGGCAACACCATCAGTGCCGCCACCGGTTACAGAATCGGAATGACGGTCGACATCGTTGACGACATAGAGGTCGCTTTGAACGGCCAGCTTCAATTCGTAAATGTCGCCGATCGAACTGGTATAGGGAAGCGTCCAGGACGGGCTCACCGAGAATCGCAGCGAGTCACGATCATCTTCGCGAATGATGTTTCGCGTGTTGAGGTTGAGCCCCCAATAGGCACCATACTGGCCGGGCTCACCAACGTAATTATAGTTGATCGAAGGCAGAACCATCGGCGCATTGTCGGAGTCAAAATCCTTGTCGGTGGACTGGAAGCCCATCGCACGCGCATCAAAATAGGAACGGCCAAAGAAGCCTTCCGCCCACAATTGGTTCTCCAGCCAATCCGGCGAACCGAAATGGTATTGGCGCAGATACGACTTATCCAAGGCGAGTTTGTTGGTGAAACCCCAGCGCCAGTCGCGATTGATCTCAAAGAGGCCATCGCCCTCGATATGGCCGCGCAATTCATTGTGCTTGACGATCGCGCTGTCTTCATTCCCGAAGCGATCTTCTTGCGTCCCCGAGAGTTCCAGACGGAACGCCCCTTCACGCACATGTTGGCGATATTCGATGTCGCCAACGGCACCCGCCGGATCGGGATCACCGCCGATGCGAACGATCGGCGTCAGAGTGATATCCTTGTCCGGGCCGAGCGCAATGAAATAGGGCTGAGCGTACTGATAGCCGGCTCGCCCCGACGACACTGAAAAGCGCGGCTCCAGCAAACCCGTCATTCGCTCGACACCTGGCGCCGGATGCTGGAAATAGGGCGTCCAGAACATCGGCAGCCCCCACATTTCCATCCACGCATTGTGATACGTGATGGTCTGGGCGGTGTCGTCCTGGATAACGTCGCGCGCCTTGACCTGCCAGATCGGCTGGCGGCTGGGGTCGGTCCGACAAGGCAAGCAGGGCGTATAGACGGCGTTCTTGAGCACCATCTTGTTGCCGCCGATACGCTGAGCGGATTGGGCGGCGAGACGCGACTGATCCTTGAAGAGCGCCTTGAACTCCTGAACGATGCCGTCGTTGAAGTCCTCACTGACATCCGCGTAATTGCCGAACATCGTATCGCCGTTCGGCATCAGCATGGCGACATTGCCGTTGGCAGTGACCGTCTTTGAACGCTCGTTATAGGTCAGGGTATCGGCCATGATGATCTTGTCACCGCGCTGCGCCTCAACATGACCGCGCGCGACATAAATGCCGAAATCCTCGTCGTAGCCGACTTCGTCCGCCACCAAGTGAACCGTACCGTCCGCTTTGGCAGGGCTTGAAACCCCAACGGTCACAAGGAGACCGAAGAGGACAGCACCCAGGGCCGAACCCAACAAATCAAACCGCGCCAAAGTCTCTACCCCCAAACGCCCCTGCTGCATGGTCTTTGCCCCGGCTCTTGTTCGGCCGGGAAAACAGGCCGCTAAAGTAGCATGCCGCGCCCATTCGTCCACTTTTTTCAGTAGGTTGGCGCATATTGCCAAGGTTTTGCCAGCCTTGGCGAGGCAATTCCGTTTATGCTAAGGCTTCACGTCACAGCAGCCGCCGACTCGCCCAAATCGCGGGTCCGACGTGTCGCACCCAGACTATTCCGGACCAGCAACCAGGCCCCGCGCCAGCCTGCGCGGAAGCACTGGAAACACGCGAAAAAGCAGGAGAAATCAAGATGAAGGTCACGTTTGCGAAGCCCGAAGTGCCGACGCAGGGCGCCTATATCGTCGGCGTGATGGAAGGTCGCAAGCTGACGGCTGCCGCAACCCAAGCGGAAAAGGCGACCAAGGGGGCCATCTCCCGCAGCCTGAATGCCAGCCGGTTCAAGGGCGGCCACGATGAACAATTGTTGATCTTGGCGCCCCAGGGATTGGAGGTGAGTCGCCTGATCCTTGCCGGTCTCGGCAATCCGGCGAAACTCGATGGCTTTGCCGTGGAGGCCATCGGCGGCCGGCTGATTGCCGCCCTCAATGGCGCCGGCGAAAGAGAGGCGACTATTGCCGTCGAAGCCCTGGCCGGCTGCCCGCTCAACGAGGCGGAGATTGCGGCGCGGCTCGCGACCGGTGCCCGGCTGCGCGCCTATCGTTTCGACAAGTACCGGACCAAGGAAAAGCCCGAACACAAGCCCACCCTGAAGAAGCTCACCATAACGCTCGGCGATCCCAACGCGGCCAAGAAGGCATTCGATCCGCTCGACAAGATTGCTGACTCGGTGATGATGACGCGCAATCTGGTGTCCGAGCCAGCGAACGTCATCTATCCGGCGACCCTCGCCAAGGAAGCGGCAACGCTCGCCGAGCTCGGCGTCAAGATCGAGGTGCTGGGCGAGAAGGAAATGAAGAAGCTTGGCATGGGCGCCCTCCTCGGTGTCGGCCAGGGCTCGGAACGCGAAAGCCAGCTCGTCACCATGCAGTGGAACGGCGCCTCGGACTCAAAGGCCAAACCGATCTGCTTCGTGGGCAAGGGCGTCACGTTCGACACGGGCGGCATTTCCATCAAGCCGGCTGCCGGCATGGAAGACATGAAATGGGACATGGGCGGCTCCGGTGTCGTCATCGGTCTCATGCGTGCCCTCGCCGCGCGCAAGGCCAAGGTGAACGCGGTCGGCGTCATCGGCTTGGTTGAGAACATGCCGTCCGGCACCGCGCAGCGCCCGGGCGACATCGTCACCTCCATGTCGGGCCAGACCATCGAGGTCCTCAATACCGATGCCGAAGGCCGCCTGGTCCTGGCTGATGCCCTATGGTACGCGCAGGAGAACTTCCGCCCCAAGGCGATCGTCGACCTTGCGACACTCACCGGCGCCATCATGGTCGCCCTCGGAACCGACCATGCCGGCCTCTTCTCGAATGACGATACGCTGTCCGATCAGCTGGTCGCAGCCGGCAAGGCGACCGGCGAATTGCTGTGGCGTATGCCGCTTGCCCCCTCCTATGACCGCCTCATCGACTCACCTGCTGCCGACATGAAGAACATCGGCGGCCGCTACGGCGGCTCGATCACGGCGGCTCAGTTCCTGCAGCGGTTCATTCAGAAGGGGACGCCCTGGGCGCATCTCGACATCGCCGGTGTCACCTGGAGCGAGAAGGACAAGCCGACGACACCGAAGGGCGCCACGGCCTTTGGCGTGCGCCTTCTGGAGCAGTTGGTGGCCCGCGAATACGAAGACAAGTAAGCGTCGCCGCCGATGGCGGAGATCCGCTTCTATCACCTGACCAAATCGCGACTGGAGGAGGCGCTCACCCGCCTCCTCCGCCGCATCATCGACCGACAGGACCGGGCCGTCATCCTTGCCGGCTCGACCGAGAGGGTCGAAGCCCTCAATGCGCATCTGTGGACGTTCGACCCGGCAAGCTTTCTGCCACATGGATCGGCAAAGGACGGCAATGCTGCCGAGCAGCCGATCTACCTGACCGCCGCCTTCGAGAACCCGAACAAGGCCAAGATCCTGCTGCTATGCGACGGCGCGGAGCCGCCCAAGGCACCCGATCTCGGCAGCGCCGGTTTCGACATGGCTTGCATCCTCTTTGACGGCCAGGACGAGACGGCCGTCGCCGCCACCCGGACGCAATGGCGCGACTTCAAGGCGGCGGGCCAGCAACTGGTCTACTACCAGCAGGATGAAAGCGGCAGCTGGATCGAGAAAGCACGCCAATAGCGTGCAATACACCTAAAAAGCCGCACACTCCTCACATCATGATGCAGGCACATACGTTCTGCTGACACTCTCGCTGGACTTCGATCAGCGTGAGCGTATTTTTAACGAGTCATGGAATAAATTCGAGATCGCACTTTCTTTTAATATTCCATGCTGTCATCGAGAAAATGAACTGAGTGTGCCGCCATGCGGTTTGCCCTCAACATGCATAAAATTCGGCCCCTTGTGGCCCGCTTTCGGCGTGGCTTTGGCGCTGATGATCGCGGCGTCGCTGCGATCGAGTTCGCCTTCGTTTTTCCAGTGCTGCTGCTGATGACCTTCGGGAGCATCGAAATCGGGTTGATAATGGCGACCCTGACAACGCTTGAAGGCGGGCTGAAGGAAGCGTCGCGCTACGGCATCACCGGCCAGCAACCCAGTGATCTAAGTCGCCAAGAGAAGATCCGCGCCATATTGAAAGAACACACCATCGGTCTGGTCGATTTTGATGAAGCGACTTTCACCGTAAAGACCTACCCGAGTTTTTCGGGCGTCGGGCAGCCGGAACCTTTTGTCGACAGCGCTCCCGGCGACCCGGACGATCCCAATCCCTGCCACAACGACAAATATGACGATCCGAGTACAGGCTGTGTAGAGACCTTCACGGACCTGGATGCTGACGGCGTCTGGGACGAGGACATCGGCAAGGAAGGCGCCGGCATGGGCGGCGAGGTCGTCTCCTATTCCGTCGAAGTGCCGTGGCACATCATGACCCCCATCGTTCCACTTTTGATCGCATCAAAAGACGGGACCTTGCCGCTTCGCGCCACCATCGTCGTGCGCAATGAGCCGAACCTCTATTCACAGCCCAGTTCGGGCGGTGGATCCGGTAGTTGAGCGCTGGTCAATGTCCGCTCTCTCCCTTCGCAGAATGCTTCCGCTTCGCTCCCATCAAGAGCGTGGCTCCGTCGCGGTCGAAATGGCGCTATTCCTCCTTTTCTTTTCGACACTTTTCCTCGGGACATTCGAGGTGCCGCGATACCTCCTGATCGGACAGAAAATGGAGCGCGCGTCCGCCTCGATGGCTGATCTGGTGGCACAGATCGACCCTGCGCTTGGCAACGAACAGGCTAAGATCGACGACCTCTTCCAAGCCGCGTATGGGTTGATGGAACCTTATGATCTGTCGACAAACGGCCGGGTCATCATTACTTCGCTCTCCAATCCGACGGGCACTGCAGAGAAGATCGCATGGCAGGTCATAAGCCCCGGCGACTTTCCAGCTCAAAGCAAGATTGGCGAGACTGGCGGCACGCCGACCCTGCCTGGCGGCCTTGTCATTCGCGAAGGTGAGAACATCATCGCGGCTGAGATCATATTCAAATACGAGCCGCTCTTCGGGAACATCATTTACGACGAGCAGACACTTTATACGCAGTCATTTACGCGACCGCGATTTACCAACCTAACCGACACGCCTGACTGAGGTGAGGGAATAAGATGGCGAAGAAAACACCTATTAAGTCGGCAGGGCGAATGTCATTGGCGAATAGATTCGTGAATGATGAGCGCGGTGTCGTGGCCGTCTGGGTTGGCATAGCCCTGACTGTCTTCATCGGTTGCGCCGGCATGGCAGTCGACACTGCGCGTGGCTACATGATGAAGGCGCGGCTGTCACAGGCTCTCGATGCGGCCGCTCTTGCCGGCGCGAAGTCACTCGGCTCGGACAATGTCGAGGCCGATATCAATATGTTCTTCAACGCGAATTTCCCGGCCGAACAGCTGGATGCGATACTCGACGGCCCCCACATCACGCTCGACGCCAATAGCAACACGGTAGAGGTCAGCGCCAAAGCAACGATCGATTCAACTCTGATGTCTGTCCTCGGCTTTTCAACCATCACCGTTGGCGCATCGGCGACCGCTGTGCGCGGCCTGAATGGGCTTGATGTCGTTATTGCCATCGACATGTCGGGATCGATGTGCTCGCCATGCACGAAGATAGAAGCGGCGGAAACCGCGGCAAAGACCCTGGTTGAAACGCTCTACAGCGATCCAAACTCGAAGACTGTGACCATCAACGGAGTCAATTGGGATCTGCTCAATATAGGCATGGTGCCGTGGAATGCGAAGGTCAATGTCATCTTGAACAAGAAAGTCAACAATCAGACTTTCGATCGAACCAAGACGACTGCACTGACGGTCTTCCCCCCGTTCAACAATCCAGTGACCGGTGTTCTGCAGGACAAGGTCTATGTTACCAATGTCTCTCCCGTGCGGCTTTTAGACAATCCACCTGCTGGATGGACAGGTAGCGTCTATGCCCGCTACATCGACGACTATCGTACAAGTCCGGCAACGCCCAACAATGAAAGCAATGATGCGGACCTGAAGCTGGGTTACGGCCGCTTCGGCAACAAGGATTGGCTTGCCTTCGAGCCGATCCCGCCGCAGGAGGGCGAGCCTGTCAATACGGGCAATTACCCCAATGACAACACTTACAATACCTATGGATCGTGGAAGAATACGGCCAAGAACTGCAGCCAAGCCTATTGGAATGACAATGTGGCTGAACCCAATCGCCCTTGGAACCCTGCTGACAATGGGAATCCGCCAAGCATTCCGGTGCAACCCGCCTATTGGGTAACGGCCAATCCAACCCAGGGCAGCGCGTCGAGCAATGACTGCACGCCAAGTTTGACGCACGGCATTTTACCCTTACATCCGGTTACGGATGCAACCAGCAAGCAATTGGTCTTGGATGCCATCAACGATCTCTACAATCCACCGAACTCAAAACCCAACGGTAACACCAACGCACCACAAGGCCTCTTTTGGGCTTGGGAAGTGCTGATGTCCGGCGCACCGTTCGATGAAGCCAAGGCGTCCACGCCCTTCACTCGTACCCAGGCGATTGTCCTTCTGACCGACGGCCAGATCACGGGTGAGAATGGTGACGCCTATAAAGGTGTGTTCGGCCCCGACAATGGCGCGGGCACGACAAATAAGCACGGCATAATCTCGACCGGCGTGAACAACAACCTCAACAATCGTCTGAAGAAGCTGGCCGCCAACATCAAGGGCGCAGATCCGGCCAAAGGGGTAAAGATCTATGTCGTGCAATATGACGAGCCAAGCGACACCCTGAAGACCTTGCTTCAGTCGGTCGCAACCGAACCCAATGCGCCTTACTACTATCAGGCCAATGACGCAGCTGCTCTGCAGACCGCGTTCAAGAAAATTGCGGCAAGCCTCTCGGTTCTGCGGCTCTCCAAGTAGCGATGCACGTTGGGTGCAATTCAACGCAAATAGAAGGGCAGCCTAAGATTCTGCCCAACGTGCCGATACTCGCAAAACAAAAGGAAAGCAGGCGGCGTCAGTAAGGCGCGACCAACCCCGTCTGA
Organism: Dongia sp.; assembly: GCF_041910485.1. Classification (GTDB taxonomy): domain Bacteria; phylum Pseudomonadota; class Alphaproteobacteria; order Dongiales; family Dongiaceae; genus Dongia. The sequence goes on from NZ_JAYRQR010000044.1 coordinate 64,074, forward strand.
CCGGCGACACCGCCAGCGCCTTGAGACGTCGCTTTATTCATATTGCTGACATCCTGAGCGGTTTGGCCTGCAGCAGCGGCTGCAGCAGCGGAGGCATCACCACTGGCACCTCCGGCACCGGCATCAGCCCCTGGCGCCGCACTCGACCCACCGCCCGCCGGACGCACGGATGAATATCGGATGCTGCCCGGACCCAATACCTGGACACAGCGTGACAGGCAATTCCAACTGCGCTCCGTTACCACCGCATCACCGGGCGAGATGATGGAGACGTGACGGTCATCTTCGGGCATGACGACGATAGGCGCATCGAACAAAACGGAATTGTCCGCTCCCAAAACCATCATGTTGGTTTCACCGGGAACCTTGCCGAATACGACGATCTGCCCCGACCCTTCGAGCGTGACATCAATGACCGACGGATCGCCGATAATGATCCCGCTGACACCAGGACCAAAGGACATGATCTGGGCTTTCCGCCATGTGACCTGAACGGCATCATTCGCCGTTGCAAACTTTGATCCGACACCAACAAGCGCCAGAGTAAGCGCTGTGAAGGTCGCCAGCACGAGCGCGCGTCGCATTAAAAGCCCCTATCGTCATTGGTATCGGTATGCTAGCGCCTTTCATCTTAACGCTCAATTAAATTCCCCATGTAATACTAGGATTTAGCACGGATTTGTGAGAAACTTCTTAGCTAGCACTGGATCAGGGGTCGGTTATGTCTTCAATCGAGTTTGCACTTGCCGGCAGGGCCAATCGGACAATGTCCAAGCTTGCCTTGGTCGCCTGCCTCGCCAGCGTGCTTGCCGCCTGCAATGGCCTTCCCGGGACCAGCGATACAGCTAAGTCGGCCGATGGGACATCGGCCCCGGCGGCGGCCAAACCGTCGCAGCTCGATCCTCAGATCAAGATGGCGGCCCTGCAGGCAGAGGCGCAGAACAATTACCTGGAAGCTGCCCAGCACTATCAGTCGCTGCTGACGCGCGACCCGGACAATCTGGACCTGGCTCTGGCCCTGGTGCGCAACCTTCGCTTTGCCGGCAGCACGCCCCAGGACATCGATATCCTCAACTCGCTCATCGCCAAGCATGGCAAGACCCCACAGCTTCTGACCGAGCTGGGCAAGTCTTACATCGCCAGTGACAAGATGAATCTTGCCATTCCCATTCTGCAGGAAGTCACGGCGACGCCTGGCGCGACCTGGGATGCTTTTTCGGCCCTTGGCGTGGCGTACGATTATCAGAATGATTTCGCCCGCGCGCGGGAGGTTTACACCCAGGCGCTGCTGCTATCACCACGCAATCCGGAAGTGCTCAACAATCTTGCTTTGTCTCAAGCGCAGTCGGGCGATCTTGATGGCGCCATTGAGACCTTGGGACAGGCGGTCGATCAGGTCAGCGCCTCACCCCAAGTACGTCAGAATCTCGCCCTTTTGCTCGCCCTGCGTGGTGACACGGCCGGGGCCGAGCGGCTTGCCCGGAAGGATCTGCCCAAGGAAATGGCGGACGAAAATTCAGCCTACTACCAGTACTTGGCCGGCGGCGACTGAAGTGGACTTAACCCAGGCCGTCACTTGAAGGTTGACGAAACCTTGATGACGATCGGCACGATGATGACGATAAACAGAACCGGCAAAAAGAACATGATCATCGGCACGGTGAGCTTCGCCGGCAATGCAGCGGCCTTCTTTTCTGCCGCCATCATTCGTTCGTCGCGGTTTTCCTGAGCGATCGTGCGCAGGCCGACCGCGATCGGCGTACCGTACTTCTCGGCCTGAACGAGCGTCGTCGACAGTGACTTGAAGTTGCGCATGCCGGTGCGCGTCGCCAGATTTTCGAACGCCAGCCGCCTGTCACCGAGAAACGCCAACTCGGCCGCCGTGATGCCTATCTCCTCGGCCAATTCAGGCGCGCTTTCCGCCATTTCTTCGGTGACTTTCTGGAAAGCGGCCTCGATCGACATGCCTGCTTCGACGCAAATCACCATCAGATCAAGCGTGTCTGGAAATGCCCTCCGCAAGGCGGCTTGACGCTTCTGGATCGTGTTCTTCAGCCACAGGTTGGGTGCGAAATATCCGAAAGCCGCGGCGAATAAAGAAATCGCGATATGCATCTCGGTTGAGCTCTTCGGCATCGCCACGCTGACGTAGAGATAGCCGCCGATGAGAAGAACAATCGGCCCCGCAATGCGCGCAAAGATGAAACGCGTCGGCGTCGACGGGTGCCGCCAACCGGCTTGCGTCAATTGGAGACGCAGCTCTTTGGCCTTCAGCAGATTGTCCATCTTGAACAGATTGATGACGGCTCGCATGGCGCCTTCATGCTTACCCGGCATCAAGCGCTTGCGCTGCTGGAACTGCTCCTGCTGCTTGACGCGCAATTCCTCGCGCTTTGCCGCCACAGCCTTCAATCGATTGGAAAAGCTATCGCGTGTGATGAAAGGTAGCGCTACGGCCAATACAGAAGCGAAGGCCGCGACGAACGAGATGACGATGATCAATGAGGGTAGATTGAGACCCAGTTCGATCCCTTGCATGGCGCCCTCAGATATCGAAATGGATCATCTGGCGCATGACCAGACTGCCAATGATCATCATCACGATGCCGATGCCGATCCACAGATTGCCGACATCCGTCGTGAAAAGCAGGCTGATGATATGCGGCTGCAGGACCGCGAGCGCGCCGCTCAAGATGAAAGGCAGAGAGCCGATGATGGCAGCCGACGCCTTGGCTTCGCTCGACATGGCGGTCACCTTGTCGCGCATCCTCTTACGGGAACGCAGGACATCAGAGAGTTTCGCCAGTGTTTCGGCAAGGTTACCGCCGGTCGACTGCTGGGTTATCAACACGATGGTGAAAAAGCGCACTTCCGGGGTCGGTACACGATCGGACATGCGCTGAAGCACCTCGGCCGTCGTCATGCCAAGCTTGATACCTTCGTTGACCAGAGTGAATTCGGGTCCGATCGGCGCAGGTAACTCGCGCGCCACGATGTTCAAACATTCCCCGACCGTCAGGCCCGATCGGACACCGCGAACAATGATGTCGATTGCGTCGGCAAAATACGAGGTAAACTGCTGGATCCGGCGCTTCTTCAACCATGACAAAACGAGCTTTGGGATGCCGAAGAGTCCGATCGGCAGCGCTACGAGCCATAAGAGCGGCGTCGCTCCGAGCGCCCAGGCCAATAGAACGCAGAGTAGGCCTGGTATCAAGGAAAGCAGCATGAACTGCTGCGGTGTTATCTGCAGACCGGCATGAACCAAGGCCTGCCGCAGACGCGCACCCCGCCGTTGCTGGCTGAGCTCTTCTGCCTCTTTCAGCTTCGCGGCAACCTGCTTTTTACGCCCGGAAAGCTGCTGCTCTTTTCCATCAGCCTTCGCAATGCGGGCGCCAGCGGCCCCATCGCCCACGACGGCGGCAATCCGCCTTTCCAGCCGCGCGCGCGGAACCCGCAGAACCGCAATGACAGCCGCAAGAATCAGGACCAACGCCACGCCCGCTGTCAATGCGAGCAACAGAATCTGCGGGAGCAATGCGGCCATCTGGCTAGACACTGCTCTCCTCCATGACGTCCGCCAGCTCGCGCTCCTTGCCGAAATAGCGCACGCGCTCGTAGAAGGCGGGACGTAGACCGGTCGACCGGTGCCGACCGACGATGCGCCCCTGCGCATCTTCACCTTGAACTTCGTATATAAAGAGATCCTGCAAGGTCACGACATCACCTTCCATGCCGACGATCTCGCTGACATGCGTGATCTTGCGGGATCCATCTCGTAAGCGTGAAGCCTGGACAATGACGTTGACGGCACCGGCAATCTGTTCGCGTACTGTCTTGGCAGGCAGAGTGTACCCGCCCATCGCGATCATATTCTCGATACGCGAGATGCATTCGCGCGGGTTGTTGGCGTGAATGGTGCCCATGGAACCATCGTGGCCGGTATTCATGGCCTGCAGCAGATCGAACGCCTCTGGTCCGCGGACTTCGCCGACGATGATGCGCTCGGGCCGCATACGCAAGCAATTGCGAACGAGATCGCGCATCGTTACCTGGCCGACACCTTCAAGGTTTGGCGGACGGGTTTCCAAGCGAACCACGTGCGGCTGCTGCAATTGGAGCTCCGCCGCGTCTTCGCAAGTGATGACGCGCTCATTGCGGTCGATATAGTTGGTAAGACAGTTGAGGAGCGTCGTCTTACCCGAACCGGTACCGCCCGAGATGATGACGTTCAATCGGCAATGCCCGATAATCTCGAGCAGGCGGCCACCAGCCGGCGTAATGGTCCCGAACTTCACCAGCTTGTCGAGCGTCAGGCGGTCGCGCTTGAATTTTCGGATGGTCAATGCAGGGCCGTCGATGGCGAGCGGCGGCGCAATGACGTTGACGCGCGAACCGTCCTGCAATCGCGCGTCGCAAATTGGACTTGATTCATCAACGCGGCGGCCCACCGCCTGCACGATGCGCTGGCAGATATTCATCAGCTGCTGATTGTCGCGGAACTTGACATCGGTCAGCTGGATAATGCCGTTTGTCTCGATATAGACCTTGTCGTAGCCGTTGACCATGATGTCCGCGATATCATCGCGCGCCAGCAACGGCTCCAGTGGGCCCAAACCGAGAATATCGTTGCAGATATCCGTGATCAGCGTCTGTTGCTCCGCAGCCGAGAGCATCAGGTTCCGCATATTGATGATTTCGCCGACGATCTCACTGATCGCCTCGCGGACGGCCTTGTGATCGAGCTTGGCGAATTCACCGAGATCGACAGTCGCCATCAGGTCGTTGAAGACGCTGATCTTCACTTCACTGAGGCGATGGTCCATTTCCGCCGAACGGGTGTTCGGAGCAACATTGACTGCGCCGGCCGATGAGGTGGCCGTGGCGACCGGAAGTTGCGCCGGTTTCTCGGCAACATCGGTCCGCGGCGACGGTTTGTCGCCTGGTGTACCGATGGGAGTATTGCGTTTGCCGAACATGCCAGCTTCGAGGCTCGCTTCTCAAATCAGACTGACTTCAGGTCATTTCGACTTGGCCGGTCGCTTTAACCAGCCAAGCAACTTCGGTGATTGTTTCGGGCCGATGTTTCCGCCCTTGCGGCCACCAAGCACCTGCGCAAACTGGCGCAGCTGCTCATTGAGCTTGTGCGATTTGGCGCCCTCGCCGACCATCTGCCCGTTATTCGCCAACTGGGCGAATAGGCCGGGGTCGAACCCGATGGTCAGGCTGGCCGGAACCCCCAACGTATCTTGGAAATCCTTACCGGACAATTGGTTCCGCTTGGCAATGTCCGCCTTGTTGAGAACCAGGCGATTGAGCAACCCGCCACGCCGAGCCTTCAGCCAGTCGAACAGCAGCTTGGTATCGCGCAGGCTGGCCAGGTCCGGGTTGGCGGTGACAACGATTTCATCCGCCTGAACGAGAACACTATTCACCCAGCCATTCCATTGGCGGGGCAAGTCGACCACTACATACTGTGCCATCGAACGAGTGATATCGATGAGCCGGTCGACAGCCTCGATCGTCGGCTCGGCCATATCCTTCAATGACCCGCTTGTCGACAGGACCGAAAAGTTCGGCCCATGCTCGGTCAAGAATCGCTCGACCAGTACGGGATCGATGCGCTCTGCATCGGTCAGCGCTTCCAAGACCGGCTGTTTCGGATCAAGATTCAGCGACAGAGCCATTGTTCCAAAATTGAAATCGAGATCGATTCCAATCACTTCTTCCTGCAGATTGCTGGCAAGCGTCCAGCCGATATTGGCAGCCAGCGTCGAACTGCCGACACCGCCACGACCGCCGATGAAGGCAATGACGCGCCCCTTCGGGGCGGCACTGGCATCTTTGACGCAACTGTTAATCGCCGCTGCGATGTCAGCCGTCGTAACCGGGCCTACCAGATATTCACTGACGCCCTGGCTAATGAGCTGCCGATAGGCCTGTACATCATTGACCGTGCCGATGACTATGACCTTACGCCCCGGCTCCACCACCTCGGCCAACGCCTCAAGGCCACGATGGATGTCGTCTGAACTGCCGTTTTCCTCAACAATGATGAATTGCGGGCTCGGATTGTCGACATAATGCTTGGCAGCGCGCGGCATGCCGCCGAAATGGATTGTGAGCTTCGATTTGACGAATTCGCGATCGCTGGTCAGCGCTGCAAGCGCTGCTTCAGTCTCTTTCGTTTGCGGAAACGCCTCGATGCTGAAGCGGTGAATCACTTATAGGCCTCCGGTGGTTGTCATCGGAGAGATTGCCGGCGTTTCGGAGGAGGCGCCGATCTTGCCGCCGACAATGTACTTCCCGACAACATTGTCACCGCGCGCAGCCAAGCGCCCGGTCGAGGCTTCAGCGTCGACAAGATCACGTGGGTTCACGACCATGGCGGCAATATTGCGTTGCGTCGCACAGCCGAAATTGTAAGTCGTCTCGTTGACTGGCGTGAATTCCGGCCGGTCCTTCCAGGTACCGCACTCGTCGGCCAGCGCGACATAAATCGGGAACTGCATGACGGCACGACCATACTTGGCCGAGTTCGGATCGGTCGCATAGGTCAGCTGAATCGCTTGAGGCGGCACACCGCGTGACGTCAGCACTTGCGTGACATCGGAAGCGAACGACTGGGCAAGTGGATCGTTCGCACTGTTCGCGCCGATCTGTACGTTGATCAGTCCAGCCGCCTTCTTGCCGAAATCGCTGGCAAACTCTTCAATAGCCGGAAGGTTGGCAGTATTGACTTTGCCGCCTGGCGCCGGCTCCAGAATGAGCAGCGCCGTGCGCGTTTCGACCTTGATGGGGTGCTTCAAGCTGTAGTCGTAATCCGCCATGTTTGCTTCGCACGCCGATAGCGTGGCACCGACAAGCAGGCTCAAGAAAGCAGCGATCAAGTGTCGGTTCATGGGTCGATACTCCCTAGCGAATGATATAGCCGATCGGCCCTTGCAGCTGCGGCACCTGCTCCTTCGCCGCGCCATGCCGATTGGTGTAGATATTCTGTAGCCGGCCCAAGAGATAGAAGTCGAGGTCACCAGCTGGTGCAAATCCATCGGTCGGCAACGAGAGCACGTTCGGATCGGTCGGCTGCACGATGAACGCGCGCGCGACGATGACCAATTCCGTCTCTTGCTGTTGGAACGACGTCGAACGAAACAGTGTTCCAAGAATCGGTATGTTCATCAATCCCGGTACGCCACGCAGAGCGTCGGTGATCTCGTTGTTGAGCAAGCCCGCCATCATGATGCTGCCGCCGCTCGGCAGTTCAACTGTCGAGGTGGCCCTGCGAACGATGAAGCTGGGAAGGACGATATCGCCGATCGAAACCGATTCAGTGAAATTGGCCGCGCTGACCTCAGTGGCGATCTTCAAACTGATGCGGCCCTTATCCAGGACGATCGGCAGGAAAGTCAGTGAAACGCCGAAGGGTTTGAAGGTGACGGTGATGACGCCGTCGTCGGTCGCAGTCGGGATCGGCACTTCGCCGCCCGCCAACATGGTCGCGTATTCACCGGAAACAGCCACCAGGTTCGGCTCCGCCAAATTGTTGGCAAGCCCGTGCTGTTCAAGGATCTTCACGGTGGAGTCGATTGCCCCTGGTCCGTCGATGAAGAGAGCGCCCGCCGGCGTTCCCGTGATGGCGCTGCCGGTCACGAGGTCCGAGAAAAAGCCACCGTCAACCGTTGCTGAGGCACCGCCGGTAACGCCGGCAATCGCCAAATCACCGATCGTCGTTGGGCTGATCAGATTTTCCAGCCCCAGTTCCTTGAGGGCGGACTTTTGCACTTCGGCCACAGAGACCTTGATGAGGACCTGCTGCTCGGCCCCAAGACGCATCATATTAATGATCTGCTGATCATTCGCCACAAAGCGCCGGGCAATATTGACGGCCTGCCGTGAGCTCAAGTCCGAACTGGCCGTGCCGTTCAGAACCAGCGAATCCCCAGCCCCCTCGATCGTAATGCGTTCATTGGGCATGGCCGACCGGATGGCGGCTTCAGCTGCCTTGGCGTCCGGATGAACCGATATCTGGAAATTGTCGATCATCTTGCCGCTGGCATCGAGCAAGAACAGGTTGGTCGACCCGACCGTCTTGCCGGCTATGAACAGCTTGGAGGGCGAGCGGATAATAACATCCGCAATATCCGGATTGCCCAGGATGATATCCCGCACGGGCTGAACCAGATTGACCTCAAGAGTGTTGTTGACCGACACCTCTATGCGTTTGTCGACCGGTGTGGTTGACAGCAGCTGATCGATTGGCGCCCCAGTCGGCGTTGTATCGGCAGTGGCCTGCGCATAGGTGTCGCCGGTCGATATGGCGCTCCCCAGCAAACCAATCCCCGCCGCGAGAAGCACTCTCGCCAAAGTGGACCGCAACGAACATCCCTGTTTCATTTTCGCCCGATCATCACTGCCTGGCCGTCACTGGCCAAGGGTTTCCACTGTCACGGCACCGCCGCGGTTGATCCGAATGGTCTGAGCCACTGTCTTGGACGAAGCAACCGGCTCTGCGCCCTCTTCCGGCATCTGGAAAAGCTCGTCGTCGAGCCCGCCCCGCATCAAATCATCAAGCACCTTGCTGGTGTTCCGATCCGTCACGAACAGAGGTGCTTTGGCATCCGCTTCCGCCGCCTCGTCATTGCGCGCCCAGCTGCGCAACGCCAAGACGATCTGGCCCAGCTGCGTCGCGACCAGAATCTTTTGCGCCTGCTCCGACGTCACTTCCATTGTGACCGTTTGCGCGTTCATACCTGGCCCGGCCCCTTCGGGCCGCGCCAAACTCTGGTTCACGGCAATGACCTTGATGTCGCGCATGATGGCCTCGACCGCCACCTGACTGAGAAGATCGCGACCGACATCATCTGCTACACGAGCAAAATCTCGAATATTGCTGATCATGAAGACGTCAACATGATCGTTCGGCAAAATCAAACCAGCAGCGCCGGAACGCGGTGAAACATCGATCGTTACGGTGCGCATGCCAGGAGCCAGTACCGCTGACGTAACGCCGGCGTCGCCGCGCTTGACGATCGCGGCCTGCGTCATTGGCTCTCCTGCCATGATGGCACGGCGTGCCATCGTATCACGAAAACCGGCCAGCGGGTCTTCGCCAGCGGCGCTCTTGATCACGAAGCGCGCATCAATGGCACCCTTGGGCCATTTCTCCCAGCGGAAATCCGTATCACCCAGCACTTCACCAGGATTGACGTCGCGTGCGGAGACCAGCACTTCCTCGACCCCGGCAATGACGGCGTCCTGAGCCACTTGCGCCGGTGCCTGCTGCTGCTGGACGGAAGCCAAAAATCGCGTGGCGAGGAAGGCCGTGAAGACCGCTGCCCCAAGCGCCACCACGATAAGAACGATAACAATTGGCCGCATGAGGCCCCTCTCTCCCGGCGTGCGAACTCCCTAGTGCAAGCCAGAACGATTCATGCGGGCGATTAATTTCGCCCCATCTGTTCCCCGTAAACCATTATTACCAATTTTTGGTTAAGATGCCAGTCGTTTTGCCCGAAAACCCATGCCGCAGGAGAAAGATTCTGCGCTTGGAGTCAAAATGTTGCAGGCTCTTTTAAAGATTTAACAACAAGGAACCTGTCAGGACATCGACCGGCGGAAAAAATGGTTAAATTTCACGAAGGAAACGCCAGGGCCATTAACGGCTTTCCCAAAAGCCCATGCCGCAGCCAAAAATCGAATCCCGCCAAAGCGATGGCTACTCCATAGGGCAAGTGACGCTTGCCCTCATGCATCCCATAAGCCGGCCAGATCCGGGCGAGACCCAGGACCACCAACCCAAGAATTCCACCGAAAATGGCTATGAGAACGAGGAAGCGCCCCAGGCTGAACCCAAACCCCACCCAAATCGCCAAGGCCGCTATCCATTTCGCATCCCCTCCGCCGATCATGCTGAAGCGGTACGCCAGGAGGCCGACGGCAAGCACCAGGAGGCCGGCCAGCAAATGCCAGACACCGGCCGACACCATCGGCTCAGCGAGCAGCACCCAAGCAATGGCAACAAGGGCAGTGGCAAGGGTCAGCCAGTTGGGGAGACGGAACTGGACAATGTCAAAAGTGGCGCCTGTCACCAATAGCCCGACCAGCAGAATTTCACAGGTGGCTACGCCAATCTCTAGCAAGGGAAAACTCTCAGTACGCTGCGCCGAAAACCGGGAAACTTGCGGTAACAATAGCACAAAATAATAACGCGCCGGCTTTGGGAAGCCGGCGCGTCATCCAACAAAAGCCTAAGGCTTAGTTGTTGCTCGTCTGGGCCTTCTGCGAGGCCGTATCCATCTGCGTGCCGATGACCATGAACAGGTTGTTCAGGCCGTTACCGGCGAGCTGGGCGCCGACGAAGATGGCAAGTGCGACGAAGGCGGCGATGAGGCCGTATTCGATCGCGGTCGCACCGGATTCAGACTTAAAGAGCTTTGCCAATTTGGTCATGAGTTCGTCTCCAACTTTTCGAGTACGTTGCAACCGAGGGGGCGACTTCGTGGCCACCACCAAATTTTCTTATTGTGCCGGGGATTCCAAAAATCCCTCTAGGCACTGGTATTGATCATCTAACGCGACTCGTGGTTAAGCAAGTCATTCTATCGGGGGACCGGCACATAATTGTGTGCAGAAGATTCGCTGCGCCCGTCTTTTTTGAACTTTCATTGTTCGTTGGAACTTCAGCAATAACTTGTTAAGGATTGAAATGTGCAATTGTGTATCTCTCAATTCTTAGCCAGTCAGTAATGATAGCTTCCCTGGGCGGCTGGCGCCGCGTCGCCGACATTACCGTTCTGGTCGCCGCGGCATTTGCACTTCATTTCTCACTTGCTGCGCAGTCCGGCATCATCGCTGCCGGCGGCCTGCAGGATAACGACGGTTATATGCGCCTCATCCGGGTGCAGGAGCTGTGGTACAGCGGCGATTGGTACCAAACGCTGACCTCTTCTCTCGGCGCGCCCGGCAAGCTTTCCCTTCACTGGACCCGGCCGTTGGACATTCTCATCCTGCTGCCGGCGCTATTGCTAAAGATATTTGGGCTCCCAATCGATCGGGCCATCTACTGGTCGGGCGTCGCCATTTCTCCCGTGTTGCAGGTTCTCGCTGCCCTCACCACCGCGCGCGCGGCGCGGCTATTGTGGCCCGAATACGATGCCTGGCGCCTTGCCGCTCTCATGGTCCTCCTCAACGGCGCCGCCATGACCTATTGCCTCCCAGGGCGACCTGATCATCACAGTCTGGGCCTCCTTCTAGCGGCGTTATGCACCGGGCAGGCAATTCGCGCCGCGCTGAACACCAGCGATAGCACTAGCGCCGTGAAAGCGGGGGCCTGGGCCGGTGTCGGCGTATGGGTCAGCCCGGAATCGCTGATCGTCATTGCGCCAACGCTGGTGGCCTTTGGCTTTCTCTGGCTGAAGAGTGCCGATCAGCCGCGTGCTTGGGCGCGGCAGGGTCGAAACTTCGGACTGGGGATGACTGCTGTCATTCTTCTCGCTGTCGCCGTCGAGCAACCTCCTGCACTTTGGCTCCACGCCGAATACGACAAGGTATCCCTGCTCTATCTGGCAATCGCTGTCGCCGCCACGCTCGACTTTTGGCTGGCGGAACGCATGCCCTGGCCCGCGTGGAAACGCTTCATCGCGGCCGGCCTGCTTGCCGGCGCCAGCGCCCTTATCTTGGCTGCTCTCTTCCCACATTTCTATCTTGGGCCGCTTGGCAATATCACGACACCGGAGGCCAAGGACTTTCTCGACAACATCAGGGAAATGTCCCCGATCATCCCGATCAATCGAGCAACGATGAACCAGTTTGCCGGGATGGTCGGCAATGCACTCATAGCTCTTGCACTCATTCCATACTGCCTTTGGAAGTGGCGCGGCCAGCCACGTTGGTCAGCAACCTTGCTGGCTTCGCTCATCTACTTGGCGACCTTTGCTGCCACGCTCGCGCACCAACGGATCGCCGTATTTCTTGCGCCCTATGGCGCCCTCCTTGGCTGCGGTGTCTTTGCCGTCCTGTGCAGTCGGGCGCAGAACATGAGGCCGGTGACCAAGATGACCGTGCGCGTCGGCGCAGCGTTCATTGCCGCCTTCGGGGCGCAACTGTGGTTCCTCGTTGCAAAATCGGATACCGCCAGTGCAGCCTTGAACGCCAGTTGCAACCCGAAGCCCGTGGCCGACTGGCTCAACACGGAACATCCGGGCCTTGCAGCGCCCGATCCCATTGGCGCCGAACGGCACTCTCCGATCATCTTTTCCGAATCGATCAACTACCCACCCGAGTTGGCCTATCGCACGCCCTATAGATTTGTCGCCGGCCCCTACCATCGCGCCATCGACGATATAACGGACATGTATCGCGCATCGATCAGCGAGGATGATTTGACGGCACGCGAAGTAATTGGGCGCCGTCATGCGGATTACCTTCTAATCTGCACAACTGCTGTGCCAAAGCTCATCGGTGAATCCGCCGCGAATTCGTTGTATCATCGATTGCTGAGGGGGGATGTTCCGGGATGGTTGCGGCCGCTGCCGATGTCGGCAGAGGCCAACCGAGAGTTTCGCCTCTTCGCCGTGCAACATTGATTCTTCGCCGTGCAACATTGATTGAGGTAAGGCATTTTGACCTAGGAACGACGATCCTGAGAGGGTAGTATCCTTTGATGGTTTTAATCGTTCCGGTGGCAAGATGTCGGAAAATGAAAACGAGATGGCGCGTGAAAAAGCTCTGATCCTGGTGGTCGACGATTCACCAACCAACCTCGCCATCATGAACGTGGTGTTGCGCGACATTTATCAGGTCATCACTGCCAGCAACGGGACTGATGCCATCTCGCTTGCCGCCGCCGAGGATCCCGATCTCATCATCCTCGACATCATGATGCCGGGGATGGACGGGTATGAGATCTGCGACCGACTGAAGGCCAACCCCTACACGCGCGACATTCCGGTCATGTTCGTGACCGCGATGGATCAGGAGCGACAGGAAGCCAAAGGCCTGGCACTCGGTGCCGTCGATTACATCGCCAAGCCAGTCAGTCCGCCCATCGTGCTGGCACGTGTCCGCAATCAGCTGGAGTTGAAGCGTCAGCGCGACTTCCTGCGCCGCCTCTCCGCTGTCGACGGATTGACCGGCATCGCCAACCGCCGCGCCTTCGAAGAAGATTTCGACCGCGAGTGGCGTCGCGCCGTGCGCTTGAAAACTCATGTCTCGGTCTTCCTGACCGATATCGACAATTTCAAAGCTTACAACGATGCCTACGGCTACCTTGCCGGCGACGATTGCCTCCGCATCCTCGCCCAAGCGATGACCAAGGCCATGTTGCGCCCCGGCGATCTGCTGGCGCGCTACAGCGGCGAGGAATTCGTCGGCCTGATGCCGGATACCGACGCCAGCGGCGCGACTATCGTTTGCGAACGCCTTCTCAATGCCACGCGCGCGCTGTCATTGCCGCACGCGCATTCGGCGACAGCACCCATCGTCACAGTCTCGATCGGTGCCGCCATCTGCCGGCCGGCGCCGCATAGCGACCGGGCAGGTCTCTTCAAACTGGCTGGCGACGCGCTCTATGCCGCCAAAAAAGGCGGTCGCAATCAGTTGCGCGTCTTCGAGATGCCGGACTCGGTTACCGCGATCTAGCGCGCGGCAAGAGACGTCGGCCAAGCTGGCGCCGGTATCGGCGGGTTGCCGGCCAGCCAATCACGCACGATCTCGGCTTCCGGCGCCAAATTGACTCCATGCGGCCAAACGATGTGAAACGAAAGGCCCGTCACCCACGGCCGGTCAACGGGATGTGTCAGCAACCCGCGGGCAACCAGATGATCGGTCTGATGCCGCCACCCAAGGGCGATCCCCTGTCCCTCCAAGGCCGCGCCAACAACCAGCGCATAATCGTTGAGATGGAGGCCTGCCTCGTCGGGCGCCTTGGCAATGCCCATCGCCCGGAGATAGTCGGTCCAACTGGGACGGGGGCGAAAAGGTTCATCCAGATGGATCAGACGCTGCTTCAATAGATCGGCCAGCGTCGCGAGTGTCCCGGCACGCTCCAGATAGGCGGGGCTGCAGATGGGAATGATCGCTTCATCGACCATCATGACGGAATCATAGCCCGGATAGCGACCATCGCCGCGCCGGATCGCCAGGGAAACGCCCTCGGCACCGAGGTCGATGTCCTTATCCGTTGTCTGCAGCCGCAGATCGATGCCGGGATTGTCCTGCCGGAACAGCGAGAGGCGCGGCAACATCCACCAGGAGGCAAAAGCGGTGGAACAGGAGAGCGTCACATGCGTGCCCCCTTGGCTGCGGCGCACGGTCTCGGTCGATCGACGGATATGTTCGAGCGCCAGCGTTACGTCCTGATGATAGCGCCGCCCTTCCTCGGTCAGCTTCACCCGCTGATGTTCACGCCGGAACAGGGCCGTTCCCACCGCCGCCTCGAGCTGCTTCATGGCGTAGCTGACGGCCGCCTGGGTCATATTGAGCTCCTGCGCCGCCTTAGTGAAACTGGCAAAACGCCCCGCGGCCTCGAAAACGACCAGGGCATTCAGGGGTGGCAATTGCATACGCAGCAAGTTCATAAGTTCAACTTATCAACTTCCTGATTTTTTTCCAGGATTACATAGCTGGCACACCAGCTAGCATCATGCACAGAGCTTTACTTCAAGGACGTGACAAGGCCATCCCATGAGCGAGCCCGCCGCCAGCCCCCCGCCAAGCCGCCAGCGCAACCGCACCCGCTCGCGCCCGACCATTGCGGCCCCGGCTTATATCCGTCGCAAGATACCAACCTATGCCTTCCTTGAGCCGGATGGCCTCGACCGCCTTCACACCCAAGCCGAACAGATCCTGGCGGAAATCGGCGTCGAGTTCCGCGGCGACGATGCGGCGTTGGATCTATGGCGCAAGGCGGGGGCCAAGGTCGAAGGGCAACGCGTTCGTTTCGAACCCGGCATGGTCACCGAGATCATCCAGAAGACGACCCCCAAGACCTTCATCCAGCACGGCCGCGACCCGCAGCATTCGGTCGAAATCGGGGGCGATTCGGTGGTCTTTTCGCCCGCTTACGGGTCTCCCTTTGTCTACGATGTAGAACAAGGGCGCCGTTACGGCTCGCTCGCGGACTTCAAGAACTTCGTGAAGATGGCCTGGATGTCGCCGTGGCTGCACCATTCGGGCGGCACCGTCTGCGAGCCGGTCGATGTGCCGGTCAACAAGCGCCACCTCGATATGGTCTATGCCCATATCAAGCATTCGGCGAAACCCTTCATGGGTTCGGTCACGGCGCCGGAACGCGCTGAAGATTCGATCGAGATGTGCCGCATCCTGTTCGGCGCCGATTTCGTCGACAAGAATTGCGTCATCCTCGGCAACATCAACACCAACTCGCCCCTCATCTTCGACGGCGTCATGTCGCAAGGTCTTCGGGCCTATGCCCGGGCCAACCAGGCCGCCGTCGTGGTGCCCTTCATCCTCGGCGGCGCCATGGGGCCGGTGACGACAGCCGGTGCGATCGCCCAGGCCCATGCCGAAGCGATGGTGGGCGTCGCCCTCACTCAGTTGGAACGTCCCGGCGCGCCGGTGATCTACGGCAATTTCCTGAGTTCGATGTCCCTGCGGTCCGGCGCGCCGACCTTCGGCATGCCGGAGCCGGCGATGGCCTATCTCGCCATCGGCCAATTGGCCCGGCGCCTCGGCGTGCCCTTGCGTTGCGGCGGTTCGCTCACGGCCTCGAAGCTCGCGGATTCGCAGGCGGCGCAGGAGAGCGCTGATTCCCTATGGCCGGCACTATTGGGCGGCGCCAATTTCATTCTGCATGCCGCCGGCTGGCTCGAAGGCGGCCTCGTCATGGGCTATGAGAAGTTCGTGCTCGATTGCGACCATCTCGGCATGATGCACAAGCTGATGGGCGGGCTCACCTTCGACGACAACACGCTGGCGATGGATGCCTTCCGCGAAGTCGAGCCCGGCAAGCATTTCCTCGGCTGCGCCCATACGATGGCGAACTACACGACCGCCTTCTACGATTCCGATCTCGCCGATAACGATTCCTTCGAACAATGGCGCGATGCCGGTTCCAACGCGGCCGAAACCCGCGCCGTCAAGCGCTGGAAGGCGTTGCTCGCGAGCCATACCGATCCGGCGCTTGATCCGGCGATCGACGAGGCCCTGTGCGACTTCATGGACCGCAAGAAGGCCTCGATGGCCGACGCCTGGTACTGATTCCAACCGAACCGAAGACCCAAGCCACACATCGGAGATCCGCATGGCCGATCCCTTGCTGCAGCCATATCGCCTGAAGCATCTCAACCTGAAGAACCGAATCTTCTCGACCTCGCATGAGCCGGCCTATTCCGTCGGCGGCATGCCGGCGGAACGCTATCAGGCGTATCACGAGGAGAAGGCCAAGGGCGGCGCCGCCATGACCATGATCGGCGGTTCATCGGTGGTGGCCAAGGATTCGCCGCAGGCCTTCGGCAACCTCTACATTCACGACGATGCGATCATTCCGCATTTCAAGAAGCTCGCCGCGCGCGTTCACGCCCATGACTGTGCCGTCATGTGCCAGATCACGCATCTCGGTCGGCGCACCTCCTGGCACAAGGAAAACTGGCTGCCGGTCATTTCCGCCTCGCATCAGCGCGAGCCGGCGCATCGTTCTTTTCCGAAGACGATGGAGGATTTCGACATTGCCCGCGTCGTGAAAGCCTATGGCGAGGCGACCAAGCGCGCCCGCGCCGGTGATCTCGACGGGGTCGAGGTCGAAGCCTATGGTCATCTCTTCGATGCGTTCCTGTCGCCCCGCACCAACACGCGCGAAGACAATTACGGCGGCAGCCTGGAAAACCGCATGCGCTTCGGCCGCGAAGTGCTGACCGAGATGCGCCGCCAGGCCGGCAGCGATTTCATCATCGGCGTCCGCATGGTGATCGACGAGGCCGAGGCTGACGGTTTGCGCTTCGAGGAAGGCATCGAGATCGCTCGCCAATTCCACGCAGACGGGCTGATGGATTTCCTCAACATCATCGTCGGCACGATCGATACCGATGAAGCGCTGTCGCATATCATTCCGCTGATGGGGACGCCCGCCGGGCCGAATTTTGCCAAGGTCAAGGCGGCGCGCAATCTCCTGCCCGGCCTGCCCATCTTCCACGCCGCCCGCGTCAATGACCTGGCGACGGCCCGCCATTGGATCAGCGACCAGGCCGTCGACATGATCGGCATGACCCGCGCCCATATGGCCGACCCGCATATCGTTGCCAAGATGATGCGGGGCGAGGAAGAGCGCATCCGCCCCTGTGTCGGCGCCGGCTATTGCATCGACCGCATCTATCAGGGTGGTGAGGCTCTCTGCCTCCACAATCCGGCAACGGGCCGCGAAGAGACGATGCCGCACGTTATCACCGCAAGCACCGGCCCGAAGAAGAAGATCGTCATCGTCGGCGCCGGTCCAGCGGGCCTCGAAGCGGCGCGCGTTTCCGCCCTGCGCGGGCACAAGGTCACCGTCTTCGAGGCGACCGACCGGGTGGGTGGCCAGGTGGCCCTCGCCGCCAAGGTCATCCGGCGCAAGGAACTGGTCGGCATCACCGACTGGCTCTATGCCGAATGCCAGCATGCCGGCGTCGAGTTCCGCTTCAACACCTTTGCCGAAGGCAGCGACATCGCCGCCGAGAAACCCGACATCGTCATCGTCGCCACCGGCGGCACACCCAATACCGCCCCCTTTGCCGAAGGCGGAGAATTGGCGCTGTCGACCTGGGACGTGCTGTCAGGCCAGGTGGCACTCTCCGACGACATCATTCTTTATGACGATGAAAGCGGTCACGAGGCCCTGTCGACCGCCGAATATCTCACCAGTAAAGGCATCAAGTTCGAGATCGTGACGCCGGAGCGGATGGTGGGTGCCGAAGTGGGCGGCCTCAACTATCCCGCTTACTACAAGGCCTTCTATCAGGGCGATGTGAAGGTAACGCTCAATCTGCGCATGAAGAAGATCGCCAAGGTGGGCAATCAATTGGTTGCCAGCCTGCACAATCCTTATGACAAATCGACCGTAGAGCGCCGCGCCCAGCAGATCATCGTGGCGCACGGCAACCTGCCGGCCGACGCGGTCTATTTCGACCTCAAGGAACAGAGCGTCAATCGTGGCGAAATCGATATCGACGCCTTTATCGACGGCCGCCCGCAGACGCTCAAATCGAACGCGGCGGGATCCTTCCAGCTGTTCCGCATCGGCGATGCGGTTGCCGCCAGAAACATCCACGCCGCGATCTATGACGGCCTGAGGTTGTGCAAAGTGTTCTAAGCGCACCCCCCTCCCCGCCCCTCCCCCTCAAGGGGGGAGGGAGTTATGCCGAGCGATAGCGACTGTCTCGCTTCAGTCCTCTCCCCCTTGAGGGGGAGAGTTAGAGAGGGGGGGGTATCTCAGCGCCTACACCGTCGGCTTCACGCCGATCAGGTTGAGCGCCTTGGTCAGATCCTTGACACCATCGGCGGCCTTGTTGCCATGACATGCCTTTTCACCGGCCTTCGCATCCTTCTCGGCTGCCGCGAACTTGGCATGATCCTTGTGCGTCTTGGCCACATCGTTCCACTGACCGATCAGCGCGGTGCATTTTTCGGCCGGGGTCGACGCCGCCATCGCCGTACCGGAAACGAGCATCGTGGCAGCCAGGGCGCCCAGAAGCAGACGAGTGTTCATGATCATTCTCCCGAATTTTGAACTTGCGTCGAGCGGTGGTCGGCCGTCCGTCCGGGCGGTCTAGGCCGTCGCTCGTGGGGAGAAATCTCCGGCACGCGGGTAACGCCGGAATGTCAAAAATGCGTGAAAAGTGAAACGGCGCGTATCGCCCCGCGCCGTTGTCACCGACCGTTACAATTTAGTCGAGTTCAGCTGCGCAGGCGGCTGGAACTGGGGTCGAAGGGGGCTTCCTTGAGGCGGCTGGCCGCCACCCGCTTGCCGAGCACTTCGACCTCAAACTGGTCCCCCGCCACCGGCAAGTAGGCCAGTGCGAGTTGCTTGCCGACCGAATGTCCGAAATAGCCAGACGTGACGCGCGCCACGGCCTTGCCGCCGGCGAAGATCGGCTCAGCACCCATGATATCGATCTCCTGGCTGGCAACTTCCAACAGCCAGATCTTGCGGGTGAGCGGTTCCTTGAACTGCTTCTCGGCCGCCGCGCGGCCGATGAAATCGCCCTTGTCGAACTTCACGAAGCGGCCCCAATCGGCTTCCGCTGCATTATAGTCGGCCGTAAAATCTCGGCCCCAGGAACCGTATCCCTTCTCCATGCGCATGGAGTGGAGCGCGCGCACGCCGAAAAGCTTCAGACCGTGTGCGGCACCGGCCGACCGCAGGCGTTCGAAGACGTGGATGAGATTGTGGGGTGCCACGTAGATTTCATAACCCAGCTCACCGGTGAAGCTCGCGCGGATCACCAGCGCGTCGGCCAACCCCACCTGGATCTGACGGGCATGGAGAAACGGGAACGCGGTGTGACCGAGATCGGTTTCGGTGAGCTGCTGCAAAACGTCCCGCGCCTTGGGCCCGGTCAGCGACAAGCCGGAATAGTCCGTCGTCACATTGCGGATGGAAACGCGCTCGCCTTTGGCATGGGTGCCAAGCCAACGCGTGTAATAGATCTCGGCCGCGCCGGAACCAATCATCAGGAAGGTGTCCTCCGCCGTTCGCGTCACGGTGAGATCACCGAAGATGCGCCCGTTGGGCGACAGCATCGGACAGAGGACCGTACGACCGAGAGCCGGCAGCTTGTTGCTGACCATGCGATCGAGGAACTTCGCGGCATCTGGGCCTGAGACTTCGATCTTGCCATAGCTCGACGTTTCCCAGATGCCGACATGCTCGCGTACCGCCTTCACCTCGGCCGCCACGTGGGCAAAGGCATTGGAACGGCGATAGGTTGGCTCTTCCTTGGTGCCCTTGGGGGCGAACCACAGCGGGTATTCCCAGCCGAAGGACGCGCCGAACAGGGCGCCCTCGTCTTTCATCAACGGATAGATCGGCGAGGTCTTCAACGGCCGCGCCGCCGGCAGTTCCTCGTTCGGGAAGGTCATGGTAAAGCGGCGGCGATAATTCTCCGTCGTCTTCTCGATGGTGAAGGCGCGGTTGTTGTGCGGGCCAAAGCGCGCCACGTCCATCGCGAACACATCCATGCCCGGCTCGCCGTCGATAATCCAGTTGGCGACGACCATGCCGACGCCGCCGCCCTGGCTGAAACCAGCCATCACACCGCACGCGGTGAAATAGTTGGTGAGACCCGGCACCGGACCGACCAGCGGGTTGCCGTCGGGCGCGAAGACCATCGGCCCGTTGATGGTGCGCTTGATGCCGCCCTTCTCCAGGCAGGGATAGCGCGTCATGGCGAATTCCAGCGCCGACCAGATGCGGTCGACATCTTCCTGCAGCAGCTCATGGCCGAAATCCTGCGGCGTGCCTTTCAGCGCCCAATGCCGGCAATCATGCTCATAGGTGCCGATGAGCAGCCCCTTCTGCTCCTGCCGCATATAGCTTTCGCCCTCGAAATCGATCGTCATCGGGATCTCGTGATCCAGCGTCTCGACCTCGGGGATCGCGTTGGTGACGATGTACTCATGCTCCATCGGCAGGATGGGGAGATCGATCCCCGCCAGACGTCCCACTTCGCGCGCCCACAGGCCGCCCGCATTCACCACATACTCGGCCTCGATCGTGCCTTCCTTGGTGACGATCAGCCAGTGGCCGTTCGGCTTCTGCTTCAACTCCAGCACGGGGTTGCGCAGCGAGATCGTGGCACCCTTGTTCTTGGCGGCCTTCGCATAGGCATGGGTGACGCTGGACGGATCGACATGACCGTCGGCCGGGTCGAACATCGCCTTGGTGAATTTCGAGGTATCGACCAGCGGGTTGATCTTCTTCACCTCGTCCATGCTGACTTCATGGAGGCCGATCCCGAGATAGTGCGCCTTGGCGAGCTCGGTCTTGAAATATTCGGCGCGCGCCTCGGTACCGGCGAGGTAGAGGCAACCGACCCGGTGCACACCGCAGGATTGGCCCGATTCCCGCTCCAGCTCCTCATAGAGCTTCACGGTATAGGCCTGCAGGTGCGACATGTTCGGATCGCCGTTGATCGTGTGCATGCCGCCGGCAGCGTGCCAGGTCGAGCCGGAAGTAAGCTCCGATCGCTCGACCAGCATGACGTCGGTCCAGCCGCGCTTGGTGAGGTGGTAGAGCACACTGACACCGACCACGCCGCCACCGATGACGACCACGCGCGCCTGCGATTTCATGATACCGGGACCCCTTACACTTCAGTTGGATAGTAGGTGCTTAACTAAGCCACGCAGCCTTAGCCAGTGAAGCCTGGAAAACTCATAATTCAGGTGAGTTTTCGTTTCCCGGTATGAATTGATATTCCGTTTGCAAAACACTCGCATTATTTGTTAGAACAATACGAGTACGAGCAAGGAGGAGGAAGCGAAATGGATGCCGACATGCACCAGCTAATCAGCGCCGCGATCGGGGCCGCAACTCTAGCAGTTTCGACTTATCTCGGAATTACACGGGATACCAAGGGCGTGCGGATAAACCGGATGCATTACGCGTTCGCCATGCTCTTTATCCTCTTCGCCATATGGGTTGGAGGGAACTTTGTCGTCGTCATCCTGGCGATGAATCTTCGTGCCGCAGAAGGAAATGTCCAGCAATCGCAGATCATCATGCAATTGGTTGTGAGCGTACTCATTGGTGTCCCAGGCCTGACGGCATTGATGCGCACCTCTTCAGGAAGGTGCCGCGACGCCGGCTATGGATCCCGCATCGCCTATCTGGGGGCGACGCCTCTATTGCAGATTCTCTTCTGGATCTGGCTGCTGTTTCCCAGATCCGCAGCTAGGCCACAAACGGCCGCAGCATAAGAAAAAGGCCCCGCCGACTCTATCGGCGGGGCCTTGTGATTTGAGCAACCGGTTGGATCAGGCGTCAACCAGATCGAGAGCCGGATAGTCGATATAGCCTTTTTCGCCACCGCCATAGAAAGTCGATGCGTCCCATTCATTGAGCTTGGCGCCGGTGGCAAAGCGCTTCGGCAGATCCGGGTTCGCAATGAACAATTTGCCGAATGCGACTGCATCCGCTCGCCCGCTCGCGAGAATCGCCTCGGCGCCTTCCTGGCTGAAGCCTTCATTGGCGACATAGGTGCCGCCGAAGGCCTTCTTGAGCGACGGACCAAGGCTGTCTTCGGCCACATGTTCGCGGGCAGCGATGAAGGCGAGCTTGCGCTTGCCGAGCTGCTCGGCAACATAGCCGAAAGTCGCCGCCGGATCGGAATCGCTCATGTCATGGGAGTCACGGCGCGGTGCCAGGTGCATGCCCACGCGGTTCGGGTTCCAGACCTTAAGTACGGCATCGGTCGCTTCCAGCATCAGCCGGGCGCGGTTTTCGACCGAACCGCCATATTTGTCGCTGCGCTTGTTGGTTCCATCCTGCAGGAACTGGTCGAGCAGATAGCCGTTGGCGCCGTGCAGTTCGACGCCGTCGAAGCCGGCCTTCTTCGCGTTTTCGGCGCCCTGCGCGTAGGCCGCGACGATACCCGGGATTTCATCGAGTTCCAGCGCGCGCGGCGTCACATAGGGCCGCTGCGGGCGTACGAGGCTGACATGGCCCGCCGGCGCAATGGCACTCGGCGCAACGGGCAAATCGCCATTGAGGAAGATCGGGTCGGAAATGCGCCCGACATGCCACAACTGCAGGAAGATATGGCCGCCCTGGTCATGCACGGCCTTGGTGATCTTGCGCCAGCCATCGACCTGGGCCTCGGACCAGATGCCGGGCGTATCGGCATAGCCGACACCCTGCGGCGTCACTGCCGTCGCCTCGGTCAGGATCAGCCCTGCCGAAGCGCGCTGGCTGTAATAGGTGCGCATCAGGTCATTCGGCGTCCGATTGTCCACCGCGCGCGCACGCGTCAGCGGTGCCATGAAGACCCGGTTGGGCAGGTGCAGATCACCGACTGTAATGGGGTCCAGAAGCTTGGCCATGTGGCTACCTGTCATTTTGGGTTTGAAGATAGGGAGAGGGGAAAGCTGGTCGCGAAGGCCAGACGTGCCCCCGTATCAAACAAGCTAAGGAGGCTGACTGCAGCGCACAATGCGCGCTACTGCGGGGGCTGCATTGCTCTGTGTGCAAATCCAGAATTTACACAAGGTTAGTGGTCAATTTTTAGGCAACTGAACGAAACACTGGTTTCGTTCGTACACACCTTGAAGGGCAACAGGAGCAAATTTCATGACGCCGAGCGAACGAATTTCAAAAAACCACGCGATCTGGGTGTTCCTCGCCCTCATTGCCCTCAACTTGCTCGTTTCGGCGGTTGGCGGCGCCATCACAGCCAGCAGCGTCAATGACTGGTACGCACAATTGGCCAAGCCGAGTTTCAATCCGCCGAACTGGATATTCGCGCCGGTTTGGTCCCTCCTCTACCTGATGATGGCGATCGCCGCCTGGCGCATCTGGCGTGAATCCGGTTTCCGCGCAGCGCGCAGTGCATTGCTCCTTTACGGTGCGCAACTTGCCGTCAATCTGTTGTGGTCAGCCCTGTTCTTTGGTCTGCAGCAGCCCGTTATCGCTCTGGTTGCTTGCCTGGTGCTCTTGGCATTGATTTCAGCAACGGGCTGGGCTTTCCTGCGGCATGACCTTGTGGCTGCAGTCCTGTTTCTTCCCTATATTGCCTGGGTCGCATTTGCCTGTCTGCTGAACGGCGCGATCGTCGCGCTGAGTTGATCTGCCGACCGGTCATCTCTCACATAGAGGATTTGAATGCCGTCTTTCCTGACGCCGCAACTGACACCGATCGTTCTGCTGTGCATTTCGAACGTCTTCATGACGTTTGCCTGGTACGGCCATCTCAAATTCACGGGCAAGCCGTTGTGGGTGGTGGTGCTGGTGTCCTGGGGCATCGCGTTCATCGAATATTGCTTCGCCATTCCGGCGAACCGGGTCGGCCATAGCGTCTATTCGGCCGCCGAGTTGAAGACGATGCAGGAGATCATCACTCTTATTGTCTTCTGCGCCTTCTCCTGGGCCTATCTCGGCGAGGCGATCCGCTGGAACCATGCGGTGGGCTTCGCCCTCATCGCCGCCGCCGGCTTCTTCGTCTTTCATAAATGGTGAGGGATGGTGGCCACCCATGATTGCCGCCCATGATTGCTGCTGGGCCGGCGATCAGGCATCATTGGCCTCAATATCCTGAAAGAGGTTCCATTTTGTCCACCCTCGCCCCGGCCGACCGGGAATTGCTGGCTGCTGCCACCGATTTCATCCGCACCCGCTATGTGGAGAACCGCCATCATATCGGTGCCGCGGTACGTGGCGGATCGGGCCGGGTCTATCTGGGCCTCCATCTCGATACCTATGTCGGGCGCTGCTCCGTCTGTGCCGAGGCTGTCGCCCTGGGCGCGGCCCTCTCCGCCGGCGAGGCAAAGATCGATGCCATCGTCTCGGTGCGCCACCCGCGCCCCAAGGAACTCCATGCCGAGCCGAAAGTCGTCTCGCCTTGCGGCATCTGCCGGGAAATGCTGACGGATTTCGCCCCCGGCAGCGCCGTGATCATGGCGCGGGGAGACGATCTGGTGCGCGTCCCGGTCGGCGAATTGCTGCCCGAAAAGTACCGCCGCGCCCCCTGAAATCGGGCGATTCCGGTTGTTTCCTGGGCATCGGCCTGGGGGCTTTCCTTTTGCGGCGGCGGGACTATGCTCCGGCCGCCCAAAGGTTACGAGCATCATGAGCCAGGTCCTGACACAAGCTGCCCCCGTCCCCAGCACCGCCGGCGCCGCCAGCGCGCGCCGTGCCATTGGCCTGTGGCTCCTTGCCTGCTGCCTCATGGTGGCGGTCATGGTGCTGCTGGGCGGCATCACGCGCCTTACCGATTCCGGCCTTTCCATCATGGAATGGAAGCCGATCATGGGTGCCCTGCCGCCCATGAGCGACGCGGCCTGGGACCATGTCTTTGCTCTCTACAAGCAGATCGCCGAATACAAACACATCAATCCCGACATGACGGTGGAGGGCTTCAAGAGCATCTTCTGGTGGGAATATCTGCATAGGTTGTGGGGCCGACTGCTGGCTGTCGCTTTCCTCATTCCCTTCCTGTGGTTCCTGATCCGTGGCCGCCTGACCAAGGCCGAAGCCCCGCGCCTCCTCGCCTTGTTCGCCCTTGGCGGCCTGCAGGGTTTTGCTGGCTGGTTCATGGTGGCGAGCGGCTTTCAGGACCGCACCGATGTCAGCCAGTACCGCCTCGTCATTCATCTGATGCTGGCGCTCGGCATCTTCGCGCTGATGCTGTGGTTCGCCCTTGACTATCTCGATGCGCGGGCCTTGCGCGGTGTGCGCGACCAGGCGCGGGATCTCGTCCGCCACGCCAAGTGGATGAACGCCCTCATCGCTTTCCAGATCGCACTCGGTGGTCTGGTCGCCGGCACCGATGCCGGCTTTATCTACAACGATTTCCCGATGATGGCCGGACATTGGCTGTCGCCCGATCTTTTCACCACCTCGCCCTGGTATCTCAACTTCACCGAGAATTTGGCGATGGTGCAGTTCCAGCACCGCCTGACCTCCGGCTTCGTGGCGATCGCCGTGATCAGCTTCCTCGTGCGCCTGCGCCGCCGCGATCTCGATCCGACACTGAAACGCCGCGCCATCTCCCTGCCCTTCGCACTTGCCGCGCAGGCGTTCCTTGGCATGGCAACACTCATCCTAGTGGTGCCGATCTCGCTTGCGGTGCTGCATCAGCTCGGCGCCTTCGTCCTGCTGGGTTGCGGTCTTGTCATCCAGCATGGTCTGACGCGGATCGCGCG
This sequence comes from Dongia sp., assembly GCF_041910485.1. Lineage (GTDB taxonomy): Bacteria > Pseudomonadota > Alphaproteobacteria > Dongiales > Dongiaceae > Dongia. The sequence goes on from NZ_JAYRQR010000044.1 coordinate 89,922, forward strand.
GAGCTGACGGTCATGGCCGAAGCGCATGTCAATGAACCACCGGCCGAGCGCCTGCCCGTTTCCGTCATCACCGGCTTTCTCGGCAGCGGCAAGACGACCTTGCTGAAGCATCTTCTCGCCCAGCCGGAAATGGGCGAGACAGCCGTCATCATCAATGAATTCGGCGAAGTGGGGCTCGATCACCTGCTGGTCGAAAAGGCCGAGGATGACACGATCCTCCTCGAATCCGGTTGCCTCTGCTGCACCATCCGCGGTGATCTCATCGATGCCATGCGCCGCCTCTTCAAGCGCCGCGCCAAGGGCGAAATCCCGCCCTTCAAGCGCGTCGTCATCGAGACGACGGGGCTTGCCGATCCGGCGCCCATTCTCCATACGTTGATGCAGGATCCGGTCCTCACCTCCGTCTATCGCCTCGACGGCGTCATCGCGACGGTCGATGCGGTCAATGGCGAGACGCAGATGGACCGGCAGATGGAGCCGGTGAAGCAGGCCGCCGTCGCCGACCGGCTGCTCATCACAAAATCCGATTTGACGACCACGGAAGCGCTGGACGCGCTGGAGCGGCGCCTGCGCCGTCTCAACCCGGCCGCGTCGATCCAGCAGATCGTCGGTGGCGCGGTGGCGCCGCAATCGCTTTTCAACGCCGGCCTCTATAACCCGGAAACCAAAAGCCTCGACGTGCAGCGCTGGTTGAAGGAAGAGGCTTACGCCGACCCGCGCGCGCACCATGATCATGACCATCACGACCACGATCATCATGAGCATGGCCTCGACCGCAATCGCCACGACGATCACATCCGCGCCTTCTGTGTCACGCGCGAGGCGCCGCTCGACTGGGCCAAGTTCTGCAACTGGATCGACATGCTGACGGCGACGCGCGGGCCGGATCTTTTGCGCATCAAGGGCATGCTCAATGTCGCCGGCGAGAGCCAGCCGGTCGCCATTCACGGTGTGCAGCATCTTTTCCATCCGCCGGTCCTGCTGCCGGGCTGGAGCGGCGACGATCGCCGCTCGCGCCTCGTCTTCATCACCCGCGATCTCGACCAGGCCTTTTTGACCGAATCCCTGGCGGCCTTCCTGGATGACCAGAATCCTGCGCCCGGCGCGGCCTGAACGCCGACCGACGCTGGAAATAGTCAGTTCCCGCCACGGATTAACGGTCTCCCGCCGTTTTTCGGTTTTGCAATCCCGGGAACATTGCTAGTTTTCGGCTGGATTGGGGAAAGGCGGGCGACCCAGCAAAGATCGTCCGTGCGCCCCCGTCGCCAACATAGGGAGGGGTAAAAAATGTCCTTTAAATCGACACTCGCCGCCACCAGCGTCGCCGCAGGCATCCTGCTTGCCGGAGGCGTTGCCCAGGCCGAGCCGCTGCAGAGCATCGGCGATGGCGAAGGCGAAGTCGCGATCGTCGCCTGGCCGGGCTATATCGAGCGCGGCGAATCCGACAAGAATTACGACTGGGTGACCGGGTTCGAAAAGGAGACGGGCTGCAAAGTGACCGTGAAGACGGCCGGCAGCTCCGACGAAATGGTTTCACTGATGAACGGCGGCGGGTTCGATCTCGTCACCGCGTCGGGCGACGCGTCGCTGCGCCTGGTGAAGGGCGGTACCGTGCAGGAGATCAACACGAGCCTCATCGCCGATTACGGCAAGATCGATCCGCGCCTGCAGAACGCGCCGTGGCACACGGTCGACGGCAAGCATTACGGCGTGCCGTGGCAGTGGGGCCCGAACGTCCTTCTCTATAACGCCAAGACGTTCGAGAACGCGCCGCAAAGCTGGTCGGTCGTGTTCGAGGAGCAGAAGCTGCCCGATGGCAAGTCGAACAAGGGCCGCGTTCAGGCCTATTACGGCACCATCTACCTGGCCGACGCCGCGCTCTATCTGATGGTCAACAAGCCCGAACTCGGCATCAAGGACCCCTATGAGCTCAACCAGGCTCAGTTCGATGCCGCGGTCGAGCTGCTGCGCGGTCAGCGTCAGCTGGTGAACAAGTACTGGTCGGATGCTGCGGCCCAGGTTGACGATTTCACCAACGAGGGCATCGTCGCCTCAACCAGCTGGGCCTATCAGGTCAACACGCTGCGTGCCGCCGGCAAGGTGCCGGTGGGCTCGGTCGTGCCGAAAGAAGGCGCCACCGGTTGGGCCGACACCACCATGATGGCGACCAGTGCGCCGCATCCCAACTGCGCCTACAAGTGGCTCAACCATTCGCTCAGCAACAACGCCCAGGCCGGTGCCGGCTCCTGGTTCGGCAGCGTGCCGGCCGTGCCGTCCTCCTGCGCGGATCCGATCCTGACCGAGGGTGGCTGCATTGCCAACGGCTCGCAGCTCTTCGCCCGTATCCATTTCTGGAAGACGCCGGTGAAGGATTGCGCCAGCCAGAACGGCGAATGCGTCCCCTACAAGGATTGGGTTGCCGCGGTGCAGTCGGTGCAGAGCGGCCAGTAACTTCAACTACATCTACTTTGTGGGGCGGGTCAGTGATGATCCGCCCCACTTCTATATGAGACAGACGGATCTAGATCATGAATTCAACCAACACGGCCGCCGCGGTCACCTTCAACAACGTCTCCCGCCACTATGGTGCGGTGAAGGCGGTCGATGCGGTCAGTTTCGAGATCCGCCAGGGCGAGTTCTTCGCCATGCTGGGGCCGTCTGGTTCCGGCAAGACCACCAGCCTGCGCCTCATCGCCGGCTTCGAACAGCCGACCGACGGACATGTCGTTATTCACGGCACCGACATGAACGGTGTCCCGCCCTATGATCGCGACGTCAACACGGTGTTCCAGGATTATGCGCTGTTCCCGCACATGAACGTGCTGGACAATGTCGCCTATGGCCTGATGATCCGCAAAGTGCCGACGGCCGATCGCCGCCGCCAGGCCGAGGAAATGCTCGACATGGTGGCCCTCGGCGGCTTCGGCGGCCGCAAGCCGTCGCAGCTTTCCGGTGGCCAGCGCCAGCGCGTGGCGCTCGCCCGTGCGCTCGTCAATCACCCCAAGGTGCTGCTGCTCGACGAACCGCTCGGAGCCCTCGATTTGAAACTGCGCGAGCAGATGCAGGTCGAACTCAAGGCTATTCAGCGCCGCGTCGGGATCACCTTCGTCTATGTGACCCACGATCAGGGCGAGGCGCTGTCCATGAGCGACCGCGTTGCCGTCTTCAACCAGGGCAAGATCGAGCAATTGGCAAGCCCAACGGAGCTCTATGAAAGCCCCGCGACCGCCTTCGTCGCCGGCTTCGTCGGCATTTCCAACCTGCTCGAAGGCGCTGCCGCCAGAGCCGTGACCGGTGCCGACGGCGCCTGCTCGATCCGACCGGAAAAAATCCATCTCGACCGCCCCGGCAGCGCCGTTCCGGCCAACGCGATGGGGACGACCGGCCGCGTCAGCGCCATCCTCTATCTCGGCGCCAATACGCGCTATGACGTTGCCTTGCCGAGCGGCGGCGAAATCACCGTCGCGGTGCAGAACCGCGATGCGCATATCGAACCCAAGGAAGGGGACGAGGTGCAATTGTGGTGGGAAGCGCGTCACCTGATGCGCTTTGCCGGCTGAGGGGTGACGCACGCCATGTCGGCTCTCCTGCAAAACCGATCGCTGAGCAACAGCCTGTCCACGTTGCTCTATCGCCATCCGCGCTTGATCCTCACCCTGCTGCTGGTGCCGCCGGTGCTGTGGCTCGGCATCATCTATCTGGGCTCGCTCTTCACGCTCCTCGCCCAGAGCTTCTTTTCGATCGACGATTTCACCGCGCAGATCGTCTACACGCCGACGCTCGATACCTATGCGCGGCTTTTCACGGCGACCAACCTCAGCATCATCCTGCGCACGGTGATGATGGCGGCGGTGGTCACAGTGATCTCCGGCATCATTGCCTTCCCGCTCGCCTATTACGTCGCCCGCTTCGCCAGCGGCCGCATGAAGGCTTTCTTCTATATCGCGGTGATGCTGCCGCTCTGGTCGAATTACCTGGTCCGCGTCTATTCGTGGAAACTGATCCTCGCCAAAGAAGGCGCCATCCACTGGCTCTTCAATGTGCTAGGCCTCGGCCCCATTCTCGACTGGGTCCTCACCCTGCCCGTGGTCGAAGGCTCGTCATTGTCGACATCCTATATCGGCACGACGCTGACCTTCGTCTATATCTGGCTGCCGTTCATGGTGTTGCCGATCCAGGCCGCGCTCGAACGCGTGCCGCGTTCGCTCATCGAAGCCTCGAGTGATCTCGGCGCCCGGCCGAACGAAACCTTCCGCAAGGTGATCTTCCCGCTCGCCATCCCCGGCATCGCCGCCGGTTCGATCTTCACCTTCTCGCTGACACTGGGGGACTACATCATCCCGCAATTGATCGGCTCGTCGCGCCCCTTCATCGGCCAGGCGGTCTATCAGTTCCAAGGTACGGCAGGCGATATTCCGATGGCCGCCGCCTTCGCCATGGTGCCGATCGTGATCATGGCCTTCTATCTGGCCGCCGCCAAACGCCTGGGAGCCTTCGATGCCCTCTAAGACCATCAGCGCTCCCGATCGCTCGAAGGGCACCGCCGGTTGGGGGCTGAAGGCCGCCGCTTGGTTCGGCGTCCTCTACCTCAATCTCCCCATCCTCTTCATCGTGCTCTACGGTTTCACCACCGACGAGGCGAGCTATTCCTTCCCGCCGCCCGGCCTCACCACCGAATGGTTCGCCGTGACCTGGGCCAAGAGCGACTTCTGGGATGCCTTCTGGCTGTCCATCCAGGTGGCGTTCGCGTCGATGGCGATCGCCATGGTCCTCGGCACGCTCGCCGCGGCCGCGATGTACCGTTTCAAATTCTTCGGCAAGGAAGCAGTGACGCTGCTGATCCTGCTTCCCATCGCCCTCCCCGGCATCGTCACCGGCATCAGCCTGCGCTCGGCCTTTGCGCTGGGCGAGATACCGTTCAGCTATCTCACCATCGTGCTGGGTCATGCCACCTTCTGCATCGTCGTCGTCTACAACAATGCGATCGCGCGGCTCAGGCGCTCATCGCCCGCCCTCATCGAGGCGTCGATGGATCTCGGCGCCGATTCATTCCAGACCTTCCGGCACGTCATCCTGCCGAACCTCGCCACCGCGCTGCTGGCCGGCGGCATGCTGGCCTTCGCGCTCTCCTTCGACGAGATCATCGTCACCACCTTCACGGCGGGCCAGCAGGAAACGCTGCCCATCTGGATGTTCCGCCAGCTGGCACGCCCGCACCAGCGCCCCGTGACCAACGTCGCTGCGATCTTCGTCATGATCATCACCTTCGTGCCGATCCTCGCCGCCTATTACCTCACCAAGGACACCGATGACGTCGCCGGCAGCGGAAAGTGACAACCCCGTCGACGGCACCGTCGTCTGGTTCAAGATCGACAAGGGCTATGGCTTCGTGAAGCCCGATGATGGCGGTGCCGACGTTTTCGTCCATGTCGCCGAACTCGCGGCTTCTAACCTGCGCGACCTTGCCGAAGGCCAGCGCATCCGCTTCCGCCGCGACACGCATGGCGACGGACGGTTCTTCGCGGTGCGGATAGAGTTGATCGGTTGAGAGATACCCCCCTCCCCACCCTCCCCCTCAAGGGGGGAGGGAGAAGAAGACCAAACCTCTCAACACGCTCGATGCAATCCTCTCCCCCCTTGAGGGGGAGAGTTAGAGAGGGGGGTGTGCCAGCGCCATCTCAGGCCTACATCTTCCAAAAGAAAGCGGCCCGGGTTCCCCCGGGCCGTTCCGTTTCAAACCGATGCGATTGCGGACTTACTTGTCCCACCACATCTTTTCGCAGAAGTAATATTCCGTCGGGTGCGCTTCGTAGCCCGCCAGCTGCTTGTCGAAAGGCTGGTAGCTCTGGCGCCACAACGGCTGGACGATCGGGCCTTCCTCCTGCATCAGGTGCTCGATCTCCTTGATCACTTCCTTGCGGGCGGTGAGGTCGACCAGACCTTCGGCCTTGGTCAGCAACTCGTCGAACTTGGCGTTCTTGAAGTTGCTTTCGTTCCATGGCACGCCGGTCCGGTAGGCAAGGCCCAGCACCATGATGCCGAGCGGACGGTGCGTCCACACGGTGAAGCCGAACGGCACCTTGGTCCAGACGTCCCAGTACTGGGCCGAAGGCAGAACGTTGAGCTTCACGCGGATGCCCGCTTCCTTCCACTGCTCGACCATCGCCTGGCAGGCCGTCGGTTCCCAATCCGGGTCCTTCTTGGCATGCAGTTCGACGTCGATACCGTCCGGATAACCGGCATCGGCAAGGAGCTTCTTGGCGGCGTCGAGATCACGCGGCATCGGCATGTCGACGAATTCCGGATGCACCGGCGAGACATGGTGATGCTGTGCTGCCGTGCCCAGGTCGCCATAGGCGATCTTGGCAACGGCGGCCGTGTCGATGGCAAGGCGCATCGCCTTGCGGACGCGGGGATCGTCGAACGGCTTCTCGTCGCAATGCATGCGGGCGACGGCCGTCTGGGCCGTATCGATCTTGTGCAGTTCGATATGGCCGAGTTTCTGCACCGCCGGATAGATCTTGATGTCGGCGTCGTAAAGGCCGTCGACCTGCTTGGAGGCGAGCGCCGCCAGTTTGGTCGCCGGATCGTCGCCGAGGTCGATGAACTGCACCTCGTCGAGATACGGACCTTCGCCCCAATATTCCTTGCGGGCCTTGAAGACGACCTTTTTGCCGACCTCGACCTCGACCGGTTCGAAAGCACCGGTACCGATGGACCCGACACCCCACTTGCCTTCATCCTTCGGATGCAGGATCAGGGCCGGGTAGTGGAAGAGGTTTTCCGGAATGGCGAGGGTCGAGACCTGGCCGTTGAGCTTGATGGTATAGTCGTCGACCTTTTCGATCGCATTGGCATCCCACAGCTCGGTGGTCTTCTTCGGGTTGCCCTGCTCGTCCTTTTCGCCGGTCTCGACTTCCTTCAGCATGAAGCCCTGGAAGAGACCCAGCACCGACGAACCGACATTCGGATCGAGCCAGCGCTTGATGTTCCACAGGATATGCTCGGCATTGAGGCCGTCGCCGTTCGACCACTTGACGTCCTTCTTGAGGCGCAGCGTCCAGGTCTTCAGGTCTTCACTCGGCTCCCACGATTCCAACAGGATCGGCACGGTGATGCCGTCGCCCTGGGTGCGCGTCAGGTAATCGTTGGCCTGACGGACGCAGTTGGAATCATAGACCCACGAAAAGGTCGCCGGATTGTCGAGGGCTGGCACGCGGGCACCGATGCGCAGCACGCCGCCCTTCTTGGGCGTCTGTGCCCTGGCGGTACCGATCATATCGCCGCCCATCACCTTGCCGGCGATGGTATAGGCGGTGGCAGCGGACATGCCGAGCAGTGTCGCTGTGCGCAGAAAATCGCGGCGACCGATGACGCGATGTTCCAGCGCTTCGACGAGGCGCGGCATATCGGGATGATAGCCGTCGCCTTTGCCAGATCTGAAAGTCATTAAAACCTCCCTATTGGTAAAACGTCCCTGTAAGGCACGCCCGACACGGGTCGCACCCTTCGCATCTACCGCCCTTGTTGTTCGGAACGCCCACCCTGGTTCGGTCCGCTTAATATTGCCGGCGGTATCCCGTTAATCTTAGTTTCAAGCAGTCTCGACCGAAAATCCTTCCATCGTCAATCGTTCATGCAAAAATCGCATCGTGACCTGAGCCAGGATCATTCTCGACTTCTGCGGTCGGTTATGGGGGCCACTCTTGCGGCCCAGCTTGGGACAGGCTATTGCCCGACTATGTGTGAAAATCACCGCCGGAGTGACGCAAGTGACGAGCAAGCTTGATAGGATTGAAGACGCGATTGCCGACATCGCTGCTGGCCGCCCGGTCATCGTCGTGGACGACGAAGATCGCGAGAATGAGGGCGACCTGATCATGGCGGCGTCTAAGGCCACACCCGAGTATGTCGCCTTCTTCATTCGCCATACCAGCGGTATCCTGTGCACGCCACTGACCCGTACCGATGCGCGCCGCCTGCATCTCACGCCGATGGTGGCCGACAATGTTGCGCCGCACGCGACAGCCTTCACGGTCTCAATCGACTACGCCAAGGACCTCACCACGGGGATTTCCGCACAGGAACGCTGCGCCTGCATCCGGGCCCTCGCCAATCCCAATGTGGCGGCCGAGGATTTCGTCCGTCCCGGCCACATCTTCCCGCTCATCGCCCGCGAGGGCGGCGTCCTCATCCGCTCCGGCCACACCGAGGCGGCAGTCGACATGTCGCGTCTTGCAGGATTGCCACCGGTCGGCCTCATTGCCGAACTGGTGAATGATGACGGAACGGTGAAACGGCTCCCCGACATCCTGACCTTCGCCAAAGAACACAAACTGCTGGTAGTTTCGATCGACGAACTCATCGCCTACCGCCAGCAGCGGGAATCGCTGATCACGCGCGCCTCCGAAGGCAAGGTCGAAACGGCCATCGGTCCGGCCCAGGCGGTCGTCTATTCCACGGCGTTCGACGCCGCCCACCACATCGCGATCGTCTATGGCGATATCTCCGATGGTCGCGACATTGTCATCCGCCTGCAACAGGAGGATGCGCTGGCCGACGTCTTCAACCCGGACCAGAGCTCTCTCAAGAAGTCCTTGGCCCGCATCAAGGCGGCCGGTCGCGGAATCATCATCTATCTGCGCGAAGGTGCCGTCGGCGTGACACCGTCCGCCCCCAACGCCACCGGCAGCGAGGCGTCCCGCCTCGAACAGTGGCGCGAAGTCGGCCTCGGCGCTCAGATCCTCAAGGACCTTGGCGTCAAGTCGATCCGGGTCATCGCCACCAAGGAGCGGCAATATATGGGCCTCTCTGGTTTCGGCGTCGAAATCCTCGGGACGGAGCGGCTCTGAGCATGTCGGGCGGTGGTACATCCGGGGTCGTCTTCATCACCGGCGGCGCCAAACGCCTGGGCCGGGCCATTGCGCTGAAGCTTGCCGCCAACGGCTGGGATGTTGCCATCCATTATCACCGTTCCCGGGCCGAGGCCGAGGCGACGGCAGCCGAGATCAAGGCCCTGGGTCGGCGCGCCTGCATCGTTCAGGCGGACCTTGGGCGCGAGGCGGAAGTGGAAACCCTCCTTCCAGCGGTCACGGCAGAGCTCGGCACCCCCACCTGCCTTGTCAACAATGCCTCGGTCTTCGAGATGGACAAGATCGATACGGCGACCCGCGAAAGCTGGGACCGGCATATCGAGACCAACCTCCGGGCGCCCTTCGTCCTCTCGCAGGCCTTTGCGCGCTCCCTGCCGGACAATGCCGAAGGCAACATCATCAACATGCTCGACCAGCGGGTGTGGAAGCTCACCCCCTATTTCATGTCCTACACGGTCGCAAAGATGGGGCTCTGGACCCTGACGCGCACGATGGCCCTGGCCCTCGCCCCCCGAATCCGGGTGAATGCCATCGGGCCGGGCCCGACTTTGCCAAGTCCCCGGCAATCGGCCGAGCATTTTGCCGCACAGTCTGCGGCGATGCCGTTGGGGCACGGGGCGACGCCCGATGAAATCGCCGCGGCCGCGCTCTATATCTTGTCGTCTCCGTCCATGACGGGACAAATGATTGCGCTGGACGGCGGCGAGCATCTGGGTTGGCAGGTCCCCAACAAGGGATTTCAGCCTAAGGAGTGAATGGCCTGAAAGAATAGCCATGCCCGGCAACGAACCTTATAATGCGCGCCGTATTTATGGGCCCCAGGGTGCGGCCCTCCCTATCACCCCACCACCCCAGAGCGCGGTGGTCGAGCGGTGATCCAAACTGGAAACCGGAGGTCCTGGGACCATGAATCCATTGGAAAAGATCACGCCCTTGCCGAGCGCGGCACCTGTGCGGACGATGCGTGTCTTCATTCGCGATTTGGTGCTGCCTTGCTCGATCGGCATTCACCAGCATGAGCGATTGGCTCAGCAGCGGGTCCAGATCAACGTGGAAATGACCTGCGTCGAACATCCGGCCATCAACGACGATGTCGACAATGTGGTCTGCTACGCGACTGCCGTCATGGGAATCAAGGCGGTGGTGGCCGGCGGGCACATCAATCTGGTGGAGACCCTTGCCGACCGGATCGCCGATATCTGCCTCGCCGACCACCGGGTCCTCTCAGCCAAGGTGCGGATCGACAAGCTGGACGTCTTCAAGGAAGCCTTCAGCGTGGGTGTCGAGATCGAGCGGAACCGGGCTGACCGCTGAGTCGTTTCAGCTCGATTCGACCCTTGGAAATTCTTGACCGATTCATCAAAAGTTAAGCCTTTCAGGACTCTATCGGTCGATTCCTGAGGCAAGTTGTTCACACCGGCTTTGCCGAGTCCGAAGCGCCATTAAGAGTCAAGTCTGAATCCCGATCATGACCGAGTTGTTGCAAGTTCATCTAAATAAATATAACTAAAACAATAAGTTAGTATTTTTGCTTATTTTTTGTGCAGAGTGTAGGAAGTCAAGATTCCCGGACCCGACGGATAAAGCTCCCGGCAATATCGACAGACTTATCCACAGAATTGGTGGATATCCCTGAAGTGACCCGCCCACCCCGTCCGTGGTAGTTTTTGCCCAGCAATCCAGATACCCAAATTGAGTCGAAACGAGGCTCTCAGACGCCCCTCTTCGCACCGTTAGGATTCGTTTCGCGACAAGCCCATGCGCATGATTGACGATCCAGAACATCCACTCGAGGAGGAAAGCGACCTCGAGGAATTCGAGACCCCGGACGATGTCTCGGTCCGTCCGAAGGGGATGAGCCGGCTGGCGCACGGGGTCTCGGTGATCAAGGCCAAGGTCCGCACCCTGCCCAATGCACCGGGCTGCTACCGCATGATCTCGACCGAGGGCGAAGTCCTCTATGTCGGCAAGGCCAAGGATCTGAAGAAGCGGGTGACCTCCTACACCCTGCCCAACCGCCAGGCCATCCGGACCCAGCGCATGATCGCCGAGACGGCGACCATGGAGTTCATGACGACCCATACCGAGGTCGAGGCGCTGCTGCTGGAAGCCAATCTGATCAAGCGCTACCGCCCGCGCTTTAACGTGCTGCTGCGGGACGATAAGAGCTTCCCCTACATCCTCATCACCGCCGATCATCCGGCGCCCCAGATCACCAAGCATCGCGGCGCCCGCAACCGGCCGGGGCAATATTTCGGTCCTTTCGCCAGTGCGGGAGCCGTCAATCGCACCATCGTCGCCTTGCAGCGCGCCTTCCTGCTGCGTCCCTGTTCGGATTCCATCTTCGCCAGCCGAACGCGGCCCTGCCTCCAGTATCAGATCAAGCGTTGCTCGGCGCCCTGCGTCGGCCGCATCTCCGAGACCGACTATGCGGCGCTGGTCGAAGAGACGCGCGATTTCATGATGGGCAAGAGCGACAGCGTGAAGCAGCGCCTCGCCGCCGAGATGCAGAAGGCGTCCGACGCCCTGGAATACGAACATGCCGCCCGGGTGCGTGACCGGTTGCAGGCGCTGGCACTCATCCAGAGCCGCCAGGACATCTATCTCGAAGGCGTGGAGGAGGCCGACATCATCGCCGCCTATCACGAGGCAGGGCATACCTGCATCCAGGTCTTCTTCTTCCGCAATCACGGCAATTACGGCAACCGCGCCTACTTTCCGGCCCATGACAAGAATGCCGAACCGGCTGAGATTCTCGCGGCCTTCATGGCGCAGTTCTACGAGAACAAGACGCCGCCGCGTCTCATCCTGGTCAATGAGATGCCGGCCGAGATCGATCTGCTGACCGAAGCGCTGACCCTTCGCGCCGGCGCCAAGGTCGAGATCGTCGAGCCCAAGCGCGGCGAGAAGGTGAAACCGGTCGAGCACGCCCTGGTCAACGCCAAGGAGGCCCTCGCACGCCGCATGGCGGAGAATGCGAGCCAGGGCCGGCTCATGGCCGGCATGGCCGAGATCTTCGGGCTGGAAACGGCGCCCAAGCGGATCGAGGTCTACGACAACAGCCATATTTCCGGCACCAACGCCTATGGCTGCATGATCGTCGCCGGCCCGGAAGGCTTCATGAAGAACCAGTACCGGAAGTTCGGCATCAAGCAGCCGGAGGCAGGTTCCGGCGAAGCGCCGATCGAACCGGGCGACGATTACGCCATGATGCGCCAGGTGCTCACCCGCCGTTTCACGCGGGCGCTGAAGGAAGATCCCGACGACACGCATGCCAGCTGGCCGGACCTCGTCCTCATCGACGGGGGCCAGGGGCAGCTCGGCGTGGCGCTCGAAGTCTTCGCCGATCTCGGCATCGACGATGTCGCCGTGGCATCGATCGCCAAGGGCCCCGACCGCAATGCCGGGCGCGAGCGCTTCTTCATGCCGGGGCGCGAACCCTTCGGCCTCGATCCCAAGCACCCGGTGCTCTACTACCTGCAGCGCCTGCGCGACGAGGCGCAC
>NZ_JAYRQR010000045.1:0-145181 GCF_041910485.1 Dongia sp.
CCTGCACCCGATCCCATCCCGAACTCGGCCGTGAAAACCCTCAGCGCCAATGGTACTTCGTCTCAAGACGCGGGAGAGTAGGTCGCCGCCAGGTCTTCTAAGTCCGAATGAAATCGCATCAGAGCTACAATCACAGACACCAAAGGCGCGCTATTCATCCAGCGCGCCTTTTGTTCTTCGAGACCATGGCACCTCGAGCAGCCCGCCCCGCGAAGGGCGACCAGCCCGAGCAATACCTAAACGTGCTACCGGGCCGGAAAGAACGATCGAATTAACGCGGGATGGAGCAGCCCGGTAGCTCGTCAGGCTCATAACCTGAAGGTCAGAGGTTCAAATCCTCTTCCCGCAACCAACAAAAAGCCCCGCCAAATCCAAACGGCGGGGCTTCTTCTTTCCCAGTGCGCGAGCTCGCTTAGAACCGGTCGATGACCGTGACGCCAGAGCCCTGAAACTGATCCAGCGCAGCAAGGGCTGCGCCGGCTTCCTCCAGAGCAATACGGTGTGTAATCAGCTTCGCCGGGTCCAGCCGGCCAGCGTTGATCATGCCGAAAATTGCCGGGAAGCGGCTGGCGGGAATTCCGCGGGTGCCCATGATGCTGATCTGTCGTGAATAGACTGTCTCCAGCAAAGGGATCGTCGGAGAGGCATGCTGCTCCAGCGGCATGCCGATCTGCACGTGCCGGCCGAGCTTCCGTAGAGACCGTATTGAATTGTGGAACGTCGCCGTTACGCCGAGGGCATCGATCGACACATGGGCACCGCCACCTGTGAGTTCACGGATCGCCGCAGGTATATCTGAGCACTTGGCGGCATTTAGACTTGCCGTGGCACCGAGAGAGGTGGCTAGCGCCAAGGCGCTATCGTTCACATCGATGGCGACGATCTGAGCCCCGATCGCGGAAGCGATCATGATGGCGGAAAGACCAACACCACCACAGCCATGCACCGCCAGCCATTCGCCAGGGCGCAAATTTGCGCGATCGACGATGCCGCGAAAGGCAGTCGTCAAACGGCAGCCCATGGCAGCGGCTTCGGCAAAGCCCAGTTCCGATGGGAGGTGCACGAGGTTGAAATCGGCATGGGGAATAGCCGTCAATTGAGCAAAGGCCCCCCAGGCCGAGAAGCCAACAACAAACTGATGAGCGCAAATCGTCGGATCACCGCCACGGCAGTCAGGGCAATTGCCACAGGCGATGATGAAGGGAGCTGTCACCCGGTCGCCCTTTTTAAAGCGGTGACATTGCTGACCGACGGCAACGACAATGCCAGCCAATTCATGGCCGGGGACATGTGGCGCCGTTACATCTGGATCGGATCCCTTCCAGGCGTGCCAGTCGGAGCGGCACACGCCGCACGCAGCGACTTCGACAATGACGCCGTCCGGCGGGCAAGTCGGGTCCGGGACATCGGTCACCACCAAGGGTTGCTGGAATTTTTCAAAGAGAGCGGCGCGCATGATCATCCCGAAACATGAAGGTGATCAGGGAGAGTGAATGCCGCCGATGGATTCGGCAAGAAGACGCTGTGCGGTTCTTCCTTCGCTCGCGTCGTCGCCGGCTCAGGGATGGTCGCTCCATGACCATTTGCCTCCAAGCATGTCGGTCTGCGGACAAAGAGCTTGACGAACCGCAGCTCTCGGTAAGATGCTGAACGTGTCGATGGTTCCCCAATGGATGAATTCCAGGGGATTAATAGGGAACACGGTGCGGACGACCCAGAAGGGGCCAAAACCGTGACTGCCCCCGCAACTGTAAGCGAGGAGCGGACGCCCAAAAACCACTGACCGAAACGGCGCAGCAATGGGCCAGGCACGGTTGGGAAGGTGGCGCCGCGTTTAACTCGTGAGTCAGGAGACCTGCCAGCGACGAGTCATCCGTAATTCGGACGGGGTGTCCGCACGGTGTACAGGTCGTTCGCTGTTCGAAGCGACCCTCAACCGCATTCCCCCTTCCACATGATCACAGTCAATGGGGATCCATATGCAAACTCAATCGCAACACGTCAAATCGCTCTCGCATACTTTTGGTGCTCGCGCGGAAGCCGTCACCGGTGCCGTGATGGCTGCCATGCTCGGTCTGGTTATTGTTTGGGGTGTCGGCTTCTCGCATATCGAGGCCCTCCACAACGCCGCTCACGACACGCGGCATGCAAACGCATTCCCCTGCCACTGAGATCGGCAGGACTCAGATGGATACTTTTCGGCGACTGTTTCTCGTCGCGGCTCTGGCTGGTCTTGTAAGCGGGGTCTTCATCACCCTGGTGCATCAGGTCAGCACGACGCCGATCATACTTGCTGCTGAGGTCTACGAAAGTGCCGGCAGCACTGGCGATGTCGTTGCTTCTGCAGATTCGAGCAACGCTGAGGCCGCACCTGAAGGTCACGATCACGAACATGGTGGCGAGGCGTGGGCCCCGGCCGATGGATGGGAGCGGTCGCTGGCTACCGCGATCGCTGATGTCCTCACTGGAATCGGCTTCTCACTGTTGCTGGTGGCTGCCTACCGCTTCCGAGATGGCCGGATGACCTGGCGCACAGGGCTTTTCTGGGGCCTCGCCGGCTTTGTGGCGATTGTTGCGGCACCCAATCTGGGCTTGCCTCCGGAAGTGCCGGGCACTGAAGCTGCCGCATTGGCTGATCGGCAAGCGTGGTGGATTGCCACAGCAGTTCTAACGTCGGTGGGACTAGCGTGCCTGTTTCTGGGCAGGCGGGCTTGGCTTGCCTGTGTTGGCCTGGTCCTGATTGTCCTGCCGCACGCCTATGGCGCGCCACAACCGTCTGAATATGCGAGCGTTGCCCCCGAGGCCCTGGCACATCGGTTCATTGTCGCGGCGACGATCGTGGGCTTTCTCTTCTGGGCCGTGCTGGGAACGACAACGGGCTATCTCTATGGCCGCGTGTTCAAAGCGCAAGCTTAGTCTAAGTCTGCCAAGGAAGGCGGGGTGGGCAATAATGCTCAGGCCCACCCCATTTCCAATCGATCACGCCGTATCAGAGCGCTCGGACGTCGTTGATGAAGCGTTCAATGGTGTTACGGATTTGGGCAGTGTTCTGCCCCAATAGCTTGGCCGCCGTGAGAACCGTCGCTGTGGCATTCTGCGTGTGGCCTGCTGCTTCCGCCACGAAGACGATCTTCTCGGTCACCTCTTGGTTGCCTGCCGAGGCTTCCTGGATGTTGCGTGCAATTTCCTTCGTTGCCGCATTCTGCTCCTCAACGGCCGCCGCGACGCCACCGGAAATTTCCTTCATCTGACGAATCTGCTCGCCGACCGACCGGATCGCATCTGCGGTCGAATGAGTCGATGACTGGATGGATTGCACCTGCACAGCGATGTCATCCGTCGCTCGTGCGGTTTGATTGGCCAGACTCTTCACCTCGTTTGCAACGACCGCAAACCCTTTGCCGGCTTCACCAGCTCGCGCGGCCTCAATCGTCGCATTGAGAGCAAGAAGATTGGTCTGGTTGGAAATCTCCGTAATCAGTCTGACAACATCGCCGATTTTGGTGGACGCTTCCGTCAGAAGGTTGACCCGGTCGGTCGTGTCATCGATGGCGTGAGTTGAAGCCGAGGCAATGTCGGCCTGGCTCGCTACCTGCCTGCTGATTTCCATGATGGAAGAGGATAGCTCCTCGGTAGCTGCTGCTACGGTTTGAACATTTGAACTGGCTTCTGTAGCTGCGGCCGCAACCTTCTGGACTTGGTCAAGGGAGTCTGTCGAGAGCTTAGTGAGCGATTCAGCTGTATGGTCGAGTTCGTCGGCCGACTTGACCAACGCCTGCAGGATTGTTTCGACCTCGTTGTCGAAGCCGCGTGCAAGCTCTGTCATCTGTGCGGCGCGGCGCTCACGCGCCTGCTGTTGTTGTGCCGCTTCTGTCTGCAGAACCTCGTTCTTGCGCATGTTATCGGCAAAGATGGCAACGGCGGCGGCCATGTTGCCGACTTCATCGGCTCGCGCGGCATATGGTATAGTCACGCCTGTATTACCGGATGCTAGTTCCTTCATGGTGCCGGTGATCAGGCGGATCGGCGCGCCAATCTGGCGCGACAGAACGAAGAAGAACAGGATAGCTGCAACCAGCATGACGATGGCGGAAATGATGACCGTCCGTAGCGTCCAATCGAGCGCAGCTTTAATTTCGGCGTTTGCCTGTGCTGAGTTCTGCTGAATAGTAGCAGAAACTTGAGCCCCGGCCGCTTCCAGTTTGTCAGTAAGTTCTTCACCAGCGCCCGTGACTTCGATCGCGCGCGCCTCATTGACAGTCGCGGGATGACGCATGAGCTTCAGTTGTCTGGCGACGGGGCCGTCACGCCACGACTTGACGGCGTCACCGATGGCTGCAAGCGGCTTCAAGAGGCCCTCGTCGCCGGCAGCGGCACTGACGGCTTCTTGCAGCAATCCATCGAATTGGCTGCTGAGGTCCTGGTAGCTGCGCGAGTATTCTGAGCTTCCCGTCACGAGCAAACCACGGATCGCCGTTTGCATCTTGGCTGCCATGGCGATCGTTGCGTTGATAGAGCTTGCCTGCTGCTCGGCGGCATCATTGATGCGATTGGCGCGCTCGATGCGGGCCGTGAGCATGATCGAAATCGTGCCCGAAATGATGATGACAAGTCCCAGCAGAGAAAAGGCGATTATGAGCTTTTTGGCAACTGAGAGATCTGCGAATTTCATGATTCGAAACGCTCCTATCAGCCCTGCAAACGCCGCTGCATCTCGGTCAAGTTGAATTCGACCGTCACAGCACCGATCGGTTCTTTGGACTGCGGGTCAACGGCCGTGAAGTTGACCTGAGTGCGCCAAGTCTTGGTCTTATCGTCGAACTCTGGTTCGTCCACAAAAATGGCGTCCGGCCCCACGGCGAATGTCTTTTGATACTTTGCCTCATCACCTTGCCAATAGTCCGAGGTAACGGAGCTTTGGCCCACGTTGAGACCAAATTTGTCCATGACGAAAATCTCGGTAAACAGCCCGGCGGAGCTGGCTTGGATGTACAGGAGGTAGTTGGAGAGAGGGCTGCTGAGAATCTCGGCAATGAATGGCTGATCATCAGACTTGGCTTCGGTCTTCCAGGCTTCATCCATCTTGTCGATAGCGGCTTGATCGATTCCTGTATGGGCCTTGTTCGCGGCTTCGATCGACATGACGGCGACGGGTTGGACAATGCGGTTGCGCATGTCGTCGATGATGTCGCGCGTGATGATGCTGGCCGGTATGGGGGACGAATTCGCAGTTGCCTGTTCAACTGGCGCGGTCGCGCTTTGTGCTGCAGGCGTTGCGGCACTTGTTGAGGGAGCGGCCGTGGTCGTGGTCGAATCCTGGGCAAGGGCAGTGTTCGCCAGACATCCAGCCAAAATTATCGTTGCTACTGAGGCCTTCGCGAAAGCAGATGACAGTCGGCACATGAGAACAAACCCATCTAAATTTCGTCTATGGCACTTAAGCTGCGCCTAAAGGGTAAACAATTTATTGCTTTGGAATTGAACAGGTTGATATTCCTGGATTTTTGGCGAACGGCAAGAATAGCAGCAAGAGGGGTCAATATCGATCGACACACCTGATGGGCGGTGTGACGTGCTATATAGAGATAGGAATGATTGACTTGGTGAGCGGGGCCATGGACAGGGCAGGTGAAGAATTGTCGACACAGACCGTGGGTGACGTGCCTTCATCCGCAGATCGTGTTTACAACATCGCCAACCGAGCCAAGGGCGCCGCTGTCAGCTTTCTCCCCTATGTCTGGCGCCGCTTCCAGTCCGACGGTTGCATGGGGGTCGCAGCCGGCTTGAGCTACACTTCGCTGCTTGCCATTGTGCCGCTTTTGGCAATCGGCTTGGCGATGTTTGCCGCCTTTCCGCCCCTTGCAGATCTGCGCGACGACCTGATCATCATCCTGGCTCAAAATTTGGCGCCGGATCTTGCCAGTGTCGTGCAGGATTACTTGGGCACCTTCATCAACAATGCCGGTGGTACATCGGCTGCAGGCGTCGTCGGTATTGGTGTCACCGCGATCTTGCTGGTGAACACGATCCAGACTGCGTTCGACAAGATCTGGGGTGTCACAAATCAGCGGGCAAAGCTGCATCGGTTTCCGGTTTATTGGGCGATCATTACCCTGGGTCCCCTGCTGTTTGGTGCCTCGCTATCCATTTCTACGTATGTTTTCTCGCTTGCCAATTCGGGTGGCATTTACGGGCTGTCTGCCGGCCTCAAGATTGTGACGGCGATATTGCCGTTCCTGCTTGAAGCGGCCGGATTCACATTGTTCTACCGGCTGATCCCGACGCGCCCCGTGCGCCTGATCGATGCGGGTCTCGGCGCACTTCTGGCTGCGGGGCTTTTCGAGATTCTGAAGCGGGGGTTTGGGCTCTATCTCCATTTTTTCGGCTCCTACCAATTGGTCTATGGCGCACTCGCGACGGTCCCAATTTTTCTTATCTGGATGTACCTGGTCTGGGTGACGGTCCTAATTGGTGCCGAGTTTGCCGCGGCCCTGCCTGAATGGCGTTCGGGCCGCAGGCAGGTGGGGGAAACGCTGCGACGGGGCGATCTGCTGAGCCTGTCCTTGGGCACCTTTGCGGAGCTTGCCAAGGCGCAGGCGCACGGCGCCGGCGTCCGTACCGAGCAGCTCGTCCATCGGTTGGCCGCCGATCCTGGCCGCCTCATCTGGCTGTTGGAGGCGCTGAAAACGCATCGGCTCATCGCCAGAGCCGACAATGGCCGATGGATGCTGGCGCGCGATCTGGACACCTTCTCCATCCACGATGTTTGTCATCACCTCGGCATCGCGCTTGGCGAGACGGTTGAGGAGGTCGTGCCGCTTGTTGACCCGCTCATGCGTCGGATCGCCCAGAGCGAGAAAGCAGCGCTCGATGAGCCCGTCGGCAAGGCGCTGAAGGATATCGACGCTATTTGATGCGTCGCGGCAATTTTCCTTTATGGCGGGGCACGCCGCGCCTATAAATCCCCGGACACTTAACGATCTCTGCCAGGGGAGCCGATTCATGACCGCCATTATCGACCTGCACGCGCGCCAAATTCTGGATAGCCGCGGCAATCCGACGGTTGAGGTCGATGTGATCCTGGAAAGCGGGGCCAGCGGCCGGGCCGCGGTTCCTTCCGGTGCCTCGACCGGCGCCCACGAGGCTGTCGAGCTGCGCGACGGCGACAAAAGCCGGTATCTCGGCAAGGGCGTCCAGAAAGCCGTTGAGGCTGTGAACGGCGAGATTTTCGAGGCCATTTCGGGGTTGGACGCCGAAGACCAGGTCAAGATCGACCGGCTGATGATCAAGCTGGACGGGACCCCGAACAAGGCCCGTCTGGGCGCCAATGCGATCCTCGGTGTCAGCCTCGCTGTTGCCAAGGCCGCTGCGGCGGATGCCGGGCTACCACTCTATCGCTATGTGGGAGGGACGTCGGCGCGGACCCTGCCCGTGCCGATGATGAATATCATCAACGGCGGCGCGCATGCGGACAATCCGATCGACTTCCAGGAGTTCATGATCCTGCCCTGGGCTGCAACCAGCGGGTCGGAAGCCCTGCGTTGGGGCGCCGAGATCTTTCATGCGTTGAAGGCTCAGTTGAAGGCTGCCGGGCACAACACGAATGTCGGCGATGAAGGCGGGTTTGCGCCAAACCTGAAGAGCGCCGATGAGGCATTGGCCTTTATTGTGAAGTCGATTGAAAAGGCCGGGTTCAAGCCCGGTGCCGACGTGGCGCTGGGCCTCGATGCTGCATCGACCGAATTCTTCAAGGACGGCAAGTACCATCTGGAAGGCGAGGGCAAGGTCCTCGACGCCAGTGGCATGGTGGCCTTCTACGAGCAACTGTCGAAGGCCTATCCCATTGTGACCATCGAGGATGGCATGGCGGAGGACGATTGGCAGGGCTGGAAGGCCCTCACCGACAAGATCGGCGCCAATGTCCAGTTGGTAGGCGACGATCTGTTCGTGACCAATCCGGCGCGTCTCAAGAGCGGCATCGAGAAGGGGGTCGCCAATGCGATCCTGGTCAAGGTGAACCAGATCGGGACGCTGACCGAAACGCTCGAGGCCGTCGAGATGGCCCACAAGGCCGGCTATCGGGCCGTCATGTCGCACCGCTCCGGTGAAACCGAGGATGCGACGATTGCCGATCTGGCCGTGGCAACGAACTGCGCTCAGATCAAAACGGGCTCCCTCAGCCGGTCGGATCGCATCGCCAAGTACAACCAGCTTCTGCGCATTGAGGAGGGGCTCGGTGATGCGGCGATCTACGGTGGTCGCGCGGCCATAGAACGAGGCAAGCGGTAAGGTCGGCAGGTTCATCGAACGCCAGAGAACCGGTATCTAACTTATTGAATCTCTTTTCTGTTGACGTGTGGAATCGGAGTGTGATTCGCTAGGCGCATGGAAATCGGCCGCGAAATAAGGCGCCGTCTGCGCCAGGTGACACTGCCTCTTCTGGGGGCGTGCCTGTCTGCCTATTTCGTTTTCCATGCGATCCACGGTGATCGTGGGATTCTGGCTTGGCTGCGCCTCAATCAGGAATTGAAGGTGGCAACTTCCGAGGCTGCGAATGCTGCTGCTGATCGGGCGGCCATGGAGCAACGCGTCACGTTGCTTTCCAACACATCGTTGGATCTCGATATGCTTGAGGAACGGGCGCGCGTGATGCTGAACTACGCCCACCCCGATGACCTTATCATCTTCCTCGACCCTGCCAGCCCCACCCAAACCATCAACTAAGGTAGGCATGCTTGCCTCTTGGGGTGAGGGTTTTCCAATCTGAATGTTAACCGTTTTTCAGTTAATCTCGAAAAAGTAATATATAACAATAAGTTGCTTGTGGTTGATTTGCGGTTGGTTAAGCACGATAATTGCGCCAAGACCAAACCGGTTCGCCCGGTGCAACGGTCGGCCGAATGCAATCAGCCAAACCCAGTCAGGGGGGTCTCATGGCCAAATCCGCCACTCGTCCGGCAGCCAAAGCTGCTGTTTCCGTCTCGCCACAGGAACTCATCCAATTCTATCGCGACATGTTGTTGATCCGCCGCTTCGAGGAGAAAGCGGGTCAGCTTTACGGCATGGGATTGATCGGCGGCTTCTGCCATCTCTACATCGGCCAGGAGGCCGTCGTGGTGGGGATGCAGGCCGCGGCAGAGAAGCAGGACAGCGTCATCACCTCGTACCGTGACCACGGCCATATGCTGGCCTGCGGCATGGATCCGAAGGGCGTCATGGCCGAGTTGACCGGACGACGGGGCGGTTATTCGAAGGGCAAGGGCGGCTCGATGCACATGTTCAGCCGCGAGAAAAACTTCTATGGCGGCCACGGCATCGTCGGCGCCCAGGTGCCGATCGGAACCGGCCTCGGCTTCGCACACAAATACAGCGAGGATAACGGCGTCAACATGGCCTATTTCGGCGATGGCGCGCTCAACCAGGGCCAGGTCTATGAAAGCTTCAACATGGCGGCCCTGTGGAAGCTTCCGGTCGTCTATGTGATCGAGAACAACAAATACGCGATGGGGACCTCGGTTCAGCGGTCGGCTGCGGGGCTCAAGCTTTGCGACCGCGGCGCCGCCTACGGCATTCCCGGCCAGCAGGTCGATGGCATGGATGTGGTCAAGGTCAAGGAAGCGGCTGCTGTCGCCCTTGCGCACGCCCGATCGGGCGAAGGGTCGTACATTCTCGAGATGATGACTTATCGCTACCGCGGTCATTCCATGTCGGACCCCGCGAAATATCGAACAAAGGAAG
This sequence comes from Dongia sp., assembly GCF_041910485.1. Lineage (GTDB taxonomy): Bacteria > Pseudomonadota > Alphaproteobacteria > Dongiales > Dongiaceae > Dongia. Next base: position 9,739 of record NZ_JAYRQR010000045.1, read on the forward strand.
AAGTCGCGAAGATGCGGCAGGAACATGACCCGATCGATCGTCTGCGCGAGCGCCTGCTTGCGGAAAAGCTGATCGACGAAGCCGGCCTTAAGAATATCGATCGCGAGATCAAAGATGTCGTTTCAGCCGCAACTGAGTTTGCGCAATCCTCCCCGGAACCGGATCCGTCGGAAATGTGGACCGACGTTCTGGTTGACGCGTGATCGGGGAGGGACAAGACGATGCCGACTGAAATTCTGATGCCTGCCCTGTCGCCGACCATGACCGAGGGCAAACTCGCCAAGTGGATGAAGAAGCCGGGGGATGCGGTAAAGGCCGGCGATATCCTGGCTGAAATCGAAACCGACAAGGCAACGATGGAAGTCGAAGCCGTGGACGAGGGCGTGCTTGATCGCATCCTTGTCGAAGCCGGTACCGAAAATGTGGCGGTGAACGCACCGATCGCCATCCTGCGCGGTGACGACGAAGCGGCCGGTGCCGCAGCGCCCGCGAAGGCGCCTCAGGTCTCCGAGACAAAGCCGGCAATTGCCGCCAGCGATGCGCCGCCGTCGGCGCCGCATGTGGCAAAGCCGACGGCGCCTGTCGAACCGGAATATACCGGTGCAACGGCGACCCACACGGTCCGTGAAGCGTTGCGGGATGCGATGGCCGAGGAAATGCGGCGGGACCCGAAAGTCTATCTGATGGGCGAAGAGGTTGCCGAATATCAGGGCGCCTACAAGGTGAGCCAGGGGCTGCTCGAGGAGTTCGGCCCGAAGCGCGTGATCGACACGCCGATCACGGAACATGGTTTCGCCGGTCTTGCCGTCGGTGCCGCTTTTGGCGGTCTTCGGCCCATCGTCGAGTTCATGACCTTCAACTTCGCCATGCAGGCGATCGACCATCTCATCAACTCGGCCGCGAAGACCTTGTACATGTCGGGCGGGCAGATGGGTTGCCCGATCGTCTTCCGCGGACCGAACGGCGCCGCGTCTCGTGTGGCCGCACAACATTCGCAATGCTATGCGAGCTGGTATGCACATTGCCCGGGTTTGAAAGTCGTGTCGCCCTATTCGGCTGCTGACGCCAAGGGCCTGCTGAAGTCGGCCATCCGCGATCCAAATCCGGTGATCTTCCTGGAGAATGAAATTCTCTACGGACAATCGTTCGAAGTTCCGACGGATCCGGAATTCGTGGTGCCGATTGGCAAGGCACGCATCGCGCGGCCCGGCAAGCACGTCACCATTACGGCCTTCTCGAAGATGGTTCAGGTGGCGCTCGCCGCCGCCGAACTGCTGGCCAAGGACGGGATCGAGGCCGAAGTGATCGATCTCCGGACCATTCGCCCGCTCGACACTGAGACAATCGTCGCGTCGGTCAAGAAGACCAATCGTCTTGTCTCGGTCGAGGAGGGCTGGCCGTTCGCCGGCATCGGTTCGGAATTGGCGGCGCAAATGATGGAACTGGCCTTTGACGATCTCGACGCACCGGTCGCCCGCGTGCACGGAGCAGATGTGCCGTTGCCCTATGCAGCCAATCTCGAAAAGCTTGCCCTGCCTCAGCCCGAATGGGTCGTCGAAGCTGCCAAGCGCGTTTGTTATCGCTGACAAAGGGAGGGTCTGATGCCGATCAACATCCTCATGCCCGCTCTGTCGCCGACGATGACCGAGGGCAATCTCGCGCGCTGGCTCAAGAAAGAAGGCGATGCGATCAAGGCCGGGGACATTCTGGCCGAGATTGAGACCGACAAGGCGACGATGGAAGTCGAGGCGGTCGACGAAGGGACGCTTGCCAAGATTCTGGTCCCCGGTGGGGCGCAAGGCGTCAAGGTAAATGACGTGATCGCCGTGCTGACGGAAGAGGGCGAGGATGCCAGCGCTGCCAGTGCGGCGCCTGCCAAGGCAGCACCAGCTCCGTCGGCGGCGCCCGCAACTGCTGCCGTCAAGGTGGATGCACCCACTGCGCCCAAACCCACCGCCACGCCGAGCAATAGCAGTGCCGGTCGCATTGTCGCCAGCCCGCTTGCCCGTCGCATCGCCGAACAGCAGGGGATCGATCTTTCAGCGATCAGGGGCAGTGGTCCCAATGGCCGCATCGTCAGGGCCGATCTTGAAGGCGCACCGAAGGGCGCCGCAAAGCCGGCATCGGCCGCCGCTGCCGCCGGCAAGGCGCCGAGTGTTGCGCCGACGGTTTCCAGCGCCGCCCAGTTCGGCGAGCCGGACTTCGACCTTGTGCCGCACACCTCAATGCGAAAAACGATTGCGCGTCGCTTGCAGGAATCGAAGCAGTTCGTGCCGCATTTCTATCTGACCGTGGATTGCGAGATCGACAGGCTCTTGAAGCTGCGGGAAGAGGTGAACGCAGCTTCCCCCAAGGACGGTCCCGGTGCCTACAAGGTTTCCGTGAACGATTTCGTTGTGAAGGCATCGGCTGTGGCGCTGATGCAAGTGCCGGCCGCCAATGCGTCCTGGTCGGACGATGGCATTAAGATGTACAAATCCGCCGATATTTCAGTGGCGGTTGCCATTCCCGGCGGGCTGATTACGCCGATCCTTCGTCACGCCGATCGCAAGCGGATAACCGAACTCTCCAACGAGATGAAGGAACTGGCCGGTCGCGCCAAGCAGGGCAAGCTGAAGCCCGAGGAATATACGGGTGGCAGCTTTTCGGTCTCCAATCTCGGCATGTTTGGGATCAAGAATTTCAGTGCCGTGATCAATCCGCCGCAGGCCTGTATTCTGGCAGTCGGCGCAGGCGAAGAACGAGCCATCGTCAAGAATGGACAACTCACCGTCGGCAATGTGATGAGTTGCACCTTGTCTGTCGATCACCGTGCGGTCGACGGCGCCATCGGCGCCGAGTTCCTGGCGGCCTTCAAGCGCCTCATCGAACAGCCGCTGGGTATGCTGGTGTGATGATGCGTTCCTGCCTGTTGACCATTCTGCTTGCTGTGTCCGTTGGCCGCGTTGCCGTCGCGGATGAGTTGCGCGAACCGCTGGAGAAGCAGTTCTTCGACTATTTTGCCAAGCAATGCCAAAGCGCGCTGGAGACGCAGGCGCGCTCGCAGGGCAAGCGGCTCGATCAGGGGAACCTGCAGCAGAGTATTGATAACTACTGCGCATGCACGTCGCAGTCGGTGGTGAGCTATCTGGATGCGGGCGAGATTATCGCCTTTGCCAACAATCCTGAGGCCGAACCGGCTGCTTCGAAGATGAAGCCGCTTTTTGCAAAATGTCAGGGCAAGTGAGCGACCGGTGAAGATTTTCGCCCGCTATCTCTTGATCGCCATTGTTGCGGTGATTGTCCTGACCGCCATCGTATTCGTCTGGGCGATGCAGCGGGAGATTGATGTTTCGACCCCGGAAGCACGGGCCAAGCAGGCCGAAGCGATGACATTCGGATGCAAGGTGCGGCTGCCGGAAGTATTGAAAACGGCCAAGCAGATCACAGCGCTGACAACCCAGCAGGCAGAAAGTGTCTGCGCCTGCGCCGTCAATCGCATCATCGACGCCTATGCGGTCGACGGGAAGATCCGGCCCAGCGGCGTCACTGAAGAACAGACCGATGCAGCAGAGCTTGCCTGCATCAACGAATTGCCGGCCCAATAGAGGGAAGTTCGCAATGACCGATACATCGTTCGATCTCGTCGTGATTGGTGGTGGCCCGGGTGGTTATGTGGCGGCGATCCGAGCGGCCCAGCTCGGCCTCAAGACGGCCGTGGTCGAACGGGAGCATCTGGGTGGCATCTGCCTCAATTGGGGCTGCATCCCGACCAAGGCCTTGCTCCGTTCGGCTGAGGTCGGGCATCTCCTCAAACACGCCGATGCCTACGGATTCTCGGCCAGCAACGTGACCTTTGATCTCGCAAAGATCGTCGATCGCTCGCGGAAGGTCGCAAGCCAGTTGTCGAACGGCGTAAAGCACCTCTTGAAGAAGAACAAGGTCACGGTCTTCGACGGATTGGGAAAGCTGAACGGCACCGGCAAGGTGAAGGTCGAGAAGGACGGCAAGCCGGTTGCCGACCTCACGGCCAAGAACGTCATTCTCGCGACTGGCGCGCGCGCGCGTGTCTTCCCAGGCCTTGAGCCAGACGGCAAGCTGATCTGGACCTATAAGGAAGCGATGGTTCCGACGGTGATGCCGAAGTCGCTGCTGGTCGTCGGCTCGGGCGCCATCGGAATCGAATTCGCCAGCTTCTATCACAATCTCGGCGCCAAGGTGACGGTGGTCGAAGTGATGCCGCGCATCCTCCCCGTCGAGGATGCCGAGATTTCGGCGTTCGCGCAGAAGTCATTTGAGAAGCAGGGCATGAAGATCATCACCGGCGCCAATGTGAAGGCCTTCAAGAAGGGCGCCGACAATGTGACGGCGACCATCGAAGCGGGTGGTAAGACCGAAGACCAGACCTTCGACCGCGTCATTCTCGCCGTCGGCATCGTCGGCAATGTCGAGAATCTCGGTCTCGAAGGCACCAAAGTGAAGGTCGAGAAGACCCACATCATCACCGATGGCTACGGGGCGACCGGCGAACCCGGCGTCTACGCCATTGGCGATCTGACCGGTGCTCCCTGGCTTGCCCACAAGGCCAGCCATGAAGGCGTCATCTGCGTCGAGAAGATCGCCGGTGTCAAAGGCGTCCATCCGCTCGATACGAAGAATATCCCGGGCTGCACTTATTGCATGCCGCAGGTGGCCTCGGTCGGCCTCACCGAGCAGGCGGCCAAGGACAAGGGCCATGAGGTGAAGATCGGACGCTTCCCGTTTATCGGCAACGGCAAGGCTATCGCGTTGGGCGAGCCGGAAGGCCTGGTGAAGACCGTGTTCGATGCCAAGACCGGCGAACTGCTGGGCGCCCACATGATCGGCGCCGAGGTGACCGAGCTCATTCAGGGCTACACTGTCGCCCGGACGTTGGAAACGACCGAAGCCGAACTCATGCACACGGTCTTCCCGCATCCGACCCTGTCGGAAATGATGCATGAAAGCGTCCTTGCGGCCTACGGCCGGGCGATCCATATCTGAGTCACGAAGGAATTGCCCCTTGAGCACGACGCCAGAGATTCGCCACCCCGAGAAAGCCAAACGGCCGGATACGCCCGTTCAGCGCAAGCCTGACTGGATTCGTGTCAAAGCGCCGGGTGGCGAGGAGTACAACAACACCCGGGGGCTCATGCGCAAGCTTGGCCTCAACACGGTGTGCGAAGAGGCGGCTTGCCCGAATATCGGCGAATGCTGGTCGCAGAAACATGCGACCGTGATGATCTTGGGGTCCGTCTGCACCCGGGCCTGCGCCTTCTGCAATGTGGCGACGGGGCGTCCCGACAAGCTCGACCCGCATGAACCGGGACATGTCGCCGAGGCCTGCGCGACCCTGGGCTTGAAGCACATCGTCATCACCTCGGTCGACCGCGATGACCTCGAGGATGGCGGCGCCGCACATTTCGCTGAAACCATCCAGCGTATCCGCGCGCTGACACCCACGACGACGATCGAGGTACTGACCCCGGATTTCCTGCGCAAGCCTGGCTCGATCGAGATCGTCGCCAATGCAGCACCCGACGTTTTCAATCACAATCTCGAGACCGTGCCGCGGCTCTATCGCAATGTCCGGCCGGGTGCGCGTTATTACAACTCGCTGCGCCTTCTTAACCGCGCCAAGGAGATCAACCCGTCGCTCTTCACTAAATCCGGTATCATGGTCGGCCTTGGAGAAACGCTCGACGAAGTTGGCCAAGTGATGGACGATTTGCGTGCCGCCGAGGTCGATTTCATGACTATCGGCCAGTACCTGCAACCGACACGCAAGCATCATCATGTCGATCGATTCGTGACCCCGACAGAGTTTGGGCAGATGAAGCGCATGGGGCTGGGGAAAGGATTCCTGTTGATGGCGTCCTCACCGCTCACGCGTTCGTCGCATCATGCGGGCGAGGATTTCGCGCAACTCCGCGCCGCGCGCGAGGCACAATTGGCCGCCGCAATCTGATATCGATCCCGCATGACGGCGCGTATCCATACTGAAGAGCGTATTTTTCCCTACCGCGCAGACGAGGTCTTCGACCTAGTCGCGGATGTGGGCAAATATCCCGAATTCCTGCCTTGGTGCACGGGTGCCAGGATTCGCGAGGCGCGTCCGGACATGGTCCTCGCCGATCTGATGATCGGCTTCAAAATGGTGCGCGAGAAGTTCACGAGCAAGGTGTGGCTCAAGCGGGAAGAGAAGCGGATCGACGTCGAGTTTGTTGATGGGCCGTTCCGCTATTTGAAGAACCATTGGACCTTCGTCGATATTGGGCCCAATCAGTGCCGAATCGCGTTTTATCTGGAGTTCGAGTTCAAGTCGGTCATGCTGCAGAAATTGATCGGCGTGCTCTTTCACGAGGCAGTAAAGCGCATGGTCGCCGCCTTTGAGGCGCGGGCGCGCCAGCTCTATGGCAGTCCGGCGCCAGCAAATTTGCCTGAATCCAATTAATCTCGGCTAGTAGATATTTTGCTCTATCCATTGAATGTAAATATTTTTCCGAGCCGGCTCGATCAATGCTTTCTGATCGCCGGGTCATTTGGGCCCAATACTTGCTTATGGTTATTCGTTGGCGACAATCAGGGGTCTGCAACAGCCCCCTTGAATGCGCGTTAACGATTGACCAAATTGTTAACGGACTGACGGTACCATCCCGAGAGTTCGGATCAGCCCGACGCGCCAAAAGATCGTGGGTCCGAATGAGCGAGGCTAACGGCTCAAGGTTGCGAGCCGTAGGTCCCAGGGATAGTCTGCCGCTATCGAGAAAAGGCGCTAAGAATCATCATGTCCGACAGCTTGCCCAAAACACAAAATTACCCGGTCCTGCCTTTGCGCGACATTGTGGTGTTCCCCCACATGATCGTGCCGCTCTTCGTCGGCCGCGAGAAATCGGTTCGCGCCCTTGAGGACGTGATGAAGGAGGACAAGCAGATCCTCCTAGCCACTCAAAAGAACGCTGCCCAGGATGACCCCGGGGCTGGCGACATCTATGAGGTCGGTACGGTAGGGACTGTACTTCAACTCCTGAAGCTGCCGGACGGCACCGTGAAGGTGCTGGTCGAAGGCGGCCAGCGTGCCCGCATTACGAAGTTCGTCGATCACGACGCATTCTTCGTGGCCGAGGCGGCGTTGATCGTGGACCCGCATACCGAAGGGAAAGAGATTGAGGCGCTGGCGCGCTCGGTCGTCTCCCAGTTCGAGCAGTACATCAAGCTCAACAAAAAGATCCCGCCCGAGGTTCTGGTCTCGATCAATCAGATCGAGGACCCGGCGAAGCTTGCTGATACGGTTGCCTCGCATCTTGCGCTCAAGATCCCTGAAAAGCAGGAGATCCTGGAATGCGAGACGGTCGCAGAGCGGCTGGAGAAGGTCTACGCCTTCATGGAAGGTGAGATCGGCGTACTCCAGGTGGAGAAGCGCATCCGCAGCCGCGTGAAGCGCCAGATGGAGAAGACTCAGCGCGAGTACTATTTGAATGAGCAGATGAAGGCCATTCAGAAAGAACTCGGCGAGGGCGAGGAGGGCCGCGACGAGGTGGCCGAACTCGAAGATCGCATCAAGAAGACCAAGTTCACCAAGGAAGCCGCTGAAAAGGCGATGGCCGAGGTGAAGAAGCTTCGGACCATGAGCCCGATGTCGGCCGAAGCGACGGTTGTGCGCAACTATCTGGATTGGCTGTTGTCGATTCCTTGGAGCAAGCCGACCAAGGTGAAGCGTGACATCAAGCTCGCGGAGAAGGTCCTCAACGAAGACCATTACGGGCTCGAGAAGGTCAAAGAGCGCATCCTCGAATATTTGGCCGTTCAGCAACGCCAGAAGAAGATCAAGGGGCCGATCCTGTGCCTCGTCGGTCCTCCGGGCGTCGGCAAGACCTCGCTCGGCAAATCGATCGCGCGGGCGACAGGCCGTACCTTCTCACGCATCAGCCTTGGCGGCGTGCGTGATGAGGCCGAGATTCGCGGTCACCGCCGGACCTATATCGGCTCGATGCCGGGCAAGATCATCCAGGCGATGAAGAAGGCGAAATCCTCGAACCCGCTCTTCCTTTTGGACGAGATCGATAAGATGGGCTCCGACTATCGGGGTGATCCGTCGGCGGCATTGCTTGAGGTACTCGATCCCGAGCAGAACGTGAACTTCAACGACCACTATCTCGAGGTCGATTACGACCTGTCGGATGTCATGTTCATCACCACGGCCAACAGCCTGCGTATGGCGCAGCCGCTCTTGGATCGCATGGAGATCATCCGCATCCCCGGTTACACCGAGGATGAGAAGGTCGAGATCGCCATTCGCCACTTGGTGCCGAAGCAAGTCAAGGATCACGGTCTGAAGAAGGGCGAGTGGATTTTGTCGGAAGACGCCATCCGCGATCTGGTGCGTTATTACACGCGCGAGGCCGGCGTCCGCAGTCTGGAACGCGAGATCGCCAATCTCGCACGCAAGTCGATCAAAGAGATCTTGATGAAAGATCTCAAGAAGGTCTCGATCAGCCGTCGCAATCTCGGCAAGTATGCGGGGGTGCGCAAGTTCCGCTATGGTGAAGCAGAATCCACCGACATGGTCGGTGTGACGACCGGCCTTGCCTGGACCGAAGTTGGCGGTGAGATTCTGACGATTGAAGCGGTGACGGTGCCTGGCAAGGGCCGCGTGATCGCGACCGGCAAGCTTGGCGATGTGATGAAGGAATCGGTGCAGGCTGCCGAATCTTTTGTGAAGTCGCGGGCGACCGAGTTCGGTATTAAGCCGACGATCTTCAACCGCAAAGATATCCACGTGCACGTGCCGGAAGGTGCGACGCCGAAGGATGGTCCGTCGGCCGGCATCGCGATGGTTACTACCATTGTCTCGGTTCTCACCGGCAACCCGGTGCGCCGCGATGTGGCGATGACCGGCGAAGTGACGCTGCGCGGTCGCGTGCTGCCGATCGGCGGATTGAAGGAGAAGCTGCTGGCGGCTCTCAGAGCTGGCATCAAGACGGCGCTGATCCCGCATGAGAATGAAAAGGATCTCGCCGATATTCCGGAGAATGTGAAGAAGGGTCTCAACATCATTCCGGTTCAGGCGGTCGACGAAGTGCTGAAGCATGCGCTCGTCAATCCGCTGACGCCGATCGAATGGGTTGAGCCGGCTGATGTCGACCGGCCCGTCAAGAGCGACGGCGAGGACGATGTCGGCGGCATTGTGACCCATTGATCTGACGCGGATTTATCTCAATTAAATCGCGGTGCTCAGGTGAAAAACCCTGGGTACCGCGATTGATTTTTGGACCGACCCGGTTCTAATATCCGCGCGCCTTCTTGCGGGGATGGGCGAGCAGGGCTCCAGCGATCCGATAAGAAAAAGGGGTTATCCGTGAATAAGAACGATCTCATCGCCGAAGTCTCGCAAGACACCGGCCTCTCGAAGGCCGATGCCGCCAAGGCCGTTGATTCCGTATTCGATGCCATCACGCGTTCGTTGAAGGCCGAGCAGGAAGTTCGTCTTGTGGGTTTCGGCAACTTCCACGTCGCCAAGCGCGAGGCCAGTGTGGGCCGCAACCCGCGTACGGGCGAGGAGATTCAGATTCCCGCGTCCAAGCAGCCGAAGTTCAAGGCCGGCAAGGGCCTCAAGGACGCGCTGAATTAAGATTCCGAATGTCGCAGCAGACTCTCTTAGAGAGTCTGCCGTCGGCGGGCGATTAGCTCAGTTGGTAGAGCGTCTCGTTTACACCGAGAATGTCGGCGGTTCGAGTCCGTCATCGCCCACCATCTTCTTTAAGAAGAGAAGATCCTCTCAGCCGTCTGTCTGCTATTAGTGGAAGAGCGGCCACGAATATCCAATGACATTTAAAGAGGCACCGCCGACGCTTTCTTGGCGCGGTGCAGGGATGCGCTCGCCGCCCAGCCGCCGGTAGAAGCCTGTGGCGGCGTGATTGTCTTCCAGGCACCAGATGCTGGCCTGCTTGCTGCCGGTCTCCCACAATGCCACGAAGGCCGCTTGCACCAGCTGCCGACCGATGCCGAGTTCGCGCCAATCTGTGTCGACATAGAGCATATAGATTTCGCCTTCACCGCCTGGCCTGCCGTCTCGTGCCGGGCCGAAGGTTGCAAAACCGACCACGGCATCCTCGACCAGCGCCACGAGCGTATGGCGTCGATCCTCCGATCTGGATAGGGAGCGGGTCCAGGCAACAGTATGTCTTTGGGGATCCAATCGGGCGAGATGCTTGTCCGGCAGCAGCCCCGCATAGGCATCGCGCCAACTCTCGACATGAATCTGCGCAATACCGGTCGCATCCTCGGTGCGGGCGAGGCGGATGCTGGCGAGGGGCTGAGTTTGTTCGGCTTGCATCCCCTTCAGCCTGAGCGCTTTTGCCGGAAAAGGAAAGGCCGGCATAAGGATATGCCGGCCTAGTCGCTACAAGGGGGTCGAGATGGTCTGTGGAATTACGTCAGCAGGTTCCGGAACTGTCCGTTCCCCGCTACAAGGCAACTATAGCAGGCAATTCCTTGAAAAAGGATGACCTCGCTTTCACCATAGTGTGCGGGAATTCGGGGAATCCGGCTTCGCCCCTCAAAGAATGTCCTCGAGAACCTGGTCCAAGCTTTCCTTGATCACCTCGACAATGGTCCCGAGCTCTGCCCGAGTTGCGATATAGGGCGGTGACATGATCGCAATATCGCCTGCCTTGCCGTCGACATTGCCGCCGACCGGATAGCAGATGAGGCCGTTGGCGAAGCAGCGGTCCCGCAGGCGCTGATAGACGGCAAGGGCCGGGTCGAAGGGCTGCTTGCTCGCACGATCGGCCACCATTTCGATGGCCCAGAAAAATCCCCGGCCCCGCACATCGCCGACATGCGGGTGATCGGCAAAGGCCGTGCGCAGCAACTGCTCGAAATAGATTCCGTCGTCGTGCACCTTCTCGACGAGGCGCTCGCGGGTGATGATGCGCTGAACGGCGACGCCGGCGGCGCAGGCCAGCGTATGACCGGTGAAGGTGTGGCCGGTGAGAAGCCCGCCATCCTTGGCGAACATCGGTCCCTTCAGCCGGTCATGGTAGATGGTGCCGCCCAGCGGCACATAACCCGCCGCCAATCCCTTGGCGACCGTCATGATGTCCGGTTCAACGCCATCATGGGCCAGTGCCCGCCAGGTGCCGGTACGGCCAGATCCGCACATGACTTCATCGGCGATCATGAGGACGCCGTATTTATCGCAGATCGCGCGCACCAGCTTGGCATAACCCGGAGGTGCCGGAACGCAGCCACCGGCGGCACCTACCACCGGTTCGAAGACAAAGGCGGCCACACGTTCCGCGCCCAGTTCCAGGATCTTGTCCTCAAGCTCCTGCGCGCAATAGCGCCCGACCTCAACGGGGTCGATCTTGCCACCGCTTTGCGCCAGATACCCGGCCGGCGGGCGATAGACGTTGGCGGGCGAGAGCAGGTTCGAGGGCATCAGTGCGCCTTCAAAGGCCGCGCGGCGTGCCGCAAAGCCGGAGATCGACGTAGCACCCATCGTGTTGCCGTGCCAGGAACGCTCGCGGCTGATGAAGAGGCGGCGGCTCTGCTGTCCGATCGCGGTCTGGTACTGCAGGGCGATCTTGAGCGCGGATTCGATTGCTTCCGATCCGCTGGTGTTGAAGGTCATGTTGCGGAGGCCACCGCCGCACCGCTCCGCCACGATCGCCGTCAATTCCTCAAGGGGATCACTGGTGAAGGTATATCGGTAGCCGTGGGCAATACGGTCGAGCTGCGCCTTGATCGCCTCGTTCACTTCCTTGTTGGCGTGGCCGAGGGCGTAGACAGCTGGTCCAGCCGACCCGTCCAGATAGCGCTTCCCATTGGTGTCGACAATGTAGCAGCCCTCGCCGTAATCGACCTTCGGCAATTGGCCGGGCTCCCAATCCATAACCTTGTCGCGTGAGCTTCCCTTGGTCTTCTCGGCGGTGGTTGACATTCGCGGTTCCCTTTGGCTGCTATGCATCCGGTCATGCCAAGTTGGCAGGACCTTCGTCAAGCGCAGTAATTGGGTGGATTGGGGACAGAATGACCATTCTCTATGCGGCAGAGGCTGAAGAGGCGGCGCAATGGACGGATTCGCTCCGCGCACTCGACCCGTCGCTGGAGATTCGCTTCTGGCCGGACTGGGGTGATCCCGCGACGATCGATTTCGTTGTCGTCGGCGGCAGGTCGCCCGGCGATCTGTCGATATTCCCGAAGCTAAGGGCGATCCAGTCGACCTGGGCCGGGGTCAACCACCTGCTGCGATCGCCTGGTCTCCCGTCCGGCGTGCCGATCGCGCGCATGGTTGATCGTGGCCTTACCGGCAGCATGACCGAATTCGTCGTCTATCAGGTCCTCGATGAATGGCGCCGCGGGCCGGATCTGCGAGCAGCACAGCGGGATGGGCGCTGGTTGGAGACGATGCCGCGCCTAGCCGGCGATTGCCGGGTCGGCATCCTGGGGCTCGGAACGCTGGGAACCGACATTGCCGAAAAGCTCTCCGGCCTCGGCTTCTCGTTGCGCGGCTGGAGCCGCTCCGCAAAGGAGGCGCCTCGTGGTGTGACCCTCTTTGCCGGTGCCGAATCATTGCCGGCTTTCCTCAATGGTCTCGACATCCTGATCTGCATCCTGCCCTTGACCGCCGAGACTGAGAACATCCTCGGCAGAAGCCTGTTCGATCATCTGCCCGATGGTTCTGTGCTCATCAATGTCGGCCGGGGCGCTCAGCTCAACGAGGCCGATCTCCTGGCGGCGTTGGAGAGCGGGCGCATTCGTCGCGCCATCCTCGATGTTTTTCGCGAAGAACCATTGCCGTCAGAGCATCCGTTCTGGCGCCATCCCAAGGTGACGATCACGCCCCACGTCGCCGCCATTACCCGTGCTGGGACAGGTGCGGACGATATTCTTGAAAACTACCGCCGGGCCATGACCGGACGTCCCCTTTTGAACCAGGTCGACGTGCAAAAAGGATATTGATCCTGTCCCAATGGGTCGGCCCAGCATTTAACCGCAACTTAACAGGCTTGTTGCATGCTGCCATCGATGCCGCCCCGTTTCGGGCGGAGATGGGAGCGATTCTCTTTGGCCATCAGGCGACACCATCTGATTGAGGAAGCCAAGGCTGAGCTCGACCTCGCTTACGAGGAGGTCAAGCGCGCCGAACAGGCCGTCATGGCCTTGGAGTTCGAGTACAACGAACGCCTGCATCATGTATCGGGTGGGGCCGAGACCGAGCTCATCTCCGAGAAGGAGCGCAAGCAGGAGGCGTTCAATCTCGATGCGCTCTATGAAATGCAGAATGAAACGGCACAACGCTTTGCCTTGGTCAGTGCCGCCTTTGCCATTGTCAGTTCGGTGGCTGACGAGGAAATGTCGCTCGATCTGATCAAGCGGATCTTGTTCCGTCGTGACTTCCTGCGCCGGCATAAGCTGGAGGTGGATCGTCACATCCGTGCCTTCCACCGGGGATTGCGCGAGTACATGCGCAAGGAGAGCAGTGCTGAGGCGGACAGCACCGTGCGCACCTCCTGGGGCGAGATCGAACGGATGACCAGCCTGCAGGCCAAGGAAGCCAAGGCCGCCTGAGGTCCATCGGCGCCGGCGACACACCTAAGTTTCTGTAAATGCGAATGAGTTGCAAATAGCGGTCGCTTGGGCTAAGAACTTGCGCATGCATCGCATTTCCATTCGCATTCAATAGAGGGGCAGATGAGCAAGGCTTTGAAATTGCTGGCCAACACGGCACTGGGCACGATGGGTCTCTTGTTGGCGCAAAGCGCCGTCGCGGCGGGACCGGACGAGAAGGCAGTCCTCACGACTTACGCCGACATCGCCGCGGCCATGTATGGCGATGCCATCCAATCGGCAGGCAAGCTGCAGCAGGCTGTGGACAAGCTCATCGCCGAACCGACGGATGCCAATTTGAAGACGGCGCGGGAGGCCTGGATTGCATCGCGACCGGCCTATATGCGGACCGAGGGCTTCCGCTTCGGCAATCCGGAGGTCGACGATCTCGAAGGTCTTGTGAATGCCTGGCCGCTTGATGAAGGTCTCATCGACTATGTCGACGCCTCGTCCTATGGCGACGCCTCTGACAGCAATCCCTTCTATACGCTGAATGTCATTGCCCATAAGGAACTGCAGATCGGTGCCGACAAGGTCGATGCCACGACCATCGACAAGAAGTTGCTGCAGTCGCTGCAGGAGGTTGGCGAAAACGAGGCCAATGTCGCGATCGGCTATCACGCGATCGAGTTTCTGCTCTGGGGGCAAGATCTCAATGGCACCGGTCCCGGCGCCGGCAATCGCCCGGCCACGGATTACGACACCAAGAATTGCAGCAACGGTAATTGTGACCGTCGCGCCGCCTACCTCAAGGCAGCTGCCGATCTTCTGATCGATGATTTGAAGCAGATGGAATCGATCTGGACCGCTGATGGCGCAGCGCGCAAGCGGCTGCTCGCTGGCGATCCGAAGGAAGGCATCGCCGGCATTCTGACCGGCCTCGGCAGCCTCTCATATGGCGAGCTTGCAGGTGAGCGCACCAAGTTGGGGCTCATGCTGCATGATCCGGAAGAGGAGCATGATTGCTTCAGCGACAATACCCATAACTCGCACTATTACGATCAGGCCGGCATGGTCGACATCTACAATGCCACCTACACGCGGGAGGACGGCAGCGTCGTCAACGGACCCAGCGTGAAGGATCTGGTCGCCGCCAAGGATTCCAAGGTGAACGACCGCGTCCTCGGCGCGATGGCGGATGCCACCAAGGCGATGCAGGCCATGAAGGACCGGGCGGACAGCGGCAAGGAAGCCTACGACCAGATGATCGGGGCCGATAATGCCGAGGGCAACAAGATCATCGACAATGTCGTGACCACCCTGGTCGCCCAGGCGCATGCTGTCGAAGCGGCGGTTGCGGCACTTGGTCTCAAGATCTCGGTCGAAGGGTCCGACAGTCTCGACAATCCCTCAGCCGTGGGCCAGTAATAGGGTATCGATCGTCCCTTACTTTCCCTTCAGTGGGACGGTCGCGCACGGATTGGCGCGATGGCAAAACAGCCTCTGTTCATGTCGATATCTCGCCGCCGAGCGATTACCTCGCTCGGCGGCGTTGTTCTTGCAGGTACGGCCTTGGCGGCATGGCGCGCCCTGGGCGACGGGCGCACGCAATCATACCCGCAAGCCCCGGCGATGCCGGCGGATGCTCAGGTGCACCGAGAGGAACTGGTTGCCAAATTGCGAACGCGGCAGCTCGTTCCCGCGCCGGCGCCGGTGACACCAACGCTCTCCTATACGGATGGGCCGTCTTTGCTGCGCGTCAGGAAAGGGGAGTGGCTCGAGGCAACCCTCGCCAACCGCCTCAAGGAGCATACGACAATCCATTGGCATGGCATCCGCGTCCCCAATGCGATGGACGGGGTGCCCTATCTCACACAGCCGCCGGTTCAGCCTGGCGAAGAATTCACCTATCGGTTTCAGCCGCCGGATACCGGTACGTTCTTTTTTCACCCACATTGCAACACGATCGAACAGCTCGGTCATGGCTTGGCCGGCGTCCTCATTGTCGAAGGTGACGAGGCAAGGCCCCACGACGCCGATCTGGTATGTGCCTACCGCGACTGGCGGGTGGACAAGAATGGCCGGTACACGCCGATGCTGACCGATGCCGGGGCCAGCAAGGCCGGCACATTCGGTGATTTCCGGACCATCAACGATGAAGTCCGGCCGGTCTTCAAAGTTCCGGCCAATGGCGACATACGCGTGCGGTTTCTCAATCTCGATATGTCGCGCGTCGTCGATCTCGGCGTGATCGGCACTGATGCATGGGTCATCGCGACCGATGGGAATCCGCTGTCGCCGCAAAAACTGAAATCCTGGCGCATGGGTCCGGCGATGCGTGCCGACCTCACCTTGCGCGCGCCGATGAAGCCCGGCGACCGCTTGCAACTGGTGAACTATTACGCGCCGCAACCTATTGTGATGGCCGAGATCGAGGCAAGTGGTGAGCCGCTCAACCGTCCCGACTTCATGCCGGCGGAACTTCTGCCATCATCCATTCCCGAGCCTGACCTCGAAGGTGCGGAAACTGTTCAACTGCGCCTCAGCGCCAGTTCGGCGCCTGCCGACTTGCCGCCCGATCTTGTTCTTCCCGACGGGTCGGTCCTGCGCTATGCCGACGCTCTATGCTTGGCGCCGAAGACCTTCTGGGCGCTCAACGGTCAGCCTTGGCCCAGCCAGTCCCATGAAGTTCTGCCGCCGCCGCTCTTTACGTTCCAACGCGGGCGCACTTATGTGATGGAACTCATCAACCAGACGCCGCACATTCATCCCATCCATTTGCACGGTCATACCTTCAAGGTACTCTCTTCAAACAAAGGCGACATTATTCCGCATTTTGCCGATACGACGATCGTGGCGCCCAAAGAACGTGTGAAGATCGCGTTCGTGGCGGACAATCCGGGCGACTGGATGATTCACTGTCACATTATTGAACACCAGGACACCGGCATGATGGGAATTTTCCGTGTCGTCTAGTCGGACACTGCTTTACGTTTTCACAGCATTGGTCTGCGTGATGGGGGCGACATTGCCTGGCTGGTCCGAAGAGACGGACAAACCCAAGCATGTGGTCAAGGTGATCCGAGATCCGGCGTTGGGCGAGTCCGACTCCCTGGCACGCATGGAGAATGTTATCGGCCAATCCATCTTCGAACGGATCTGGGTTTCTGCACCATCGTCGACAGAGGCGGCCGACGGCCTTGGCCCCCTGTTCAACGCCCGCTCATGCGCAGCCTGCCATCCGGGCGGCGGCAAAGGCATGCTTTTCAACAAAGATGGATCGCCGAGCCCCTCGCTCCTGCTGCGCCTCGGTGCCAAGGCAGATGGCGCCGCCGATCCACTTTACGGTCATCAGTTGCAGACCGAAGCTGCACGCGGTGTCCCGCCGGAGGGTGCGTTCGCGCTGGATTGGGCGACGGCCGAGACCAAGCTTGGCGACGGCACAATCATTCTGCTGCGGCGTCCGGTCACGACGTTGAAGAACCTTGCCGAGGGGCCGCTCGCCCGCGATAGCGTTACTGGATTGCGCTTGGCGCCGGTCCTGCATGGCATGGGTCCGCTTGACGCCATTCCGACCGAGGAGATTGTTTCGGCTGCCGATCCGGATGATCAGGATGGAGACGGCATTTCCGGCAGACCGGCTTGGCTGGATAGCGACCGGAAAACGCTCGGCAGATTCGGTTGGAAGGCCGTCCAGCCGAGCCTAGAAGCACAGAATTCCCACGCCTTCATGGCAGATATGGGATTGTCGACACCGTTGTTCCCCAGTGCCTATGGCGAATGCACCCCCTTGCAGAAGCTTTGCCTCTCTGCCCCAAGCGGTGCGTCGCCCCAATTCGAAAACCTGGAAGTGACGTCGACACTGGTCAAAGTTCTCGATCGCTTCGTCGCCGAGGCTGTCCTGCCACCGGGACCGAAGCAGCATGTTGATCGGGCAGCAATAGATCGAGGTCGCGATATTTTTGGGGCGGCCGGTTGTCTTGGCTGTCATCGGCCGGGCTACGACGTCGAATGGCCGAAAGCGAGTGGGAAGATGCGCCACATTGCACCTTTTACAGACCTGCTTCTGCACGATATGGGGGACGGGCTGGCGGAAGACCTGCCCGAAGGGGCTGCAGGTGGGCGCGAATGGCGCACCGCACCGCTTTGGGGATTGCGTTGGGCACTCGATCATGAAGGGCAGGGGGCTTTCCTGCATGATGGCCGCGCGCGCAATTTGCTGGAGGCGATCCTGTGGCATGGCGGTGAAGCCCTGGCCGCACGCGACCACGTCGCGGCCTTGTCTGCGGACGAACGGCGTGACCTGATATCCTATCTTTCCAGCCTCTGAAGGTATCTGATGAGCAAGCCATCAAAACGGAACAATCCGCTTATCACCGTCAACCGTCGGGAAGCGCTCGCTGCCATGATTGCGGCCGGCATGGTGCCGGCTATGGCCAGACCGGCGCATGCGGCTGGTCCTGACTTTGCCACCTTCAATGCCGCTTTCGGGCACAAGATCGTACTCCCGGCGTTCGATCGACTGGTTTCAGCCACGGCAAGCTTTGCCAAAACGGCGTCATCCTTTGCGGCCAAGGCCGATGCAGCAGGCATCGAACCGCTCAAGGCGGGCTTCAACGACGTTGCGGACGCCTGGGCTTCGGTCCAGCAATTCCGCATCGGTGCCTTGGCTCAGGAGCAGCGGGCGGAACGCTTCGCCTATTGGCCCGAACGTCGCAATATCGTCGAGAAGCAGATCAATGCCTTGCTCGGCGGGCACGGGCAAGAAGGCCTCGCACCTAAGGAGTTGGCGGGTGCCAGTGTTGCCGTCCAAGGATTGCCGGTTCTCGAGCGCATCCTCTACGGCCATGAGGTAAAGGACCTGTTGGCCGGGGAGAAATCAGAACGTCGCCGCGCCATCGTGTCTTCAATTGCTGCCAATTTGCATGCGATTGCCGTTGAGGCACAAGGTATCTGGGCGAAGAATTTGAACGACCCCGCCACGGCCGCCAACATTTTTGCGGCCAATCCAGCCGAGGGTACCGCGCAGGCCTACACGAACCTGCTGACCATCACGCAGATTGTTGCTGAACAGAAAATCGGTGTGCCATTGGGTGGTGCCGACGCTGCGAATGCCAAGCCCAAGGCGGCCGAGCAATGGCGCTCGGGTCGATCACTGCGCAACATCGCGCTTAATCTCGAAACGGCCAAGACATCTGTTCTGGCGGATGGTGGCTTTGCCAATCTGTTGCCAGCCGATAAGGCGGCACTCAAGGAACAGCTTGCCAAGGCGTTCGACGATTCCATCGATGCGGCACGGGCTGCCGGACCTGACCTGGCCGAGGCCGTAGCCCATCAGGATCTACGAAAACCTGTTACGGCGCTGCTGGTGAAGGTCAATCATTTGCGTGATTTGCTGCGCCAGCAAGTGCCGCCGGCCATTGGTGTGACGCTCGGCTTCAATGAGCTGGACGGCGATGGCTCTTGATCGAATTCTGCAGCGCCGCGCGCAATCACTCGACATGGCCGGCTCTTTGCCGGCGCATCTGGCAGCTTGTGGCGACAATGCCGGTGGCACGCATCGCTTTGCAGCGATGGCATTTGATTCTGGTGGGCGCCTGTTGTGGCGTCGCGATATCGACTTCCGCGCACATGATGTCATCGCGCATACGGCGACACGGCGTTGCGCCATCATAGGGCGAAAGCCCGGCCCGATTGCCCTGATGGTCGATCTGGTGACCGGTGAATTGAAGTTCGATCTTGTGCCGCTCGCCAATTGTTCGTTTGACGGACATGCCATCTTCTCCGCCGATGGCAGTCGCCTTTTCACAACTCAGAGCGAAGGGCGAGAGCAATCGGGGCGGATCGTCGGCTACGATCTTGCCAATGGCACCATTGTCTCGGTCTTCAATAGCCACGGCATCGAGCCGCATGAGCTCCTTTGGTCTCCGGCCCGTGACAGGATCGTTGTTGGAAATGGCGGCATTCTTGACCGCAATGCCACTGATCCGATCGATTCATGCCTGGTCTGGATTGATGCCGCGACCGGCGCGCTCGTCCGCAAGATCGTCCTCGGTGAAGACGATGAAACATTGTCGTTGCGGCATATCGCGGTACTGGATGGTGATCGCATCGTGTGTGGCGTCCAGGATCAGGACCCCGCCACGGACCTTCGATCCTTGGTACTCGTCGCCGACAGTCAAGGGACCGTGACGCATTTAGACCTGCCGCGGGATGTGCATCGTCGGATGGCCGGCTATATCGGCAGCGTTGCGGTCGATCCCAGTGGTGCCTTCATTTGCGCAACTTCGCCGCGCGGCGGTGTGGCGGCGTTCTGGTCGACACGGGATCTGCGCTATGTGGACAGTATCGACCTTCCCGATACATGCGGCGTCGCCGGCGGTGCTGCTGCGGGTGAGTTCTTGCTGACCTCCGGCCACGGTGCACGCTTGGCTGTATCAGTCGATGTCACAGTGGGCGTGTTTGCCGCTGCGCACGCATTGCGCACCGATCCGCTGCAGTGGGACAATCACCTTTCCCTGGCCCGCTAGGTCGGCCCTTTCAAGTCCCGACCGCATCCCGATAGGCGCTCATGCGTGCCAGCATCATGGTGATGTGGTTGCGCCGGATATAGCCGACCGCCTCGAAATCGTTGATCTCCAGCGCGCGCTGCGTCTCTTCGACTTCATGCAGGAAGTGCGTTACTTCGGCACGCATGTCGGCTTCGCTCATCCAGCCGAACCAGAAGCGGTCCGTCTGGTGGTAGAGGATCTCGATGAAATCGCGCAGCATGCGCGAACCGATGACGTTGTTGACGATGTTGTGGAAACGCTCGCACAACTCCGAAAATTCCGCGAGCGCCACGCTCCCGCGCCGACTGAGTAGTGTCTTGACCCTAAGGTGCACGGCCTTCAGTTCGGCGAGATCTTCCTGCGACAACGGCTTGGGATTTGTCTGCCCGATCATCGCCGCCAACTGGCAACGCAAGTAATAGGCCTGGTCAATTTCGATGCGGTCGAGGTCGGTCACGGTGGCGCCGACACCGTTCTTGATGGCAACGAGCCCGTCCGTTGCCAGGCGCTGCAAGGCCTGCCGGATCGGCGTTCGGCTCAGGCCGAATTCCGTTGCCAATTCAGATTCGCTGAGGCGCATCCCGGGTGGATATAGGCGCGTCGCTATACGCTGTCGTAGTTGCTCATAGATCTGGATGGGCGACACGGGCGCGCGCCGCTTGGCGCGGCGTTCCGGTCCTTTCGACCGTTGTCCGCTTGCCTTGATGGTCGGCTTTTTCTTGGTGGCGGTCTTGCGCATTAGGTGGGGGCCCGAAATTCCTGGTTGCTGTTTCAACCCTCTCTATCGTGCGGCGGCGAAGTGTCAATAGAGCGCTGGATTCGCTTGCCCGATGGCGTTCATACTGATGCATCAGCAGGGGGACGCGGCCGCAGCATGAATGAAGACGTCGCACGACTGGCGGAAGCGGTGCAGCATCCGACGCTCAAGCGAATTCTGGCGCTTTGGGAGGGGAAGCGTGGAGGCCGGCGCTGGCCGAGTCGAGCGGATTTCGATCCTACCGAAATGGTCTATGCTCTGGGTGACATCAGTCTTTTTGACGTCCATGAAAATCCGCGGCGGTTCTGGTGCCGGCTCGATGGGACACGACAGGTCGAGCTGTTCGGCGTCGATTGCAGTCGCCGCTACCTCGATGAATGCTTTGACGAAGACTATTACGCCGTGGCGCAGCAGAGTTTCAGCCGGACCGTCGACGAGGGCCAACCACAGCATTACAGCCGGGAAATTCCCTATGGTGGGCGCCTCATTCGATATGAGGTGCTAATGCTACCCCTGTCCTCGACCAGCGCGAAAGTGGATCAGATGATGGTCGTGCTGACCCCCTTTTGGGCATGAATTGGGGGCGAACAGCGGCGATCTGTGCGCCCTGTCACGCCAAACCTGTGCTTCAGATCACTGCGCGAAAGCGGCTTTGCCCTTAGATCTTCAACCAGCAGCCCACCCCATTGCGGGGACCCGGGCAAATCGGTTGGGAAAAGGATCACGCCATGAAACGCATTCTGCTTGCCGCCGCCCTGACGCTCTTGTCGACCAGCGCTTTTGCGCAGACCTATCAGCCTTATTACCAGCAGGCTGGCGCCAACACCTATAATCAGGACCTGGCCGAGTGCCAGGCCTATGCAAACCAGGTCAGCCCGGTTCAGGACGCAGCTGTGGGCGCCATCGGTGGTGCTGCCGGCGGTGCGGCCCTGGGCGCCCTCTCCGGCGCACTCTTCAAGGGCGTTTCGGTGGGTGAGGGTGCGGCGGTGGGTGCGGCGGCGGGTGGCGTTCTGGGCCTTGCCGGCGGCGCCTATACCGGCACGCAGAACCAGAAGCAGGTTCTTAACAATTGCATGCGCGGCCGCGGCTATTCGACCTACTACTAAGCCCGGTCGGTTGGTCAGCATCCCCGTCCCGGGGGCCTGCCGTTCACCGAAATTTGAGTGTGCGGCAGGGTAGGGAAACGCATTATAATACGTGAGATTTCATAGCTATCTGGCAGCCTGGGCAGAGGGGCCCAAGCGCCGGGACGAGAAGCAGAAAGGGATTTTGATATGAAACGGATTGTGGCGGCTGTCTTGACGGCCTCGTTGCTGGCGGCCTGTTCCAGCTACAGCCAGCCGATGGTGGATACCAAAGGGGCGAATCCGACCCAGTATTCGCAGGACGATTACGAGTGCCAGCAATACGCCAACCAGGTGAGCCCGGTTGGGGATGCGGCCGTGGGTGCCCTGGGCGGCGCGGCCGCCGGCGCGGCCCTTGGCGCCATCACCGGTGCCCTGGTGGGCGGTGTCAGCGCCGGCGAAGGCGCTGCCTTCGGTGCGGCCACCGGCGGTGCCGTGGGCCTTGGCGGCGGTGCCGTGACCGGTGTCCAGAACCAGCGCGACGTCTATCGTCGTTGCATGGCGGGCCGGGGCTACAACGTCCTGAACTGACGTTCTTTTTCTCAAAGAAGCCCCGCTGCCACCTGGGTGGAAGCGGGGTTTTTTTGTGACTTGGCGGCCGGTTGGTGGTTTTTCCTTGCAGCGGCGGGCGATTGGTCTTTATTTGCAGTGCAGCATAAGCCGCGCCGGCATCTTGACCGGCCGGCATGAGCCCCGAAAGAGACCGTTATGGATATCAGCAAGATTAAAATCGGCGAGAACCCGCCCTACGACCTCAACGCGATCATCGAAATTCCGCTCGGCGGTACGCCGGTGAAGTATGAACTCGACAAGGATTCGGGCGCGATGTTCGTCGACCGTTTCCTCTATACGGCGATGTTCTATCCCGGAAATTACGGCTTCATCCCGCACACCTTGGGTGGCGACGGCGATCCCTTGGACATCATCGTCCTGGGGCCGACGCCGGTCGTTCCCGGCGCCGTGGTGCGCTCGCGTCCCGTCGGTTGCCTGATGATGGAAGATGAGGCCGGCGGTGACGAGAAGATCATCGCCGTGCCGGTCGACAAGCTCCACCCGTTCTACTCGAACGTCAGTTCGTACCGTGACCTGCCGGAGGTTCTGCGTGAGCAGGTCCGCCATTTCTTCAGCCATTACAAGGATTTGGAGAAGGGCAAGTGGGTCAAGTTCGCGCGCTGGGCCGAACCGGAGGAGGCTGTCGACCTCATCCGCAAGGGCATCGATGCCGCGAAAAGCGCCAAATAACGCGCAATAAACGGAATAATTGCTGCGCAATACGCGCATTTTTGTTACGTTTTTGTTGACGAATGCCGCGGCCTGTGCGATAAGGAACTCCTGTTTCCAAGATCCACCAGCGCCGCGGCCCCTCCCCCAGGAGAGTGACTTGGCTGGCAGCTCGGCGGATGACCCGGCCAACTGCCAACAGGAGGGTGCGTAAGAAACATGACTCCACCGGCGATATGTTCCCACAATCTGGCTCAAGACAGCAGATTGAAGCGTCAGCTTCCATTCTGAGAGCCGGGGATTCCGAGGGGTGCGTCCTGGACCCGAGGTCCAAGCACCGCAGGTCGGCAAGCGATCCGGCCAGATAGATCCCCGCGACATGACGCGAAACCCGCCGGGCCAAGGCCGCGGCGGGTTTCTTCTTTGCACGGCACCCTTTCCCAATCCGCCATCTGCCGGGCATAGTGGCGCCGAAGAAAAAAGATTCTCCCGAAGCAAGGGGCAGGGGCAGCAATGACGGCATTTTCCCTTTCCGGCCAGGTGGCGCTGGTGACCGGCGCGTCGGGCGATCTCGGCCGCCATTTCGCCTCTGTCCTCGCCGAAGCGGGTGCCGCCGTGGCGCTGATGGCCCGCCGCGGCGATCTGGTCGCCGCCGAGGCCGAAAAGCTCACCGCTGCCGGCCATCGCGCCGCCGCCGTCACCGGTGACATCACCCAAGCGGCCAGCATCAACGCGGCCTTCGCCGCAGCCGAGAACGCGCTGGGGCCGATCTCGCTCCTCGTGAACAATGCCGGCATCTCGCTCACCGTGCCGGCACTCGATCTTGCCGACAATGATTGGGACCAGGTGATGGATACCAATCTCAAAGGCGCCTGGCTCGCAGCACACGAGGCGGCAAGGCGCTGGGTTGCGGCGAAGACACCCGGCAATGTCATCAACATCGCCTCGATCCTGGGCCAGCGTGTCGCCAGCCAGACCTTGCCTTACGCCGTGTCGAAGGCCGGCATGATCCAGATGACACGCGCCTTGTCGCTGGAATGGGCGCGGCACAATATCCGCGTCAACGCCCTGGCGCCCGGCTATATCCGTACGGCCCTCAATGACGAGTTCTTCAGCACCGAGGCCGGCGCCGCCCTCATCAAGCGCATCCCGCAGCGCCGCCTCGGGACGCTGCAGGATCTCGACGGGCCGTTGCTGCTGTTGGCCTCCGACGCGTCGCGCTACATGACCGGCTCGGTTCTCACGGTCGATGGCGGCCATCTCAATTCCAGTCTCTAGAAAGGCCCATTCATGGATTTCTCGATCAGTCCGCGCGCGGCGGAATTTGTCCGCCAGATCGACGCCTTTCTGGACGCGCATGTCATCCCGCTCGAAGCCGACCGGGCCAATTTCGATGCCGGCGAGAACATCCGCGAGGATCTCCTGGAAAAGCTGCGCGCCAAGGCGATGGCGGCCGGCCTGTGGAATTTCCAATTGCCCGAACGTCTCGGCGGCAAGGGCCTCCACTTCACCGAACTGGTGCCGATCTACGAAGCGGCGGGCCGCTCGATCTTCGGCCCCGTCTGTTTCAACATAGCGGCCCCCGACGACGGCAACATCCATCTCCTCTGCCGCGTGGCGACGCCGGCGCAGCAGGAGCGCTGGCTGTTGCCGATCGTGCATGGCGAAGCGCGCTCGGCCATCGTCATGACTGAGCCGGATCCCGGTTCCGGTTCCGATCCCGCCGGCATGATGCGCACCACGGCCGAGAAGCGTGGCGATAAATGGATCGTGCACGGCCGCAAATGGTTCATCACCGGCGGCGAGGCGGCCGAGCATTTCATCCTGCTGGCGCGCACGTCGGATGATCCGCGCCACGGTCTTACCGCTTTTCTGTTCGACCGCGACCAGCCAGGCTGGCGCATCGAGCGCCGCATCCCGATCATGGGACCGGAAGAACATGGCGGGCATTGCGAGCTCATTTTCGACGGGCTCGAAATTCCGGACGAAAACCGCCTGATGGGGGTGGGCGAGGGGATGAAGGCCGTGCAGATCCGCCTCGGCATCGCGCGCCTCACGCATTGCATGCGTTGGCTCGGCCTTTCCAAGCGCGCGCTTGATATCGCTTCGCGCCATGTGCAGCACCGCAAGGCCTTCGGCACGACCTTGATGGAACATGAAGGCGTCCAATGGATGCTGGGTGAGGCGGCCATGCAGGTGCAGATGGGGCGCCTGCTGACCTATAACGCGGCTTATCAGCTCGACCTCGGTCACCGTGCACGCAAGGAAGTATCGATGGCCAAGGTTGCGGTTGCCGATTGCCTGCACAAGGCCGTCGACACGGCCATCCAGCTCCTGGGTGCCAAGGGCTATTCCAAGGACACGATCCTGGAATGGATGTACCGTTATGCGCGACAGGCGCGCCTCGTCGATGGTGCGTCGGAAGTGCACAAGATGGTCCTTGCCCAGCATCTGGCGAGCGAGGGTGCCGATTTCTGGAAATGGGGTTGAAGCGTGCTGGCGAATAAGATCAAAGCCGTCGAGGAGTTCATCCGCCGCGAAAGCGGCGCGGCGCACGTTTCGGCAGAGCTGATCGGCCGTCTTGGCGGCGGCGCCATTCAGGAAAACTGGGCGCTCGACCTAGATCTCGACGGCAAGGTGCATGCCGTGGTCCTGCGCGCCGACGCGCCGAGCGGCATTGCCGAAAGCTGGGGCAAAGTCCAGGAATTCGCGTTGCTGAAGGCGGCGCGCGCCACGGGCGTCAAGGCGCCGGCACCCCTGTGGCTCGAGCCAAGCGGTGAGATCATCGGCCAGCCCTTCTACATCGCCGAGCGGCTTTCAGGCTCCGCTGATCCGCGCAAGCTCGTGCGCAATATCGAAGAAGAGCAGGGCGAAGCGCTGGCGCGGGAACTTGGTGCCGAATTGGCGAAGCTCCATCAAGTGACGCTCGCGTCGGCTCCGGCGGATCTTGCTTTTCTGCCGAAGCCGTCGGCGCTGGTCGCAGAGAGGCTCGCCCATCATCGCGCCCAACTCGACCGCCTGCCGGAGGCGCAGCCGGTTCTCGAATGGGCCATCAACCGTCTTGAGGACGAAGCCTCCACTTATGCGCGCGGCGCCGAGGCGCTGCGCTTGTGCCACCGTGACTTCCGCACCGGCAACTATCTGGTCGCGGACGGCAAGCTTACCGGCGTTCTCGATTTCGAATTCGTCGGCTGGTCGGACCCGTACGAGGATCTCGGCTGGTTCTGCGCCCGCTGCTGGCGTTTCGGCATGTATGGGGCGGAGGCGGGTGGAATCGGCAGCCGCGCCGCCTTCTATGCCGGCTACGAAGCGGGCGGCGGGGGGGCTGTCGATGATGGCAAGGTGCGCTATTGGGAACAGATGGCTGCACTCCGCTGGGCCATCATGTCGCTGGAGCAGGCTGAACGTCATCTGTCGGGGCGCGAGCGCTCGATGGAACTGGCGCTGACCGGCCTCGTCTCGCTCGAAATGGAATATGACCTGCTGGTCGATCTGCGGTTGCCGGGCTTCAAGCCGCTGCCGAAGAAGCGTCATGGTGAAGGAGATGCCGCATGAAGCAGAGACCTGGCGTCGACGCGCTGCTGGATGCCGCTTTGGCGACGCTGCAAGAGGACCTTCTGCCCACCCTTAATGGGCGACAGAAGTTCCAGGCGGCGATGATTGCGCGCGCGATCTCGGTCGCGAAGCAGGATTTGGAGAGTGCCACGGACTCCCGTCGTGATGAGTTGCAGAGCTTCCAGCGTCTCTACGACGGCAATGTCGGTGACGATCTCGGTGCCCTGCGGCGCCGATTGGCGGCCGATATTCGTGCCCGCAAGTTCCGGCCCGGTACGCCTGAGGAAACGCGCCTCATCGATCATCTGGTCGACACGACAGCGGCAGAGCTCCGTATCACCAACACCAAATATCTCGCGCAACGCCAACGTGGCCGGGGCGCGGAATCGGCGGTCTAGGCATCGGCTGTGCGTCCGGCGATGGGTTGCCCGCGATTTTGATTCTAAAGGGGTGCTTTCACAATGGGTCGGGATGAGCGGCGATGCGACTTGCATGGCGACCGCTGCATCGGTGACGATTGAGATCGCAGCTAAAGAGGGGCCGCTCGTGAATTTTATCATCGTCTTCATTGGGGCAGGAATCGGCGGTGCCATTCGGCACGGTGTGAATTCGCTGACATTGCGCTTCCTCGGCCCCGATTTTCCGTGGTGGACGCTGATCATCAACGTGCTCGGGTCGTTGGCGATGGGACTGGTTGCAGGCTACTTCGCTCTCCGGGGCGAGGCGAGCCAAGCATGGCGCCTCTTTCTGACGACCGGCGTTCTTGGCGGCTTCACGACGTTTTCTGCCTTCTCGCTCGACACGGCGATGCTCTACGAACGCGGCGCACTGGCACCGGCTGCATTGTATGTGCTGGGCTCGGTTGTGATGTCGATCGCCGCTGTTTTTCTGGGGTTGGCGGTCATCCGGGCAAACGTCGGCTGATGGCCTCAGCGAGAGGACAATCGTCCTTGCTGGCACGTTCGAGGATCCAGTCCCTCCTCTCATTCGGAGAAATATACCTTCTTCTGAATGTGAACCCCACATGTTGTTAACGAAGCCGGCGATACAATCTGCTGCTCCGGATCGCTGACATGAGGTTGTGACGTATGGGTCGACGATGGCTTGTACAGTTTCTGTTTTCATTGCTTCTGTTGACATCGCTGGAGGCTGACGCGCTGGCAGAAAGTGGCGCGCGGATCATTTTTGTCACGCACGGCCAGCCCGATGATCCGTATTGGACCATTGTCAAGAATGGCATGAGTGAAGCTGCGGCACGGGTTGGTGCCACGGTCGAATATCGGGCGCCGGCGAATTTCGATCTCGGCGAGATGAAGGCGTTGGTTGACGCTGCTGTCACGTCGCATCCCGATGGCCTGGTCGTATCGGTGCCAGATGAAAGCGTTCTTGGTCCGGCACTCAAGGCGGCAACGATGGCGCAAATTCCAGTCATCATCATCGACTCTGGAAGCCCATCTCTGGCGAAGAAGGTCGGTGCCTTGTACTTCATGGGCCAGCCGGAATTTGGGGCTGGAATCGAAGCCGGGTATCGAGCACGCGAACGCAGCTTCAAGCATCCGGTGTGTATCGACCATGAGGTTGGAAATGTCAGCCTTGAAGCCCGCTGCCACGGCTTCAGCAGCGGCATTGGTGCCAATGCACCGGTTCTGGAAACGTCATTGCAGGCCGGTGCTGTTGAGCGTGATCTTGGTGCCTATCTCGCCGCGCATCCCGAAACGGATTTCATTTTGAGCCTCGGCACGGCCGTCGCCGAAAAGGTCATCGATATTGTTGGACGGTTGCCTGTGGAACGGCGCCCGAGCATCGCGGCATTCGATGTTTCACCTGGAGTGCTCGCGGCCATCGCCGACGGTCGCATGCTTTGGACGATAGATGCGCAGCCATACTTGATGGGCTATGTTCCGGTCGTCACGCTCGATCTTTTGAAACGCTACAAGCTGCGTCCGGTTGTGGCCGACGGACTCTATGCGACTGGCCCCAGCATCATTGAGAAGACTGACGCGACGGCGCTGCAAGCGCTGACGCCCGGTGTGCGCTAGAACCGCGCATCAACCCCATTGATCTTTGGCGCCTTGTCGCTTGCCGACGCGATTGCTGCTGATGTTTGGCAGTGGAATCTCAGGCGATGGCCTTCCATACAGCCAGCCTTGACCCAGGTCCGTGCCGAGTTCCAACAGGCACTTGTGTTGGTCTTCGCGTTCGATCATCTCAGCCACGGTCTTGATATTCAGGCAGCGGCAAGTGGTCAGCACGCCCTGGACGATCGCGCGCTCCCGCAGTGATTCCGTGATGCTCTTGATATAGGCGCCGTCGATCTTCACGAAATCCACCTGCAACTGCTGCAGATAGGGCAGGGACGAAGCCCCGGCACCAAAATCATCGAGGCATACCAGGTGCCCGGCACTGCGCAAATGGTCAACGGCGCGGGCAGCCTTGGGCAGGTCATCCAGCTTGGCTGATTCAGTGACCTCGACAATCAAATGGTTCCGGTTCTTGCCCAGCTTGGCCGCCAGTTTATCGAACATGTCGATGAAATTGTCATTGAGCAGCGAACGGGCCGACATGTTGACGGCCAGCCGCAGGTCTCGCCCCTTTTCGGCGGATTGCTCGATGCGCGAAATGGCACCATAGGCGACTGCCAGATCCAGCTCATGGACGATATTGATTTCCTCAGCGAACATGACATCGGCAAAGGGGGACCGGCCATCCTCGAAGCGCAGCAGGACCTCGTAATGATGTGGTGCCCGGTCCTGCAGATGCACGATCGGCTGGAAATGCAGATTGATCCGATGCTGGTGAATGAGATCGCGCATGGCAACGACCCGGCTCAATACCTCAGCCGTCATGCGTTTGAAGTACTTGTCAGCCTCACCCGCATCGAAATTGGCGACGCCTTCGCTACTGAATTTTCCGACCACGTAGGAGAGGATGCTTTCGACATCGTCATCCGCCAACGAGGACGCTTGGAACGAAATCGTCTTGCCGGCAGCGTGGATGGCCTCCCGGCTGACATCGTAACTGTCGCCGACTTGGTTGATCGCTTCGATGATTGAATTCGGGTCCATGTCGTCCAAATGGGTCACGCCGAATTTTCCGTCACCAAGCTTGGCAGCGGCATCCGGCACCAGGGCATGCAGCTTCAATTGGGCGCCGATCTCCGCCATCAGCGATTCCGCGCGCGCTGGCCCCATGAGACGGTTGAGTTCTTCGACCTCACAGATTTCGAGCAAGGTGAGGCAAGCAGACCTGCCTGATTTCCTGGCCTCCTGTACCGCACGAGAAGCCGCGTAGGTGAACTCGACTGCTTCCGTCAGGCCGGTGATGCGGTCACGGCGTCTGGCGCCGCTGTGGGGGACGGCGTTGAGGGCGGCGTTGCTGATACTGAGGAAATAGTGTGCCTGGTCCTTCTTGAGTGACCGGTTTATGCAGGTGGCTAAGGTCAAATGCTGGTCACCGGTGCTGTTCGGCTGCGGCTCGCTGGCTTCCGCCAGTATCAGGTTGAGGTCGCGCCGTCTTTGACCGGGCAGGAGGTTGCGCAGTGCCGTTTTCAACAAGATGGCATCCGGTGTCGTCAGCAAGTCGGCGAGCGGCTTGCCGGTCAACCACTCTGTGTCGACACCCAGGATCGATTTGACCGCGCCGCCAGCCCAGAGGACGCGGCTGGTTTCATCCAGCTCCAAAAGGACATCAGCGTTTGAGAACGCAAAGCCGACAAAGCGGTCGCGTTCCTCGCGCAATCGATCGCTCAAAGGTACAGTCATTGCCTATTTCGAGGTCCCCGGCGGAATAGAGCGCAGGCCATCCACGTATTTATTCCCCCTGCAGACAATTTTCCGTACTTAGGGTTAAAATTGTATCAAACAATTGATGTGCAATGCATAATAGAATAAGAAAAATTACCTAGGCGAGCAAAGTTTTGCTTGTGTTCGGCCGTCTCCGATTTCGTTGCCAGAAGAGTGAGTTACGCGCTATCCAGGGGCGAAACCATCGTATCGGGGAGTTTTGTCCATGCGTAAGCTTCTAAAGAGCCTTGCCGCATTGGTGCTAGCAGTGGTCCTCTCACTGCCGGCCATTGCAGCGGCAGATGAATCCAAATCCACACTCGATCAGATTCTCGAGCGTGGCACGCTGCGGGTCGGCACGACCGGCGACTATCCGCCTTATTCTGAACTCGACACGGCCACCAACACCTATAAGGGCTACGAGATCGATGTGGCGAACCAACTCGCCGCCGATTTGGGTGTGAAGGTCGAATTCGTGCCGACGACTTGGGAAACGCTCGCCGCTGGTATTCAGGCCGGCAAGTATGACGTGGCGGCGTCCGGCATCACCTTGACGCTGGAACGGCTGAAGAGCATCGGCTTCTCGGCGCCCTATCTGGACTCGCCCCTGGTGCCGCTGGTGCAGTCGAAGGACGGCGCCAAATATGCCGTGTGGCGTGATCTCGACAAGGAAGGCGTCCGCATCGCCGTCCAGTCGGGCACCTCGGCCGAGGAATCCGCGAAGAAGAACTTCACCAAGGCCGAAATCGTCCCGATCGTGGCGCCCGCGCTCGACTACCAGGAACTCCTCGCCGGCAAGGTGGATGCTGCCATCACCGATACCGTCTTCATCAAGAAGGCGCTGGCGCAATATGCCGACAAGCTGGTCGCCGTCGATCCGACGCATGCGATCGAAGGACAGCCCAATGCCATGATGACGGTTCGCGACGATTTCGTCTGGCGCAACTGGCTGGACACCTGGGTCGCAACTCGCACCCAATCCGGCTTTTTCGACGCCCTCTTCACCAAATGGATCGCGGGCAGCTGAATTTGAACGGAGATCGGTATATCGGCAACCTCCCCCCGAACGGGGGGAGGTTTTTGTTTGTCTTCCGGCGCTGGGCTGTGTTCCTTGCGCCGCTCTTGCTTGCCGGCTGTGGAGATTGGACGCCCCTGGTGCCGGGTACGCCCAAGGGTGATCAGCATTTCTGGTTTTTGCTGGCAGGCATCCAGTACACGCTGGTGATCTCATCTTACGCGATCGTGTTCGGATCGTTGATCGGGCTGCTGGGCGCCATGATGTGGCGCTCGAAGCATCGTGGCGCCCGGCGCATCGCCTGGATCTATGTGGAAGGCTTCCGCATGGTGCCGCTCTTCGTGCTGCTGCTGTGGATCTATTACGCGCTGCCGATCGCCATCAATGAACTGCCGGATGAATACCGCGATCTACCGGGCCTCGATCTGCTGGCGCAAATGACGCCGTTCACGGCGGCTTGCATCGGCCTGTCGCTCAATTCCGGCGCGTTTCTGGTCGAAATCTTCCGCGCTGGCATTGAAAGCGTCTCCAAGCAGCAGGTGGATGCGGGTCTTGCCTTCGGGATGTCGCGACCGCTCCTCATGCGCCGAATCATCCTGCCGCAGGCGGTGCGCCGGATGCTGCCGCCGATGACCAGTCAGTTCATCTCGATCGTGAAGGATTCATCCCTCGGCGGCGCCATCGGAGTCATGGAGATCACCCGTCGCGCCATGCTGCTGCAGACGCAGATCCTCCATCCGATGGAGATCTATACGTTCCTGACACTGCAATACATGGCGATCCTGGTCCTGCTCACCATGCTCGCCCGCTATCTCGAGCGGCGCTATCCGCAACACATCTAGTCGAGCAGTTTCTCGGCGCGACTCATCGGCTCGTCTGCCGACTGGACCAGGGCCTCGAAAGCGGCCCGCAACTGCTCGCAGCGCAG
Source organism: Dongia sp. (assembly GCF_041910485.1). Taxonomy (GTDB): domain Bacteria; phylum Pseudomonadota; class Alphaproteobacteria; order Dongiales; family Dongiaceae; genus Dongia. The sequence continues at coordinate 42,223 of NZ_JAYRQR010000045.1, forward strand.
GGTCGCGGCCTGCGACAGGACCTTGGTCACGATCTGGTGGCGGGCGTGGAACTGCACCAGATCGACCGAGACCTCGCGCGGCAGGGAGCCCAGCTTGTCGGCATTGGCCTCGAAGACCGTCATCGGCGGTAAGGCGATGCTCGCCAGTTGTGCCGTCGGAATGGGTAGATCCTGGATCAGGCTCGCGGTACCGTCGAATGCGGCCTGCGCCGCGGCGCGGACTGCGAGCACTTCGCCCAGCAGGTTGGCAAGCAGGCCCTGCATATCGCTCTCCGCCAGCGCCTCACGCGCGCGGCGGCGACTGCCGGTCACGAACAGGGCAATGAGGCCGGCAATCGCCAGGAACCCGATCAGCGGAATCTGAATCAGCCAGCCGCGTACCAGATCGCGGTCGATCGCCGTTGCCGGTGGCGGCGCCTGCTCAAGCTTCACAGGCTCTGCGTCCGGCTTCGTCCACAGGCCCAGATTGCGACCGCGCGCTTCGGTTTCTGCGGCGTCATAGCGTGCCGCGCGTTCGCGTTCTTCGGCGTTTTGCGATGTGACCTGCCGATAGACGGCCGCCATGCCGCCAGCGAGCATCGCCTCGGCAACATCATCCTCGCCGATCTTGCAGGTGCCGGTGAGATGCTTCTGATCTTCACCGCGACCGAGCACTTGGCAGGTCAGGCGCTGACCGTCGATGAGGGCCTGCAGTGCCACGCGCGCCTCGGGACCCATCGGCACGGTCATCAAGGGGGCGGCGATGCCGTCCAGCTGGAAGATCACATCGCCGATCGCAATCTCATCCCCATCAATGGCTTGGCCGGTTCCTTCGAGGGTCGGCGGCACAGGCGGATCGAGGGGGGTGGCATCGACATCGCCCACCGGAACGGCCGGGGGCGGGGGCTGCAGCGGATTCTTGGTCTTGGCGGCAGCCGGGCCGGCGAGAACAAGGGCGAAGAGGGCGGCGCCGGCGAGGGCGATCTTAATCTTCATTGAAAATCCTAGACTTTTTCTGCGTCCCTGGCGGTCTTGGTAAAGAGCGCGGGGGCCAGCGTCAATGGGGGTCTGGACAGTGAGCTTGAAACTGAATAAGCATTCAATAATTGAACGGGTATTCAGCTTGAAGGGGGGCGAATGGCACCGAAATACGACGCGATCGTCATTGGCGGGGGCCATAACGGGCTCGTAACGGCGGCTTACCTGGCCAAAGGGGGCGAGAAGGAGGGCAAGAACAAGCTCAAGGTCCTCGTCCTCGAGCGCTACCACAAGGTCGGCGGGGCGGCGATGTCGGAGGAGATCTATCCCGGCTTCACCTATTCGACCTGCTCCTATGTGTGCTCGCTCCTTCGGCCGGAGATCTTCCGCTTCCTCGATCTGCCGCGGCACGGGCTGCAGGTGATCCCCTATGAGATCAACTCGTCGCCCAATCCGGAAGGCGAGGGGATCGTCACTTATTCGGACCATGACCGCACGCGTGAATCGCTGCGCCGGCATTCGATCAAGGATGCCGAGGCCTATGATCACTATGCCGCCGAGATCAGCCGGCAGTGCCGCTTCATCAAACCGCTGCTGATGGTGACACCGCCCGATCCGACGCAGATCAACCCGTTCGCTCAGAACAAGATCAACCCGTGGGGCAAGCGCACGGACCTTGAAGGGTTGCTGAAGATCGCGCGCGAATTCGGCCGCATGGGCGAGAAGCAGATGTATGAGATCATCCGCTTCTGGACGATGTCGATCGGCGATTTCCTCGATGAATATTTCGAGACACCGCGCTGGAAGGGCTTTGCCGCCGCCTCGTCGATCATCGGCACGGCGCTGGGGCCTTATTCGCCGGGCACCGCCTATGTGCTACTGCACCATTATATGGGCGAGGTCGACGGGCAGATCGGCGCCTGGGGCTTCGCGCGCGGCGGCATGGGCTCGGTCTCGAAAGCTATCGCCTCGGCCGCGACCGAAGCTGGCGTCGAGATCAGGACCAATGCGGAAGTCGACAAGATCATCGTCCGCAACGGCAAGGCGGTCGGTGTCACCCTGAAGAATGGCGAAGAGATTTATGCGCGGACGGTGGTGAGCAATGCCGACCCGAAGCGCACCTATCTGAAGCTGATCGAAAAATCGGACCTCGACGCGATTGATCCGGACATTCATACCTACGCCAAGAACTTCAAGATCCGGGGCTCGTCGGGCAAGCTCAACATCGCACTCGACGGGCTGCCGCAATTCGCCGGCCTGCCGAAGGAATCGGCCTGGGGCACGGTCGATATCGGTGGCGATTTCGATTACATCGAACGGGCCTATGACGATTACAAATACGGTTCCTGGTCGAAGCGGCCGTTCCTCGACATCGTCATTCCAACCACGGTCGATCCGACCATGTCGCCGCCGGGCAAGCACTTCATGTCGGTCTTCGTGCAATACGTGCCCTATAAACTCGCCGAGCAACCCTGGACGCCGGAGATGAAGGCGGCGTTCGAGAAGGATGTGCTCGACACGATCGAGATGAATGCGCCGGGTTTCAAGAAACTGATCCTGCATTGCCAGACGCGCACACCGTGGGACATCGAGAACGAGGTCGGCCTCACGGAAGGCAATATCTTCCAGGGCGAGTTGACGCTCGACCAGATGCTGTTCAACCGACCGTTCCCGGGCCTTGGCCAATATCGCGGGCCGTTCGACAATTTCTATATGTGCGGATCGGGGACGCATCCAGGTGGTGGCGTGATGGGCGCGCCCGGTGCCAATGCGGCGCGCGAGATGCTCAAAGACTTCAAGCACGGGGTGGTGTGACATGGCCGCCAACACATATGACGTCATCGTTATCGGCGCCGGCCATAATGGTTTGGTGACATCAACCTACCTCGCGAAGGCCGGACAGAAGGTGCTGCTGGTGGAAGCGGGTGAGCAGCCGGGGGGAGCCGCGCAGACGCGCGAATTCGCCAAGGGATATCGCGCTTCTGCCGTGGCGCATCTGCTCCATGCGCTGCATCCGAAGATCATTGCCGACCTCAATCTTACCAATCACGGCTTGAGGATCGCGGAAAAGGCAATCGGGACCTCGGCGATGCTGCCGGGCGGTACGCGGCTTGACCTCACCGCCGACAAGGCGGCGACGCAAGCTTCGATCGCCAAATTCAGCCAAGCCGACTCACTTGCCTACCATCCGCGCATGGAGCGGCTCGTCAGATTGGCAGGCGCCCTGGGTAGCTTCCTGCTGCGCACACCGCCGAGCCCGTCGCCGAGTTCAAATGATTTCCAGACCAAGCTGGCGCTCGGCATGTTCGCCTTGAAACTGCGCATGATGGGCAAGAAGGATATGCTGGAGCTTTCCCGCATCCTCACCATCAACGTGGCGGATCTCGCCAACGACTTCTTCGAAAGCGACATACTGAAAGGGCTGCTCGGCTTCGAAGCGACGCTGGGGGTCTATCTGGGGCCACGCTCGCCCAATACGGTCTTCAACTTGCTTTACCGCCTGGCATCGATGGATGCGAAGCACGGGCAGGGCGGGCACTATCTGCCGCAAGGCGGCATGGGCGCCGTCATCGACGCGCTTGTGAAGGCGGCCAAGGCAGCTGGCGTCACCATCCGCACGCAGGCGCCGGTCGGGCGGATCCTGATCGAGAAAGAACAGGCCGTCGGCGTGGTGCTGGCGAGCGGTGAGGAGATCCGCGCACCGATCGTGGCATCGAGCGCCGACCCGCAGCGGACCTTGTTGCATCTGGTTGAGCCAGGCAATCTCGATACCGAGTTCCTGAAACGCATGCGCCACCTGCGTATGAATGGCTGCGTCGCCAAGGTTCATCTCGCCTTGGATGGCCTGCCGGATGTGTTCCGCAATGCGCAAGGCCGCATGGTGTTTGCTCCGTCAACGAACTATGTCGAGCACGCCTTCGATTGCGCAAAATACGGCCGCGTCGCCGACAACCCGGCGCTGGAAATCGTCGTGCCGACCTTGACCGATGCAAGCCTAGCGCCGAGCGGCAAGCATGTGCTCTCGATTCTCAGTCAGTACGCGCCCTATAAGCTGCGCACCACGACGGCGGAAGAAGCCCGTACACAAATCTTGGATCGCACGCTCAACGTGCTGGAGCAGATTGCGCCCGGCATCAGGGGACTGGTGACTGCATCCGAAGTGCTGACGCCGCACGATCTGGAGGCGCAGTTCAATCTGTCCGGCGGCCAATGGCACCAGGGCGAAGTGACATTGGATCAGGTTTTCTTCCTGCGCCCGGCGGCTTCGTTCCAGCAATACAAGATGCCCTTGCCAGGTCTGTGGCTCTGCGGATCGGGGGCGCATCCCGGTGGCAATGTCTCGGGCGCAGCCGGCGCCAATGCGGCGCGGGAAATCCTCAAAGATTTGAAGAATGCGCGAAAGGGAGCCGCCTGATGACGCACGTACAGCATCTGAAGCCCTTCCTGAAGAAGACACCATTTTATGAGCCGATGTCGGCCTTGATGCATGGTGCGGGCTGGATCCGCTGGCAGGGATTCTATTCGCCGGCCTTCTATGACTCGACGCAGTCGGAGTATATGGCGTGTCGCAACGGCGCCACCGTCTACGATGTCTCGCCGCTGATCAAATATGCGATCAAGGGCAAGGATGCGGCGAAGTTCGCCAATTATCTGGTGACGCGCGATCTCACCAAGATCAAGCCGATGAATGCGGCCTATACCGCCTGGTGCGACGATGACGGGCGGATGATCGAGGAAGGTACGATTTTCCGGCTCGGCGAGAACGAGTTCCTGCTCAATGCGGCGCTCCATCAACTGCACTGGCTGAACGAAAGCGCCTATGGCTTCTCTGTCGATATTGAAGAGGTATCGGACAGTCTCGCCGGCCTGTCGCTGCAGGGGCCGAATGCGCGCATCATTCTGGAAACCCTGGGTGTGCAGGGGATCGGCAAGCTGCCGCATTTCGGCATCATGGAGACCAGCGTCGATGGTCATTGGCTGCGCATCGACCGCGCCGGCTTCACTGGCGATCTCGGATACGAGATCTGGGTGAAGCCCCAGGATGCGCTGTGGCTGTGGGAGACACTGTTCCGCATCGGCGATCCATTGAAGATCGCGCCGATGGGTGGGCACGCGTTGGAGATGACCCGGATCGAGGCCGGCTTCATCCTGGTCGATGTCGATTATATCGGGTCGCACCATGCGATCCGCCCCACCCAGCGCGTTTCGCCGATCGAAGCGGGGATCGGCTGGGCGGTCGCCCTCAAGAAAGATGCTTACTTCGTCGGCAAGCGGGCGCTGCAAAAGGAAAAGGCGGAGGGTTCGTCCCGCTTCATCCTGTCCGGCGTCGAAATCGAGGGCCGCAAGCCGGCACCGGGCGCCTTCCTTTATGCGGACGAAAAAGGCACCAAGGAATTGGGGCTTACGACCTCAGCCATGTGGTCGCCGCTCTTGAAAAAGAACATCGCCTTCGCGCAAATTCCACCGGCCTATACCAAGCCGGGGACGGAAATGTGGATCGAAATCTGGTATCCGAAGGAAAAGAAGATCGAGCGCAGCATGGTCAAATGCTGGACGCGGAACCGGATGTTCTTCGATCCGCCCAGGAAGAAGGAGATCGTCTGAGGGCGAGATCATGGCGCGCAATGCCGGCATCCGGTCCAATCGGAAGAAAGAGATCATCGAGGCGACGATCCAGGTGATCGCAGTGCATGGCTATCATGGCACCACGGTCAGCCGGGTCGCAAAGGCGGCCGGTGTTTCAGTCGGCCTCATGAACTTTCATTTCGACAGCAAGGACAAGCTGTTCGAGGAAGTCTTCAAGCACCTCGCCCAGGAGTATATGCAGGTCTGGAGCGAGCGGGTTGATGCAGCCAAGGCGGATGCCTGGTCGCGCCTGGAGGCGATGATCGCCGCCTATTTCGACCGGGACGTCTTTACGGGCGAGAAGCTCGCCGTCTGGTTCGCCTTCTGGTCCGATCCGGAACTCCGCGACAAATTCCGCGACGCGGCGACCGCTGTCGAGCGCCGTTACGTGAAGGAACTGGAGCAGCAGATCTATCAGATCTGCATCGCGCAGCCGGACGGCGTGCAGCAGGCGAAGAAGGTCTCGGTTCGGGTTGCTGCCGCTCTTTCCGCCATGATCGACGGTTTCTGGCTGCAGGCGCTGCTTTATCCGAAGACGTTCAAGGCGAAGGATTCCATCCGGTCCTGCTTGGCCTTCGTGAAATTGCTGGATCTCTATTACGATCAGAGCCAGCAGCTCGCCGTACTGGAGAAGCGGGCGAAGGAGACGGTAAAGGAGTAGGGCATGCGCTTCGCAGGCAAGGTCGTCCTGGTCACGGGTGGCACGACGGGCATTGGATTTGGCATCGCTCGGCGCGCGGCTGCCGAAGGGGCGCGGGTTGCCATTGTCGGACGGGATGCGGCGAAGGCCGAGGCGGCAGCGGGGCGGCTGCGGGCAGAGGGGGCATCGGTCGTGTCCTTTGCCGCCGATGTCGGTATCGAGGCGAATGCGCGCCAGTTGATCGCCGATATCTTGGCGGCGTGCGGACAGCTGGATGTCGTCGTCAACAATGCCGGGGCCGGCGCGCGGCGATCCGGCATCGAAAGGACCGACAGTCCCGGCGAACGGCTGGGCAAAATCATGTCGGCCAATCTGCATTCCGCCTATTTCGTTTCGTCCTACGCCTTGCCCGCCTTGAAGGGGACACGGGGCAGCATCGTCAACATTTCATCGACCGCGACCCTGCACGGCAATTGGGGCAGCTATGGCATGGCCAAGGCGGCGCTCGAATCCCTGACGCGGGCGCTGGCGACGGAAGGGGCGCCCTTTGGCATTCGCGCCAACGCTGTGTCGCCCGGCTGGATCAAGACCGAGACGACGGGGGGCAGCGGCGCCGCCGAGGATTGGGAGAAAGGCGCCTCGCTGTTGCAGCGCATGGGGACGCCGGACGAGATTGCGCGCGCTGTCCTGTTCCTGGCCTCGGGCGAGGCGAGCTTCGTCACGGGGACTGTGCTCACCGTCGATGGCGGGCTGACCATCACCGACTACCCGTCGCTGCCCTATCTTGACGCGGTGGGCGCGTGGAAGCTGTTCCCGGGAACGCTGTGACGGCTGGAAGTGAGCCTCACACCAGAAACTCGACCGAGGATTCGCTGAACGTCGCCTTCGTGATGCCGGCCAGCAGCAAAGTAGAGCCAGTATCGCTGCTGTGAAGAAGCAAGCCGGCTACCGTATCCTCGGCGGTCGCCATCAAGTCGGCGAAGCTGTCATGGGCCGCATCCTGCATGTCGGTCGGGATGATGAGCAGGTCGCCCTCGGCCTCGCTGAAGTCGGTGATGTAATCGTGCCCTTGGCTGAAATAGAATCGGTCGTCGCCTGTTCCACCGGTGAGATCGTCATGGCCGAGGTCGCCATAGAGCTGGTCGGAACCAGAGCCCCCGGATAGGGAATCCTGTCCAGCGCCGCCACGCAGGATGTCGTTGCCGTCGCGGCCATCGACAAAATCGTCGCCGCCTGAGCCGGAGAAGAAATCGTGGGACAAGCCGAGGCGGACATTGTCGCCGGCAACGCTGTCTTCACGATAGAGATTGAACTGCTCAAAATTGCGGAAGGTGAGTCCGGTCGACGAGATACCCACCACGGCATCGAAGGTAACGGAGTCGGGTCCGTAGAAGCGAAGACCCAGAACATCCTCGGCACCGCCACCGCCATCTACGTCGCCGCGCTTGCCGACCCAGACCTGGTCGATTCCGTCCGAACCGATATAGGTGTCGAATTCGTCGAAATCCCCGGGACTGAGATCGGCGTAGTTGTGGTGGCCGAAGAGCTGGACGAAATCTCCACCGGCCTGGGTGTTTACATAGTTGAAGCCGGTGCCGCCGATGATCGTGTCGTTGCCCCAGCCTGTGAAGACGGTCATGTCTTCGAAATTGGCGAGCCCTGCCATTCCGGTGGCAAAGCCTGCCTGGAAGTCGACATTGACGGTCATGTTGTTGGTCGGGTCATAGTGCAACTCGACGGAATCGCGGCCGTCACCGCCGTCGAGATTGTCGCCCATGGCGCCCTGGATGTAATCGTCTCCGGCGCCACCCATAAGGATGTCGGCGCCGTTTGTCCCCATCAGGCTGTCCGACCATTGCGTGCCAGTCAGTTCGACGTGCTCGAAATTGACGGCGCTGAGATTATAGCCAGCAGGGGGGTCATAGTCGCTCATGTATCGGGTGGAGAGGTAGTTGTTGCTGTTGACGTAGACTTCGACGCCATCAAAGGGGTCGCGCTCGTCGAAATGGACAACCAGTGTGTCGACACCGGTCCCGCCATCGGCAAAGCCCTGGCTGCCAGTCGTGACGGTATCGTCCCCGTTCATGCCCTTGAGAATGTCGTTTCCACCACCGCCGTCGATGACGTCGTTGCCTTCATCGCCGAGTAGTTCGTTCCCGCCCGTGGTGCCGGTGAGGATGTCGTTGAAGCTGGTTCCTCGAATATTCTCGATGCTGATGAGTTGGTCGCCTTGCGCATGGCCACCGATTTGAGTAGCGCGAGCCAGGTCGACATTGACGGCGGTCGATCCGCGATAGTCAACGAAGTCCCGCCCCATACCACCGTCAATGAAGTCTGCGCCTTTGCCGCCAGCGATATTGTTGCGCTGGTCATTGCCAACCAAGCGGTCGTTGAAATCGCTGCCCTGCAAATCCTCGATGTTGCGCAAGGTGTCGCCTGCCGCATCGCCGCCCAATTGAGCCCCGCTGCGGGTGAGGTCGACATCGACGGCACCGCTCGAGTAGGCGTAGCTCGCTTTGTCGATACCATCGCCGCCATCGATGCGGTCAGCGCCTGCACCACCGCGGAAAGTGTTGTTCCGTGCGTCGCCGACAAGCGTGTCGTCAAAGCGCGATCCGACGACGCCGTCTATGCCGAAGAGCTGATCCCCCTCTGCCTCGCCGCCGATTTGAATGGCGCGGGTCAGGTCGATGTTCACGGCGGCGGCCGATGTCTTGTAGACGGCGGTGTCGAATCCTTTGTCGAATCCGTTATCGCCGAACAATTGATCCCGGCCCAGGCCGCCCCAGAGGATGTCGTTGCCGGTGTCGCCGTAGAGCCGATCGTCACCACGATCGCCATAGATCACGTCATGGCCGCCATCGCCGAAAATGATGTCGTTCCACCAAGTACCGATCAGGATGTCGGCGCGTGGTGTTCCGTTTTGATATTGCGGCATCGATTCCTCCCCAGAAACGTTGCGTCGAGCGTTTCAAGGCTGGACGGTTGCGGTCAACTTTCGGTGTTTGTTGAAAATTGCGCGCGTTGGCGCTGCCCCGTCGCCCAGGATGTGATGGTCGGGGGAAGTTATGATTGGTACGGGCGGGAACATGTTGAAGTCGTTGCAGCGGCGAGGGGATGGACGCGCGCGCCGGCCAAAAAGTGTCGGGCCTGTGACAAATGAAAACGGCGCCGTGTTGCCACGGCGCCGTTCGCATCTTCAGGTCGGTGATTTGGGAATCAGCCGCTGATGCCGGGCATCAGCTTGTTGTCTTCGCTGCGGCCCTTGGAAAGTTCGTTGAGGGTGAGGTCGACGGCTTCCTCGAACTTGTTCAAGGTTTCCTCAAGGCACTTCTGGTCGTGCGCGGAGGAGATGAACCAGGGTTCGCGGCTGTCCGGCTCGCACATCACGCCCATGTCGATGAGGTAGCCCGCCATCGTGTCGTAGAAGGTGTAGTCGGAGAGCTTCCAGTTGCGATAGGTGGTCGGCGCCTCGGCACTGAAGAAGAGGCCGGACATCGACTGGTGGCCGGTGAAGCTGTGCGGGATGCCGCGCTTGGTCAGCACCTTGTGCATGCCGTCCTGCATCGCCTGACCGTAATCGGCGATGTTCTTCAGGGCATCGGTGTTCTTGAGGATGTTCAGCGTCGCTTCGGCCGCGGCGAGGCTCATGGCCTGGGCGGTGTAGGTGCCGCCGTGAGCGACACCCTTGCCGTACTTGCGCATGATCTCTTCCTTGCCGCCGATCGCCGCGATCGGATAGCCGTTGGCGACGGCCTTGGCGACGGTGAAGATGTCGGCTTCGATTCCGTAGAGCTGCTGCGCGCCGCCCTTGGCGACACGGAAGCCGGTCTTCACTTCGTCGACGATCATCAGCACGCCGTACTTGGTGCAGAGTTCGCGCACGGCCTTGATGAACTCGGGCTTCGACGGGATGCCGCAGCAATTGCCGAGGATCGGCTCGATCAGCACGGCGGCAATGGTGTCGTGATTCTTCTTCAGCACGTCCTCGAGACGCTGCGCGTCGTTATAGGGGACCTGCCAGAAGAGCTGGCGGACGAGCTGCGGGATGCCCTGGCCATAGGGAATGACCTTGGGCTGCTTGGTCTGATCCTTCATGTCCTCAGGATCGGCCGTCCACATGGAGGCATCGAAGAGGCCGTGGTAGGAGCCTTCGAACGTGACGTAATTGTCCTTGCCGGTGTAGCCGCGCGCCAGGCGCAGGGCGGCCATCACGGCTTCGGTGCCGGAGTTCGAAAAACGGACCAGATCGGCCGCCGGCATCATCTCCTTGATGAGCTTGGCGACGGTCACTTCCTTTTCAGTGCCGAGCGCGTAGACGGTGCCGACCGACTGCGCCTCGCGCGCCGCGGCATCGACCGCATCATGGCAATGCCCGAGGATCGCCGGACCATAGCCGAGGCGATAATCGATATATTCGTTGCCGTCCAAATCCCACAGGCGGGCACCCTTGCCCTTCTTCACGAAGACGGTGTTCTCGTCGCCCCAATAGCGGAAGTTGGAGCTGACACCCAGCGGCAGGTGCTTCACGGCCTCTTGGAAATGGGCCCGGTTCTTATCCATTTTGCGACGGTCGGTTTTAATCGTCGACATGATTGAAAATCTCCATGCTCTCAAAGTGATGCGGGTGTTACGCCGCGCTCCGGTTGGGTGTGCCTCAAGTCGCTTTTAGGGCGATTGTCACCGTCCGGTCATTGAATGTTTGTACAAAAAATCTATCATGCGATTCAGCGAGAGGCAAGTTCATTGAATGCGTATTTAATGTTGCGAGCGCAGCAAAGTTAACGATATCATGTAGTTATCGCGATTCTCCCATCCGATTCCGGAAAGGTTAAAAGGCCCCATGGCCAAGGCTGAAGCGGTCAAGGAAGTTCGCCGTAAGCAATTGATAGACGCGACAATTCGCGCGATCGGGCGCGTGGGCTATGCCAATGCGACCCTGACCCATGTGGCGTCCGAGGCCGGCCTTTCGCCGGGAATCGTCAATTTCTATTTCAAGTCGAAGGAACAGCTCCTCATCGCGACGCTGGAGCAGATCGCCGAGGAATATTCGGCCTTCTGGCAGGCGGCGATCAACAAGGGGAAGGTGGCGCCGGCCGCCGGCCTCGAAGCGATGATCGAGGCCGACTTCCATCCGACCGTCTGCAATGTGGAAAAGGTCTCGATCTGGTACGCCTTCTGGGCGGAAGCGCGCGGCAACAACGCCTATCATGATGTGGTCTCGCGGCTGGAGCAGGACTATCTCGCCCAGACCGAAACGCTGTGCGCGCGCATCATCCAGGAAGGCGGTTACGAGGGCGTCTCGGCTGGCGACGTCGCAACCGGCCTCAATGCCATGATCGACGGCATGTGGTTCGACTGCCTGATGGAGCCGAAGGCCTTCAACCGGCAGGAAGCCAAGCGCATCTGCCGCCTTTATCTCGCCTCGGTCTTTCCGGCCCATTTCTCCGGCGGGGCTAAGAAGAGCAAAAGCGACAATGACAATGGCGTCGTGCTGGCCATCGACCAGGAAGTGCAGGGGCGCAACGCGCATCGGGCACGCCTCGCCGCTGCCCTCAGGAAGCGCCTGGAGCCGGTGGGGCCGATGCGCCGCGAAGTACTGGCCGCCGCTGCCGGCATCTCGGTGAAGATATTGGAAAGCTGGCTCGACGGCCGCGCCGAGCCCACCTCGTGGCAGATGGGTCGCCTCATCGTGGCGACCGATGCGCAGCTCTGGATGGAGATCTATGGCCCGATCCATGACGAGGCGCAGCGTCTGTTCGAAGCGCGCCTGGCGAGCGCCCAGGAACAGGCGATGCGCGAACGCGCGGCCCTGGCGACGTTGGCAAGCAAGCCCGAATAACGTCCATGTCCCACAAGCTCGACCGGTTGCTCAGGCCGAAGACGGTTGCCCTCGTTGGTGCCAGCCCGAAGGAGGGCAGTGTCGGGCGCGGCATGATCACCTCGACCGGCATGGCGGGGACGCCGTCCAAGATCTATTTCGTCAATCCGGGTTATGACGAGATCGATGGGCAGCGCTGCTACAAATCGCTCGCCGAGATTCCAGAGCGGATCGACATGGCGGTGCTCGGCATCGCCAATGCGCGGCTCGAGGCGGCGCTCGACGAGGCGATCGCGGCGGGTGTCGGCGGTGTCACCATCTTCGCCAGCGGCTATCTCGAAAATGACGCGGAGCCGAAGCTCACCGAGCGGATCGCGCGGAAAGCGCGCGCGGCGGGCATGGCCATCTGCGGCGGCAATTGCATGGGCTTCTACCATCTCGATTTCGGCCTGCGCGTCTGCGGCTTCCCGCCGCCCGACTGGATCCGCAAAGGCAATGTCGCCTTCATCACGCATTCCGGCTCGGCTTTCTCGGCGCTGTGCCATACCGACCGACGCTTCGGCTTCTCTCTGGCCGTCTCGGCGGGGCAGGAGCTTGCGACCAACGTCGCCGACTATCTCGATTTCGCGCTCGACATACCGGCGACCAAGGTCGTCGGCCTGTTCCTGGAGACCGTGCGCGACCCGCAAGGCTTCAAGGCAGCACTCGCCAAGGCGCAGCGCATGGAGATCCCGGTTGTCGCACTGAAGGTTGGGCGCACGGCGGAGAGTGCGGCCCTCGCTGTCTCGCATTCCGGTGCCGTTGCTGGGAACCATGCCGCCTACCAGGCGCTCTTCGATCGCTACGGCGTGATCGAGGTCGCCAACATGGACGAGCTGGTCAATGCGCTGCACCTCTTTTCCAGCGAGCGCAAATTGGCGCCGGGCGGTCTTGCCACGATGCATGATTCCGGCGGTTTCCGCGAGTTGGTGCTGGATCTGGGGATTGAGTCGGGCGTGCCGTTCGCCAAAATCAGCGAGGCGACGCGGTCGAAGTTGGCGGCGCGGCTCGAATTCGGGTTGGAGCCGATCAATCCGCTCGATGCCTGGGGCACTGGCAATGATTGGGCCGGCATCTTCGAGGATTGTCTGCAGGCCCTGGTCGACGATCCGGACACGGCACTGGCTTCGCTCTGCGTCGAGGCGCGGGACGGCTACTACCTTTCGGCGGGCTATGCCGACATCCTGCGCCGTGTCGCGGCGCGATCGACCAAGCCGGTCTTCTACACAACAAACGTGGGCAGCAATGCCAATCTCGACGTGGTGACGAAGCTCGCCCATGACGGTGTCCCGGTGCTCTCCGGTGTCGCACCAATGCTCGCCGTGGTGAAGAAGGCGATGGCGGCCCGCGACCGGCGAGCGATGAAGGCCGAGCCCACGGTTCCGGCGCCATCCGGCTTGCGCGCGAAATGGGCGCAGCGCCTGGCCGCAGGCGACCTTTCCGAAGCAGAGGCACTCGACCTGCTGGCCGATTACGGTGTGCCGGTGATCGCGCATATCCACGCGGACACGCTTGCCGAGGCGAAGCGTGCTGCGGGAGAGATCGGTTATCCCATCGTCCTGAAGACGGCGCAGCCCGGCATCCAACACAAATCCGACGTGGGCGGTGTGAAGCTCGGGCTGAAGAACGAGGCCGAACTGGCCGAATCCTATGCCGATCTGGCGCAGCGCCTGGGACCGCGCGTGCTGCTGATGCCGATGGCTGGGAAAGGTGTCGAAATTTCATTCGGCATGACGCTGGATCCGCAATTCGGTCCGGTAGTGATGGTCGGTGCGGGGGGCGTCCTTATTGAGATGATGAAGGATCGTCGCTTTGCCCTGCCACCGTTCGGCCCCGAGGAAGCGCGGCGTCATATCGATGCGCTGGCATTGCGCCCGCTTCTTGATGGCAAGCGTGGCGCCAAACCGGCGCACGTCGCAAAAATGGCAGAAGCGCTTGCCGCATTCTCGCGTCTGACGGCCGATCTTGCGGGGCTAGTTCGCGAGGTCGATGTCAACCCGCTGATAGTGAATGACAATGGTGCGGTGGCCGTCGATGCGCTGATCATCGCGAAGTAGTCCTGCACGATACCAATAATCAATCGACGTATTATCACCCTATTAACGAACGCAAGTTAGGGTTTGAGGATTATTGGTCATTGCTCCGGAAGGAATAAATGTCGCTAGCTGAAGAGCTTCGCCTGACGCCCAGTCAGATCGGAGAGGTTCTGTCGATGCGTCCGGAGTTGGTGACCGACAAGGTCGCCATCATCGCGATTACCGATCTTGAAGGCACGATTACCTACGCCAATGATCTCTTTGTTGAGATCAGCGGTTATTCACGGGAAGAGCTGCTTGGTTCCAACCACCGCTTGCTGAATTCCGGCCTGCATCCGGAACCGTTCTTTGCCGACATGTTCCGTACGATTTCAGCAGGCAAGATCTGGCGCGGCGAAATTCGCAATCGTACGAAAAACGGCAATCACTATTGGGTCGACACGCATATCATCCCAACGTTCGATGCGGACGGTGAACTCGCCGGATACACCGCCGTGCGCTTCGATATCACCAAGCGCAAGAAGGCCGAAGAAGCGTTCCGAGAGATATCGCAACTGCAGACAGCGATCCTGGACCATGCTGGGTACGCCGTCATTGGTACCCGCACGGATGGAACGATCGAGATCTTCAACCGGGCGGCGGAGCGCATGCTGGGATATGATGCCGAAGAGATGATCGGCCGCGCGACGCCGGCATTGTTCCATGATCCCGACGAAGTCACCGAGCGTGCGCAAACCCTGAAAAGTGGCCCGCATCCAGATATTTTGCCTGGATTCGATGTCTTTGTAGCCGATGCCCGCATCGGTCGACGCGCGGAACATGAATGGACTTATGTTCACAAGAACGGCAGTCGAATTCCGGTTCTGCTGAGTGTGACGGCTCTCCGCGGCGAGGAAGGAGATGTGACGGGCTTTCTCGGCATGGCGGTGGACATTTCGGAACGGCGCGAACGCGAAGCCGCTTTGGCGCGCGCGCAGTCGGAATTGCAGCGGCGGCTGGCCGACCTCGAAGTCGCCAATGAGCGCATCGAGATGGAAGCCGCGCGCCAGGTCACATTGCTGGAGACTTTGGCCGAAGCCCGGGATGAAGCCCAAGCCGCCAATGTCGAGAAGTCCCGCTTTCTGGCGACAATGAGCCATGAAATCCGAACGCCGATGAACGGCATCATGGGCGTGTTGGGATTGCTGAAATCCACCGATCTGTCGGTCGAGCAGGCCAATCTGGTTGCGACCGCGATGCGATCGGCGCATGAACTGATCCAGACCACGTCGGACATTCTGGATCTGTCCAAGCTTGAGGCGCACAAGACCGAACTAGAGAAAGTTGATTTTGCCCTTTGTGAGCTGATTCATGATGTGGTGGGGCTTCTGCGTCCCTCAGCCAATGCCAAGGGAATTGATCTTACCTACGAAATCGAGAATGAGCCGCCAAAATTCCTGCGCGGAGATCCACATCGCATACGTCAGGTCCTGCTCAACCTGATCTCCAACGCCATCAAGTTCACTCTGCAGGGTTCGGTGACTCTGTCAGTGGCATGGAAGCCGCGGGGCGATGAGGAGATATTGCTGATCGCACGCGTCCGCGACACGGGGATCGGCATCGATCAGGAATCGGCGAAGCGTCTTTTTGCTCGCTTTACCCAAGCCGACAGATCCACCACAAGGCAGTATGGCGGTACGGGCCTGGGGCTTGCCATCTGCAAGCAATTGACCGAGTTGATGGGGGGCGAGATCGGTGTCGAGAGTCAATTCGGTGTCGGCAGCACGTTCTGGTTCCAGATTCCGCTCGAAATCGGTCAGGCCCCCAACGAATCCGGCGAGCCGCAGAAGCGTGGTCTTGAAGACCGTGCGTTGAGATTGCTGGTGGCGGAGGATAATGCCACCAATCAATTCTTGATGCGCGCTGTCCTAGAAGCGCTTGGGCATACTGTCACCATTGCCAGCAACGGTTCAGAAGCTGTTGCGATGGCGCAGAGCCAAGAGTTCGACGCCATTCTGATGGATGTCCAAATGCCGGTCATGGATGGCCCGACCGCGACCCGTGAAATCAGGCACCTGCCGTCAAGGGCGGCAAATCTGCCAATCGTCGCACTGACCGCCAATGCGATGCCGGGGGACCGAGAGAGCTATATCGCCGCCGGTATGGACGACTATGTCAGCAAGCCCGTCGATCCGGCCAAATTGATGGAAGTTCTGGCGCGGATCATGTCGCGGTGAAGATCCGGTAGCTATGTCCGAGGTCGTGCCGAAGGGATGACCCTCGCCGACTTTCGCCGGCGAGGGTCGATATCCAGATCAGGCAGCTTCGCGGTTGAGCGGCTGGCACATGCAGTGAACGCCACCGCCGGCCCAGGTGAACATGGTCATGTCCGGGTCATAGACGGTGAAGCCATTGGCGCGCAGCTTGGTGTTGAGGTCCTTGGCGCCCGCCGTTGAGAGGATGCGGTCTTTGCCAAGGGCGACGACGTTACAGCCGAGAGCCATCGTTTCCTTGAACGTTGCCGGAATGATTTCGATCTTCTTCTGCTTGAGGAAGTCGATGATATCGTCCTCGGTCGTCTCCAGGCAAACAGCCGCGACATGCTCGTTGAGCATGCAGACCATTAGATCGATATGGACGTAGAACTGGTCGATCGGCGCGAATTTGATCTCCCAACCTTCTTCCTTCATCCAGCCGGAAATCTGGCGCGCCGAGATTTCCTCGGATCGATGGTCGGTGTAGCCGATGAGCGCTGTCTTGTCGGCGATGATATTGAAGTCGCCGCCTTCAAAGTTGCCCGAGCTGACCATATCGTAGATCGGAATGTCATTCTCCAGATAGAAGCGGAGACAGGAGGCGTACTCACCGCGGCGGCGCGGGTTCGCCATCTGGCAGATGACGGCGCCATAGGGCGTCATGAACGACGAGTCACGCGCGTAGACCTGATAGGGATTGTCTTCATCGAGCGGCAGGAAATGGCAGTTGACGCCGGCACTCTCGTAAGCGCTGACCATTTCGCGGTGCTGACGCATGGCGAGCTGCTTGTCGAACTTGTAGCCCTTGCGCATGGTATCGCGCACGAGGGAGGACCAGGCGGCGTTCTCCAGCCCCATCCAGCGGAAGCCTTCGGCCGGGCCGAGGAGCACGTCCTTGAGGGCGCCGGATTCGGAGGCAAGATTCCATTTTTTCATAAGCGGCGTGCCGCCGCCGACGACACGGGCGCGGAGCGGGGTTTGCGGGCTGGTCATCCGATCGTTCCCTGATCTGGTGGAAGGGGTGGCAAGAGTAGCAGCCCGCCCGGCACGCGGCCCAGGGAGTAAAATTGCCGGCTTCATCCACTTTAGTTCACAGGTGGCCGAAGCGGGTTTTGCGTTTCAAAGCGCCGGGTCGGCCATGAACAGCGCAATCTCTGCCTCCAGCCATTCGGCAAAGGCTCGGGCGGCCGGCGACACCAGCGGCGGCAGGACCACGAAGTAGGCGCCGAGATGTTCGATGGACTGGCGGAAGGGGCGCAGCAATTGACCCCGAGCCAGGTCCTCACCGGCCGTGAGCTCGTCGGCAAGGCAGAAACCGAGGCCCTGGCGGGCGGCAGCAAGAAGTAGATTGAAGTCCTGGAAATAGAGCGTGCGGGTGATCTCGGCATTGGGCAGGCCGGCACCGGCGAGCCAGCGGCGCCAATTCGCTCCTGCGGGGTCGTCGAGGAGCAGCGTGTGCCGCAAGAGATCATTGGGTGTGCTGAGGGCTTCGCTGCCGGACAGAAGGACCGGGGAGCAGACCGGGAAGGAACCGACATGAGACAGCAATCTGGCTGTTCCATCCTTCCAGACCGGCTCGCCGAAGCGGACGGCGAGATCAAGTCCGTCGCCGAGGACATCGGCAATGGCCGGGTCGTAGCTGGCATGTGCGGAAAGGAGCGAAAGCTTGAGCTCGGGCGCCGCATCGGTGAACTTGGCCAAGCGTGGGATCAGCCATTTTTCGGCAAAAGCAGACGGGACCGAAACACGTAGTTCGCCGGCAATCGCCTGGCCCTCAAGGCGCGCGATGGCATAGGACAATTGGTCGAAGGCATTTCCAGAAGCCTTTAAGAGCTTGAAGCCGGGTTCGGTCAGTTCCAGCCGGTTGCCGATGCGGCGAAAGAGGGCGAGGCCCAGCTGTTCCTCGAGATTGACGATCTGCTTGGAGACTGCGCCGTGAGTGACGCCGAGCTCGTCCGCAGCCCGTCCCATGTGCAAATGGCGAGCGGCGGCTTCGAAAGTTCGCAGGGCATTGAGGGGTGGAAGATGTCGCTTCTGCAAGGTCTTGGCGGCTCTTTAAGAACTTGTCCGGCGATAGTTCACGGATCGGCCGGAGATGTCCATAGGGCGATAAATGCCTAGAAATTAAGGGTTTGTGAGGGCCGTCACAACCTCTGGTCTGGGAGATTCGGGGGACGAGTGCTAGATTGCAATCACCGCCGCGGACGGGCGACGGAGCACTTTTCATTCAAGGGAGCTTCAAAAATGAAAGTTGGTAGCCTGATCGCCGCGGCCGCGGCATTGATGATTTCTGCTGCCCCGGCCTTTTCGGCGGCGGGTGTGAATGTGGGCTCGCTCAGCTGCAATGTGGCTGGCGGGATGGGGTTCATTTTCGGCTCTTCGAAGTCGATGTCCTGCGTGTTCACCCGCGCCGACGGTTCGGCCGAAGTCTATAACGGTGAGATCAACAAGTACGGTGTCGACATCGGCTTCACCAAGGAAGCCCATATGATCTGGGTCGTCTTTGCGCCGGGCAATGTCGCTCCGGGTGCCCTGGCCGGCGATTACGGCGGAGCGACCGCCGATGTGGCGGCTGGCCTCGGCCTTGGCGCCAATGTGCTGGTCGGCGGCGGCAACAGCCAGATCGCCCTGCAGCCGGTGAGCGTCACGGGCAGCGTCGGCGTTAACGTCGCCGCCGGTGTCGCGCAGATCACACTTCGTCCGGGTATCTGATCCGCGTCAAACAGTTAGCTGCTGTTTTGGAGAGGGCTGCGGTACTATCCGCGGCCCTCTTTGCATATGGGGGTTACCGGGAATGGGTGGCTCCGCAGACCCGTTTAGCATTGTCTTATGTTTTCTCTTTGCGCCTCCGACCGTAAAGAAGCGCCGCGAAATCACGGGCTGATCCGGAAATCGGGGACGTGACCGGTCGCTCTATCGAGGAGCCAGGAAAGATGAAGAACCTCATTCCGGTCATGCTGGCCGGTGCAATGACCATTCAGTCGGCCGGATACGCGCTGGCGGATGCAAACGCAAAGCGCGGCGAATATCTGAGCCACATCATGGATTGCGGCGGCTGCCACAATAGTGGGGCATTCACGCCCAAGCCCAATCTGGAGACGCCGCTGGCGGGATCCGATATTGGATTCGAGATACCGGGGCTCGGTGTCTTTTATCCGTCGAACCTGACCCCGGACAAAAAGACCGGTCTCGGCGATTGGACCGACGAGCAGGTGATTGCCGCCTTCACCCAAGGCGTGCGCCCAGACGGCCGTCAGTTGGCGCCCGCCATGCCGTGGATGTCCTACAGCCATATTTCCAAGGAAGATGCTGCCGCTCTGGTCGCGTATCTGCGGACCTTGCAGCCGGTCGAGCATCAAGTGCCCGGTCCTTTCGGTGCGCAAGAAAAGCCGACGGCACCCTACATGACCGTGAAGATGCCGGAATAGGAAACACGCCCGGACGAGGTGTCCGGGCGTGTTTCATTCTTGAGCTGACTTCAGGCGCGATATTTAACGCCCGGCAGAACGCAGAGCATTTCATATAGCAGGTTGGCGGCCAGCAGCGACGTGTTACCGCTGGGGTCATAGGGCGGCGAGACTTCGACAAGATCGCAGCCGACGAGATCGAGGCCGCGGCAGCCGCGGATAATCTCAAGGCCTTGGATGGTGGTGAGGCCGCCCACTTCCGGCGTGCCTGTGCCCGGCGCGGATGAGGGATCGAGCCCGTCAATGTCGAAGCTGAGATAGACCGGACCCTTGCCGAGCTGTTCCCGGATTTCGGCCATGAGCGGGGCGAGGGACTTGTACCAGCATTCCTCGGCCTGAACGACGCGGAAGCCTTGGGAACGCGGCCAATCGAAATCCTCGGCCGAATAACCGGTGGCGCGCAGCCCGATCTGGGCGACGCGCTTGCCGTCGAGCAGGCCTTCCTCAACTGCGCGGCGGAAGGGCGTCCCGTGGGCGATCTTCTCGCCGAACATGGTGTCGTTGATGTCGGCATGCGCATCGACATGGACCATGCCGACCGGGCCGTATTTCTTCTTCATGGCGCGCAGGATGGGGAGGGCGATCGTGTGATCGCCGCCCATCGTCAGCGGAATGCAATCGTGGGCGAGGATCTCGTCATAGGCCGCCGCGATGATGGCGATGCTCTTTTCGAGATTGAAGGTATTGATGGCGACATCGCCGATGTCGGCAACGCTCAATGAATCGAAGGGGGCGGCGCGCGTCGCCATATTGTAGGGGCGGATGAGGCAGGATTCGGCCCGGATCTGGCGCGGACCGAAGCGTGTGCCGGAGCGGTTCGAGGTGCCGATGTCGAAGGGCACGCCGACAAAGGCGGCGTCGAGGCCGGCAGCACTCGTCTTGGTCGGCAGGCGCATCATGCTGGCATGGCCGCCGAAGCGCGGCATCTGATTGCCGCCCAGTGGCTGGTGGAAGACTTTGTCCTGCGGAACCTTGTTCATGATCTTGACCTCATTTGTCGTAGTAAATGGCGAAACGCCGAGAAGGCTGGCGAAACGCCGTTATTGAACTCATTCTAGCACGCGTTTCCGAGCGGCGAGATCGCCTTTCAACTGCTTGAAAAGACACGTCTTGACCCCATTCGGCGCGGACTCTACTCCTTGTGCGAATCCAACTGGCACAAAAAAGAAAAGTGCCGCGACTGTCGGGGTCTCATCATGCGCTTTTCCCAACTGACCGAACGTGTTGCCGGCGAAGGTGCTGCCGCCTGGGATCTTCATGTCGAGGCGCTCACTCAGAAGCGGGCCGGCAAGGACGTCATCATCCTTTCCATCGGCGATCCCGATCTCGATACGCCGAAGGAAATCACCGAGGAAGCGGTGCGTCTGCTGCGCGCCGGTGACACGCATTATGCCGACATTCTGGGGTTGCCGCGGGCGCGCCAGGCCGTGGCCGCCCAGCACAGCCGCACGACCGGTCAGGCTGCGACGGTCGACAATGTGGCGATCATGTCGGGTTGCCAAAGCGGCCTCTTTGCCGTCGCCATGACGATCCTCGATCCGGGTGACGAGGCCATCGTCCTCGAGCCGATGTATGTGACCTACGAGGCAACCATTCAGGCGAGCGGTGCCAAGCTGGTGCGCGTGCCGCTGAAGGCCGCCAACAATTTCCGCCTCGACATCAACGATCTGGCCAAGGCGATCACGCCGAAGACGCGCGCGATCTTCTTTGCAACGCCGAGCAATCCGACCGGCGTCGCTTTCAATCGGGCCGAGCTTGAGGGCATAGCCGCTCTGGCGAAGAAGCATGATTTGTGGGTCGTGGCCGATGAAGTCTATTCGACGCTGATTTTTGACGGCGCGCATGTCAGCATCTGCGGTCTTGACGGCATGGCGGAACGGACGGCGACGGTGAGCAGCCTCTCCAAATCCCACGCCATGACCGGCTGGCGTTTCGGCTGGGTCGTCGGTCCGAAGGCGCTGATCGATCATTGCGGCAATCTGGGGCTTGCCAATCTCTATGGCCTGCCGCCCTTCATCCAGAACGCCTCGGCGATGGCGCTGGAGCATGAGGTGCCGGAAGTCGCCGAAATGCGCGAGATCTATCGACACCGTCGTGACATGGCGGTGCAGGCGCTGAGCCAGCTTCCCGGCATCGTCTGCCGCAGCCCCGCCGCCGGCATGTTCATGCTGGCCGATGTGCGCGGCACCGGCATGAGCGGCCATGAATATTCCTGGGCCCTGTTCCGGGCGACGGGGGTGGCGACGCTTGATGCGACGGCGTTCGGACCGAGCGCCGAAGGTCATATCCGCATTTCGTTTGCGATCGACGAGATCAGCCTGACCGAGGCCTGCCGCCGGATTGCCGATTTCACGCGCCAGCTGATGGAGAAGGTGGCTTAAGCCGCCACTCACCGATCGAATTCCGCGAGGAACGCCCGCGCGATCGCCAGCATCCGGTCGCGGCCGAAACTCGGGTAATGTCCCCCGTGGACCATGCGGACAGGCAGATCGAGCAGCCGCTTCATGCTGGCCACATATTGGCGCATCTCGTCCGCGTTCCCGGCATCATAGGCGAGCTCGCCGTCATAGATGACATCGCCTGAGAAAAGCGTCTCGGTCGCGCGCTCATAGAGCGCGATGGAGCCGTCGGAATGGCCGGGGAGATGGAAGACTTCAAACGACCGGTCGCCGGTATCGACGATGCTGCCTTCCTCAAGCAGCGTTTGGGCCGGTGCCGGCATGACTTCGTATTTAAGCGCTTTCCAATCGCCGGGTGGGAGAGCGGTAAAGATGGAATCATCGGCAACGTAATAATCGGCGGCTGTGTTTGCCCTCGTTGGATGAGCGAGAATTTCTGCTTCGGCCGGGTGCACGGCGCGGTCGGCAAATTCGTGATGTGTGCCGATATGGTCGAAATGGGTATGCGAGGCGACCGCGAGGATCGGCCGTTCCGCCAACCGAGCAATTTGCTCGCGCAGCGAAACGACGCCCATGCCGGAATCGATCAGCAGGTCCCGGTCGCGCCCCCGGACATGCCAGATATTGCAGCGGTAATATTCCTTGATGAAGGGCTCATAAATCCAAGTGACGCCGTCGCCGATCTGGCGCGTTTCGTACCAATTCTCTGCCGACGCGATCTGCATGTTCAGGCGCGCCTCCGTTGCGGCTGCGCGGGTTCGATCAGGCCGCTTACCAGGACCGCGAGCTGATCGCGCAGGCGTGTGCTCAGCGCTGATTTCGGCATCTTGTCTTTGGCGACGAACTGCATGAACAGGCCGTTGACCAGGATGAAGAGAGCTGACCCGGCCGCCGTGGCGTCAAGATCGGCACGGACCCTGTCGGCCGTCTGAAGGGCCGTGACGAGCTCGGCGACCTGTGCCGCCATCAGCCGGTCGTTTTCAGCATAGCTAATGCCGAAAGGAGAATCCGCCTGGGTGAGGGCGGTCGCCATCGCGTTGCGCCACAATTCCTTGGTGAGATGGATGAGGGCATGGTCGACATACATTGAGAGGAGGCCGAAGATTGCCTCCATAACATCGTCGTGGGCGCGCTTGATGTATTTCTCGCCCTTGGCCCGGGCCTGCTCGCCGTCGAGGGCCACCAGGGCCATCAGCAGATCGCCCTTGGACGAGAAGTAGTTGTAGACAGTGCCCGTGCCGACCTCAGCGAGGGCGGCAATCGCTTCGACGGAGGTGTCGGCAAAGCCGTTCTTGCGGAACAACTGGCTGGCGGCGGCGAGGATATCGCGGCGGCGGCCGGCTTTCTGTCTTTCGCGGAGACCGGTCATCGAGGCTCTCGAAAATCTGAATTGACTTTATTTTGGAGTTCATTCACTTTTTTCGCAATAAGAAAAACGCGAGGCTTCGCTTCTTTTAGGGAGACGGATGATGATCAGTTCCATGGGTCGACACATGATTTCGCGCCGCCGCGCATTGCAGGCCGGTGCCGGCGCGTTGGCGTCGCTGAGCTTCATGCCGAAGGGCGCGCGTGCCGCGGATGAACTCAACCTGCTGGTCTGGTGCGATCACACGGGTGCGGCCTTGCTGGATCCCTTCGCCGAGAAGCACGGCATCAAGATCAACACCAAGGAGTACGACCTGCCGGGTGTTGCCTACAGCATTCTCGAGCAATCGCAGCCCGGCGATTGGGATGTCTTCGTCGCCGATACCGGGGATATCATGAGCGCCGTTGCCAAAGGCTATCTCGGCGAACTGCCGGATGCGGAAATGCCCTGGGCCGACATCTTCCCGGAATTGAAGCAGCCGGATTCGCATTACAAGGACGGCAAGCTTTACGCGGTACCGGAGAAGTTCGGCTACAACACCATCGCCTTCAACAATACCAAGGTGAGCCAGGAAGAGGCGCGCCAAGCCAAGGTGATGTGGGACCCGAAATATGCCGGCCGCATCGCTATCTATGACTATTACATCCCGACGATGGAGATGGTCGCGATCGCGCTCGGTATCAAACCGCAGGAGATCACCAAGATGCATCTCCCCGCCATCAAGGAAAAGCTGGTGGAGATGAAGAAGCTGTCGTCACTGGTGGGCGACGTGCCGACCACGCAGAACGCGCTGGTTACGGGGTCGGCTGACATTATCGTCGGCGGCGGCGAATTCGCGGTGGCCGGGCTGATGGCCGAGAAGCCGGAACTCGACTGGGTACTGCCCAATGAGGGCGGTGTGCGTTGGTCGCAGTCGATCGGCATTTTCAAGGAGTCGACCAAGAAGGACCTGGCCGTCGAATTCGTGAAATACATTGTCTCGCCCGAGGGTCAGGGCCGTTTGGCCACGGCTGACTGCTATTGGGCGATGCCGTCCAATTCGAAAGCAGACCTCAACGACGAGCAGAAGAAGCGCCTGCGTTGGGACCAGCAGCCGGAATTCATCGCCAAATCCTATCCGTATTTCTTCGGCGATGCGGAGCTGGATGCAGCGATGCAGGAAGTCTGGACGGAAGTGCTCGGTGCCTAAATCCAAACTGCCGGGCTTGAAGAGCTGGGGTCATGCCCCGGCTCTTGCCTGGACTGTCCTGTTTTTCATCCTGCCACTCGTTGCCATGCTGGTGATGAGCTTTTCGGCACGGATCGACGGCAAGATTGAGCTTGTCTGGACGCTCGACAATTACCGCGCCTTCCTGACCCGCGCCGATGGCACCTTCGTCGGCGCCTTGTGGAATTCGATTGAGGTGACGGTGATCACGTCGATCGTCTCTGTCGTGGTTGCTTATCCGCTGGCTTACATTCTCGCCTACAAAGTCCCCAGGCATTGGCAGCGTTTCGCCCTGGTGCTGACTGTCCTGCCGTTTTGGACGTCCTACGTGGTGCGTTCCTACAGCTGGCTGCTGGTGCTGTCGGAGAACGGGATCATCAACCAGTTTCTGCTCTCGGCCGGCATCCTCGACACACCCATCGGCATGGGCAACAGCCGCTTTGCGACCGTGCTGGGCTTCGTTCACTTCTTTGCCATGCTGCTGACCCTCACCATCTACGCCAATCTGGTGCAGATCAAGGAGAGCTACCGCAAGGCTGCAGCCGATCTCGGCGCCAACGGGTGGCAGGTCTTCTGGCACGTGACGCTGCCCTTGAGCCTGCCCGGCGTTTCGGTGGGAGCGTTTCTGACCTTCGTTCTGGCGATCGGCGACTACATCACGCCGCAAATCCTGGGCGGATCGAAGGAGATGCTGCTGCCGCAGGCGGTGATGCTGCAGATCGGGCGGCAGGCGGACTTTCCGCTGGCCTCGGCTCTGTCCATGATCCTGATGCTGGTCATCACGGCGGCGTTCCTGGTCTTCGCCAAGCGCCTCAAGATGGAGCGCGTCTGATCATGAAGGCGCTCGGCCGCGCGGTACCCTGGGTCTATCTCGCCTTGATGCTGCTGTTCATCTTCTTGCCCGTCCTGGTACTGATCCAATTCTCGTTCCAAGGCGGCCTCGCCCCCGTGCCGCCATTCGACGGACCCAGCCTCAAATGGTGGGCGAAGGTATTGGCGAACCGCAAGATCACCGACGGATTGACGAATTCGCTTCTGGTGGGGCTGGGTTCGGCCTTCATGGCGACGGTGCTCGGTTTTCTCGCCGCCTATGCGATGGCGCGGCAGAAGCGGCGCCTAGCCGGCTTCTACCAGTTCCTGCTGATGGCGCCGATCACGGTCTCGTACCTCATCATTGGTATGGGTTTGCAGATCACATTCAACTATCTGGGAATCTCCAAATCGCTGTGGGCCATCGGGATAGGCCACGTAGTGATCAATCTGCCACTCACTTTCGCCATTCTTTATGCCCAGCTCGGCGAGCATCAGGCCAATATCGAGCGGGCCGCCTATGATCTGGGCGCCAAGGATTGGCAGGTCATTCTGCTGGTAACGGTGCCGATGCTGTGGCCGGGATTGCTGGCGGCCTTCTTCATCGCCGCGACTTTGTCCTGGGATGAGTTCGTCATCGCCTTTCTGCTCAGTCGCTTCGACGTGACCCTGCCGGTCGTGATCTGGAGCATGCTGAAATCGGGCCTGTCGCCGGAACTCAACGCCACCGGCACTCTGGTCTTCATCATTTCCATTCTGGCCGTCGGCTTGGTCGAGTTCCTGCTGTGGCGATCGAGGAGAAGCAATGTCTGACCGCGTCGAACTCAGACAAGTGAGCAAGGTCTATGAGGGCGTCACGGTCGTGGAAACCCTTGACCTTTCCATGAAGGCCGGGGAGTTCGTCGTCCTGTTGGGGCCGTCAGGCAGCGGTAAGACCACGCTTCTCAACATGATCGGCGGCTTCGCTGAACCCAGCGCCGGCCAGGTTCTGATCGACGGCATGGACGTGACCGACTTGCCACCGGCCAAGCGGCCGACAGCGACCGTGTTCCAGGATTACGCGCTCTTTCCACATATGAGTCTTGCCAACAATGTCGCGTTTGGCCTCCGGATGCGGCAAGTCCCGAAGGCAGATCGCCTGGCCAAGGCAGCCGAGATGCTGAAACTGGTTGGGCTGGAGGGTTTTGGCAGCCGCGGCGTGCACCAGCTTTCCGGCGGCCAGCGCCAGCGCGTGGCGCTCGCCCGTGCAATGGCCGTAGAACCCAAGGTGTTGCTGCTCGATGAGCCGCTGGGTGCCTTGGATCTTGCCTTGCGCCGGCAGATGCAGGAGGAACTCGTTCGTCTGCAGCGCCGTTCTGGTGCGACCTTCGTCCATGTCACCCACGATCAGGAAGAGGCGATGTCGATCGCCGACCGTATTGTCGTCGTGAATAAGGGGCGTATCGAGGATATGGGGCCCCCGGACCGGGTCTATCTGAGACCCGCCAGTCTCTTCGCTGCCCAATTCATGGGCGAGAGCAATGTGATTGCCGGGCGGGTGGTCGAGTGTGTTGGTCCCGACATCAAGATCGAAACGGCGTTCGGTGCCGTCGTGATCGCGGGCGACGGCACGCCGGGAGCAGCGGTTCATATAGCCCTGCGACCTGAGCAATTGATGCTGACGCCAGTGGCGGACAGTGTCGGCCTCGGTCACGGCACGGTCGCGGAAATGTCGTTTCAGGGAACCCATTGCCGCTGCCATTGCCGGATCGGCAACCTGGATCTCATCCTGCGTGCACCCGTTTCGGCCGGCTTGACGCCGGGCCGTGACGTCGCATTGTATGCGGCCAGAAGCGATCTGGTTCTGCTCCAGCGATAGGAAACCGGTAAATGAACGCACGCCCCCGCGATCTTCAGGCATTCCTGGACCGGTCGCAGGCGGCGATCATTGCCTGCCTGTCGCCGGATGGCGAACCCATGCGGGTTGCGCGCCGGATCGGGGAAGGATTGCGGCTCGATGCGCCGCAAGCGCCCCGGAAGCCCAATCGATTACCGGTCTGTGGCCAGATTGCGGGTGCCTTGCAGACCGCCCGTGCACAAGGTGGCGCGGTCGCGGCCTTAGCCGATTCATTTGCCGCCATCGAGCCGCAACTTGCATGGGACCGCCGTTGGACCGCCAAGCCCGGTGACGCGCCGTTCTATGACGGTCATGCCAATGCGACGATTGTCGGACCGGACGGGCTGGAAAAGCGGGATGATATCTGGATCGGCGTCAGCTTGTTGGCGCCGCATGTACGCTATCCCGATCACCACCACCCACCACAGGAAATCTATGTGGCGCTGTCGTCAGGGGATTGGATGCAGGGTAGCGACGACAACTGGGTCACCCCAGGTATCGGCGGCCATGTCTACAACAGATCGAATATCCTGCATGCCATGCGTTCGCACGATCGGCCGCTGCTCGCGATCTGGAGCCTGTGGGTCACGGACCGGGTTTAGGGCGCCGACTGCCGCTGCCGAAAGGCAAGCTTCTTCACACGATTGCCGCAGCGACTCATCGAGCACCACCGGCGCTTTCCTGGGCGCGAGTGATCGACGAACAGGACCGAGCAGGAATGTTCTTCGCATTCGCGCAGCTTAGCTAGGTCGTCGCTCGTAACCAGGTCGATGGCATCGCGTGCAAGGTCAGCAAGTGCGGCCTCGAAGGCTTTTCCGGCCCGCCAGGCGACATGCCTGGCATCGGCAGAAAGCTGCGGTGCTGCCACGGGCTTTGCCGCCCATTGGTTGACCATGTCGATATCGACCGGCTTCGGTCTTTTTCCTGAATTGGCGGCGGTAACGAGGCGATAAATCGTCTCACGCAATTCCCGGGCCGTCTGAAGGTCGTTCGCGCCGACATGGGCGGGCGCGTCGTACCCCGCTTCGGCAAACCAGCGCGCCAGGTCTTCTGCCTTGCGCCAGCGGTCGAACTTGCGGCCATTCCGCTCGGCCATCGTTGCCGTGAAATTGAGGCAGGAGCGACCGGTATCGAAATGGAAGGCCCAATCGCCTGGTTCGATCGACGCCATGTGGTCGTGTTCTTTCATGGAACTTGTATAACCGGTTCCCCTCTGATATGCAATGGAACCTGTTAAAGGGGTTCCATCGGCGGAGGCAGAGATGTTTGAAGGGTTCGAGCGGCAACGGGTTGCGATCGACGAGACGGACCTCCATGTGGTGACGGGGGGGCAGGGGCCAGCCTTGCTCCTGTTGCATGGTTTCCCACAAACCCATGCCGCCTGGCATCAGATGGCGCCGCTCCTGGCGCGCGATTTCTCACTGATCATTCCGGACCTTCCCGGCTATGGCGCAAGCCGCGGGCCGGTACCGGATGCCGAGCACCGTCAATACGCCAAGAGGAATACCGCGCGGATCATGGCGCGACTGATGTCGATGCTCGGTCATGATCGGTTTTATGTGGCGGGACATGACCGCGGTGCGCGCGTCGGCTTCCGCCTGGCGCTCGATCATCCCGAGCGGGTCAGGGCCTATGCAGCCGTCGATATCTTGCCGACCCTGGCGGTGTGGGAAAACATGGACTGGCAGCATGCGCTGTCGGCCTATCACTGGCCGTTCCTGGCGCAGCCGGCGCCAATGCCGGAGCGCATGATCGGCCATGATCCCGTCTTTTATCTGGATCATCTGATTGAGCGCTGGGCGGGTGATTCCAAGAAGTTGACGCCGGAAGCGCGCGAAGCCTATCGCACCGCCTATCGCAATCCGGATGTCATCGCCGCAAGCTGTGCCGATTACCGTGCTGGGGCAAGTACCGATATCGTCGACGACCGCCGCTCGCGCGACGCGGGGCAGCGGATCGTGGCACCGGTGCTGGCCCTGTGGGGGCGCGACTATCTCGACGATGGGGTTTCGCCGCTGACCGCATGGCGGGCATGGGCCGATGATGTGCAGGATATTCCTTTCGATTGCGGACATTTTGTACCGGAAGAACAACCCCAAGCGTGCGCCGGGGCTTTGGCTGATTTCTTCAAGCTGCATTGACGGAGTGGGGCTTGACGTCTCGTCGCTCCTTGCGTCCTATGCGCCCTGCTTTTGGCAATAGGATGAGCAACCATGCTGTCGGGTATCAATGAATTCGGT
This sequence comes from Dongia sp., assembly GCF_041910485.1. Classification (GTDB taxonomy): domain Bacteria; phylum Pseudomonadota; class Alphaproteobacteria; order Dongiales; family Dongiaceae; genus Dongia. Next base: position 71,941 of record NZ_JAYRQR010000045.1, read on the forward strand.
CGTCTGAAGCGCGTGGCTATGCGCCGGCCGGCAGACGCCTTTGTGGGCGATGCCAAGATCGATGCCGAGTGGAAGGATCTCAACTATCACACCCGCCCGGACATGACGAAGGCGGTGGCGGAGCATCAGCGCTTTGCCGATATCATCAGGAGCGTTGGCGCCGATATCCTCTATCTGCCGCCCGCCAAGGAACTGACCATGGACGCGCTCTATGTGCGCGATGCGGCGGCTGTTTGCCCCAGGGGCGTCATTCTCGCCAACATGGGCAAGAAGCAGCGGGCGGGGGAGCCGGCAATCCACGGTACCTATTTTGCCGAAACGCAGATTCCCGTGATCGGTGCGATTCAGGGAGACGGCAAACTGGAAGGTGGCGATCTCATCTGGCTGGATGAGAAGACGGTCGCCATCGGCCGTACCTATCGCACCAATGACGAAGGTATTCGCCAGTTCAAGCAATTGGTCGGTCCGGACGTGCATGTCGAAGTGGCGGTGATGCCGCATTACAAGGGACAGAGCGACGTCTTCCATCTGATGTCGGTGATCTCGCCTTTGGACAAGGACCTGCAACTGGTCTATTCGCCGCTGATGCCGATTCCCTTCAGGGAATGGCTGCTGGCGCGGGGGCAAAAGCTTGTCGAGGTGCCGGACAGTGAGTTTGCCTCAATGGGCTGCAACGTTCTCGCCATCGCGCCGCGAGAGGTGGTGATGGTGCAGGGCAATCCCGAAACGAAGGCCCGCATGGAGGCGGCTGGCTGCAAGGTCCATGTGATCGAAGCCGATGCCATTTCGGTCCCGGGCGAAGGTGGTCCCACCTGCCTGACACGGCCTTTGGAACGGGTCTAAATTCCCGACCCCTAACCAACGGGCCGGAATGAGAATTCCGGGCCAGACGAATGAGAAAATGACGCCATCGCGACATTGACGGCGGCGCGAAATCGACAAAAATCAGTCGCCGCTAGGCAGATGGGGCCCCTGAATCGGCCCTAGTCTTGCGGCGACGCGTTCGGGCCGATCTTTCGAGTGGGGTTGCGAGCGTAGGTTAAACGACTTGATCCATAGGGGAATCTGCATGTCGAAGAAGGTCGGCAGCGATATCGAAATCGCCCGCGAAGCCAAAATGAAGCCGATCCGCGAAGTCGCGGCGAAACTGGGGATCAAGGAAGAGCATTTGATGCCCTTTGGCCATACCAAGGCCAAGATCTCGATGGACTACGTCAAGTCGCTGAAGGGCAACAAGGACGGCAAGCTGATCCTGGTGACGGCGATCAACCCGACCCCGGCCGGCGAAGGCAAGACGACGACGACCGTCGGCCTTGGCGATGGTCTCAACCGCATCGGCAAGAAGGCCATCATCTGCCTGCGCGAGCCGAGCCTTGGTCCATGCTTCGGCGTGAAGGGTGGTGCGGCTGGTGGCGGTTACGCCCAGGTCGTTCCGATGGAAGATATCAACCTGCACTTCACCGGTGACTTCCACGCCATCGGCTCGGCCCACAATCTGCTCTCGGCCCTCATCGACAACCATATTTACTGGGGCAATGAGCTGGGCTTCGACACACGTCGCGTCTCCTGGCGCCGCGTCATGGACATGAACGACCGTGCGCTCCGCCAGATCACCAATTCGCTGGGCGGCGTTTCCAACGGCTTCCCGCGTGAAGACGGCTTCGACATCACCGTGGCGTCGGAAGTCATGGCGATCTTCTGCCTGTCGACCGACCTTGCCGATCTGACCAAGCGTCTCGGCAACATCATCGTCGGCTATACCCGCGACAAGAAGCCGATCTATGCCCGCGACCTCAAGGCCGACGGTGCCATGACCGTCCTTCTCAAGGACGCAATCGCGCCGAACATCGTGCAGACGCTGGAAAACAACCCGGCCTTCATTCACGGTGGCCCGTTCGCCAACATCGCCCACGGCTGCAACTCGGTCATTGCCACGACGACCGCGCTGAAGCTTGCCGATTATGTCGTGACGGAAGCCGGCTTCGGTGCCGATCTCGGCGCCGAGAAGTTCTTCGACATCAAGTGCCGCAAGGCTGGTCTGAAGCCGTCGGCGGCCGTGATCGTCGCGACCGTCCGTGCGCTGAAGATGCACGGTGGCGTGGCCAAGGAAGACCTCGGCAAGGAAAATGTCGCGGCGGTGAGGAAGGGCGGCGAGAACCTCGCCCGCCATATCGAGAACGTGAAGAAGTTCGGCGTGCCGGCCGTGGTGGCGATCAACCGCTTCGTCGCCGACACCGATGCCGAGCTTGATGCCGTGCGTCAGCTTTGCGCTGAACTCGGTTCGGAAGCGATTGAGTGCAACCACTGGGCCCTGGGTTCGGAAGGCACCGAGAAGCTGGCTCACGCCGTGGTGAAGCTTGCCGACGGTACCAGCAACTTCAAGCCGCTCTATCCGGACGATATGGGTCTGTGGGACAAGACCCGCACCATCGCCCAGACGCTCTATGGCGCGCAGGGCATCATCGCCGACAAGGCGGTGCGTGACCGCTTCGCCGAGTTCGAGAAGATGGGTTTTGGCCATTATCCGATCTGCATGGCCAAGACCCAGTACAGCTTCTCGACCGATCCGAACCTCAAGGGCGCGCCGTCGAACCATGTGGTGCCGATCCGCGAGATTCGTCTGTCGGCCGGTGCCGAGTTCATCGTCGTCGTCTGCGGCGAGATCATGACCATGCCGGGTCTGCCGCGCGTTCCGTCGGCGAACCATATCCGCCTCAACGACAAGCTTGAGGTCGAAGGTTTGTTCTAAGCCTGGACCATGTCCAATTTGGGCCGGCGCAGCGATGCGCCGGCCTTTTCTTTTGGGGTGTCAGCGGACGCGATGTTCGCTGGGAGCTGCGCCGAAGATGCTGCGGTAGCGGCGCACAAAATGGGATCGCGATGCGTAGCCCGCCGCTTCCGCCGCCGCGCTGATATTGACCGTGCCGCTTTCGAGCAAGCTACGCGCGACGCGCATGCGGGCACTGGCCAGGACCTCGCGCAATGAGGTGCCGTCCTGCTGCAAGCGACGACGCAGTGTCGAGGCGCCCATGCCGATCTTTCCGGCAATCCGCTGCGCCGTCCAGTCCATGGTCGGATCGGCCGCCACCATCCGCGTGATCCGCTCGACCAGCGAGACATCGTACAGCGAGCGCGCCGCCGGATCACCGTGCAGCAGCATCAGAACTTCATTGAGGCGGTGCTTGGCGATCGCCAAAGCCTGATCGGAGGCGGCGAGACTCAGCGCAGCATGGCTGAGCGCGTCGACAAGGGCCGGCGTCAGCTTAACCTCGCCATCGAAATGTCCGCGATGGCCTGCCTTCGTTTCGGCTATGGCGAGGGACGGTGGAACTTCGAGGACCTGGACGCAGAGCGATTCATAGAGGCCGTGACGTTCGTCCGGGATGTTGACGACGTCGACCTTGATGTCCTTGGGCAGGATGAAGACATGGCCGGCGGTATAGCGATGACCCTGGTCGCCGATCCAGAATTCCTTGGCGCCGCTGAGGACGATGCCGATGACCGCATGCGGTGGCTCGAAAGCGACGACGCGCTCGGCGGCAAAACAGCAATAAGTGAACATTTGGCTGCAATGATGATGCATGCCGGGTTGCCCCCCAATCCCGCCAGCCGGTGAGGCGAGGGGGCGAAGGCGAGATAGCAGCTGCTGGCGCAGCGCGTCCTGTTGGCCGAGGTAATTCATGGCTGGAAGCTTAAGGCGGCGGTGATCCGCCGCGCAAACGGGAAGTGAGCGTTTCGGGCACAGAATTTGATCAATTCCGGCACATGCGTTCATGCTGGATTGGCCATCTTGTCTCCACAAACGCGCAATTGGAGGAAGATCATGAAATCGTTTTTGGCGGCTTTGATTGGCATCATCGCCTGCGCCACGGCGTCCACCGCCTCGGCGGCCGATGTCAAACTGTGGCGGCTCGATTGCGGCAGCATCCTGGTGAAGGATCTCAGCGCCTTTTCCGACACGTTCGACTATGCGGGGAAGAGCCGGACGCTGACCGACAGCTGCTATCTCATCCGGCACGATGCCCAATATCTGCTGTGGGATACTGGGTTGCCCGCCGAGCTTCTCAACGCCCCGCTCGACCCGAACGCACCGATGGCGCCGACATTGAAGGCGACGCTGGCGGATCAGTTGGCGAAGATCGATGTTAAGCCGGACCAGATCGAACTGGTCGGTATCAGCCATTATCATTTCGACCACACCGGCCAAGCGGCGGCATTTCCCCAGGCGAAGCTGCTGATGGGCAGCCTGGATCTGGCTGAGATGAAGCGCGATCCGTTACCCTTTGCCGCCGTGCCGCAGCATCTAAAGCCTTGGCTCGCCGACGGCGCGCCGGTCGAGGCGGTGACGGGCGACAAGGATGTATTCGGTGATGGTTCGGTGACGATGCTGTCGATGCCGGGCCACACGCCCGGGAGCTACGCGCTTCTGGTGAGGCTCGCCAAGACCGGGCCGGTGCTGCTGAGCGGCGACATCGTCCATTTCGAGGAGCAGATCAAAGTGAAGGGCGTGCCCCCGTTCAATACCGACCGGGCGGAATCGCTGGCGTCGATGGATCGCCTCACGCATATGGCGAAATCGCTGGGTGCTCTGCTCATCGTCCAGCACGACGCGTCGGATATCCGGAAGCTGCCGGCCTTTCCACGGGCAGCCGATTGATCTTGCTGAAGTGCCTCAGGGGTCGCGAGACACTGTCGGGGCGGGAGCGTCTGAGGCTGAAGCTCAGCGCCCCGCCACGCGGCGATCGGCCGTGACGCCGAAGGGCAGGGCGCCTCGGCGGCGATCTTCCGAAACGACCTGGCGGTAGGGCTGTTGATCGGCCAGGTACTGGGCAGCAAGGTCGCCGGTCCGCTGATCGGCCAGGCAGATCTCCTCAACGCAATCGTCGAGGGCCCGGCGCCAATCCGGTGCTGCCAGTCGAAGCAATCGGCTGGCTGTGCGGCAGTCGAGTTCCGTTCGGCGGGCAGGCGCACCCGTGACGCCGAAGCGATTGGGCGTGATGGGGATGAGCTCCGGCGGTGCCTGGAATGGCGTCGCCTGGCGCAAGGCATGACTGGCGAACTCAAACCAGGTCGCCGTCGGCGCCCCGGCAAAGTGCAGGATGTTGCCGCCGGCAATCTCGCCTTCGATGAGGGCGAGGCCGAGGCGCCGCAGCGCCGCGCAAAGATCGCGCACCGGCGTCGGCCCGGAAATATGATCGTTGGGGACATGCACGCGGCCACCGCGTCGGCCTAGCGACAGCATGGTTTTCAGCATGTTGTGCCCCTTGGCGCCAAACAGCCAGCCAGTGCGCAGGATGGCGAAGTTGGCGCAATGGACGCCCACTTCGGCCTCTCCGGCGGCGAGTGCCTGACCGAACACGCTGACGGCGTCCGGCCGGTCGGTTTCAAGATAGGGGGCACCCTTGTCACCGGCGAAGACCTGATCCGACGAAAGGTGCAGCAAGGGAATGCCGAGCGAACCGGCCGCCTCGGCAAGGTCGCCTACCGACCAATGGCTGCGAGCCTGGGTAAGGACGCGCTGATTTTCGGCGCCGTCGGCCGAGGCATAGCCGATCGTGTTGATGATGAGGACCGGCGACAGGGTTGCGAGGTTCCGGCGCAATCGGTCGATGTTGAGGATCCCCAGCTCCAGCCCGGTCAGGGCGCGGGCTTCATAGCCGGCAGGCCAGATCATGTCGTCGAGTTCCTGGGCGAGGACCGCGTTGCGGCCGGCGATCAGGATGAGCTTGCGGTTTGGCATGGGCGGCTCACCGATAAGCAGGGTCATTGAGTCGATGCGTGAAAGATAGCACCAGATGACCCTGCGCGAAATGGCCGCACAGAAATATTACAGTAAAATCAATACGATAAAGCGAAAATTCGAGACAAATCCGGGGCTGCATCAGGATGGCGGATTAGCAAGAAAAAGGCCGCTGGGCGAACAGCCCAGCAGCCTCTTTCAAGCGAATGCGATCAGCCGTTACGGCTTCGGCGCGCGGGCACCGATGCAGGCGGCGTCATAATCATTCCAGCGCAGTTCGGTATGGCGCCAGTAATCGTTGGTCGGGGCGCTGCCACCGGCCGCCGCGATTTCCGGGTAGTCACCACCGAGCAGGTCGGCGACGGCCGAATCGACCGCAACAGTGTTGCTGCCCTTGTATACTTCGGCAGCGGTCGACGCTTCGGCATCGGCCAAGGTCTTCATTGCCGTTTCGGCATTGCCGCACAGGCCGGACACCTGCTGGTGAATGTCAAACTGCGGCTCGACAGCGCAGGCCGTCAAGGCGAGAGCGCCCAGCACGGGCAAGAAGATCTTCATCATGCGATTACCCCTTTTGATTGGTTTGGAGCGCCGGTCACCAAGCCGAACTTGCGTCGTGCAGGCCCCCGATTCCGGCAAAATCTCTCAAGCGCGGATCAAATCATAATAATAGGTTAACCGCAAGAGTCGAAGTACTTCCGCCCGTTCTGGTCGGTGCTGCCAACCGCTTGTCAAGAAATGGCAATTTCCTTTCAGAAGACCAGATGCTTGGCTTGCTGGACTTGGGGCAGGCCTTGGACATCCTTAAGCAGGGCTGGGGGAATGGGACCGTCGATCTCGACCAAGGCGATGGCGTCCCGTCCCGGGGCCGACCGGCCGAGGGCAAAGGTCGCGATATTGATCCCTTTGTCGCCAAGGAGGGTCCCGAGCTTGCCGATGAAGCCCGGCTTGTCGTCATTCGTCACATAAAGCATGTGCGGCCCAAGTTCGGCATCGATCTTGATGCCCTTGATTTCGACGACGCGCGGCCGCTGGTCGGCAAAGAGCGTCCCGGCGATCGAGCGCGACCAGCGCTCCGATTGGACGGTCAGGCGGATGAGGGTGTGATAGTCGCCCTCGCGATCATGCTTCACCTCCGTCAAATCGATGTTGCGCTCCTTGGCGACGAGTGGCGCGTTCACCATGTTGACGCTGTCCGAGAGAAGCGGCTTCAACAGTCCCTGGAGGATGAGTGCCGTGAGCGGGCGCGTGTTGAGCGTCGCGACTTGGCCCTCATATTCGACGACCACCTTCATGATGCCGGTTTCGGTCGCTTGGCCGGCGAAGGCGCCAAGCTGGTCGGCAAGCTTCATATAGGGTTTGAGCTTCGGCGCCTCTTCGACTGTGACCGAGGCCATGTTCAGTGCATTGGTGACGGCACCATGCAGCAGGAAGTCCGACATCTGTTCGGCAACCTGGATTGCAACGTTGAGCTGCGCTTCGGTCGACGAAGCGCCGAGATGCGGTGTACAGACGACGTTGGGATGACCGAAAAGGATATTCTCCGTCGCCGGCTCGACCGGAAAGACGTCGAGCGCAGCACCTGCCACATGACCGCTGTCGAGGGCGGCCTTCAGATCTTCTTCGACGATAAGGCCGCCGCGTGCGCAATTGATGATGCGGACGCCAGCCTTGCATTTGGCAAGTGCTGCCTTGTCGATGAGGTTCCGCGTCTGGTCCGTGAGCGGGGTATGCAGGCTGATGAAGTCGGCCCGCGCCAGCAGGCCATCAAGTTCGACCTTCTCCACGCCCAGGTCGAGCGCGCGCTCAGGTGACAGGAAGGGGTCGAAGGCGATAACCTTCATCTTCAACCCCTGCGCGCGGTCGGCAACGATCGAGCCGATGTTGCCGCAACCCACCAGACCCAACGTCTTGGCATAGAGTTCGACGCCGACGAAACGCGATTTCTCCCACTTCCCGGCATGGGTCGATTCATTGGCGAGTGGAATATGCCGGGCCAGCGCCATCATCATGGCGACCGAATGCTCGGCCGTGGTGATGTTGTTGCCGAACGGCGTGTTCATGACGCAGATGCCGCGAGCGGTCGCTGCCTTCACGTCGATATTGTCGACGCCGATCCCGGCGCGGCCGACGACTTTCAGATTCTTGGCGGCGGCAATGACGTCGGCGGTGACTTTGCTGGCCGACCGGACGGCAAGGCCATCGAACTCGCCGATGATGGCAGCAAGTTCTTTCGGCTTCATGCCGGTCTTTTCGACAACTTCGATGCCGCGCTCCTTGAAGATCTGCACGGCGGCGGGCGAAAGTTCGTCCGAGATGAGTACTTTGGGCATGGTCAGGCTTCCTTGGCGATCGGGGCGGCATTGGCTTTGACGGTGGCATAGGCCCAGTCAAGCCACGGCAGAAGGGCGGCAACATCGGCGCGGTCGACGGTAGCACCGCACCAGATGCGCAAGCCCGGCGGCGCATCGCGATAGGCGCCGATATCGAGCCCGACCCCTTCCTTCTCAAGCAGGCTCACAATGTCCTTGGCGACGGCCTGCTGCCTGTCCTTGTCTTGCGATGAGAACCACGGGTCTTTGATCTGCAGGCACACGCTGGTGCATGAACGCGTGGCTGGATCTTGGGCCAGGAAATCGACCCAATTCGACTGCTTGGCCCAATCGGCAATCTCGCGCGCATTGGCTTCGCTGCGGGCAATGAGGCCCGGCAGGCCGCCGATCTCTTCGGCCCAATTCAGGGCATCCAGCTGGTCCTCGACGCACAGCATCGACGGTGTGTTGATGGTCTCGCCCTTGAAGATGCCTTCGATCAGCTTGCCGTTCTTGGTCAGGCGGAAAATCTTGGGCAGCGGCCAAGCCGGTTTATGGCTCTGCAGGCGTGCGACGGCGCGCGGCGACAGGGCCAGCATGCCATGCCCGCCTTCACCGCCCAGTACCTTCTGCCATGACCAGGTGACGACATCGAGCTTCGTCCACGGCAGGTCCATCGCGAAGACGGCCGACGTTGCGTCGCAGATGGTAAGACCCGTGCGGTTGTCGGCGATCCAGTCGCCATTGGGCACGCGCACGCCGGACGTCGTACCGTTCCAGGCAAAGACGATATCGTCTGCCGGATCGATGTTCGATAAGTCCGGCAGCGCGCCATAGTCGGCTCGGCGCACCTTGGTCGGCAGATGAAGTTCGTTGATGATGTCGCCTGCCCATTCATCGCTGAAGCTTTCGAAAGCCAGCACGGTGATGGGGTTCGGCCCCAGCAGCGACCACAGCGCCATCTCAACGGCACCCGTGTCCGATGCCGGGACGATGCCAACGCGATAGTCGGCCGGGATACCGAGGATGCGCCGCGACTGTTCGATGACGGCGGCAAGTTTGTCCTTGCCGGCTTTCGAGCGGTGCGAACGGCCGAGCGTTGCGGTCTTGGGGTCGCGATTGTCGAGGAGGGTTGGAGTCCAGCCGGGGCGCTTTGCGCAGGGTCCCGACGAAAATAGCGGCCGAATCGGCCGCTGAAGCGGTCTAGTCATGGCGTTCCTTCCAAACGCTGGCGCTCCGTTGGGGGAGCGTGGCCCACGGCCGATATGGCTCATGCGCCGATCCATGTCAAGCTGGGAATGAAAAGCGTCGCTTCTTGAACGATTGGGGAGGAACAGTCGGCGCGGCGTTTCGATCTTTGCCTTTTGCCTGCCGCTGCACTAGCTTGCGAACCGATGGTTCTCGCGATCCGAAAGGGTCCGGGATTAATAGGGAACGCGGTGTAAGACCGCGGCTGCCCCCGCAACTGTGAGCGGTGAGTGCCCGCCGATCGAGCCACTGGAATGCTGCATTCCGGGAAGGCCGGCCGGGCACTGAGATCCGCAAGCCAGGAGACCTGCCATCATCCGTTGTAACTCATGTGACCGGGCGGTGGGCCCGGCGGAGGCAGATGATGACTCTCGTTCCCAATCAAAGCTGCAATGCTGCTGAACTGCGCGCGTCGTTGGCAGCGCTCGACAGCGTGGTGCACGAACCGGTGCAATTGAAGCTGTTGGCCTGGATCATGGGACTTCCCAATGATCTAGACCCTGCAATAGCGGCGCAACTAGTGCTGGGCAAAACGGTCGATAGCCCCGCAGCGACGATGCAGCCGAGCGGTATTTCGGGTGCTCTTCTAAAACTTGTCGAGACGGTTGCCGAATATCCGCGCGAAAGACTGGCGCAGATGGCGCGCCGTCGCTCGACACTCAACTGACTAATCTCCGTTCTTCAGAACATTCTTCTCGAACCAGCCGGGCGGCCTGAGAAGGCCGTCCGCACGGAAGGTCATGCGCAGCGCCCCGTTCATGTCGGGCCGCTGCCCCTGAGCCCGTTTGGCGCCCAATCTTTCAAAGAACCGAATGTTGGAGCCCCAGGCGAGCAGTGAGACTACTTCAATGTCCGATATCGCCATCGACGTCGCCAGCATCACGAAGAGTGACGAGCCCAACCGCATGTTGCGGATATCCGGTGGAACATAAATCGCCTGCAAGACAGGCTCCGTATCGACGCCGACGATGAAGAAGGAGATGGGATCCCCATTGTAGCGACCGATGGCCATCAGGCTTGCACGGTTTTGATCCAGTGCAGACAGCGCATTGCCCAGCACGGTGGCATCTTCGGGAAAACAGCTCGTGGCAACTGGCCACAAGCGAATAGAGGGTGTCGAAGTCGGCCATGTTCGTGACCGGCGCGACGGCGAATGTATTTTCATTCATCTTGCACCCATATATACAATCGGAACCATATATACGCGTAATAAGAGTGCAGATAAAACGAAAAATGGCGCCGGACTGCGGCGCCATTCTCGACCGATTGTCTACGAAATTACTTCAGCTTGGCAGCGATCTTGGCGACATGCTCGCCCTGGAAACGCGCCATGCCCAGTTCCTGCTCGGAGGGCTGGCGGCTGCCGTCGCCGTTGGCAATCGTGGTCGCACCATAGGGCGAACCGCCTTTGACTTCATCGGTACCCATCTGCGCGGCGCAGGAATAGGGAAGACCGACGATCACCATGCCATGATGCAGCAAGGTGGTGTGGAACGAGAGGATCGTGGATTCCTGACCGCCATGCTGCGTCGCCGACGAGGTGAAGACGCTGCCCACCTTGCCGATGAGTGCGCCTTTGGCCCACAAGCCGCCGGTCTGGTCCAGGAAGTTGCGCATCTGGGATGCAGCAACGCCGAAGCGGGTCGGCGCGCCGAAGATGATCGCGTCATAGTCGGCCAGTTCGTCGACCTTGGCGATGGGTGCGCTCTGGTCGAGCTTGAAGTGGCTGGCCTTGGCGACATTTTCCGGCACCAGTTCCGGCACGCGCTTGACGGTGACATCGGCACCACCCTTGCGCGCGCCCTCTGCAACCGCCGCCGCCATCTGTTCGATGTGGCCATAGCTCGAATAATAGAGAACAAGAACCTTGGTCATGAAAGCCTCACGCAGTTTGGGGAAATAAGTTGGGTGAAGAACGAGTCGGCAGACAATTTGGTCCTTGGCAGGGTTGGCGACAATTCTATCTGTCGTGATAAGATCGTTCACATTTAGATGACAATCGGTAGCCGAAATGGACCAACTTTCTGCGATGCGCACCTTTCGCCGCGTGGTGGAACTCGGCAGCTTCACTGCAGCTGCGCGTGGCCTCAATCTCAGCAAGGCGGCAGTTTCGAAGCAGATTGGTGAACTTGAAGCGCATCTTGGTGCGACGCTCATTCATCGCACCACGCGGCGTCTCTCGGTCACCGAAGTCGGGCATGCCTATTTCGAACGAACGGTCCGTTTGCTCGACGAGATGGAAGAAGCTGATGCGGAGGTGAGGCATTTGCAGGCCGAACCCGCGGGCTCGCTCCGCCTCAGTGTCCCAAATGCCTTTGGTGCCGCTCAGTTTCCGGTGATCATCGGCGAACTGGCGGCACGCTATCCGAAGCTGCGCCTCAGCATTGAAGCCAGCGACCGTTTTGTGGACCTTATCGAAGAAGGCTTCGATGCAGCCATACGCATCCGCACGGAATTGCCGGATTCAAGCCTCGTTGCGCGCCGGCTTTGCACCATTCCACGCTATGTCTGTGCCGCGCCGAAATATCTGAAGCGATTTGGCGAGCCCATGCGGCCGGAGGATCTCAAGGAGCACAATTGCCTGATCTACACGCAATCGCCGGCACCGTTTGATTGGGGCTTCAAGACGGCGCAGGGGCGTAAGACGGTGCGCGTCGGCGGAACAATACAAAGCAATAACGGTGCGCTTCTGCTCCAGCCGCTGATGGCTGGCCTCGGGATCGCTCTGCTGCCGATCTTCTCGATCGAGCAAGAACTCGCCAAGGGAAAGGTTGTGCGTCTGCTGAAGGATGCACCGACTGATGCCGTGACGCTCTATGTGGTCTATCCGCAGAACAGGCACCTCTCGCCCAAGGTCCGCGTTTTTATTGATCTGATGGCCGAATATTTCGGTGAACGGCATCCCTGGATGGATGCAGCGCTTTAGGATCGAATTCAGAGGGCTGACGTGGCCCGACAGATAGATGACAGTTCATCGCGCTATGAAAGTTCGCGGGGTCAGCCAACGCATCTTTGCGAAGCAGCGCGTGCTACACGCGTTACTGGACGTCCTGCTGGTAACTTGCCAATCTTGAAGTGTCGTTCAATTGAAATGGGTTGCATATGAAAACGCGTTTGACCGTGGCGATCCTCCTGCTGGCCGCGCTCCTCGGCGTCGGTCTGTTCTGGGCGTCGTCGCCGACCCATGTTGATGCGGCGGCGCTGCCCATTCACACGCCGGACCTTGCCAATGGCGAGCGCCTCTATCATATCGGCGGCTGCATTTCCTGCCATCATCCAGCCGACGATAGTGGGGCCGACATGAAGCTGCCCTCGGGTGGCGCGCCCTTGGTAACACCCATCGGCACGCTCTATCCACCCAACATCACGCCGGACAAAGCGACCGGCATCGGTGCGTGGACCGACGCGAATTTTGTTGATGCAGTCCAGCACGGTGTCAGCCCGGTGGGCGCACATTACGTGCCTGCGTTTCCATACGTTTCCTATGGGCGGATGAAGACGGAAGACGTGCTCGATCTGCATGCCTATCTGATGACTCTGCCTGCTGTGTCCGCGCCGAGGAAGGAAGACGATATTCCGTTTCCGTGGGTGCTCCGACGCGGCGTCGGCCTCTGGCAAAAGATGGCGGCTTTGCCGCAAATCACCGAAGACTCTTCGCAGTCCGCTATCTGGAATCGGGGTGCTTATTTGGTGAATGGGCCAGGACATTGCGCCGAGTGCCACACGCCCCGAAATGCCATGATGATAATGGACACCGACCAGGCTTTCGCCGGTGGTCCGCATCCGGAGGGGCGCGGCCAAGTCCCAAGCTTGCGCGATTTGATCGGGCGCAAAAAGTATAAGGACGCTGGCGAACTTGCCGATGCGCTGAAGCAGGGTGAGGAAGGCTTCTATAACGATCTGTCGAAGGGCGGCATGGCGGAGGTACAGCATAATATCTCGCTGCTGCCCGATGAGGATATCCACGCCATCGCCGAATATCTCTCCAGCCTGAAATAGAGAAGGCGGCGTGGGGTGTCCACGCCGCCTCTCCAACTGCGCGCCTTGACGCCGCTGTCAGTTGGTCTTTTCGCGATAGGCCTTGTGGCAGGCACCGCAGGCGCCGCCGACCTTTTCGAACTGCGCACCAACCGTCGCGATATCGCCGCCACCGGCTGCGGAGACCAGCAGATTCGCTTCGTCCTGCAGGGATTTCCCCTTGGCGGTGAAATCGTCCCAATTCTGCCAAATGTCAGCCTTGGCCTCGTCGTCCGGCGTATCGGAGCCTTGCGGGAACAAGTCGGGGATCTTGGCGGCGATTTCGGCAATTTTCTTGGCCGGATCGGTTGCATCGGCGGCGGGCCCACCGGCGCTGATCAGATCCTTGATGGCCTTCATGCTCTTGCCCATTTCTTTCATTGCGTCTTCGCGCGGCGATTCCGCGGCAACCTGTGCCGCGCCGCCCAGCGCGAAAAGTACCGCCGCGACGCCCAACATCGACTTCACGTGCTTCATTTGGCTTTTCCCTCCGATTTCAGGGTGTTGGCTGCTCCCTAAGGGGGTGAAGTATGCCGTCTTCAACCTGACAGGGCGATGAAGACGGATATGGTTCACGTTTTTGTGAATATGTAGGACTTTTTTGACGTGAATTGAGCAAATTGTCATTAAACCGTCATTATTTATCCAGCCTCAGCCTGATTAGGATCGCGCCGGATGCGGTTGGGACAATGAAAAATCACGAAATCGAGCTGAAGCTGGTTCTGCCGGAAGGCGTTCCCGCCCCGAAACTGACTGTCTTGCGCGCCCTCCTTGAGGTCGGCAAGCCAAGCCACCATCAATTCGAAACGACTTATTTCGATACGGGCGATGAATGGCTGAAGCGCCACGGCATGGCCTTGCGCATTCGCCGCGCGGGCGGGCGGCGCATCCAGACGTTGAAGGCACCGGGCGAGAAGGTCGATGGCCTGCAATCCTTCTTGGAGTTCGAAGCGGAAATCAAAGGCACGCGACCTCTTGCTGAGGCGATCGCTGATGCCAAGCTGCGGAAGAAATTGCAGAAGGAAGGCGTGTTCAAGAAGCTGCGCGCCGTCTTTACCACGCATTTCGAACGGTCGGCCTGGATGGTCATGCGTGGCGGCAGCTCGGTCGAGGTTGCATTCGACCGCGGTGAAATTGCCGTACGCGCCAACAAAGTGCCCATCGCCGAAATCGAGCTGGAACTGAAGAGCGGCGAACCGGCCGACCTGTTCCTGCTGGCTGAACGGCTGGCCGATGATATCCCGGCGCGGCTTGGGCGCTCGACCAAGGCGGCGCGTGGTTATGCCCTCGCCCAGGGAACGCGCGCTCTGCCCATTCGGGCGGAGCCGCTCACGCTGATGCGCAAGGGGACGGCGGCCGATGCTTTTGCAGCACTTGCCCGGAACTGCCTCGAGCAACTCCGCGCCAACGAGGCAGCGATCGAGGAATCTGAGGATGACGAGGCGATCCACCAGTTCCGGGTTGCCATTCGCCGTTTTCGCGCCGGGATCGGTGCCTTCCGCGAATTGATCGATGATGGTGCCCACGCCGTTATGTCGATCGATCTGCGTTGGTTGCAACGCGAATTCGGTCCGGCGCGCGATCTTGATGTTCTGATCGCCGATACGCTTCTGCCGATGCAGCGGCGCTTGCAAAACCAGCAGTCGATCGGTGCGCTCGTGACGCTTGCCGAGACGGCCCGGGCTGAGGCGCGGCGGCGGGCGCATCTGGCTCTCGGAAATCCCCGCTATACTGTCATGTTGCTGCAGATCTACCGGCATCTACTGACAAGTTCATGGCGCGGCCACACCGACGAGGCCCTTGCCGTGATCGACCAACCGGTGCGTGACTTCGCCGACAATTGGCTCGCTCGCGCGCACAAACGGCTTGTCAAACTGGGTGGCGAGCACGGCCAATTGTCCGAACCGGAGATGCACCGTCTGCGCCTTCTTGCCAAGAAGATGCGCTACGGCGCGCAGGCGTTCCAGTCGCTCTATCCGGCCAAGAAGGCCGAGAAGTACCTGCTCCATTTGGGCCTCATCCAGGACCATCTTGGCTCGCTCAACGATGCCGTCGTGGGGCGACACTTGCTGGTCGATCTGATTGATCGACTGAGCCGGGAAAGCGGCCTGTCACCGGCCGATGCGGCGTACCTGCGCGGCGTGGTTTTGGGTTGGCAGAATGCCCGCATCGCGCGCGATCTCGGCGGTTTCGAGGAAACCTGGGAAACGTTCCGGGCGCAGAAGAAATTCTGGGGCGAGCGTTAGTCTTTCGACATTTCCTTGGGGCAGGCGAAATGCACCAGACGCCCCTGTTCACCATCGATATCCTGCCAGGAATCCACGTTGAACTCGATGATGGCGACTGCCCCGGTCGGGAACTTCTCCTGCATCCTGGCAAGCTGCTTGGGGTCGCCCTCGCCAGCCAGCCAATGCGCCAGGCTGCCGATGCCTGGGTTGTGGCCGATGAGCATGAGCGTCGCCGCCTTCTCCTGGGCGATGGCCGCGAGGATCTCGCGCGGAAGGGCCATATAAAGGCTCTCCAAACGGCGTGTTTGGGTCGTTTTCGGGAGGTACTCAGATACCAGTTCGAGCGTCTCTGTGGCGCGGGCCGCTGTTGAACAGAGGATCAGATCAGGGCGCACGCGGTTGCTTTTCAGCCAGCGCCCCATGGCAGGTGCTGCTGCCCGGCCGCGATCCGACAACGGCCGGTCATGGTCGGGAAGATCATCGGCATCCCAGGCCGATTTCGCATGCCGCATAAGGATCAGTGTCTTCATTCTGTCATCAAATTGAAGTAATTGATTTATATGGAATACCCAGCATCAAGTAGCTGGCTTATACTGTAGAAGAGCCGCCGTACCAACACCAGCGGCGGCTTCGAGAAAGCAGCGGCCGGCAGTAGCTTCAACGTGAACCGGACTAGGATAGGGACCTGCCTGTGGACGACGCACAATTGGTTGAACAGAAATACCAGCCGGACGCGCTCAATCGTTTCATCAACCGGGAACTTTCCTGGCTGGCCTTCAACGAGCGCGTGCTCCAAGAGGCCGGAAACCGCGCGCACCCGCTGTTGGAACGCGTTCGCTTCGTTTCGATCTCGGCCAACAATCTCGACGAATTCTACATGGTGCGCGTCGCGGGTCTGCGCGGGCAGGAGCGCGCCAACGTGAACGTCATTTCCGCCGACGGGCTGACGGCGACGCAGCAGCTGGCGGCGATCAACCAACGTTCCGGCGAACTGATGCGCACCCAGCAGACGCATTGGCGATCCTTGCGCGAGGAGCTGCGCGAGAACGGCATCTCGGTGATCGAGCCATCGGAAGTGACTGGCGCGGAGATGGAATGGCTCGACAACCATTTCATGGATCAGATCTTCCCCGTGCTGACGCCGATGGCGGTCGATCCGGCGCATCCGTTCCCGTTCATTCCCAACCTCGGCTTCTCGGTCGTTCTAGAGCTGCGTCAGCAGAGTGACGGCAAGCCGATGCGGGCGCTGATCATGTTGCCCAACTTGCTGCCGCGGTTCGTGCGCCTGCCGGGCCGCGATCCCTATAACGTGCGCTTCCTGACGCTGGAATCCGTGGTCGGCCTTTATCTTGATCGCCTGTTCCCCGGCTTCGAGGTCATCAGCAAGGGCTACTTCCGTCTCATCCGCGACAGCGAAATTGAGGTTTTGGAAGAGGCCGAGGATCTCGTCCGCCATTATGAAACAGCGCTGAAGCGACGCCGTCGCGGCATGGTGATCCGCCTCAAGGTCAATGCCGAGATGCCGGAAGATCTGCTATCGTTCGTGATCGACGAACTTGATGTCGACCGCGAGGATGTGTTCGTCCTCGATGGTCTCATCGGCCTTGCTGCGACGTCGCAGCTCATCATCGGTGACCGGCCGGACCTCAAATTCCAGACCTTCAATCCGCGTTTTCCGGAGCGCATCCGCGAGATGGGCGGCGATTGCTTCGCTGCCATCCGCACCAAGGACATCGTCGTTCATCACCCATACGAGAGTTTCGACGTGGTCGTGCAGTTCATCTTGCAGGCCGCGCGTGATCCCAACGTGGTGGCGATCAAGCAGACGCTCTACCGCACCAGCGATGACAGCCCCATCGTCAAGGCCCTGATCGAAGCAGCCGAAGCCGGTAAGTCCGTCACGGCACTGGTTGAGTTGAAAGCGCGTTTTGACGAGGCTGCGAACATCCGCTGGGCACGCGATCTGGAACGGGCCGGGGTGCAGGTCGTCTATGGCTTCGTCGCACTGAAGACCCATGCGAAAGTGTCGATGGTGATGCGCCGCGAGGGTGGCGGACTTAAAACATACGTCCATTTCGGCACCGGCAACTATCATCCGATCACAGCCAAGGTCTATACCGACCTCAGCTTCTTCACCAGCGATCCAGGCCTGTGTCACGACGGCGCGCGGCTCTTCAATTACATGACCGGTTATGCGCGGCCACAATCCACTGAGAAGATTGCATTCGCCCCGAGCACTCTCCGCACGACGATCCTGAAGCTCATCGACGATGAAATCGAGCATGTCAAAGCGGGTAGGGCTGGCGTCATCTGGGTGAAGCTCAATTCACTGGTGGATAGCGGCCTCATCGACGCGCTATATCGCGCAAGCCAAGCGGGCGTCAAAGTGCTGCTGATCATCCGCGGCATTTGCTGCCTGCGTCCGGGGGTGAAGGGCCTGTCCGAGAATATCCGAGTCAAGAGCATCATCGGCCGCTTCCTGGAGCATTCGCGCATTATGTGCTTTGGAAACGGGCACGCGCTGCCGTCGCGGCACGCAAAGGTCTTCATTTCCTCGGCCGACTGGATGCCGAGAAATATGGATCGCCGTCTGGAAATTATGGTGCCGATCGAGAATCCGACGGTGCATCAGCAGGTCCTCGACCAGATCATGATGGCCAATCTGAAGGACAATCTTCAGAGCTGGGAGTTGGATTCGGAAGGTGTCTACCATCGCCTTGCTCCCGCCGACGGAATCGTCGGCTTTAGCGCCCATACTTATTTCATGACCAACCCCAGCCTCTCTGGCCGAGGCTCGGCTCTCAAGAAGCAGAAGAAGATCTCCAAACTGGATTTGCCGAAGGCCTAATTCGTGACCGCATCACTCCGCAAGGCAACAGCTACCGCCCGGGCCACCAAGTCCGGGCGCGCCGCCGTCATCGATATCGGTTCGAACTCGTTGCGCTTGGTCGTCTTCGACAGGCGTTCGCGCTGTCCGGTGCCGGTGTTTAATGAGAAAGCGCAGCCCGGATTGGGCAAGGGGCTCGAGCGGCACGGCATGCTCAATCCGGATGGCACCGAAGCCGCATTGGTGAACATCCGGCGCTTTGTGAACATGGCCGAAGCGATGGGTGTCGACAGCATCGCCTTGCTGGCAACAGCCGCTGTCCGTGATGCGAAGGACGGCAAATCTTTCGCCGCGACCATCGAAAAGCAAACCGGTCGCAAAGTGCAGATCGTCACGGGTGAGGATGAAGCCAAGCTTTCTGCGATGGGGGTCCTGGCAGGCATTCCGGAGGCGGATGGCCTGATGGGCGATTTGGGGGGCGGTAGTCTGGAACTGGTCCGGCTGGTTGCCGGCCAGATCAAGGAACATGTCACATTGCCGCTGGGTCCGCTGCGTCTGGTCGAAGCGACGAACGGAAGTATCGACGAGGCGCAGCGCGTCATCGACCGGCACCTGGAAAAGCTCCCGTGGCTCACAGAAGTCAAGGGCAAGATGCTCTATCCCGTCGGTGGCACCTGGCGGTCGCTGGCGCGCATTCACATGGAGCAGACGCACTATCCGCTCCACGTCATTCATGAGTATCGCATGTCGCGCAGGCAGAGCGAGGAATTGGCAAATGTCCTGGCGCACCTCGGCAAAAAGTCATTGGCCAACATCGCCGGGATGTCGCGCCGGCGTCTTGAAACTTTGCCTTACGGCGCGCTGGTTCTTGAACGGCTCCTTAAAGCGGTGAAGCCGGAATGCGTGCTGTATTCAGCTTACGGACTGCGTGAAGGCTACCTCTTCAGCACATTGGATGCTCAGGCGCAGTCGAGTGATCCGCTGCTGGTCGGCTGTGCGGAGATCGGCGGCGCCGATGGCCGTTTTGGTTCGGTGAGCGATCTGGTCGACGATTGGCTGGCGCCCCTTTTCCGTTCAGAGGGGAAGGCGCGGGCGCGCCTGCGCGAGGCCGCTTGCCTGTTGTCGGACATCGCTTGGCGCGAGCATCCGGATTACCGGGCGGAGCATGCCTTCCTTCGGGTGCTGCGATTGCCCGTAGCGGGTATCACCCATCCGGAGCGGATCGTCCTGGCGCTGATCATCGCCACTCGCTACGGCGGCAACCAGGAGGCCTCCTATGCCCAGCAATTGACGGGCCTGCTGGAAGAGGAAGACAGGTCGTTCGCTGCACGCGCTGGTGCCGCCCTGCGCCTTGCCTATGCGCTGAGTGCCGGGACGGAGCAAATGCTGAAATTGACGTCGATTGAAAAGCGCAACGAGCGCCTGGAACTGCACCTGCCCAAAGATGGTGGCGCGCTGTTCGGCGAGGCGGTGCAGCGGAGACTGGATGCCGTCGGCAGGGCCTTCGGCCTGCCGGTCGCTATCGTCTAATCCTGACGGCCAGAATCATGCCCGGGGCGAGCCCGGGCATGATCCATTTCAGTCTTTACGCAATCGGGTCGACCAGCGGTCGGCCGGCGAAAAAGGCGTCGAGATTGTCGAGCGCCTTGAAGCCCATCGCGTTGCGCGTCTCGATTGTGGCGCTGCCGAGATGGGGCAGAAGGAACACGTTCGAGAGTTCGCGATAGGCCGGGTTGAGATTGGGTTCGTTCTCGAACACATCGAGGCCGGCGGCGAAAAGCTTGCCGGACTTCAGCGCCGCAATCAGGGCCGCATCATCGACCAGGCCGCCGCGCGCCGTATTGACGACGATGGCACCATCCGGCATGCGGGCGATGCGATCGGCATTCAGCCAATGCTGCGTTTCCGGGCCGCCCGGTGCATTGATCGACAGGAAGTCGCAATGCGACAGCATGTCTTCGGCCGACTTGTGGTAGATGGCACCCTGTTCAAGGTCCGGCGACAGCCGCGAACGATTGTAATAGTGGATGGTCATGTCGAAGGCGCGAGCACGCTTGGCGACAGCTTGGCCGATGCGGCCCATGCCGAAGATGCCCAGGCGCTTGCCGGTGGCGTGAACGCCCAGCATGTAGACCGTCGACCAG
This sequence comes from Dongia sp., assembly GCF_041910485.1. Lineage (GTDB taxonomy): Bacteria > Pseudomonadota > Alphaproteobacteria > Dongiales > Dongiaceae > Dongia. Next base: position 92,457 of record NZ_JAYRQR010000045.1, read on the forward strand.
GATTTCCAGGTGGCGTCGCGAACCGCACGCTCGCCCTCATAGGCACGGCGGGCGGCACCGAGCATAAGCAGCAGCGCGATGTCGGCCGTCGCATCGGTCAGCACATCCGGCGTGTTGGAGGCGCGGATGCCACGGGCCTTCAGGGCGGGGACGTTGATATGCTCGAAGCCCACCGAGAAGGTCGCGATCATCTTGATCGAGGCCGGCAGGCGTTCGACCAGTTCCGGGGTGATCTTGTCGACCGGGGTAACCAGAAGCGCGTCCTTGCCCTGGGCCTTGCTGACCAATTCATCCGGCGTCATGACATGGTCGTCGATGTTGAATTCGGCGTCGTAATGGGTCTCGACCCGCTTGGTGACGGCATCGGGCAAGCGACGGGTGATCAGCAGTTTGGGCCGGGCGGTCATTCATTTTCCCCTGGAAGCGCGGCTCGGAGCCGGGCACTTTGCCCGGAGCCGGCCGACGGATTGAGCCGTCTATCATGCAAAGTGGGCACATGCCATACTTGCCAGGAACGGCTCCTATTGCCCCGTAGACGACAAGAAAGGGCGCTCTGTTTGTCGATTTCCCGCAAATTCCTGGTCGGGCTGTGCAGTTTTTGCGCCGCCGGCTCGCTCGCCTTGCCCGTCCGGGCCGACCTTCTGCCCCACCGGGTGGTCTATGAGCTTGACTTGGGAAAGGGCGGTACGCTCACCGGCGGCAACGGCCTGATGACCTTCGAGATCAAGGATGTCTGCGACGGCTGGGCCATGGATCTGAAGGCTGAAATCGCCCTGGCCGGAGAGGACGGCGAGATTCACCGGCTGGGCTGGAGCCAGGTGAGTTGGGAGTCAAAGGACGGCAAGCGCTATCGCTATTTCACGCGTGAACTTTCCGACGGGCAGGAAACGTCGCGCAGACGAGGCGAAGCTCGGCGCGATTCGGCGGATGGAGAAGCCAAAGTGATTGCCGATCTGCCGCAGCAGGCCGAGTTCACCTTGCCGGCAGGAACCTTGTTTCCGGTTCAGCACACAGTGGCGATGATCAAGGCGGATACCGATGGTGCCCCCTATTTGCTGGCCAATCTTTTCGACGGGTCGATCGACAATCAAGCTGTAGAAGTCGGGGCAGCGCTTGGGCCCGGCGATGCCAAATGGAAGCCGGACGGCAAGGAGTTCGGCGGCCTTAAGGGCGTGCGGTCCTTTCCTGCAGCCTTGGCGTTTTACATGAGCGGATCTCCGGAAGGCGTACCCGACACCGAGCAAAGCATGCGCCTCTATGCCAACGGTGTTGTGGGCAGTCTGGTTTTTGCACTGGGCGATCTGAAGGTTCACGCCGTCATGGACGAATTGACACCATTGGCCGGCGAGGGGTGCTGAGCGCCTATTTGAGGGTCTTGAGGCTGCGGCCCTTCACGATGGCATCCTTGCCGAGTTTGGCGCGAACACTGTCCATCGCCTGCTCGACGCGCCGCCGCCGATCGGCATCAGGATCGGCAAGATCGACCGGGTCCGCGTCCTCGGCCCCCTGCAGAGCATCGACGCCGATGCCGATGAGGCGGTACCAGTCGCCGGCTGCTTCCTTTTTCAGCAGCGCGAGACCTGCCCTGTAGAGCGTTTCGGCCAGTTGAGTGGGGGCCGGGAGACGTACTTGCCGTGTGACCAGACGAAAGCCCGCCGTCTTCAGTTTCAAATGAGCGACCTGACCGGCGAGATCGGCCGCCTTCAATCGATAAGCGACTTTCTCGCAAAGTGGCCACAACTCCGCCGACAAAGTATCGAGATCGGCAATGTCGACATCGAAAGTCGTTTCTGCAGAAATACTTTTGGCAGCGGTGTCGGGTTCCACCCGGCGGTTGTCCTGGCCGCGTGCCAAACGCCAGATATGCGTGCCCATCTGGCCATAACGTGCGGCAAGTACCTCGACTTCCATCCGCTGGATCTGGCCCATTTTGACGATGCCATCTTTGGCCAGATGTTCGCGCATGACCTTGCCCACGCCCCAGATCATGCCGACGGGGCGTTCTGCCAGGAAGGTCAGTGTTTCCGCTACGCCAATGGCGGAAAAACCGCGCGGCTTATCTAGATCGGAGGCCAGTTTGGCGAGGAACTTGTTGTGGCTGAGGCCGATCGACACAGTGACGCCAATCTCACGCTCGACCCGCAGGGCAAGCCGGTTCAACGATTGCGCCGGGCTCATTTTATGCAGCGCCGACGTGCCGGTGAGATCGAGAAAGGCCTCGTCAATGGAGAGGGGTTCGACCTGTGGCGTGAGGTCGAGCATCATGGTGCGGATCTGGTGGCCGACCTTGCGGTATTTCGCCATGTCCGGCGGCAGAACCACCGCTTCAGGGCAGAGTTTGCGGGCGGTGAACATCGGCATGGCGGAGCGGACCCCGCTCAACCGGGCGATATAGCAGCAGGTCGAAACGACACCACGATGTCCGCCGCCAATGATAAGTGGCTTGTCGCGAAGTTCCGGGCGGTCCCGTTTTTCCACTGCCGCGTAGAAGGCATCGCAATCGACATGGCCGATGCTGAGTGAGGTCAGTTCGGGGTGGGAAAAAATCCGGGGCGACCGACAGACCGGGCAGCGAAACGGGTGTGTGGGCCGGTCGGAATCGTTGCTGGACAACGCCGCTCCAGGCGGATCAGGCAGGAATGCTTCACATTCGCGACAAATGCTGGGCATTGTCAGGGACCCTGTCAGGTGATCGAAACTTACCAAAGTTCGGATTCACCTTGGAATTTTCGTCGAACATTTACTAATATGGCATTGAAAAACCGGCGGGAATAGGGTCGAGTGACCCCTATGCCGCACAGGTTGAGTCGGATAGCGGGGTGCCGGTAGCGGGGCCGGTGGGAGGATTTATGGCAGAACAGCTTTCGTCCGAAGAAAAGCGCAAAAAAGCGGCGTCGAAGACAATTCTGATCGTCGAAGACAACGAACTCAATATGAAGCTTTTCCACGACCTCATCCAGGCGCAGGGCTATAACATCCTGCAGACCAAGGATGGCATGGACGCCCTGAAGCTCGCCCGCCAGCACAAGCCGGATTTGATCCTGATGGATATCCAGCTGCCGGAAGTGTCCGGCCTGGAAGTCACCAAGTGGATCAAGGAAGATGACAATCTTCGTGCGATCCCTATCATCGCCGTGACCGCCTTCGCCATGAAGGGCGATGAGGAGAAGATCCGAGAGGGCGGCTGCGAGGCCTATATTGCCAAGCCGATCTCCGTCGTCCAGTTTCTGGAAACCGTCGACCGCTTCCTGCAATAGCACCGAGCAGGCCCGCTAGATGTCTGCTCGCATTCTGGTCGTTGATGACATACCGGCGAACGTGCGCCTGCTTGAAGCCAAGCTTGCCGCCGAATATTTCGAAGTCGTCAGTGCCTCCAGCGGCAAGGAAGCACTGGAACTCATCGACAAGCAGATTCCCGACATCGTGCTCCTCGACGTGATGATGCCGGAGATGGACGGGTTCGAAGTCTGCGCGCGCATCCGCGCCAACCCGAAAACGCATTTCCTGCCCGTCGTGATGGTCACTGCATTGAGCGACCCCAGCGACCGCGTGCGCGGGCTGGAAGCCGGCGCCGACGACTTCCTCACCAAGCCGGTCAACGATCTGGCTCTCTTCGCGCGGGTCCGCTCGCTGGTCCGGCTGAAGATGATCATGGACGAATGGCGGATGCGCGAGCAGACGTCGGGACAATTCGATCTGCTCGGTTCGAATGAGCCGGAGGTCAATGACGACCGCAATGCCGCCGTGCTGCTGGTCGAGAGCTTCGCGCCGGCGGCGCAGCGCGTTGTCCAGGTGCTAGCCAAGGACAATGATTCGGTCGAAGTCAGCGACAATGTCGCAAAGGCACAGGAGCTCGCCGCCAACAAGCGCTTCGACCTCATCATCACCAATATCCAAGTGGGTGGCGAGGACGGATTGCGCCTTTGTTCGCATCTGAGGTCGCAGGAAGAAACGCGGCAAGTGCCGATCCTCCTCATCGTCGAGGAGTTCGACATGCCGCGCCTGATCAAGGGCCTTGATATCGGCGCCAGCGACTACCTGATGAAGCCGATCGATCCCAACGAGCTGCTGGCGCGCGTCCGCATTCAGGTGCGGCGTCGGCGCTATCAGGATCGGCTGCGGGCCAATTACGAGCGCAGCTTGTCGCTGGCCCTGACCGACAGTCTGACTGGGCTCTATAACCGCCGCTATGCCATGCGGCATCTCGACGGACTGATGGACCGGGTGAAGGAAAGCGGCAAGGCTCTGAGCGTCCTGGTCTGCGATCTCGATCGTTTCAAGAACGTCAACGACACCTATGGCCATGCCGCCGGCGACGAGGTGCTGAAGCAATTCGCGCAGCGGGCGACCGCGGCGATGCGCAATTTCGATATGGTGGCGCGGACCGGCGGCGAGGAATTCGTCTGCCTGTTGCCTGATACCGACGGACCGGCGGCGTTGAAAGTGGCGGAACGCCTCTGTAAGCGCGTGGCCGAGACGCCGATGAAGGTAGATGGGGCACCCAACAGCGAATTGTCGGTCACGGTCTCTATCGGGCTTGCTGCCACAACCAAGGTGATACCGGGCGAAGAACTGTTGAAGTTCGCCGACGCTGCGCTCTACCGGGCCAAGCAAAGCGGTCGCAACCAGGTGGCCGCAGACCCCTCGGCCCTGCTCTAACTCCTTTAGGCGGCTTCCGCCCCGTAATAGAGCGTCACGACGTGGCGCGCCTCGGCAAAGAACAGCCAGCGCTCGGTGACAGTCCCGATCGCGTTCGCCGCCAAGGCCAACAGCAGCAGCGGTACTGCTGCCGAGGGCAGCGACAGCGCCATGAGCAAGGCGAGAAATGGGCCGCCGAAGCCGGCGAGCCAGGCGATCCGCCGCAGCTTCAGCGCATGCTTGCGGGCGACCTTGTAGCCCATTTCCTGCAGCAGGTAGTTTTCTTCCGTGTGCGGGGCGGTAAAGAGGCGCACGCGGCCGAACCGGCCGAGGCCTGTAGCCGAGCCGGCCGTGGCGGCGCCGAGCTCGGTATCCACGAAGCGCCAGTAGCCGATCTTGAGGGTGGCTGCAGCGGCCAAAGCGAGCAGGGCGACGAAATCGACCGTGATGCTCGTCGCGTCGAAAAGGCAGTTGAGGAAAGCGAGCCACAGGGCACCGCTCGCCAAGCCCATCGAAAGATAGCCGGGGAGGGTCCAGCCATTGTTCCAGCGCCGGATCGTCTTGAGGCTCGCATAGATCATGGCGGTAGCGGTGACGGTTGCGAGCGTCAACAGCGCGAGGAAAAGCGCCGGCAGCCACCAGATCTCTTGAAAGATGACCCAGCCGAGGGCAGTGAGGCCGGCCGGGACATAGGTAGCGACGGCGAGAACGCCTTCGCGCGAAAGCCAGGACGAGCGCCATTGCGAGAAGGCACGCCAGGCTCGCTCCGGTCGGCCCAGATGATAGGTCGAAGAGAGCAGCCCGGCGGTGACCGCGATGAGGCCGACAAGGAAGCCGGTCAGGCCGAACCAGCGGTCGGCCGGCAGGATTCCCAGGGCACCGAGCAGGCCGAGCAGACCCAAAAGGCCATAGCCGGCGCCTGATGCGCAGGTAAAGAAGATCACGGAATAGGCGGGATGCATGCTGGGCCTTTAGCGGGTGAGCAGCCGGTCGACCCAGCGCAGGAAGGGATGTGCTGCCAGTTCGACATGCCCAGGCGATGGTGGTGCCGGCTGCTCGGCGCAAGACGTCGTCACCTGACGCGGCCGGGGCGGCAGATATTTGTTGGTCGGGCGGTAGCCCATTTCCGGCATCAAATCATAGCCGTCGCGTTCCGCGACCAGCTGGGAGACGCTCGATTGCGGATCGCCGAGATCGCCGAAATGGCGCGCGCCCACCGGGCAGGTAGAGACACAGGCCGGCACCCGCTCAATAGCATCCAATGTCTCGTTGTAAATGCGGTCGACGCAAAGCGTACATTTCTTCATGACGCCGACATCGGCATCGAACTCGCGCGCGCCATAGGGACAAGCCCAGGAACAGAGCTTGCAGCCGATGCACATATCCTCATTCACGAGGACAATGCCGTCGGCCGAGCGTTTATAGGAAGCGCCGGTTGGGCAGACAGTGACGCAATCCGGCTTTTCGCAATGAAGACAGGATTTCGGAAAGTGTACCGTACGGCCGCTGGCGCCTTCGCCGGCTTCGAAGGTGTGGATGCGGTTGAACCAGACACCGCTCGGTTTCTCACCAAAGGCGTCGAAATCGGTCAGCGGCGCCATATGGCCGCCAGCATTCCATTCCTTGCAGTTGACGGCGCAAGCATGGCAGCCGACGCAGATGTCGAGATCGATGACGAGGCCGAGGCGCCGCGACGACGGATTGGCGGGAAGGGAGGTCATTCGGCGCCCTTCTTGAATTCAGCGCCGTAGCGGACGGTCCGCGCCGGTTCGGACCCGCGCGGCGGCTGTGGCGCGAAGCTCGGCTCGGTCGCCCCTTCTTCACCGGCGGCGCATTTCCGAAGGCGGATCTTCAGGTCGAACCAAGCCGCCTGCCCGGTGACGGGGTCGGAATTGGTGTACCGGTAACCATCTTCGCGCGGCGGCAGCAATTCGCTGATGACGTGGTTGAGGAGGAACCCGGACTTTGCCTCCGGTGCCTGCGGCACCAGGTTCCAGGCACCCTTGCGCTTGCCGATCGCGTTCCAGGTCCAGACCGTGCCGGGATGGACGCCATCCATCAGCTTGACTTCGGCTTTGACGCGGCCATGCGCACTTTCGATCCAAACCCAGTCACCGTCGGCGAGGTCGAAGGTGGCGGCCGTCTCGCGATGGACGAAGAGCGGGTTGCGTGCCTGCAATTGCCGCAGCCACACATTGTGCGTGCCCCAGGAATGATACATGTGCATCGGGCGCTGGGTGAGCGCATGGAGCGGAAAGCCATCCGCCGTCTCCGCCTCGCCGAGCGGTGCGTACCAGACAGGCAGCGGGTCTGAATAGGCGAGGAGACGTGCGCGATCCGCGTCATTGGTCGGCTGTTTAGGCCCGAAACCTTCGGCGGCCAGTTGGAAGCGCCGCAGGGGTTCGGAATAGAGCTGCAGAATCATCGGGTCCGGACTGTCGATCAGACCGCGCGCTGTCGCCCATTTCAGGTAATCGAGATTGCCGAAGCGGTTGAAGCGCGCCTCCTGCGGAATCACCATTTTATGGAAGCAGCCGTTGGCGATGTAGCGCTCGATCTGATTGGGGTTCGGCTTGCCGCGGCCTTCCTCGGTTCCATCGCCTCGGAAGCCGCTCAACATGCCGATGCCGGGCTTGCGCTCGTGCTTCAGGATATAATCCTTGAGGCCGTCCGGATAGAGCGCGCGGCCATCTTCCGTCACGAGGCCCGGCAACTTGAGCCGTGCGCCCAAATCGAGCAGAACGTCCTGGAACGGTCGGACATCGCGGTCCGGCTTGATAACAGGCTGGCGGATAGCATCGCCGGCCGCGTCGGCATGACTGATCGGCCGATCGAGCAGCGAAATGCAATCCCAGCGCTCCAAGTAGGTCGTGTCGGGAAGAACCAGATCGGCGAAGGCAACGGTCTCGGAATAATAGGCGTCGCTGTAGATGACGTAAGGGATGCGATATTCGCCGGTCGTGGGGTCTTTGTCCTTCAGCATGTCCATGGTCCCCGCCGTGTTCATGGACGAGTTCCAGGCCATGTTGGCCATGTAGAGGAAAAGCGTGTCGATCGGGTAGGGATCGCCCTTCCACGCATTGTGGATGACCATGTGCATGAGGCCGTGGAGGGCAAGCGGCGCTTCCCACGAATAGGCCTTGTCGATACGCAGTGGTCGACCGTTTCCATCGACCAGCAGATCCTTCGGCCCCTGCGGGAAACCGAGCGGCATACCGGCAAGTGGCTGATTTGGACCGACCATCGGCGACGGCGTCGGCCCCGAGCCGGGCACGCGCGGGAAAGGCGGCTTGTAACGCCAGCCACCGGGGCAATCGACGCTGCCAAGCAGCATCTGCAGCACGTGAATGGCGCGGCAAGTCTGGAAACCGTTGGAATGGGCGGAGACACCGCGCATCGCATGCATCGAGACCGGGCGACCGATGAAGCTCTCGTGGCGACGGCCGGCCCAATCTGTCCAAGGTGTCTTGATCTCAATAGTCTGTTCGAAGGCGACATCCGCTAGCTCGGCAGCGATGCGCTCGATTGTTGCTGCCGGCAAGCCGATCTGCGGCCCGACCTTGTCGGGCGCATATGCCTTGTCGAGATAGCGATTGACCATCAGGTCCAAGACCGTCCGCGCCGGCCTGCCATCGGGGAGGATGACGGGGCCGACGAGATGCGGTGCAATCCCGGCCTGCAGCGCGTCGACGAACTGTCCCGTCGAGCGGTCGAGGCAAAGTGGATCGCCTTCCTGATTGCGATAGACCAAGCCGTGTTCTTCGGTATCAGGTGCCTGGATGATCAACCAAGGCGCATTTGTGTAGCGCACCAGGAATTCGAGGTCGATGCGATTCGTGCGCAGCAATTCGTGAATGAGCGACAGAACGAAGAGCCCGTCGGTGCCGGGCTTGATGCCGATCCATTCGTCAGCAATGGCCGAATAGCCGGTCCGGATCGGATTGACAGAGACGAACTTCGCACGATTGTCGGCCGGTCGACCCTTCAGTTGGCCGAGGCCGATCTTGATCGGATTGCTGTCATGATCCTCGGCGACACCGAACATCAGGAAATATTTGGTGTGCTCCCAATCCGGCTCGCCGAATTCCCAAAAGGCGCCGCCCAGGGAATAGAGACCGGCTGCCGCCATGTTGACGGAGCAGAAACCACCATGAGCGGCAAAATTCGGGGTGCCGAACTTTGAAGCCCACCAACCGGTCAAGGCCTGGCTTTGGTCCCGCCCAGTGAAGAAGGCAAGGCGCTTCGGGTCCGTGGCGCGAATTTTCGCCAAGCGTTCGGTGGCAAGGGCGAGCGCTTCGTCCCATTCGATTTCGACAAATTCGCCGGCCCCGCGCTCGCCGACGCGCTTCAGCGGCTTGGTGAGCCGTGCCGGCGAATATTGCGTCATGATCCCGGCCGAACCCTTGGCGCACAGGACACCCTTGTTCACCGGGTGATCCCGATTGCCTTCGATGTACCGAATACGGCCGTCTTTCAAATGCACCTTGATGCCGCAACGGCAGGCGCACATGTAGCAGGTCGTCGTCTTGACCTCGTCGTCGGCCGGAACCGAGTAAGCAATTATCTGCTCACCTGGCTGATCGGCGGGTGCGGCGATCTTCTCGGCAAGAAAGCGCGGCTTGCTCATGAGATTTGGGGAAATCCGGCTTGCTGCGTCGGCATCAATACTCGCTGAACACTTCCTTGAAGATCTTCCATATCTCGTCGATATCCGCCTTGGTGGCGACGAGTGCCGGGGCGCAAATCCCTGCATCACCGGTGAATTTGATGTGAAGCCCCTTGGCGAACAGCCGCTTGGTGGCGTCAAAACCGCGCAAGCCCGGACGTGCGGCTGGCGCCAGATCGATCCCGCACAGCATACCATAACCACGAATGTCGGTAACTGCCTTGACGCTCTGCAACGAATACATGCGGTCGAGGAAGTAAGGCGACATTTCGGCCGCCCGCTCGAAAAGGCCTTCCTTTTCGTAGACGTCGAGTGCGGCGATGCCAGCAGCACAGGCAGCCGGGTGGGCCGAATAGGTATATCCGTGGAAGAATTCGACAGCGCCGTCGAGCGCTGAACTCGTCACCGTGTGGTAGATCTTTTCACTGACGGCAACAGCGCCCATCGGCAGTGCGCCGTTCGTCAGCGCCTTGGCCATGGTGATGATATCCGGGGTTACGCCAAAGCTCTGTGCGGCGAATGCCTTGCCCGTGCGACCGAAGCCGCAAATGACTTCATCGAACACCAGCAGGATGCCGTTCTTGTCGCAGATTTCGCGCAGGCGCTCGAGATAGCCTTTCGGCGGAATGAGAACACCGGTCGAGCCGGCAATCGGTTCGACGAAGCAGGCCGCGATCGATTTCGGACCGTAGAGATCGACAAAGCGCTGCAGGTCGTTGGCGAGATCGGCCCCGTCTTCAGGTTGACCGCGTGTGAAGCGGGCGTCGGGGCTCCAGGTGTGGCGGAGGTGTGCGACACCCGGCATGACAGCGCCGAAGGCTTCGCGATTGCGCACCATGCCAGAAAGGGAGACGCCGCCGATGTTGACGCCGTGATAGGCACGCTCGCGGCTGACAAAGCGGGTGCGCTGCCCTTCGCCCTTGGCCACGTGATAGGCAAGGGCGATTTTGATTGCCGTTTCGACGGCCTCGGAGCCCGAATTGCAGAAAAACACATAGTCGAGGTCCGACGGTGTGATCTTGGCGACCTTGCGGGCGAGCTCAAAAGATGAGGGGTGCCCGACCTGGAAATGGGGGGTGTAGTCGATTTCCTTCATCGAGGCGTGAACGGCCTCGGTGATCTCGGTCCGGCCGTGGCCGGCGGCGCAACAGAAAAGGCCGGACGAAGCGTCGATCAGCTTTTCGCCCTTGTGGTTCCAATAGTGCATGCCCTGCGCCTTGACCATCAGGCGGGGCTCCGCCTTGAAGTCGCGGTTGGAGGTGAAGGGCATCCAGTGGTTTTCGAGGGTGTTCGCCGTGTATTGCATCGTCAGATCTCCCGAATCGCCGCAGCCATTTCACAGGCCCATTTGCGACAATCCTAGGTCCCGGCGCCAGCAAAAGCCAAGGGGGCAGGTAGGGCGAATTCCGGGGGCCAGGGGCCCTTATGCTGTCCCTTCGCGGCGGCGGAGAATTTCGCTGACTAACTGGTAGTCAGCGGGCTTGTCGACGTCGATCGGGGCTTCGGCGAATGGGAGAAGCACTGGCCTGATGCGAGCGCCAGTCAATCGAGAGACATAGTCGAAGGCGGCATCCAGGCTGAGTTGGCCCAGGACCATGCGGACGAGGGCAATCGGGCCGATTTCCCAGACCAAGCGCAGCGGCCGCTTACGATGGCGCTCCATCCGCTGCCAAAAGGCTGCCACCTTTCGGGCGCCGTCGCCGGTGGCCAAGAAGAGATTGCAACCGCTGACGCGTTGTTTCTGGAAGCGGTAGAAGGTCCTGATGGCGTCAGGATAAACGGCTGTAACGGTTCGCGCGTCGGCAAGTCCCACGCAAAGTTCCGCATCAGCCGGCGCCTTGGCGAGGATATGGGCAACCATCTCGGGCGTGAGGAGGGGATGGTCGGCTGTGGTAGTGAGGAGCGGTCTTTCGAGCCCGATCTCCATCAGGGCCTTGGCCAAGCTGGCGGCCGGGCTTTCAGCGGGCGATATGACCTTCAGCATGCCGGATGCATGAGCCGCGGCCAGTTCCGGAATCCCCTCCAGCAGCGAGCTATCGTCAATGCAGACGTGAACATCGCCAACGCCAGCACTGTTGCGCAAGGTGCGGTATAGGCGCAGCAGCATCGGTATGCCGTTGATCGGCGCCAGGGCCTTGTGACTGACGCCAGTGAGGGAAGCGACGCTGTCGCCCTCGCGCCGGTTGCCGGCCAGGATCAGTGCATTGAAAGCCGAAGCGGACATATGCCGATCAGGCCAGGGACTTTTCGTAGATGCGATAGGTCTTGTAGACCTTGCCGCCCACCCCCTCGATCACGCGCCGCATCGGCTGATTGTCTTCGAGAATCCAAGACATCTCGACCCGCTCCAGACCCCGCTTCAAGAAGGGGGCCTTGAGGCGGTCGAACATCAGGGGCAGAAGGGTTGCGCCGAGAACCGAACCATGATGTTCGCGACGAATGCCCATCAAGGGAATGCGGCTGGTCTTGAGCTTGTTCATCTTCAGGCGCCAGATCAGCTTGAAGACATTGAAGGGCAACAGCGACCCGTCGAAGTCGCGAATGGCCTCCATCAAATTGGGGAGGCAAACGAGCATGCCGGCAGGTTTTCCCTTCACTTCGGCAATAACGACCAAATCGGGGTCGATGAGCGGTTTCATCGATTTGGCCGCGGCGGCGATCTCGTCGGCCGTGAAGGGGATCATGCCCCAATTGTCCGCCCAGGCATCATTGAAGATGTCGAGGATGAAGCCGAGATCGCGGGTGTAGTTCTTCATGTCGAGGCCGCGCATGCGGATCGTTCCATCCGCCTGCAGCTTGTCCAGCATACGCGACGATCCGACCGGCTTGTAGTTTGTCTTGTCGAGATCGTAGGCGATGACGTCCTTTAGCTTGACCAATCCGGCAGCCTCGATATGGCCACCGGCATAGGGCGCATGATAGGGCATCATCAGCATCGGCAGGCTGTCGAAGCCATCGACCAGCAGGCCGGTTTCTTCGTTGCTGGAGAAGCTGAACGGGCCGACCATCCGCGCGGCGCCATTCGCCTTTAGCCACTGGGCTGCGGCATCGATCAGTGCCTTGTAGATTGCCGGGTCGTCCTCGGCATCGATCCAGCCGAATTGCCCGGTACCAGGGCGCAGCTTCTGTTCCAGCTGGCAGATCTGTGCCGAAATGCGACCGACGACCTTGCCGTCACGCTTGGCCACAAACAACTGGGCCTTCGCATGCGTGAAATAGGGATTCTTGCTGGTGGAAAGAACTTCGTCGCGCTCCATGTCGAGGGGCGGAACATAGCCCTTTTGGCCACGATAGAGGCGCTTGGGCAGCGCAATGAAAGCCTTCACGCCGGCCTTGTCGTTGACCGGGAGAACTTCAATCTGGGCCATCTGGCGTGCCTCTAAAATGGAATTGTCAGGCGGCCGGATTGCTGTCCGAAGCGCTGTCGTTCATGCGGAAGCGGCGCGGGTTCCCGTCGCCACGTGTGTTATTGGAAAGCTTCGCCACCCAGGGATAGCGCTCCGCCATCTCGGCCGTGTAGCCGATATTGAACACGGTGGGGCTCTTGGGGACCATCGAGGCCTTGGTGTAATAGGTGCCGCCCAAGCGGTCCCAAAGGAAGTTCGTGATCCCGTAATTGCCCTGCTCATTGTGGAAGTGATGCCACATATGCAGTTGCTTCAGGCGCTTCATGAAAGCGGTCTTCGGGCTGGTATTGAGATGCTGTACGCAGTGGCAGAATTCGTAGAAGCAGGTGGTCAGAAGGCCCGTGCCGAAAGCCATTGCGGCCGCCGGCAGGCCACCAACGGCATAACCGATCGGCATCGTCACAATGGCGATGGTCGGCAGCGTGGTGTAGAGCGCGCCGAACAAAACGACCAGATTGTGCGGGTCCTGGTGATGATCGAAATGGATTCGCTTCCAGACCTTGGCGGTCAGCGGCGATTTATAGAGAAACTGGCTGTGCAAGACCCAGCGGTGCAGCGCGTACCAGACAGCCGGATAGACGAGGACCGCGAGGGCGAAGGCCGCGACCAGCGGCAGCCAACCCGTGTACCAGCGATAGACGAAGTAGAAGCTGATGGCTGCCAGTCCGACATAGGCGTGAACGGAGGGGTATGTGGCAAAGGCCGCCACAAGATCGCCCAGCGACATGCGGGACAAGTTGTGGGTCCGGTCTTTCCAAAAGCCGAAACGAAGCATGGCGGTCGACTCGCTCGCTAGAATTCTCAAAGGTTCAGGATTTGTCGGTAATCTAGTCGGATCAACGTTTTACAGCAAGCAGGCGATGCCCAATGCGCAACTTCGCCGCGGCTCAGTCAAGGCCCGGTGATGCCGGTCGGTAGGTTGCCAGGATCCAAAGCGTCCTCAGCCCGTGATAGGCGCAAGTGATTGCCTGCCACAGGACAATGAAATAGAAGGCTTCTTCACCCCATCCGACCGCATAACAAACTGTAAATAAAGGAAGATTTATGTTGCGGCGAGAAATGAACGTACGCACAACACCATCCATCGGTGCGTGTGTATGGAGGCCCTTTTTGTATTTGGCCCGATAGATGGACAGGATTAGGCGGTCGAGGATATAGAGGCCCAGCATCCACCAAGCAGCCTGCCACAGTGGATTCTCAATCGTCGCCATTGACCATCCGCCCAATAACCCGATGGCCCACCCGAAATACCAGAACGGCGGATGCACGATATCCAGCCCGTGGTCCAGCACATTGCCGAGTGCGGAATCCGTGAAGGTCAATCGCGCGAGCTTGCCATCGACAGAATCCAGCACGCTCATGCCATAGGCGCAGAGAAAGCCCCACCAGAAATGACCGGCCGCGAACAATGGCACGGCGAGAATAGTCAGAATGATGCTGACGATCGTCACCGTGTTGGGGTGTATCCGGGCGCGTGCCAATGTCGGCACCATCGCCCAGACGAGCGGCGGGTAGACATATTTGGTGAAGAAGTCGGTCGAGCCCTTGTAGTTCGACCAGAAGAGAAACTTCTCCACATCCTTCCGCTCTGCTTCGTTGCTGACCGTGAATAGGTAGTAGGGCAAAGAGCGCCGCAGCTTGGCCACGAAGGATGGGAAGTCATCTTGGCGGACTTCGGGTAGGTGGGCGAGGGCGGCATCCAATGTCGGTGCCGACAAGATGGACGCTGCGTCCGCCGGTTCAATGCGGCCGATGGCACTTCCGTTTTCACGAACGGCGCCGCTTTGCATCCGATCGGCCAGGAAGCGATACAATCTTGCATCGGCAAGGCTTGCTGCGTCCGTGGCAATCAGCGTCTCGCCTTTCGCCAGGGCCTGCTGTAACCGTTGACCACAATCGCCGATGCCGGAAACGATGGTGACGGAGCAGGCGAGCTGGGGATCAGTCTTCCATTGCGGCGGAACCCGATCACCAACGTCGATGATCACCTCGCTGAGGTCGAGCTTCTGGTGCCGAACAGCCTTCAGGTGGCGCTCGATCAGGTCCATGCCGAAGACCCGCTCGGAACTCGAGCGCGCGGCATCGATCCACAGCTTCATGCCTCAATAGCCTTCCTGCTTGATCAGCCACGCGCCGCCGACCGCAGCAAAAAGCAGGATGGGAAGCCAAGCGGCGAGGAAGGGCGGGACGGCGCCAGATTCACCTAGCGAGAGCACTAGTCCATCAGTCAGGAAATAGAGAAAGCCCAGGCCAAAACCGAAGGTCATCCCCATAGCGAGTCCACGTTCGCGTCGATGCAGTGAGTGCGCGACAGGTGCTGCAAGAAGGATCATGAGGATGGAACTGACCGGGAGCGCGATGCGCTTTAGCATCCAAGTCTTGTAGAAATAGGTCGGACGCACGCCCACCTGCGTCGATGCCACAAAGCCAGTGAGCTTTCCCAGAGTCATAGCCTGCGGTCTTTCAACAAGGTCTGAAAACTCGGCCGGCGTCAGGCGCGTCTTCCACTCCCAAGTCGCACTATATGTCGTCTGCACCGCATCGTCAGCCGGGACAACGGCAGTCCAGACATTGGACAGTTTCCATTTTTCATCTTTGGCATCGAAGCGCGCTTCGTTTGCGTAGATCTGGCTGACGATCTTACCCACGTCATCGCGTTGATAGATCCGAACATGGCTGAGGATGCTACCTTCCTGCCCGACAGCTCCAGCCTCGACGACCGAATTTCCTTCCTGAACGAATAACGGCTCATCCTTGGCTTCGTTTTTGGATTTTGAACGTTCGACCGAAAGATCGCGGGCGATCAATGCCTGGATGGATCGCGGTACGACCTGATCGGCAACAATGAAGTGAAGAAAGGCGACAATGCCAACGGCCGGGAGAAATGCCCAAAGAACGGTGAAGTAGGGAGCGCCCGCCGCCTTGTAGGCCATAATCTCGTTGTTGGTTTCCATCTTGCCCAAGGTTACCAGCGCGCCCATGAGGACGGCGAAGGGGACGAGGAAGGAGACGATCTCAGGCACGCGCAGCGCGGCATACTCCAGCAGCGCGCTCATCTGCCCCATATGATCCTGCAGGATGTCGGCGCTGTTGTTGAGCAGATCGAAAAGCTGCAACAGTGCCGTGAAGCCGATCAACAGCAGCATGAACTGCCAGAGGAAGTTCTTCAGCACGTAGCGCGAAAAAGTGCTCATTCCGCAGCCTCCCGGCGGCGCGGCAGATATCGCCGCACACGGGCCATCACCCAATCCGTGCCGTCGGAGATCGATTCAAACACGTGCGCCAAGGGGTCGGCGCCGGGGCGCGAGTTCGCCAGATGAAACAACCAGATGCTGACCGCGCCGAAGATCGCGAATGGAATCCACAATGCCACCATTGGCCCGAGAATGGCGCTGCCTACCGCATCTCGGCCGAACTGCAGAATCTGGAAATAGGCAACGAGGAACAGAATACCCGCTAGCATACGAACACCTTTCGATGTTCGTCGTGATGAGACGCCGATTGGCATGGCGAGCAAGGGCAGAAAGACGATGGAAATCGTACGGACGAGACGGCTGTTCAATTCGGCCTTGATATCCTCGATATGCAATGTTGTGGGCGGGTTGAAGTAAGCCTGCAGCAATTCGATGAAGTCTAGCTCGCTCTCGCGTTCCCCGCGATTGCGGAACGGCTCTGGAGCGATCGTCTCCATCGGCAGTTCCAGTTCCTTGAAAGCGACGGCTTTTGTGTCTGTCGTTCCCGGGACGGCTTCGGTGCGGATTCCGTTGTGCAACGTCAGCACAAGTGTCAGATCGGAACTGCGCTCCAGCTGACCAGTTTCGGCAGTCGTCACCAAATCTTTGCCGTTCTCATCAACTTCCTTGACGAAGATCTTGGACAGGCGATTGCCACCCTCGGAAATATCGCCGATGAGGATCGTCTTCCCGCCGAAGCCAGTGAAGAAGGCGCCACGCTCGATCGCCGAATCCCAGGCGGTCTCGACCACAAGATGGACAAGGGCGCGATAGCCAAAGCGGGTGTAGGGCTGCAGGAAACCGATGAGATAGGCGCTAGCGATGACAAGGACGACCGACAAAGCGAGGATCGGCAACATCAGGCGCCGCAGCGACAGCCCACTGGCGCGCATGGCATCGAGCTCGCTGTCGGATGAGAGACGCATGCTGGCATAGAGAACACCGACGAAGAGAGCTGCCGGCACTGCAATCCCCAGGTAATGCGGCACCAGGTTGGCGAGCATTTTGAGGACGATGTTCATCGGCCCGCCGCGATTTGCAAAAAGGTCGAGAAGACGGATCAGGCGCTCCAGCAACAGAGCGGCCATGGCAATGCCGACCGTGGCCAACAGCGGCAGGGCGACACGCTTCAAGATGTAAATATCGATGCGGAGAAACTTCATCGAAGAGTAACTGCCTCAAGCCGTTGGTCTGGCGCGGGTTGTCATGCGGCGGCCCCGGTAGTCACTCCAGGTGCCATATTGGTGTCTGATACTATCAAGGGAATCGCCAGTTCCATACTCCCCTGGGCGGTGAAGGCATCCTGTGCGAGATTTAGGCCGCGAACGTCAATACCAAGCCGCCAGCCGCCCTCGGTCCGGTTGATTCGATAGAGATGGTAACGCGATTCGTCCTTGTGTCCCGCGGGCGCCGCCGAGGCGGAAGGGACGCCAATGACAGGAATCGGTCCCTGCGGTCGCTTAATGTAGGCCAGGCCGGACACGTGGGTATGTCCGTGCAGAACCAGTTCAGCGCCGGCTTCAGCCAGAACCTGCTGGAACGCAGAGGCATCCAGCAGTGCCTTGCGCTTGTAGGCACCACCGCCGAATGGCGGGTGATGAATGAGCACGATGCGAAACAGTCCCTGCCGCCCCAGATCGGTCAGGAGGGTCCGCAGACGTGACAATTGAGCCTCGCCCAATCGCCCGGCCGCAATGAAAGGCGGCATCGGCAAGGCGGTTGACGTGCCGATCAGGGCGACATCGCCGAGCCGGCGAACGAAGGGAAAGTCTTCAAAACTTGCCGGCTGAGTGTCCTGCGCGCCGACCGTGCGACTACCGTGCATATAGTCTGCCCATAGCCCCAGCGATTGCGCCCAGGGAACTTCCACATAGGCATCATGATTGCCTGGGATGATTGTGACGTCAGCCGGTTTCCCGACACGCTGCAGCCAGGCCGCTGCAGCTTTGAATTCATCCGGCAGGGATATATTGATCAGGTCCCCCGTGATGGCGAGATGATCGTATTGCTGTGCCTTGAGGTCCTGGAGAAGGAGGTCGAGGATGCGGGGCTGGTGAATTTTCACCCGGTTTCGTTTCCAGGAAAGAAAACCTGTGATCCGCTTGCTGGCGAGTTCCTGCCAACCAGCGGCGGGAAGTGGCCCAAGATGAGGGTCGCTGAAATGCGCCAGGGTAAAGCCAGTCACGCAACGATCCTTATTGGGAATCCAATCGGTGGCGCCGCCGATGGACGAACGCCTCGCCAAGTCGCCCTATCTGGGCCGATTATCCCGTCCGGTCAAGCATCTAACGCAGGGTCTGGCGACTGAATGATTTGGCTGGACGGGCTGCCCCAATCAGGTTTAACAAATCTCCTTCAAGTCGCCACGGGCGAAATAATATCATGTCTGATCAAATAGATAGCCGGAGTGGCCCAACCTTCGTCCACGAGTCGGATGCCGCTGTCTGGGGCCTGACGCCCCGCCAGCGCCTGGAGAAGGCGATTTCGCGCGCTGGAAGCGAAGGGAGCAACCCTCGGCACCTGGTCATACGGGCCGACGTCATCTACGACGAGGCCCTGGTCAAAGCACTGCTTCAACAGCCGGGTAAGGTCCTGGTCGATCAACGGGGGCGCCCGGTCGCGGCTCACGGACGCACCGACGCTGAAATTTCTGCAGCGCAGGCGGCAATTGAAGCTGGTGCGACGGCGCTGTTATCGCCCGATCTTACCACCGTCGACGCTGCTGGCCTCGCCAGCAACTACAACAAAGCATTGCGGCGCAAAGGTGCCCCTTATCTGCTGCGCTTGGATGAAATCGGCGTCGCTGCCATCGAGCGGCGCATGTATCTCGAATCCTACAAGGGGGTCACCGACGTGGTGACCAAGCATATCTGGCCGGTCCCGGCACTCTATGTGACCCGCTTCTGTGCACGGTCCGGCATTTCGCCGAATATGGTAACCCTGGTCAGTTTCATCTGCGTCCTGCTGGCGACTTGGGCCTTTGCTGTCGGGGCCTTTGGGCTTGGTCTGATCGCTGCTTGGGCCATGTGCTTTCTAGACACGGTCGACGGCAAGTTGGCGCGGGTCACGCTGACGTCCAGCAAGTGGGGCAATGTCTTCGATCACGGAACGGATCTCGTCCATCCACCCTTTTGGTACTGGGCGTGGTATGTCGGATTGGGTGGCGCTGCGGTCGTCGCGCCCTGGACTTTCTGGGTCATCATCGCCGGCTATATTCTCGGTCGTGGCCAGGAAGGCCTGTTCATCTGGCAGTTCGGAATTGAAATGCATATCTGGCGGCCGCTCGACTCTGCCTTTCGGCAGATCACCGCGCGGCGCAATCCGAACCTCATCATCTTGACGATGGCGGTCATTTTCGGTGCGCCGGCCCTCGGTTTCGAGCTCGTCGCTTGGTGGACGATTATCTCATTCGTCTTCCATTGTGTTCGCATCGGCCAGGCTTTTGCAGCGCGTGCCAGTGGCGCGCGGCTGCAGTCTTGGCTGACGGAAGCGGCCTGAAGAGGTGGCGGCGGCACAATGGTAAAGATCGGCGTCATCAGCAATGCGCACAGTAAACGCAATAAGATCTCGATGCGTGAGATCCATCAGTTGCTTGCCGCACATCCGCAGGTGAAGCACCATTCGTTTCATCACATCAATGAACTGCCGGGATGCCTTGCCGAGCTGGCCGAGGCCGGCGTCACACATCTTGTTGTGAGTGGTGGTGATGGTACGGTGCTCGCGGTCGTTTCCGCGCTGCTCAACAACAGTCCGTTCCAGAAGCCACCTTGCGTCAGTCTTCTTTCGGCCGGTATGACCAATGTGATTGCCCACGAAGTTGGTCAGCCAGGGCTTCCTGCAGCCGGCTTGAAGCAATTGGTCGAGCGGGTGGAGGCGGGCGAGCCTGGTGAAGTTATGGAGCGGCCGGTTCTTTCCGTCGATTTTGGGGATGACCGCGTGATCGAGCGTGGCTTTCTGGTCGGCGGTGTCGGTTTCTATCAGGGTACCCAGCTCGTGCGCCGTGACATTCACTCGTTGGGCGCCAAGCAGACCTTTGCAGCCAAGCTCGGCATCGCCTGGTCCATATTGAAAATCCTCGCTTTCGGGCCGGGCCCGCGTTCCGGGTTTCATGGCGAATCCATCGGCTTCACGATTGATGGCCGGTATGAACGCCGCGACTGTTTCATGTTCCTGGCGTCTACTCTGAATTCGGTTCTGCCTGGCGTTGCTCCGTTTTGGGGCGATGGGCCGGGGCGCCTGAAATTGACGTCGATCGATTCTCCACCGCGTCGCTTCGCCAGGGCGGCGCTCGCCGTGTTGCGGGGCAAGCCCAGACCTTGGATGGCGGAAGCAGGTTATATCAGCCGGCGCATGGAAAAGCTGGAGCTTGAAATGAGCACGCCCGTGATGATTGATGGAGAATGTTTCGAGCCCCCGGCCAATGGGCGTGTTGTCATCAGCGCCGGCCCGGTGATGCGTTTCCATCGTTTCTGACCGGATAGGCGGGAATGGCGACCGACCAAATTGCCGATCTGATTTCCGAAGAGCTGCGGTTGCCGGTTGGACCAGCGGCTAGTGCTATGGCTGAGTATTGTCGCAGCCGGCATGAGCAAGCCGCGATCGCTGTTCTTTTCTATGGTTCTTGCCTGCGCCAGCCGGATCAGGCGCTGAAGGACGCGTTACTCGACTTCTATGTCATCGTCGACAATTACGTCGGTGCTTATGGGAGTGCCCTGCTTGCTGCCGCGAATGCAGCCCTGCCGCCCAATGTCTTTTATGTTGAGATTCCCTGGGACGGCGGGCATCTGCGCGCCAAATATGCCGTCATGTCCCTGGACCAATTTACTTCTGCCTGTGGGCGCGCCGCCGATAACGTGTCGATTTGGGCGCGTTTCAGCCAGCCTGCGCGGCTGGTGTGGCGACGCAGCCCAGAGGTCGAGGTAGCTCTGACGAATGCGCTTGCAGAAGCTTGTCGGACGATGTTCGAAAATGCGCGCCCGTTGGTCGAAGGGCACGGCATGCCAGACCCAGTTGCGGTTTGGCAGGAGGGGTTCAAGGCGACCTATGGGGCGGAATTGCGGTCGGAGAAGAGCGACCGCGCACTGGCAATCGTCTCTGTCGATGAGGAGCGATACCGCCGGATCGGTACGATGCTGATGGACAATGAGCCGTACGCGCGTGTCTCTCGTGCCGATGCCTTGCGCCAATGGCGCCGGCGCGGCAGGCTTGGCAAGAGGCTCAACTACATGCGCCTGATTAAGGCGGCGTTCACTTTCGATGGGGCCGTCGACTATGTGATGTGGAAAGTACGACGCCATTCCGGTGTCGTGATTGAGGTCAGTGAATGGCAGCGCAGGCATCCGTTGTTGGCGGCACCCGGATTGGCATGGAAACTGTATCGGCTTGGCGCGTTCAGATAGTCTATTGCTAAGGATGTATCGCCCATGAGCACGGACGCATCGCTCTATTTTCTGGCAATGGCGCGAAACAATGCCTGGGCCAATCATCGATTGCTGAAGAGTTGCGCGGAACTTGACGCCGATGAATTTGCAGCGACGCGGACCAGTTTCTTCCCGTCGATAGTTGCGACCTACAACCACATACTTGTCGTCGACTGGTTCTATGTTGACGCCCTAGAAGGCGGCACCTTAGGCCCCAAGGCTTGGGAGAACGAAGTTCCCCATCCCGAGTTTGCTTCTTTGCGTAGGGCGCAGCAGGATGTTGACCGCAGGCTTGTCCAATTTTGCGCTGGTCTCAGCGCCGAGAAGCTGGCGTCGAACGTTTACATGCATCGTGCCACACACATTCAGACGGACAGGACGGATCGGATCCTCCTGCATCTGTTTGAGCACCAGATCCATCACCGCGGCCAGATCCATGCCATGATGGCTGGGACCGCCGTTCCGCCGCCTCAGTTGGATGAATTTTTCTGCGCCGGAGAGTCTCATCTCCGTGCCGAGGATTTTGCGGACCTTGGCTGGCGCGAAGAAGATGTCTGGCGCGGCTTGTCCTAAGCAAAAAGGGCCGGCATTTGCATGCCGGCCCCAAAGGATCAGGTCTTAGGCAGTTACTCGAGATACTTATTCGGCGGCAACGGCGCGTGCGGTTTCGGTCAGCAGGCCCAACTCGCGGCCGACCTGGGTCAGAATTTCAACCACATGCTCCAGCTGCGCGGTCGAATGTGCGGCGGAGACAGAGCAGCGCAGCAAAGCGGTACCTGACGGTGTTGCCGGCGGCAGCGCCAAATTGACATAAACGCCGTTCATCAACAGCGCACGCCAGGCACGCGCCGCCAGAGCCGGGTCATTGATGTGAATCGCGACAACGGGACCCTTCTGCTTGCCGACGGTGAAGCCGGCAGCTTGGGCGCCTTCGTAGAGGGTGTCGACGTTCTGCCAAAGCTTGGTCATCAGGCCAGGATTGGCGCGCAGCTTCGCCAGCGACGTCCGCACGGAAGCGACGGTCGCCGGCGGCAGCGATGCCGTGAACATATACGGCCGGCAGGCGACGCGCAGGATATCGAAATCTTCAATGTTGGATACCAGGAAGCCGCCAATGGCCCCCATGCTCTTTGAGAAGGTGCCGGTGATGAAATCGACTTGATCGACAACATCGTCATGCTCGACGACGCCAAGGCCGGTCTTGCCCATCACACCCATCGAATGGGCTTCGTCGACCAGGATATAAGCGCCATGCTTCTTGGTGACGGAAACGAATTCCTTGAGCGGCGCATGATCGCCGAGCATCGAGTAGATGCCCTCGACCACGACGATCTTGTTGCCCGGCTGGTCGGCGAGGCGCGCAAGACGGCGGTCGAGATCGGCCGGGTCATTGTGCTTGAAACGGATCACCGTGGCCGAGCCCAGCTTGCAGGCATCGTAGATGCTGGCGTGGCTGTCGGCATCGATGATCAGGAAATCATCCGGACCGGCCAGCGTCGAGATCGCGCCGAGATTGGCTTGGTAGCCGGTCGTGAAAACCATGCAGTGCTTCATGCCGTAGTAGTCGGCGAGATCGGCTTCAAGCGCTTTGTGGTCGTTGTAGGAGCCGTTGGCGATGCGCGAGCCAGTCGTGCCGGTACCGCTGGCATCAAGCGCGTTCTTCGCGGCTTCGATGCAGTCAGCGTCGAACGTGAAACCCAGATAGTTATTGGAACCGCAGAGGATGGTGGGGCGGCCCTCGATCAACGCCTCGGTTGACGACAGGATCTTGTCCATCTTCACGCCGAACGGATCAGCGCCGCAGGTCTTGACGGCAGCATGAAGCTCGCGCTGCGTCTTGAAGCGATCCAGCAACCCCATCTTACGCCCCCTTCTTCGAATTGATCACGGTCTGGGCCAGTTGGCCCACCGTGGCAATTTCCGGCACCATATTGAGCGGAATGGAGACATCGAACTTGTCTTCGAGCTCCATCAGCAGGTCCATGACCGCGAGGGAATCCATGTTGAGATCGTGCGCGATATCGGTGTCGGCAGTGATCTCAAGGTCGGACTTCTTGAACGGCACAAGCGCGATGGCGATTTCCGCCACAACCTCGTTGAGAGAGAGTTCAGAGATATTTGCTGCGCTCGCCGTCACGGTGTTGAACCAATCTTTTCTTGTTTCGAATCTACTAACTTTGGGAACCCCTTAGCGAGACAGACGACTCGCGCCGCAAGCCTCAGGGAGGTTGTCGTAAATTTTGGGGCTAAAGTTAAATGACGAATTGTTACCGAATGTAACAAGCTATCGATTCCAAGCAGTTAAGTCCGGAATCTAACCTCACAGCAGAGAGCGACTACGGTACCAGCGAGCCGTGTCGGCAAAACCCTTCTCAAGGGAGAAAAGGGGTTCCCAACGGACGAGCTCGGAAAGCCGGGGGCCGGCGGCAACCCAGTTGGGGTGGTAGAGTTCGGCAACTTTTTCGGCAGACAGAACCTGGGGTTGTTTGCGGAGTTGGGAAATCAATCCCACAACAGCTGCAATGGGGGTCATGGCTGACCGAGGCAGGCGCACGGAGGTCGGGCGGCGTCCAAAAGCGGTTCCAAGTGCCGTCAAAATTTCCGGCCAATCGTGGCCCCGCGGATGTTCGTCGTCGATTTCGACGATCCGGGTCGACCAGTCGGATGCTGCCAGGATGGTCGCCACACCCGTGGCCAAGTCATCGACATGGATCGTGGAGACTCTGGCTCCGGCCGCCGCCGGATAGGCTATCAAGCCGAGCTTGGCTGCCTGGAACAACGGCAGCAGCTCGACATCACCCGGACCATAGACCGCGGGTGGCCGCAGGGCGATCCAGGGACGTTCACCGGCAAGCGCGGCAACTTTTTGCTCGGCGGCGTGCTTGCTGCCGGCATAGGCGGAAAGCTGTGGCTCCCGGGCGGCGAGAGAAGATACCTGCAGGAAGCGTGCTCGCGGGGCATGTTCGGCGGCAGCCTCAAGAATTTGCTGGGTTCCGCCTTCGTTGACCTTGAAGAAGTCGAGCGGCTTCAGAGCGCGTACCAAGCCGGCGCCATGGACGATGGCGTCGCAACCTTGGAGGAGATGCCCGAGGCTCTCGCGGTTGTCTAGGTCTCCCAGAACAATTTCCAGTGAATGTCCGGCGAGCAGGGCGGAACTCGGCATCCGTCGTACCAGGGCACGGACCCGCCACCCGGCTGCGCTCAATTGCCGGGCGATGGCGCTTCCCACAAAGCCAGTGGCGCCGGTAAGGGCAACCAGCCCGGTCATCGCTCGGCAGCCGGATCAGGCACTGATGCCGAGATCGGCTTCGGCATAGGCGCCTTGAAGGAAGTTTGCTTTGGCCTTGGCGCGTGAGAGTTTTCCCGACGACGTTTGCGGTAGGCCCTTAGGCGGTACCAATTCGACCCGAGCGTCGACACCCATCGCGCGCTGCAAAAGGCCGGCAATGTCCTGTTTCAGCTTGGTACGGGCGGCAAGGTCGCCGATCCGGCATTGGATCAAGACGACGATTTGCTCTTGCTCGTCATCGCCGACGATGGAGAAGGCGGCCGCATCGCCGCGACGCAGATCCGGCAGGGTCTCTGCCGTCCATTCAAGATCCTGCGGCCAGATATTGCGGCCGTTGATGATGATCAGATCCTTCGCCCGCCCGGTGATGACGATTTCGCCATCCAGCAGATAGCCGAGATCGCCGGTATCGAGCCAACCGTCGCTGCTCAAGGCTTCGGCCGTCAGTTCCGGCTGGCGGAAATAGCCCGTCATGACGCTGGGGCCTTTAAAGAATATCCGGCCAATCCGGCGCTCCGGCAACTGGTTGCCGGCCTCGTCGCGGATTTCAAAAGCGTGGCCAGGAAGGGCGGGCCCGCAGGCAACCAGGCTGCGGGCCGACTTGCCCGGGGTGACTGGTGTTGCGATCTGGTTCTCGAGATCGGCGCGGTCGATATGATCGACCCGGTATTCTTTGTCCAAATTGGCAAAGCTCATGGCGAGCGTCGTTTCCGCCATGCCATAGCTTGGCACAAAGGCGCTATGCTTGAAGCCGAACGGTGCAAATGTGTCGCTGAAACGATGCAAAATGGCATCCTGGACCATGTCGCCGCCAATACCCGCGCCGCGCCAGCTTGACAGATCGCCGCTGAAATCAGTGTCGCCGCGCATGCGCTTGACGCAGAGTTCGTAGCCGAAGGTCGGAGAGTAGGCGAGGGTGCCGCGATTTTCCGAGACAAGCTTCAACCAGGTCAGCGGACGTCGGGCGAAGTCACGCGTCGCGATATAGTCGACGGAGACCTGCCCAGTCGCGGGCACCAGCAGGAACCCAACCAAGCCCATGTCGTGATAGAAAGGTAGCCACGAAACGCAGCGATCCGTCTCGACAATATCAAGGCCGTGGCAGGTGATCCCCGAGGCATTGGCCATCAGCACGCGCTGATGGATTTCGATCCCCTTCGGAAAGCGCGTCGACCCCGAGGAAAATTGAAGATAGCTGGGCTCACCCGGTGCGAAGGGCTTGGCCTGGCTCTTGTTCCCCGGCAGAGCCAGGAACTCGGAAAGCGGCCCGGCCATGCGCAGGTGCGTGAGGCCCTGCGCCGCTTCGCTCAGGAAACCCATCAGCGAGACAGGGGCAATGGCCAAGCTGGCTTCGCATCCGGACAATTGCTGGCGGAGTTGGGCGATATAGGCCTCTTTGCCGCCCAGGCTGGTCGGGATGGCGACCGGCACGGGCAGCAACCCGGCATATTGTGTTGCAAAGAAGGCGGTCACGAAATCGGGGTCGGTATCCGCGACGAGGACCACACGCGAGCCACGTTCCAGGCCGATTCCAGCGAATCGCTGTGCCAAATCCAGGGCACGATCTCGCAGGTCGGCATAAGTCAGCACATGGGCCAAGTCGCCCTTGGCTGTATAGAAATTGAACCCTGTGTCGCCACCGGCAGCATAATCCAGCGCCTCCCACAGCGTGCTAAAATCGCTGCGGCGGTGTTTTAGGCGGGTATTGGTCGTCGGGGTCGGCTTCAAAGTCATAATTTCCGGGCTTGCAAAGACTGCTCTGGCTTCGGATTAATCCAGGTGTCGTGGGACTTTAGGTCGCAGAATGACGAATTGCACGTCGGCCTCGCGGCCCCTAGGATTTCGCGGTCCATAGCAAATGTCCGGACCGCGGACAAGGCATTGCGCATTGGACGCGCTGAGTGGACCATAGGTTGAGCGCGTCCTTTTTAGGGAAGTTGCCTAATGAAGACCTCGGATATGGAACTGTCGGCAGGCCAGCAAGCAGACGGTAAGGGGCAAAAGGCTGGTTCGACCGGCCTCTTTGATTGGCTGCTTCCCAAGCCCAAGGCAAAGAAGCAGAAGTTCAAGGCCGGAACCCCGCCCGTCGCGGCATCCGACGCCAAGACCAAGGTCAGCCAGTCCTTGGAAGACGTGCTGAAGCTGCTGCGCGCTGACGGGGCGCAGCGCATTGCTGTACACGGCGATCGAGGTTTCTTCGAAACGTTCCGCGCTGCTGCCAACGGGATGGAAGCGTTCTGGATTTCGACCGATATCATTAACGACCAGCCCGCCGGCGCCAAGCCAGTGAACGCGGCGTCGATCAAAGACTGCGACGCGGTAGTGGCTGGCGGCAGTGATGTCGGCACCAAGTACCGCTACAGTCTGCGACTTGCTCATGCCCACGCGCCTGCTACGCCCGTCCATTGGGTCGCCCAGAACTGGGAGTTTTGTGCCGGAACAGCTGCGGTGCCTCTTGAAATTGAAGATGTGGACGCGCTCGCATTCAATCATTTTGAAGAGTTCTTCGGCATCAAGGATCCGCTCCAGTTTCGCTTCGAGATCATCGCCGAAGGAGAAATCCGGCGTACCTATCGCGTGCTGGGGCCAAGCCAGTCGATCAATCTCAACCTCAAATCACTGATGCCTGACCGGAAGGGCGCAGTGTGCATGAAGGTCTTTGTGGCACATCCTTTCCTGACTCGCGGTCGGCACTATCGGTTCCGCATCTGTGGCGATGTTTTCTGGAAAGACAGCTTCACGATCATTCATGGTTCGCACCAGTTCTTCAAAAATCCGAACAAAGTTCAGCCGTTCCGTCTGATTGATTCGGTGATCCGTGGCGGCGAGGTCGTCATGACCGTGCCGAACTACGATCTCGATATGGGGGCGGACGATGAGGTGCAGATCGGAACCGGCCTCGGCAAGACGGCGCTGAAGCGTTCGCGCAATCGTCCCGTTGAGGAAGTGCATTTCAAGCGTCCGGCAGGGGCTGCAAAGGAGCGCAACTATTTCGCTGCCTCTTACGCTGGCTATGGAACATCGTTCTGGTACGCGCTGGACGAGGGTTTCTCCAAGCAGCCTGGGAAGATTGGCTCCATTGCGGCCAACCATCTTTGCCGCGTCGGCGTCGACAATCGCGACGATATCGCCTTTACGCCAGATGAGCGTCGGATTGTCGAAGCCGCGATCAAGGCCGGCTTCATGATTCATGCCTGTACGCTGCCGGTGACACAGCCGGGCGATGCACTTGAATTCGGGTTCAATTTCGATGCATCAAACCCGCCATTCGACGACTATTGGCTACGCTTCTATGATCGCCAAGGCGGGTTCGTCGATGAGATGCGTTATCACAAGGATTTCGTCGGGCCTGCCTATGTGAGCGATGTGTTCGCGCACTGGTCACATCCACGCAAGAACGAAGTGGTCACGGCCATGGTATGCCCGGATCACCTCAAAATCGGCTTGGCACCGCAGCGACTGGTGACGACGGCCGACATGGCCGTTCGCCACCGTGTTACCGGCGACCAGGATTTCACCGAGTTTCAATCCTCGTGGCGCAACGTCGGTGCCGATATTCCGACCCTGCCACACTGGCTGCATCCCTCGATCGGTGTTATGGGGCGCACCAATCTTATCGGCCGCGTGCGGACAAGGGACTGGTTCCGCACCGGCGTTTTCGTGGCCAATGCCAGCGGCAATTTGAAGTACGATATGCCGGCAAAGGTGGAACTGGCGGCTATCAATCACGCAGGCGAGCGGCTGAGCTATTTCGCGACCTTGCCGGCGTTCGGTTCCGACATCATCTGGATGGATGATGTTCTGCCGACGTTGCGGCAGCATGTCGGCGACAGCGGCATCGCAACGCTGCAGGTGAAGTCTGCTGATGCGGATCTGACCGCTCATGTGCTAGGTGTGTCGCCCAACGGAGCCGTGGGGCTTCAGCATCTCTGGGGTTATTGAGGGCACATGGCATTTGGGGATGGAGGCATCTGGCGCAGCTTGGCGCCTCTTTCCCTGAAGGTTTGGCCCACTCTATCCAATCCGGCCTGGGACCAAGCCGCCGTTGCCGAGCGCCTGCTTGGGGATGTGCTGCGCGTGAAAATCGACCCGCGGCGGGTTTCCCGGAAGCTTTCCGCTAAGGCAGTTGCGCCCATCAAGAACCGCTTTCTAATCGAAGGTTTAGGTGATTTGCCTTCGGATAGGGTAGAAGACCTTTATACCTATAAGGATATGTCGGACATCGCCCATTATGGCGACGATCTGGCAAGAACACGTCTTTATCAGTGGTTGAAGGCAAGCTGGCTTGCTGGTCGACCCGTCGATGGACGTGGGCGAATTTTCGATTCGGATGCGAAGATTGAGGACTATTGCCGCTACTATTTGGATCTCTACAGGTCCATGGCGGAGAATGGATATCGCTATAGTGGCGATGATGAGATTTGCCTCGGTATCGCGGCTAACGGGGAGATCGTCCACGTTCGACGAGGAACGCACCGGATGGCGGCGGCTCATATCCTTGCATTGCCAAGTATATCCGCAAGGATTACCCATTTAGACAGTGCCTTTGCCGCCAGTGCAATTGACAAACTCGCTGGAATGAACACGCGAACGGCTTTGGCTCAAGCAATAGAGAAAATAGTGAGTTAACTCTTGCGCGATATCGTCAAAATATTCTTCTACACGGGATGGCGACAGCAGGTCCTTATTTTAGGAGCGCTGCTGATCTCTGGGTTGGTTGAGATTGTCGGGATAGCGACGCTGTGGCCAATTATCGGTCTCGTCAGCGGTGAGACGCACATCAAATCGCACGCCGTCGATCAATATGTCCGGTGGGGTTTGGCGCATCTTGGCCTGCCATTGAATATTGAGACCCTATTGCTGGTCATGGTCGCGGCCGCGACCATTTCGTTTGTGTTCGGGACAGCTGGGTCCGTTTTTGTCGGACGATCGGTAGCCAATTTCGGCATTAGTGTCAGATTGCAGCTGATCAGTGCGTTGGTCCATGCAAAATGGAGCTACTTCGTCGCGCAGCCGGTCGCGCGCTATACGGCAGCCATCAATTCTGACGCGGACCGCGCAGCGCTTGCCTTCAAAGCATCCGCACTTTGCTTGTCCGGTCTCATACAAACAGCCGTCTTGATGAGCATGGCGCTGTTTGTTTCATGGCCATTCTTTCTGGGAGCAGTGGCCGTTGTTGCGGCCCTGTGGTTGGGGGTCGGGCGTTATATGCGGATGGCCAAGAAGGCCGGCCGTGGAAAGTCGCGGCACAATCAAGCGTTGCTGCATGCGGTGACAGATGCGCTGACCAATGTCAAAGCCCTGAAGGCCATGAATCGGCATAGCTTTATTGGACACACGTTTGCCGTTCACGTTGACAGGCTCCGCCGCGCCACCCAGGCTGAGACGTACAGTACGAGTGCCGTCCGTGCGGTTCAGGAGCCATTGTTCACTTTGTTGATCCTCGGTGGGCTGTATATTGGTCACAGCATGCTGGATCTCGATTTGCGCGTCATGCTCGGCTCAACCTTGCTGCTCAAGCGCGTTGCCGATTCAATCGGTACCGTGCGCTCCAACTTTCAACGCGTGATGTTGGAGAGGCCTTCATTCTGGCAATTGCAGCAGCTCGTGGACGAGGTGCGAAGCAATCGTGAGGTGATGGCGACCGGCAGGCTCCCAGATTTGCCAGCCCCCATCGAATTCCAGAATGTGTCTTTCTCGTATCCTGGCAAGAGCGTCATCAAAGATGTGGACGTCACCCTGCCGGCCGGTGAACTGACGGCGGTCATTGGCCCGTCTGGTGCCGGGAAGACAACGGTTGCCGACCTCATTGCCGGCCTCCATACCGCAAGTTCGGGCAGCGTGCGGGTCGGTGGTCTGTCGTTGAATGAGTTGGATATGGCGAGCTGGCGTCGCCAGTTGGGCTACATTCCGCAGGACAGCATTCTGTTCAACGACACCGTTCTCAACAATGTAACCCTTGGCGATCCGAGTATCTCACCGGGTCAGGTTGAGGCCGCACTAAGGGCTGCCGACGCCTGGAGTTTCGTTTCTAAACTCCCCGGTGAAATGGATTTCGTTATCGGTGTGCGGGGAAGCTTACTTTCTGGCGGACAGCGGCAGAGGCTCGCTATCGCCAGAGCTCTCATCGGTGATCCGAAGTTGCTCATTCTTGATGAAGCAACCAGCGCGCTCGATCAGAAGACGGCCAAGGAGATCGCTCGATCTGCGCGGGCGTTGACCGGCGGGCGCACTATTCTCGCGATTACGCATCAAGCGCTTTGGGTCGATGCCGCAGACCGGGTCTACGAAATCCGCGATGGAAAAGTGACGATGGAGCCGCTCGCCGGTGCGCCTGGCACAGTCTGAGCAGGACTATTGGTTAGGCCATCACGTGTGTCCGCAACCACCATACCCTGGTCGATGCGGTAGACTTCATCGGCCATTTCCACCCAGGCCGGCTGATGTGTAATGGCCAGAACGGTGAGTTTCCCGCGCTGCCTGCCGACTGCGGCGCAGATCTCGCTCTCAGTCTCAGGATCTAGGGCGCTTGTCGCCTCATCCAGGATGAGGAGGGTGGGTTCCGTCACCAATGCCCGCGCCAGCGCGATGCGTTGGCGCTGACCGCCGGATAGAAGCACGCCGCGATCTCCAACCGTTGTAAAGAGGCCGTTCGGCATCTCAGCAACGAAACGCATTGCACCTGCCGTCTCAAGCGCCCGAATGGCAGCCGCTTCACTAATATTCGGATCGCCTAAAGTGACGTTGGCGAGAATCGTGTCGTTGAACAGCAGAATCTCTTGGGGGACATAGCCAACCTGACTACGCCAGCGATCCATATCGATCTCGTGCAATGGCACGCCGTCCAAGGTTACTCGCCCCAGCTCCGGATTGAAGAGGCCAAGGATGAGATCGGCGATCGTCGTCTTTCCAGAGCCCGACTCACCGATCAGGGTTGTTATGGTGCCGGCGCGTAACTCCAAAGATACGTTGCGCAAGACCGGTGCGCGCCCATAGGAGAAGGTGACGTCCTCTAATCTGCAAGAGCTCTTAAGGCTGGGCGTCGCGCGGCCGGTATAAGCCTCGGCTGCGGCTTCGGTTTCACGCAGCGTGTCCATGAAAGACCAATACCCGACTTCGGCATGGGCTGACTCGCGAGCGGACCGATGCACCTTGGCAACCGCCCGCGTGAGACCCAGGATGAGTAGGCCGGACACGAGAATGCTTGCTAGATCGAGATGTAAAATGCTCATCGCCACATAGGCGACGCCGGCCAGCATCATGATGATCAGCAGGTCAGGCAGTTGTCCGGCCAATTGCTCGAGAAGCACCATTTCACGCAGCGACTCACGCAGTGATTTGGTCTCATTGCGCAGCTCCTGGACAAGAGCCTCGTGACGGTGCATCGCCTTCATTGGCTTGAAGCTGACGACAACATCGTTGAGATCCGTGACGATCGTTCGGCTGGTCAGAAGCATACGGCGACCAAAAATCCGCGACCGTCGAATGAGGAGCCGCATGGCAATGCCAACGACAATGGCCATACCGGACCCGACCAGCGCGACACGCCAATCGACCGTAAAAACGATAACACCGAGCACGATGGCTTGGATGGCAGCGATGACCAGATTAAGCGACGTACGATATATGGCCGAACCCCAATTGGCCTCCGTCGTAATGGCCCCGGCAAACCGTCCAATCGGATTTACCGTATAGTAAGACCAACGAGCCGCCAGCATTGCGTCAATCATACGGGAGCGCATTTCGGTGGCGATTTCGGCGACCAGATAGCCGACATAGCGGCTGACATTGAGTGAAATAACCGCCTTCAGAAGGGCAAAGGCGCCCAGGAGCAAAACCAGCGAACCGAGCGTTGCTGGGATGTGGAGGAAGTCCAGCGCCATGAGAATGAAGCGCTCGACTTTGTTCGGCTTCTCGCCAGGGTCCCCAGAAACGAGGGAAAGTATGGGAAAGAGCGAGGCCACGGATAGGCCCTCGAGCAGACTGGCTGCCATGACACCGATCATGACCGGCACCTGCCGCCACAAACCATGCTTTCGGATGACTCGAAAGGCGTTGGTCAGGGCCGAGGGCGTTTGGATTGGATCGATATAGATCGGCTTGTCTGTACTTGGCGCCAATGCCTGATGCCTTTGGAATTCGGGAGGTCGCTGCGACCGTTTGCTAAGTCTGTGATAACATTCAAACTAAGGAAGTCAATCGACGGGATGTCGCCAGCCCAATAACCCCTCGGAATTTGCGGCAAATCGGCGCATTTTCAATGGGTTCGGTTGCCCGGGAGGCGCCCGGCGACTATCATTCGCGGCCAGTGGCGACCTCGCCCAGGATACCCGGACTGAGGGGGATTTTCGTGCAGTACAAACTCTTTATCCAGACCAACGACGAGCAATATCTTGGCGCGTTGGTCGCCGGCTACGCTGCAAAGCGGAACAGCAAGCGGCCGGAAGCGTTCGACGTCGAAATCATGCATTTCCAGAACTACCCGTGGCTGGCCGCAAAGATCGGTCAGAAGTTCCTGCGTGGTCTGGAACACCGGGTCTGGACTCATGCCGACCTCCAGTCCTTCACCCCGACCCGGTTTACGCCGCCCAAGGCCATGAACTATCAGGGGCGCGCGATTGCGATCGATCCGGATTGCTTCGCCGTTGGCGATGTCATGGAGCTCTTTACCCGTGACATGAAGGGGGCAGGCGTCATGTGTTGCATGCGCCCCGCCCTGAAAGAGATGCCGCCCTATCGGGCCTCGTCCGTGATGCTCCTGGAGAATGCGAAGTTGACGCACTGGGATGCGGAGAAGACCTTCAACGAACTCTTCGAGTTCAAGAAGGACTATTTGAAATGGATCAAGCTAGAGTACGAAGCGGATGCCAATGTCGGCATTCTTGAGCCGGAATGGAACGATTTCGACAAATTGACCCCGGCGACCAAGATCCTGCACACGACATATCGTCGGACGCAGCCTTGGAAGACCGGCCTGCCCATCGACTTTTCTATCCGTGAAAAACCGAAGAAGACGCTGGCCGACAATCTGATCAAGGCGATCAAGAAGGGAATCGGTGTGTCGCGTCCCCGGGCGGTTAAGGATGGATATTACCAGCCGCATCCGGACCCGAAACAGGAGCAGCTTTTCTTCGGCCTGCTCACAGAGATGCTGGAGAAGGGTATCGTCGATGTGGCGATGGTGGAGCGTGAAATGGCGCTCAACCATGTCCGGCATGATGCGCTCGACCTGTGCCGCAAGCTGGCGGCCTGAGGCAAATGGCGACGGAACGTCGCTGCGGCGGGTTGTCAAATTGTGCCTTGGTTAACGTTTCGGCAATTTGCATGCGTTGCGATGACATTTCCCTGGCGGTCCACGAACCGCAATGGGGGCAGGAGTGGAGATAGAGTCGATGTTGGCAGCTACAGTCGAACAACACGCCCCGCACATGCTCGAAAGCGTGCGGCCGGAAGAGGTGATCACCGAGCCTTATACCCATTACTCGCGGCAGAACGCCGTGCCGGCGGACGTGTATCGTCAGCTTGAGGCTGAGTTCCCGAGCCTTGAGACAATTCTCAATGGTCGTGCGGAGCCCGGCAGCAATATCGCCGTGCGCCTGACGGTCAAGCAGGTTTTGGGTGATCGGCGCATCTCGCCGCTTTGGCGCGAATTCTTCGAGTATCACACCTCGCAGGAATATTGGAGCCACGTCACCCGCCTGTTCGGCAATCAGCTGCGCAGCGAGTTTCCGGATCTTGAAGCGAAGGTCGGTCGTCGATTTGAGGATTGGCGTGTCAAGCCGCGCGGCTTCGCCGGTGAGGCCGATATCCGTCTTGATTGCCAGTTCGTGATGAACACGCCGGTGCGCCAAGTGACGAGTGTGAAGACGCCACATGTCGATCTTTGCGACAAGATTTTCTCGGCGCTGTTTTACTTCCGCGATCCACGGGACAATGTCAGTGGGGGCGATTTCGACATCTATCGTTGGCGCCGTGAGCCGCGCTTCATCAAGCACCGCTCGATGGATCGCGATGTCGAGTTGGTGAAAACGCTGAAATACGCATCCAACTCATATGCCTGTTTCGTGAACTCGGCCAAGGCGATTCACGGCGTCAGCCCGCGCGGTATCACCGACATTCCGCGCCGCTATATCAACTTTATCGCCGAACTGCCGTTCAAGGCATTCGAGCCCAAGCAGCTCAACAAGCTGCAGCAGATTTGGTATTCGAAGGAAGTGGGTGCCGCAGTCCAGGACGACAAGTACTGAACTGACTGCCGGCCGGTTATAGTGGCGCCGTCCCTTGAGTGGGACGGCGCCATTTTGTTTGGAACTCAATCCACGTGCTTCAGCGCAGCGGCGACATCGGTCGGTCGGCGATCTTTGAGATGCGCCCGGTCGATCACGATGATCCAGAAGGTGCGGACACCGTGGTAGCAGGCGGTCAATATCTGCCAAGCGACAATCAGGTAGAAGGCTTGGGTCGCGTAACCGAATACATAGCCGATGATGAACATCGGCAGGGTGATGTTCCGGCGCGCGATGAACGTGCGCATCCGCCCATCGAGCTTGGAATGCGTGTGAAAGGCGCGCTGGAAGAACGTGGGATAGACCTTCAGAATCATTCGATCGACGACATAGAAGACCATGACCAGAATCGTCGCGATACCGAGGGGCGATCCCCAGCCTAGTGTCGACAGCCCCAGCCCATATGCCCAGGACAGATACCAAAATGGCGGGTGGACCATGTCGAGGCCGTGATCCAGGAAATTGCCCAGCCTGGAATCGGTGAAGGTCAAGCGTGCGAGCTTTCCGTCGACAGAGTCGAGTACACTCATCGCATAGGCCATGGCGAAGCCGGTCCAGAACGACCAAGTCTCGCCGATGGCCCAAATCGGAATGGCACCCAAGGCCAAGATGATGCTGAAAATGGTGACTGAATTCGGATGCACCCGTGCCCTGGCAAGCGGCCCGACCGAGATCCAAACCAGTGGGGGATAGACGTAGCGGGTGAAGAAGTCGGTCGAACCCTTGTAGTTCGACCAGAACATGAACTTCTCGACCTTGGCTGCCTTCTCGCGCGTCTCCACGCGGAACATGTAATACGGAATGGTGCGTCTCAGCTTGCGGATGAAGCCGTTGAACTCTTCCTGCCGATAGGCCCTGACCGTACCCGCTGCCAGCCACTTGACGGCAAGTGCCGTGAGATCGGCGCCGTCAATTGAGAGGTTCGGATTGTGGTCAGGCGATAGGAGGACCATCGCCGCCCGCTCGTCGTCTTTCGGCGCCAGGACAGCGACCGAGTCAGAGAGGGGGGCCAACGCAGCATGCAGACGGGCGTCCGGCAGGGTGGCGCCGTCCAGCAGCAGGGCAGCTTCACCGACTGCTTCGTCCAGAAAGCGCTGGAGTCGGACGGCGAAATCGCCGGGCTGCTGGCGCCATTCGATCTGGAATGCACCGTCCAGAGATGGATCGATCTTCGGTCGCTGACCTTCGGCGCCCAGGTCGACAACGATGCGCGCTGGTCGGGGTAGCGAGCGCTTCAGCGCCTGCAGGTGCCGCTCGACGAGCGTAAGGCCAAAAATCTTGGGCAGCCGACCGCATTGGACGGCGTCGATCCAAACCAGCATTTATCGGGATTCCTGGGGAAATTTCATGGCGGCGTCATATCATGGGGCTTGCACCCGCCTCAAGCTCCCGCTGAATCGGAATGGCAATATTATCCTATTCCCGCCTCAGCCTTTCGGCCGCCAGAGTCCGGATTCGGTCGAGAACTTCGCGCCGTTCACGGGAAATGGCCTCAGCAGCTTGCTCGAAAGAGGCCGCGCCGGTCACCGGGTCTGAAAGGGCCGCGGCGATCCCGAGGTCGAGCAGGCGGCGCTCCAGCTGGTCGATGTCCCGGCGTGGGCGGGCCTTCCCGCGCCGAGTCCAGAAATCGTAGAGCCGATCGAGCGGATCTGGTGGCAACTCAGCATCGAGCCTTGCTTTGCGTCGCAGGCGCCAGTTACGGGAAAAGGCCGATTTGAGGCCGGGCTTCTTCTTTGGCGGTATCTTGGGCAGATGAAAGAGGTGGATCGGTTTCTGCCTTGTCGCTGCCTCTGCCAGCATTGAGGCGCTGTCGGCCGACACGATGAAATTGTCGGCCAGAGCCAGCAACGCTGGATAGGGGTTTTCGCCCCCTCTGGTGAATGGCAGGAAAAGCGAGGGTATTCCAGTCAATTTCGCCAATCCCGCCTCGATGGCTTTGGTGACATCCGCAGGCGTCCGCGGCGATGTCGTGACGAGCAGGCCTCCCCCCGTTGCCGCGCCAAAAGCCGAGAGTTCGGCCAAGAGGCGCTCTGCCTCGCTGACGCCGAAGGCCAGTTGCGGCGTCGGACCGCCGACGAGGATTGCGGACCAAGGGCGCGGCAAAGCGGCGAAACGGCTGTGCCATGCTGCAGCGGCCGTGCCCAGGGCCTCCGCGTCGACCGAAACGAAGGGGAGGGTGATCTCGATCACATTCTCAGCGGACGGCAAATTGTACTGAGGAGTGGTCACGACGAGGTCGAACAGACCCAGATCGACACGAGGTCGTCCCAAATGAACATGCAGCGTGGGTTTTCCAGCTTGTGCGCGCACCCAGCGGGCAACGGGCACGGAACGCCGGCCGATGGCTATGATGGCGTCCGGCCACGGCGCTTCCAGTCGGTCGGTCGCGGCAAGGTCGACGCCCGTCAGGCTGGCGCCCCGGTCCTTGAAATCGATGTTGCAGGTGTCGTCATAGCGGATCTGCTTGATCTCGCACGGCCAGCCCAAGGCACGGCCGAGAGCCTGGACTTGGGCATTGTCGCCCGCTCGCTCGCCGAGGATCAGCCAGGTGCGAGGGGCATCGGGGAGGCTATCTGTGGTCATGATGGGCGGACCTTAGCAATCGAATCGATCAGCGCCAAGGCAGCGCAAAAACCGCGCGCGGCGAGACAGTCCGCCCAAATCCTGTCGCAATCATCGTGTATCAAATTGTGGCGTCACGGTTATAATCTCGGACGGCGGATCTGCGGGACGGGCGATCCGGCGGCCATTGGTTATCGACACAGCCATCAACCCTATTCGCTTCTGCGGGACCATTGACATGCGCGCGCCCATCCATCGGCTTGCCTTCCTCCTCCTCGTCGCCTTTCAGTTCCTTTTTCCAGTTGCTGCTCACGCCATCGATCTTACGGACATCGCGCGGGAGGCCGCTGCCTACCGAGCCGACCTCATTGCCGCCGCCAAGGGCGAGGATCCGCGCCGCATCGACATCCTGATCCAGCAATCGAAGGCCGAGGCGGACGCGAGGCGCTTTGCTGAGGCAGTCTCCTTGCGCGCGCGCGCCATTGGCCTTGGCGACGAAAGCTACGACAGCTGGTTCACGCTGGCCGGCTTGCTGGAGGGAGCGGGCGAACAGCGCAAGGCGGCTCTGGCAGCCTATCGCGCCTTCGTCGAAACCGATCAGTACGAGTTGCAGGCCGCTTCCATGAACATGGTCGCCAAGCAGTTCGACAATCTTGATGAAAAGCGCTTGGCGCTTGCCGCCTACGAGGAGGCGCAGCGTTACAATTACGATGAACAGGCGGCGAACCGTGCCGAACAAATTCGGCAGATGCTGGCTTTTTCGCTGACCGGCACCAAGCTGAACATTGACGGCGAGACGCCTGAGGCGTGTCTTGAATTTCGTGGCGATCTCGCGACACCCGACACCGTCAAGTATGAAGACTACATCCGGATTGAGCCGGACGTGAAGGCGACCTATCGCGTCTCGGGCTCACAGCTTTGCGTCGGCAACCTGTCGTTCGGGCAGTCCTACAAGATCACGGTGCTCAAGGGTCTTTCTGCCCTGGACCAGCAGAAGCTCACCGAGAATGAGGAATGGGCCTTTTCCGTTGGCGATCGAGCGCCCAGCATCGGCTTCCGCAACCAGGCCTATGTGTTGCCGAAGGTCGGTTCGACCGGCGTGCCGCTAGTCACGGTCAATGTCGACAAAGCCAAGCTGCGCCTGATGCGCATCAATGACCGCAACCTGATCAATGAACTCTATGACGGCCGCTTCCTCAACAATCTCGAGGAATATGACCGTGAACGGATCGCGGAGAAATCGGGTGAGGAGATCTGGACCGGTGAAATGGATGTGGCCGTCGACCGCAACAAGCGGGTGGTGACGGCATTTCCGATCGACGAAGTCGTCCCGGACACGCAGCCGGGCATCTACATTCTGATGGCGCACAACGCTGCCGACGAAGAGAACGAACAGGATTATTCCTGGCGTTGGCAGCCGCAGGCGACGCAGTGGCTGGTCGTCTCGGATATCGGCCTCACCGCATTCGACGGGACGGATGGGCTCAACATTCAGGCCCGATCGCTGGAAACCGGGCGCGCGATGCACCGGCTGGAGTTGCGCCTTATTGCGCGCAATAACGAGATTCTCGGCAAGGCGCTGACCGATACCAGTGGCATGGCGCATTTCGATCCCGGTTTGCTCCGCGGCTCGGGCGGTCGCACGGCAACGGCGATCATGGCTTTCAGGCGCGACGGCGATTTCAGCTTCCTTGATATCAGTGGTCCAGCGTTCGATCTTTCCGATCGCGGTGTTGGCGGTCGCGCCATGCCGGCAGATGTCGATATCTTCTTCTACACGGATCGCGGCGTGTATCGCCCGGGCGAGACCGCGCATGTCATGGCTCTCTCTCGTGATCCTTCCGCTGCGGCACTTTCCGGGCAGAAGCTCACCTTCCGGCTGTTGCGACCGGACGGCATCGAGGCCAAGCGGTTCGTCGATGTGACCGACACCGGCGGTGGCTACAGTCTGGATGTCGATCTTCCAAGCACGGCCCGGACCGGCCCCTGGACGGTCGAGGCCTATCTCGATCCGGAAGGGGATCCGCTGTCTTCGACCCAGTTCCTGGTCGAAGACGTTGTTCCGGCGCGCATTGAGGCGAAGCTCTCGGCCAAGGCCGACGTGCTGACCCCGCCTGCGCCGCTGCCGGTCGAGATCGATGCCAAATATCTCTACGGTGCGCCGGCTGCCAATTTGCCAGTGAAGGCAGAGGTGGTCATTGCGGCCGATCCGCAGCCTTTTGCCGATCTTCCCGGCTATCGCTTCGGCCTTGCCGACGAAAAGGTGGAATCGCAGCGTCTGACCTACGACGATTCATCGACCGATGATCAGGGGCATCTCGAACTCGACATGTCCTTCGACGAAGTCCCGGACGCGCAGGTGCCGCTGTCGGCGACCCTCCGCGTCGAGGTCTACGAGTTCGGTGGACGGCCGGTGATCGAAT
Source organism: Dongia sp. (assembly GCF_041910485.1). Taxonomy (GTDB): domain Bacteria; phylum Pseudomonadota; class Alphaproteobacteria; order Dongiales; family Dongiaceae; genus Dongia. The sequence goes on from NZ_JAYRQR010000045.1 coordinate 132,381, forward strand.
CTCTCACGCGTCCTATCCGCAATAAGGATCTCTATCTCGGTATCAAGCCGCTTTTTGCCAATGACGAGGTGGCGGCAGGCTCCAATGCCGAATTCGAGGTCGTCGCGCTCGGGGCCGACGGCAAGCCCAAGGCGCAGAGCGGCCTTTCCTATCGCCTGGTACGCGAGGATTGGGACTATGTCTGGTTCTATCGCGACAATCGCTGGGACTATGACTACGTGGTCCGCGATGCGGAATCGTCGACCGGCGCCATGTCGGTCGATCCCGGCCAGCCGGGCAAGCTCAGTCTCCCCGTACAATGGGGGCCTTACCGGGTGGAGGTGTTCGATCCGGCGAGCGGTACGGCAAGCTCGGTGCGCTTCTATGCCGGCTGGTGGTCGGCGCCCGGCACGGGTGGTACGCCGGACAAGATGCAGGTCGTTGCCGACAAGGAACTCTACAACGTGGGCGACAAGGCCGAGATTCGTCTGACGGCGCCCTTTGCGGGCGAAGCTCAAGTAACGATCGCGACCGACCACGTGCTCGACAGTTTCAGCGTCTCAGTGCCGAAGGACGGGAAGACCATCAAGCTGCCGGTCGACAAGGCCTGGGGCGCGGGCGCCTATGTTCTCGTCAACGCCTATCGAGCGGGGAAGGGTGATACGCACGGTCCGGGCCGAGCCATCGGCTTGACTTGGCTCGCCATCGATCCGAAGCCGCGCAATCTCGAAATTGCTTTGACGCTGCCGGAGAAGATGGAACCACGTCAGAAGATCGAGGTGCCGGTGACCGTCACCAACCTGGCGGGCAAAGATGCCTATGTGACGCTGGCGGCGGTTGACGAAGGCATCCTGCAACTGACGGATTTCGAAACACCGGACCCGCTTGGCTACTATTTCGGCAAGCGACGGCTGGGCGTCGAGATTCGCGATCTCTACGGCCAGCTCATCGACGGCAAGGAAGGCAAGCGCGGCACCATCCGCAGCGGTGGCGACGGCGAAGGCCTTGCCAAACGCGGCGCGCCGAAGGAAATCAAGCTCGTCGCGCTCTTTTCCGGCATCGTCAAGCTGGACGCGGCGGGGAAAGCCACCGTCAGCTTCGAGGTGCCGGACTATAACGGTCGCCTGCGCCTGATGGCGGTTGCCTGGGACGGGCAGAATGTCGGCGCGACCGAGGCACCTCTGGTGGTGCGGGATCCCGTGGTGGCGTTGAGTTCCGCCGCGCGCTTTCTGGCGCCGGGTGACAACAGCAATGTCTCCTTGTCGCTGCAGAACGTTGAAGGTGCCGCCGGCACCTACACGATCGATCTCACGGCAAGCGACAATCTGCGGCTCACCGGCGAGACCCGACTGACCGTCGATCTTGCGCCTGGTGCCAGTCACGATTGGCGGACCGGTGTTCAGGCCCTGGCGGTCGGTGAAGGGCACATCACCATGAACATGCAAGGTCCCGGTGGCTTCTCGCTAACCCGTGATGTCAATCTGCCGGTGCGGGCGGCACAGCCGGCCATCAGCCAGACCTTGACGCAGCGGTTGCTGCCGGATGCGGCGTTGAAGATCTCAGCCAATGCGATGGCGGATTTCCTGCCCGAGACGGCGGATCTGCGTCTCTCTTTCAGCTCGCATCCCAATCTCGATGTGCAGAGCGTGCTCGCGGATCTCTATCACTATCCCTATGGGTGCCTCGAACAGACGACCAGCGTTGCATTTCCGCTGCTCTTCACCAACGAGGTCTCGGAGGCCTGGAGCCTGGAGAACAAATACGCGAAATCGGATCCCAAGGAGGTCCAGGTCGCGATCGGCCGCATCCTGGAACGCCAGCGCAGTGATGGTCTCTTCGGCTTGTGGACGAGCTTCAGTCCGCCGGAAAATTGGCTGTCGGCGTTTGCCATGGATTTTCTGACCCAGGCGCGCGATCGCGGCTATGACGTCTCGGACGTTGCCTATCGGCATGGGCTCGATGGGTTGCGTTACGTAGCGACGGACTACAATAACGACAGCGCCGACAATCTCGCGGCCCGCGCCTACGCATCCTATGTGCTGGCCAAGGCCAAGGAGGCCAAGCTCAGCGAATTGCGGTACCTCGCTGACAATTATCTGGACCGGATGCCAAGCGGGCTCGCTCTGGCGCAGCTTGGCACGGCATTGGCCCTCAATGGCGACGTGTCGCGTGCCAATGCGGCGTTCGATGCCGCCTTGGTGGCGTCCAATCGCGCGCGGCGGCATTTGGCGGATTACGGATCGGACCTGCGTGATCTCGCTGCCATCGTCACGCTGATGACCGAGGCAAAGCTGCCCGGCCGCGATGCGACGCTCTATCTCGATACCTTGGCCAATTTGCAGTCGGCCCGCGGGTATCTCAGCACGCAGGAGCAGGTATGGATTCTGATGGCGGCACGTGCCACCACATCGGATGCCGAGCCGCAGGTGAGCATCGCGCGCGACGCGACGACGGCCTCGTCGCAGAGCAGGCCCTATTATCTGCATCTCGCGTCGGACGATCTTGGTGGTGGTTCGACTTTCGTCAACAAGGGCAAGCAACCGGTCTATGCCAAGGCGACTGTCCTTGGTGTGCCGATCGCCGATCTGCCGCCAGAACAGAGCGGCTTCGATATCAAGCGTGTCTATTACACGCTGACCGGCGAGCCGGTTGAACTCAAGAACGTGCGCCAGAACGACGTGCTCGTTGCGGTGGTTTCCGGTAGCGTCCGCGCCGCTGACTACCGGCGGGCGCTCATCGTCGATCTGCTGCCGGCTGGCTTCGAAATCGAGAACGAGCGCCTGACCGACACGCGACGGACAGGTGACCTGTCTTGGCTCCCGCAATTGTCGACGTTGAATTACAGCGAGTTTCTGGACGACCGCTATATCGGGGCCCTTGATGTCGATACTGGCAACAGCACGGAATTTGCCGTTGCCTATATGGTCCGCGCCGTATCGCCGGGTACTTACACTGTGCCTGGCGTACAGATCGAAGACATGTACGCGCCTGAGGTACGGGGTCGCGGCGGCCGTGACGTGCTCAACGTAGCGCCCTACTGACGGGGCGGATGCCGGCAATGAAATCCATGCGAGCCGCAATGCGGAGATCGGTGGGCGCGGTTGCCGGCATCCTGCTCTGCCTGCTTGCCGTCGGCATTGCTGCCGACGCGCTCTATCCGCCTTTCATGGGGCGGCTCCGGGATCACTCGACTCTGGTGCTCGCTGCCGACGACAGCGTGCTGCGTGCCTTCGCGACACCAGACGGGTCGTGGCGCTTCCCGGTCCGTGCCGAGGATGTCGACCAGAAGTTCTTGCGCTATCTGCGGACCTTCGAGGATAGCAGGTTCGGCTGGCATCCGGGCGTCGATCCGTTGGCGATCCTCCGCGCCGGTTGGCAAGCGGTTGCGGCCGGGGAGATCGTTTCAGGGGCTTCGACACTCAGCATGCAAACGGCTCGGCTGCTGGAACCGCGGCCGCGTGGCTTTGGGGCCAAGCTGATCGAGGCTGCGCGCGCCGTGCAACTGACATGGCGCCTCGGCAGTGGCGGTGTGCTCGATACCTATCTGACGTTGGCGCCCTATGGCGGCAATCTCGAAGGGGTGCGGGCGGCAAGCCTTGGCTATTTCGGCAAGGAGCCGGCGCACCTTACCGAGGCCGAGGCGGCGCTTCTGGTCGTCTTGCCGCAGAGCCCCGAGCGCTTGCGGCCCGATCGATATCCTGACGCGGCGAGGCGCGCGCGTGACAAGGTCCTGGCGCGCATGCTGGCGGCGGGTGCGCTGGACCTCCCGGCCTATCAGGCGGCCATTGCCGAGCCCGTGCCCAGCCGCCGCCTGCCGGCGCTCAGCGATGCGCCGCACCTTGCCGAACGGTTGCGCCGGGAAATGCCGAATGCGGCCGTCATCCACACCACGATCGATCATGGATTGCAGCGCAAGATGGCGCAACTCCTGGCGCGTCGGGTCACAGGGCTCGAGCCGGGGGCGACCATCGCCGCGCTCATCGTCGCCAATGACGGTCGTCGCGTGCTCTCTTATCTCGGATCCGCCAACTATTTCGATCGGCGTCAGTTCGGCCCGGTCGATATGGTGACGGCCGTCCGCTCTCCCGGTTCCGCGCTCAAGCCCTTCATCTATGCGATGGCGTTCGACGATCTGGTCGTGCATCCCGAAACGATCATGATCGATCAGCCGATGCGCTTCGGAGATTGGGCACCGGAGAATTTCGATCATCTGTTCCGGGGCGAGGTGACGGCGCGCGAGGCGTTGCAGCTGTCGCTCAATCTGCCGGCAGTGACGCTCATGGATGCGATCGGCGCACCGCCCTTTGCCCTGAAGCTGGCGAATGCCGGATTTCCGCTCCATTTGCCAAAGGAAGCCGATCGACCCGGTTTGCCGATTGCCTTGGGTGGGGTCGGTGTGACGCTTGAAGAAATGGTATCGCTCTATGCGGCCTTGGCCGAGCAGGGCAATGCCAGGGCCTTGCGATTTGTGACAGACCAGCCGACGGCCGAACCGAAACGTTTGCTGGGCGCCCTCGGCAGTTTTTACGTTACGCGCATTCTTGAGGATACGCCACCGCCCGCGAGCTGGCTCGCCAGCGGCAACCGGCGCAATGCGTCGCGCATCGCCTACAAGACCGGCACGTCATACGGCTATCGTGACGCTTGGGCCGTAGGGTACAGCAAGGATTATACGATCGGGATTTGGGTCGGGCGACCGGACGGTTCGTTCTCCGGCGGTCGCATGGGCCGCGATGCCGCGGCCCCGATCCTCTTCGAGGCCTTCGATTTTTTGCCACCCAGTGAATCGGCACTTCCGGGCCAGCCGCCCAAGGATGCACTTCTGGTCGGAAATGCCGAACTGCCGGCGAACTTGAAGCGCTACGATGTGGGCCCGGCCCTGGCTGCGGTGGAGCGGCCGCAAAACCGGCTGCGCATCGCTTTTCCGGTCGATGGCTCAACCGTGCCGATGGTCGAGAGCGATGCCCCCTTGCCCCTGGTTCTCAAGGCGGAAGGCGGCAGCTTGCCGCTGCGTTGGCTGGTCAATGGCAAGGCCGTCGGATCGCTACCCTATCTGCGGCAGGCGCAATGGGACCCGGACGGCAAGGGCGCACAGCGCGTCACCGTGATCGATGCGACGGGGCGCTCGGCCAGTGCCGAGATTTGGCTGAAATAGCTACTTCCAAAGGCCTTCGCGTTTGAGATCGTCCATGACCTCAAGAATGCTCTGGCGCAGGATTTCGACAGATTCGTCGATCTGCGCCCGATTGATGATCAGCGGCGGCGACATGACGATCAAGTGACCCATCGGGCGCGCGAGCAGGCCCTTCGCTTGGCCCTTCTCGAAAATACGTTTGCCGACGCCCCATTCAGCCGGAGGCACGGTCTTGTTCTTCTTGTCGGCCGTGCATTCGACGCAGACCATGAAATGGCTGCCACGCACGTCGCCAACCATGTCGATATCCATGAGTTCGCTGAGGCGCTGATGGAAATAGGGACCGGTCGTCCGGACGTGTCCGCAAATGTCCTCGCGCTCGAAAATATCGAGATTGGCCATGCCGGCCGCGCAAGAAACCGGATGCGCGGAATAGGTATAGCCGTTGGCGAAGACCTGCCCTTGGCCAGCCTTGTCGGTCAGCGTGGAATAGAGGCGGTCGGAAACGATCATCGCGCCGAGCGGCACGTACCCTGATGTCAGCCCCTTGGCGCAGGTGATGATGTCGGGCTCGATGCCAAAGACTTCCTTCGAGGCAAAGATGTGCCCCAGGCGACCGAAGCCGGTGACGACTTCGTCAGAAATGTAGAGCACGTCATATTTGCGGCAAATCTCCCATGTCCGCCGTTGATATCCCGGCGGCGGAACGATGACGCCACCGGACGCGAGCAACGGCTCGGCGATGAACGCGGCGACCCGATCCGGGCCAAGTTCCAGGATCTTGTCTTCCAGATCCTTGACCTTGGCGTCACAGAATGCCTCCAGCGACATGCCGTCTGGCCGGCGGTACGGATTGGGTGCCGGCAGATGGTGGATGAAGCCGGTCTCCAAATCCATGTTGCCGCGGTCAGCCGGTTTCCCTGAGACCGACGCCGTCAGATAGGTCGACCCGTGATAGGCATATTCCCGGGTGATGATGTGCTTCTTCTGCTTGCGGCCGTGGAAATTGTTGAAGAAGTGCACGAAGCGCAACGCTGAATCGACGGCGGTCGAGCCGCCCGTCGTGAAGAAGATGTGCTTCAAATCGCCGGGCGTGTACTGCGTCAGACGGTGCGCGAATTCGATAGCGGGCGGATTGCCGATGACGCCGAATGGCGAGAAATAGGCCATGCGCCTGGCCTGCTCGGCCATTGCGTCGGCAATTTCGCCGCGGCCATAGCCGGCATTGACGCACCACATGCCACCGATCCCGTCCAGCATCTTCTGGCCGTGAACGTTGTAGACATATGCCCCCTCGGCCGCCGAGACGATCAGCGGCTCGGTATCTTTGACCAATCCCAGATCCACCCACGGATGAATGAGGTGCGCACGATCCTTGGCGGCGAGATCGGCCGCATCGAAAGCGGAATTGGGCAGCATGGAAGGACTCCGGATGGCGGTCAGTTGGTCTTTACGGATTTCTTGGCGAGCGATTTGGCATCGTCGATCTCGTCATCGGTCATGTTGGCCGTAAGGACTGAGATCATCTGCTGCGCCCAGATGGTCGTGCGATCGCCGGCGGGACCTTTGGCCGCCAGGCTCGCCCAGCGATAGGCTTCGATCGTGTTCTTCGGAACATTCGGGCTGTTGAAATAGAGGTTTGCCGCCTGATACTGGCCCTTGGTGTTACCCTTCGAAGCCGCCATCAGATACCATTGCAATGCCTGGACGTCGTCTTGCGGCACGCCCTGGCCGTAATCGTACATGTTGCCGACCAGTACCTGCATATTGGTGTTGCCGCCGTCGGCCAGCGACTTGAAGGCGGTCAGCGCCTCCTGGTAATTGCCCTGTTCAAAGGCGGCCCAGCCGGCCGCGGCCTTGTCGTCCTTGGACGAGGCATCTCGACCGAAATTCGCCTGCTCATTCAGCGTGTATTGGGGTGCGGCGCCGGCCGCCGGTTGAGCCGGAGCAGTGGCTGGTGCTGTTGCCGGTTCGGTGGCGACGATGGCGGGTGCGGTCGTTTGCGTGGACGTGGCCGGCTGCGTGCTGCTGGGCAGCGCGGTAGCCGGCGCGGCGCCTGTGCCGCCACCGATGATCGGCACAGTAGCCGGTGCCGCCGGCGCGACAGGTGTCGGTGTGATCGATGCCGATTGCGTGCTGCTCGCCGCCGAACCGCAGCGACGATAGGCGATCCCCAGCAGGGATTTCGGCATGCTCGGCGGGATGCTGACGATCAGCATCTTGTCGGGGCCGCTGCGCTGATAGGTATATTGCTGCGACGTGCCGTCGGCGGCCGTCGTGTTGACGATGATATTGTCGCCCGAAATCTGATAGGTGCTGGCCATGCGCACGGCGATCTGGCCGTCAAACCAGCTCAATGCCTCACCATCGGTGAACTCGATGCCGCCACCTTTGGGGCAGCCGAGCGACGGACCCTGCCATTGCCCGACCAGCCAATTGCCGTCAGCACGCGGGGCAACCGGTGCCGCTGGCGTCACCGAGGCTTGCTGGACGGCTGGCGTCGTCGCAACCGGTTCGGCTGTGGTCAGGGCAGGTGCTGGGGCGGCCGGTTGCGTTTGGCTACCGTCCGACAGGGTCGCCGTGCTGCCGCCGGCATCCAATACGATCGGCCCAGTCGCTGTCGGTGCTGTTCCGGTCGGTGTCGTCGGAATATCCGCGATCACCGTGTCGCTGCTCGTCGTGGCGGTATCGGTCGCTGCCGTGGGTGCTGCCCCCTCGGCCGGCTCCGCGAGGCTGCCGGTCGTTGCTGGTGCGCCGAAGCTCGGCATCGACGCCGCTGCGGCGGAATCGGACGGCGCCGTCGTCGCCGGGCGAAGATGGTCAAGGAGGGCGGCCGATTGCTGATCACCCAGCGCCGCTGCCTTTTCGTACCATTGCTTGGCCAGCTCCAGATCGTAGGCAACGCCATGCCCGGTTGCGTATTGATTGCCGAGGTTCCGCATGGCCAGCGGGAAGCCTTGCTGCGCGGCTGCCTCGTACCAGCGGGCGGCTTCGGCATTGTCTTCCATGACGCCCAGGCCGTGATCGTAGAGGGCGCCCAGGCTGTTTTGGGCGACGGCGTCACCGGCTTCGGCAAGCGGCAGCCATGCATCGTAGGCGCCCTTGAAGTCGCCCTTGTAATAAGCGTCGACGCCGCTCTGATAGTCGGCCCAGGCCGGGTGCGCGCCAACGCCCACACCCGCTGCCGAAATGGCAAGAGCCAGACAGCCCCCGACCACGAAGTTGCGCGTGATTCGGATCACAGATACCCCCAAAAACCATCCACTGGTGCCAACATAACGCTCCGCCAGGGCCGGACAATGCCTAAATCGGCTTGTCACCCGTCACAGACTCATGTCTTAACATCCAACCCGATTTTGGGACCTGAGGGAAGCATGTTGCAACTGCTTGCGCGGCCGTCCACCTGGCGGATTCCGGCGCTTTTTTTGATGATGATCCTGGTTTGGCAACCGCAACCCGCGGCAGCGCGCAGCGTCAGCCTCTTGATCGACGCAGGGGACGGGGCAGTCTTGCGCGCCGACGGTGCCAACGCCCTTTGGTACCCCGCATCGCTGACCAAGATGATGACCGCCTTCATGGTCTTTGAGGCAGCCAAAGCTGGAAAGATCCATCTCAGCGACAAGATCACCATATCCGCCAACGCGGCCGGCCAGTCGCCGACCAAGTTCGGCTTTAAGGTTGGCCAAAAAATCACTGTGGAACAAGCTCTTACTGCCATGCTGGTGGTTTCCGGCAATGATGCGGCGGTGGCACTTGCAGAAGCCATAGGGGGCAGCGAAGAGAATTTCGCGCAAATGATGACCGAGGCTGCCCACAAACTGGGGATGACCCGGACCGAGTTTCGCAATGCAACAGGCTTGCCCAATGCCGGTCAGGTGACGACCGCCCGGGACTTGGCGCATCTGGCACTGCACATCCTGCAAAGCTACCCCGATCACTACAAATTCTTTGGCAAGCGCAGTGTGACGATCGCCGGCCGGACCGAACCGTCGGTCAACGGCATCCTCTCCTCCTATCAAGGGGCGGACGGCATGAAGACCGGGTTTACCTGCGGGTCGGGTTACAATCTCGTGGCATCGGCCTCGCGCAACGGTCGGCGCCTCATCGGCGTCGTGCTGGGTGCCGGCAGCCGTGGCGAGCGCGCGGCTCTAATGACCCAACTTCTCAACACCGGCTTCCAGGTCCCCTCCGCCGAGAAGCCGAAGCTCAAGGAACTTGCCGTCAAGGTCTCGGTCGACGAACAGGGACCGCCACCGACGATTCTCAAAGGTGGTGATTGCAACCAGCGCGTGGCGGAAGAAGGTAACTCGACCATCACGACGGCGACCCGCATTTCCGGCTGGGGCATCGTCTTCGGTGCCTTCGGGCAGAAGGGGGATGCGGAAAAGACCATTGCTGCCATGAAGACGCGCCTTAAGGGCACGATCAAGAAGGGCCGGCCCGCCATCATCCAACGCACCTGGGAAGGGCTTACCCGCTATTCGGCGCTTCTTGTCGGCCTGGAACAGGCCGAGGCCGGCAAGGCCTGCAAGCAGATCTGGGCCGACAAAGGCTATTGCCTTGCGTTGAGCCCCGCCGTGCTTGCCAATCCGAATGCGGAATGGCGCTGATCACTTTTTCTTGAGTGCGGCGCCGGTACGGCAAGCTCGATGCTATGATCCCGTCATGAAGAAGCTTTCATCTTTCGGATTGATCGCCGCCTTGCTGCTGCTTGCGGCATGTACAAGCCCATCGCCGCCACGGCCGGCGATGCAGCCGCTGGTGGCTGCCGGCGATTTCGGATTCAGCGACCGGCAGATCGATGCAGATACGATCGAGGTGACCTATCGCGGGGCCTCGGTCTCGGTGTCAGCACGCAACCCACGCGCGGACTCCAAGGTGACTGCGGAAAAGGATAAAGTGCATGATCTGGCACTGCTGCGCGCTGCCAGGATCGCGCAGGAGCGCGGCATTCCCGCACTGAAGATCGTCGGCGACAAGACCGACAGCGACATTGATGTGCAGTCTTACCCGAATTGCCGCCCGGCGCCGTTTTGGGGCTATCCGGGCTTCGGCTACTACGGTTATCGGCACGGCTATGGCTTGGGCTACGGCTATGGCTGGCCGTACAACGATTATTGCACTGAGTACCGCTCGGCGAAGGTCCGGGCTGTTTCCGTGCTGACGGTCGATCTCATCGCCAAGCCGGTGTCGGGCGATCAGAGTCTGACTGCTGCCGATACAATCGCGCGCTTGGAAAAGCTCTACGCCACCGCGACCTATCCTTGATGGCTATTGCGGCGGTGTTTCGCCCTCGGCCGCTTCGGGCTTTGGATTGCGGATGGCGATGACGCGTTCGGCGGCCTTGATGGCACCGTCATCGAGCCGCCCTTCCAAATCGTCGATCAGGTTCTGCGCCTTCCTGGAATCCTGTCCCGGCTGCAGCCGGTCGGCGGCGATCCGGGCCCATATATAGGCTTCGAGATCGTTCTTCTCCGCGCCCTTGCCCGCGTTATAGAGCTGCGCCATCAAGAGTGCGGCCTTCGGATGCCCGGCCTGGGCCGATGCCAGCACATACTCCGCGCCTTTCTGGATATCGGCTGGCGCATTGTCGTCTTCCACCATCAACTGGCCGGCGGTGAACTGGGCGGCGACATTGTCGGCGTCGGCCGCGCGCCGGATCCAGGCCAATCCTTGCGCTTTGTCCTGCGGCACGCCCTCGCCATCGATATACATCAGGCCCAGATAATATTGGGCCGCTTGGTGGCCGCGATCGGCGGCGGCGCGATAAAGCTGCGCTGCCTCGCCAAGGCTGCGCTCAACCCCGTTCCCAGCGTAGTAGAGGTTGGCAAGGTTGAATTGGGCGTTGGCGAAGCCCATCTCCGCGGCCTTGCGGTAGAAGACGGCTGCCTTCTTCGCATCCTTTTCGACGCCGAACCCCTTATTGTAGAGGATGCCGATATTGTTGATCGCCTCGGCATCGCCGGCTTCTGCCTTCTTCGCCCATTCCTGCAGCGCCAGCGCGTAATCGCCATGCATGAACGCCGCCGAGCCTGGATCGACCGGGCTCATCGTGCTCTGTGCCTGGGCAATCTGAGGGAGGGTGAGGCCCACCAAAAGCAGCAGGCAACGAATTGATCTGAGCATCTTCCACCATAGAGTGCCGGAGAGGCCCGGATTCTGCCGGAGTTGCAACGCTGCTGCCACTTCTATTTGATAGGGGCCGCATTTCAACGGGACGCGTGAGAATGACCGATCAGGAGCTACCACCGGAGGATCTGACGCCGAAGCGGCACGGGCTGGGCTTTGGCGCGCGGCTGCGCAACTATTTCCTGGCCGGCATCCTCATCACCGCGCCGGTCAGCCTCACGATCTATATCGCCTGGCTTTTCATCAACTGGGTCGACCAGACAGTCCTGCCCCTGGTGCCGCCGGAATACAACCCCGAGAATTACCTGCCGTTCTCCATTCCGGGCATCGGCCTCATCATCGTCCTCATCACGCTGACGCTCATCGGCGCAGTGACGGCGGGGCTCTTCGGGCGCCTGACGCGGCAATTGATGGAGAGTATCCTCAACCGCCTGCCGATCATCCGCTCGATCTACAGCGCCATCAAGCAGATCGTCGAGACGGTGCTCGCGAACCAGTCGGCGGCGTTCCGCGATTGCGTGCTGGTCGAGTTCCCGCGCCCCGGCGCCTGGACGCTGGGCTTTGTCACCGGCACGACGCCCAATGAAGTGAAAATGGCGGTCGGCAACGATCCCGTCACCATCTTCGTGCCGACGACACCCAATCCGACCTCCGGCTACCTCATCTTCGTGCCGAAGGCCGAGGTCAAATATCTCGACATGTCGGTCGAGGACGGGATCAAGCTGGTGGTTTCGGGCGGCATCGTCGCGCCGGGCAAGGCCGCGCCCAAAAAGAGATAGTCAGCCGGATCTGATTGTCTTCACCACCGCGTCCTTCTCGAAGAGATAGAGGAGGACACGCACGGCGAGGCCACGTTCGCTGACCAGGTCCGGGTCCATCTCAAGGAGCAGCCGCGCGTCGTCGCGGGCGATCTGGATGAGATCGGCATGGGCGGCCAAGTCAGCGAGATGAAACTCCGGCATGCCGCTCTGCCTGGTGCCGAGGAGTTCGCCGGCCCCGCGCAGCTTCAAATCCTCCTCGGCGATGCGGAACCCATCCTCGGTCTCGCGCATGATGGCAAGGCGCGATTTCGCCGTCTCGCTCAAGGGCGTTTGATAGAGGAGAATGCAGCTCGATTTGCCGCTGCCGCGCCCGACGCGCCCGCGCAGCTGGTGGAGCTGCGCCAGGCCGAAGCGCTCGGCATGTTCGATCACCATGACGGTCGCTTCCGGCACGTTGACGCCGACCTCGATGACCGTCGTCGCCACCAGAATGTCGATCTCGCCGGCCTGGAACGCCGCCATCGTCTTGTCGCGCTCGGCGGCTTTCATCTGCCCGTGTACCAGACCGACGCGGTGGCCGAAGATGTGCTTCAGCATCTCGTGCCGCTCGCTGGCGGCGGCAAGGTCGATCACCTCGGACTCATCGACCAGGGGGCAGACCCAATAGATGCGGGCGCCACCGGCGATGGCGCGCCGAAGCCCGCCCGCCACCTCGTCGAGCCGGTCGAGCGCAATCGTGCGCGTGTCGATCGGCTGGCGTCCCGGCGGCTTCTCGGTCAAGCGCGAGACATCGATATC
>NZ_JAYRQR010000046.1:0-1850 GCF_041910485.1 Dongia sp.
GAACGGCGCCGAGGAGTAGAAGACCACCGGCAGCGTCAGCAGCAGGCTGGCCCAGCGCATCAGGCTCTCGATGTCGGCGGTCATGTCGCCGTCGGCAATGTACACCGGGTAGGCGTACATCATGACCTGCATCATCCCGAAACCGGCGACCCAGAGACGCCAAAGTGCGTCGCGCCGCTCCTTGCGCGAAATTTCCTCGTTCTTCGCGGCATCGTAGGGGTAGGCGCGGTAGCCGATGGCGGCGATCGCCCCCAGAATGTCCGACAGCCTGATCCGCGCCTCATCCCAGCGCACCCGCGCCCGGCGCGTCGCATAGTTGATATCGACCGCTGTCACTCCCGGCAACTTGCCGACATGCTGTTCATTGAGCCAGATGCAGGCAGCGCAGGTGATGCCTTCGAGCAGCAGCGATGCCTCGCGCTCGGTTTCGCCCAGCGTCCGCACGAAGCTTTTCTGGAATTCCGCGTGGTCGAACAGGGCAAGCTGGTCGAGAATCGCTGGCGTCGCTTCGCGCGGCGACTCCGGCAAGGCATCGCGGCTGCGGTAATAATCGGCAAGCCCGTTATCGACGATCGACTGCGCCACCGCCTGGCAACCGATACAGCACATCGCGCGCGCCTCGCCGCCGACGTTCACCGACAACGCCACGTCGTCGGGGATCGGTTGGCCGCAGTGATAGCAGGGGGCTTGGGACATGCAAATAAAAAAGGCACCGAAGTGCCTTTTGGGTCTAGGGCGGAGCCGAAGTATAGATTATTTGGTTCCCATGCGGATGGCGCCGTCCAACCGGATGACCTCACCGTTGAGGTAGGCGTTCTCGGCGATATGCCTGACCAGCGCGGCGAATTCGGCCGGCCTGCCCATGCGAGACGGGAAGGGCACCATCTTGCCCAGCGACTCCTGCACCTCCGGCGGCATGCCGAGAAGCATCGGCGTTTCCATGATGCCCGGGGCGATGGTCACGCAGCGGATGCCGCTCTTCGCCAGTTCGCGGGCCACCGGCAACGTCAGGGCAACGATGCCGCCCTTCGAGGCGGCGTAGGCAGCCTGGCCCAGTTGCCCCTCGAACGCTGCGACCGATGCCGTGTTAACGATGACGCCACGCTCGCCGCCGGCATCGGGTTCGCCCTTCATCATCGCGTCGGCGGCCAGGCGGATCATGTTGAAGGTTCCGACCAGGTTGATATTGATCGTCCGCGCGAAACTTTCCAGCTTGTGCGGCCCTTCGCGCCCGACCACCTTCTCGGCCGGCGCGACGCCGGCGCAGTTGACCAACCCGTGCAGGCCGCCGAAAGCGGAAATTGCCGTCTGCACGGCGTTGACCGCGCTCACCTCGCTCGCCACGTCGGTCTCGACGAAACGCGCGTTGGCGCCGAATCCGGCCGCCAGTTTCTCGCCGGCCTCGCGATTCAGGTCAGCCAGGACGACCTTGGCGCCAGCCTCGAGCAATGCCTGTGCGCTCGCCGCACCAAGGCCCGACCCGGCACCGGTTACCAGAAAAACCTTTCCCTTGATCTCCATCGAAGCTCTCCAATAGCCTTATTCGATTACCGATTATTACTCCAGACGGCACCGTATGGAGTGTCCGGCATATTAACCCGGACAACAGAAAACGAAAACTGCCAGCACACCCCACAATTCCCACACCCGCAAACTTTCCTACTAGATTTGCGACACCAAAAATAGTATAAACATACTAACAATTAGCATACGTCATCCCCGCAAAGCCACCATGACCTCCCCGCAAACCAAACCCATCCGGGTCATGCTGATCAGCGATCTGCAGATCGTGCTGTGGGGACTCGAAAAACTGGTGCGGGAGATGCAACCGCGCCTTGTACTGGCGGGAA
>NZ_JAYRQR010000047.1:0-190501 GCF_041910485.1 Dongia sp.
ATAGGCCGTGAACGTCGCACCGCCCGTTTCCGCCAGAACCTTCGTGATCGCCGCCGTCAGCGACGTCTTGCCGTGGTCAACGTGGCCGATCGTGCCGACGTTGCAGTGCGGCTTGTTACGCTCAAATTTAGCCTTCGCCATGTCCGTACAATCCTACGAGAACCAGATTGAAATCGTTTCTTCTAAACTCTTCACTCTGCCGATGGCCCGGTAGAAGAACCGGACCCCGGCGAAACTGTTGGAGCGGGTGACGGGAATCGAACCCGCGTAGCCAGCTTGGAAGGCTGGAGCTCTACCATTGAGCTACACCCGCCCGATCACCTCGTCTCCGATCGCCTTGCCACCCCCGGCAATCCTTGCGGACGACCGAAGGGGAGCTTGGTGGAAGGGGTAGGATTCGAACCTACGTAGGCCGAAGCCAACGGGTTTACAGCCCGTCCCCTTTAGCCACTCGGGCACCCTTCCACTGCGCTCGACTCCGCCGGAGCGGAGACGCGGACTTATGAGCATTTACCGCACCGTGTCAACTTGAAATCACAGCAAAAACTCCCGTCCGCGCCGATTTCGATTCCGGCCCGAAGGGAGTTAGGGTAAAGCTCCGTTTGTAGTACAGATCATAGAGACCGCCATGCCCCCGCGCAAGCCGACAAAGCCCCCACACAAGCACCGGGAAAGACCGACCGATCGCCCCGCCCGGCAGGAATCGCATCGGCCCGAAACAAAATTACCGGCTGGTGGTCCACCGGGGTCACTTTGGCTCTTCGGGCACCATGCGGTCGCCGAGGCGCTCAAGAATCCGCGCCGCCAGGTCCATCGAATCATCGCTGCCGGTGACGGAGCTGCGGCACTCGGTCGCAATGTCGATGTCGAGATCGTCGAGCGCGACGTGATTGACCGGCTGGTCGGGCGCGACGTCGTCCACCAGGGCCTCGCTGCCCGCGTATCTCCTTTGCCGGAAACGGATATTTACGAAATCTGCGACATCGCCCGCGACCGCCCCCATGCGGTTGTCGTGGTCCTCGACCAAGTGACGGATCCGCATAATGTGGGGGCGATCTTGCGCTCGGCTGCGGCTTTCGGGGCGATCGGCATCATCCTCACCGAACGGCATGCGGCGCCGGAGAGCGGAATCCTTGCGAAATCGGCCTCCGGTGCCCTGGAACATGTGCCCCTGGTGCGCGTTACCAACCTTGCCCGCGCGATGGAGGAACTGAAGGAGGCCGGCTTCTGGTGCATCGGCCTCGCCGCCGAGGCGAAGCAGGCACTTTCCTCCGTGAAATCAGGGGGTAAGGTCGCCCTCTGCCTGGGTGCCGAGGGGGCCGGTCTGCGTCGCCTCACGCGCGAGAATTGCGATCTGCTGGTCCGCCTGCCCACCTCCGGGCCGATCGATCACCTCAATGTGTCGAACGCCGCCGCCATTTCCCTGTATGAATTGGCACGGTAATTTTCCAAGGATTTTCAATGCGTTTCGCCCTGATCCTGCTCGCGACCCTAGTCGCTCTGCCGGCCTTCGCCCAGAGCCCGGATTTCCGCTCGGCCTATTTCAACCGGCTCGACCAAAGGAAGACCGGCGGCTTCACCCTGCAGGATCTGCAACGCATTTCCGCCAAGGAATTCAAGCGGATAGACGACAACAAGGACGGTGGTCTGTCCCTGGACGAGTACACCTATGGCATCCCGCCCAACCGGCAGGATGCGATCGACTTCTTCACCGCCCGCTTCAAGGCCTCCGACTTCAACGGCGATGGCCAAGTCGACTTCAACGAGGACCAGGCCTATTGCGTCGAGCTCGTCAACCGGGCGGACACCAACAAGGATGGCATCGTGACGCGGGACGAGTTTCTGTCGGGTGTGGCACAGTAGCGTCGCAAAAGAGATAGTTTTCGCCTCCGGAATCACCCCGAAAAGGCCCTTGAAACACCCCGGAATCGCCCCCTATATCTTTCCTGCAAGTTATTCTCAATCGCACCTCCTCCAGGATCGATGCCCATCATGCGCCACCTCTCCCGCCGCAGCTTTTCCGCCCTCGCCCTCTCCACCCTCGCCGCCCCCTTCGTCGCCCGCCGCGCCTTGGCCGCCGGCGAGGTGAACATCTACAGCGCCCGCCACTATCCCGCCGACGAGACCCTCTATGGCCTCTTCACCAAAGAGACGGGCATCAGCATCAACGTCATCCAGGGCACGGCCGAGGAGTTGATGGAGCGCGTGAAGCTGGAGGGCGAGAGTTCGCCGGCCGACGTTTTCGTCACTGTCGATGCCGGCAATCTGTGGCGCGCACAGGAAGCGGGCGTCTTCCAGCCGACCAAGTCGGCACTGCTCGATGAAAAGATCCCGGCGCATTATCACGAACCCGATGGCCACTGGTTCGGTTTCTCGACCCGCGCCCGCGTGTTCGTCTACGACAAGCGCAAGGTGAAGCCGGAGGAGATGAGCACCTACGAGGATCTCGCCGATCCCAAATGGAAGGGTCGCCTGCTCGTCCGCTCGTCGAACAACATCTACAACCAGTCGCTGCTCGCTTCGATCATCGAACATGACGGCGCGGAAAAAGCCGAGGCCTGGGCCAAGGGCCTCGTTGCCAATTTCGCACGCGATCCCAAGGGTGGCGACATCGACCAGATCAAGGCGCTGGTTGCAGGCGAAGGCGATGTGGCGATCAGCAACACCTATTACTTCGCGCGCATGCTGTCATCGACCAAGGAGGAAGAGAAGAAGGGCCTTGAGAACCTCGCCGTCTTCTTCCCGAACCAAGGCGATCGCGGCACGCATGTGAACATCTCGGGCGCCGGCGTCGCCACATATGCGCCCAACAAGGACAATGCCATCGCCTATCTCGAATTCATGGCGGGCGCGCAAGCGCAGGAAATCTTCTCCGGCGCCAATTTCGAATACCCGGTCGTCGCCGGCTCGAAGGTTTCGGACATCGTCGCCAGCTGGGGCGATTTCAAACGCGACGAAGTCAACGTCTCGGCACTCGGGCGCAACAACGCCGAAGCCGTGATGATCATGGACCGCGCCGACTGGCGTTGAAGCCGACCGAGCAGAAACGAAAACGCCGCCGGAGAAATCCGGCGGCGTTTCTTTTTGCGCGAATGATGCGCGGAAATCAGACGGTGATGTCGAGGCGCTTTGCGCTGGTGCCGCTGACATCGCCGGATTCGCCGGCCTCTTCGACCACTTCGGTCTTCTTGAGGTCGGCTTCCTCGGCCGTGCGATTGTTCTGGCGCTGCACCGCATTGGCGCTCGCCGATTGGGAACTCTGTTGGACGCCGGAATAACGCGCTGCCTCGATACCGGCAGCCACCGCTCCGACCTGGCCGATTGCCATGATCCAAGCTCCTGTTACGTTAGGGTTGCCTGATAGATTGGCCTTTCGGGCCGCAAGGGCAAGCACTATCGCTCGGGAATTTAATAGAGTTTTAAGTAATTAAATTGCGTTGCCGCAGTGTCCGTCTCGACCGCCCTGATTCGACGCGATATTCTGCCGCCACCGCTTCGCCACTTGCGACGGCGCCAGGGAGGGAAAAACGATGACACTCACACAATCGGCCACAGGCCCAGTTCCGGCGCTGACCCTGTCCGAAGCCCAACGCGCCGCTTTCCACCGGGACGGATATCTGTTGGTCGAGAATGTGCTGACCACGGCCGAGCTTGCCGCGCTGAAAGGCGAATTCGACAGCTGGGTGCGGGAGAGTCGGCAACACGACGCCCCCTGGGGCAGCATCGCCGATGGCCGCCCGCGCTTCGATCTGGAGCCCGGCCACAGTGCGGAAAAGCCCGCCTTGCGCCGCGTCAACTCGCCGACCGAGATCTCGGCCGATTACGATGCGGTGATGGCTGAGAGCCGCGTGCCGGCCTTGGTCGCCGACCTTATCGGGCCGAATGTGAAGTTCCATCACGCCAAGATCAATTCGAAGCTGCCGGGTGCCGCGACCCTGGTGAAATGGCATCAGGATTTTCCGTTCACGCCCCACAGCAATGACGATCTGGTCACGGCGCTGATCTTCGTCGATGAGGTGACGGCGGAGAATGGGCCGCTGGAGGTCCTGCCCGGCTCGCATCGCGGACCGCTTCATGAGTTATGGCATGAGGGGCGCTTTACCGGCGCCGTCGATGTGGCGATGGAGAGCGAATTGCGCGCCAAATCGGCGCAGTGCGTGGGACCCGCGGGGAGCGTGTGCTTCATGCATACGCGCCTGCTGCATGGATCGGCACCCAACAAATCGGCGCGGCCGCGCACGCTCTTCATCTGCGTCTATTCGGCCGAAGATGCGATTCCGCTTTCGCCCAACCCGCTGCCCTCCACCCATGAAGGCCGCATCGTACATGGCGAACGCACGGGCCGCGTGCGCTGCGTCGCCAATGAATTGAAGCTGCCGCAATTGCCCAAGCAGGCCTCATTCTTTGCGCAAC
This sequence comes from Dongia sp., assembly GCF_041910485.1. Classification (GTDB taxonomy): domain Bacteria; phylum Pseudomonadota; class Alphaproteobacteria; order Dongiales; family Dongiaceae; genus Dongia. Next base: position 4,414 of record NZ_JAYRQR010000047.1, read on the forward strand.
AGGCCGCAACCTATGACGGCTGAGAGCGTTCGATGAGCATGCACACCGACGACGCCACCTTGCGCCGGATCCTGAGCGAGACGCGCATCATCGCGCTGGTAGGGGCGAGCCCGAAGCCGGAGCGCCCGAGCCACGGCGTGATGCGCTATTTGCAGCGGCAGGGCTACCGCGTCATTCCGGTCAATCCGGGCCTGGAAGGACAGATGCTGAACGGTGAGCGGGTCTATGCGCGCGTTGCCGATATTCCGGAGGCGAAGGACGGCCGCATCGACATGGTCGACATCTTCCGCAATTCGGAGGCGGCGCTGGAACCGACGCGCGAGGCCATCGCCGTCAAGGCCAAGACGGTCTGGATGCAGCTTGGCGTCATCAACGAGGCGGCCGCCGAAGAAGCACGCGCCGCCGGCCTCACTGTCGTCATGGATCATTGCCCGGCGATCGAGATTCCCCGTCTCAAAATCCCGGGCCTGGAGATTCCAGCCTACCGCCAATGAAGAGGCATTGCCGGGGCGCCCGCCGATAGGCTAGGAGGCAGCGGCGAACGCATGAGATGAGTCGGACTGCTTGGCGCATGCTGGCGATTAAGCTATTCTGATGACAAGTGGGGTTCGCGTATTTCGAGGGGTCTAGATGTCGCGCCTAACAAGCACCGCCAGCGCTGCCAATGAGAAACCGTCCGATGCAGAGCTGTCGTGGCTGACCAAGGGTCTCAAGCAGCCGGGCGGCAAGCTGCCGCTGTTCGACGAATGGGGTCAGAAGGTCAATGAGCGCACCATCCGCGCCTGCATCGATCATGGTTGGGCCGAGCCCTGGTTCACCAACCCGCTGAAGCCCGATTGGCTGGTCTGCAAGCTGACCGATGCCGGCCGCCGCGCCGTCGAGGCGAAGAGCCATTAAATCCTAAATCGCCGCTGCGCCGCGTCATCCGGCTCGCGCCTTTTCGGGCCCGTCTCTAAGCCAGATATCCCGCCACTGCCGCATCGCGACTGAGGTCGCGAAGAGCTTTGTCGGTGCGGCTGAGGATTTCCTCGATCTCGGCGGCAGTAACGGTCAGCGGTGGAGCGAGCAGAAACCACTGGCCGAAGCGGCCACCGGCCGAAGCCCTCGCATAGAGCATGATGCCATGCTCCAACCCATGAATGCGCAGACGGCTGGTCGCCTGAAATTCTGCCGGCAGTGACGCCTTCGTCACCGGATCGGCAACAAGCTCGACCGCCAGCAACAACCCCATCCCACGCACATCGCCGATGATCGGATAGCGCTGCTGGAGCGCTTCGAGGCCGGCTCGCAGCTGGGCGCCCCGGGTTGCCGCGTTGGCACAAAGATCAAGCCGCTCGAACTCGTCGAGCACGGCCAATCCAGCGGCGCAAGCCATCGGATTGGCGTTGTAGGAATAGCTGAAATCGAAACCAGCAATTTCCGCCAAAGGATCAGCCAGCGCACGCGACACCCACATGGCCCCCAAGGGCGCGTAGCCGGCGCCAATGCCCTTGGCCTGGACGATGATATCCGGCAGCGCTTTAGGCCAATGATGTGCCGTGATGAACTTGCCGCTGCGCCCTGCCCCGCACAAAACTTCGTCGAAGATCAGAAAGAGTCCGTGGCGCGTGCAGATCTCGCGAATGGCCTTGAAATAAGATGGTGGCGGCACGACCGCGCCGCTGGAGATTCCACCGACCGGCTCGATAAGGAAGGCCAGGACGTTTTCAGGCCCGAGCTCCTCGATCTTTCGCTCAAGCGCGCGGGCGCAAAGTGCCGCATAGCTTTCCGGTGTTTCGCCTTCGGGGAGCCGATAAGCAAAGGGGGCCGGCACGAGATCGGCGCGCGTTGCAAAGCCATCGAGGAAAGGATGCAGCGCGACATTTCCACCGGCCGCCAGCGTGCCAATTGTGGCGCCATGATATGACGGCTCCAGCGAAATGACGCGCCGCCGTGTCGGCTGGCCCAGCGCAAGCGCATATTGCCGCGCGAACTTCAGCGCGTTGTCGATCGCCTCGCTCCCGCCCGAGCAGAGACTGACGCGCTCGAAACCCGGCCCGGCCATGTCGGCCAGCCGGCTGGCATAATCCAGATTGAGGCGATTGCGCGCGACCAGCGTATAGGCGTAATCGAGCTTGCGGCCCTGGCGCGCGATGGCATCGATCACCCGCGGATTTCCGTGCCCGAGCGCGCTGACCATCGGACCAGAGGAAGCGTCGATATATGATTTGCCACTCTCGTCCCAAAACCAAATGCCTTCCGCCCGCTCCATCATCGGCAGCGGAACGATCGATTTCCGCGAATAGAACACGTCCTGTGTCCCGCCTGTCGGCGGCTGGTTCCAAGCATCGAAGCGGCGCATCGATTGATCGAGGTTCATGGTCGCATTGCCCTATCGTGAAGCGATAATTGTATTAGTCATTTGACCCGTTTCGGTCGTCAATGTATTAATTATTTCTATGACAATATGGATTCCGAAGCTCGTCCCCGGCACCCCGAAGCACCGTGCCCTTGCCGATGCGATTGCTGCAGCCATCGTCGATGGAACCTTGCCGGCAGGCACGCAGATGCCGCCGCAGCGCGAATTGGCTTTCGCCCTCGGCCTGTCATTGGGAACCGTGACGCGTGCCTACCGGTCGGCCGAAGCCCGTGGATTGCTGACCGGCGAAGTCGGCCGAGGGACTTTCGTCAAAGGCGGCGCCGCGCCAGTGGGCAACGTTCTTTTTGGCCCTGTCCGACAGAGCGACGATCACATCGGTCTCGTCATGAATCTGCCGCCCAAGGTCGATGCGGGCGCTAGACTTGAAGCGACCTTGCAGGCGATCGCGCGGGACGGCAGCGCCGATTTCCTGGTTGATCACCAAGTCCAAGGCCGCATCGAAGCGCATGCGCGATCCGCAACATCGTGGCTGCAGCGGGTCGGCCTCGCGGCCGCGCCTGAGAACATCGTCATCACCAATGGCGCGCAGCACGGGCTCCTCACGGCATTGATGACGCTGGCGCGACCGGGCGATGTCATCCTTGCCGAACGCCTCACCTACCCGGCTCTCAATCAGATGGCGCATTGCCTCGGGCTCAAGACACAGCCGGTCGAACTCGATGAGGAGGGCCTTTGCCCGGACTCACTCGACGAGGCGTGCCGTCGCACCGGCGCGCGCGTTCTTTACTGCATGCCCACATTGCATTCGCCGACCGGAACCACGATGAGCGCCGAACGGCGCGGTGCCATTGCCGCGATTGCCGATCGTCACGATTTGCAGATCATCGAAGACGACGTCTTTGGTTTTCTGCCCGAAGACCGGCCGCCACCATTGGCCCAACTCGCTCCCGACCGGACCATCTATGTCACCAGCGCCTCGAAATGCATGGCGCCCGGATTGCGCATCGGAATGATGCTTGTGCCCGCCCGTTGGCGCGAGACGATACGCAACGTGGTGCAAATGTCGTGCTGGATGCCCTCGCCGCTCACTGCCGAGATCGTCCATCGCTGGATCGAAGATGGGACGGCCGACGCACTCAATCAGAGCATGCGCCTGGAAATGTCCGCGCGCCTGGACATGGCACATGAGACGCTCGGTTCCGCGATCGCCACGCAATTGGGATTGCGTTTCCATCTGTGGCTGAGCCTGCCGGATGGCTGGTCAGAGGAAGCTTTTGTCGGCGCAGCAGCAGCGCGCGGCGTCAAGATTGCTGCGGGCTCACTCTTCCTGCTGAAGCCAAGCGATGCATCCCGGCACGCTCGCATCGCGCTGGGCTATGAGACCGACCGCACGCGTTTGCAGCGAGGTCTTACCGTTCTTGCCGAACTCATGGCGACACACCCGATGCCGGGCCCTGCCATTGTCTGACATTCACGCGTAGCCGATGACCAGCCGATCGGACAGGATCAGATCGCCGCTGCGGAGCGCAGCAGGTCGAGATGCAGGGGATCGTTGAGGCTGTTGTAGAGGCTGCCGCCCTGTGCTGCCGCGCCACCCACCTTGGCGACATCGTCCTGCTTGGCGCCCTCTTCCTCGTCGCCGCTGACCGGCAAGGCCGCCAGCGTCACCAGCATCAACGGAGAGAGCAAGCTGCCGACCTTGCCGAGGCCGTTGCTGCTGTCTGACTCGGCGACCATGCGGTCGATCGAGCCCACGGTGCGGAAGTTGCCGAAGAAGGCGGCATTGGGGCTGACCGGCAGCGAATTGCTGAAGCTGTTGTCGGCAACGAGGGTCGGCGTGCCGTTGCCGGCATCTGAATTGGTCGCCGAAGCCGCGGTGGCGCCGCTGCCTTCAAGCGACGCATAGGCTGCCATGTCGGCATCCATCGCAGCGTCGAACTTGTCGTAGATTTCCGAAACGGTCCGGGCGCGGCCGCTGTCGGTATAGAAGACGCTGCGGTTGGCGGCAGCGGCCTTGGGAAAGAGGCTGGCGCCGGTGCGGTCCGGGCTCTCTTCCATCGTGCGCAGGAATTTGAGCGCGCCGCTCAGCCCCAGGAAATGCGCCATGTAGAGGTCGGTGCCGTTGATCTCGCGGCCGAGCTTCTCTTCAAGCTTGGCCTTGTTGTCGGCGGCATGTTCGGCCGCCATCGCGGCGGCGAAGCTGGGGTCGCGGCGCAGGTCGAGGATTTCCTCGCGGAGCGCTGCGTTGCCGACAACAAAATGTCCGTCACTGCGCTTGGTGATCGCATCGGCGAGATCGCCCTTGCCGTATTCGGCACCATGCGCCTTCACCACGCCGAGCCAAGTCTGTTCGACGAACTGGTAGAGGCCGGCCGCGGAACTCGACCGCGCCTGGGCGCTGGGGTCGAAGCTGCTCTCGCGATTGGCCTGGGCCATCAGATAGGAAAATTCAACGCCGGTGGAGAGGCTGGCCTGCTGGATGCCGGCGAGTACATCCGAGCGGATGGAAACGTCTTGGCCGGCACCACCGGCGAGTGTCACAAGCGGGGTCATGGGGCGACCGTCCCGGGAGCCGCCGGACAAGCGCCGAAATCGGCAAGAACTGCCGATCCGCTGCCTGAAATATGTCCGTTCGTACCCATTCCGCTGCTGCTTTTTCCATTCGCTCGGCGGAATCGGGGGGATTCCGCCTGGAAAGCCAACCTTACCCAGCAATCAGCATGCCAAGTCGGGGGCCGAATGCTTGCGGGTGCCTGGCCGGGAATCCTTGTTCACCCTTTGCCGAGCGGTTTAACATCAAATCGATTCTGGGATTTTCGTGCTGGTTTTGCTGACAGGGGCCCCCTTGACGCCAGAGGATTTCCACCGCCTCGTCTTCGCTGGGGCCGATATCGGCATGTACATGACCGATACAAGCGGGCGCCTGATAGACGCCAACCCGGCCATGGCCAAAATGATGGGCTTTCCCACCGTGATGGCCCTGAAGCAGGCGGCCGGAGACAGCAACGAGCGGTTCTATGCCAATCCGGCGGTCTTCGCGGCCCTCCGGGAAAAGGTCTCGACCACCGGTCGGCTCAGCAACGAAGTAAGCCAGATGGTACGCGCCGATGGGCGTAGCTTGTGGATCTCGCAATCGGCCACTGTGCATGGCGAGGGAACGGGTGCCGTTCTGGTCGGCACGGCGATCGACATCACGGCGCTGGTCGAATCGCAGCACGCCCTGCGGGTGGCCGAGGAGCGCTATCGCGGCCTGTTTGAGAACGCCCTCGATGGCACATATATTACAAGCCTCGAAGGGCGCATGATCAGCGCCAACCAGGCGCTGGCCCGCATCAACGGCTATGACACGCCGGAAGAGCTGATCACCGCCGTCAACGACATTGCCGTCGAATGGTATGTCGATCCAAAGCGGCGCAGCGAATTCGTCCGCATCGTCGGGCGGGACGGCATCGTGCGCAATTTCGAATCCGAGATCTATCGCCACAAAACGCGCGAGCGCATTTGGATTTCCGAGAATGCGCGCCTGGTGCGCGACAGCCACGGGATCCCGCAACACTATGAGGGAACGGTCGTCGACGTCACCGAGCGCAAGAATTTCGAGCGCCAGCTGATGCTGGCGCGACGCGAGGCGGAATCTTCGAACCGGGCAAAGACCGAGTTCCTGGCCAGCATGAGCCACGAATTGCGCACGCCGCTCAATGCCATCATGGGCTTTTCCGAGCTGATCACCCTGCTGACCCGCGACGATGCGGGCCAGGCACGCATCAACGAATATGCCCACGACATCCACGCCAGCGCCGGCATCCTGTTCCGCCTGATCGAGGAGATCCTCGACTATTCGAAACTCGATTCAGGGAAGGCCAGGATCGAGGACAATGAGGTGCGGCTCGACGAAATCGCGCGGCAATGTGCGACCATGCTGGCCACCCGCGCCGCCAAGAGCGGTATCGAACTGCACTTGCAGCTGCCGGCCGACCTGCCCGTCGTGCGCGGTGACTTCCGGCGGCTGCTGCAGATCGTCCTCAACCTGATGACCAACGCCGTGAAGTTCACACCTTCCGGCGGTCGCGTCACCGTCTCGGCAGCACGCAGTCCGCAGGGCGGTGTGAGCCTGACCGTCGCCGATACCGGTATCGGCATTCCGCCCAAGGACCTGGAGCGCGTCTTCGAACCCTTTGTCCAGGTCAACCGGCAAGCCTTCCACCAGCAGGAAGGCACGGGCTTGGGCCTTGCCATCTGCCGCAGCCTGATCGAACTGCATCAGGGGCGAATCGAGATCACCAGCGAACCCGGCGCAGGTACGACGGTCCGCGTCGACCTTCCGGCCAGCCGCGTCATCGCCAGCGGCCTTGCCGGTTGCTATACCACCCTTTCGGACAGTGGCCACCAGCAAGGCGACTGAGGCACCCGGCAATTATTGGATGATTGTCGGTCGCACCGGCTTAGTGCGTGCCCCACGGCCCTTTGTACGGGAGGAGCGTGTCGGTGCAATAGCCGGGATTCGAGAAAAATCCGTTTCCGCTGCAGTTCGTATCAAAGATCCGGCTTTCAGCGCAGGCCGTCAGCAGCAGCAGGCCGGCAACAATGATCAGTTGAGTATGCCTTTTCATCGTGACCTCCAAAATGAGCACGGAAGTACCAGGGCTTCGCACCCTTTACGCCGAGTTTTCCGCTCGACGATCCCAGTGGCGCGTCGGTCGGAGACAACGCCTTTAACACGCAAAAGCGGGGTTTGGTTGCGTAGTTGATGAAATGAGCCGTTCATCATGGTAAATTATTCGTTAGTTTGTCGGGGTGCGGTGACGTCGCCGTGCCCGGCGCATAAGTGCGATGCTGCATGACACTGATCACCAAAGAACCGCCGTTCGACATATCGGAGCCGCGCCTGCGCACGCTCTATGAGTACTGGCACAGCAAGGTTCATGACGGCCGGTTGCCGGCGCGTGCCGATATCGATCCGCTGGAGATGAAGGACTGGCTCGGCAATCTGATGCTGATCGAGTTTCATGGCGACGTTTACAACTATCAAATCCGCTTGGACGGCACCAATCTGGAGCATTACTACGGCACGCGGCGCACCGGCCACGGTGTCGAAAGCCTCACCGACGAGGATGAGCGCCGCCTTCTTATGGACCAGTATGCCGCCGTTCTCGAGGGCAAGTGCCCCGCCTATTACGAAGCCGACTTCACCAACAGCGATGGCGTCTTCGCCCGCCAGACGAAGTTGATCCTGCCTTTGTCGGCCGACAAGGAACATGTCGACATGGTCCTGGTCGGAATCTACTTCCGCCCCACCGACGAAGGCGAGATCGCCTAACCCGCCAGCCACCGGCGCGGAACGACCTTCAGCCGCGAACGATATAGTCCCTGAGCGACGCCGCTTCGCGTTCCGCGTCCTCGACGCGGCGTTTCACCACGTCGCCGATCGATATCATGCCGATGATGCGACCCTGGCTGCGCACGGGCAGATGCCGGAAGCGACGTTCCGTCATCAGAGCCATCGTGCCTTCGATCGAATCCTCAGGCGTGCAACAGACGACACTCTTCGTCATCACGGAAGCAACGCTGTTTCCGAGGACGCCGGCGCCTTCGCGGGCGATCTGGCGGACAAGATCGCGTTCGGACACGATGCCGACCATTTCGCCCTGACCGTCAAGGACGGTCACGGCACCGATATTCTCGCGCGTCAGGATTGCCGCCACATCGGCAAGGCTGTCTTTTTCACCAACTGAAATGAGCCGGTTCGGCTTCTGCTTGAGGATGCTCGCAACAGTCATCGCAGCCACCTCTCTTTCGGGCTGATCCATCAGCCAAGCGAGAAGCGTAACGCGAATTCAGAAGAAGGCAATATTTTTGCAGTCGCGAAAGGCGTGCAGTCCTAAGGCTTGTTCACGCGGTCGTCGTCATCTTCTTCGCCGTCATCGTCATCATCGTCGTCGTCGGCGTCATCGTCATCATCGTCGAAATCGGCATCGTCATCCGATTCCTCGTCTTCATCCGACTCTTCATCTTCGTCCCCGTCGTCTTCTTCCCCGTCGTCTTCGTCGCCTTCGGGATCGATCGCTTCTTCATGCTCATCGGCTGGGGCGAAGGGCGGGGTCGCCTCCTCGCTTTCCTCGGCAGCCTCGGCACGGGCCAGAAGCTCGGCCTCATAAGCGTCGTCCGCCAGCCGCTCCTCAGCTAGTTCGTCGTTCGATTTCTCGGCTGCCTCGCCCTCCGCGACGATCGCCTCGGGCTCGCCGCGCAATTCGATCGCGGCCTCTTCCTCGGCCTGGGCCTCACCGGCATCCGGCGGCAGTACGGTCGTGCCCTGGGTCCCCAGGGTCGAAATGGCGGAACGGGAATCAAGGAGACCCGCCGCCCGCAATTCCTCGACACCCGGCAGCGCGGCGCAGCTCTCCAGACCGAAATGCTCAAGGAAGGCCGTCGTCGTCGCCCAGGTCACCGGCCTACCAGGCGTCTCGCGCCGGCCGGCCGGCTTGATCCATTCGGCTTCCAGGAGGGAATCCAGCGTCCCCTTCGAGATGACGACGCCACGGATCTCTTCGATCTCAGCCCGGGTGACGGGCTGGTGATAGGCGATGATGGCCAAGGTCTCGATCGCGGCGCGGGTCAGCTTGCGCACCACCTTGCGTTCGATCGACATGCGGTGCGACAGATCCGGCGCCGTGCGGAAGGCCCAACGACCGTCGAACTGCAGGAGGTTGACGCCTCGGTTGGCGTAATGGCCTTTGAGTTCCTCCAGCAACCCCTTGACGTCGGCATCGTCCGGCAGGCGCTGAGCCAGCGTCTTTTCGGTGAGCGGCTCGGACGCAGCAAACAGGACAGCTTCCAAGAAGCGCAGGGTTTCGAATCTATCTTCACTCATGACGGTGTCGCTTCATTGGATGAATTGTCGGCACGCGGTTCGGCGCGCTTCATGTAGATGGGCCCGAACAGGCCTTCCTGGCGCAGATTGATGATGCCGGAGCGGGCAAGTTCCAGCGAGGCGGCGAAGGTCGCCGCCACCGCGGCCCGGCGCTGCAGCGGCTGCTTGAGACCGTCGGGCAGGAAGTTCTGCAGGACCGTCCAGTCAAGCGTATGGCCGATGATGTCGCCGATGCGCTTCAGGGCATCGTCCATGGAAAAGAGATTAAGCGGCTGAATTTGCAGCATAGCTTCGCGCTTGCGGCCCGGATGAGTGCCGTAGGCTTTCAGCAGCTCGTAGAGTGTCAGTTCGAAGACCGGAATATCGACGACCTTCAACGGTTCCGGCGCGCCGCGCGTGAAGACGTCGCGCCCGAGTTGCGGCAAAGCGAGGAGCGCCTGCCCCGCCTTCTGCATCGCCTCGAGACGCTGCAGCTGGAAAGCAAGGGCAGCTGCCAGCTCGACACCGGTCGGCTCGCCGTCGGCGGGCGGTTCGGGCAGCAGCAGGCGCGATTTGAGATAAGCGAGCCACGCCGCCATGACCAGATAATCGGCCGCCAGTTCCAGGCGCAGCTTGCGGGCATGGTTGATGAAGGCGAGATACTGGTCGGCGAGTTCCAGGATCGAAATCTTCTTGAGATCGACCTTCTGTTCGCGGGCCAGCGTCAGGAGGATGTCGATCGGACCTTCATAACCATCAAGGTCCAGGCGTAGTTCGCCATCGTCATTGGCCGGCACAGGCAGATCGCCCGCAGGCAGATCGCCCGCAGGCTGATCCGCAGTGGGCTCCTCTGCCGCCACCGGCCCCTCATCGTCGCCGCCTGCGGCACCCGCGCCTTCCGGTTGCTCGGTTTCGGGCACAGGTGTCTCCGCGGCGGTTTCAGCCGCCGGCGCGTCCGTTTCGTCGTCGGCGATCCAAGACGCCATTAGCCCTTCAGCCCCGCGAGGGTTGCAACAAGATGCAGGAGATAGTCGGAAGCCGGGCCCAAAATCCAGCCCAAAATATCGATATCGCGCCCCAATTGCTGACCGATCATCGGCACCAGGAAAATGAGGCCGATCAGGATCAACATCCCGTAGCGTTCGGTCCGGAAATAGGGGCGCGCCAAGCTTGGCGGCAGCAACCCGGCAAGGACTCGGCCACCATCCAACGGCAGCAAAGGCAGCATATTAAAGATCGCCAGCATAATATTGAGACGTAAGGAGTTTATGAGGGTCTGAACACCCCACTCCGCCATCCAATCAGGCGCCAGGACGGCCGCATGCAAGGCAAGCGCCGACAGGAAAGCCAGGATCATGTTACTGCCCGGGCCAGCAAAGGCGATGATGGCGGAATCGCGCCGGAAGTGTTTGAGACGGCGATAGTTGACCGGTACCGGCTTGGCGTAACCGAACAGAAATCCAGTCCCTGACAGCAACAGCAGAGCCGGCAAAATAATGGTCCCGAAGGGATCCACATGCTTGAGCGGGTTGAAGGTAACACGCCCTTGCAGATAGGCCGTGTCATCGCCCAATCGCCAGGCGGCAAAGGCGTGCGAGGCTTCGTGGAAGGTAATGGCCAGCAACACCGGCAGCGCCCAGGTCGTGGCAATCTGCACGAGGCTGGTTAAGTCGAGACCGTTCAAGCGAAGCTCCTCAAAAGAGTGCCGTGTCCAAGCTCGCGGTCGCCGTACTCTTCCCCGCGCTTAAATAACAAATTCAGGCCATTAACTCAGTAAGTTCAACCTGAAGTTCAGCGAGATCGAAGTCCGGATTGGCATTGAGGCGTCGCTGGCCCTGTTCATATCGGGCAAGACCCGCCGAAGACAAGGGCTTGGTGCCGCGCACGACCTTCTCCATTTCGGCCATGTCGCCGTTGCAGTGGAGAACCACGTCGCAACCGGCCTCAAGGCTCGCTGCCGACAATTCGTCGAGCCCGCCTTTGAGCGCCTTCATGGAAAGATCGTCGGAGAGCAGAAGGCCGGCAAAGCCGATCTCGCCCCGGATGACCTCGGCAATGACCGTTCGGCTGAGTGTTGCCGGCTGATCCGGATCGATGGCGCTGTAAATGATGTGCGCCGTCATCGCCCAGGGAATGTCGTGGAGCGCGCGGAACGGCACGAAGTCGGTATCGGCCAGCGTGTCGAAATCCGTATCGACCCTGGGCAAGTCGAAATGGCTGTCGACCATCGATCGGCCGTGCCCGGGGATATGCTTGATGATCGGCATGACGCCACCGGCCATGAGCCCCTCGGCCGCCGCCCGACCAAGGTCGGCGACCAGATAGGGGTCGGTGCCATAGGCGCGGTCGCCGATGATGTCATGAGCGCCCTCGACGCGCACGTCGATCAGTGGCGCACAATCGACGTTGATCCCGATGGCCCGCATTTCGCCCGCCATGAGCTCGTGATTGACGCGGACAGCCTCGGCAGCCCGGGCGCGGTCGGAGGCGGCAATGGCGCCGAAGCGGTCCGCAGCCGGCGGATGGCGCCAGTGCGGAGCCTTCAGCCTGGCCACGCGCCCGCCTTCCTGGTCGACCAGGATCGGTGCGTCCGGGCGACCGATTGTGGCGCGAAGGTCAGCCATCAGACGCTTGGACTGATCGGGATCGATCAGGTTGCGCGCGAACACGATGAAGCCAAGCGGATCGACGCTACGGAAGAACTCGCGCTCCGCCGCGCTCAACTCCGGGCCGGTGCAGCCCAAAATCGCTGCCAAAGGCATGTCAATATCCCCCGAGAAATCGCTTTAATTAGCGACGATACACGCCTGATTATTTTGCTTTAATTTGGCGCAGAGCTGCTTGGCGGCGGCCTTGTCGGCGAGCGGGCCCGCCTGGATCCGATAATAGACTTCGCTCGCGGTCTTGTTGAACCGTTCGACATGGAGCGAGAGGCCGCCGAGCAGGTCCGGATTGGCCTTTTGCAGGCGCGCCCATTCCTTCTGCGCCGCTGCCTCGCTCTTCACAGCCGCAAGCTGGATACGAGCCGAACCCGTTGCGGCCGGCGCTGCCGCCGGCGCGGCTTCGGCTGCGGCCGGTTCAGCGGCGGCGGGCTGGGTGGTCGCCGGCTCGGCTGGGGCCGCTGTCGCCGTTTGTGTCTCGGCCGGCGCCGTGCTGTCGGCGGAAGCCGTATCGGTTGGAGCCGGGACCGTTGGCGCGGGCACGGTCGGAATCGCGTCGACGGCGGGTGCCGCCACAGTCGGGATACCGTTTCCGGTGTCAGATGGCATCTCGGGCGCCGCGGCTTCCGGGGCGGGCTCCGGTGGGGTCGGCGGCGTTGCCGGCTGCTCGGGTGCCGGCAGCACCGTTTCACCCTGGGTCGGGGCGTTTGAATTTTCGCCGTTCAAGATGGCGACATCCTGGTTGGGCACATCGAGGCCGCCCTCGTCAGCAGGCTTCACCTTCTCAGGCGTGCTGTCGGCGGTGATCACCGGCACCGGTTCATTGCCGGACTCGCCGCCCCCGCTCCAGAACCAGAAGCCCGCGAGGGCGATCACCAGGACACCGCCCGCCAGAAGGCGGTTGCGGAATCGCCGCCGGCGCTTGGCGGCCTCCATCTCGGCGTCCGGAATATCCGCCAAAGGCGGGGCTCCGATGCCGGCCAGAAGATCGGGCTGCTCGGTGCCAGTGAGGCCGGTGATGCGGCCAAAGGGGGTCTCAGACGTATCCCCCGAGGGCTTGCTCGGGTTGAGGGCCATGCTGGGATCTGGCGCCGTCAGGCTGGGGCTCGCCAAGTTGGGGCTCGCCAAGTTGGAGCTCGACAGAAACGCCGGGGCGGGTGCCGGTTCGGCTGACGACGCAACCTCGGTGCCGATCGGTCCCTCGGTGGGCTGTCCGGGTGCCGCAGAGGCCGGCTGGCCAGGCACGCTCGGCGCGAGTTCACCGCGCAGGCGGCTGAGCGCAGCGGCGACATTGGCCTGAATCTGCTCCGGGCGGGGTGTTTCCGTCGTCATTGAACGCTGTCCTTAACGCCAAAAGTCACGAGCCGGCGCAAACACCAGCAATCAATGAGAATCAAACCAGTTTGAGCCCGAGTCGGTCAAGCCACAGGGCCGTGATAGATCTGCTTAACGTCCAGATTCGCTTAGGATTTTTCTGAAACAAGCAAGCTGGATCCGAACAATCGCTCGTGGCATTCGAGGGCGAATTTGTCGGTCATGCCAGCAATGTAGTCCGCCACCACCCGCGCCTGCTGCGGACGGGCGGCACCAAGCGCGCCCTTGGACCATTCAGGCGGCAGCAGCTCAGGTTCGTCGAGATGCCGGTCGAAAAGGTCGGCCACCACGCGCTTGGCCTGGGACATGGTCCGGTTGATGCGTTCATGCCGGTACATGCGCTGGAACAGGAAACGCTTCAATCCGGCATCATGCGCACGCATCGTTTCAGAGAAGGAGATGACCGGTTCCGCAAGCGAACGGATATCGGCAACGGTGGCTGGGGCCGCACGGGCGATCCGGGTCCGGCTTTCCGTGATCACGTCGCTGACCATCACATTGATCATTCGGCGGACGGATTCGTGGATCATGCGCGTCGCTTCCAGCCCGGGATAGAGGGCCGCCACCTCGGCAAAGACCGGACCAGCGAGGGGCACGTCGCGCAGATCATCGATGCCGAACAGACCGGCGCGAAGCCCATCGTCGATATCGTGATTGTTGTAGGCGATGTCGTCGGAAAGGGCCGCCACCTGGGCCTCGGCCGAGGCAAAGCCGTCGAGATCCAATGGCCAATCGCGATCGAACGCAGCAATCGTTGCCGGCACACCATGCGCGAGGCTGCGCGCACCGGCATGGGGTCCCCGAAGCGGGCCGTTGTGCTTGACGATCCCTTCCAGCATCTCCCACGTCAGGTTGAGCCCGTCGAAGGTGGCGTAGCGGCGCTCGAGCGACGTGAGCACGCGGAATGTCTGTTCATTGTGATCGAAGCCACCCAGATCCGCCATGCAGGCGGCAAGCGCGTCCTCGCCCGCATGGCCAAAGGGTGGATGGCCGAGATCGTGCGCGAGCGCCAGCGCTTCGGCGAGGTCCTCGTTGAGGCCGAGCACCCGTGCGATGGTCCGCGCGATCTGAGCCACCTCCAGACTGTGGGTCAGCCGGGTCCGGTAGTGATCGCCCTCGTGATAGACGAAGACCTGCGTCTTGTGCTTCAGGCGCCGGAAGGCCGCCGAATGGATGACCCGGTCCCGGTCGCGCTGGTAGACCGAACGCATCGGGCTCTCGCTCTCAGGCAGGCGGCGACCGCGGGTTGCAGCCGGATCACAGGCGAAGGATGCAGGAGTATTAGCTGCAAAAGTCATGATCGGACCCTATCAGGGGCCAAGACGCATGACTATTGCAGAAATAGGTTGGGCAGATGAAAAAACACAACCGTCGTAAGGGCATAGATGCCAGCCATGCGTTGACGGCGTTTGACTTTCCAGGTGGCTCACCTAGATAATCCACCAAGTTCAGCCAAGATCCGAGTGACCCAAATGACCGATGCCATGAGTGCCGAGCGCCAGGTGACCGTCAGCGAAAACGCTGCCCGCCGCATCGCCCAGCTCATCGAGATGGAAGGCGACAAAGAATTGATGCTCCGCCTGTCGGTGTCGGGCGGCGGCTGCTCTGGCTTTCAGTATGGTTTCTCCTTCGACAAATCGGCACAGCAGGACGACCACTTGTTCGAGCGGAACGGCATCAGGGTCGTGATCGACGATACGTCGCTCGACCTGCTGACGGGTTCCGAGATCGACTTCGTCGAGGATCTGGTCGGGGCCTCGTTCCAGGTGAAGAACCCCAACGCGGCATCTAGCTGCGGCTGCGGCAATTCCTTCTCCGTCTGATCCGACGCATCCCTTGAAGATCGCGACCTTCAACGTCAACTCGCTGCGCGCGCGGCTGGCGAACGTCACCGATTGGCTGAAGGCCGCATCGCCCGACGTCGCCCTCCTCCAGGAAATCAAATGCACGACGGCCGAGTTTCCGCGCCTAGAAATCGAGGCGCTGGGCTATCACACCGAGGCGCTTGGCCAGAAGACCTATAACGGCGTCGCCATCCTGTCGAAGACGCCGTTCAAGGTGGTGCAGAAGGGTCTGCCCGGAAATGAAGCGGACGAGCAGGCGCGTTATCTGGAAGCCTTGGTCGACGTGCCTTCGCCCGGGAAATGGAATCAGATCAGGGTCGCCACGATCTACCTGCCTAACGGCAATCCGGTCGAAAGCGAAAAGTATCCATACAAGCTGGAATGGATGACGCATCTGAAGCGGCACGCTGCTGCACTGCTGAAGCTGGAAGAGCCGGTGGTGCTTGGCGGCGATTACAACGTCATTCCGACCGATCGCGATGTCTATGATCCCGCCGCTTGGGCGGAGGATGCGCTGGCGCGGCCGCAGACACGGGCGAAGTTCCGGGAGATCCTCAACCTCGGCTATACGGACGCTTTCCAGCATCTGCATCCCGAGGGGCATCGCTATACGTTCTGGGACTATCAGGCGGGCGCGTGGCAGCGCGATAACGGCCTGCGCATTGACCATCTGCTTCTGTCACCGCAGGCGGCCGATTGCCTCGCTGCCTGCGAGATCGACCGCTCACCGCGCGGCAAGGAAAAGCCCAGCGACCACACGCCGATCTGGGTTGACTTGCAAGTCTGATCGCAACCGCCTTTCAGCGGTCGCGCCGGATCTTCAGAACTCAGTCACGAGTTGAGAAACGCGGGCATGGTCGGCCGGGAAATCGACTTCGCCCCAGAGGCTGCCTTCGATGTTGCAGGTCTCGACCTGATGGTGCTCGGCGATCTGACCGATCGCGCGCAGATACCACCACTTCACCCCTTCCGGCGTGTACATGAGCGTATCGAGCGTGTCGGTGAAGAGCTTCGGGCCTTCGCCACGGAAAAGCAGCATGCCGATCGATTCGCCGTTGGTGCGCTCGGCGGGCAGGGTCTTGCCGATCTCAAGGAGCCGCGTGCCCTTCAAATGCACTTTCATATCATCGGAATCGTAGGATTCCTTCTTGTCGATCGTGACAGTGATCGGCGCGGCGGGGCTCGACATCAGCTTCTGGAAGATCTTCGGTTCGATCACCGTGTCGCCGTTGAGGATGACGAAATCCTTGTTCATCTCGTGCCGCGCCATCCAGCAGGAGGCGAGGTTGTCGGCGAGCTTGTAGAAGGGATTGTAGATCGTGCGAATCTTCAGCTTCGGCCCTTCGAGCTTCTTCAGGAGCGCCACGACATCCTGCGCATGATAGCCGACGACCACGGCGATATCGTCGACGCCGCCCTGAGTCAGCGCCCAGATCTGCCATTCGATCAGCGTCTTGTCGCCGAGCGGCAACAGGCATTTCGGCCGACCTTCGGTCAACGGCAACAGTCGCGAACCTTGGCCCGCGCTCAGAATGACGGCCTTCATGGAATCTCCGATGACTGACATGCCCGGACATGGCGGCCCGGACATCACTGATTTGAAATGGAATTGGCGCCGGAGAATTAGGGATCGAAGCGCCCCTGTCAACCCCCGCAGGGGATTGGTGCGACAATTCGCTGCCGTAAAATTCGTATTGAAATCAGCCTGTTGCAGCCCAGCTAAAAGATGAAGAAAGGTCTTGGCATCGGCGCGGGGCTTCTGCTATATGCTGGCCCAACGCGCCGGACCTCGCGGTCGAGGGCAGCGTTTATTCCTCGATAGCTCAGTCGGTAGAGCGTCGGACTGTTAATCCGCAGGTCGCTGGTTCGAGTCCAGCTCGAGGAGCCAATTCGAACGGGTCGGAAGCCACAAGGTTTCCGACCCGTTTGTTTTATTGGGCTCAAGCCGGCAGGAACGGCACCATGTCGACCCTTGTGTTGCGCTCGGTCACCATCATCTGCCCAGCCGGCACTTCGTGCCAGCAACGCTGGTCGTCATCGAGCGGTTCGGAGACGATCAGCAACTGGTCGTTCTCATAGCGCCAGAAGAGCGAGGGCGGCGCCTCGTCGGTGGCAAATCGGACCGCGTAGATTCCGGCGCCATCGGTGAAGACGGAAGTAAAGCGCAGCGGCTCGGCAATACCGGCATCGCGCATCAAGCCGACCACGAGCCCCATTGCTTTCTGCGCGGCCGCCAGCGGGTCCCGATCGAGCCCCAGAGAGAGCATCAGGTAGAAAATGAGTTCGCTGTCGGTCGTCCCCAGACGATGCACGTAATAGGCATCGTCGACCAGAGCCTCCAGCTTGCGGCGGATGCGGTCGTAGCCGCCGACCTGGCCGTTATGCATGAACAGCCATTTGCCGTGGGCAAAGGGATGGCAATTGGCCCGCGATGTCGCCGTGCCGGTCGAAGCGCGGACATGCGCCAGAAACAGGCCGGAGCGGATCTGATGCGCGATCGAGCGAAGATTGGCATCGTTCCAGGCCGGCAGGATGTCCCGGTAGGTCCCCGGAACCGGCCGTTCGGCATACCAGCCGATGCCGAATCCATCCCCATTCGTGGTGACGTGGCTGCGGCGCGCATTGAGACTTTGGTGGATGAGCGAGTTCTCTTTCTCGAAGATCACGCTGTCGAGGTAGATCGGCTCGCCGCAATAGGTCAGCCAACGGCACATGAAACACCCCATTGAAGGATCTGCCGCAGTCGGGAACCCGGCAAAATCGACACATACACCGTCACGGCAACCCCTCATTTGCGTGCCGCATACCCGACGAAGCGGGCAGCATCTCATTCCTACAACGCTATCTGTAAAATAGTTAAAGAGATATCAAAGGGATAAGGGCAGCCCGCCTTTCACTCCCACGCTGGCATGCCGCATGCTTCGTTGGGGACAAACTTTCTGCCGAGGAACCGTCCATGCGTCCCCTGCTCGCTTCCCTGGTCCTGCTGCTGGGCACCGCCGCCTGCACCTCGACCGACATGCTCGCCAAGCCGGACATCACCGCCCGGGTCGACCAATCGCCGGAAACCATGGCCAATTGCCTCGCCCAGGCTCTGGCCAACGAGTTCCGGGGGGCCGCCCCTGACCTGCTTTTCTTCGGGCCGAAGGCGGAGATCAGCGTCTATGCACCGCGCGGCGGCCTCATCGCCTTCGTCACGGTCGAGCCGCATCCCAACAACAAGTCACTGGTGAAGTTCTATAACGGCGACCTCTATTGGCCGACGCATCAGGTGAGCGGGGTCTTCCCGGACATGGCGCGGGACAATTGGCACCGCGCCGATGCGGCGATCCGCGCCTGCGTGCCGACGACGGCGGAAAGCCCGGCGGCAGCACCCCTCCCCGCCTCCTAAACGCGGCTTGCGGCGGAACCACCCTTCCTTCAGACTCCGCCCCAGCAAGCGTCGTGTTGGGGGAACGCCGTGATCGGCAAGGAAATGCTGGCCGCCTTGGGCCTTTATGTCGCGATCCTGTCGTCGGGACAATTGCTGTTCAAGAAGGCGGCGCAGAGTTCGAGCACCATCAGTGGCATCGGCGATGTGCGCCTCCTCATCACAAATCATTGGCTGTGGATGGCACTGATCCTCTATGGCGTCGCCACCGTCCTCTGGGTTGCCATCCTGCAACGCGTGCCGCTGTCGACCGCGGTTCTCTTCAATGCGCTATGCTTCGTTCTGGTCCCGCTCAGCGCTGCGTTCTTTTTCGGCGAAAGTGTCGGCTGGCGCCATGCCATCGGCATCGCGCTGATCGTGTCCGGGCTGCTGGTGGTCGCCCGTTAGAAACTGAGCGTTCCGCCCTTCTGCAATTCGGTGACTTCCAGCGCGCCGTCGGCGCCCGATATCCCATAAACGGGGATGGCCGGCAGGCTGTTGTAGACGAAGGGGGTCGAGAAGTAATAGGCGGCGGTGTCGTGCAACATGACGAAATCGCCCGGTTCCAGCAGCGGCAAGGGTCGCGCATGGGCTACGACATCACCGGCGAAACAACATGGCCCGGCGACGTCCTGGGCAATCTTGGCACCGCTCTTCGGTCGGCCGCGCGCATCGAGCGCCGAGACACGGAGCTTCCACATTTCGGGCATGAAGACGGTGCGCGTAGCCACTTGTGCGCCGGCATGGGTGATGGCGATCGGATGCCCGCCCTGCTCCTTCGTATACTCGACGCGCGCCAGAATGAAGCCAGCCTTGGCGAGGACGGCACGGCCAAATTCGGTGATGATCCGAAACTCGCCGGCAAAGAGATCGGGCACGGCCTGCCGCAGCACCGCGACATAGTCGGCAAAGGTCGGCGTCACTTCTTCACTGGCGAAATTCACCGGCAGGCCACCGCCGATATCGACCGTCGTGATCTGTTTGCGGCCGAGCCGCGTGTTGATCTCGCGCGCCAGATTGAACGTCTTGGCGATACCAGCCGCAATGAGGTCGAGGGGACACCCCTGCGAACCGACATGGGTGTGAAGCGCCGTCAGCCAGGGTCGCGCCGCATAGGCATCGAAGAGCCTTTGCCGATTGTCGCCATCCTCAAGCCCAATGCCGAACTTAGAGCTCAATGTTGCCGTGCTCATGGCCGCAATGGCACCGCCGCCCACCTGCGGATTGATGCGCAGGCCGATAATCGAGCGCGACGATTTCTTCGCGAGCCAGCCATCGACCCGGGCCAGTTCCTGGAAATTGTCGATGTTCAAGGTCGCGCCGTGGGAAAGCGCAGCATCAATTTCCCAATTCGTCTTGGCGGGACTGTCGAACACGATCTCGCCACCGGTAAAGCCTGCTTGCACAGCAGCCTGGTATTCGCCGGGGCTCGCCACTTCGCAGGCCATGCCCCAGCGCCGTATCATGTCGAGGACAGCAGGCATGGTGTTCGCCTTGGCGGCGAAGGCGTGGGTGAAGAAATTGGGAAAGCTCGCCCGCAGATTGTTGATCGTGCTGTAGAGCGCATCGGTATCAATGACGCCGATAAGCGGCGCCTCTTCGGCCAAAAGCCCATCATCAAACACGCGCGCTGCGATGGCAGCCTTTCGCGGTGAAACCCGATCGTCCATGCCGGCTATCCCGAAACCTTGGTTTACTTGGCGCCCAGGAGAGAGCAAGCCGGCACAAAAGACAAGGCTGTTGACGTATATTCAGACCTGCGGCAGCGGCATGCCTTAGCCGTCGACGACGGCCTGGATATGCCCACCGAACCCGGTACTGCCCATCAATTTCTTGCACCGTTCAAACCGCGTGACCGCATAGGCCCAGAAATCATCCGCCGGATTCTGGTTGACGTGCTGGATGATGCCCCACAGCGTCCAAAGGAGGTCGCACATCGCCTTGTAGAGAACCATGCGCCCCCGATCGCCCGCAGGAACACGCCCACCGAAATAGGCTTCGAGCAGGACCTCGTCCTGCTCCGGCCCGAAGGCCGCTTCGACGGAGACATCGCCCAGGTCCCACATCGGGTCATTGTTCCCGGCATATTCCCAATCGATCACATGCACGGCACGCCCGGTATCCAGGAAATTCTCCGCCAGCGGATCGCAATGGCAGGGGACGATCGGAAGCGGCCGCGCACCAAGTGCCTTGCGCACACTTTCCGCCTCCCGCTTCACATCGTGATAGCCATCGGGGAGCGGCGCCGATTTCTTTTCCAGAATGGCAAGATACTCATCGATCATCTGGAAGAGTTCGAAACGGTTGAGGAAGCTCTTCCCGCTCCCGTGTACCTTGCGCAACGCTTCGGCCGAGCGCCGCACGGAGCCCAGGTCCTTGAAGCGCTCGACATTCATCGTCTGGGCCCCTTCGATAAAGCCCGCCAGCTGCACGCCATCGCTCTCATCAAAATAGACCAGCGGCGCGTTGACGCCGATATCCGACGTTACCTGCGCAGCATGTGCCTCATTGTGCCGAGAAATATACTCGCTGGTGCCTTCGCCCGGAATGCGCAGAACGAACTTCCCCTTGGGCGTGCCCAAAAGGTAGTTGCGATTGGTGAGGCCCCCAAGCCTTTCTGCAGTGATGTCGCCGACACCGAGTCCAGCCAGCAAGGGAATACGGCGCATGGCATCGCCGATGATCTTTTCGTCCTGCATCCTCGCCCCCTCACGCCTTCAGGCGTTCGTTCTTGGGATCATAGAGCGGCCCATCATGCCGTTTCGCCCCAGATTGCTCAGTAAACGATTCAACGGTGAAATCCTCGACCACACTCATTTCGATCGGCAGGTAGGCGTAGGCAACCGACTTGCCATAGGTGTAGCTGAAATTGCCGCTGGTGGTGACGCCGACCACTTTGCCATTATGAATGACAGCTTCGCCACCATAGAGCGGCAACGGCTTCTCCAAAGTGAAGGTGCAAAGCTTCTGCTTGATGCCGGCTTCCTTCTGTTTGGCCAAAGCCCCACGGCCGATGAAGTCGCCCTTCTTCAGGTTGACGCGGAAGCCCAGACCGGCTTCGTACGGCGTATAGTCCGGCGTAATGTCGGACGACCAATAGAGATAGCCCTTCTCCATGCGCAGGGAGTCGATGGCGCGGTAACCCACGTCGGCAATGTTGTGCTTCTCACCGGCCGCCCGCAGCACCTCATAGACATGGGCGGCATATTCGGTCGGGACATGCAGCTCCCAACCTAACTCGCCCACATAGCCGATGCGAATGGCAAGGACCGGCGCCGCACCCACCGTGATTTGACGGCATGTAGAGAAAGGAAAGGCCGCGTTGGAAACATCCTCCTCGGCCACTTCCGCCAAGACATCTCGCGATTTAGGTCCGCAGATGTTGATGACGGCGCGCGCAGACGTCACGTCGACGATCTGTACCGATCCGTCACGCGGCAGATGGCTTTCGATCCACTGCTTGTCATGCAGGCCAAAGGCACTGCCGGTGACGAAATAGAACCGGTCCAGGGCCAGGCGCGAGAAGGTCAGATCACTTTCGATCCCGCCTTTCTCATTGCACAGCTGGGTATAAACGGTGCTGCCGACGGGCTTGTCCATGTCCGACACAGCCAGCTTCTGCAATGCTGCCGCCGCACCGGGTCCGATGATTTCGAACTTCGCAAACGAGGTCTGGTCGATGAGCGCCACACCGCCACGCACAATCTTATGCTCGGCCCCCACATGCTGGAACCAGTTGGTCTTGGCGCGATCGAAAGCCGGTTCATCCACCGGTTTGACGCCAGCCGGCGCAAACCAGTTCGGCCGCTCCCAGCCGCCACGTGACCCAAACACCGCACCCCGCGCCTTCAACGTCTCGTAAAGCGGCGAACGCCGGATGCCGCGCATCGTCTCATGCTCGTCGCCTGGGCGATGCAGCTTGTAATGATGGCCATAGAGCTCCACGGCGCGCGGATACATGAAATGGCGCGTATTGTGATGGAAATTGAAGCGCCGCACATCGAGCGGCCAAAGATTGAGGCTGGGCGACCCGTCAACGATCCATTCCGCCATCATCCGGCCGGCACCGCCACCGGCGGCGATGCCGTAGAGGAAACCAGCCGAGACGAAGAAATTGTCCAGCTCCGGCGACTTGCCCATCACAAAATCGGAATCCGCCGAATATGGAATCGGACCGTTGATGAGTTCCCGCACCCCGACGGTATTGATGATGGGAGTCCGTTTACCACCCAGCTTCGCCAGCATCTCGAACCGCTCGAAATTGCCGGGCAGCAGCTCCTGCGCGAAATGCCTCGGAATGCCGCCTGGGGAAAATGGCAGCGTGTCGGGCTCATAGCCACCGATCACGAGACCGCGCACCTCAGGCTTGTAATAGACCAGATGGTCCGGGTCGCGCATGGTCGGCATTTTCTTCGGCACGTCCGGCAAGGGATCGGTGAGGAGATACTGATGCTCGACGGCGAAGCTGGGGATACGGACACCGGCAAGTTCCCCCACCTCATGCCCCCACATGCCGGCGCAGTTGACAACAAGGTCACAAGTCCATTCGCCCTTGTCGGTCTTGACCGTGGTCACGCGCCGGTTCTCCACCGTCATGCCGGTGACACGCTCGCCGACGATGATGCGGGCGCCCTTATCCTTGGCGCCCTTGGCAAGAGCCTGGCAGACGCCCGATGGATCGATATATCCGTCGGAAGGGATGTAGACGGCAGAGCGCACATCCTCCGTGCTCATGATCGGGAAGAGGTCCTGTGCTTCCTTCGGCGACAATTCCTGCATTTCGAGGCCAAAACTCTTGGCCATGGTGAGGGAACGCTTGTTTTCCATTTCACGTTCGGTCGAGCAGGCAAGACGAAGGCTGCCATACTTTTTCCAATCGATCGCCATGCCCGTCTCGGCTTCGAGCTTGTCGTAAAGCTCGACCGAATGCCGCAGCATCCGGGTCACGTTGCGGGACGATCGCAACTGCCCCACGAGGCCCGCGGCATGCCATGTGGCGCCATGCGTGATGCCGCTCTTCTCCAGAATCACGACATCCTTCTTGCCCATCCGAGTCAGATGATAGGCTATCGAGCAGCCGATGATACCGGCGCCAATGATGAGAATTTCCGCATGCTGACGACCGCTCATCTTCTGAACCCACTCCGTCCTGACAGTAATTGTTGATCTGTTTTCTTATTGAGCCATCTCGGCGATGAAGACCTCAACATCGTGACGCTCGATCGCCTCACCGAGTTGGCCGGTCGGCATCTGGTCAGCTACGAGGAGATCGACGACATCGAAGCCGAAGGCCGCAACCAGGCAGTGGCGCCCGAACTTGGTGTAATCGGCGCCCACGATCACCCGCTCGGCGTGACCCAGTACGGACCGCGAGACTTCCGCCTCGCACAGATGATTGTCCATAATACCCAGAGCCGGATCCAAACCGGATGCGCTGATGATTGCTGTCTTCACCATGAATTGCTGGAGGAAAGCAATGGCCGCCGGGCCGAAGGCGGCGCTGTCGTCGGCGCGCAGCTCTCCACCTGCAAGGTAGACGCGATTGCCTTCGCCGGTGCTGAGATGTTGCGCGATCGGCGCCGAATTGGTCACGACCGTCAAATGGCGTCGGCTTTTCAATGCTTGAGCCACGTACGTGTTCGTCGACCCGGTATCCAGAAACACTGACTCGCCATCACTGATTTCGTCGGCGATAGCGCGGGCAATCGCCTGCTTGCCGGCCATGTTGTCGAGCATGCGCCGCTGCAGCGGCTGATCGTCGCTGCGATCCCGCCAGCGCACATTGCCGTGACTCTTCTCCACCAACCCCTTGGCCGAGAGAAGCCGTAGATCGCGCCGAATCGTTTCACCCGAAACATCAAGGGTTTCGGCAAGTTGCGTGACGGCCAGCAGTCGCTCGCGCCGAAGCACTTCCATGATCCGCGCCTGCCGCGGATTGAGGCGGAGGTCGGAAAGGGCTTCAATATCATTCGACATGATTCCAGTCCCTCTAGATGTGCTGGCCAACGGCCTGTAGGCCCAGCCGTTCTCTTGCCCGCATCGCGCCGGCTGCAACAAGCCGATCAAGGACAATGCCGAGGAACGCCACCGACAGGCCGGCAACGATCCCTTTTCCCGGATCCGCCTTGGTAAGGGCGATGTAAACGTCTTGACCAAGGTCCCGTGTCCCCACCAACGCCGTGATGACAAGCATGCTGAGCGCCAGGAGGATGACCTGGTTGATGCCCAACATGATTTCCGGCAATGCGAGCGGAACCTGGACGCGCCACAGTATCTGCCGCGGCGTGCACCCCATGGCCCGTGCAGCTTCGATTACCTGTGGCGAGACATTGCGCAGACCGTGGGCCGTATAGCGAATGGCCGGTGTCACGGCGAAGGAGACGATAGCGATCATCGCGGTGACATCGCCCACCCGGAACAGCATGACGACCGGGATCAGATAGACGAAGGTCGGCATCGTTTGCAGCGTGTCGACAATCAGCGTGACAAGACGATTTGCCCAATCGCTGCGGGACGCCCAGGCACCGATCGGTATGCCGATCAATGCCGCTATGATGGCTGATATGCCGCAGAGATAGACAGAGATCATGGTCTTTTCCCACTGCCCGGCCACGAGCATGAAAGCGATGAGAAGAGCGACCAGGAGTGCCAGCTTGCGCCCACCGAGCTGCCAGCCAGCAAGCACCAGCGCCCCCCAGATTGTGACCCAAGGTGCGGTCAATAGTCCGATTTTCACCGGGTTCATCACGTTGAGCAGAAGCCAAGTGCGCATCGCTTCAATGAAATCGAAAAAGTTGACGTTGATCCATTTCACGAAGGCATCAAGCGACCCGCCGACAGACAACGTTATCGCGTCAGGTACTTTTGCAAACGCGGGCACGAACAGGCTGAGCAGGGTTGTCGCCGCGAGCCAGACGAGACCTACCATCAAAATCGGGTGACGTTTCGCAAAGGACTCACCAACAAGCCTCACGCTCCGCGCGCGTTCCTGGGCGGCCGCCTGACTGATGCGATCAAGAGCAACCGCCAATGTGACGATCGCAAGCCCAGCTTCGGCCGAACGGCCGATATCGCCCTGGCGCAAGGCAAGGAGAATGTCGAAGCCAAGGCCACCCGCGCCAATCATGGAGGCAATGATGACCATATTGAGCGTCATCATGATGACTTGATTGACGCCCACCATCAGCATGGCACGCGAGGTGGGCAACATGATGCGCCACAATTTCTGGTGCGGCGTGCAGCCGGCCATGTTGCCGAAATCCATGACTTCGTCGGGAACGTGCCTCAGCGCCAGCACGGTCGCCCGGACCATGGGAGGTGCCGCAAAGATAACCGTCGCCACCAGCGCCGGCACCGGTCCGAAGCCGAACAGCAACAGTACCGGCACCAGATAGGCAAATGTCGGCATCGTCTGCATGAGATCCAGCATTGGCTGGACAACCCATATTGCAATGCGAGGATAGCGGAACGAGGCGATACCCAGGGCCAATCCGAAAGCGGCGGCTACCGGCACGCAGATGATGACTGAGGCCAAGGACAGCATGGCGCTGTCCCACTGGCCGAAGAGCGCAATGTAGAGAAAACAACCAAATGCCGTCAGCGCGGTGCGAATGCCGCCATAGGCATAGCCAGCCAGCGCGGCAGCGCCGATTATTCCAACCCATGAGAGGCGGGGAAATAGAATCGCGTCGTTCTGCGCCAGGACGCCCTTTGCAAGCAGGGCAATGGCGGCTTTGAGCGGCAGTTCGATCACCCCCGCCAGAGCGCGCGTGACGAAGTCAATCTGGGACACCAACCATTTGGCACCCAAGCCAATCCATTTTGCCAGATTGAGCTCCAGCTTGTCCGGATACTTGACCAGCGCTCCCAAGCTGTCGCGCAAGAGCCAGACGATGAGAATGGCTACAGCAAAGCCCAACCAAATGAGCGGCCAACTTGAGCGGCGAATGGCGATGTCGCCCGCGGCCGTTTCGACACTCATTGCCGTGAACCACGCTCAAGAAGGATGCCGAGAACGGTTTCCGGATCTATCTCACCCAAGGCCTCACCAGAGGCGTTGCACACCGCAAAGGCTTGGCCTGCACCGATGATCCGTGGCGCAATCGCGACAATCTTGTCTCGTTCATTGACCTCGCCAGCGAGGGCGACGCCGCTCAGGGGGCGCATGACACGACCAGCGCTGACCACCTTGGCCCGGTCGACGTCGCCAGTGAATTCGGCGACATAGTCGGTGGCCGGGTTGAGCACCAGGTCTTCCGGTGTTCCTAGTTGTACGACGGCACCATCCTTCATGATGGCAATGCGGTCGGCGAGTCGGATGGCTTCGTCGAAATCGTGCGTGACGAAGACGATCGTCTTCTTCAGTACGCTCTGCAGCCGCTGCAATTCAACCTGCATCTCCCGGCGGATGAGCGGATCGAGTGCCGAGAAAGGCTCGTCGAGGAACCAGAGTTCCGGATTTGCGGCGAGCGATCGCGCAATGCCGACACGTTGCTGCTGACCGCCGGAAAGTTGCCTCGGGAATCTAAGCTCTTTGCCTTTAAGGCCGACGAGTTCCAACACCTCTTGAGCACGCTGCATCCGCTCGCTCTTGCCGACCCGTTGCAACGACAACGGGAAGGCCACATTGTCGATCACAGTGAGATGCGGCAGCAGGGCAAAATGCTGGAAGACCATGCCCATCTTGTGACGGCGAATCTCGATCAGATCCTGAGGTGCTGCGTCCAGCAGGTTCACGCCATCGAACATCACGGCCCCGGCTGATGGTTCGATAAGACGCGAGAGGCAGCGCAACAGTGTTGATTTGCCGGAACCTGAGAGACCCATCAGGATGAATATCTCACCCTCGCGAACATCCAGCGTCACGTCGCGGACCGCTGCCATCAACCCTTGTGCGCCCAGCTCCTCAGAATTCTTTCGGGCCAGATCGGCAGCATCGAACCGCCGTTCGGACCCGTTCCCGAACAGCTTCCAAACATTCTGGCAAGAGAGCTTTACCCGGCGCTCTTCATCTATGCCAGCCGACGGCCGCCTGTCTGAATTGTCCGTCGGCCCATTGTTCCGTCCCATGTTCAAATCCGAGAATGCGTACTTCCAAGCAAAGAAATGGCCGGGCCGTTTCGCGGAACGGGCCCGGCCAGTCTAGGGAACCGGGCTTACTCAGCCCACTGCTTGATCTTGTCCTGATTGGCTGCGATCCACGCATCCGCCACTTCGTCCAGGGACTTCTTGTCGAGGTCGACTTGGCCAATCAGCGCGTTCATCTCATCGTCGGAGAACTTCATGTTCTTGGCGATCTTGTGGGCGAGCGGCCATTTTTCCGCAAAACCCTTCCAAGAGTATTTGTAGATCTCGCCGTGCGGCTTGCCGCAATCGTACGCCTTGTCAGGGTTGGTTCCCCAGGCCGGGTCGCTGTAGCATTCCGGCGTCCATTCGGGGAATTGCACCCACTCGCCCTTGTACTTGGCCGGCGCCCAATGCGGCGTGTAAATCCACAAGATGATCGGCGCCTTGCGCTGATAAGCGGATTCAAGTTCGGCAAACATGGCGGCATCGGTACCGGCATGCACGACCTCGAACGGCAGGTCGAGTGCTTCAACACGTTCATCGTCGAAGCCGCCCCAGGTGACCGGACCGCCAAGGTAACGGCCCTTGGGTGCCGTTTCAGGGGTTGAGAAGGCTTCGGCGCAATTCTTGAGCGCTTCCCAGTTCGGCAGGCCCGGACACTTTTCTTTCATGTACTCGGGATACCACCATTCCTCTTTGGCCTTGGGGCCGATCGGACCGAGATTCTCAGTCTGGCCGCTGGCGTCGGCATCGGCCATCGCTTCGCGCGCCGTCGTATCCCAATATTCCATGCCGATCGTCAGATCGCCGGTACGCAAGCCGGTCTGGATGCTCGCCAAATAGTCCGACGTCACCAATTCGGTGTTGTAACCATGCGCTTTCAGGATCTTCGACAGGATGGTCGCGTTCAGATTGACGCTCGTCCAGTCAAAGAGTGCGATCTTGATTGGGTCAGTGCTTTCCGGCCCTTCGGCCGTGGCGGGCATTGCACCAAATCCGGCACCGATGGCCAAGGCCAATGCGGCACCCATCGCCTTGCGGCGGAAGGTCATCGTCATTCCACGTCTCCCGATTTGCCTCAACTGGCCCCGTTCGCCGGGGCGCTGTGTATTAGTTTGAAAATTTAGCCATAGGCGTTTCGGGTTCGCAAGCCAATTGTGCGAAATTCGTGGAATCGATGTGGATTTGACCGTCCGGTCCAATCACACAAAAGAAAATGGCCGCCCCGCGCGGCGGGACGGCCATAATCGATTTTGTCAGATGTGGCTTGAAGTGCCTTGGCTCAGGCCGCCTGGCTCGACGCGACACCCTTATCCTTGAAAAGCTGCTGCAGTTCACCGGACTCATACATCTCACGGATGATGTCGCAGCCGCCGACAAACTCGCCCTTCACATAGAGCTGAGGAATGGTCGGCCAGTTGGTGAATTCCTTCACGCCCTGGCGCAGGCTCGGATCCTGCAGGATGTCGATCCCTTTGAACTTCACGCCCAGATGGCTCAGCACCTGTACCACGGCGGCAGAGAAGCCGCATTGCGGGAATACGGGGGTTCCCTTCATGTAAAGCACCACGTCATTGCTGCCGATATCGTCGCGGATACGGTCGAAAACGGGATTGTCGCTCATGGCTTGGATCCTTTGCTGTCCTTGATCGCGATATGGCGGCATTCCAAATGAATGTCAATTGTCGAGGCTGAGTACCTGCCCTGCGGACCGTGCTGCATTTTGCCGCCGCCTCAGCAGGGGCGCGAGGGAAAAGATCTCAAACCTCAGCCGAATGGCGGCGAAAAAGGACCATCGTCAAATCAACAATGGATTTGTGGTTATGGTTCCAAGACCTGCGATCATGACCCGTTGCAGCGCCAGACCGTCCAGGAAATCCCCCAAGCTGCTTCGCTCCAGCCAGATGGCGTGCGCACCGGTAAATGGTGCCAGCATGACCGGCGTGAAAGCCGGGATGCGGGTCTCGTGGTGGCCTATGCCAGCGGCGCTGACGTCTGCAGCGCCAGAGCGTGCAACTCGTCACCCATCTTGCCGCGCAGGGCGGCATAGACGATCTGGTGCTGCTGCACGCGCGACTTGCCGACGAAAGCCGCCGAGATGACCTGCGCGGCGTAATGGTCGCCGTCGCCGCGCAGATCCTCGATCGTCACTTCCGCATCGGGTAGCGCCTCTTTGATGAGGCGTGCGATTTCGCTGGCTTCCATCGCCATGACTGGAACTCCCGTAACTCAGGCCGCGCCCATGAGGGTCGGCAAAAATGCTTCATGAGACTGCTTCAGATCCTGGATCGGCATTTTGCGCCCATCAAGAATCACATCCACACCGCCGGTCAGCCCGATATTTTCAACCGGCACGCCCGCCGCTTTGGCCTTCGCCTCGATACTGGCTGCCGCCGTGGCTGGCACCGCGATCACGTAACGCGCCTGGTCTTCGCCAAACCAATAGCCATGCGATGGCACATCACCCTGCGGCGTTGTCAGCGTGACACCGACCCCGCCCGCCATCGCCATATCGGCCACGGCAACGAGAAGGCCACCGTCGGAAATGTCGTGGCAGGTCACAATTTCACCAGCAGCAATCAACCCGCGAACGAAATCGCCATTGCGACGCTCGGCCGCCAGATCGACCGGGGGCGGAGCGCCCTCCTCCCGACCCTGCGTTTCACGCAGATAGATGGACTGGCCAAGCCAGCCCTTGCTTTCGCCGAGGACCAGAACCGTTTCGCCTTCCGCCTTGAAGGCGACCGTCGCCATGCGGTCGATATTCTTCATCAACCCCACGCCGCCGATGGTGGGTGTCGGCAGGATGCCTTTGCCGTTGGTCTCGTTGTAGAGCGAGACGTTGCCGGAGATCACCGGATAGTCGAGGGCGCGACACGCATCCGCCATGCCTTCGATCGACAGCGCGAACTGACCCATGATTTCGGGCCGCTGCGGATTGCCGAAATTCATGTTGTCGGTAATCGCGAGCGGCGTTGCACCGACCGCCGTGATGTTGCGCCAGCTTTCGGCAACGGCCTGGGCGCCGCCCTGCTTCGGGTCGGCAAAGACATAGCGTGGTGTGCAATCGGACGTCATGGCGAGCGCCTTGCCGGGGACGCCCGGCACGCGCACGACCGCTGCATCGCCACCGGGGCGCTGTGCCGTCTGTCCCATGACAAGGTGGTCGTACTGTTCCCACACCCAGCGACGACTGGCGAGATCAGGCGATCCGATCAACGTCTTCAGGGCCCCCAGCAGATCGTTCGGTGCCGGTACGTCCTTGGCATTGATGACGGGCTGCGCCGGGGTCGGAACCCACGGGCGCTCATAGACCGGCGCCTTGTCGACCAGAGGTGCGACCGGCATATCGGCCTGGACCTTGCCATCCTTCTTCAGGACGAGATGGCCGGAATTGGTGAGCACGCCAATCTCGGCGAAGTCGAGTTCCCATTTCTCGAAGATCGCGCGCGCCTTGTCCCGTGCCTCAGGCTTCAGGACCATGAGCATACGCTCTTGGCTTTCCGACAGCATGATCTCGTAGGCCGTCATCTTGGTTTCGCGCACCGGCACCTTGTCGAGATCGAGCTCGATGCCGAGGCCACCCTTCGACGACATTTCGACCGAAGAAGACGTCAGGCCAGCGGCGCCCATGTCCTGAATAGCAACGATGGCATCGGTTGCCATCAGCTCAAGGCACGCCTCAAGCAGCAGTTTCTCAGTGAACGGATCGCCCACCTGCACCGTCGGGCGTTTTTCTTCCGAATCCTCGGTGAACTCGGCGGACGCCATCGTGGCACCGTGAATGCCGTCACGACCGGTCTTGGCACCGACATAGATCACCGGATTGCCGACACCGGCAGCCGCCGAATAGAAAATCTTGTTCGTATCCGCGAGACCCACCGTCATGGCATTGACGAGGATGTTCCCATTATAGCTGGAATGGAAATTGACCTCGCCGCCGACCGTCGGCACGCCCATGCAATTGCCATAGCCGCCGATACCGGCGACGACACCGCTGATGAGATGCTTGGTCTTCGGGTCGCCCGGTTCACCAAAGCGCAGAGCATTGAGGTTGGCGATCGGCCGCGCGCCCATAGTGAACACGTCGCGCATGATGCCGCCGACACCGGTTGCGGCGCCCTGATACGGTTCGATGAAGCTCGGATGATTGTGGCTTTCCATCTTGAAGATGGCAGCCTGCCCATCGCCGATATCGATGACGCCGGCATTCTCACCCGGACCTTGAATGACCCAGGGCGCCTTGGTCGGCAACTTCTTCAAATGGACGCGCGAGGATTTGTAGGAGCAATGCTCTGACCACATGACGGAGAAGATGCCAAGCTCCGTCATCGTCGGCTCACGGCCCATGATCTCCAGCACCAATTTGTACTCGTCGGCGGTCAGGCCATGTTCCGCGACGATTTCCGGTGTGATCTTCGGTTCAGCACTCACGACACGGCCTCCACCATGCTCTGGAACAGGCCCTTGCCGTCAGTCGATCCCTGCAGGGATTCGATCGCATTTTCCGGATGCGGCATCATTCCCAAGACGTTTCGCTTCTTGTTGAGGATTCCCGCGATATGGCGGGTTGATCCATTTGGATTGTATTTGCTGTCGAGACGGCCTTCGGGACCACAATAGCGGAAGGCAATGCGATCCTCCGCCTCAAGCTCGTCGAGCGTCTTGGCATCCGCAAAATAGTTGCCGTCGTGGTGCGCCACAGGGATTGAGAGCACCTGCCCCTTCTTGTAGGCAGAAGTGAAGCGAGAGTTCGATGTCTCGACGCGAAGGCCGACATTGCGGCAGACGAACTTCAGATTTGCATTGCGCAACAAAACGCCAGGCAACAAGCCAGCCTCTGTGATGATCTGAAAGCCGTTGCAGACGCCGATGACCGCCATGCCCTGCTCGGCTCGCGCCTTCACTTCGCGCAGGACCGGCGAATTGGCGGCGATGGCACCGCAGCGCAGATAGTCGCCATAGGAGAAGCCGCCGGGCACCAGCACCAGATCGACCTTCGGCAAAGAAGTATCGCGATGCCAGACCATGATCGGCTCGCGTCCGATCGCCTGCGTCAATGCGGCCTTGGCATCGTTCTCACGATTTGAACCGGGGAAGACGACGATCGCTGCCTTCATGGGTCAGTCCACCAGATCAATGGCGTAGTTCTCGATAACCGTGTTGGCCAGCAGCTTGCCGCACATCTGATCGACAGCTGCTTTGGCCTTCGACTTGTCGCTCTCCTTGAGATCGACTTCGATATATTTGCCCTGACGCACGTCA
Source organism: Dongia sp. (assembly GCF_041910485.1). GTDB lineage: Bacteria > Pseudomonadota > Alphaproteobacteria > Dongiales > Dongiaceae > Dongia. The sequence goes on from NZ_JAYRQR010000047.1 coordinate 37,238, forward strand.
TCGACGCTGTCGAAGCCGAGTGCATGGAGGGCGCTTGCAATGGCACGACCTTGGGGATCGAGGACGCCGGACTTGAGGGTGATATGGATGCGAGCCTTCATGACGCTTCCTTTGTAAAGAACTCTAAATCAACTGCTGACCCTGGAATGAATGGGGCGCCAAAAGGCGCCCCTATCAGCCGGGTCGATACCCTATTGCATCGTACTCGGACCCTTCATGTCGCGCGGGCCACCCTCGGGCAAAATGCCGAGACGGCGCGCGACTTCCTGATAGGCCTCTTCAACATTCCCGAGGTCGCGGCGGAATCTATCCTTGTCGAGCTTTTCGCCCGTCTTGACGTCCCACAGCCGGCAATTGTCCGGGCTGATCTCATCAGCCAGCACGATACGCATCTCTTCATTTTCGTAGAGCCGGCCGAATTCAAGCTTGAAATCGACCAGCCGCAATCCGACGCCCAGCATCAGACCGGTCAAGAAGTCATTCACGCGCAGGGCCAGCGCCAGCATCTCGTCGAGATCTTGCGGCAGGGCCCAATTGAAAGCCGTGATATGCTCTTCCGAAACCATCGGGTCACCGAGTTCGTCGGACTTGTAGTAATACTCGATGATTGACCGCGGCAGTTGGGTCCCCTCGGGGATGCCAAGGCGCTTTGCGAGCGACCCTGCGGCGACGTTCCGAACGACCACCTCCAACGGAATGATCTCGACTTCGCGGACCAATTGCTCCCGCATGTTGAGACGGCGCACGAAATGGGTCGGAACGCCGATTTCGCCCAGGCGCAGCATCAGATATTCGGAAATACGGTTGTTAAGCACCCCTTTGCCGGTGATGGTGCCCTTCTTCTGATTATTGAAGGCAGTGGCATCGTCCTTGAAATACTGCACCAGCGTGCCGGGCTCCGGGCCCTCGAACAGGACCTTTGCCTTGCCTTCGTAGATACGGCGCCGGCGGGACATGGGGGATCTCCAATAGAGCGCGGCGAGCCGACCGGACTCACTGTCCATCGCCCACCGAGATTCGGCCATCTTCTAGCAGCAAGGGGGGCTCAATACAACGCTTCACCGCCGCTGCGGAGGATCAAAGAAAATGGAATTATAGTTATTTATTTCAATATGTTACCAAACTAACCTGGATATGAGCGTTAGCCCAAGCAGGCAAAGTCCGATCATGAGGACCAAGACCGGACCGGTCAAAGCCAACCAATGCTGCGTGCGCCCGCCTTCCGGCAAGCGAAGCGACACTTGCTGGCGCAAGAGGATACTGGCCACCCCCAAACCGGCCAAAGTGAGCCCCATCCCCACGGCAATGGCCGCCGACATAAGCAGCCCAGCAAAAATCAACCCATTTCCAAGTGTAAATAGGAGGATAAGGATAGCGCCCGAACACGGTACCAGACCGGCAGCCAGCGCGAGCAATCGCTGCTCAATTGGCGCCCGTCGATCCAACCATTCGTTGTTGCCGGCTTGGCACACATGGTCGCCCGCATGGGCATGGTGATGTTCGCCTGAGCAATCATGGGCATGGGCATGGGCATGCCCACCCCGCATCCAGTCCCGCAGCATCAATAGACCAATTACGATGATGGCCAGATAGCTGCCGGCCCTTAGCCAGAAGAACTCGTTCGTTGGCGACACAAGACTGCGCGATAGAAGCAGATGTGCGATTCCGACAATGGCGATTGCCCCTACGACGTGGCTCGCCGCGATCCACGCCGCCATAACGACGCCGCGCCACGGGCGCGCATGTCGACCAAGGAAATAGCCAATGACGACGGTCTTGCCGTGGCCTGGCCCCAAAGCGTGAAAAACGCCGTAGAGAAACGCGATCCCGATTCCGGCCCAGATGGCCGTGTTATCGTCACCGCGCTTGATTGCGAGCAAGCGCTGGTTGATCGCCCGATTGACATCGCGTTGCCAAGTCACAAAGGTTCGGCCGATGAAGACGATTGCGCTGGGGCTGCCAGCATCAGTGCTCTCATTCGCCGCCGCACCAGTGCCGAACGGTGATACAGGCTGCGCCGTTTCCTCAGCACGCACTGCCTCGACAGAGAAGAAAAGCAACATCGCCAGCAGAATGCCCAGCAACTTCATTGGCAACTCAGTTCGATCAGCTGAGGAACAACAAAACCACCGAAGTATGCGTGCGTCTGGTCATCCTTGACGGAAGCCTTGCATGCCTCATTTCCAGCGCCTTCCAACTTCACCGGATCGGCCTGCGCCAAAAGCACTTCGACGTAATACTCGTTGTCATAGACCGAGATACCGACTTTTTGTTGCTTTGCGTCGACAGGAGTCGGCAGTCGAAATTCCAGATTGAAGCGGGCCACACCATCGACAATGTCCGCACTGAAGTCAGCCGGATCTATCACGCCGAGGTCACCGCCCCCAACATATGCGTAGGTGAAATAGTGGAACCCTTTCAGGTTGGGCAACGTTCCGTCCCGCACGTCCTTGCTTTCCGCAGGACTGAACTGCCCGTCACCGTCCTGGTCGTATTGCGATAGGAGGTCGGCCGTAAAAATCTCATCGAAGCGCCATATCGTGCGGAATCCGGTCAGCACACCTCGGTCCACAAGCAACGTAACCTGGTTGTCGATAAAAACGTGAGGGTGAGCCAAGGCTGGCGTTGCCAGAGTGGCCGCCGCGACTCCGAAGAGAGCAGAGCTTATCCGCACAGCTTAGAACATCACGTCCGGCACGACCTGAAACGAACAGTGACAGAGCGGACATACGACCATTTCCGTCGCTGTCGCCGGTTTAAGGCCAAGCTTGATTTCTTCACTCAGAGCAAGACGTGCATCTGCCAAGAACTGAACATGGGTTGCCGGCTTTTGGCAGGCCAGAGTCAGCACCGAAAGATCTTCTGGGTGCATCGGCTCCTCGGAAAGAGCCAACGCTTGAGAGCTATACGCCCCACAAGCAACCAAGCTGCCACCGGCACCGAGCAGCAATGCGCGACGCGATATCATCGAATTAGCCTCAGGAACAACAAACCGATGGAACACTAACTCACTTCAATACCTTGAGCAATTCTGACTGATTGTGACGGAAGAGCGACAGCAAGTCTTGCGCCGGACCGGACTCATCGGACAAAGAGTCTGAATAGAGTTCACCGCCAATTGCGACACCAGTATCAGCCGAAATTGTTTCCAAAAAGCGCGGATCGCTCATGTTTTCGACAAAAAGGGCTTTGATCCCACCCTCTTTGATCTGCCGAACGATCTCCTTTAGATCCTGAGCGGAAGGCTCGGAATCTGTACTGACTCCTTGCACACCGACGAACTCGATACCGTATGCATGGCCGAAATACTGGAAGGCATCATGTGACGTCAGAATTCGTTTGGATTCACGCGGCAAGGCCCCAAGAGAGGCATCAAGGTCCGAATTCAGCTTCACATACTTCGCCTTCAAGGATTCGGCATTGGTGGCGAAAGTGGTCGCGTTGGCCGGATCGGCGATTGCCAGCCCCGCTTCAATATTGTCGATATAGGTAAGAACGAGCTTGGGATCCTGAAAAGCATGAGGATCCACGGCGTCGTGATCGTGATCATCTCCCGCCTCCTCGCCTTCGCCATGCCCCTCCTCGGCCCAAGCCAGGGGCTCTATCCCTCTCGTAGCGACAATAACTTTGCCCTTGAATCCCGCTGCCTCGGTCAGGCGATCCAGCCAGGGCTCAAATCCGAGCCCGTTCGCAACAATGAGCGACGCACCGCTCACAGCGCGTTGCGCCTCAGGCGTGGGTTCATACGAATGCGCGTCTGCGCCTGCACCAACCAAGGTCACGAGATCGATTTCATCGCCGGCGATTTGACGGGTTAGGTCCGCCACGATGCTGAACGTGGCAACGACCTTGAGCCGCGCCTCCACAGCAAATGCGGGCAACGCACTGGTGCAAAAGACGACCAAGGAAATGAAGAGAGGTACGAAACGCATCGTCGCAGGCCTTCTATATAATGTTATAACATAACATATATCGAAGATACTCGGGCAGCACAAGATGGGAAACCATCAATCATTCGAGATCGATTTTCTGCCAGGCGTGACTCTCCGGCCGACCACCCAGAAACCGCCAAACGGGCCGGCGCTCGGCATGATCGACCGATGGCAGGGCAATTAGCGACGATGAAACCGTCCCGAACCCCGTATTGGATACAATGTACATCGCATCGAAGCCATCGCCGCCTTGCTCAAAGGCGCGCGACTGGAGGAGCCCTACCCATTCCCCCCAGTCACCGCTTATCGGGTCCGGAACGGAAGCCGCGCGCCATTGCGGCAGAAAATGACGAATTCTCGCACTGCCTAGATCATTGAGATCCATAGCTGTGAGCATCGACAGCCCCGGTTGCAGTGGCAGCGCCTCGATTTCCGTCCCCAGGTTCCGCAGCCAATAGGCATGGGTATTGTCCGCAAGCACCATGTTGAACGGCCGATAGGCCGATGCATCCAGTTCTCGGAGCATCGCCACCGCATCTTCGGCATCAGCAAAATCGAGCGCATCGAGCACTAGTTCCCCTCTCGAGCGCTTTCCGGACTCCGGGCCCAGGGTATTCCGCCTGTTTAGAATGCCAGCCACAAGGCCAAAATCGTTGATTCCCAGCCACGATCCTCCGGCCAAAATATCCCGTCCCGCCACCACTTCGGGCCGGTCCGGCCAATGCCGGGCGGGGGGCTGCCAGGGGCGTTCGTGCATCTCATCCCGGTTGGCGGCGATCAGAATCGGCCATTCATGATCCGGTCGGGAAAGGATGATGACACTACACATTGGCCCAACCGGCTGAAATCATTGGGGGTTCGGAGGCAACTTGCCACGCCCTATTAGACTTGACTGGAACGCGTCGGCCAACCATTTTTCCACCGAGTTGAGATACCTCAGAATCTTTCAAGGGATTGCACAGGGATGACCACTTTCGACGAGCGCGAGACCGCCTTCGAGAACAAGTTCAAGCACGACAAGGAACTGGAGTTCAAAGTAAACAGCCGGCGCAACAAGCTGCTGGGTCTGTGGGCTGCCAAGCTGCTCGGGATCGACGGCAGCGAGGCGGAAGCCTATGCCAAGAGCGTGGTCGCTTCTGATTTCGAAAAACCCGGTGACGATGATGTGCTGCAAAAAGTGCTGGGCGATTTCAAGGCAAAGAATGTCGAAATGAGCGAGCACCGCCTGCGCAAGCATATGGACGAGCTGCTCGCCACCGCGAAGCAACAGATCATGACGGAAGTGAACTCTTAAGCCGGGCGATTGCGGCTTAAGACAGGCAACCGTCTTTCAACAACAAAATTGCAGCGGCGATAGAGCTCTATCGCCGCTGTATTCGTATCGACCACAGTCAAACGCATGGGCTTCTTGTCACCAAGCTGGCGGCGAGCTTCGTCCATGATGAGTTGCCCGATACCGCGGCCGCGCTCGCTGCCGGCACGGACCACCGCATTGATATAAGCGCGCGGTTCCGTATAACGCAGCAAGCCGATGCCACGGCCGTTCTCAATCAGAATCCGCGCCCGAATACCGGATTGCTGCAGATACCGGCGTACTTCGTCGGCGCTGGGGATGAAGGCGCCGGGCGTGTCTGAAAAACCGCTGTGCAGTACGGCGATATACTCTTCAACATGTTCCGGCCAAGCATCGCGCCATTCGGCGCTGGCTGGAATGGGCCGGTCTGGCCCCCAAGCAGCGTCACGGCACACCATGTCGCAATCGTGATAGGCAAGCACATAGCCGCGTTGCCGGGCAATATTCTGGTGGGGTTCCCAGGGCTCGGTGATCGCGAGTTCGACCCCCTTCACATTGAGGCTTTCCATGCGAAGGTCGATTTCGGTCAGCAAGTCGGCCGCCAACGTCGCGGACATGGCACCGCCGATCGCCCCGACCACTTCAACCGGAATCGCCCCATTCGTGCCGGTAACGCTGTCAAGCAGGACCGCGACCACGCCACGCTCGCGCCAATCGATGATGGCGTCCGGTCCGGAGTTCAGGCGCGTCAGGACGCGCGGCGCATCCGTATCGGCAACGGGATGCGCCGCGCAAAATCCGATCAGCGTATCAAGAGCGACCGAAAACCCGCTGGAAGATGTCGTCGACATGCTTGAAATGGTAGTCGAGATCGAAGCAAGCCTCAATCTGCGGCATTGTCAGACGCTTGGTCACTTCGGCATCGGCCTTCAGTTCCGTCATGAAGTCCTTGCCTTCTAGCCACACCTTCATCGCGTTGCGCTGGACAGCCTGATAGGAATCCTCGCGGCTCATGCCGGCCTGCGTTAGTGCCAGCAGGACACGCTGGGAATGCACCAGCCCGCTGTAACGGTCGAGATTGGCTTGCATCGATTCCGGATAGACGATCAGCTTCTCGACAAGGCCGACGAGGCGGTTAAGTGCAAAATCCAATGCAATGGTGGCGTCCGGCCCGAAAACACGTTCGACCGACGAATGGCTGATGTCGCGCTCGTGCCAAAGCGCCACGTTTTCCAGGGCCGGATTGACCGCCGCACGAACGACGCGGGCAAGGCCGGTCAAGTTCTCCGACAGAACCGGGTTACGCTTGTGGGGCATCGCACTCGACCCCTTTTGACCAGGCGAGAAATACTCCTCCGCCTCGCGCACTTCCGAGCGTTGCAGGTGCCGGATCTCGATCGACAGATTTTCGATGGAACTCGCAACCACACCGAGCACGGCAAAGAACATGGCATGCCGGTCACGCGGAATAACCTGCGTCGAGACCGGCTCGACTTTCAATTCCATCTTGCGGGCGACATGCGCCTCGACGCGCGGATCGATGTTGGCGAAGGTACCGACAGCGCCTGAAATCGCGCAGGTGGCCACGTCGTCGCGGGCCGCTGCCAGCCGCTGCTTGGCCCGGGCAAAGGCCGCATAGTGGGAGGCGAGTTTAAGACCGAAAGTGGTGGGCTCGGCATGGATGCCGTGGCTGCGGCCGATGGTGGGCGTCAGCTTGTGCTCGAATGCGCGCTTCTCCAGTGCCTTCAGCAGCCTGTCCAAATCGTCCAGCAATAGATCGGCAGCCTGCTTCAATTGAACGGCAAGGCAGGTGTCGAGTACGTCCGAGGAAGTCATGCCTTGATGCACGAAGCGGGCAGACGGCCCCACATACTCGGCCAGATTCGTCAGAAAGGCGATGACGTCGTGCTTCGTTTCGCGCTCGATCTCATCGATGCGGGCAACTTCCCACTTGCCCTTTGCCCAGATTTCAGCGGCCGCCTCCTGGGGGATGACGCCCAATTCCGCCAGCGCATCGCAGGCATGGGCCTCGATCTCGAACCAGATACGGAAGCGGTTTTCCGGGTCCCAGATTTTGGTCATTTCGGGACGGGAATAGCGCGGAATCATGCTTGCCTCTTAAGCGTCAGGGGAGTCGGCGCCAAATCAGCGGCAAAGCGCCATAGAGTCAACCGTTTTTGCCGATTTAGCGCTAAAGCGACGCAAGATGGCCCTTCAAAGCCGTACCAAGGCGCGATAGTTTCCCCGGCAGTTCCAGCCAGCCCAGCCCTCGCGAGCCAGAATATGACCGCCCTTCCCCGCCTCTTCCAGCCTTTCACCATCCGGAACTGCGAGATCAAGAACCGGATCTTCTCGACCGGCCACGATACGACCATGCCGACTACCGGCGTCCCGAATGAGAAGTTGGCTGCCTATCACCAGGCGCGGGCTGAGGGTGGCGCCGGCCTGATCATCATGCAAGTGGCGGGCGTTCATGAAACGGCGCGCTATACCTCGCATCTCATCATGGCGACGACAGACGATTGCATCCCGGGCTACCGTGCCGTGGTCGACGCCTGCCGGCCCTATGGTACCAAGATTTTCGGCCAGTTGTTTCACCCCGGCCGCGAGATCATGGAAAGCCAGGACGGAACGGCGCCGGTGGCCTATGCGCCGTCCGCCATTCCCAATGAACGCTTCCATGTGATGCCACGCCCCCTCTCCAAGGCGATGATCCGCGAAATCATCAATGGCTATGCCGACGCCGCCTTGCGTTTGCAAAAAGGTGGCCTCGACGGCGTGGAGATCGTCGCCAGTCATGCCTACTTGCCGGCGCAGTTCCTCAACGAGCGCACGAACCAGCGCGACGATGAATATGGTGGCAGCTTCGAAAATCGGCTGCGCTTTACCAGGGAGGTCGCTGAGGCGATCCGCGCAAAAGTCGGCCCGGATATGGTGATCGGCCTGCGTATCAGCGGCGACGACAAGGACTATAACGGCCTCCAGGAGCATGAGAGCCTTGCCGCCATCGTGGCCCTTGACGATGTCATGGATTATTTCAACGTCATCGCCGGCTCTTCGGCAAGTTTCGGCGGGGCCGTCCATATCGCCCCGCCCATGGCTTTCGCCAACGGCTATGTGGCCCCTTTCGCCGCAGCCGTGAAAGCCAAGGTCAGAGCGGCTGTGCTGGTCGCCGGTCGCATCAATCAGCCGCAGGACGCCGAAAAGATCCTCGGCAGCGGCTCCGCCGATCTCATCGGCATGACCCGCGCCATGATCTGCGACCCCGACATGCCCCGGAAAGCGGAAGCTGGTCGGCTTGATGACATTCGCGCGTGTATCGGTTGCAATCAGGCCTGTATCGGCCATTTTCATGCGGGCTATCCGATTTCCTGCATTCAGCACCCGGAGACGGGACGCGAGATGGTCTACGGCGTGCGCAAGCCGATCCAGCGCAAAAAGAAGATTCTCATCGCGGGTGGCGGCCCCGGCGGCATGAAGGCAGCAGCCGTTGCCTCGGAACGCGGCCACGAGGTGATCCTCTGCGAAGCCGGAGAGCGGTTGGGCGGCCAAGCCCTTCTTGCGCAGATGTTGCCGAGCCGCGCCGAATTCGGCGGCATCGTGACCAATCTGACTCGTGAAGTTCAGTTGGGCGGCGCCGAGATTCGCACGCGCACCAAAGTGACCCGAGCGCTCGTCGAGATAGAACGGCCGGATGCAGTGATTATTGCGACGGGTGCCAAACCCCGCTCCGCCTTGAATGCCGGTATCGAAGGTGTCGAGGGCGGTCATGTTGTCAACGCCTGGGATGTCATTCGCGACCAGGTCAATATCGGATCATCCGTCGTCGTTGCCGACTGGCGCTGCGACTGGATCGGCATGGGTCTTGCCGAAAAATTGGCACGCGCCGGCTGCCGCGTCCGCCTGTGCGTCGACGGCTACATGGCGGGGCAGCGCATCCATCAATATGTGCGCGACCATTGGGTGGGTGAACTGCACAAGCTGAATGTCGAGATCATTCCCTACGCCCGACTGTATGGCGTCGACGGTGATACAGCCTATTTCCAGCATGCGACGAGCGGCGAACCGATCATCTTCGAGGCGATCGACACCGTGGTGGCTTCGTTGGGCCACGAACGTCATGCGGATCTCGAGGATGAGCTCGCCGACTGGTCTGGTGAGGTGCATGTCATTGGTGACTGCCTGACACCAAGAACAGCGGAAGAAGCCGTGTTGGAAGGCCTCAAAGTCACGGCGGAGATCTGACGAGCGGTGCGCCTGGACCTTTCACCCACGCACCGGGCGCGGATCCTCTGCTTGCTCCTCGGGAGCGCCGGTGGTGGTGTTTTCTATCTGCTTCATCTGCCGCTACCCTGGATGATGGGGGCGATGACTTTCACCACTGTCGCCGCCGTGTCGGGTGTCCGCATCGCCATGATGCCGCGCCTGCGCATGGTCTTTGTGGCCATACTTGGCATCATGCTGGGCAGCGCCTTTACACCCCAGATCATCGATCACCTCGCCTTGTGGTCGATCAGCTTTCTGTGGTTGGGGCTTTATGTGGTCGCTGCGACCTTCTTGGTGCGTCTCTACTACATCCGATTTGCCGGGTACGATTCCGTCACAGCCTATTTTGCCGCTGCCCCAGGCGGGCTCTCGGAAATGATTCTGGCCGGCAGCGCCTTCGGGGGCGATGAAGCGCGCATCTCGCTGGCGCATGGCGCCCGCATCCTCGTGGCCGTTTTCGTCCTGTCCTTCGGTTATCGCTGGCTGGGCGGATATACGCCATCTGGAACGAGCCTTGCGGCCACGACGCAGGGTGTGGCTGCGGTCGATCTTCTGTGGCTGACCGGTGCCGGCATCATAGGTTTCTTTGGCGCCCGCCTATTGAGGCTGCCTGCCTATGCGCTGGTGGGCCCGATGATCGTCAGTGCGATCTTGCACGTCCTCGGGTGGACGACGTCACGTCCGCCCGCCGAACTGGTGGCGATAGCACAGATCGTCGTCGGATCGATGATCGGGGCCCGCTTTACAGGACTGCCGCTGCGACTTGTCGTCCGCGGCATTCTCCTTGCCATCGGCGCCACAGCCATCCTCCTGCTGCTGGCGGCCGCCTTTGGCCTAGTGGTCGACGCAACGGCCAACCAGCGTTTTGCCTCGGCGTTGCTCGCCTTCGCCCCTGGTGGCTTGGCGGAAATGAGCCTGATCGCTCTCGCTCTTGGGGTCGATGCGGCTTATGTCTCAAGCCATCATGTCGTCCGGATCTTCATGATCGTCGTGGCAGCACCGCTGGTCTTCCGTTTATTTCGCCGTCAAGGTTAGGGCCATCGTCTTCAAGCGCTTGAGATCCGTCTTGCCTGTGCCCAAAACCGGCAACTCCTCGATGCGGTGCAAGTCGGCCGATTTTGGGACCCAGATTTTCGGCAATCCAGATTCGTTCAGCCCCTGCCAAAGAATTTCCGGCGCCATTGCCTCATCCGCCACATAGAAGCCAACCAGTTTCTCACCCTTTGCAGCATCAGGCACTGCTGTCACGTTGGCACCGTTGATGCCAGGAATGCGCATCATCGCCTCCTCGACCTTGAGATGCGGGACCATCTCGCCACCGATCTTCGAAAAGCGGGACAGTCGGTCGGTGATACGTATGAACCCGTCTTCGTCCAAGACGGCGATATCACCGGTCACATACCAACCGTCCCGGATAACCTCGGCGGTCTTTTCCGGGTTGTTGAGATAGCCAACCATACGGCCAGGCCCCTTCAGCAACAGCAGGCCCTCCTCGCCCTCCTTCAGATCCGCATATGTGTCCGGATCGACGATGCGCGCGGCGACACCCGGGACCGGATGTCCGACCGTACCGGGCTTGTGGCCTGTCTGCAGTTCGCCGACACCGAGGACATTCGGCACATTGACCGAAACAACGGGACCCATCTCCGTGGCACCATAGCCTTCGAGCATATCCAGGCCGAATTTCTCCTTGAAGGCGGCGGCAAGGTCAGGTCGCAACCGTTCAGCACCGACCACCACATGCCGGAGGCTCGCAAAATCCTCTGGCGGACACATCCGTAGATAGGCCTGGCAGAAAGTCGGCGTCGAAATCAGGATCGTTGCCTTGTACTTGCGGATGAGACCGCCGATGGTCTTCGCGTCCAGCGGATTAGCGTGATAGACCGCGCCGATACCAATGACGATCGGCAGGCACAGCGTCCCGGTGAAGCCGAATGAATGGAAGAACGGCAGAACGCCGACGATCCGATCGTCCCGCTGCACCCACAGGATCTGCGCGATCGCTTCCAGGTTCGAAATGACGTTGTGCTGGGAAAGCATGACACCCTTCGGCTCACCCGTTGAGCCGGAGCTGAACATCACTGTGCAAAGATCGTCGATTGACTGGTTGCGCGGCGCTGCAATCCGGATCAGCAAGGAAGTCGGCGTCAACAGGGTTGCTACATACATGAGCGACTGAGCGAGTTTGCTCTGCTTGGCCAGCAAATCCTCGACAAAGATCATATCCGGTCGTTCTTCGAGCTTCGCCTTGGTCAGAAAAGCGCGCGCGGTCACGACCGTCTTGATGCCGCATTGCTGGATCGCCGACTCCATTGCCGCCGCGCCAATCGTGAAGTTCAAATTGACCGGGATTTTACCGCACAGCATCAGCGCCATGTTGACCAGAGCCGCCCCTACGGAGCCTGGCAGGAGAACCCCCACCATCTTGTCACCTGGCCGCTCATGGGCAAACCAACGCGCCAGCAATCGTGCGCCGGTAAGGGCCTGACCAAAGTTGAGTTCACGTCCAAGGGAATCCGCCACCGCCATTCGGAACCAGTATCTCTTGGCCGATTGGATGAAGCGAACCGGCACAAGATCGTCGGCCTTCCTGCGCACGCGAAATGCATCGCCGCCCATTTCAAGGAGCTTCTGACGGACTTCCCAGGCCCGCGTCCCAGCCCCTAACGGTTTCCCGAAAGTGATCGTCACTGGATAGAAGAAGCGGCTGGGCCATTTCCAGAAGAACTTCCCATTCTTGAAACTGAAGATTGAGCCCCAGACCTGATCGAGGTGAACCGGGATGATCGGCACGTCGAGACCATCGACGATCCGCTCGAACCCGCGCTTGAAGGGCAGCATATTGCCGGTCCGGCTGATGGAGCCTTCGGCGAAAATGCAGATGACATGCCCTCCCTCAAGTTCGCTGCGCGCCTTCTTGATCGGCTCCAGCACTTTGCCGCCGCCTGTTGGAATGGCACGCATCACCTTCAGGAACCCACCGAGTCCGGGAATATTGAAGAAGGGCGCGTAGACCATGAAGCGGACAAAGCGCTGAACGCAGGAGCCGACCAGCAGGCCGTCGACAAAGGAAAGATGGTTGCACACCAGAAGTGCCGGCCCATTGAGGGGAACGTTCTCTGCCCCGACGATACGGATGCGATAGATGGAATGGGTAAGCAGCCACAGGGTGAAGCGAATGAAGAAATCGGGCAGCAGCAGAAAGATGTATCCGGTCACCAGGAAGCTGAGTACGCCCCCGACCAGGATGACTTGATCCGGGGACAGTGCCATGACGCTGCCGAAGAGGTAGTTGCAGCCGGCCGCCAACAGAATGCCGATAAAGTTGAGGATGTTGTTGGCCGCGATAATGCTGCCGCGGGCGCTGGCGGAAGATTTTTGCTGCAGCATCGCGTTAAGCGGCACCACGTAAAAGCCGCCAAAGAAGCCAAGGACGGTGAGCCAGAGAATGGCACCCGTAATCGTGTCGGCGGTGACCAGCAGGATTGCCGCGGCGCCCATCCCAATCGACCCAATCGGCACCAACCCAAGCTCGACCTTGTGGCCGGAAAGGCGGCCGGCAACCATGCTGCCGACGCCGATACCAATCGCAACAGCAGCCCACAACCCACCGGTTGCCCCTTCGCTGAGGCCCAGGAGCTTCGTGCCATATAGCGGGATTGATATCTGCACCAGCGCGCCGAGATACCAGAACCAGGATATTCCGAGGACCGTCAGATAGAGCCGGCGATTGGAGAACAGTTCTTTGAAGCCGCCATCTATGCCGGCGATTGGGTTCCAGGTGAATGGCACTTTGTGCTGTGGGGCGGGTGTCCGCCCGATGCCCAGACTGGCCAGCGAACCGACGATTGCCACGGAAAGAAGAATCAGGCCCATGCCGAACGGTGAATGACCAAGCGACTGGTAAAGCTGACCACCCAATTGCGTGCCGATGATAATCGCCAAGAACGTGCTCATTTCGATGAGCGCGTTGCCCCGTGATAAATCCTGCTCAGGCAGCAGTTCGGGCAGGCAGGAATATTTCGCAGGACTGAAAAACGTCGAATGGGTCGCCATGAGGAACATGACACCCATCATCATGTTGATATCGTGGCGCATAAAGGCGACCAGTCCGACCAGCATCGCGACGATTTCGAAGGACTTGGTGAAGATCAGCACCGATCGTTTCGAGAATTTATCGGCCAACTGACCAGCATAGCCTGAGAACAGCAGGTAGGGAGCGACAAACAGGGCAGCGATGATCGAGATGTAGGTATTGGCACCGAGAGCGTCCGGTTGCGCCGACGCCAGGTCAATCGCCAGGAAGGTAACGGTAAAGCGATAGAGATTGTCATTGAGCGCGCCCAGAAACTGCGTCAGCAGCATCCAGGCAAACCCAGGATCGAACACCAATCGCAGATAGGAACGGTCGTTCATCGCTTTCCCCCTCATTTCCTTGACAAAATCAGGGTGGCGGGCGCCCAAGTCAAGCAAGCGAATGCGAGGCCTGTTCACATAGCACCCGCCTCGCTAGACTGGGCGCATCATGACCGAAAAGATCATCATCAAGACGACCTGCCCCCGCGACTGTTATGATGCCTGCGGCATTGCCGTCGCCAAATCACCCGATGGCCGCATCAAGGTTCTGGGCGATCCGGACCACGCCGTCAGCCGCGGCGCGCTGTGCGGAAAATGCGCCATCGCCTATAACGGTGCCTATCTCGACCGGAATGCCCGGCTGACATCGCCTTTGAGGCGTACCGGCCCCAAAGGTAGTGGCCGATTCGAACCGATCGGCTGGGACGAAGCCATTTCGACCATTGCTGACCGCTTCCAGGCGATCGCGGCGACACAGGGTCCCGAGGCCATCTGGCATACGCACTATACCGGCACCTGTTCGGCCATAGCCGGCAGCTTTCCGCAGCGTTTTTTCCACCGCCTCGGTGCCAGCGAGGTCGATCCGGACAGCATATGCAACGCGGCTGGGCATGCCGCCCTCAACTATCTCTATGGCACGTCGACCGATGGCTTCGACCCACGCATGGCCAAGGAAGCTGCTTGCATCCTGGTCTGGGGCGCCAATCCATCGGCCTCCGCGCCGCATCGGCACAAGCATTGGCTCCAGGAGACCGAAGCCAAGGTCATCGTCGTTGACCCTGTCCGGCATGAGACCGCCGCCATTGCCGACCTGCACTTGCAGCCCTTTCCCGGAAGCGACGCCGCCCTCGCCTACGGCATCCTTCATGTGCTGGTTGCCGAGAAGCTCGTCGACGAAGCATTCATTCGCAGCCATACGGTCGGTTGGGAAGAGCTTCAGGCACACATCGCCAAAGCCTCACCAAGCTGGACCGAGGGCGCAACCGGCGTGCCCGCAGGTGATATTGTCGCCGCGGCCAAACTGTATGGCAGTGGCCCGGCCTTGCTCTGGTTGGGCCAGGGGCTGCAGCGCCAGCCGATGGGCGGCAATGTCTTTCGTGCCGTGAGCCTGCTGCCCGCAGTTACGGGCAATTTTGCCAAGCCCGGCGCCGGCCTCCTCTATCTCAACGGCGGCGGCCGCCGCGGCATAGATGGTGACTATCTGGAAACGCCCCATCTGCGCCGGAACGAGCGGCAGACCGTCAGCCATATGGACTTGGTCAGCCTGCTGCGCGATGGTAACCGCGCCGGCGCCTTGATCACCTGGAACATCAACATCGCGGCCTCCAACCCGCGCCAGGCGGAACTGCGCGATGCTCTCAACCGCGACGATCTGTTTCACGTCGCCATCGACCTGTTCCCGACCGACACGGTGGATCATGCCGACATCGTACTGCCGGCCGCGTCATTCCTAGAGTTCGACGATCTGGTCTTGTCCTATTTCGACCTGACCGTCTCGGCCCAGGTCGCGGCCACATCGGCCCTCGGGCTCGCCTTACCGAACCAGGAAATCTTCCGCCGCCTTGCCCGGGCGATGGGATTTACGGACGCAGAGTTGTTCGAAAGCGATGAGGAAATCCTGAACAATCTCGCCCGACAGGTCGGACTGGAGAGCTTTGCCACTCTCAAATTGAAAGGCACGGTACAGCGCTGGGCGGAGCCTGTCCTGCAGTTTCCGGACCTTCAATTCGGAACCGCTTCCGGGAAGATCGAATTCGCCAGTGCTGCCGCCGAGGCGGACGGCTATCCGCGCATCCCCATGCCGAGTGTCGATCCCCATCCCTCTGGGTCAAAGCTGCGCCTGTTGTCACCAGCTTCCCGCTGGCTCATGAACAGTTCTTATCACAATGACCCGAAAATCGCCGCCAAGCTGGGGCCGGAGCATGTGATGTTACATCCGGATGACGCCAAAGCGCGCGGTCTTGAGGCAGGCGCGAAAGTATCCGTCAGCAATGCGACGGCCAGCATCGAAATGATCCTGGATGTGGCACCACTGGTTCCGCGTGGCGTCGCCCTGGCAGCAAAAAGCCGTTGGCCTAAGCTTATCCCCGGCGGTCTCAGCGTCAACGCGCTCAACCCCGGCCAGAAGAGCGATATGGCAGAAAGCTCTTCCGTGCACGGGATTGAAGTTGAGGTCGCTTCGGTCTGATTACATTTTGACGCGTTCGTTCTTGGGGTCGTAGAGCGGCTGCAGGCTGACCTTGGCGGGATAGCGCCGGCAGGCGATTTCCAGCTCATAGGTGCCGCTCAGGACCTCTTCCGGCGAAACGCCGTTCTGCGGGTCGCGCACGTAACCGATACCGATATTGGTGCTGAGCGTATAGCCATAGCCACCGGACGCCAGCCAGCCGACTTGCTTGCCGTTGCGGAAAATCGTCTCGCGGCCAAGCAGGACCACGCTCTGATCGTCCACCGTGAAGCAGGCCAGGAGTTTGGGGAGCTTCTTTTGCACCCCGCCCTTCTCCAACATGGCCGATAAGGCCTCGCGCCCCAGGAAGGGAACGTTCTTCTTCAGCTTGACCGCCCACCCCATGCCGGCTTCCAACGGCGAATGATCCGGTGTGATGTCAGAAGACCAGGCGCGATAGAATTTCTCCAGACGCAGGCTTTCAATGGCACGATAGCCCGCATTGGCAATGCCGAACTTGGCCCCCGCGGCCCACAATGTGTCGTAGACGGCAACCATAGACTCAACGGGAATATGCAGTTCCCAGCCGAGCTCGCCGACATAGGTGACGCGCAGCGCCCGCACAACGGCACCGCCAATGGCAATCTCCTGCGCAGTACCGAACGGGAAGGCCGTATTGCCGACATCCTGCGCCGTCACGGCTGCCAAAACCTCGCGCGCCTTCGGCCCCATCAATGATAGAACGCCATAGGCCGACGTAACGTCGATCAGGCGCGCATCGAGGCCCGCCGGTATATGCGAACTGATCCAATGGAAGTCGTGGGTCGCGTAACCCGTGCCGGTAACGATGTAAAAGGCATCATCCGCCACCCGCGTGACGGTGAGATCGCATTCGATACCACCACGCTGATTCAACATCTGGGTATAGATGATGCTCCCCGGCTTCTTGGCGACTTCGTTGCTGGCAATCCACGATAGCGCTGCCTCGGCATCGCGGCCGATCAGCATGAATTTGGCAAAAGAGGTCTGGTCAATCAGAACGACACGTTCCCGCGCGGCCTTATGCTCATTGCCGACATGCTCAAACCAGTTCTGTCTTTCATAAGAATAGACATCTTTCGGCTCGACACCCTTTGGTGCGAACCAATTCGGCCGCTCCCAGCCCAATTTCCAGCCGAAGACCGCGCCTTGGTCTTTCAGCTTCGCATAAAGTGGCGAGACACGAACCGGCCGCACGCTCTCCAGTTCCTCGTGCGGCCAAGCCATCGAATAGTGATGCGCATAAGCTTCAAGCGTACGGGTCAGCACCCAGTTCTTGTCGCGATGGACAGAGCCGAAGCGCCGAATATCTACCGGCCACAAGTCCATCGGCGCTTCGCCACCGGCGACCCATTCCGCAAGCGCCCGCCCGGCACCGCCGCCGGAGGCAATGCCGAAGGCGTTGAAGCCAGCGCCAACGAAAAAGTTCTTCACTTCTGGCGCCTCGCCCAGGATGAAATTTCCATCCGGCGTAAAGCTTTCCGGACCGTTGATCATCTGCTTGACACCGGCCTTCTCGAGCGCCGGTACGCGAGCAAGCGCCTGCTCCATCAATTGGCCGAAATGGTCCCAATCGTTCTCCAAAAGCTGGAAGGCGAAATTGCCCGGAAGCGAGTAGCGATCCTGCCCCGGCAACCAGGGAATCGGATTGTGCTCATACCCACCCATCACTAGGCCGCCGACTTCCTCCTTGAAGTAGATGAGGCGATCCGGATCGCGGAGTGTCGGCAAGTTCTTGGGCACGCCGGCCATCGGTTCCGTGACGATATACTGGTGCTGCACCGATTGCAGCGGCACATTGACACCGGCCAGCGCACCGATCTCACGCGCCCATTGGCCACCGCAATTGACGATCACGTCGGCGGTGATGCGCCCCTTTTCGGTCTGGACGGCCACCGCTCGCCCCTTCACCACGTCGATACCGGTGACGGCCGTCTCCTCGATGATTTTCACCCCGGCGAGACGCGCACCCTTGGCTAGCGACTGGGCGATATCGGCTGGGTTGGCCTGACCGTCAGTGGGCAGGAAGGCTGCGCCCACCAGATCGCCGATATCCATGATCGGCCACAGATCCTGCGCCTCCTTCGGCGTCAGCAGGTTCATCTCCAAACCAAACGAATGCGCCGTCGTGGCTTGGCGCTCGATCTCGGTCATCCGCGCCCGGTTGCAGGCAAGTCGTAAGCCACCATTCATCTTCCAACCGGTGGCCAGCCCCGTTTCAGCTTCCAGCCTGTTGTAGAGTTCAACCGAGTATTTCAGGAGCTGCGTGATATTGGCCGAAGTCCGAAGCTGGCCGACAAGGCCGGCCGCATGCCAGGTGGATCCGCTGGTCAACTTGTGACGCTCAATCAGCACGACGTCCTTCCAGCCGAGCTTAGCCAGATGATAGGCGGTCGAACATCCGATGATGCCGCCGCCGATGATGACGGCACGCGCCGAAGTCGGGAAATCACTCATAGAAAACTCCTTACATATTCCGGAAGTCACCGAGCGCGCGTTCAAAGCGCGCGAGATTCTCGGCGGTATAGGCGGCGTAATCGAAATCCAGCGTCGAATGGATTTCGGAAATCATGCTCCACATCGTCTCGCGCAACAGAGATGCGCATTTCATCGCGTGATAGCGGCGCGACAATTCGCTGTCGACCGGTCGCTCGAAATAGGCTTCGAGCAGGGCAACCTCATCGGTTGGCGATACCTCGTTGTTCGAGCAAAGATTGGCTAGATCGAAGAGCGGCGAATTGAAGCCGGCATAGTCCCAGTCGATCAGCCATAGCCGATCCCCACCATCAATGAAATTCGTTGGCAGCAGATCATTGTGGCCATAGACGATATCGACCGGACCGACGGCCGTTTCGAGTTCGGCCGCAATACCCAGCAAGCGCGGCAGGACGCTCAGATGCCGGCTGTTACCCGCTTTCAGAGAATGCCCATAGTCCCGTAGGACGTGGAACACCCAGAAGATGAGGGCCGGACCGGTCACATGAAGCGGCATTTCCCGGTGACAGCGACGGATAAGGGGCAGAATGCGGGACAGCATTGACGTATGCCGGACATCCTCAGCCGAAAGGGTCTTGCCATCGACGAATTCGAACACCAGGGCACCGGGTTCGGCGTGGATTACGGCCGGCGACAATCCACATTCCGCCGCCGCCCGGCTCGCCGCCAGCTCATTGAAACGCATCACGCCATGCACGGGGATGTCATCGCCGATTCTGACGAAAAAACGTCGCCCAGCATCTTCGACGCAGAAATTGGCGTTGGTGATGCCGCCTTTGATGATCTCCGGGCGCACTGGCGCCGACCAACAGGCCAGTGCCTCGACCCTCGCCATAGCCTCCCGCATGTACCGCCTCATTGCTTCAACTTTTGACCATCATTCGCCATTGAATGCGGAAAAAGTCAACAATGAAGGCACATTCAATGTTGATTCGATGTTGTTTTGAGCGCCTCAGCTCATCGAAAAGCGACTATTCGCATATCTTTTCAATAAGTTACCTAAAGCGCCCTGACGTCACTCAGGAACCCTTTCACCAAATGATCAAGTTGGGCGGATTGCTGTGCGAGCGCCCCAGCAGAGGTGCGAACGGTCGCAGCGGCATCATTGCTGGCGCGAGCTGCATCGTTGACTACCGAGATGTTTCTCGTCACCTCCTCAGTTCCTTTGGCCGCCTCCTCTACATTGCGGGCGATTTCCCGCGTGGCCGCCGTCTGTTCTTCGACAGCTGCCGCGATCGTCGCCGAAATCTCATGGCTACGGCGGATTGTGTCGGATATCTGCTGGATCGCGCCAACAGCTGTGCCGGTTGAACTCTGGACGTCTCCAATCTGCTGACCGATCTCCTCCGTAGCGCGGCCGGTCTGCTGCGCCAAATTCTTGACCTCGCTGGCAACAACGGCAAACCCACGGCCCGCCTCACCCGCGCGCGCAGCCTCGATTGTCGCATTCAGTGCCAGCAGATTGGTCTGGTTCGCAATATCCTGGATCAGGGTCACAACCTGCCCAATCCGCTCCGTAGCAGCCTCCAAGCCCTTCACCACGCTGGTTGTCCGCTCCGCCTCGGCAACAGCATCCTCGGCGACCTTCGTCGACATCGTCACCTGGTTGCCAATCTCCCCAATCGAAGCGTTGAGCTCTTCGGTAGCGGCGGCCACAGTCTGCACATTCGACGACGCCTCCAAGGCGCCGGATGAAACCGCTTGCGCACCAGAACTGACAGACTGTGCTGAATCCGCCATCGAACCCGCGGTCCTCTCCATCTCTCTTACAGCATCATTGACCGTGGATAGAGCCGCTGCGACCTCACGGTCAAATGCCAGTGTCAACGCCTGCATGCGCTCGGCACGTTCCAGCTGCTTTTGCTGCGCTTCTGCCTGCTCACGAGCCAGCCGCTGTGATTCCATCATCGAGTTCTTGAAGACCTCGACGCTCTGGGCCATTTGGCCAATCTCATTGCGGAAATCTGTGGCCGGAATAGCCGTTTGCTGTCGGCCGCTGGCCAACTCAAGCATAGCTCTCGTCATCGCCGCAATCGGGCCTACAATCCTATTGCCGATGAAGCCTGCAACCAGAACGGCGAGCAAGGCTACTACGCCAATGGCTGCGGCAATCCAGACTCTGGTCCTAGCGCTCACCTCCGTTGCTGCGGCATTTGCTGACTGAAACTGTTGATTGATCCGGCCGATCATATCCGTGACTATCGGATCGACTTTGGCAAAGCTGTCCGACAGCGTCTTCTCATCAACGACGATATTGAGGCGTGTTGCAGCAACGGCTTGAAAGTCGTCCGCGTAGGCCTTCATCAACTTTTTGATGTCATCCTTGTCGCCCTGCGCCATCTCAGACGCATCGATGTCAGAGATAAATGACGCGGCAGTCTTTGCGTGCGCTTCGACATACTTTGGATCGAGGCGTAGCAGAAAATCCTTCTCCGCACGCCGCAACATCAACATCGTGATCGTCAGTTTGTCTGCCGCAAGCTTCTTCAAGCGATCCTCGATCTGATGAACGGATTTGCGCAGTTCACCACGCAATCCAAGCTCATCATTGAGCCCGATTTTTCCCCATTCCGACGTCGTCGCGATGAAGGCTTGCTGATACTCTCCGATCCCAGCCTTAATTGCGGTAATCGCCTCGCCATATGCGCCAGCTTGATCCGCTTTGCTCAACGCATCGAGACGAGCCGCGATAGTTTGCATCACCTCATCATGCTGTTTGACGTATTTATCATCCAGACGCAGCAAGAAGTCCTTTTCGCGCCGTCGCGCGTTTAGAAAATCGTATCGGAGATCTTGGGCGATGACGTAGATCGCCGTTGCAGCATTCGCCTGTTCTTGCTCGTCAGCACGATTCGAGTCAGCCACGAGATAGTAGACAAGGATTCCGAGGAAACCGCTCAGTGCTACGAGGCTCACCAATTGGATCTGCCAGGAGATCCGGAAGGTCTTGAAGACGCTGCTCATGCATGCCCCCAGAGCTATGGATTGTCGGTGAAAAAGCCAGTTCGTAAGTACCCCAAGTTGGCTTAGAGCGACAAAATTGTAACATCTGGCGAAGGCACCTTTGAAGGCATTCCGTCGAAGCCCCGGTTAGCTCTTTTCTCCTAACCTGAATGGCGCAAAGGGTCGCCCCAACCGACCGGCTCGAAGAAAATTGCTGTCTCTGGAGAGTAAATCTCGCTTTTTCCCCCGGCACTCAGAGCCTAGCTTCGGCTCAACGGGCGGCCGGCCCACGATCGCAGGGTCGCGAGCCTTGCACAGTGCAACTTGCACCGCGACACCAAACCCAAGGCACCACGGCGAAGATCGCGGATGCCAGCCAGAACGAGTATCCCTCATGACAAATGGATACGAGCAACAGGAAGCAAAATGCGCGGGGCAAACCGAAGGAACCTGCTGTTGAACTGAACGTTCAACGCTTCACCAAATATCGCTTCATTTTGCTGTCATTGATTCGGCTTAGAACTCGCTGCCGAAGACAAAGGAGAGACGCACGTGTCCAGCGCGATCAACCAATCTGCCGCCAACGAAAACAATCCCGCTTTCGCGATCGAGGTATCTGGTATTTCGGCAGGTCTTGCTCTGCGGGAACGCGGCGGCTTCAGCTTTATCGCGGCCGACCCGCGCTTCAGAATAATCGAAGGCAGTCGCTTTCGCCGACTCGCTCAACTCGAAGATGCAGTCCGCACCCTGGCCAAAGCTGTGGGCAATTGATCTATTTCATGAATCGAAGCGCTAGGCGCATAAGGCGCGGCATCATCATCGGCCGCAGCAACCTCGCATCGTAACCCTTCATGCGCCGATCGTTTTCAGAAAGGCAAAGCTCAAAGAATTGGCGCTTCGAAAACCCTGTGGCTACGGCACTGGCGCCGTCAGTCAGGAAATTCGACCGAACGCCTTTCCGGCGACGGCGACGCGTCTCGATGGCCATCCCGATTCTCGATGCGAATTGCTCGCCGATGGCAATAAGGCATTTCGCGTCGAACAAGCAGCGCCGTAGGAAACCCAGATTGGCACGACGATAGGCGACAAAATTAACAAAAAACATGATGTGCCGGGCTTCTTCTTGGATGACCGGCTCGAACGTTTCGACAAGTGCAGGCGGAAAGAAGCCAGAACTCCGCGCCAAATCAAACAGGCCGAAAGCGAAGAACGAATTGATGCACTCACCGAATCCGGTTCGCAAGAAGCCGAACTCCGGATTATTCGGCGGCAAATAGATCGGCTCCGGCCCCAGTTCGATCCGATAGAAAGTCAGCATGTTATGCAGAACTTCCTTGTGTCTACGCTCCTCTGCAGCATTGAGACTGAGCGCCTCGGCGATCACGGGATCTGACAATCGATTGGCCTGCCATTCCATCCGAAGCGAGGCTCGCCCTTCAATGGCGACAGCCGTATCCCAGAACGGAAGGGAAGCCAGTCGTTGCAGCTCCGCTGGCGACAGGTCCGGCCAGGGAATGACGGCTGGTTTATAAGGATTGTAGGTCTCGGTCAGCAGGCGGCAAAAAGCATCCCGATGGGCTTTGCCGCCCGGCTGCAATCGGCCCTGGTCTGGAAATGACCAGTTATAATAGGGCGTCGGGTCATACTGGGCGATATCAAGCATCTCGAAATCCATGGTGGCGCAAGCGAAAAGCCCCTATGGCTTGTTGCGGTTTATGCCACGCAAGATATCCCTGGACAAGTCGGCTACCGGCCGACCGTGATATCCGTCACTCGAATGGAGTGCGACAATCTGGCACGGATTTGCCCCCAGCGGCCGGTTAACGGCCTATCCCAGGATCAACGCCGCGGCCTTTTCGGCGATCATGATAACGGGCGAATTCGTATTGCCCGAGGTTATTGTGGGCATGATCGAAGCAT
This sequence comes from Dongia sp., assembly GCF_041910485.1. Classification (GTDB taxonomy): domain Bacteria; phylum Pseudomonadota; class Alphaproteobacteria; order Dongiales; family Dongiaceae; genus Dongia. Next base: position 60,651 of record NZ_JAYRQR010000047.1, read on the forward strand.
CCACGACGCGTAAGCCGCCAACACCATGCACACGCAGTTGCTCATCGACCACCGCCATCGAGTCACGCCCCATTCTGGCGGTCCCGACCGGATGAAAGATGGTCGTGCCAATATCGCCGGCCAGCCGGGCCAGATCACCGTCGGTTCGGTATTCAATCCCGGGCTTGAATTCGGTCGGCGTGAAGCGAGACATGGCGCGAGTTTCCATTAATCGCCGAGCATGTCGAATTGAATCAGCAGCAACCTTGCGATCAGTCTCGTCCGAAAGGTAATTCGGATTGATTGCAGGCGCCACATCTGAGTCAGCCGAAATCACCCGCACCGATCCACGGCTTGCCGGCCGCAGATTGCAAACCGACATGGTGATGGCAGGGAACGCGTGCAGCGGTTCTCCGAACGCATCGAGTGACAATGGCTGGACGTGATATTCGATGTTGGCGGTAGCAAAGCTCGGATCCGATTTTGCAAAGATGCCGAGCTGGCTCGGCGCCATAGTCATAGGGCCACGCCGACGTAGCAGATAGTCGCCAACAATCTTCGCTTTGCCAAATAGGCTCCCGGCCATCTGGTTTAGCGTCCGCGCTCCATCTACCTTGAATACAGTCCGGATCTGTAGATGGTCCTGCAGATTCTCGCCAACGCCGGGCAATTCATGACGCACTTCTATTCCGGCCGACTTCAGGATTTCGCCGGCACCTATCCCGGACAATTGCAGGATGTGCGGTGAACCGATCGCGCCGGCCGACAGAATGACTTCACGCCTGGCCACGATCTCAACCAATTCCCCGCCCATCTTGCACGTAAGCCCAGTGACGCGCTGTCCATCTATCTGCAGCCTGTCGACAACCGCCCCCGTCATGACGGTCAGATTTTGCCGCTGAAGAACTGGCCGCAGGAAAGCTTTCGACGTGTTCCAACGCACGCCCTTCTTTTGGTTCACCTGGAAATAGGATGAACCCTCATTGTCGCCGCGGTTGAAATCGTCAACTTTGGGTATGCCGAGTTCCTCAGCCGCATCACGCACAGCGTCGAGGATTGGCCAATGGATACGCGGCTCCTCCACACGCCATTCCCCTTCGGCGCCATGAACGCCTTCAACGGGTGCAAAATGCCGTTCCGACCGGATGAAATACGGCAATACATCGTCCCAAGCCCAACCGGTATTCCCCATTTGGCGCCAACCGTCATAATCTTGCGCCTGGCCTCGCATATAGATCATGCCGTTGATCGAGGAACAGCCGCCAAGAACCCTGCCGCGCGGATAATTCAGCGCTCGTCCATTAAGTCCGGTTTGCGGAGCGGTCTTGAAGCCCCAATCCGTCCGCGGATTGTTCATGCAATAGAGATAGCCGACCGGGATGTGGATCCAGATGTAATCATCTTTGCCGCCAGCTTCCAGCAGCAGCACCCGGTTGGAAGGCGATGCGGACAGCCTGTTCGCCAGTACGCAACCTGCCGAGCCAGCTCCGACAATTACGAAGTCCCATTCCCCTAAACGGCGTGGCGGCACCATCTATCCCTGTCAATCGTCGCGTGCCAGGGCGTTGTCGCCGAGTTCCGTCAGAACGTCAATTACTTCGGGCACATAGTGCTGGCCATAGCCGGAACCGTTCGCCATCGCATAGAGCTGATGGACAGCCGAAGCGACAAAAGTCGGAATCGGCAACGTCTCGGCCATCTGCAGAAAGTAGCGCACGTCTTTCTGGGCGTTTGCGACGGCAAAGCGCAATTGCGTGTTGTCCCCATCGATCTGATAAGCGGCGAGCCGCTGGAACATCACGCTGTTGGCTCCGCCGGCACTGACGATCTGGCGCAGAGCATTGAGGTCCACGCCGGATTTCTTCGCAGCCGACAGGGCCTCGGCCGTCACCGCCGCATAGCCGAGCGAGAGCATGTTGTTGATCAGCTTCGCCTTATGCGCGGCGCCCACATCACCGCAATGGACGATCGTATCAGCAAAGCATTCCAGGACCGGATTGATTTGGGCAAGGACCGCTTTGTCGCCACCAGTCATCAAACCCAGCTTACCCGCTTCCGCCTCTTTCGGCGTTCGTGTCATCGGAATGTCGACAAAGTGACCACCCTTCGCCGTGATCTCCGCCGCCAGAACCACGCTGGAGTCCGGCTGGGCTGTCGTGCAATCGGCGACAATCGTGCCGTTCCGGATGCCGGCCAGCAAGCCATCCGCGCGCCGGACAATGTTCTCCATCTGCACCGAATTGCCGACCACGGTGATAACCATGTCGCATGACGCTGCAAGCTCCGCCGGCGATTTGGCCTCCGTCGCACCTTTGGCAATGAGATCGTCGACAGGTTCCCGGTTGCGGTGCGCCAGAACCGAAAGACGGTATCCCTTGGCCAGAATGTTCTTGCCGATGCCGTGTCCCATCAGGCCAGCACCGATCAATCCAACGCGCTCGATCTTCTTCATGTCCCGCTCCTTAGCGCGCCAACAGACCGCGACGTGCGAGGTTTTCCATCAGCGCTCGTGACCCAAACGTCCACGGCTCAATCTCTGTCGTCAGGCGAACGCGATTGACCAATGCCCCCAACTTGGGCGTAGCCACGGTCACGACATCGTCGATCTTGTGGGTGAATCCCATGCCCGGAGCACCGCGATCCTTGATGGGTGCGAACATGGTTCCAACATAGAGCACCAGCCCATCCGGATATTGATGGTTACGGCTCAGTGTCTGTTTCGCAAGGTCCGTGACATCGCGGCTGATCTCGCGCATGGATGACCGGTCATCAAGGACGAATTGGTCGAGCCCGGTCACTTTCACTGAAAGGTCGGCCTGCCGCAAATCGTCGATTGTGAAGGTGTCGTCGAACAGACGGATGAACGGGCCGAGTGCTGCGGAACCGTTGTTATCCTTGGCGCGCCCCAATAGCAGCGCCGAACGCCCTTCGAAATCACGTAAGTTGACGTCGTTGCCCAACGTGGCGCCGACGATGCGGCCGGCGGGGTCGATGACCAGTACCACCTCTGGCTCTGGGTTGTTCCAACTGGACTCCGGATGAATGCCGATATCGGCCCCCACCCCCACCGCTGACATGGGCTGTGCCTTCGTGAAGACCTCGGCATAGGGGCCGATGCCGACTTCCAGATATTGCGACCACATACCCCGCTCGATCAGCGCCTGCTTGAGGGTTTCCGCCTCAGGGGAGCCCGGCTTGATCCGCCGCAGATCACCGCCGATCTCCTTGGCGATCACCCGGCGGATGCCTTCCGCTGCTCCCGGATCACCCTTTGCCCGCTCTTCGATCACGCGTTCCAGCATGCTGGCTGCAAATGTGACACCGCACGCCTTGATAGCCTGCAAATCCGTCGGCGCCAGCAGATAAGGCTTGGCTGGATCGCGGCGGTTCGACGGCGTATTGGCCAAGCATTCGGCAAGACTGCACAGAACGGGTGCCTTGGCGGCGGCTGCTCGCACTGTAGTTAGGACGCTTTCGCTGGCAAGGAGGCCTGCCACGGTCGGTATAGCGGCAGAAAGGTCTCTCAGCGCATCACCATCAACCAACACCACACACGGCCCGGCATTTGGTCCCGGTGCCCAAACGCGGCCAACCAGCGTTCCAGCTGAACCGTCCTCCGGCAGCACAACCGATGGACTTAGCGAAATATCCATATTGGATTCCTGTCTTTAGGCAAGGTAGTGCGTGCGCCACGACGCCGAAGGCACGGTCAATTAATCATATGATATTTTCTATGGGGCCCTCGCCCGGTGAGTCAAGGTGATGCGTGGTTAAGCATCACCTTGCGGTGCCGCCGCCAGATCCAGCACCTGCTTCGCTGCCGCCGAACTGACATGCTCGCCCCCGCCGGCTACTTGCACCGTCGGCTGCGCGAAATTGATGCCATTTTCATTGAACACCTTCCGAATGAGCGCCAGCGCCTTGCGACGAATGACAAACTGCTCTCCCGGCTTGGTCATCATCTTCATACGAATCTGGATCGCATAGTCCCCAAATTGCTCGACGCCCTGCATCTTCAGTGGTTCCAGAATGTTCGGCGCGAACTCGGGATTGGCTTGCAGTTCCTTGCCGACTTCCTTGATCAACTTGCGCGCCTTTTCCAAATCGGTGTCATAGGTAACGCCGATCGTCAGCTTGTCGATCACCCAGTCGCGGCTCATATTCTGAACCGCTCCCAGTTCGCCGAAAGGAACCGTGTAGAGGGGGCCGCGGTGATGGCGCAGCTTGACAGACCGCAGGCTGAAAGATTCCACCGTTCCCTTGTAGCTGCCGCTCTGGATGTACTCACCAACACGAAAAGCATCATCCAGCAGGAAGAACATGCCGCTGATGATGTCCTTGACCAGTGTCTGGGCACCAAAGCCAACTGCGACGCCGACCACGCCTGCACCGGCGATCAATGGCGCGATCTCGATGCCCATTGCGGACAGTACCATCAACAGCGCAATGACACTGATGACGACAAACAAGATATTCCGAAGGATGGGCAGCAAGGTCCGCAAGCGCGCCTGTCGCCGCAGATCCTCGCTGTCAGCAATAGCGCTCTGTGGGACGCTTGCGAGTTTGGCATCGATGACAGCGCGCGCCACATACCAGATGAACTCGGCCACTAGGGCGATAACGACTGCACTCAATATCCCTCGGGTCAGACGAGTACCAAGCGTATCCTGCATGGTCATCGCGACGAGATCAATGTGCCATGCTCGCGCCAGCAGCAACGCGGCACAGATGATCAATAGTGCGCGAACACCGCGTTCGATCGATACCTCGGCAACACCGCGTACATTGCCCGCGACCGCAGCACCGGCCGGCCGCAACACGTGATTGACGGCATGACGTGCGCTACGGATCGCTGTCGGCAAACCCACCGCTGCAACGGCCAGCCAGAACGTGGGCATGGCTGAGGCAACCCACAGCACCCACAGCAGGACAACATATCCCGTAAGCAACCAATTGACGATGCCACGGTGTGAGTTTTGCAGCGGCATGCTGGCCGTCAAATCCGCCGGCGGGCGGCGCCAAATCGCCTCTACGCAAACAGCGAGCAGCACAAGCCCCAGGCCATAGGCGATCAAAACGCGCGAACTATATGCAAAGCCGAATGTGCCCAGGAGACCGACGGAGACCCATCCCAGCGCCAGCCAGCCAACAAAAATCGCAAGCCGTCGATACCAGAACCACGCTGCTTCACTATTGACCGGCACAAGCCGGAACCGTTCGCCACCTGGCGCCAGAATGAAACGGGCGATTACCAATGTCATACGAAGGATCAAAAAGGCGCTCAGATAGGCAAGGACGATTTCCCGCAGCAATGGCGGTAAGGTCAAAGCCAGAAAAGCACCGACACTGCCTAGCGCGAAGGCAATCACCAACCCCAGTCCGAACAACAGCCGGATTCCGGCAGCCCGCAATCTTTCGCCCACAGTGTCCAGTGGAATGTTGACGATCCAGACCTGTATCGGCTTGGTGACCCAGCGGAACAATGACTCAAGGACCCATCCCAAGCCCAAGAATCCAAGAATGAGGGAGCCGATCCGGACGATCCCGCGATTCTCGAACTCCACCATCACGATATCCCTGGCCCGACCAAACTCAGCAGGCAACCGCGGCACCGCCGCCATCAGATTGGCGATGTGGCTTCGGATCTCGGCAAGGCGCTGGTCGATATAGATTCCGGGCGCAATCTCCTCCGATGCGACCTTCGTTGCTTCTGGATTGGGTCGCTGGGAGGCCACCCATTCCCTGACGGCCGGATCATCAAGTAGGCGCAGCAATTCCTCGATTTGTGGCGGCGCTGAAGTTGTGCTGGAGTTCGATTGCGCCCAGGTTTGGCCAGACAGGCATATTGCCACAGCCAGCACCATCCACCCCACCACACGCGCAAACATCAAGTCTCTCCTTGCCTTTGCCTCCCCCCTATGCTGCCTCTTTTTGGAGGTCTTGCCCAGTATGGCGCTACTGGGGATTGCGTCGCTTCACAGCAACCGTTGATTTACCTCAACCCGCCCCCAATTTCATGTGGCATCCTTTCGGACAACGATCCGGGCCCGCCACCATGCTTTTGCACTTTCACCGCCTCCAGTTCTGCGCCGTGGCAACTGCGCTCATGTTTCTTGCCGCATGCACCAACCCGACCGTTGGCACGAGCAAGGGCACTGAACCCGCACCTTCGACGCCTTCATCACCCCCTACCGTCACCCAGCCCATTGAACAGCCTGCAAATCTCCCCCCGACTTCATCAGAAACGCCGGAGATCGGGCGCCTGCGCACCGCCATCGCACAATATGAGCAGATCACCGCCAGCGGTGGCTGGCCCCTCGTACCGCCGACAGAAAGCTTGCGACAAGGCGATTCGAGCCCCCTGGTCCCGACACTCCGTGCGCGATTGGCTGTCGAGGGCGATCTGGCCAAGCCATCGCAGTCGCCCCTGTTCGATGCCGACCTTCACACCGCACTGATCCGCTTCCAGCACCGGACCGGACTGACCGAAGATGGCGTTCTCGGCCGTCGCACGCTCACTGCGCTCAATATCCCCGCTGCCAGCCGCCTCTCCGCGCTTCGCCAGAATTTGAGCCGTCAGTTGAGAGAGAAGCGCAACTGGGGAGATCGCTACATCGCCGTCAACACAGCGGCGGCAACCTATAGGCTTGTCGACAACGGAGCGGTCCTTTTCGAAACGCGAGTCATCGTCGGTCGTCCGAACTGGCAAACGCCGCGCTTAGACGGGACCATCGATCGACTCGTCTTCAATCCAACTTGGTCGGTCCCTCCACATATCGCGCAATCGGAACTTATGCCGCGCATCCGTCGTGAGCCGGGTTACATGCGCGCCCATCATATGAGTCTGGTGGACGGCATGATTCAGCAGGCGCCTGGTCCCGACAATCCATTAGGTCGGTACAAATTCGTGTTCCCGAACGATGAGAGCATATATCTGCATGATACCAATGCGCCAAGCCTCTTTGGCCAGGACGAGCGGCACCTTAGTCATGGTTGCGTGCGCCTGTCGAACGCCGAGGAGCTGGCGCGCCATCTGCTGAAGGGCCAGACCGGTTGGGATGAGCTGGACATCGCATCTGCCGTAGCCACCGGAAAGACGGCAACCGTCAGGCTGGACCGGCCCATGCCGATCCATCTCGTTTACGACACAGCTTGGGTCGAGCCAGACGACACGGTGCATTTCAGAAATGACATTTATGACCAGGATGGGAACCAATAGATCGCCCCTCTTCACTGGCCTTCGCGACTCTTCTGCAACTGCTTGCCGATCGGCCCCAAGCGGGTGAGAATTTCGGCTACACCCATCCATGTCATATCTGAATTGCGGCACAGTGCAATTTTCGCCGCTACCGGTGGAGGGAGCAATTGAACCAGCGACTTTCCGATCCGGCTCGGCGCCACAATGACCAGTTGATCGAAGCGGCTCCTCCCACCTTTGAGATAATCGGCAAGCCTCGCCACAAACAGATCCTTCTCATGCTGTTTCAGAGACAGGCGCGGCTCTATTCCGTGACGCGCCGAATTGGCGCTCTCTTGCGCTCGAGGCAACCGGTCGGCCGCCAATTTCCCACCAATCAGGCGAGAGTCTGAATGCATCTCCAAGCGAACAGCCACCCCGGTATGCAGGGTATCACTTTCCAATATTCGGGCGTGACCGCCATCAGCAATGACTATCCAGGTCCGCATATCTTTACTGCGCGACGCCCTGGTCTTTGGTGCGGATTTCATGAGAGCCTCCTGAAACTTGACGGGTAGAATTCTCGGGCCGAATGACCGAGGCCGTGTTGATACAGGTCAAATCGCCCTTCTATCCACCTGGATTCAGGTGGATGTATTTGGATCGTAAGGAGGAAAACATTGTCTGGGAATAGCGCTGAGACTGGAGCAATCGTCGCAGCCGCGAAGGATGCCCAGGCTGTCGTGGTCGACTTTTTGCGGCAACCCGCGAGCTATGCCGCTTTCGGGAAAGCTGGCCTTGTTTCGGTCGAAACGATTGAAACCCACGCCTCTGTCATATTTCTGGTTGGCGATCGCGCCTACAAGCTCAAACGTGCAGTTACCTACTCCTACCTGGATTATGGCACCTTGGCGCTTCGCGAACAGGCCTGCCGAACAGAACTGGACCTTAACCGCCGGACGGCACCCGACCTCTATCTCGACGTTCTCGCCGTCCGGCGTCGGTCCGACGGCTCGCTCGGTTTCGGGGGAGACGGAGAACCAGTCGATTGGCTGGTGGTCATGCGACGCTTCCCGCAGGAAAGCCTGTTCAGCAACCTTGCTGAGACAAATAACCTGACGAATAAGCATCTCTTGCGCCTTGCCGACCGCATCGCGGCCTTTCATCGGTCCGCCGACTTGCGCACGGACCAAGGGGGCGCCGCCGGTATTGCCGCTGTCATTGCCATCAACGACCAGAATTTGCGACGAACGCTCGGGCGGGGCAACCGCCTCCCGCAGATTGATGCCCTGAAGCGAGCGACGGCTGAAGCATTCGAAGCGTCGGGTGAACTCTTGGAACGCAGGCGCTTTGACGGGTATGTCCGGCAATGTCATGGCGATCTCCACCTCGGCAACATATGTTTGCTCGATGGCGAACCGACGATCTTCGACTGTATCGAGTTCAGTCCGCTCATCTCCTGTACCGACACACTCTACGATCTTGCCTTCCTGTTGATGGATCTGCGATTCCGTGGGCTTGCTGGAGGTGCGTCCCGTGTCTTCAACCGGTACATGGATCTGATGAACGACGAGACGGGCCTGCCGTTGATGCCGCTATTCCTGTCGTTGCGGGCGGCAGTTCGCGCGCACGTGACAGCCACGACTTTGGCGACCGCGCATGATGATAGTCAGGCGACCCGCGCCAAGGCGGAAGCCTATCTCGATTTCGCCTGCCACGAATTGAAGTCCGCCTCACCGCAGTTGATCGCAATTGGCGGGTTTAGCGGCACCGGAAAGTCAAGCGTTGCCGCAGCCGTGGCGGCCGCCATCGGGCGTGCGCCGGGCGCCAGAGTGCTGCGCAGCGATGTCTTTCGCAAGCGACTGTTCGGCCGCGCGCCGGAAGAACGCCTGCCTGCCGACGCCTACGCCGCCGACATTAGCGACCGCGTCTACCGATCCCTCCTCGATTCAGCCGAAGCAGCGCTTCGTTCGGGACAAAGCGTCATTCTTGATTCCGTCGCGGCGCGTCATGGCGAGCGCGCAGCCATGCAGGGCCTTGCCGCCCGACTCAAAATACCCTTCTGCGGCGTCTGGTTGACTGGTGAGCCCGATGTGCTGCGCCGGCGCATCGTGGCTCGTCGACACGATGCCTCGGATGCAACCGCCGAGGTCCTTGAACAGCAATTGACCTATGATGTCGGAGAGATGGACTGGGAACAGATTGATGCGGGCAACGAACTTGATGCTGTCGTCCGAGCGGTTGAGGCGTACCTCAGGCCATGACGGAATTTGGCTCTTCGGCCTCGGTTAGCGCGACGAGCCGAATGCCGATTGCCTGTTTGGCTACCAGCCTGTTTCAAACCAAATTTGCCCGGGCCTTGGAGAGAATCTCAACAGCTTCAGCGTCGCTCAACTGGGTGAAGTCGAGATAGTATGCTCCGACCGCGTCAAAATCTTCCGGCTGCTCCAGACAAATGATCTCATCCGCCTCTCTTGAAAGATCGCGCAATGAGCCCACCGCTGCGACTGGAATTGCCAAAATCAGCCGCTTGGGCTCCTGGCGACGCATGGCCCGCAGCGCCGCACGCGCTGTCGCGCCGGTCGCCAAACCATCGTCAACCACGATCGCCGTCCTCCCCTTGGCCGGCTCGGTCGGCCGCCCCGCCAGATAGATGGCGCGACGCCGGGCCAGTTCCTGCAATTCCAATCTGGCCGCAGCATCAATTGCCTCTTTGGACGGTTGCAGCTGGGTGGCGAAATCATTGAGCACGATTTCAGGCGGCCTGCCATCCACCACGGCGCCCAAGGCCAATTCCGGTTGAAAAGGCGCCCTGATTTTTCGCACCAGAACGATGTCCAGGGGGCATTTCAGCATCTTGGCGACCTCAAACCCCACCGGCAGGCCACCGCGCGGCAGAGCATAAACAATTGGCTTTTCAAACCCCTTGGCTTTCAGGCGGACACCCAGTCGGCGGCCCGCCTCGCTCCTGTCGGCAAAGGTCATCTGGTCCACTCCAATGGGGAGTTCTTTATATATCAGAGGCACGGACCCACCGCATGATCTGGATCATTCGTTCGGCCATCAGTTGAGTGCCAAATAGAAATATGCTTTGCAATAAGGGGAGCGGACTGGGAGCCAATCCTGAGTCGCTGAAATGTGACGCTTTTTTGGGTCAAGCAATGTCTGATCGTGAACCGACCGACAGTGTCAGGCGCCCTTTGCGCAAGTCAAATGGGGAAATTGATTATTCGGCCCTGACGGTCCTGGTGCTGGATGACAACGCTTTTTTCGGACGCCTGCTTCAGCAGATATTTCGAGGATTTGGCACAGAAAGCGTCAGCGTCACTAACAACCCCGAAGACGCGCTCCTTCTTCTCGCAACGGACCGCTATCATCTGGTCATCGCCGACCAGATGATCGGAACCCACGTCGGCAGCGATTTCATCAGCCGGATCAGAGCAGCCGAAGGACAACCCTACCAGCAAATTGCCGTTATCATGGTTTCGGCCCACACAGATGCAGACAATGTGCGTCGCATGCGCGATTGCGGCGCAACCGAAATCCTCGCCAAACCGATTTCGCCCGGCGGACTTCTCGATCGTATTGAATTGGCCTTAAAGGCCCCGAGGGCCTTCGTGAAAGGCAACGTCTATCGTGGACCAGATCGCCGCCGGCGCATCGTCACCTATGACGGCGAGGAACGGCGTGGCGACCCCGCCGGCCAACCCGACACTCCAAAGGACTCATCATGACCACGCGCTGGCCGACCGGTTTCACCTGGGGTGTTTCGACATCCAGCTATCAGATAGAGGGCGCCGTCGCGGAAGATGGCCGCAAGCCCAGCATTTGGGATACACGCTGCCGGACACCAGGCAAGGTTGCCAATGGCGATACGGGCGACATCGCCTGCGATCACTACCATCGCTTCGGCGAAGATACCGCGCTGATGCACGACCTCCATATACCCGCCTATCGCTTCTCTGTCGCTTGGCCCCGTGTCCTGCCTAACGGCAAGGGCGCTACCAATGAAGTTGGCTTGGCCTTTTATGATCGCCTCATTGATGGATTGCTTGCCGCTGGCATTGAGCCGTGGCTGTGTCTCTATCATTGGGATCTCCCACAGGCATTGGAGGACCTGGGCGGCTGGACCAACCGTGATATCGTCGGCTGGTTCGCCGACTACGCGGCCCTCCTCGCCCGCCGCTATGGCGATCGCGTCAAGCGTTGGGCGACCATCAACGAGCCCTCCGTCTTCACCTTGTTCGGTTACGCCATGGATTGGTCCGCGCCGGGCCAGATCGATCGCACGGCACACCTCAAGGCGATCCACCATGTGAATCTGGCACACGGCGTCGCTGTCGATACTCTCCGTGCTCTGGTCCCGGGGGCGCGCGTCGGCTGCATTCACAACCGCCAGCGTGTCATCCCGGAATCGAACAGCGACGCCGACGCGTTCGCCGCGCGAAAGTTGCACGCCTTCTGGAATGACGCCTTTCCGGAGCCGCAATTGAACGGTGTCTATCCCGCCGCACTCGCCGATGATCTTGCCCCTTTCATACGGCCCGGCGATATGGCTCGGATCTCCCGCCCCTGCGATTATTTCGGTCTCAACCATTACGGCCCGATTTTCGCCAAGGCCGATCCAGCAGCGCTTTGGGGGTTCGCTTGGGGCGGAGCTCCGGCCGACGCACCAAAATCGGATATCGGCTGGCCGATCTTTCCCGACATGTTCCGTGACGAGCTCATCGACCTATCCCGTCGTTACCGCTTGCCGATCTACGTGACCGAAAATGGCTGTGGCGGTCGCGCGGAAACCGGTGCCGAAATCGACGATCCGCACCGCATCAAATATCTCAGCGCCTATATACGGGCGATGCGCGCTGCGATCGCCGCTGGCGCCGACGTCCGTGGCTATTTCGTCTGGTCTCTACTCGACAATTTCGAATGGGGCTCCGGCTATTCGAACCGCTTCGGTCTGGTCTTCGTCGACTTCGCGACCGGCAAACGTACCGTCAAAGCGTCCGGCCGTTGGTTCAGCGATCTCATTGCCGGACGCGTGGACATTTGACCGGCATCCGCTATCGAGGCGGTGAGAGGTCCTTCAGGATCAATCCGCCGGCATCGCGCACCACGCTGACCGCCCGGGTGCCGAACCCCGACAGCGTATCGCGGTGGCCGATGGCAACGATGGCGGCATGGGAGAATTCGCGATTGAGGAGCTGCACCATCTCCCTCTGGCCAGTCACATCGAGCGCTTCTGTCGCGTCCTCAAGGAATATCCAGCTGGGTCGTTGCAACAGCAAGCGAGCGAAACCAAGGCGCTGCTGCGCATCGGCAGTCAGCGATTGATCCCATTTCGCCACCTCTTCCAGCCGATCGATGAGATGATCGAGCCCCACTTGCCGAAGAGCCGCCACGATCGCAGCCTCGTCTCGCGCTGATGGCGGAAGCGGATAGCATAGGACGTTGCGCAGTCTGTCGGCGGGCATGTACGGCCGGGATGGCATGAAATAGATCTCGGCGCCGGCCGGAATCTCGACCCGCCCGGTACCCCAGGGCCACAGCCCCGCCACGGCTTTCATGATGTTTGCAGCCGGGCCAGTCTCTCCAGTCACTAGCAGATGGTCCCCCGGGCGGATTTCGGCATTGACGGCCGCCAACTCGGCGTCGCCGGCGGCGTTACTGATTGAAACATTGTGCAGCGTCAGAGCCGCCCGGTTCGAGGCCACAATTTCAATGCCACCTTCCCTGCCATGCCCCAGAGCGACAATCCCGTCATGGAGTCCCATCATCCGTTCGACGGATGCGCGCCAATCGGCGAACTTGCCCAGATTGTCGATGGCCCAGGAAAGAGCTGCGACAGTCTGCTGAAACGCCTGGGCCGTCTGCATCAGCGCGCCCAAAGTGATGAGCCCCAGCATGTAACGTGGCGCCATGATGAGGGTCGGGAATACCTGCGACAGCACGGACCAGCTCGAGCTGAAATAGAACATGCGCGCGAGCGCCGCGGTAACGCCGTCCCAGGCGACATGGACACCGGAAAACAGGCGGCGAAAATTGTCTCTTTCATTCGCCTCCCCCTTGGCCAATGCAATTCGCAGCGCATTTTCGCGCGCGTGCACCAGACCAAATCGAAAGTCCGCCTCGGCCGTCTGTCGCCGGTCGACGGATCGCACCAGGAATCGCCCCAATGTCAGAGCGCAGATCGTCCCGATTGCAGCGTAAACAATGGCGATCCAGATCAGGTAGCCGGGCAGATGAATCTGAACGTCGTCGATCAAATAGTAGGGTGGCTCGGAAAGGGACCAGAGAATGCGCGTGAAGCTGATCAGCAGCAGGACGTCATAGAGCAGCGAATGCGACAGATCGATCGCATACTCCGTCGCATTGTGTACGTCCTCGGCAATTCGTCCGTCGGGATTGTCATGGGCGCCCGGTACAAAGGTCAGCAGATAGGGCCTGCCCGCCACCATCCATTCGTTCGTGATCTTTTCCGTCAGCCATTCCCGCCACCCGATCTGCAATTGCCGCTTCACACGCAGATGCAGATTGACGATCACGACATTGGCTACAACGATGAGCAAGAGGAAGATAAGCAGAAAAGATAGCCGGTCCATAGCCCGACTCTCCAATGCATTGAAGAGATCAAGAATCCAAAGATTGATGGCAACCGGAATACTGATCTGCGCCACCGTCAGCGCAATCAGCGCCAGCACCAGGAATCGGGCCAGCCACCGATGCTCTGCCCACCAGTACCCACCGGCAACACGCCAGAAATGCCGAATAGCTGCCCACCAACTCATGCCAATCCGCTTCGAATTGCCCACCCCCGCCAGAGCATAGCAGAACCCATCCAGGTTATTAACCTATTGATTTAGCGATATTCCAAGTTCGGCAGCGCGCCGCTTCTTTATGCACTCTTTATGCCGGTCCCGCCAAAATCGTCTCGAATCTTTATGCCGCCCACACGTAATTAATCATGGTCCTCCAAGCAACGGGATGAACCATGGTCGACATTCTCTATACTGCGTTCGCAGCGGGTCTCTTCATTGCGGCCTGCCTTTATGCGCGGGCGTGCGCCCATATCTGAGGCTGATTGTAAATGATTCTTGATCTGCTCCTTGGTGGGGCGGCCGTCGTGCTGCTCCTCGGCTACATGACCTTCGCGGTCATCTGGCCGGAAAAACTCTGACCCACCGGTGATTTCATGACTGCCAACGGTCTACTTCAGATCGGCTTGTTCTGCGTCGTCATCATTGCGCTCGCCAAGCCGCTGGGCGCCTATATGACTGGCCTTTTCGCGGGCGAGACGACTTTTCTCTCTCCTTTCCTCCGCCCTGTCGAACGGGCGATCTATCGTGTTTGCGGGATCAATCCCAGGGAAGACCAGCACTGGTCCGTCTACGCGTTGACCATGCTGCTCTTCAACGGCGCCGGCTTCCTGCTGCTGTTCGCGCTGATGCGGCTGCAGCAATACCTCCCGTTGAACCCCCAAGGATTTGGCGCGCTCGCGCCGGACCTTAGCTTCAACACAGCCATCTCCTTCGTGACAAACACGAACTGGCAGAATTATGCCGGTGAGACAACGATGAGCTACCTCACCCAAATGCTGGGTCTCACCGTCCAGAACTTCGTCTCGGCCGCCACCGGCATTGCACTCGCGGTAGCGCTCATTCGGGGATTCGCGCGTCGTTCGGCTGCCGGGATCGGCAATTTCTGGGTCGACCTGACGCGCTGCACGCTCTACATCCTGCTGCCATTGGCATTCCTGATCGCCCTCTTTCTTGTGACGCAGGGGATGCCGCAGAACCTTGATGCCTATGTCAGCGCAACGACTCTTGAGGGCGCGCAGCAGACGATCGCCCAAGGTCCCGTCGCATCGCAGGTTGCCATCAAGATGCTGGGTACCAATGGTGGCGGCTTCTTCAATGCCAACGCAGCACATCCATACGAAAACCCCACGGCCCTATCGAATTTCATCCAGATGGTGGCGATCTTCGCCATCGGCGCCGGGCTGACCAACGTCTTCGGTCGCATGGTCGGGGACCAGCGCCAAGGTTGGGCCGTCTTCGCGGCAATGGGTATCCTGTTCCTTATCGGTGTCGGCATCTGCTACTGGGCCGAGGCGCAGGGAAATCCAGCCTTTACCGCACTCGGCGTCGACCAGGTCGCTGGCAATTTGCAAAGCGGCGGCAACATGGAGGGCAAGGAAGTCCGTTTCGGCATCGCCAATTCCTCGCTCTTTGCCGTCATCACCACAGCCGCTTCCTGCGGCGCCGTCAACGCGATGCATGACAGCTTCACGGCCCTCGGCGGCATGATCCCGCTCGTCAACATGCTTCTGGGTGAGGTTATCATCGGCGGCGTTGGCGCCGGCCTTTATGGCATGCTGCTCTTTTGCATCCTGTCGGTCTTCATCGCAGGGCTGATGGTGGGGCGTACGCCGGAATATGTCGGAAAGAAAATCGAGGCACGCGAGGTCAAAATGACCGTCCTTGCCATTCTCTGCATCCCCTTGGTCGTTCTCGGCTTCACCGCTCTGGCAACCGTGCTCCCCGACGCGCTCAAGAGCGTTCAGGATGGCGGCCCCCACGGCTTCTCCGAGATTCTCTATCTCTACACATCCAGTGCCGCAAACAATGGCAGCGCCTTTGGTGGATTCACCGGCAACACGCCATTCTACAATATGACCGGGGGCATCGCGATGTTCATTGGCCGTTTCTTTGTGATCCTGCCCATGCTGGCCATCGCCGGCTCGCTAGCCGCCAAGAAATCGGCCCCTGCCAGTGTCGGCACTTTTCCGACACACGGCCCTCTCTTCATCGCTCTTCTCGTCGGTGTGGTGTTGATTGTGGGCGGCCTTACCTACTTCCCGGCATTGGCTGTCGGCCCTGTGGTCGAACATCTGATGATGCAGGCCGGTCAGCTCTTCTAAGGAACTGTAAAATGTCCAACCCATCCAAGCGCAAATCGACGCTGCTCGATCGCGGGATCATTGCCGAGGCCGCCATTGCCTCCTTTAAAAAGCTGGATCCGCGCAGTCTCTACACCAACCCAGTCATGCTGGCGGTCGAACTGGTGGCCGTGATCGCCACAATTCTCTTCGCCCGAGATTTCATTGAAGGGAACGGCTCCCTTTTTGCCGGCCAATTGGTTGGCTGGCTCTGGGTGACTGTACTCTTTGCAAACTTTGCCGAAGCAGTTGCAGAAGGACGCGGTAAGGCACAGGCCGACGCGCTGAGAAAGTCGCGCATCAACGCGACTGCCAAGAAGCTCGGACAAACGAAGCCCTATGAAATCGTGTCCGCCCTCTCCTTGCAGCCAGGCGATATCGTCCTGGTCGAAACCGGTGACCTCATACCAGGCGACGGCGAAGTCGTAGAAGGTGTTGCGTCCGTCGATGAATCGGCCATTACCGGTGAGTCTGCGCCGGTCATTCGCGAGAGCGGCGGCGATCGTTCGGCTGTTACCGGCGGGACGCGCGTCCTTTCGGATGAAATCAAGGTGAAGATCACGGCCGCCCAGGGCTCAACTTTCCTTGACCGCATGATTGGTCTCGTCGAAGGCGCCAAGCGCCAAAAGACACCCAATGAGATTGCGCTCAACATCCTGTTGGCCGGCATGACTTTGATCTTCATCTTTGCCGTGGCGAGCATCCCGAGCTTTGCTGCCTATGCCGGTGGTACGGTATCGGTTATTGTCCTCATCGCCCTGTTTGTGACGCTCATTCCCACAACCATTGGCGCCCTGCTCTCGGCAATCGGCATTGCCGGCATGGATCGGTTGGTCAAATTCAACGTGCTTTCCATGTCGGGGCGCGCGGTCGAAGCCGCCGGAGACGTCGACACCTTGCTGCTCGACAAGACCGGCACGATTACGCTGGGCAATCGCTTGGCTGCCGAGTTCGTACCGGTCAGCGGTGTTGCTGCCGAAGAACTTGCCAGCGCCGCCCAACTCGCCTCTTTCAGCGACGAAACACCGGAAGGCCGCTCGATCGTGATCCTCGCCAAGGAAAAATACGGGCTGCGCGGTCGCGAGATGGCACCAATGCATGCGACTTTCGTGCCGTTCAGCGCGCAAACCCGCATGAGCGGAATCGATGTCGACGGTCGCTCCATTCGCAAAGGTGCCGTTGACGCCGTACTCGAGTTTCTCAAAGCCCGTAAAGGCGGTCTTACCAGCATCTCCCCGGAACTGAATGAAATCGCTGAACGCATCGCCAAAAGCGGCGGAACCCCTCTCGCCGTTGTCGACGATGATCGCGCACTCGGCGTCATTCATCTAAAGGACGTCGTTAAAGGCGGCATCCGTGAGCGCTTCCAAGAGTTGCGGCGCATGGGTATTCGCACCGTCATGATCACAGGCGATAATCCGTTGACGGCTGCGGCCATCGCGGCCGAAGCGGGCGTCGACGACTTCCTCGCCCAGGCAACGCCGGAGACAAAGCTTAAGCTCATCCGCGATGAGCAAGCCAAGGGCAAGTTGGTTGCGATGTGTGGTGACGGGACCAATGACGCGCCGGCACTGGCGCAGGCCGATGTGGGCGTCGCCATGCAAACCGGTACCCAGGCAGCACGCGAAGCCGGTAACATGGTCGATCTGGACAGCAACCCGACCAAACTTATCGAAATCGTCATGATCGGTAAGCAACTGCTGATGACGCGCGGCGCCCTGACCACCTTTTCCATCGCCAATGACGTGGCCAAATACTTCGCCATCATCCCGGCCATGTTTGCCGCCTTCTATCCCCAACTCGGCGTGCTCAACATCATGGGATTGTCGACACCGGAAAGCGCCATTCTCTCGGCCATCATCTTCAACGCCCTCATCATCGTGGCGCTCATTCCTTTGGCCCTCAAAGGGGTGCGCTATCAGGCCAAGAGCGCTGGATCGCTGTTGGCCAGCAATCTGCTTATCTATGGCGTCGGTGGTCTGTTGGTGCCCTTCATCGGCATCAAGGTGATTGACGTCGCCATCAACGCGCTCCACATGGTATAAGGAACGGAGAACCACTATGCTTGCGCAATTGCGCCCGGCCTTTCTACTGTTGATCATTCTGACCGTCATCACGGGCGTGATCTATCCGATGGCCGTCACCGGTATCGCCGGCCTTGCTTTCCCGGACGCCGCTCACGGCAGCTTAATCGTGAAGGACGGCCGCATCATCGGCTCGCGCCTCATCGGTCAGAGCTTTGCTGGCGCCACCTATTTCCACAGTCGCCCGTCCGCCGCGGGCGCCAATGGATACGACGCGGCCGCATCCTCGGGTTCTAATCTCGGGCCGACCTCAAAGGTCCTGGTCGATCGCGTAGCGGCAAGCGTTGCCGCCGAACGGGACGAGGCAGGAACGCCGGTTCCGGCTGATCTTGTCACGACGTCGGGCAGCGGCCTTGACCCGGATTTGACGTCCGCCGCCGCTTACTATCAAGTGGCGCGCGTAGCAAAGGCCCGAGGAATGGACGAAGCCGTGGTTCGGAACCTGGTCGACCAGCAGATCCAAGGCCGCACATTTGGGATTCTTGGCGAGCCCCGGGTCAATGTGCTAACGCTCAATCTCGCTCTTGATGGGCTCACCGCTCAATGACGGAATAGCGCCATAAATGGCCACAGCGCCGGAACAGCTGAACCGCCCCTCCGCGGATGCACTTTTGCAATCCGCGCAGGCGGAACATCTCGGCCGCCTCAAGATCTTTCTCGGGGCGGCCCCTGGCGTTGGCAAAACCTATGAAATGCTGCTGGCCGGCAAGAAGCGCCGCCAAGAAGGTACCGATGTCGTCGTCGGTGTCGTCGAGACCCACGGCCGCACCGAGACCGAGGCACTGCTTGAGGGGCTGGAAATCATCCCCCGGGCAAGGGTCGCCTATCGTGGCCATGATCTTCCTGAAATGGATATCGACGCCATCATTGCCCGTCGGCCGCAGCTCGTCCTGGTGGACGAACTCGCGCATACGAACGCGGAAGGCAGCCGCCACAGCAAGCGCTACCAGGACGTCGAGGAGTTGCTCAGTCGGGGGATAGACGTCTATTCGACGCTCAACATCCAGCATCTGGAAAGCCTCAACGACATCGTAGCGCAGATTACCCATGTGCGCGTCCGTGAGACCTTGCCCGACCATGTCGTCGACCGCGCAGACGAACTTGAACTCATCGACTTGACGCCGAAAGACCTGATCCAGCGCCTTCGGGAAGGCAAGGTCTATCTTGGCGATGCCGCTGAGCGCGCCTTGCAGAACTATTTCTCGGAAGGCAACCTCACTGCTCTGCGCGAACTAGCCCTGCGACGCACAGCGCAACGTGTCGACGATCAGATGGTCAACTACATGCAGGCCCATGCCATCGCCGGCCCTTGGGCGGCGGGAGAGCGGGTGCTGGTCTGCGTCAATGAACATCCAGCCTCGTTCGGCCTGGTCCGCTATGCCAAGCGGGCGGCCGATCGGTTGCAGGCGCGCTGGAGCGCCGTCTATGTCGAAACAACCCGCTATCATCATCTTGCCGAAAAGGACCGTGACCGGATTGACGAGGCGCTGCGCCTCGCCGAGCGTCTCGGCGGCGATGCCGTCACGCTGCCCGGCAACCACATTGCAGCCGACCTCATTGCCTACGCGCGGGGCAATAACATCACCCAAATCATCATCGGCAAGTCGAACCGGTCCCGCTGGTTCGAAATCCTGCACGGCTCCGTCGTGCGCGAGCTGGTCCGCGCATCCGGCAATATCGGCATTCATGTCGTCGCCGGAGAACATGTACGCGAAGAAGAACAGAGCGGTGAAATTGCCGAGGTCGAAGGCACCTTCAGTCTGACACCGTATATCGGCAGTGCCTTTACGGTTGGCCTCGCTTTATTGGCCAGTCTTTGGATCGATCGTTTTGTCGATCTCCCCAACATCTCCATGATGTTCCTTGCCGCAGTCCTGTTCTCCGCAGTTAACTATGGACTATGGCCTTCGCTCTTTGCCTCGATCCTCAGCACGCTTGCCTACAACTATTTCTTCCTAGATCCGATTCACACGTTCACCGTCGCCGATCCATCCAACGTCATCGCACTCTTCTTCTTTCTCATTGTTGCCATACTGACGAGCAATTTGACCGCGAAGGTGCAGGCAGAGGCGCGCGCCTCGCGTCAACGCGCGGCATCGACGGCAGCACTGTATAATTTCAGCCGCAAGGTGGCGGCGATCGGCGAAATGGACGATCTCCTGTGGGCGGTTGCCCATCAGATTGCCTTGATGCTGCGGGTCCATGTCATCCTCTTGCTGCCGGAACCCAATGGGGACATCGCCGTTCGTATCGGCTATCCGCCCGACGACGAGCTCAACGCGGCCGATCTGGCGGCCGCGCGCTGGGCCTGGGACCATGGAAAGCCGGCGGGTCGTGGCGCGGAGACCTTGCCGGGCGCCCGCCGCCTCTTCCTGCCCTTGGCCACCGAGCGCGGCAAAATCGGTGTCATGGGCCTTGACCGCGAAGAGCCCGGGGCCATGCTCACCCCAGATCAGAAGCGCCTGCTCGACGCTCTGTGCGATCAGGCGGCGGTCGCGATCGAGCGCATCAATTTGAAGCAAGATATCGACAAGGCGCGTGTGGTCACGGAAACGGAAAAATTGCGCACGGCCTTGCTCACGTCGATTTCGCACGATTTTCGGACGCCGCTTGCCTCCATCATCGGTTCCGTTTCCAGCCTGCGCTCGCTCTGGCAAAAGTTTCCCGACGATACGCGTGAGGATCTCCTCCGCACCGCGCAGGAGGAAGCCGAGCGCCTCAATCGCTTCATCGGCAACATTCTACATATGACTCGCCTCGAGGCGGGCGCCCTCGCCCCTTCAGCCCAGCCAACGGATCTCTCCGATATTGTCACAACCACGATTGCACAGGCCGCTCCGATTCTTGCGCAGCATCGTGTCACAACCGAGTTTCAGCCCGCTCTGCCTTTGCTGCATATCGATCCGACACTCACCGGACAGATCCTCCTCAATCTCCTCGACAATGCCGCGAAATACGCGCCATCCGACAGCGAAATCCACATAAGTGCTCGACAGGACCAGGATACAGTGAGGCTAAGTGTGTGCGATGAGGGACCGGGCATTCCTCCCGATCAGTTGGAACGCATCTTCGACCGCTTCTTCCGTGTCAGCGCCACCGATCGCCGTCGCGCTGGAACCGGTTTAGGATTGGCGATTTGCCGTGGCTTTGCCGAGGCGATGGGAGCTAGGATCCAGGCAGGCAACCGAACCGATCGGTCCGGCGCCATCTTCACGCTCTCATTCCCACTTACCCTCCAGGTGATGTCTTGAGCGGCCCACAGCGAGTCCTCATCATCGACGACGAGCCCGCCATCCGCCGCTTCCTTAAGAGCAGCCTGATTGCGCACGGTTTCGATGTGTCTGAGGCTGAAACGGGTAAAGCGGCCCTCACCGCACTGGCGGGTGGTTCCTATGCGCTCGCGGTCGTCGATTTGGGCTTACCCGATATGGACGGCCAGGATTTGGTCCGACGCATCCGCACTGAATCACCGCTGCCCATTATCGTCCTGTCGGCGCGCGATGACGAGGCGGGCAAGGTCGCGGCCCTTGACGGCGGCGCAGACGATTATGTGACCAAGCCCTTTGGCATCGACGAATTCATGGCGCGCGTCCGCACGGCCCTCCGGCATCGGCTGCAGCAGCGGGGCCAGAATGCGGTGCTGCGCCTTGGCGACTTGGTCATCGACGTCCTCGCGCGCGAGGTGCGTCTGCGCGAGGCTGAGGTAAAGCTCTCACGCCGCGAGTTCGACCTTCTACTTTACCTCGCCGAACATGCCGGAAAGGTGGTAACCCATCAACAGGCCCTCACCCACGTCTGGGGGCCGGGCCAGGGCGACTATATCGAGTATCTCCGCGTCTATGTGCGTCAGCTGCGACAGAAAATCGAAACCGATCCGCAGCACCCGGCCTTCATCCAGACCGTACCCGGCGTTGGCTATCGCCTGGCTCCGGCCGGTAAGTAAGCAATCCTTTCGCACCTGCAGCAGCCCTGATGCGACTTGTCGCAGCGACGTTCTGCCCGCTTCAAGGGCGGAACCAACATTGTCTAACTTTGTTTGTGTCAAGCTAGCTGTCAGGAGGCCAACCCATGACGCGCTTCAACACCACGTCACCCTTGTCGCCCACCCAGGCGTTCGCCCACGGATATGAGGCCGGCGATCGCGTCCGGCACGAAAGCGCCTCCGACGCGCCCCGCAGCATGCCGCCCAAGACACCGGATGTCTTCGGTGAGGAATGGGAACAGGGCTACCGCGCCGGGTTGCGCGGCGAACTGGCGCCGACGATCACGTCCTGAGCAAGTTAGGTCACGTACCGCCTACCAGGGCACCGTCGGCATAGAGGCACCATTTGTCACGTGGTGCCGACAAGGCTGCCATGCCCTCGGGCAGGACATCGTCTCGTCCCACCTTCACGCGAACGATCGTTTCACCAACCTGAACGAGGGCGATGCGGCTGCTGCCGCAATCCTGCTGGGTGACAATCGGCCCGGTGACCAGCGGCTGCTCTGTTGCACCCGCAAGTGACAGGTGCTCCGGGCGGATCCCCAGCTGCAGTTTGCGACCGGTCAACCCCGCCCGTTCCGAAATGGGCAGAACCGTCTTTGTTCCCTCAATCCACAGCCCATCCGGTTTCAACACCAGATCCAGGAAATTCATCGCCGGCGAACCGATGAAGTAACCGACATAGGTCGTCTTGGGTCGCTCAAACAATTCGTCCGGCGTTCCTTGTTGCACGACGGTGCCATTCTTCATCACCAGAACCTCATGGGCAAAGGTCATGGCCTCATTCTGGTCGTGCGTCACATAGACGACCGTGAGTCGCGCCTGCTCGATCACTGCCTTGATCTTGCGGCGTAGGGCGAATTTGCTCTGCGGATCGATCACGGTAAGCGGCTCATCCATCAGCAACGCCGCCACATCGTCGCGCACCAGGCCGCGACCAAGCGAGATCAGCTGCTTCTGGTCCGCCGTCAGGTTACGTGCGCGCTTGCCCAAGATCGGGTCCAGTCCCAGCAACGCGGCGATCTCCTCGACCCGCGCCCGTACCTTCGCCGTTGGCCAGCGCCGGCAGATCAAGGGAAAGGCCAGATTGTCGGCCACACTTTTCGCACTGTAGATAACGGGAAACTGGAAGACCTGGGCGATATTGCGCGCCGCCGTCTTCACGTCGGTCATGTCACGTCCATCGATCAGGATCCGTCCATCGCTCGGCCGCAACAGGCCCGAAACGATGTTGAGCATCGTCGTCTTGCCACAACCCGACGGCCCCAACAGCGCATAGGTGCGCCCTTGCTGGAAAGTCACGTCCAACGGCTCCAGCGCGTAGGGCCGCTGGCCATAGCGATGCCCGATACCGACCAGCGCAATGTCAGCCATGATTCGCCCCCATCACCAGCTTGCCGTCTTCGGAAAAGAGAATGAGATGCTCGGGTCGGAAACGAACACGCAAATTCGTTCCCAGCACCAGATCGTGAATGCCCTTCAACTGCACGGACAATTCCCCGAACGCGCTGTCGACGTAAAGAAACGTCTCGGAACCGGAGATCTCCGAAAAAGCCAGCGTTACCCCGATACCGCCTTCCGAACAGAGCGTTACGTCCTGGGCCCGGATACCGACCTGATAGGGCCCCTCCTTCAGCCCAACCATGCCGGGCGCTGTTGCCAAGTCGAAATCCGCTGCGATCTGCAGCCGCCCGCGGGCAAGCCGTGCCGGCAGAATGTTCATCGGCGGATCATCGACCAACCGCGCCACTTCAATGGTCGCCGGCCGCGCATAGATCTCTTGCGGTGTTCCGGCTTGCAGAATGCGCCCCTCATGCATGACCACGATCTGATCACCCAGCATGATCGCCTCGGCCGGTTCCGTGGTCGCATAGACGATGATCGCATCCCGCTGGTCGGCAAATAGGTTGCGGAACTCGTCACGTAGCTGTTCACGTAGCTTGTAATCCAGATTGGCGAGCGGCTCATCGAGCAGCAGGATCGTGCTGCGTCGGACCAGCGCGCGTGCCAAGGCAACGCGCTGCTGCTGCCCACCGGACAGCTGCGACGGCCTGCGGTCGGAAAACTCGGCCAAGCCGACTTTCGCCAAGGCGGCCGTCACACGCGGCCAAATCTCCCCCACCGGCACCTTTGCCCGGCGCAAGGGAAAGGCGACATTCTCGAAGACGGTCAGATGTGGATAGTTGATGAATTGCTGATAGACCATCGCCGTGTCCCGTTCCCAAACGGGCAGGCTGTCGAGCCGCTTCCCGTCCAGCGTGATATGACCCGCATCCGCCGTCTGCAGTCCGGCGATGCTGCGCAGCAAAGTCGTCTTGCCGGCAAGGGTCCGCCCCAGCACCGTCGTCAGGCGACCGCGCGGAAAATTCGCCGAAAGATCGCTGACGAAAGGTTGACCATCTTCGACGATGTTGAGGTTCGATATTTCCAGCGACATGATTTCGGCCCCCTCAGCGAATGGCGCCGGCGAGGCTGCCGCGTGACAGATATCGTTCGACAAGGAACGCGATGAGGACCAGCGGAGCCACCGAAATCAATGCCGAGGCCGAAAGGCTCCACCAGGGTGTCACAGAAGAATTCAGCGCCACAACCGCCACCGGCAGGATCTGCGTATCGGTAAAGGTCAGCGTGAAGGCGAAGAAGAAATCGTTCCACCCGAAAATCACGCAGAACATGCCCGCGACGACCAGGCCGGGAAGGCTGTTCGGTAGCACCACCCTGAAGAAGGCGCCGAAGGGCGTGCAGCCGTCCAGCATGGCCATCTCGTCGATCGCGCGGGGAATGTTGTTGAAAAAGTCGATAAGCACCCAGACGGCAATCGGCATAAGGAGTGCGACATAGACGATGATCAGCCCGATCTTCGAATCCAGCAGGTTGAGGAATTGCAGCATCAGGAAGAACGGAATGGCCAGCACAATGGGCGGCATGATGCGCTGCGAAATGAAGAAGAAGGTGAGATCGCCGTTCCGTACGAAGCCCCAGCGATACTGGAAGCGCG
Organism: Dongia sp.; assembly: GCF_041910485.1. Taxonomy (GTDB): domain Bacteria; phylum Pseudomonadota; class Alphaproteobacteria; order Dongiales; family Dongiaceae; genus Dongia. The sequence continues at coordinate 85,806 of NZ_JAYRQR010000047.1, forward strand.
ACAAGCCATAGGCAGCCAGCGTGCCGAGAATGAGGCTGATGGCGCTAGCGCCGAAGGTGACGATCACACTGTCCCAATAGGGGCCGACCACATCGATGCCGCCAGCGCCGCCGAACAGGTTGCGCCAGCCTTCCGTCGACGGTTCGTATTGCAGCCAGGGAATATAGGTCGGGCCACCCGTTACACCGTTGGCCGTCTTGAAACTGGTGGTGAGCGCCCATAAGAAGGGTGCGACGACGAAGGCCGACCAAGCGAAGATGGCGGCATATTTCAGCGTGCGATAGAGAGCAGGCATTATTTGCGTCCTTCCAGGACGAAGCGCACCAGCAGCTTGGTCACGATCGTCAGTGTCGCGATCATGGTCACGAGATAGGTGATGGAGAGGGCCGAGGCATAGCCGATCTCGAAATCACGCAGGCCCCGGATATAGATGTAGTAGCCGGTCGTCTCTGTCGCGGTTCCAGGCCCGCCCGACGTCAGCACATAGACCGTTTCCATCAATTTCGACGCTTCGATCAATCGGATGATGATGGCGCCGACCGAAACCGGCAGCAGCATGGGCAGCGTGACGTTGAAAAAGGTGCGGATCGGTCCGGCACCGTCAATAGCCGCCGCCAGGAACGGTTCGCGCGGCAGACTGAGAAGGCCCGCCAGCAGCAGCAAGAAGATGAACGGCGTCCATTGCCAGATCTCCACCACCATGATGCTGACGACGGCAAGACTGCTGGAGGTCAGCCAGGCAAATGGCCCCAAGCCGACGAGCGCGAACAAATCATTGGCCGGTCCCAGCGATTCATGGAAGATGGTGCGCCAGACAACGGACATGATGACTGGCGTCGTCATCATCGGCATTAGGAACAGCACGCGGAAGAAGCGCTGGGCGACGACATCGCGCCAGACCAGCAAGGCCATGCCGAGCCCCAGCAGATATTCAAGCAGCACGGTGCCTACCGCCATCAGGCCGAGGCGCGTCAGTGCTTCCCAATAGCGCGTATCCGCCAGCACATTGCCGTAATTGCGCCAGCCGACGAAGTTCAGCTCAGGCGTGATCGCATCCCAGCCGGAGAGGCTGACGCGGATCGTGAAAAGCAGTGGGAATAGAATGATGGATAGCAGCACCAGCAAACCAGGCAGCAGAAAGGCCAGCTTGTAACCGCGAAACCAGGCACCGGTCATAACGTCACCATGCAAGGTAATCGGGCCGGGCACATGGATCGTGCCCGGCCCGTGTCAATTACCGACCAGCGTCTTCAAGGGCGACGACGTTGGCATATGCCTCGCGCACCTTGTCCTTGCCGATCTTCTCGACGATTTCGCGCCATTTGGCGGCAACGCCGTCCAAGGCTTCCTGGGCCGACTTCTGCCCCGCCATAGCCTCCGCGACCCCGTTGGCGAGCGTCGACATGAACTGGTTGACGCCGGGCACGCGCAGATCGAAGACGCGGTTGTTGCTCTTATCCATGCCAGACAAGGTCTCGACATAGGTCGCCGCCACCTTCTCATCCCAGCCCAGCTTTTCCTGCCAGAACTTCGGATCAAAATGCGCGTTACGATAGGGGTTCACGCCGAACCGGCCGATCTGGAGATCGAGGTTGGCGTTCGCTTCGTTGGAGAAGAAGCACAGGAAGTCGAAGGCGATGTCCTGGTTCTTCGACTCCTTGTTCACCGCCGAGGTCCAGCCCCAGGTGATGTAGGGCGGGCGGTTCGGCTGGTCGAAGTGATCCCATGTCTGGGTCGTGCGGTTCCAGACCTCGTTGGCACCCGGCAGTTCGGCCGCCATCACTTTGTTGCGGATCGGGCTCTTGGCCTCCTGCGCTTGGATGAAGGCATCGTCCCAGCTGTAGCTCATCAGGGTCTGGCCGCCACCGAAGGAGAAGATCTCGTCGCCGAGGCCGAAATTGGCACCTCCCGGCGGGAAGCTCTTCTGCGCGTCGATGAACATCTCCAAGCCCTTCACCCAGCCCGGATTATTGACCTGCGGTTCCATCGTCGCGAGGTCGAAGAAGAAGCCGCCCTTGACGTTGGGGTTCTTCGCATAGGCGGCGACGCGGCTGATGAAGGCCGAGAACATCAGATCGTCGCGCTTGGTCACTTCGGCGGAACCGAAATGATCCTTGCCGTCGCCGGCCCAGTCCCAACCCGAGAAATACTTCGCGACCGTGTTATATTCTTCCCAGGTCGTGGGCACCGCCAGATCCTTGCCGGTATCCTTCTTGAACTTGGCCTGAAAGTCCGGATTCGCAAACACGTCAGAACGGTACTTCAGATAGTGGCGGTCGCCATCCATCGGGTACTGCACCATCTCGCTGCCCCAGGTTGCGACGTCCTGGTAGTTCTTCGTGACGTCCTTGAGGCCGCTTACCTGCTTGTAGGCATCCGGCACCGGCGCCAGGAAGTTATGCAGATCGCCGATCCACAGCGAGGCATAGAACATCACGTCATAGGCCGCCTGATGCGTCTGGAACGGGATCATGATCCGCTGGTAGAGATCGCCGAAGGGCACGTGGACGACATCCACTTTGGCCCCGGTGAGGGCGGCGAACTGCTTGGCGTGCAGGTCGGTGGGCTCGCCGATCACCGGCACGGCGTGGGTGATGATCTTCAGGCTGCGGCCCGAATAGTCCTTTTTGTCGATATCGGCATAGGAGCAGGCACCGGGCACATCGGTTGCCTTGCCATAGGCGCCGTAATCGCCATAGGCGGTATAGTCGATATCGTCCGCGACAGCGGGCACCACCTGGCCGGTCAGCAAGGCAAGTGCGCAGGTTGTCGACAGCAGTCGAGCAAACTTCCTCATATCGTTCCTCCTCGTTTCACTTCTTATCGTTGATGGATCGGACCGCCCTCAGGGAATAAGAACGGCGCGGCCGTGGATGCGGCCGTGATGCAGGTCCTGCAGTGCTTTGTTGGCATCGGCGAGCTTGTATTCGGCGGTCGCCAGCTCAACGAGACCGCGATCGGCGAGCGCCATCAGCTCGGTGAGCTCGGCCCAGGTCCCCACCAGATTGCCGATGATGTTGCGTTCGGTGATGACCATGTCGACGGTCGGTACGCGGATATCCTCGCCATAGCCAATGACGTAATAGCTGCCCATCGGCCGGGTCATGGCGAGACCCTTGCTGGTCGTCCCCTTCTCGCCGACGAAATCGAGCACCGCCTCGGCACCCTTTCCTTCGGTGAGCGCCAGCACGGCTTCGACTTCATTGCCGTCCGCCTTCACCAGATGATCGGCGCCGCACTTCTTGGCGAGTTGCAGCGACGCATCCGAAAGGTCGACCACGATGATGTCGGCAGCGCACATCGCCCGCATGCACTGGATGCCGATATGGCCGAGGCCGCCGGCGCCGATGATGACGCAGCGTTCGCCGGGCAGCAGTTGCTGGGCCGCCTTCTTGACCGCGCGATAGGCGGTAAGGCCCGCGTCGGCGTAAGGGGCGACATCCTTGGGCGCCAGGCTCCGCGGCAACGGGATGATGTTCCGCTCCGACGTCGCCAAATACTCGGCATAGCCACCATTGCTGTCGAGGCCCGGAAACTTGCCCGGGCCGTGCATGTCGTGGCCGCGCCGGCAGGCAAGGCACGTCCCGTTCGAGATCTTCGGATGGACGATCACCGGATCGCCCTTCTTGATGCCTTCGACTTCCTTGCCGACTTCCTCGACCCAGCCGGCATTCTCATGTCCCATGATCAGCGGCAGCAGCTTGTCGCCGTTGGGGTCCATGTGCGGGCGCCAGACGCCCTCGATGATGTGCAGATCGGTGCGGCAGACACCCGCGCCGCCGATGCGGACGATGACGTCGGTTGACTTGACCAGCTTGGGATCAGCCACGTCTTCGTAGCTCACCCAGTTGGGCGCCGTCAGCTTGTCGTCATACGCCCTAAGAACCTGTGCCTTCATTTGCTCCTCCTTGATCCCCTCGACGGGAATTTGGCGGAGGCTCAACAGCACGGTCCGTGCCATCCGATAAATCAACGCAAAATCAAATGGATGGCCGTCTTTTAGAGCGTCTCATGCGACCAGGATCTGAACAGTCGAACAGGACAAGTGTTCAGATTCTGAATATTGCGCCAGGAACGCTTTCCGCCGATCCTGTCGCCATAAAGAGCCAGAAAAAGTCCTGGGAGGGACGATGGCGATCATGTCGGGGATCGAGCGTGCGCGCAGTGCGCTCGAGCAGGGAAAGCGTTTTCCAAACGGGGTTCTGACCGATCAGGTGGCGCGCAGCTGGGAACGCTGCGTGGACCAGGGGCTCGACCCGCGCCGCGAGCCCGAGGGCATTGTCATCGCCGCCGACGACCTCCGCGACCGGCGCGAACGGAACGCGCTGCTGCGCCGCATGGCCATTGCCGAAATGCAGCTCCTTCACTCGCAGATCGCCGGCTCCAATTTCATGATCGCGTTCGGCGATGCCGATGGTGTCGTCCTCGATACGATCAGCGATCACCAATTCGCCGAAAGCGATGCCGGCCGCTCCATCATTCCCGGCAGCATCTGGCGCGAATGCAACCGCGGCACCAACGCCCTCGGCCTCACCTTGCTGGAACGCGCGCCCATCGCCATCTACGGCCGCGAGCATTTCTTCACGAACCACAGCCATCTCAGCTGCATGGCGGCGCCGATACTGGATTCAACGGGCGAGATCGTGGGCTTGCTCGATGCCTCCTGTGCCAATGATGCGCGCCAGCAGCACACCCATGCGCTGGTCCGCATGGCGGCGGCGCAGATCGAAAACAGCCTCATCTACCAACAGCAATCGAACCTGCTCATCGCCGCCTTTCACCCCCGCATCGAATATCTCGATACGCTCTCAGCCGGTCTTCTGGCCCTGTCGCGGGATGGGGTGATCCGGTCGCTCAATCGGCCGAGCCAGGCCCTCCTCGCCGGACTCAGCGCCCATGTCGGCACGGGTTTCGAAGAATTGTTCGACGCCAAGCTCGGCACGGCGGTCGACAGTCTGCTGCGCGGCGGCACCATCCGCCTGCGCGATCGCTCCGGTTCCACCGTCTTCATGGTCTGCCGCCAGATCGGCGCCCGCAATGGCGGGGTGCAGGCCTTCGGCCAGCGCCGCCAAGTCGCGGAAACCGTGCCGGCCAGTGACGATGTTGGTTTCGTCCTTGATGATCCGGCGCTGCGCCGGCAAGTAGCCACCCTGCCCGGCTCCATCGCCCGGCGCACGCCCGTCCATATCGCCGGAGAAACCGGCACGGGCAAGGAATTGATGGCCCGCCATGTCCACACGTTGAGCGGCCGCAAGGGTGCGTTCGTCGCCGTCAATTGCGGCGCGATCAGTGAATCACTCTTCATCGCCGAATTGTTTGGCCACGAGCGTGGTGCCTTCACTAATGCTCGGGCCGAAGGGGCGATCGGGCTCGCCCGCCAGGCGCATGGCGGCACCCTCTTCCTCGACGAGGTGGCCGATATTCCACTCGCCGCGCAAACCTCGCTGCTGCGCTTCCTCGATCACATGGAAGTCCGCCCGGTGGGCGGCCATACGGTACAGAAGGTTGATGTCCAGATCGTCTCGGCGACCAACCGCAACCTGCGCGAGATGGTGGCCCAGCGCCAGTTCCGCGCCGACCTTTTCTACCGGCTGAACGGCGTCGAGATAAAGCTGCCGCCCTTGCGCCAGCGCGGCGACTTCGCGGCCATTGTCCATCATCTCTTGCACCAGATCTCACCGGAGATCGCGATCACCGACGCCGCAATCGAACGGCTGCGCCTGCTGCCCTGGCCCGGCAATGTCCGCGAACTCAATGCGGCGCTCAACCGCGCCGTCGTGCAATCGGGCTCCAACTATCTCGACGAAACCACCGTCCTCGCCGACCTCGCCCCGCACCAGGACGTCTGCCCCGACTGCGCCGGCCACGCACTCAAGAGCCAGCGCTGCCAGCAAATCCGCGACACCTACGAAATGACTGGCGCCAACATCGCCGAAGCCGCCCGCATCCTCAACGTCTCCCGCACCACGATCTACAAACACCTGCGCACGAATTAAGGCGCGTGGCTGAAGCCGTGTGATCGCGGTGGGCGGCGACTGATTCTGGGAGGAAGTGGCGTCCCCAAAGGGATATAAGCGATATCACCGAATGCCAAAGACGACCATTCGGATCAAGCTGTAGCATTGACTACGGCTCTCGAACTTCCGGCATGCTCCCCCCACGCAGCAAATTCCAGGTCAGAACAATACAGGAACCCAAGAGCAGCGAATGCGCGCAGTCAAATGAAGGTCGCGCAACCTATGGATTTATTGGCGCGGAAATGACATAGTCCGTTAACTTTATTCTGGGGCGGGCAAATGTCTTCTACGCTACCGATTGACGACATTGTCGCCTGGTCCCAAAAGCTGCCGGATTGGCAGCGTGACGCACTGCGCCGATTGGCTTGCAACGGTCAGCTTTCACCCGACGACCGCGCTGAGCTTCTGGCGATGGTCAAACAGCGCGCTGGCCTCCTCACTCCTAAAGTGCCCGCATTGCCGGTGCCGTTCGACAAAAGTCACCACGCTGGTGCAATCGGCGGATCGCCGCTCGCTCTGCTTGGGGTGCGTAACGTTCAAAACGTCAACAGGCTTGCGAGCCATCCATTTCATTCGCATGCGACGAAGTACAACTCGCAACTCAGCTAGTGAGGTTTTGGCAAAGCCCACATTTTTACGGGTGCGGTAACAAAGAGCCAAGCGATGGAGAGAAATGTCCTGAGGAGAACTTAGCATATTGGGACTTATTTCAAATGAAATCGCACGTACTCTGGAGAATGCGACAGAACAACAGCAATTCGCTTAAGGAATTCTACGATATAATATCGACTAAGATCGAAGTGCCTAAGGTTGTTTTTACCCTACAGAAGGAAATGAGAAAGCAATACCTCGGCTGTCCAGATCCCAACTCTTATCCTCGCGTCTTCAGGCATGTCATTAGCTGCTATCCACTGGGAGGAGGGGCGCGCAAAATTGACGGCGGGGACTCTACTTCCGAAGCCAAAGAACTTAATATGATGACATGCGAGCCTCTCTGAGAATACGAACAGCCCAAGAATCTTGAGGGCATGTCTCATGTTATAGTTCATCTCAGCTGCATACTTTTTGTTGCAGAGAATTTTTGGCAATCAAATCCAGTTTGGTGGATTTTTTCAGCGGCAAGTCACAACCAACATATTTTCTTCTCTGGCAAGATCGCGATAACTGACTCCTCGCCTCTATATCCGGTGGCGCACCCTGCGAAGGATCTGAGATCGTCGCCCGTTGGGTGCCGGTCACTTTGCGACAGCTGATAGACGCGTTTACTCTAAGTTGCGCTGGTGATCGACACTAGAATTTTTAGAAAAATTTGCGCTGCCCGCGCGAAATCGTATGCATGGACTCTTTTATAGGCGACCGCGTTTACCCCCTCTCCCCCCCTCTTGGAAAATGCAGAGCGGAATCTACAATAGTACCCACCAGTCGGATAACTTCGCGCGAAGGCTACCGAAGGTTTGAAGGACCAATAACTACGCTGCCGCGACAAGGCGGCTCGCTCGGGAGCAGAACCTGCCATTGGTACTTACCACTTGGCATCTATAGCAATCAGATATGCGATCGCTGTAAACGGCATGGCGAGGACGCTCAGAGCCAAGACACATAGCCTCCATCCCCACCCCATCCACCTTCCTGCCAGCAAGCGAACTAGGCCCTCGACTAGGATCCAAGGACCCAGCACGTAGGGCGAGAAGAGAATTAGGGCATAGAAGATGTTTGCCATTGATTGGCCTCACCGGGCTAGGACGCCGTCAAACTACCAATTCCGTCGGCTGAAACATCTTCGATATCGATAGATTCGTTCACATCGCTCAACAGTCTCGAATTTTATACCTTCTGACACGTAGCGGTTGTAGTGTCTCAAATAATGTCTTATTGTGCGCGTCTCACATCATTTAAAAGGATATGAGTCATGCCAATTATCGGATACGCCCGTGTGTCCACGACTGGTCAAACTCTGACCGTACAGCAGGACATGCTGAAAGCCGCTGGCGCGGAGAACATCTACGCCGAGAAGAAATCTGGCCTCGATGGCAAGCGCGTCGAACTTAGCAAATGCCTCGATTACGTTCGAGATGGCGACGTGCTGTTGGTGACCAAGCTAGACCGGCTCGCCCGTTCGACATCGGACTTCTACGCAATCCTTGCCCGCCTGAAAGACAAAGGTGTGGGCTTCCGCTGCCTTGACCAGAGGGAGCTAGACACCACAACGAAGCACGGAAAGCTCATGGTTGGTCTGTTGGCGCTGATCGCTGAATTCGAAGCAGATATCCGCAAAGAGCGGCAGCTAGAAGGGATTGCGAAGGCCAAGGAGCGTGGGGTGGCTTTCGGGCGTCAACGCACCCTAACGGATGATCAGGTGGCCGAGTTAAAGGCCCGGCGCGCGGGTGGAGAGCTAATTCGTGACCTGATGGCCTCCTACGGCCTCTCAAAGCCTTCTATCTACCGCTTGCTGGGACCGGCCTCCGGTTGACAGCCAGGACTAGCTGCTCCTAGATGGCGCCGAGACAGACCCACCCATCACCCAACCTCGGATAGCGTGCCGCTCCGGCATGCTCTTGCACGTCCAGAGGTTGACCATGAAAACAATCGAAGATCTCCGCCAAGGCGCCGCCTCGGTGGCCGGCTATTACGATTCTTTGACCCGTTTGTTTGACGACGCGGAAGCCAAGGCTGGCGTCCATTTCGATGCGGAGTGGCATTGCTCGCTCATCGCGACGGCAGCGATGTACCTCGCTTACCAACGCGGCGCCGAGTTCTTCTCCGTCATGGAAGCCACTGTTATCCGCGATCGGCTGCATAACAGTGTCGATACCGTGTATCTGCTGCTCGGGCATAACCGAGTAAGCGACCTATCTCGCGACCGCCCAAGCTATCCAGAAACCGAGCCGGACCCATTCGAATAGGATGCATTTAGGTCAGTTATACTACCCCTAAACCAACCGTGATTTTGGCGGCGTCGAGGGGGCAGCTGGCCACAGGCTCGCTGTCCCCTCGCTCAAACACTCGTCTTCCTTTAATGCTCCAAATGGTGCTCTGCCGGAAGCTCAGCAGTGACCGCTGACCGCTTTCCTGACCGCCTAGGAGCGGCCTGCGCCCTTCTTCCTGCAACACCCCGCCGAGCATCCTTTTTGCGCCCAAAAGGCTTTCCAGCCCCGTCGGAAGTGTCATTGTATTGGTGCAGCAAGCTACCAAGCTCTCCAAGATCAGTGATCTCGGTCCATCCTGCGAGCTTTCTCGCCTTTTGACCCAGATTCTCACTCGTCCCGCAGCGCTTTCCGCTCACGACGCCGGCCTTCTTGTACCTCAGGCCCAAAAGATGGCCGAAATACTGCTGATCGGCGCCGTAATATCGAAACGCGGATGGGTCATATCCCTTGCAAACGTATTTAATGAAACCGGATCGCATCCCCGGCGTCAGCATGCCGTGGCCCGTGTCGGTCGCGGAGCTGTTCTTCCAGCCTCCACGGGAAAACTGAAAGCCGCTCTTCTCCGTCAGGCCATAATGGTCCCTCAGGAGTGCCCGCACGCGCCCGATCATGGTGATTGGCAGGTTCAGCATGATGTGGACATGTTCACCCATCTTCTTGCTGGCTTCCCAAACGTAAAGGTACGACAGGTCAATCCCCTTCCGCGCCGCGATCTTGGCGATGGCTTGAAGGATTGAAGTGAGCATGGCTCTGTACTTGGACGGTTCAAGGTGATGGCCGATATCCTCGCGGCTCGGCACGTTCGCCATAATGATCGTCAGCCCAAGTGTGAGGCGATAGCCTGCCGGAAGCTGTTCCGAGAACCGAAAGGCGTTCCCGATATTAAGGATTTGCTGTTCGGTCAGATATTCCCGCGCGTTCTTCGGAGGTTTGCGGGGAAATCCCGCTAGTGGTCCGCGCTCGATAAGGGAAAGTTCGCTGTCGCTGGTTCTTGTTCGCGCCCGTTTTGCGTTCTGAGCGCGGCACTCGGGTCCCCGCGCGTTAGCTCCCGGCGTACCGGTAGCCCCAACCTCTTGGTCCATTCAATCCTTTTGATGTTTGCTGCCTCTCCTAGCCTTCGCCTAGGGATGCTAGGCACATGATACGGTAGCTACGCTACACATACCAAGATGCGCCTTCGCCTTTTTCAGCACGGCCAAAGTCCAACAATATGCCCGTTCTGGCGTTCGAAATCCTGAAAGGCCCTGATCAAACTTGGCCGAACTGACCTTTGTCGCCTTGAAAGGCTAGCCGCCATAAACGCCGACGCCAAGAGCGCATTTCAAAATTTATTTTGAAATCTGCTATTGGGGATTGGTGCCCGCCTCTGTCAGGATAATAGGGCGTTGCCTGCCGCGAACGATGTTCCCTGCTCGCACCGAGAGAACCCAGCACCCCCTAACCAGAATGTAGAGAGAAGCCATTACACAAGCTTTTTCGCCGGCAGTGATGCTGCACCCCAACATCGTGGCCATCGCGCGCTTGTTGGGGCGCCAGGCGGCGACCGCAAGATATATACCCGCTCCGCTGGATATCGACCAAATGCAGAGCGCAATCACCAATGACAACGAGAACGTAAATGAAGCGGGCAGCGATCTACGCGCGGTACAGTAGCGACCTCCAATCGCCGACTTCCATTGAAGACCAAGTGCGTCTTTGCCGTCGGCGAGCGTCCGAAATCGGCGCGGAGGTGGTTGATGTCTACAGTGACGCGGCGATTTCCGGAGCGCGCCTGCTTGGACGTCCCGAGATTGCCCGAATGCTGAAAGACGCCAAGGCAGGCCGGATCGATATCGTGATCGCCGAAGCGCTGGATAGGCTCAGCCGCGACCAGGAGGATATCGCCGCTATCTATAAGCGGCTTGCTCACGCGGGTGTCACCGTCCTTACCTTGGCGGAGGGCGAAATCAGCCCGATGCATATCGGCTTCAAAGGGACGATGAATGCGCTCTTCCTGAAAGATCTGGGAATGCGTGTCCGTCGTGGCCAGAGTGGCCGCGTCAAAGCGGGTCGCGCTCCTGGTGGCCTCGTCTACGGGTACCGGGTGGTGCCCCGGTTCGATGAAAAGAACGAGCCGGTAAGGGGTCTCCGTGAGGTCGACCCGGAGCAAGCGGCAGTGGTCGTGCGCATTTACGAGCAATACGCGGCCGGGATGTCTCCCCGAGCTATTGCAGGAGCGCTCAATGCTGACAGCATCCCTAGCCCTCGGGGCCGGCAGTGGAACGCGTCCACCATCACCGGGCAAAGGAAGCGCCTCAACGGCCTTTTGCACAACCCGATCTACATCGGTCGCATCGTCTACAATCGCCAGGGTTTCCGGATAGACCCGGATACCGGCTCACGGACCGCCGTCACCAATCCAGAATCCGAATGGGAGACGCAAGAGGTTCCTTCACTCCGGATAATTAGTGACGAGCTGTGGCAGAAGGTGCAGCGCCATTTGGTGTTGCGACGTTGTGGCTCGGAAAACCCCGGCCGCCAGCGGCGCCCGAAACATCTACTTTCCGGTCTCGTCACTTGTGGGTGCTGCGGGAGCACTTACATCATGGTGGACGCCGAATATCTGGGTTGCCGTCGCCGCAGGGAAGGTGGTGACTGCTCGAACGGACGGCGCATCAAAGCTTCGCGCCTTGAAAATGAAATTCTTTCGGGGTTGTCCGAGGACCTGATGCGGCCGGAGGCCATCGCGGCCTTCATTGACGAGTATGAAAGCCAGGCACGCGCTATTTCCGCCGATGCGAAACGGCGCCGCGCCTCCACCGCAAAGGTTGAGCGCGAAACATCGGCGCAGATTGAACGATTGGTGGCCGCTATTGCCGATGGCATCGACACCCCGGCCATGCGCCTCAAACTTGTCCAGCTGGAAAAGCGTCGCGAGGAAATCAGAACCGAAGCGGCAATGGCTCCAACGGACGGCGTGTTGGAGCTACACCCCAACTTGGCTGACTTCTATCGCGCGCGCCTGGACCGCCTGCGCGAGGCTCTGACGGCACCGAGCGAGCGGACTGAGGCCGCCACCCTCCTCCGGGGTCTTATCGACCAGATCGTTTTGCATCCCACTGCCGGCAAGCGTGGGCTGGAAGCTGAGATAGTGAGCCAGGTGTCTGCTCTGTCGGCCCTCGTACAAGGCAAGAACAAAGCCAAACCGGAACTAGTGATGTCGGTGGCGTCCCCAACGGGATTTGAACCCGTGTTACCAACGTGAGAGGCTGGTGTCCTAGGCCACTAGACGATGGGGACCCTAGATGGGCCGCGGGCAGATGCGCGGCGCGGGCGAACTCTTAGAGGATTGGCGCGCGGCAATCAAGCGTCATTTAACACCTTCACCTGCAACGCTTTTCTCCCGTCGAGCCGGCCTCAGCTGGCCGCCTTGGCAAGTGATGCGGCCTTGGCGATGAAGGCGTCAACGTCCTGCGGCTTGGTGGCGAAGCTGGTTACCAGGCGGATGGTGCCCGGCGCCGCCCCCGGCCAGTCGTAGAACTGGAACCCGGCGGCGCGGAGGCCAGCCACAGTCTCGAGCGGCAGCCGCACGAAGATCTCGTTGGCTTCGACCGGATAGAGGAGATGGACGCCGGGCACGGCCTTGAGGCCATTGACCAGCTTCTGCGCCTGGGCGTTGGCGTGGGCGGCGAGCTTCAGCCACAGATCGCCTTCGAGATAGGCATCGAGCTGCGCCGAGACGAAGCGCATCTTCGAGATGAGATGCCCAGCGCGCTTGCGGCGGAACGCAAAGCTTTCGGCAAGCGCCGCGTCGAAGAAGACGACCGCCTCGGCCGCGAGCGCCCCGTTCTTGGTGGCGCCGAAGGAGAGCACGTCGACGCCGGCCTTCCAGGTGATGTCGGCAGGCGTCACCTTGAGATGCGCCACGGCATTGGCAAAGCGCGCGCCGTCCATATGCAGCTTCACCTTGTGGCGCCGCGCGATCTCGGCGATGGCACTCACCTCGCCAACGGTGTAGGCCGTGCCGCATTCGCTGGCTTGGGTGAGGCTCACCGCCGCCGGCTGTACGTGATGCACATCGCCCGCGCGCGCATTGTCGAGCGCCGCGGCCACATCCTTCGCCACAATCTTGCCACCCTCGCCCGCGATAGGCACGATCTTGGCACCGCCGGTATAGAATTCCGGTGCACCGCATTCATCGACCATGACATGCGCTTCCGGGTGGCAATAGACGGCGCCATAGGGGGGCGTCAGTGTCGCCAGCGCCAACGCATTGGCGGCCGTCCCGGTCGAGACCGGAAAGGCCCAGACCTGGCGTTCGAAAATCTCAGCAAGGCGCTTCTCGACCCGCGCCGTGATCTCGTCGCCGCCATAGGAGGACATCGTCCCTTCATTGGCGCGGCCGATGGCCGCCAGGATCTCGGGCGCAACGCCCGCCACATTGTCGCTGCAGAAATTCATGGATGTGCCTTCAACTCGAATTGGCCGATGAGCCGCCCCGTCTTCATATCCGCGATCAGCACCCGGCGGCAATCGTCCCGCCCGCCGATCGAGAGGATCAATCGGTCCCCTTCCGCCGCCATCTGCTCGACGCGGCAGCCATCCGGCACCGGCAGGCTGGCCAAATCGAAGCCCGATCTCCCCATCCGCGTGGTGCCGACATAGACCAGGAACAGGGCCGCCGCGACGAGGACCAGGGCAAAGAAAATCACCAATGCCTTGAGAAACCGCATCTGGCGGGGTACTTCCGTCGTCACATCATTCATGCGGCACCCAATGACCCACAGATTAGAGCTCAGCATACCGGCGGAAGCGGCCGGCGAACGCCTCGACCGGGCGCTCGCAACCCTCTTGCCGGACATGTCCCGCTCGCGCCTCAAGGCCTTGATCGAGGCCGGAAATCTCGTTGCGGCGGCAAGCGGCGCGACGATAGACGAGCCCTCGTTCAGGGTCAAACCGGGCGAGATCTACCGGCTCGATGTGCCGGACGCCACCCCGCCCGAGCCAGAGGGCCAGGCGATCCCGCTCGACATCGTCTATGAGGATGCCGACATCATCGTGGTCGACAAGCCGGCCGGCATGGTGGTCCATCCGGCGCCGGGGAATGCCGACGGCACCCTGGTCAACGCCCTCATCGCCCATTGCGGCGACAGCCTTTCGGGGATCGGCGGGGTGAAGCGCCCCGGCATCGTCCACCGGATCGACAAGGATACGAGCGGCCTCATCATCGCCGCCAAGAACGATGCGGCGCACCACGCCCTCTCCGAAGCCTTTGCGGCCCACGACATCCAGCGTGCCTATAAATGCCTGGTCTGGGGCCTGCCCGCCCCCAAGGCCGGCACCATCGAAACGCTGATCGGCCGCCATCCGACGCACCGCCAGAAAATGGCCGTGGTCTCCCGCAACGGCAAGGAAGCGATCACCCATTACCTGGTCGAACTCTCTTTTGGCCTGGGCGCCGCCTTGGTCGAATGCCGGCTGGAGACGGGCCGCACGCACCAGATCCGCGTCCACATGACCCATATCGGCCACCCGCTCATCGGCGATCCGGTTTATGGCCGCGCCACAACGGCGCGGCGGGCCCAGGTCTCGGATGCCGCGCGCGAGGCCGCCAAGGCCTTCCCGCGCCAGGCGCTCCATGCCGCCCTCCTCGGTGTAAACCATCCGCGATCCGGTGCGTATATGGAGTGGGAGTCGGAAATTCCCGCCGATATGCGGGAGTTGATCCGGATCCTCGGAACCAAGTAACTGCTTGATCCGTTTAGGAATTCAGCGGGACTTGAAGATCCGCTTTGTTAACCTATCTTAACTAAGACGATAGCCGACTCTCTTGGTCAAGCTTTAGGCAGGTTTCTGCCTTAAAGTGGTCACGATCGGTGGCCAGGATTGGAGAGCAAGCCGGTCAATCAAGGGAAAGACCGGCGGCAGAAAGATTGGGGAAAAGATGGCAACGACGAACACCCTTCCGGCCCTTGTTGGTGAGAACAGCCTCGGTCGCTACCTGTCGGAGATCCGCAAGTTTCCGATGCTGGAGCCCGGCGAGGAGTTCATGCTGGCCAAGCGCTGGCAGGAGCATCAGGACCCGCAGGCTGCCCACCGCATGGTGACGAGCCATCTGCGCCTCGTGGCGAAGATCGCGATGGGCTATCGCGGCTATGGCCTGCCCATGTCCGAAGTCATCTCGGAGGGCAATGTCGGCCTCATGCAGGCGGTCAAGCGCTTCGACCCGGATAAGGGCTTCCGCCTCGCCACCTATGCGATGTGGTGGATCCGCGCCGCCATCCAGGAATACATCCTGCACAGCTGGTCGCTGGTGAAGATCGGCACGACCGCTTCGCAGAAGAAGTTGTTCTTCAACCTCCGCCGCGTCAAAGGCCAGATCAAGGCGCTGGAAGAAGGCGACATGACGCCTGAGAACGTCAAGGAGATCGCGACGCGTCTCAATGTCAGCGAGACCGACGTGGTCGACATGAACCGCCGCATGATGGCGCCGGATCATTCCTTGAACGCACCCTTGCGCATCGACGGCGAAGGCGAGTGGCAGGATTGGCTGGTCGACGAGACCGAGAGCCAGGAGACCCGCGTCGCCGACGATCAGGAGTTCGGCCGCCGCAAGAAGCTTCTCGACAAGGCGATGCTTAGCTTGACGCCGCGTGAGCGCAAGATCCTGGTCGAGCGCCGCTTGAAGGATGAACCGACGACGCTCGAGGATCTCTCGACCGAATTCGGCATCAGCCGCGAACGCGTGCGCCAGATCGAAGTGCGCGCCTTCGACAAGCTGCAACGCTCGATCCGCAAGCAGGCGATCGACGAAAAGCTGATCGGCGACATGGCCTAACGCCGCCGCAACATCCCGAACGACAAAAGGCGAGCCCGCAAGGCTCGCCTTTTTCTTATGGGGCGGAGCGCCCCCACCCCTGTCGGCGCATGCCGACATTCGTCGGCGGGCCCTCCCCCTGAAGGGCGAGGGGATCAGAGCGGGTCTCGCACCAACGCTTCATCGAACTCGGTCAAATTCCCTCTCCCTTCAGGGGGAGGGTCAGGGTGGGGGTGTCGGCGCTAGCCGAGTTGAAGGCCGCCTCTTGCCCCTCAATCACCCCGCCGCCATCTTCCGCCCCTTGGCGAGCGCCGCGTCGAGCCCGGCGGCGACCGCCTCCATGAAGCCTTGCGCCTGCATGGTCTCGAGTGCCGCCGCCGTCGTCCCCTGATAGCCGATCATCGATGCGATCATCTGGGCCGGGTCGCCAGATGGCCCGCCGAGCAACTGGCTCGCCTCCGCCACGACACTCTTCGCCGCGCGCGCAGCGAAATCCGGCGGCAGGCCCTGTGCCACCGCATGCGCGATCATCGCCTGCGCCAGCAGCGCCGGGAAAGCGGCCCCCGACCCGGTGAGCCCCGCGCAATAATCGACATGCCATTCCTCGGCGACCTCAGCCCCCTCACCGCACGCATCGAACAGCACCTGGAGGGTCGCCTTCTCCTCCGCCGAGACAGTGGGCGTCGCATACCAGGGCGTGAAGGATTTGCGGATCTCCATCGCCGCATTCGGCATCGCGCGCACGATGCGCGATGCGCCCGTCCGCGCCGCAATCGTCGCCGCCGAGACCCCCGCCATCACCGAGACGACAAGCTTGCCGGAGGCATCGATCTCGACCTCCGGGAATTGCTGCGGCCGCACGGAGAGCACGATGATATCGGCCCGCGACGCCAACGCGGCATTGTCCCGCGTCCAAGTGGCCCCCGCGATCGGATCCGCCCCGCGCGATCCCGACCGGCTGGAGAGCGTCACTTGTCCAGCCGAGACCAGACCACGCTCGACAGCTGCAAGCGCCATCGCGTTGCCGAGCCAGCCATTGCCGCCGATGATGCCAAGATGTTTGGTGATGTGCATAAGATTCGCCCGGAGCAGGTTAAAGTTGGGTTATCTACCATTAATGGTCTTTAATGAACTCAGCTCGTCTGTTACTATAAGAATTGCCTTTCCCCAGCATCGATCTTAGTTAACATGAATGGCAAATGTGGGGATGACATGCTTCATCAAACAGACTACGCGCCTGAACACAGCGGAACGACGGATAGCCTAGGGCGATACTATACGAAACGAGAGATCAGCAATCAGCTGGTACAGCAGATGGCAAAAATTCGCCCGAGAAGACTGCTGGATCTTGGGGCAGGATCCGGGCATCTCTCACACGCAGCAATCAATCAATGGAACGTGGAGAACCTTTTAACTGTCGACATTGATAGGGATGCGTCGTCGTTCTTGAAGAGTGCATTCCACAACATCAGGCAGATAGATCACAATCACATCGAGGCAGATGCATTAGACTGTCGGTTGCCAACGTTAATTCAAAACGCTCAACCAATTGATGCCGCAGTCTGCAACCCTCCATTTATTGTCAAAAAGTGGCGAAAGGGGTTTGGAGAGATTCTAGAGGATGTAGGCCTCGCGCCGACCTCAGTGATGCTCTCAACTGTTGACGCCGCTTTAATATTTCTTGCTCAGAACTTGCGACTGTTAAAGACGAATGGAACTCTGGGCATTATTGTTCCAGATACGCTTGTGTCTTCTGCTCGACACTATGAATTCCGCAAGCAGCTGCTGAGAAAATACACAATAGTCAAATGCGTACGTTTGCCTCGCAGATCGTTTCATCGGACAGATGCGCTGGCCCATATACTGGTTATCTCAAAATCCACACCAAACAACAGACCAATTGTTGTCGCTGCGTTAGAAACAGATAGCTCGTCAATGAAAACGCTTTGCGTAGATCAAGACAGGGCAGCACTCCGTTTAGATTACTTCTTTCATTCTGCCGAACTCCAAGTATGCAGAGCGAAATCTGCTAGCCTACAACTCTCAGATATTTGCAAAACCATACAACGAGGCTCGTTGACTAGCGCCGCAGTCAAGCGTGCTGATTTCCCAGTTCTTCACACCCGCGACCTAAGTATAAAAGACATGGGAAGCTGGCGTGACTTTTCAGGCTACTCTAGCGATGCCAACTCGCTCTTTAATGGCAAAAGTGTTATTCGGGCCAAGGCTGGAGATATTCTCATTGCGAGAGTTGGACGGAACCTTGCAACGAAGGTGGTAGGGGTCAAAGCGGGCAATCCCGCGCTGAGCGATTGCCTTTACAGAATTGAGGTTCCGAGGGCGTTGCGTCGGACAATTCTAGCGCAATTGAGTAGTGATCGCGGGAGAAAGTGGATTGAGTCAAAGGCGTATGGAGTCAGCGCACAACAGCTTCCAAAGCGAGAACTTGAGCACTTTCCTGTGCTTCGAGCAACAAAAGCGAGCGAAAAGAAGTCGCCCTAAGCAGAAGGAAATGAGATGAGCGATTTCGAGGAGCGCGCAGACCAACTGTCATTGGAAGCAATTGATAGTTCGTTGGCAGATGGCGAGATATTTAGGAGAGCTCGAAAGAAGCTCTTGGCCCCTGGAGCCAAGCTTCTTATCGGTCCGCGCGGGACTGGCAAGACGCATTTAATGCGCTTCACATATTCACATGCCATTCGCAATAGCGATGCACCTCTCGCTCTTTATGCGAGTTTCAATAGGTATCTAAATCTGGAGCCATTGCTCACAACCGCCCCCGACGCTAAAGAGCGTTTTCACTCGTGGGTGCTAGCAAAATTGCTCCTAAGTTGCTTTGACTTTCTGAATGACTCCACAGCCGAAGAGAGCGCCCTTTCTTCCTTGGGCGAGGTATACAACCAGCAAAGACTCTCTGAACTCGTCTCCTTACTGGAACGCGGATCGGGCAAGACGGCATACGACACCTATGGCCGCGAACTTACGATTTCGCACGTCATTGCTGCTATTGATCATCTTTGCAAACAGTTTGGGCGCAAGCGCGCGATCCTGCTTCTGGATGACGCCGCACTTAGCCTGACATCTCAATATCTCATTGCTTTCTTTGATGTGTTTCGACTGCTTAAAACTGAGACCATATCGCCGAAAGCCTCCGTTTATCCTGGCTCCACACAATATGGCCCCACCTTTCATGCCTCCCATGAAGCCGAAGAGATTCCTCTTTGGCTCTCAATTGAGGACAGTGAATATACAAAGATAATGGGTGACATTGGCAATCGCCGCCTCACGTCGAATGAACTGATTAGCATCAACGACGATCTATTGGAGATGTTTAAGTACGTATCATTCGGTATACCAAGAGCATATTTGAGACTGCTGCGGGAGTATCTCGATAGTAGCGCTGGGTCCTCTCAGCAGAAAATCAACAAGATTGTTGAACGGCATGCAGAGTTGGTTGGTGCGGAGTTCGACTCATTGGGCATTAAGCTTAGGCAATTCTCTTCGTTAGTCGCGACGGGGCGTAAGTTTTTTGATCACGTAGTTTCAGCTGTGGTTTCTGCCCATATTAAAGATACTGGTCATCGGAATATCATATTCGGCCTGCAGCAAGACGCTGACCGAACTCCACTCGTGGAACGTATGTTAAAGTTTCTGATCGAAGTCGGCATGCTGTTCCCTCTCCAGGCAGTGTCACACGGACCTAGTAGAAAATACGACCGATACATTCCACATTTGGCATTTCTTTATCTTCAAGGATTGTTTCGCCAGGGACGCGCATCTTCCTTTAAAGACGTTGCAAGCTATATGCAGAAAGCGCCTGCGAAGCATCCCATTCGGCGCAATATGGCATCTTTGCTTCGGGCAGATGAAATGCACCTTGATCTGCCGCCTTGTCAAAAGTGCGGGACGGCGAGAATCAATGAATCACAACGCTATTGCCACGAGTGTGGGGCGGAGTTAGTCGCATCTTCTCTTTTTGAAAACTGCATGAAACTACCGTTGGAAAAGGTACCGGGCATCAGCAGCGCGCTTATAAAGAGAGTCCACGCGGACACTAAAATTCGAACGATTGGACATGTTTTTGCTTCACAAAATGCATCCGCCGACCTGCAACAAGCAAGTTATGTCGGCCCCATTCGAGCTGGAGGCATAATTCAAAAAGTAGCTATCACACTTGATGAATTTCTGTCGTGATCGCGATGAGTGTTTTCAAAGCCAAACTCACCGTCTGCACTGCTGCCGCGAATCCCATTCTAGCAACTCAGTCTCTTTTTGACGCTTCCTACAAGGAAGCAAAGGGCTCAGCTATCGATGAATTTCTGACCCGACTTCAAGCTATCAATAGGCTTGCTCCAACACCGTCCAACTTTGATCCGTTCCAAGGTCAGTTGGTGATGCTCGGAGTTGTAGCAGCAGTAGAGAGTTTTGTTCGGACACTATTCAGGCGCACGATACTCATTGACCCAATATGCAAGGACTGTGTCAATGAACACCCAGTCTCTTACGGGGCTGCTACGCTTCTCGATAGGGAATTGCTTCCAGAGGCTCTACTAGAGGGCATGACATTCATTAGTAAGAAGAACATCGAGGACGCGCTGAAGTCGCTTATGTCAATCAAAGGGCCTACTCCTCCAGCCCTTGAACGAGCAATCACCGACTACGTACGTGTCTGTCAACTTAGACACTGTGCCGTGCACAGATTTGGTAAGCTGGGCGTTAGGAATGCAATTGCTTTGGGGCTAGCTGATCACAGCAAGCTCCTAGAGAAGCCATTGCGGTTTGACTACGCAGCACTACAAAACATGATTGCTATTAGCACTGGCTTCGTTAAGACCCTAAACAATCTGGTGTTCAATGAGCTCCTGTCCAGGATTCCAGATACCGAATGGACGGGCGATTACAGGACAGATAAGACACTTTTTCGTCAATACTATTATCTCTTTGCAGATTCGGTCAGTGTTACTCGGACAATACGACCCAAGGCGTTGTATCTTGAGTTTTTAGAGCAAAGAAAGAACTGGGCGGCAGGCAGGCCGTTCTAGGTCTTGATTGAGCCTTCCCATAAACGCGGCTGAGTGAAGTTCCCATTTTGTTCTTGACTTCAACTTAGGAATTTGCTACTATTCCACTTGTGCACATCTCTCTCGAAATGACCGGGGCGCTGGTCATCTGCAATCGCTCGGCTGTCACCGGTACAGGTTCCCTTGATTGGAGGCGCAGGCCGGATACGGTGATCGTTTGGGGCGAGCCCTCTCCGGGCCCATGACAAAGCCCCCGACGCGCACCCGCTTCTGCCGCGGCGAGACGCCGGCTCCCCTGGGTCGCATGGGGTGACGCGATCCCTGCCTGGATGGGGCGGATAAGCCATCTCCTGCGGGCAGTCCTGGATAGACCGCCCTCCGCACGCGCGCGTTGGGAGAAGCGGCGTCCCGATTGGCTGGGTCATGCCATCCCCTTTGGTCGGAGGGGGCTGCAACGCGGCTGGTGCGAGAGGCGGACGCTGCACCCTAACTCCGCTGAACCTGTTTCGGGCGATTGCAGATGACCGGCCTTCCCCTCCTCTTTCGCTTCTTCCCCTTCCCGCTTTCCAAAAAGGGTAGCAAACGTCGCTCATAAGCGTCTGCGCACAGCGCACGGCTCGGTTCCTTGACCGGTCCAGCCGGCTGCCATATGACACTTTGTGACACGCGGCGACGCGTTTTTGGAAACATAAATACCGGCCGCCAGCCCGGCAGCTCATGCCGTCGGCCAGCCGCCCCGAGGAGACAGAGTGATGCCTGCCTATCGTTCCCGAACGACGACCCACGGCCGCAACATGGCGGGCGCGCGCGGCCTCTGGCGGGCGACCGGCATGAAGGATGGCGATTTCGGCAAGCCGATCATCGCCGTCGTCAACTCGTTCACCCAGTTCGTGCCGGGCCATGTGCACTTGAAGGATCTGGGGCAGATGGTGGCGCGCGAGATCGAGGCGGCGGGCGGTGTCGCGAAGGAATTCAACACCATCGCCGTCGATGACGGCATCGCCATGGGCCATGACGGCATGCTCTATTCGCTGCCTTCGCGTGAGCTCATCGCCGACAGCGTCGAATACATGGTCAACGCGCATTGCGCCGACGCGATGGTCTGCATCTCGAATTGCGACAAGATCACGCCGGGCATGCTGATGGCGGCCTTGCGCATCAACATCCCCGTCGTCTTCGTCTCCGGCGGCCCGATGGAGGCCGGCAAGGTGGTGGTGAAGGACAAGACGGTGGCGCTCGACCTGGTCGACGCGATGGTCGCCGCCGCCGACGACCATTACTCGGATGCCGAGGTGGAGAAGATCGAACGCTCCGCCTGCCCCACCTGCGGCTCCTGCTCCGGCATGTTCACCGCGAATTCGATGAACTGCCTGACCGAAGCCTTGGGGCTCTCGCTCCCCGGCAACGGCTCGACGCTCGCGACCCATGCCGACCGCCGCAACCTCTTCCTCGAAGCCGGGCGCCTCATCGTCGACATCACGCGCCGCTATTATGAGGAAGACGATGCGAACGTGCTGCCGCGCGCCATCGCCAATTTCAAGGCGTTCGAGAATGCGATGAGCCTCGACATCGCGATGGGCGGCTCGACCAATACGGTGCTGCATCTCTTGGCGGCGGCGCACGAAGCCGGCGTCAATTTCACGATGGAAGATATCGACCGCCTGTCGCGCAAAGTGCCCTGCCTCTGCAAGGTGGCGCCGGCCAAGTCCGACGTGCACATGGAAGACGTGCACCGCGCCGGCGGCATCATGGCCATTTTGGGCGAGCTCGACCGCGCCGGTCTGATCAACGGCGACGAGCCGACCGTGCATGCAAAGTCGCTGCGCGACGCGCTGCGCCGCTGGGACATCGCCCAGACCAACAGCGAGAGCGTGCAGAAATTCTTCCTCGCCGCCCCCGGCGGTGTGCCGACGCAGACCGCCTTCAGCCAGGACAAGCGTTGGGACGGGCTCGATCTCGACCGCGAGAAGGGCGTCATCCGCAATGCCGCCCATGCCTTCTCCAAGGATGGCGGCCTCGCGGTCCTCAAGGGCAACCTCGCCCTCGACGGCTGCATCGTGAAGACGGCCGGCGTCGATGAGAGCATCCATGTCTTCGCCGGACCGGCCCGCGTCTATGAAAGCCAGGACGATGCCGTCTCCGGCATTCTCTTGGGCGAAGTGAAGGCGGGCGACGTGGTGGTGATCCGCTACGAAGGTCCGCGCGGCGGCCCCGGCATGCAGGAAATGCTCTATCCGACCTCCTATCTGAAGTCGAAGGGCCTCGGCAAAGCCTGCGCGCTCATCACCGACGGGCGTTTCTCGGGCGGCACCTCGGGCCTCTCCATCGGCCATGTCTCGCCGGAATCGGCCGAAGGCGGCTTGATCGCGCTGGTCGAGAATGGCGACCGGATCGAGATCGACATTCCCAACCGCACCATCCAGCTTGCCGTCGCCGATGATGTGATCGCGACGCGTCGCAAGGCGCAAGAAGCGCGCGGCAAGGATGCGTGGAAGCCGGCGCGCGCGAGGAAGCGCAACGTCTCGGCAGCACTCCGCGCCTATGCCGCCTTCACGACGAGTGCGGCACGCGGCGCCATCCGCGACGTTGATCAGGTGCGTTGATCGGCAGATAGGTTGATCGAATAGCGAGGGCTGAGTTTCTCAGTCCTCGTCTTTCGGCGCCGGGACTTCGTGCACGCCGTACATGCCGCGCACGGATTCGCCCCAGTCCTCGACCAGGCGCTCCTGGTCCTTGGTGATGCTGCGCAGGCGCAGCGCCGTCTGGGTTTCGGCGAATTTGCCGATGATGACCGGCATGAAGCCGAAGACGATCCAGCCCACACCGGCCCCGACCAGCGCCGAGAGCCAGCCGAAACTGTTCATCAGCGTCGGCTGGATATCCCCCATGCCCTGCCCCGCCGCCCAGATCTTGTGCAGGAAATAGAGGCAGCCGAGCAGATTGAAACCGCCCACCGTCACGGTCAGGCGCTTGCCCGGCGACGTATCGACCACGCGCGCGACGATGGTGGGAATCATGCCGACGCCGATCACGATTGCCGACGGCAGGAACACCAGGGCGATGAGCAGGACCGGAATGGCGATGACCATCGGTTTGATCCCGATCGATCCACCTGCCGGCGCGCTGTTGTCGGTCATGTCCCGCGCCCTCCCCTAGAACAGAACCGCAAAGAGGCCATAGGCCGCCAGGCCGGCCGAGCAAGCGAGCGTCGATGTCATCGCCGCCACCTTGTGCGCGATGCCGCGTATCCGCGTCGTATCGGTCAGGCCGCCATTCGCGAGCCACGCGCGGCCGCGCTCAAGATGCGCGTATTCCTGCACCGCTGCCGCAAAGCCTTCATTGTCGGCCTTCCGCAGCGAACCCTCGCCGTCGAGCAGCAGCAGCATCTCGTCGAAGCGGCAATCCTTCGCATGCTTTGCCATCTCACCTTTGAGATGCTCGCGCATGCCGCTGTTATGGAAGGCGCCGATGACCGGCTCCAGCATCTCGACGACAACGGCAGCTAGGCGCGGCAATTCGTATTGCTGATGCACGCGCTGCACGATCGCCAGCAGGCGCAGGATGCCGACGCGGTAGTTGATTTCGTCGGCCCGGTTGGCCAGCGGAATCATTTCAGTGTCCATCGACCGCTTCATATTGGTAGCGATGAAGGCGGCGATATGGCGGTCCATCGGCAGCGTGCCCGCTGGCGCGCCCGGTATGGCGGCATCGATCGCGGGCAAGAGGTCGGCGCTGTCGACCACGTAGTAATCGCTGATCAACGAGGATTTGCAAGGCGTGCCGCGATCGAGCTCATAGAGCACGCGCTCGATGCCAAAGCCCGGTCCTTGCCGGTCGATCACCTTGTCGATCACTTCGAGCGAGCGGCGCAGCTGCATCTGCTCGGGGCGCAGATTGGGCTGCTCTTCGAACCAAGCGTGCAGCAGCCGCGCGTGAATGAGCTCACCGACCTGCTGCACGCGCTCGCGGCGTTCGTAATTGTGCGACAGGATCGCGCCGAGGCCGACCAGGCTGGTGCGGATCTCCTTGTAGCAAAGCGGCAGGCTGCCGCCCATGTGGATGATGAAGCGCGACACGGCCCGGTCGCGCATGCCGGCCGGCGGACCATAGGCGGCGGACAGGCCGTGGATGCGGTTCATCTTGTCCGGCGCCTTTTCGTCGCCGAAGCCGCGCTTGTACCAATTGTCGAAATCGCCGCTGGAGAGCAGCGCGATCGCCTCGTTCCAATGCCGCGACATGGCATGCGCCAGCGCCGGCTTGTTGAGATATTCGCCGCCACAGAATTTCAGCGGCCGCGAGGCGCGCTGCGGGATGCTCGGCAGCGTCGGGTTGAAGTGGGCGCCGGTCATCCAGCCTTCCAGCTGCTTGATGGTCCAGCGGTCCGAGACCTTGTCGCAGAGCAATCCGCGGAACAGTTCGGCCAGGCTCGGAGCCAGCTTCTCGCCACCCGCCAGCGTCGAGAAGGAGCCTGCATTGATCTTCGCGTTGATGATCTGCTCGTCGCTCACCCCCGCCACGGGATCACGGCCGAGATAGAGCATCAGCCCCATCACGCCGATCGCATAGATATCGTCGGCGATCGACCCGCCACCCCGCCCGATCGGATCGGACATCGCGTTCTCGACGGTTTCGAAGGCGGCGGATTGATTGCTGCCCGGCGGCGAGGCGAGGCAATCGCCGAACATGATGTCGCCGGAATTGCCGCCTTGAAAATAGATATTGTCCGGCCGGATCGCCCGGTGCGGGCAGCCGATCAGCACCAGATCGCGGATGAGCTGGATCGCCGGCTGAATGAAATTCTTGATGAGCTGCGTTTCGGCAAGCTGCGGGATCTGGCCTTTCGGCCCGCTGAGCTTCTCGCCGGCGGGCATGCTGTAGATGAAGGCCGGGCGCCGGCCCCACAGGACTTCTCCACCACCTTCGATCCCGACCGGCCAGTCGACGATGGCGCTGGCAAGCGGCCACAGCAGGTAGGTGCCGGCGGCACTCCGCGTCGGCGCTATGGCAAGGCCGCGGGTCGCGAGATGCCCGGGACCGATGAGGGCGAAGACCTTGCGGGAGGAATCGATGCGGTCGACGGCGGCATAGGCCTCGGCCAAGCCGCTGTCATGAACGGCCAAGCGCTGGCCGGGCGCTATCTCGAAGCGCTCGCCAAGCTCCACCACATCCTGAACGTTCGGCGTCGCCATCCGCTGCTCTGACCCAGGCCCATCCACAGGCAAATTCTACCCCGCGCCGGTGGATTCCGGGCAGGTCCCATCGGATATGCAGTTTTGATGCCGGACTGGTTAATAAGGGGTTGAGAGGCGGAATTTTCGCCTATTTTCCAACCATCAGGCGCAGGCGCTGCACCCCGGCGCCCACATTGACGCCGACATTGCCGTTGACGCTGACCGGCTGCAGGGCGATCTGCCGGGCACTGCCGCCAAAAAGCGCATTGGCGCCGACGCCGAGACCGGCCGAAACATCCGCCCCCGCCCCGCCATAAGTGCCGACCAGAGCGCCCGGTTCGACATGGCCGGGGGCCAGCACGCCCCAGAACATCCGCGCCTCGCGGGTGAAGCCGATATCGAGGCCCCAGCGCTGGATCTCGCCATGATAATGCTCGACCGTCCCGTCGGACCGGTTGAAGTCGCAGGTGATGGCACGGGTCGAGCCGATGATGTAGCCGACACTTTCGCCCACCCGGCAATCGAGCACGCCGACATTGACGCCGTTGGCGGCAAGCGACGGGCCGGCAGCGATGGCGATGACGGCGGCGGCCGCAGCACCGGCCAGATATGAACTGAGCTTCATTTGGCTTCTCCCGATTCGGCCGTCCCGACTTCAAGGTGTCGGACCCGCTCGCCGGCATCAACAGGCAAATTCGGAGGAAGTTCCCAAAAGACATGGGACCCATCCCCAGAAGCCATTCGGGGCGGCCACCCGAATCGACTAACACTTAGGCGGCACATCATTGCGAAAGACTGGCCCATGCCCATCGAACTCAACCGCCGCACGGACATGACCCTTGCCACCTACCGGCAGGTTGCCTGGGAGGGGTCCGGCGTCCGCCTGGGGAACACCGCCCAGGATGCGATGACGAAAGCCCGCGCTGCCTTCTTGCACCTCATCGACACCGATCCCGACATCACCATTTACGGCGTCACCAGCGGCTATGGCCAGCACGCCAACAAGCGACTGACCGGCGAGGCACGGCGCGCGCATGCACAGCGGCCGCCGCGCAGCCCGGCCGTGGCGTTCGGTGAAGCGGCGCCGGAGCGTGTGGCGCGCGGCATCGTCCTCGCGCGCCTGACCAACTTCATCGAAGGTCATGCGGCGATCACGCCGGCATTGGCCGACCGTGTCGCAGCCCTTCTCGACGGCAAGCTGCCCGGTGTCTCGATCGAAGGCCAAGGTGGTGCCGGTGAAATTCTTTGGATGGCCCCGCTCATCGTCGAACTCGCCGAAGGAGTTCCGCTGGGCGAGAAGGACGCGCTCTCGCTCATCAACGGATCGCCGGCCGCAAGCGCGCTCATCGCCGATGCAGCGATCGCCATGCGCCGCCGGCTCGATCTCGCTGAACGTGTCTTCGCTCTTTCCGCCGAGGCGATCAAGGCGCCGCTCGAAGCCTATGACGCCGCGTTCGAGACGCTGTGGGGCGATCCCTACGAGGCGCAAGTGCTGCAGCGCCTGCGTGGGCTGCTTGAGGGCGGCACACAGCCGCGCCGCCCGTATCAGGCACCGGTTTCCTATCGCATTCTGCCGCGCGTTCTTGGCCAGATGCGCCGAGCGGTGACACAGGCAGAGGAGATCGCCGAAAGCTCGTTGCAATCGGTTACCGACAATCCGGTCTTCCTGATGCCAGACACAGATCATCCGAAGGCGCGCGTGTTCAGCAATGGTGGCTATCACAACGCACGCGCCTATCCGGCACTCGATAATCTTGCCGCAGCCGCAGCCGATCTCTGCATTCTTGCCGAACGGCAGAACACAAAGCTGCTCGACGGGCGCTATTCGCTGCTGCCCGATCAATTGCAGGCGGCCGAAGAAGCCTATATCGGCATCATGGGATTTGCCCATGTAGGCTATGTCGAACAGGCCAGGCGCGCGGCACAGCGCACCTTCCTGCCCGGCAGCGAAGCGGGTGGCTTCGGCCAGAACGATGTCGCCCCCATGACGGGCCTTGCGTGGAAGGCGCAGGAAGAAGCCGGGCGCTGCCTTGAAGCAAGCCTTGCGATGCTGGGTGCGGTCGCCTCGCAGGCTCTCCACATGACCGAGCGCGCGGCAACACCGGCACTGGCCGCGACACTTGCGACCATCCGCCGCCACTTCCCGCCGATGACAGCATCACGTGTGTTCGGGGCCGATCTCAAATCACTCGCCGACGCTTTTCGCGCCGAGATTTATGAGGGAGCCTTATGACGACGCTCTATCTCGAGGATCTGCAGCCGGGCCGCGTCTTCGTCAGCCCGACGCATACGCTGGATGTCGAGCAGATCAAAACCTTCGCACGACAGTTCGACCCGCAGCCCTTTCACACCGACGAGACTGCGGCCAAGGACACATTCTTCGGCGGATTGGCCGCGAGCGGATGGCACACGGCGGCGATCACCATGAAATTGCTGACCGCGACAGAGCCTGGCATTGCCGGCGGCTTGATCGGAGCCGGCGGCGAGATTTCTTGGCCGCAACCGACGCGCCCCGGTGATGTGCTTCAGGTGACAAGCGAAATCCTGGAAGTGAAGCCCTCGCGCTCGAAGCCCGATCGCGGCTCAGTCATCATGCGCAGCGAGACGCGCAATCAGCGCAGCGAAGTGTTGCAGATTCTGACTTCCCGCCTGATCGTGCCGAGGCGACCGATTCAGGTCGCGTGAAAATGATCACAGACGACGCAGCGCCGCCCGATCCATCACATCGAGGCGCCCGCGGTGGAGCGACAGCACACCTTCCTTGCGCAGGCGACGCAGCACGCGCCCGGCATGAATGGCGGTAAGCCCCAACGCATCGGCAATATGAGTTTGCCCCAGCGGGAAATAGATCGGATTGACCGTCGGAATCCCCTTCTGCTCCATCACGACCAGAAGATCGTTGATGAGCCGACCGACACGCTCGTAGGCCGAACGCCGACCGAGATCGACCAAGCGCTCATCGGCTGCGGCCATCGCCGAGATGCACCAGGATTCCATTTGGCGGGCGATATTGTCGTGCTTCGTGACGAAATCGGCAAAGCAGCGGCGCTCGAACGAACAGGCGGTGACGGCCGTCAATGACTGAACAGAATATGGCAGGCGATCACTGGTGATGAGCGGCATCGAAATGGCGTCGCCCGGCAGCAGGAAGGAGAGAATCTGGCGACGCCCGCCCGGCAACAGCTTGTAGCGGAAAGCCCAGCCGTCAAAGATGATGAGCATCTCAGATGCCGGCTCGCCTTCGCGATAAATCGTACGCTTGGCCGGATAGTGACGGTTGCCGGTACGCAACTCGTTCATCTCGACCAATGTTTGCTGTTCGCTGCGATAGAACGCCGTTCTCAACCGCGGACATTGCGCACAGGAGATCGGCAAGGCGGACATTACCGTCATTCAAACGCTCTTTTTGTCGTCAATCACGAGGGCCCGAGAAAAGATCATTTATTGGCCATCTTTATTACTGATCTCGGTATGCC
This sequence comes from Dongia sp., assembly GCF_041910485.1. Classification (GTDB taxonomy): domain Bacteria; phylum Pseudomonadota; class Alphaproteobacteria; order Dongiales; family Dongiaceae; genus Dongia. The sequence goes on from NZ_JAYRQR010000047.1 coordinate 115,214, forward strand.
CGGCGACACTGTCAACGCGACGAAGTAGCAAGTCCAACGCGAGTTTGCATACTTAGATATACTACCTAGATATTCATTTAAATTGCGGCAATTGCATCGATTTTAACTATAAAAAAACTCAATCCGACGAAAGTTATGATCGCTTTGTCTGAAAACAGACCCGTCTTTGCGATATCGGGTTGAGTAAGAAGCGCGAATAGTCATACCCATCAGCTGCGTTCTGTTGACGCATCGCGCTGGTTGACGACGCAAACACCGCTGCAACAGACAGCAAGTTGTCGTGCCGATCAAGTACTGTCATGCCTGCTCATTCTGTATCTGCGAATCTAGGGGGTCGTGGAAATGGATCAGCTCACTTTACACAGGCCGATTGAGATCGAGACCAAGACCGCAACGGCCATTGCGGCGGACGAAGAAAACGGCCGCCTCACCTATCTCTGCATCACGCCGGAAACCAGCAAGCTGCTGCGCGAATTCTGGCCGATCGTGCAGCCGGCGCTGCCCGGCATCCTCGATGCCTTCTACAATCATGTCGGCGGCATACCGGAACTCGCAGCGCTCGTCGGCGAGCAACGGCCGCGCCTGATGAAGGCGCAGGCGCAGCATTGGGAGCGCCTTTTTTCAGGCCGCTTCGACCGCGAATATTTCGACAGCGTGCGCGCCGTCGGCCATGCCCACAACCGCATCGGCCTGGCACCGCGCTGGTATATCGGCGCCTACAGTTTCGTGCTGCGCAAGCTACTCAACATCGCGACGCGCCAGCGCCCGTTCGTGCGCGGGCATGCCGGCGCCTTGAGCGGTGCCGTGACGACGGCGGTGATGCTGGATATCGATCTGTCCATCTCGACCTATCAGGAAGCGATGATGGCGGAGCGGGCACGTCGGCAACGGCAAGTGACCGAAGCGGTCAGCGATTTTGCCGCTATCATCCAAAGCGCGCTGCAATCGGTCGATGCGGCTGCTGTCGAGTTGCAGGCGATGGCGAAATCGCTGGGCGACAGCACTTCGCTGACCAGCAACACGGCCCGCACCGTCACCGATGCATCGCAGCAGGCGACGGGCAACGTGCATGCGGTTGCTGCCGCAGCGGATCAGCTTTCCGCCTCAATCGTCGAAATCAGCAATCAGGTGCAGCAATCCAAGGATATATCGGGCGTTGCGGTCAATGAGGCGCGCAATGCCGATGGTTCTGTCCAGGGTCTCGTTTCGGCCGCGGAAAAGATCGGCGATGTGGTCAAGCTGATCAATGCCATCGCCGAGCAGACCAACCTGCTGGCGCTCAATGCCACGATCGAAGCGGCGCGCGCCGGGGAAGCCGGCAAGGGCTTCACCGTCGTCGCATCGGAAGTGAAGAGTCTCGCAGGCCAGACGGGCCGCGCCACCGAGGAGATCGGCGGCCAGATCCGCACCATTCAGGAAGAGACGCGCAAATCGGTGACGATCATCGGCAACATCGCCGGCACCATTTCGCGCATGAGCGACGTGACGTCGACCATCGCCGCTGCCGTCGAGCAGCAAAGTGCCGCAACGCAGGAAATCGCGCGCAATGTGCAACAGGCCGCCGACAGCACCAGCTCGGTCGCCGAGCACATCACCGGCGTCAGCAATTGTGCAGCGGAAGCCGGCGATTCAGCCACCAATATGCTGATCGCCGCCGGCGAGCTGACCAAGCAGACGACGATGGTCCGTCAGGAAATCGAAAAGTTCCTGCAGCGGGTCGCGGGCTGATCGATTGGCAGGTCCGTCAGTTTACCTGACTTCAGGGAGAACAATGTCTTGCATGATTTTGTCGCATATGTGATGCAGCGACATGTCATTGACACCCCAGTTATACTGGAACCCTCTGACGAATTTTCCTTGATGTTGGTAGAGAGCCGCGATGGCCGATTGGCGTGGCGTTCCGTCGATTGATGGCGCCTCGTCCTCAGGCACAGAGATGTCGACCCATCTCCCCGCAGGTGGTGCAGCATCACCGATATAGATGACGCGGCCATTCGACCTCTCGGAGAGGCAACTAATGAAGAACCGACTAGCCGGCGACAGAACCAATGGCTCTTCTGCAATTGAATGACAATCCGCTGAGCCGCTCACGCGAACACAGCGACCCACAGTAATGGCAATGTTATCAGCGGCGAGCATTCCATTCACGGCATCACCTGACGCTGTCACGGCTGGCGCAGGAGTCGATGTCGACTTGCACGCACCTAGTGCTGTGATCAGCACCACGAGCACAGCAGAAAAACAGCGCTTCATCGCCTACTCCTCAATCCGCGAACGGATCCTTCACCAGGATCGTGTCATCGCGTTCCGGGCTTGTTGAGAGAAGCGCCACCGGCACTTCGATCAGTTCCTCGACGCGGCGAACGTATTTGATGGCCGTCGCCGGGAGTTGCGCCCAGGAGCGCGCGCCCTGGGTCGATTCAGACCAGCCTTCGAGCGTTTCGTAGACCGGCTTGGCGCGGGCCTGCAGGTCGGACGCGGCGGGGAGATAGGCATAGGGTTTGCCGTCGATCTCGTAGCCGGTGCAGATCTTCAGTTCCTTCATGCCGTCGAGCACGTCGAGCTTGGTGAAGGCGATGCCGTGGATACCGGCGACCTTGGCGGCGCGGCGCACGAGGGCCGCGTCGAACCAGCCGCAGCGGCGCTTGCGCCCCGTCACCACGCCGAACTCCTTGCCGCGCGCGCCGAGATGTTCGCCGATCTCATCGGTGAGTTCCGAGGGGAACGGGCCGGAGCCGACACGCGTCGTATAGGCCTTGGTGATGCCGAGAACGTAGCCGATGCCGGAGGGACCGATGCCGGAGCCAGTCGCCGCCTGCCCCGTCACCGTGTTCGACGAGGTGACGTAAGGATAGGTGCCGTGATCGACATCGAGCATGACGCCCTGCGCGCCTTCGAACAGGATGCGGTCGCCGCGCTTTCTGGCCGTATCGAGCATTTCCCAGACCGGGCGCACGAAGGGCGCGATCTGCGGTGCGATGGCGCGCAGCTTGGCGAGGAGATCGGCACCGTCGACGGGGGTCGCCCCCATGCCCTTCAGCAGGGCATTGTGATGGCGCAGGAGATTCTCAACCTTGCCCTCAAGGCCCTTGGCATCGGCCAAGTCGCAGACGCGGATGGCGCGGCGCGCAACTTTGTCTTCATAGGCCGGGCCGATGCCGCGACCGGTGGTGCCGATCTTGGCGCTGCCTTCGGCGGCACCTTCGCGCAGTTTGTCGAGTTCGCTGTGGAGCGGCAGGATGAGGGCCGCGTTTTCGGCGACGACGAGATTGTCCGGCGTGATCGAGACGCCCTGCCCGCGCAATCCGTCCATCTCCTTCAGGAGATGCCAAGGATCGACCACGACACCGTTGCCGATGACCGAGAGCTTGCCCGGGCGCACGATGCCGGAAGGCAGCAGCGACAGCTTGTAGGTGACACCACCGATGACCAGCGTATGACCCGCGTTATGGCCGCCCTGGAAACGTACGACGACGTCGGCGCGCTCGGAGAGCCAGTCGACGATCTTGCCCTTGCCCTCGTCGCCCCATTGCGAGCCGATTACCGCGACATTAGCCATGATATTCCTCTGCCTGAGATCAGTCTTTGAGGGCGCGCGCCTGGCCGCCCTCGAGATAATGCGAGCATTTGAGCCGCGCCGCCTCGGCGCGCGTGTCGGCGGCATCGAGCCCCTGCACCGTCACCCAGCCTTCGTTGCGCAAACGAAGGGCCGCTGCAGAATCGCCACCCAAGGGAATGAAGACGCGCTTGGCCCCGGCCGGAACCGGCAGGGTGGCGAGCAGCGTGTCGAGATAGAGCGAGAAGCCGGTCGCGGCCTCGCCCGCATGATTGACATAGCGACCGCCACGCCCGAACTCGCCGCGCACGCCGCGACCGAGCAGCGTGAAGGCGATGCCGCTGTGATATTCGAAACCGCGATGATCGGTCGGATCGATGGTGAGGGTGAGACCGGGCGCCGACTTGCGGATGAGCGCAATGATGGCGGCAAGATTGGCGCGCACCTCGGCACCCGGCGGCGGCAAATCGAGGCTCTCCAGCACGGGCAACGCCGTTTCGACCGGCCCCACCGCGCGCAGCAGCCCGAGGAGCATAGGCGCTTGTGCGCCCGCCAGTTCCGTCACCTTCGACGTATCCTTGCGATCTAGGGCGGCGATGAGATCGGCGCTGTGGCCGGCACCCAAAATGCTGGGGGCGAGGCGCGGCACGTTGAGATCGACGGCGAGATCGCGCACGCCGAGGCTGGTCAACGCCTCGACCGCCAGGAGAACCACCTCGGCATCGGCGGCCGCAGCCTCGGTGCCGATCAGTTCGACCCCGACCTGGCCCAATTGGCGTTCGGGGCGCATCTGCTCGCCCTTCACGCGCAGCACCTGCCCCGCATAGGAGAGGCGCAAGGGGCGCGGCATCTTCTGGAGGCGGCTTGCGGCGATGCGGCCGACCTGCGGCGTCATGTCGGCGCGGAGGCCCATCATGCGCTGCGAGATCGGATCCATCAGGCGGAAGGTGTGGGCGGCCATCGCCTCGCCTGGACCGGCAAGGAGCGAGTCTTCGAACTCAATGAGGGGCGGTTTGACGCGCTCATAGCCCCAGCGCGCGAAGGTGCCCACTAGGCGCTCAACGATCGCTGCTTCGAAACCGGCTTCCGGCGGGAGGCCATCGCCCAACCCCGCAGGCAGCAGGAACTTTTCGCCGGCATTATTGCTGGATGCGCTGGTCATCTTCAGGTTCGGGCTCGGGACTTAAGGTCGCGACGGAAGCCCGAACAGAGCGGCGGGAAGCAGGCGCTTCATCGCCGGACCGCTTGGGCAAGGGCTATTAGCGCAAAGCCTTTCGCGGTGCAAGAGCGGCGCTGGTCGCAGGGGCTGCCCGCCCCTGCGTTTCCGGCACCTAAGCGTTTAATTTACCTCGATTTCACCCTGCAGAACGCAGACCGCGTGACCGGCGATCCGCAGGCGGTCGCCCTTCATCGTCAGCCACAGATCGCCACCCCGCTTGGAGACCTGGCGGGCATGGAATTGCGCGCGCCCAGATTGTTGCTGCCAATAGGGGGCGAGCACGCAATGCGAGGAGCCCGTAACAGGATCCTCGGGGATGCCATGCAGGGGGGCAAAGAAGCGGCTGACGAAATCGACCCCTTCGCCGGCACCGTCCGCGGTGATGATGAGGTCGCATCCCAGCGCTTCAATGGCCGGAAAGTTCGGGACCGCGGCACGCACTGCCGCACCATCCGACAGGCGCGCGAGATAGGCGTCGTAGACCGGGCTCGCCACGACATCGACCGGCTGCTGGCCGATGGCGGCAGCGATGCGCCCCGGCAGGGTGGCGTCCGAATTCGCCTCGAAGCTGAGCAATGGAAAGTCGAGCTCCAGCCGATCACCGTCGACACGTACGAAGAGCTGCCCGGACAGGCTGTCGAAGCGCATTTCCGTGAGGCTCTTGTCGATAAAGCGCGTCAGCACGAAAGCCGAGGCCAAGGTGGCGTGGCCGCACAGCTTGACCTCGACCGTCGGGGTGAACCAGCGCAGGTGGTATTGACCTGCGCCGGTGGGTACGAAGAAGGCGGTTTCGGCGAGATTCATCTCGGCGGCGATGGCTTGAAGGGTTTGATCAGGCAGCCAGACGTTGAGCGGCATTACCCCGGCCGGATTGCCGGCAAAGGCGCGGTCGGTAAAGGCATCAACCTGGTAAATCGGGTGTTTCATGATCAGTTCTCCCTTCCCCTCGCCCGCATCATCGCCAGAACGGACGCGAGACTTCGGCTTCGACATCGCAGCGGGTGAGGCCGATATCCTTGAGCAGCCGATCATCGAGCGCCTCGAGCGCGCGGCGCTGCCGGTAGACGTCGAGACAATCGAAAAGATAGGTCACGATGCGGCGGGAAAGACCCACGGCAGCGCGGGAGCTAGGTCGGCCGAAGAGGGATGGACCTGACAACGCCGGCAACTTGTATCGAGACATTTTGTTCTCCTATGCTGACATAAAGTTAATGAATTCGATTCATTGCGCGGGATTGTACCCGCGACCGCATAATTGTTTTGACACTATCGCGAGTCAATCGATACATTGTCACCATGACAAGCTGGCAACCCGATCTTTCCGCCTTTCCCGGCCCCCGCTATCTGGCGATTGCGGACGCGCTGTCTGAAGACATCCGCCAGCAGCGCATGGCGCCGGGGACCCGCCTGCCCACGCACCGGGAACTCGCTTACCGGCTGGGGGTCACTGTCGGCACGGTGACGCGCGCCTATGCCGAAGCCGAGCGGCGCGGCCTCATCGGCGGCGAAGTTGGGCGCGGTACGTTCGTCCGGCCCGACGTCCGCCGCCGGCCGGAAATGCCCATCGACCGCGACGTAGAAATCGAAGCGGGCGGCTTCATCGATCTTTCCATCAACTTCCCGACACCGCGCGCCAACGATGCGCTGCTGTCGACGGCGCTGCAGCGGATGTCGGCACGACCGGGCATCCATACGTTGCTCGACTATCACCATCATGTCGGCCTGCCCCGCCACCGCGCAGCGGGTGCGCAATGGCTTGGCGAGCATCACTATCCTGTGGCGGCGGAGCGCGTCATCGTCACCGCCGGCGGCCAGCATGCGATGACGGCCGCACTCGGCGCGATCACCGAGCCCGGCGATGTCGTCGTCACCGAGAGCGTCACCTACCCGGGCCTGCGGCGCCTTGCCGACTTCCTGCGCATCCGTCTCCACGGCGTGCAGATGGATGCCGACGGCGTTGACCCGGAAGCATTCGAGCAGGCCTGCATCAACCTGCGCCCCAAGGCCTTCTACTGCGTCGTCAACATGCACAACCCGACCGGCATCGTCGTCTCGGCGGAACGGCGCCGAGCGCTCGCCGAAGTGGCACGCCGGCACGGCGTGAAGATCGTCGAGGACGATGTCTATGGGTTTCTCCTCGGCACGCGGACCATCGAGCCGCTGTCGGCGCATGCGCCGGAACTGGGCCACTATTTCACCAGCGTCTCGAAGTCGATGGCGCCGGGTTTGCGCGTCGGCTATCTGGCCATTCCCGAAGGCGCTCTCGATTCATTTGCCCAGGTCGTGCGCTCGACCACCTGGATGGCGGCGCCGCTCACGGCGGAGATCGCCGCCGACTGGGTCGAGGACGGGACCGGCATGGACCTGGCCGAGGCGCACCGCATCGAAGCCATTGCGCGCCAGCGCATGGCGCGGCGCATCCTTGCCGATGTGCAGATCTGCGGTGACGAATCCAGCTATCACATCTGGCTGAAACTGCCCGAGACCTGGACCGCCGACGGTTTTGCACTGCAGGCGCGGTTGAAAGGTGTCGGCGTCTCACCGGCGACGATCTTCTCGCTCACGCGCAATGCGCCGAACGGCGTCCGCCTGTGCCTCTGCGCGCCCGCCGATCGCCGCGTGCTGGAAGTGGCGTTGCAGCGCATCGCCGATCTGCTGCGCTGTCCGCCGAACTCGTCCGGCTTCGGCATCGTGTGAGTTCCATGACGGAGAAATCCCTCGGCAGTCCGGCTTCGGCGCGAACGGAAGCGATGCGGGGTCTTGCCGCCACCTTTCCGCTCATGGTCTCAGCCTTCCCGTTCGGCCTCATCTTCGGAACGCTGGCGACCGGCGCCGGTCTCTCGCCGCTCGCGGTGATGAGCATGTCGCTGTTCGTCTTCTCCGGCTCGGCACAGTTCATCGCCATCCTGCTGCTGGGCACCGGATCGGCCCTTGGCGTGATCTGGCTGGCCACACTCATCCTCAATCTGCGGCACCTCCTCTATGCGGCGACTTTGGTCGATCATGTGCGGCACCTCAATCAGAGCTGGCGCTTCGGCCTTGCCGCGATGCTGACCGACGAGACTTTCGCGGTGATGGAGCGGCGCTATCGCGAGGAAGGGAATGCGCCCCATGCGCATTGGTACTATCTGGCCTCCTGCCTCGGCATGTATCTCAACTGGCAGTTCTGGACCTATATGGGGATCGTGATCGGTACCCAATTTCCGGAAGTGAAGAACTGGGGCCTCGAATTCGCGATGATCGTGACCTTCACCGGCATCGTGGTGCCGGCGTTGCGCTCGGCCCCGTTCTGGCTGGCCGCGATCGTCGCGGGGCTGGTTGCCACATTGGGGAATGCCCTGCCCTACAAGCTGGGCCTGATGCTGGGGGCACTTGCCGGCATCCTGGTCGGCCTCGTCGCCCAGGAGTGGCAGCGGCGGTACCGGCGTGGTGAAAAGGTGATGCCATGAGCGCCATCGAGATTGTCCTGATGATCGGCGGCATGGCGCTCATCAACCTCGCCATCCGCTGGCCGGTCTATCTCTTTGCGGATCACGTGCGCTTTCCGCCCATCGTCGAGCGGGCGCTCGGTTTCGTGCCGGTCGCCGTGCTGACGGCCATTATCGTGCCGGCAACGCTCTATCCGGATGCCGACCAGGGCATTCAGCCTGGTTACACCAATCCCTATCTGGTAGGCGCCGTGGTTGCGGCGGTCGTGAGCTGGAAATGGAAGAAGCTGATGCCGACGATCCTCATCGGCATGGCGGTCTTCTTCGCGACGCGCTGGATCGTGGGCGCCTAGCGGTCGCGGATCATGGCGGCGAAAGTCGCCTCGGCCACCACCTGACCGTCCACCTTGGCGGTGCCCATGAAGCGCCAGACCGGACCGCGGGCGCGGTCCTTCTTCACTTCGAGACGCAGCTGGTCACCCGGCGTCACCGGGCGGCGGAACTTGCAATCGTCGATGCTCATGAAGAGCACGATCTTGCCCTCGGCCTCGGAACCCAGTGCATGGACGGCGATAACCGCCGCCGTCTGCGCCATCGCTTCGACGATGAGGACGCCCGGCATGACAGGAGCGCCGGGAAAATGGCCGGGAAAGAACGGCTCGTTGACCGTGACATTCTTGATGCCGGTGGCGCTGTCGCCCGAGACGACATCGATCACCCGGTCGATCAGCAAGAAGGGATAGCGATGCGGGATCATGCGCATGATCGACGCAATATCGATAACCCCGCCGGCAGCCGCTTGCTCCGTCATCACTGACCCTTCTTACTCATACTGATCGACAGCTCCTCCCGGCCCTTGACGGGCCGAGGCTACATCTTCACCGACGGCAGGATCTTGTTGAGCTGCGCGATGACACTGTCGGTAATATCCCAAGCCTGGGCGCTAACGACGATGACAGACTTCTTAAGAACAAGTGTCAGCTTGCGCGCCTGTGCCACGTCGAGAACAGCCTTGTTGAGCGCTTCAAAGATCTTCTTGCGGGCATTGCCGAAGGATGTATCGAGGCTCTTCCGCTTGGTTTCGAATTCCTTGCGGTAGGCGTTTTCCTTGTCCTGCAGCTTCTTCACCGCGTCGGCCACCTGGGCCTCGGTCATGCTGGCGCGCTGCTTGTTGAACTGATCGCCGGCAGCCCGCAATTCCTTCTGCTTGGCGGTGAAATCGGCCTGGAATTGCTTGCGCAAGGCCTCGGACTGCTTGGACAGAGCCTGCCCAGCCGTTGACGAAGACAGCACCTGCTCGACATCGACCACGCCAATCAGGATCGGAATCGACGCCGGATCCGTAGCTGGCGCCGATTGCGCCATGCTGGATTGGGCGTTGGACAAAATGAAGAGAGCCGCGGCGAAAGCCAAGGCGACCTTCGTCATGTAACGGAATTTAAACACGCGCGTAACTCCAATGGACAAATTGTTAACCTTAGAACGAGGTCCCGACGCTGAAACGGAAATACTCCGTCTTGTCGTAATCCTCTTTCAAAAGCGGATAAGCGAGGTCGACCGCAATCGGACCAAATGGCGACACCCAGGTCAGGCCGACACCGGCCGAAGCACGCAAGCTGGCGTCGTCATCAACATCGACATTGCTGATCAGATCCGTCCCCGTCAGCGTACCGAAATCGGTGAAGGCACGGCCACGAACGTTGAACTCTTCCGGCAGGCCGATCGGGAAGCTGGCTTGCAGCGTGCCGTCGAAGATGAACTGGCCACCCAGAGCGTCGTGCGTGTCCGCATCGCGGGGGCCGACACCAGCGCTTTCAAAGCCGCGCAGATTCTGACCGCCGAGCGTGAAAGCGTCGGTCACGCGAACACTGCCGCCGAATGGCGCTGCGATGTAACCCGCCTCGGCAGAGAACCCGATCGAGACGTCATCCGTTACCGGATAGAAGTACCCGCCGCGCACCATTGACTGAAGGTTAAACTCTTCGTCAGTGAAATCGGGACGCACAGAAATGATAGAGTTAGATAGGCCGATAAAATAGCCATCGCGCGGATCCGCGACATTGTCGCGCCGATCGTAGGTAATGTCAGAGCTCCAGGTCGTACGCAGCGTATAGCCTTTTTCGTCGCGGATCGCTTCCGACAGATCCTTGTCGACATCCGAGATTTTGTCGGCACTGATTCGGACACCCAGCGTGTGACGGGTGTACTCGGTCAGATCATACCCCATGCGCAGACCAAAACCGGTCTGGGACAGATCGTAATTGTCGTCGTGCACATCATTGAAGCGACGGTGGAACAGATCAAAGCCGGCCGACATATCCTTATCCAGGAAATACGGATCCGTAAAGCTGAGGTCGACCTGCGAGCGCTTACCGGACAGCGTGAAGTTCAAGCGCAGATCCTGTCCCTTACCGAGCAGGTTGCGTTCACGCACGCCGATATTGCCCAAGGGACCGTCCGCCGTCGAGAAGCCGGCACCAAAGGTCAGTTCGCCGGTCGATTGTTCGGCGACCTTCACCTTGACCACGGTCTTGTCCGGCGCACTGCCCGGCACGGTCTGGATATCGACCGCTTCGAAGAAGCCCAGATTGCGCAGACGCTGCTCGGTACGCTTCATCTTCGCGGTTGAGAACGCATCGCCCTCGGCGAGGCGGAATTCGCGACGAATGACCTTGTCCTGGGTACGGATGTTGCCGGTAATGTCGATGCGTTCGACATACACTTTCGGCCCTTCCTGGATGTCATAGGTCAGGTCCAGAACGTGGTTCTTGGCGTCGCGCTTGATGCGCGGGCGCACGTCGACAAAGGCGTAACCGAGGCTTCCCACCCGGTCGGCGATCGCCTGGACCGATTTGTCGACCAGCGTCGCATTGTACCAATCGCCCTCACCCGTCTGGACTTCGCTCCAAAGCGAGTTCGGATCGAGGTCCTTGAGGGTTGTCTTGATGTCGACCTTGCCGAGCTTGTAGCGCTCCCCCTCTTCCACAGTGAAGGTGATGAAGAAGGCTTCCTGGTCCGGCGAGAGTTCGGCTACCGCGGAGACGACGCGGAAATCGGCGTAGCCTTCCTCAAGGTAGAATTTGCGCAAATTCTCCTTATCTACCGTCAGCCGATCGGGATCGTAGGTGTCGGCATTGCTGAGGAAACGGAACCATGCGCTTTCGCGGGTGATGACCACATCGCGCAGATCGTCGTCGTCGAACACCTTGTTGCCGACGAAGTCGATGCGCTCGATATCCGTCGTGTCGCCTTCATTGATTTCGAAGACCAGATCGACGCGGTTCTGATCGAGCTTGATCACCTTGGGATCGACCGTGGCCGCAAAGCGCCCGTTGCGGCGATAAAGATCGAGCAGGCGCTTCACATCCGACTGCACGCGCTGCTGCGTGTAGACGACGCGCGGGCGAAGCTGGATTTCGGTCTGCAATTGATCGTCGTCGAGGCGATCATTGCCTTCGAAAGCGATGCGGTTGATGATCGGATTTTCCGTCACCTGGACGACCAGCGAGCTGTTCTCGCGGCGGAAGTTGACGTCGGCAAAGAGCCCAGTCGCGAAAAGGTTCTTCAGCGCCTTGTCGATGGCCTTGGCGTCGAACGGATCGCCCGGGTTGACGCCCATGTAACTGCGGACCGTATCCGGCTCAATTCGCTGGGTGCCTTCGATCCGGATTTCCTGGATCGGGTCGCCGGCGCTGATCGACTGGGCGAGCGCCACGCGGTGCATCGGCACGGCAATGGCCGCCAGCAAGACAGCGGCAAACACGCCACGGATGACAGCGCGGGTAACGCTGGAAGTGCCGGCCCTCCCCCTGGGGGCGCAAAGCAGCGTACGCAAGAAAGCCATTTTACGCATCATCCGGTTCAGGTGAAGAGCCCGTGGAAAAAATCGACGACTTTCAGATAAACCAAGTCGTTCCAAGTGGCAAATATCATGAGGCTAAGTACCATGGCGAGGCCGATTTTTAGCCCCCACTCCTGAGCCCCTTCGCTCAACGGCCGCCCCCGAGCCGCCTCGACCGCATAGTAGGCAAGATGCCCACCGTCCAGCATCGGGACCGGGAATAGATTGATAAGTCCGAGGTTGAGGGACAGCATCACGGCCCAAATCGTCAACTGATAGAACCCGATTTCGGCGACCGCCCCGGAAAGCGTGGCGATTCGAAGGACGCCGCCAATCTCACTCGCCGGCCGGACGCCCCAGATCATCTGCCAGAGTCCCTGCAGCATCTCGGTGGTCTTGGTATAGCAATAGTCCACTGCTGCCTTGGCGGCATCGGTGAGCCCAAGCTGAATCATCGGGCCACCGCTTTTGCTGATCACGCCCAGACGGGCCACTTGGGCGTCTCGGCCCAGAATGTCCTTCTGCACGATGATCTTGGGTGTCGCCATTACGGTTTGCTGGGCACCGTTGCGCTCGACTGTGACTTGTAGCGGCTGATCCAGATTGAGGTGGATGTAGTCCGCCACCTCCTCGAACGTGGCAATCTGCCGGCTGTTGAGAGCGATGATCTTGTCACCCGGCAGCAGACCGGCCTCCTGCGCGGCCGATCCCGGGCTGATCTCGTCGATCACCGGTGAGATGAACTGCTTCCCGAAGCCCCAGAAAAGGACCGTCAGGACCAGGATGGCGAAGATGAAATTGGCAATCGGACCGGCGGCCACGATGGCAGCGCGACGGCCGACGCTCTTGTTCATGAACGAAACTTTCCGGTCGGCCTCGCTCATCTCGACCGGCAGTTCGCCGCCTTCCAATTCGTTGGGTGCTTGGCCGAACATGCGCACGTAACCGCCCAGCGGCAGCAGGCTGAATTTCCAGCGTGTCCCATGCTTGTCGGTGAAGCCGAAGAGTTCGCGGCCGAAGCCGATCGAGAAGACTTCAACACGGACGCCACACCAGCGCGCCACCAGGAAGTGGCCGAGCTCGTGGACGAAGACCAAAGGGGTCAACAGGAGAAGGAACACGAAGACGTTGCGCGAGAAGTCCGCGGCGATGTCCATACCAACTTTGCTCCCTGTTTCCCTAACCCGTTATCAGACCAAGTCTTTCAGTGCCCTGACAGACCTAGCTGTTCTTGCGCCGCGCCGCTACCTCGACCCCGGCGACCTGGCGCGCTTCGGCATCGGTCGCCAGCACGTCGTCGATGCTGGTGAGAGACCCGACCGGCATCTTGGCCAGGACCGCTTCGACACTGGCCGCGATATCCGTGAACCGGATCTCATTGCCGAGGAAAGCCGCCACGGCGATCTCATTGGCGGCATTGAGAATGGTGGGCGCACGGCCACCGGCCTTCAATGCCTCCCGCGCCAAGCGCAGCGCCGGAAATCTTTCAGGATCAGGCGCTTCGAAGGTGAATTGCGAGATCTTGGCGAAGTCGAGCCGGGCCGAGGGCGCCTCAATTCGATTGGGCCAGCCCAGCGCATAGGCGATCGGTGTCCGCATATCGGGGGTTCCCAGCTGTGCCAGGACCGAGCCGTCGCGATAGGCGACCATCGAATGGATGACCGATTGCGGATGAACGAGGATATCGATCTGGTCTTCCGGTAGGCCGAAAAGATGGTGTGCCTCAATGAGTTCGAGGCCTTTGTTCATCATCGAAGCGGAATCGACCGAAATCTTGGCACCCATCGACCAGTTGGGATGGGCAACGGCCTGGGCCGGCGTCATCTCGGTCATCTCGGCATAGGTCTTGGTACGGAACGGGCCGCCCGAGGCCGTGAGGATGATCTTCTCGATCGCCGGGATCTTGTCGAAGTCGAAGACCTGGAAGATCGCCGAATGCTCGGAATCGACCGGCAGCATGGTGGCCTTGTGCTTGGCCACCTCTTTCATCATCAGTGACCCGGCACAGACCAGCGTTTCCTTGTTGGCGAGGCCGATGAGGGCGCCGCGGCGGACGGCGGCCAGTGTCGGCTCCAGGCCGGCGGCGCCGACAATCGAGGCCATCACCCATTCAGCCGGTCGCTCGGCTGCTTCGATCACGGCCTTGCGGCCAGCGGCGACCTCGATACCGGTCCCGGCGAGGGCCGATTTGAGCTTGTCGTAATTCTCGGGCCTGCCGGTGACAGCGAGGCGCGGCTTCAGCTTCAGCGCTTGCTCGACCAAAAGGTCGACATTGCCGTGGGCGGTCAGCGCCTCGACCCGGTAGGCGCCGGGATTGCGCTCGATCATGTCGATGGTGTTGCAGCCGACCGAACCGGTCGAACCAAGAACCGTGACGCTGCGGGGGCCGGTCGCGGGAGATTTAAGCTCCGTCACCGTTCCGGTCATAACCATGAGAGCACACTACCTTCGCCAAAATAGTCCAACGCCGCAACGGCAACCGATACCGCCAGCAGCCCATCCACCCGGTCCAGGACGCCCCCATGACCCGGGATTATATGGCTGCTGTCCTTCATCCCAAAGCGCCGTTTGAAGGCGGATTCGATGAGATCGCCGACCTGCTCTATCACAGCCAGTCCGCCGCTCAAAATCATTAATTTCCAAATGCTTGGAAGCCCCAGAAGAAGACCGGTAACCAATCCGACTATGGCCGCTGCGACGATGCCACCCAAGAGCCCCGCCCAAGTTTTGTTGGGCGAGATGGCGGGAGCGAGCTTCGGTCCGCCGATCGACCGGCCGGCCGCATAGGCGCCGGTATCGGTGGCGATCACCAGGGCCAGGATCCAGGCCAGAAGTTCGATCCCCTGCCCGGTCACCGGGTCGTCGCGCACCCAAAGGAGGGCGATCGCCGGGACCGCCACGTAAAGAACGCCCAGACCAAACCAGATGGCGCGGCTGCAATGCCGGGGAAGGGCCAACAGAGTGGCGAGGATCACCCCGATCGCGGTCGCAGTCGTAACCGGGAGTACCTGCACCGAGAGGCCGAAGACGTCGCCCCGCGCATCGAGCAGGATCAGGAGCACAATCGCCACGAGACCCAAACCGGCCAAAGTCCAGTCAGAAACCGGCAGGCGGGCTGCCGGGCTGGGGTCGGCCGGGTTGCGGCGACGGCCGGCGATGCGCGCCCATTCCCAGGCCATGATCGCGGCGAACAGAATGACGAAGGCGTCGAACCAGGGTTGGCCGAGATAGGCGACGATCACCACGACCGGGATCAGGACCAGAGCGGACATGATCCGGACGGTGAGATTGCTCACCTTCTTGGGTTGGCTATTCGGTGGCGCCATAGCGGCGGTTCCTGCCGTGGAATTCGGCGATGGCCGCCTTCATGTCCTCCTGGCCGAAATCGGGCCAGTGCTTCTCGAGGAAGACGAACTCGGCATAGGCGCACTGCCAGAGCAGGAAATTGCTGATGCGCTTTTCCCCGCTGGTACGAATGAGGAGGTCCGGGTCCGGCATGCCGGCGGTAAAGAGAAAGCGCTCGAAGCGCGTCTCATCGATCTGGTCCGGCGTCAGCTCGCCACGCGCCACCGCCTCGGCCGCGCGACGCGCCGCCTCGACAATCTCTGCCCGCGAGCCATAGCTCAGAGCAATGGTGAGGGTGAGCTTTTTGTTGGCGGCGGTCTTCGTTTCCGCCGCCTCGATCAGGGCGACGACGTCGGGCCCGAGGCGCGAGCGGTCGCCGATCACCTGCATGCGAATGCCGTTCTGGTGCAGTTCCTCGATCTCGCGGCGGAGATAGAGCTTCAGGAGCCCCATGAGATCGTCGATCTCCGCCAGCGGGCGCTTCCAATTCTCGGAGGAGAAACCGAACAGGGTCAGATATTCGACCCCGCAGGAAATGGCGCCTTTGACGGCGCGCCGCACGGCTTCGGCACCGCTGTTGTGGCCGACCGTCCGCGGCAAGCCGCGCGCCCGCGCCCAACGGCCGTTGCCGTCCATGATGATGGCGACATGACGCGGCGGCCGTGCATCGCCACTCGCCACCCGAGTAGTCTCGGAGGACGCCGGCACCGGTTCGGCAATGAGGCGTGGCTGGCTCACGGATAAACCCGCAGGGTCAGACCTGCAGGATTTCCTTTTCCTTGGACGCCAGCGTCTCGTCGACCTTCTTCACATGCTCGTCGGTGAGCTTCTGCATCAGGTCGGCGAGCTTCTTGTGCTCGTCCTCGGTGATCTTGTGGTCTTTTTCCTGCTTCTTCAGGAAATCCATGCCGTCGCGGCGCACGTTGCGGACCGCGACGCGGCCCTGCTCGGCGTATTTGTGGGCGACCTTGGTCAGTTCCTGGCGGCGTTCCTGCGAAAGCTCAGGCAGCGGCACGCGCACAGTGGTGCCGTCGCTGGCCGGGTTGAGGCCGAGGCCGGCGTCGCGGATGGCCTTCTCAACCGCCGAGACCATGCCCTTGTCCCAGACCTGGACCGTGATCATGCGCGGCTCCGGCACGCTGACCGTGCCAACCTGGTTGAGCGGCATCGTGCTGCCATAGGCGCTGACCTGGACCGGGTCCAGCAGATTGACCGAGGCGCGGCCGGTACGAAGGCCGGCGAATTCCTTGCGCAGGGCCTCCAGCGCGCCGTCCATGCGGCGCTTGTAATCTTCGAGACGCGGATCGCTCATGGAACCCTCTCCTACCCTTTCAGTCAGCTCTTGGTCTTTTCGTGTCGATGGCCGATCACCGTGAAGCGGCCGCGATTCTGCAGCACCTCGGCCATCATGCCGGGGGTGTGAACCGAAAAAACGATGATCGGAATGTCGTTGTCGCGGGCGAGTGCGATCGCCGTCGCGTCCATCACCTTCAAGTCGCGCGCCAGCACGTCCTGATGGCTCAATTGCTGGTAGCGCTCGGCATCCTTGTGGATCTTCGGATCGGCGCTGTAGACGCCGTCGACCTTGGTGCCCTTCAAAAGCGCCTGGCAACCCATTTCGGACGCGCGCAAGGCAGCGGCGGTATCGGTCGTGAAATAGGGATTGCCGGTGCCGGCCGCGAAAATCACGACGCGGCGCTTTTCCAAATGGCGCACGGCGCGACGGCGGATATAGGGCTCGCACACCGATTGCATCGGAATGGCGGAGAGGACCCGGGTATCGACGCCAAGCTGCTCGAGCGCGTTCTGCATGGCGAGCGCGTTCATGACGGTCGCCAGCATGCCCATATAGTCGGCCGAGGCGCGCTGCATGCCTTCGGAAGCGCCGGCAATGCCGCGGAAGATATTGCCGCCGCCGATGACCAGGCAGCATTCGACGCCGAGCTCGTGGACGGTCTTCACTTCCTGGGCGACGCGATTGACGGTTGCTGGTTCCAGGCCGTAGTCGCGCTGGCCCATCAGGGCCTCGCCGGAGATTTTCAGCAGGACACGCTTATAGAGGAGGCCCGGGGGCGGCGCGGATGGGGCATGGGCGACGGTCGGATGTTCACCTTCAGCGACCGTCGACGATGCACCAGCCTTGGACATACGCAATTCTCCCTGCACTCTCTGTAATCTAGGCCCAGCCGGGGTTTCGACCAGGCGGCCGCTCTTGGAAATGGGCGGCTGGCGGGCGGCGACCAGATGGCCGGCGCCCGCCGAACTATACCCCGATTCGGCGGCGCAGGAAGCACCCGCCGAAAACCGGACAATTAGGCGCGGAGCTGGGCCGCGACTTCGGACGCGAAGTCCTTTTCTTCCTTCTCGATGCCCTCGCCCAGGGCCATACGGGCAAAGCCCACCAGCTTCACGGGGGCGCCGATTTCCTTGGCGGCCTTTTCGACCACCTGCTTCACGCGGCTTTCGCCGTCGATGACGTAAAGCTGCTCGAGGAGAACGACTTCCTCGTAGAACTTGCGGACGCGACCTTCGACCATCTTGCCGATGATCTCTTCCGGCTTGCCCGAAGCACGGGCCTGCTCGGTGAGAACGGCGCGCTCACGCTCGAGGCTCGACGGGTCGACGCTGCTGATGTCGAGCGACTGCGGGTTGGCAGCGGCCACATGCATGGCGATCTGCTTACCCAGCGCCTGGAGCTTCGCGGCATCGCCGGTCGATTCCAGAGCCACAAGCACGCCGATCTTGCCCATGCCCGGAGCGGCGGCATTGTGCACATAGGAAGCGACGACGCCGTTCGAGACGGCAAGGCGCTTCGAGCGGCGCAGGTTCATGTTCTCGCCGATGGTGGCGACCAGGTTGGTCAGCTTCTCGGCGACGGTGCCGCCTTCCGGATGCTTGGCGTTCTTCAACGCCTCGACATCGTCATGGGCCAGCGCCAGACGGGCGACGGCCGAGACGAAGCCTTGGAACTGCTCGTTGCGGGCGACGAAATCGGTTTCGGAATTCACTTCGACGAGCGCGCCGACATTGCCTTCGGCGGCAGCACCGACCAAGCCTTCGGCGGCGACGCGGCCGGCCTTCTTGGCAGCGGCGGCAAGGCCCTTCTTGCGCAGCCAGTCGATCGCTTCCTCGATATTGCCGTTGGTCTCACCGAGCGCCTTCTTGCAATCCATCATGCCGGCGCCAGAGGCTTCGCGCAGCTCCTTCACGAGCGCAGCAGTAATCTCGGCCATGGTCCTTATCCTTCCGTCTTAATTCGGTAACTGGGTATTCAGATGTGGCAATGGGGTCCGGCGCGGTAACGCCCCGGACCCCACGCTATGCCGAAGCAATCGTTACGCCGAAGCGCCCTGCTCGATGCCTTCGTCGCCCGGGATCTGTTCGGCCGGGAGCTCTTCGGATTCGCCGATGTCGGCACCCGAGGAGATCGCTTCCTGCTGCAGGCCGTCGAGCACGGCGCCCGAGAAGAGGTCGCAGTAGAGCGAGATGGCGCGGATGGCGTCGTCATTGCCCGGAACCGGGAAATTGATGCCTTCCGGCGAGGAGTTCGAATCAAGGATGGCGACGATCGGAATGCCAAGCTTGTTGGCTTCCTTCACCGCGAGCGATTCCTTGTTGGTGTCGATGATGACGAGGATGTCGGGCTGGCCGCCCATGTCCTTGATGCCGCCCAGCGCGCGCTCCAGCTTGTCGCGGTCGCGGGTCATCATCAGAAGTTCTTTCTTGGTGAGGCCGACGGTGTTGGTCGTCAGCTTCTCCTCGATCTCGCGCAGGCGCTTGATCGACTGCGAGATGGTCTTCCAGTTGGAGAGCATGCCGCCCAGCCAACGATGGTTGACGTAATACTGGCCGCAACGCTTGGCAGCTTCGGCGACCTTGTCGGCCGCGGCGCGCTTGGTGCCGACGAAGAGAACACGACCACCGGCAGCGGCGATGTCGCGCACGGTCTTGATCGCCTGCTCGAGCATCGGGGCGGTGTATTCGAGATTGATGATATGCACGCCGTTACGGACGCCGAACAGATAGGGGGCCATCTGCGGGTTCCAACGACGGGTGTGGTGACCAAAGTGAACGCCAGCTTCCAAGAGCTGACGCATGCTGAATTGTGGCAGCGCCATTTCAAAGTCCTTTTCCGGTTAAGCCTCTGCGGATTTTGCGTTCCAAATCAAAGATCTAGAACACCGGAGCGAAGTCTGCCGGGATGTCTCCCCGACAGCGCGCGAACCCGCATGCGGTTTGTTAGTGGCGGTGAAATACAGGGTTACGGCCGAAATGGCAAGGGTTGGTCCCGGGAAAGTGTTAATGGATCGGCTTGACCAGAAAATCCCGCCCAGATAGGAATATTGGCAGGATCGCGTGGGGATGGGGATATATCAATGATTCGCAGGGCAATTCTGCTGGCGGGCTGCTGTCTTGGCCTGAGTTCCGTGCAGGCAGCGGCGCAGTCCGCGTCGGAAGTCGATTGGTCGGGATTCAGCATCAGCGCCCTTGCCGGCGGCGGCATCCTCACCCCCGAAACTGAAGCCGAAGGCGTCAAGCCGAGCGCCTATTTCACGGACGCCAGTGACCATACGCAGTTGAAGGATGCCGGAAGTGGCAGCCCGACCGATTGGGATTGGTCGGCCAGCTTGCAGCTGGGCTATTCGCGCCAATTCGGCAATGTCGTCCTCGGCGTCGGCGCCACGGGCGACCTGCTGTTGTGGGATGAAAAGCGCAGCAGCACGCAAGACTGGATCAGCCTCGCGGGGGCGGAATTTACGCTGAAGCAGCGCGTGGAAGCCGATTGGATGGTCGCATTGCGTCCCCGCCTCGGTTGGGCACAGGACAATTGGCTGGTTTATGTCATGGCCGGCCCCACCCTTAGCCGGCTCAAAATAGAGACCGATTACTCGGATACCGTCGGTACGGGCGGGGAAGGACATAGCTCCGATTCGGAAACGCAGCTGGGCTACGTTGTTGGTATCGGCGGCGATTATGCCATCGACAAGAACTGGTCCGTTTCCGCGCAATACTCCTATACCGACCTTGGGACCGTAGACAACAGTACCCACGTCTTCAATGCGTCTCAGCCTGCCAGCCCTGGCGACATTGACAGTTCCGTCGATCTATCGAGCCATATGATGATGGTCGGTTTTACGTACCGGTTTGACGCGTTCTAGCTGAACGACCGTCTCAGGTATCCATCACCTCGGCGACACCCTGCATGGCGCGGATGGCACCGCGCACGGCAGGTGTCACGGCAAATTGCTCGCGGAGCGTGATGTCGACCTCGCGTTTTTGTTCGGGCAGGTCGATGACGAACTCGATGCGCCCCTTCCCCCTTCCCGCCTTGGTCAGGACCTGCTTGATCGGATCGACCGGGCTTGCATCCTTGAGGAAGATCTTTAGGCCCGCCGCCGTGGCCGCCGCCGCCTGATCGAGGCTAGAAACCTCGTTCACCATGAGGCGCAAGCCGCCCTCTTCTTCCTGTCGGCAATCGACGTTGAGGAGGAGTGCCCGGCCAGGTTCCAGCATTTCGCGGGCTTGCGTCAGGCGTTCGGAAAAGATGGTTGCTTCAAACATACCGCTGGGATCGGTCAGCTGGATGAAGGCGAAGCGGTTGCCCTTCTGCGAGGTACGTTCCTGCTTGCCGACGACGAGACCGGCAACCCGCGCCTTCGAGGCGCCTTTGGCCTTCAGCCAAGCGGGCAAGTCGGCGAAGGGAACGACATCCAGACGCTTCAGGCTGGCGCCGTATGAGTCCAGAGGGTGCGCCGAGAGATAAAAGCCGATGGCACCGAATTCGTGCTGCAGCCGCTCCATCGGCAGCCAATCCTGCACGGGCGGCAGGGTCAGGCGCACCTGTGTCGTCTCGGCGAACATACTCGATTGGTTGCTGCCCTTGGCCTCATGTGCCGCCTGCGACTGCCGCAGCATCTGTTCGACACTGTCATGCACCTGCTGGCGGTTGGGATTGAGGCTGTCGAAAGCACCGGCCAGGACAAGATTTTCGACCTGCCGCTTGTTGAGCCCCTTGGGGTCGATGCGTTCGCAGAAATCCTCGAGATTTTTGAAGGGGCCGCCCGCATCGCGCGCCTTCACCATCGCTTCGACCGGACCCATGCCGACATTCTTGACGGCGCCCAGCGCGTAACGAACCGCCAGCGTACCGTCCGGCTGCTGCTCGACCGCGAATGTGGGCTCCGACTTGTTGACATCGGGCTGCAGCAGCTTGATGCCGATGCGGTTGAGTTCCTGGCGGAAGGCGTTGAGCTTGTCGGTATTGCCCATATCGTAGGTCATCGACGCAGCGAAGAACTCGACCGGGTAGTTGGCCTTCAGATAAGCGGTCTGGTAGGCGACCAGCGCATAGGCTGCGGCATGGCTCTTGTTGAAGCCGTAGCCCGCGAATTTGTTGACCTGATCGAAGATCTCGCCAGCCTTCTCCGCCTTCACCTTGCGCTCGACCGCGCCGTCGATGAACAGCTTGCGCTGGGCCTCCATCTCCTCCTTGATCTTCTTGCCCATCGCGCGGCGCAACAGGTCGGCGCCGCCCAGGCTGTAGCCGGACAGCACCTGGGCAATCTGCATGACCTGTTCCTGATAGATCATGATGCCGAAGGTTTCCTTGAGGATTCCTTCGAGCGAGGGATGGAGATAGTCCGGCTCCTCGCGCCCATGTTTGCAATTGATGTATTTCGGGATGTTGTCCATCGGGCCGGGACGATAGAGCGCCACGACGGCGATGATGTCCTCGAACCGGTCGGGCTTCAGCTTGCGCAGCACGTCGCGCATGCCGGAACTTTCCAGCTGGAACACGCCGGTCGCATCGCCCTTGGCAAGCATTTCGTAGGTATTGGCATCATCGAGCGGCAGATGGTCGATGTCGATCTCGATGCCGCGCTTCCTGAGCAGCCGATCGGCCGTGCGCAGGACCGAGAGTGTCTTCAGACCGAGGAAGTCGAATTTGACGAGGCCCGCCTTTTCGACATCCTTCATGTTGAACTGCGTCACCGGCATGTCCGAGCGCGGGTCTCGGTACATCGGCACCAGTTGATCGAGCGGCCGGTCACCGATGACTACACCGGCGGCATGGGTCGAAGCGTGCCGGTAGAGACCCTCGAGCTTTTGCGCGACTTCCATCAGGCGCTTGACACTGGGATCCTCGCTCATGGCATCGCGCAGCTGGCGCTCGCCCTCGATCGCTTCCTTCAGGGTGATCGGATTGGCCGGGTTGTTCGGGATGAGCTTGGAGAGCCGGTCGACCTGACCATAGGGCATCTGCAACACGCGCCCAACGTCGCGCACGGCAGCACGCGCCTGCAGCTTACCGAAGGTGATGATCTGCCCGACCTTGTCTCGGCCGTAGCGTTCCTGGACGTGCTTGATGACTTCTTCGCGCCGGTCCTGGCAGAAATCGATGTCGAAGTCCGGCATCGAAATACGTTCCGGATTGAGGAAACGTTCGAAGAGGAGGCCCCAACGCAATGGATCGAGGTCAGTGATGGTGAGCGACCAGGCAACGACCGAACCGGCGCCGGAACCGCGACCCGGGCCTACCGGAATGCCGTGCGCCTTCGCCCATTGAATGAATTCGGCAACGATGAGGAAGTAGCCGGGAAAGCCCATCTGAATGATGACGCCGAGCTCGAATTCCAGCCGGTCGCGATAGGGCTTCTTCGCCTCTTCCGAGATGTCCATCGCGGTCAGGCGTTTCTCCAAGCCTTGCGCCGCCATTTCCCGCAGGGCATCGTCCTCGCTCTTGCCATCGGAGAAAGCCGGCAAGATCGGCTTGCGCGCCGGCGGCATGTAGGCGCAACGCTGGGCAATCACCAATGTGTTGGCGATCGCTTCGGGAATGTCGGCAAAGAGCTGGGCCATTTCGGCGCCGGATTTGAAGCGATGCTCGCGCGTCACCTTGCGGCGGTTGGTTTCGGCAACATAGGTGCCGCCGGCAATACAGAGCAGCGCATCATGCGCAAGGTACATACCCTCGTCGGAAAAATAGACATCGTTCGTGGCGACGAGCGGCAGATTGTGCGCATAGGCCAGGTTGATGAGGCTTTCCTCGATACGAGCCTCGTCGTCGAGCCCGTGGCGCATCAGTTCGACATAGAGGCGACCGGGAAAGATCGCAGCCAGGCGCAAAAGAGCCGCCTCCGCTGCCTGGTCCTGCCCTTCCTGCAACAGGCGCCCGATGAGCCCCTTGGGCCCGCCGGTGAGGGCAAGCAAGCCGTCGGCATGGGCCGCGATATCCTCCAAGGAAATCTGCGGTGGAGTTCCGGGCTCGCTTTTCAGATAGGCGTCGCTCGACAGTTTAGCGAGGTTCGCATAACCCAGCTCGGACTGCACCAACAGGACGATCTGGTCCGGGGCCGGTATCTGCATTTGATGCGGATCCCGCTCACGGGCAAGGCCCAGCTGGCACCCGGTGATCGGCTGGACGCCGGCATCCTTGGCCAGACTGGAAAACTCCATCGCACCAAACAGGTTGCCCGTGTCGGTCACGGCGACGGCCGGCATGGAATTGCGCTTGCAGAGTTCGACCAGTTGCTTGTTCTTGATCGCCCCTTCCGAGAGGGAATAGGCAGAATGAACGCGCAAATGGACAAAATCGGCGTGGGGCATTGGAACTATCTGGACCGGTGAGTCGTGGGACGGTCGACTCTAGTAGGATTCACCGGGTGATGGAAGAACGGCAAGTTGGCGGAAACCCTCGTTTCCCTCCCCCTCGATCCGCCAAAGAAAAAGCCCTCCGTGGACAGGGCGGAGGGCCTAGTGAGGCCAAGATCCATCGTTCGGGGGACGATCTCGGCCGGACCTGGCCAACGACCAGGACGGGAAAGCAATGCGAGGACGGGGTTTAGAACTTATTGCCAGGGTTGCGAGAATAGCGCCGCAAGACCAGCCGGCATCTGCTCGGCAGCCGGCGTACCGAAACCGTAGCTCATCGGCGCATCGACCTCGTTCCAGGCAAAGCGCCGCGCATGCGGATAGATCTGGGCACCGACATTGGGCGGTACGAGGTCAAGGGTCAGCGCCTCGGCACCACCGGTCGACGCCAAGCGAATGCCACCCGCGGTCTTGAGCGGTATCAGCGCGAACAGACGGCGTAACGGTGTGGCGCCAAGGCGCAGGGCATTCTGACGCGCCTGCTGCAGATTGCGGGCGGCACTCAGCGGCAGCCATTCCAGGATGCCATTGGCGACAAAGCGCGCCACAGCCACTTCGCCGAATTCAATGAGTTGGGCCAGATTGAGATGCCGATCAGCGGCCCGTGACGTCACGACGCGATAGAGCAACACGTCGCTGTCGACATCAATGGCATAGGCCACGCCGTTGGCGACATCGACGAACGCCATACCGATGCCGAAACGCTGGCGCGCCAGTCGCTCCCACGCCAAGTCGGTCTCTCGTTCCGACCAGTTACGATCGCCTGCGTCGGCGAGACCCGCCGATTCCGGGCCGTCAAGCCAGCGGTCACGGCGCAAAGTGACGATATCCTGAATGTCAGGGGAAAGCCCGACCGCCGGAGCAGCGACCTTGCTGTTGATTCCGGATGAATTGGCCCCGATCAATTTGGTCTGCACGGTCATAGCGGCACCTCACCCGATCCTGCGATGCCCCAGCCCGGGCCAAAGATCTGTTGAACGATCCGTGGCCCGGGCTAGGCACCCTCTCTGATCAGGAGAATGCGCGATTCCGGTTGCTGCTCCTTTGCAGGCGCATGACAAGTCCATGACTCGGCCCGTCAGCCACCGATTTCGCCGCCATCCTGCTTGGTGATAGCAACGACGCTGGGTCGCGGCAGACTGTCGGCGCCGAAGTCCGGCCAGCGCGTTGTGACCTTGTCCAGGCTCTCCGAGTTTTCGGCCGGATGCTGGACGGAGACGAAGAGCGTCTTTCCATCCGGCGTGAAGGCAGGGCCGCACATTTCAGCACCTGTCGGGCAGGCGAAGAAGAAGCGCGGCAACGCCCGCCCATCACCAAGCGTGTCAGCACCATAGAGACCGTCGGCGATGTCGAAATCGGTGGCACCGTCGCTGGCGATCCATATGCGGCCCTTGGGATCGAAGGCGATGTTGTCGGGAGCA
Organism: Dongia sp.; assembly: GCF_041910485.1. Lineage (GTDB taxonomy): Bacteria > Pseudomonadota > Alphaproteobacteria > Dongiales > Dongiaceae > Dongia. The sequence goes on from NZ_JAYRQR010000047.1 coordinate 140,676, forward strand.
GCGAACCAGCCGTCAGGGCTGATACCCGGATTGTACTTTGCCCCCTCTTCCGCCTTGGCCGGATTGCCGGCGAGGAGGAACACGTCCCACTTGAACGTGTCGGCGGCATGGTCCGCATCCTTGCCCTCGCCCGGCGGGAGCATTTCCAGGATGTGGCCATAGAGATTCTCTGCGCGCGGGTTGGCGCCGTCCACTTGATCGGCCTTGCGCTTCTTGTTCTTGGTCATCACCGCATAGACGCGACCGGTCGCCGGATTGGGTTCCATGTCTTCCGGCCGGTCCATCTTGGTGGCGCCGACAGTGTCGCCGGCAAGGCGCGCCTTGATGAGCACTTCGGCCTGGTCGGCGAAGCCGTTCTCGGCCGTCAGACCATTCTGACCATGAATGAGCGGGATCCATGTCAGCATCCCGTCGTCGCTGAACTTCGCCACCGACAAGGTGCCTTCGTCCAGCAACTTCTTGTTGGCAGCCCGATCGTCCGGGTTGAACGTGCCGGCACTCACAAAGCGGTAGATATATTCGAAATAGTCGTCGTCACCGGTATAGACGACGACACGGCCGTCCTTGTTGACGATCGAGGTCGCGGCTTCATGCCCCATGCGGCCGAGCGCCGTGCGCTTGACCGGCGCTTCGTCGGGTGCATAAGGGTCGATCTCGACAACCCAGTCAAAGCGGTTAGGCTCGTTCGCTTCCTGATCCAGATTGAAACGCGCCTCGATGCGCGCAAAGCCATAATAATCGGAACCATCATAGGCATAGCGTTCAAGGAGCTTCGGATCGCCGCCCTTGGCCGGGTCGCCACCAAATGTATCGGAGAGGCCTTCCTCACAGGAAAGGACCGTGCCCCAGGGCGTCACGCCACCCGAGCAATTGTAACCGGTGCCGAAGACCTTGGTGCCGGTCGGATCGGCCGATGTCTGCAGAAGCTTGTGACCTGCAGCCGGCCCGGAGATCGCAATCTCAGTGGTGCCGGTGATACGGCGGTTGAACTTGCTATCCTTCACCACCTGCCACTTGCCGCCTTCCTTTTTGATCTCGACGATCGAATGGCCCCAGGATTGTTGGATCGTTCGGATCTGATCTTCCGACATCTTCTTGGCGGCATCATCCTCGGTCAGACCCGGGAACATGATGTGCGGATCGGGATATTCGTTGTTGACGCAAAGGAGGCCATGATCGCTGCTGGTCGAGCCGAGCGGCAGCGGCAGATAGCCGATGAAGTCGCAATTGTAGCCGAACTGCTTGGCCTGGGTGGCGGCACTCTGCTGGCCTGCCTCCAGATCGGCACCGCCCAGAATCGCCTCACCCCAGCGCACCAGAATGTCGGCGTTATACCCATCGGCGACGTGATGCGTCTGGTCATAGACCTTCTTCAGTTCCGGGAAAGTCAGAGTCGAGGCGCTGGCGGCAGCCTGGGCGCCAGGCAAACGCAGCGACATGGCAGACGCCGCAGCAGCGCCGGCTGCGCCGAGCAACATGGTGCGGCGCGAGAAGCGTGCGGACACGAGTTCTGCATATGTGGGTGTCGATGACTTTTGCGGATTTACCGCCATCGTTGCCTCCTGTCGGGGAATGGGAAGAGGTTCTGCGTAGTCCCCGGCAATGACGGATCACGCGGCCAATTCATGAAGGATATGTGACAGAAAAGCCCGGCCGGAACGGTCCGGCCGGGCTTCCTGTCTTTTCAACCAACTGGGAGATCAGGCGCCGATTTCGCCGCCATCGTCCTTGGTCACGGCAACGACGGATGGACGTGCCGGCACGCCTTCCTTGAAGTCCGGCCAACGAGTCGACGGCGCCGCGAAGTTCGCGCCCTTTTCTTCGCCCGGATGCTGGATGGAGACGAAAAGGGTCTTTCCGTCCGGCGTGAAGGCCGGGCCGCAAAGCTCAGCGCCGCGGGGGCAACCCAGGAAGTGACGCGTGATCGCGCGCCCCTCACCTTCCGTCTCAGTGACCCAGAGACCATCATGGACGCCGAAATCCGGGAAGCCGTCGGTAGCAATCCAGAGGCGACCCGACGCGTCGAAGGCGACGTTGTCCGGGTTGGCGAACCAGCCCGCATCACTGACGGCACCGCCATAGCCGGCACCTTCCGCCGGGTCATTCGGGTTGCCCGCCTTAATGAAGGCGCTCCAGCCATAGGCCGTCGCGGCGTGATCGGCCTTGCCGTCAACCATCGGCGGGACCATCTCGATGATATGGCCCCACTTGTTTTCGGCGCGGTCGTTGGCCGGGTTGAGATCGTCGGCCTTGCGCTTGTCGTTCTTGGTGAGAACGACATAGACCTTGCCGGTCTTGTCGCTGGTTTCGATATCTTCCGGGCGGTCCATCTTGGTCGCACCCAGCACGTCGCCCGCGCGGCGGGCATCGATCAGCACGTCAGCCTGGGATTTGAACCCGTTGGCCTCGGTGAGGTCGCCCTGCCCGTGCACCAGCGGCAGCCAGGTCACATTGCCCTCGGCGTCAAACTTCGCCACATAGAGGGTGCCGTCATTGAGCAGTTCGGAATTGGCACGGCCCTTGGCCGCATCGAAAGTGCCGTTGCTGACGAATTTGTAGACATACTCGAAGCGCTCATCGTCGCCGGTATAGACGACGAGGCGGCCGTCACCGTTGATGACGGTGGTCGCCGCTTCATGCTTGAAGCGGCCCAGCGCCGTGTGCTTGACCGGCTTCGACGTCGGATCATAGGGATCGACTTCGATGATCCAGCCGAAGCGGTTCGGTTCATTGGGTTCCTTGGTCACGTCGAAGCGCGCGTCGAACTTGCCCCAGGCATAGGACGGTTCGCCCTTGATGCCCATGCGCTTGGCGTTGGCCGCTTCCGCGGTGCCGGCCGGATCGCCACCGAAATACTGATGGATGTTCTCTTCGGCGGACAGGATCGTGCCCCAGGGAGTCCACCCGCCGGCACAATTGTTCATCGTGCCGAAGACCTTGGTGCCGGTGGCATCAGCCGACGTCTTCAGGCGGTCATGACCAGCAGCTGGACCGACCAATTCCATCTCGGTCGCCAGCGAGATGCGACGATTGAGCTTGCCGTCCGCCACCGCCGACCAGCTGTTGCCGTCCTTCTTGATCTCGACAACCGACAGGCCGTGCGCGGCTTGTTCGTAGGCCGCCATTTCCGCGGTCGTGCCGGCCAGGGCTTCCTTGCCGTCCGCAAAACCGGGGAAGATCATGTGGGCGTCGGTATATTCGTGATTGACCACCAGCAGGCCGTGGTCGCTGCTGTCCGAACCCTCGGGCAGCGGGCAGAAGTGGATGAAGTCGTTGTTGTAGCCGAATTGCTGGCCTTGCGCGGCAGCATCGCGCTTCTCAGCGTCGAAATCAGCAGCACCGGCAATGATCGGATCGCCCCAACGCAGAATCGCCTTCGCCGTGTACCCGGCCGGAATGTGGAGATTCTCGTCATAGGCATGGGCGATTTCGCTGAAGGACAGCGCCGGCGCAGCCTTCGCCGAGCGCGCCATGAAGCCGCCACCGGCGCCGATGGCACCCACGGCAGCACTCGCAAGCAAACCCTTCAGCGCGGCGCGGCGCGACATGCGCTGCACGATGAGATCGGCCATGGTCTGGCCGGCGCTCGGGTTGGATGGGTTGCGATCGTCTTCGTTATTGATCGTCACCGGCATGCGGTAATGACGTTCAGTCATCGCGTGAGCCTCCTCTGTCTAAAGCGATGAGGGCGCTATAACCGCGTTTCGTGACATTCTGCGGTCAGAGACATGACGGGCCAATGACCGGCCATCCGACTTTAGGCGGTGACGAGTTCTCCGTCGCGCAACGTCACCACCCGGTCCATGCGTTCCGCAATCTCCAGATTGTGCGTGGCGATCAGCGCCGCCACGCCGAAATCGTGAACAAGATTGCGCAGCATCCCAAACACATCTTCCGATGTGTTGTGATCGAGGTTTCCAGTAGGCTCGTCCGCCAGCAGGATTTTTGGATCATTTGCCAGGGCGCGAGCAATGGCGACACGCTGCTGCTCACCACCGGAAAGCTTGCCAGGCCGGTGGTCGAGGCGCTTGGCGAGACCTACGCGCGTGAGAAGATCGATCGCGCGCGGCGTCGCCTCCTTGCGCGATTTTCCGGCGATCATCTGCGGAATGATCACATTCTCCAGCGCCGAGAACTCAGGCAGCAGATGATGATGCTGGTAGACAAAGCCCATCGTCTGTCGGCGCGCCGCCGTCTTCGCGTCGTCGCCCAGGGCATTCATCGTTTTGCCACCGACAATGATTTCACCGTCCACGGCCTTTTCCAGCATACCGGTGATATGCAGCAACGTCGATTTTCCGGACCCGGATGGGCCGATCAACGCCACCATCTCGCCACGCCGCAGGATCAGATCTGCATTGCGAATGACCTCAAGGCGCCCGTCGGCCTGAGCGAAGCTCTGCCGGATGCCTTTCAATTCCAGCACCACGTCGCCATTGTTGGCGTGGCCCTTACTCATAGCGGAGGGCCTCCACCGGATCGAGACGCGCGGCGCGCCAGGCAGGGTAGATCGAGGCCAGCAAGGTGAGGACCAGCGACATCGCCGATATCAAGGCCACTTCCAACGGATCGACGATCGCCGGCAGCTTGGAGAGAAAATAGATCGTTTCGTTGAAGAGATCCGTGCCTGTGATGCTCTCAAGCCCGCGCCGGATCGTCTCGATGTTCGCAGCGAATGCGACGCCCAGCAAGCAGCCGAAGATCGTGCCGACGATGCCGATGCTGGCACCCGACAGCAGGAAGATGCGCAGGATCATGCCCTGGGTCGCGCCCATCGTCCGCATGATGGCGATGTTCCGCGCCTTGTCCTTCACCATCATGATCTGGCCACTGATGATATTGAAGGCAGCAACGACGATGATGAGCGTCAGGATCAGGAACATGACGTTCCGCTCGACTTCAACGGCAGTGAAGAAGTCGCGGTTCGCTTCCTGCCAATCGCCGATATGGTAACCGTCGCCGATCGAGGCAATGATTTCCGACTTGGCCGTCGGCAGATTGTTGATGTTCTTCGCCATCACTTCGATGTTCGTCGCGCCGTTCTTCACCTTGAAGTAAATCTGGCCCATCTTCAAATTCGCGAAGGCGATGGTGTTGTCATACTGGTACATGCCGACATTGAAGATGCCGACCACCGTGAACGTTTTCATGCGTGGAATGGCACCGCCCATGGTCACATTGATGTCCGGCGAAATCGCCGTCACTTCACTGCCGATCCCGGCACGGATGGCGCGCGCCATTGCCTGGCCGATGATGATTCCGTCCGGGTTCCGCAAGCCATCGATGGAGCCCGCGACGAGGCTGTCGGCAATGAGCGCCTTGGCCTTCAAATCCTCAAGGCGCACGCCGCGAAGGATGGCACCGACACCACCATCCTGCCCCGTCAGAAAGACCTGGCCTTCGACGATCGGCGTCGCTGATGCGATGCTGGGCAAAGCACGCAGGACATTGGTGAGCTTGTCGTAGTCCTGGACCGAGCCGCTGTTGGCGCTGATCGACAGATGCGCGTTAAATCCCAAAATCCGATCGAGCAATTCGGCACGGAAGCCGTTCATCACCGACATGACGACGATGAGCGTCGCCACGCCGAGACCGATTCCCAGCAACGAGAACAGCGCAATGACCGACACGAAGCCTTCCTGGCGGCGCGCGCGCAAATAGCGCATCGCCACCAGGCGCTCGAAGGCGGAAAAGATCATGCGCCGAGCTTCTTCAGTGCCGCTTCGGCCGAGATTTCCTCGACGGCGCCGGTCTTGCGGAGCTTGAACTCCACTTCGCCCTTGGCGGCACCGCGCGGACCAACCACGACCTGATAGGGCAGGCCGATGAGATCCATCTGCGCAAACTTCTCACCCGCGCGGACATCGCGGTCATCATAGAGGACTTCGATGCCAGCGCGGCGCATCTTGGCGTAGAGTTCGTCCGCCATCGGGGTGGTCACGGCATCGCCAGCCTTGAGGTTGATGAGGCCGACTTTAAAGGGGGCAACACTTTCCGGCCAGATGATGCCCTTGTCGTCGTGGCTGGCTTCAATGATACCACCCACCAGACGCGAAACACCGATGCCGTAGGAGCCCATATGGACCGGAACGGTCTGGCCTTCCGGATTCTGCACCTGAGCACGCAGCGGCTCGGAATATTTTGTGCCGAAATAGAAGATATGGCCGACTTCGATGCCACGCGCTTCAACCTGGCGGTCCTTCGGCAAGGCGCCGAACTTCGCGGCGTCGTGCTTTTCGTCGGTTGCGGCGTAGTCGGTCGTCCACTGCTTCACCAATGGCTCGAGATCGCTGTCGTAGTCGATGTCGAGCGACAGCACATCGCGCTCGATGAAGCTCTTGTCGCAGAAGACGGCGCTCTCGCCGGTGTCGGCGAGAATGATGAATTCGTGGCTGAGGTCGCCGCCGATCGGCCCGGTATCCGCCGCCATCGGGATCGCGCGCAAGCCCATCCGCGCGAAGGTGCGCAGGTACGAGACGAACATCTTGTTATAGGCCCGCTTGGCACCGGCCTGATCGAGGTCGAAGCTGTAGGCGTCCTTCATCAGGAATTCGCGGCCGCGCATGACGCCGAAACGGGGACGCACCTCATCGCGGAACTTCCACTGGATGTGATAGAGCATCTTCGGGACGTCGCGGTAGCTCTTCGCGGCGTTGCGAAAAATCTCGGTGATCTGCTCCTCGTTCGTGGGACCGTAGAGCATCTCGCGGTCATGGCGGTCGGTGATGCGCAGCATCTCCTTGCCGTAATCGTCATAGCGACCGCTCTCGCGCCAGAGGTCCGCCGACTGGATCGTCGGCATCAGCACTTCCTGGCAACCGGCGCGATCCTGCTCCTCGCGAACAATGCGCTCGATATTCTTCAGCACCTTGAAACCCAACGGCAACCAGGAATATATTCCCGCACTGGCTTGCCGCACCATGCCGGCGCGCAGCATCAGGCGGTGAGAGACAATCTGGGCCTCCGAGGGGTTCTCCCGGAGGGTCGGCATGAAGAATTGACTGGAACGCATGGAAAAGGCCTTGGGCTCGAGAATGGTCGTTGATCGGCGGGGGACTTTAGGCAATGCCCCTTTACCTGTCCACAAGCGCGGCGGCTGGTAAGCCAATGGCCCATAGGGTTTTAGGGCTGGCCCGCCCGTTCTCGGCAAACTTCTTCCAAGGCTGCCGCCTCGGCATCCCCGAGAAGCTGACCTTCGTAGAAGACCTGATCACCTTTGACGGTGACCACCCCGACCTGGGCCTTGGCATTCCAAAGTGCCGAGTTGGCCGGGATGTGGAACCTGTCCTGGATAAGGATTTCGATCGGAATAATGATCGTTTCCGGGGGCTTGATCTGGTACCCGCCGCCCAGATCGGCCGGCGCCACGGGGTTCCCGCGCACGTCGATTCCGGGCTGATATTCGACGCCCGGCGCCTGCCGGTATTTGACCAGCCGGGCGCAATCCTCCCGGGTGACGGCAATATCCGCCTTTGCTGGCAATGCTCCAGCGAAGCAGGTAAGAATGGCCAGCAGCGCGTTAATAATCGCGATTCGGCGGCGATCGATCACAGGGATGGGCTCGGTCGGGTCAAGGATTTGGCTGGTCATGCAAGCAGTCTAGCAGCATGCCCAGCGGGTCGCGAGTAACGCTCTGGTGACGAAAGATTATTTCCGTCTCGGCCCGTCGCTGGCGATTGGGCAGGGATGCTGGTGGTGGGGAAGCTGGAGATAGCGGATGGCAGGTCCCTTTTCGGAGGAGCCAGCGGCCAACACGATGACTCGGCTGCGCCAGATCGGTCTGGCAACTGCCGGGCTTGGTGTCATGATTGCGGATTGTCTGCCGGTCTTGCGGCCGGAGCTCAATCCGCAACCCTTGCCTGTTGCCATTGCCTGGCTCTCCCTCGCCTTTCCGCTCCTCGTTCCGGCCACTCTCATTGACCGATTGCCTGCCCTGCGGGTCATTGCGCGCCGCGACCTGCTGATGGGGCCTGCAATCGTCTGCGCTCTCTTCATTCTTCCCGGGCTGACAGCATTGGGTTGGGTTGGGCTCGCCATTGCCGCCCTGCTGACGGCAGCAGCAGCGGTCGAGCATATCGTCACCTGCGTCGAACGGCATGGAATAGACCTGCTGTGGGTCTGGATCCCGGCGATCGCCCTTGCTGGTCTGGCGATCGTTCATTTCACCGATCCACCAGCAATGGAATCGGCTTTCGGGATTCTGGTCAGCCTCCTCGAGCTTTCGAGCGATGGGGACAATGCGCGCATCGTCCTGCTTGTCGTCGCCTTGCCATTTCTTGTTGCAAGCCTTGCCATGGCCGGAACGTTGATCGGCAGTTCGCTGCGCGAGCAGAGTACGACTACCATCATCCCGATGCTGATGGCCCTATTCCTTGGTGTCACGCTGCCGACGCTCGGCTTCGGGCCCAGCGTACTCAGCGACGGCACCATGCTATTAGCAGCCGCAGTAATGGCCCTGGGGATCGCCCCACTCTTCGTGCTGGCAGCCGACGAGACGGCCGAGCCACCAGTGGTGGAAGCCGCTATTTGGGGCTTCGCCTTATTGCTGGTCCTGCTTCTGTCGCTGATCGACAGTGCCATGGGGCTTGCCTGGAGTATCGTGCTACTCGCCTGGATCTATCGCCACTATGGCCACCGCGCCCGTTTCTTCCAGATCATGCTGGTTTCGGCCCTGGTCTTGTGGGCAGGGATGGAAACAATCACGGGGCAGTGGCATTTGCTGGACGGTGCAACCCCTTTTGGCCGTCCCTTCCCTATCGACATGTGGGTAGAGGGCAGAACCGCAGCCCTTGCCGGCAGCCATGTCGCCGTCTTGGCCACACTGTTGCTGACCGCGCTAGGCTTTCAGCGTGGCGCCAATGATGTGCGCAAATATGCCTTGCTGACCCTGCTGGTCGCGATGATCCTGATCGACTTCCTGGTGCTGGCGGTGGGTCTGGTTGAGGCCGAGGCCCTGCGGTTCATTTCTGCGATCGGCTGGATGGCACTACCGTTCCTGCTGGCCGAACTGCTGTCGCTGCTCCCCTCGGGCCCAATCATCTATCTGTTCGGGCGCAACGGATTTATGTCGCGCGGCTAGCGGTCAGACTCGGATCACGTGGATCTTCGTCACTGGTTTCTTGTCATAGGTCTTGTGATACCAACGCCGCGCCGCAAGCCGAGCGGCCTCCGCCACCTCGGCGTCGTCCGAGCGCTTTGATTTCGGCAATTCGACCAGTGCCTCGGCAATTGCTGCCTGTATGGTGGCGATGGCATCGCCGGCCGCCGCGGCATCCATCAGCCCCTCGAACGAAACCTGGGGCGGCGCCAAGAGCTTGCCCGATTTGTCGACGACGACCGAGCCCATGATGACGCCGTTGAAGCTGAGACGATGGCGATGGCGGATCGCCTCGCTGTCGGCGGATACCAGGACCTTTCCGTCAAGGGCCAAGCGGCCGGCGGGCACGCGCGCCACGATCTCGGCCGGGCCGGGCGCCAACCGGATGAGCATGCCGTTCTCGGGCGCCAAGGCTTCCGGCACCTGGCATTCCCTGGCGAAAGCTACATGTTCCTGAATATGGCGCGCTTCGCCATGCACCGGCAAGGCGATACGAGGGCGGACCATCTGATACATCTCAGCAAGCTCGTCGCGGGCGGGATGACCCGAGACATGCACATCCTCATCGCGGTCCGTGATCACCTCGACGCCACGCTTGGCGAGGTCATTGTGAAGACGATTGATTGACAGCTCATTCCCGGGAATGACACGCGACGAGAAGATGGCCGCATCGCCCGCCTCGAGCTGCACCGGATGCTCACCGCGAGCAATACGCGTCAATGCCGAGCGTGGCTCGCCCTGGCTGCCGGTACAGATCATCAGGATATTTTCACGCGGGAAATAGCCGACATCATGTTCCGTGACAAACTTGGGAAGGTCGGTCAGATAGCCGTTCTCCTGGGCGGATTCGAGCATGCGCCAAAGCGACCTTCCGATAAGGGCGCAATGACGGTCATGTGCCGCCGCAACCCGCGCAATGGTTTCGACCCGTGCGAGATTGCTGGCAAAGCAACCGATCGCGACCCGGTTCTTCAGGCGACCAACCACATCCATCAGCGAGGCGCGAACATCAGCCTCGGAACCCGACGTGCCTGAGACGAAGACATTGGTGGAATCACAGATCATGGCCAGCACGCCGCCATCGCCGAGACGGCGCAGGGCCGCGACATCGGTCGTCTCGCCGACCAGAGGTTCGGGATCTAGCTTCCAATCGCCGGTATGGAGCACCGCGCCATGCGCCGTCCGGATGACGACGGCATTGGGTTCGGGGATCGAATGGGTAAGTGTGATGAGTTCGACCGTGAAGGGGCCGATCTCGCGGCTGCCCGACATCGGAATGATGGTGATCTTGGCCTCCTGCTCAAGCCCAACTTCGGCGAGCTTCCGGCGTAGAACGGAGGCCGTGAATGGTGTCGCGTAAAGCGGACAGCGGAATCGATTCCAAAGATATGGAACCGCGCCTATGTGATCTTCGTGTGCGTGGGTCAGCACGATCCCGACCAGATCGGCCGCACGCTCGGAAATGAAGGTCGGGTCGGGCATGACCACGTCGATGCCCGGCATGCTGTCATCGCCAAACGAGATGCCGAGATCGAGCATGAGCCACTTGCCGTTATGGCCGTAGAGATTGAGATTCATGCCAATCTCGCCGGACCCGCCCAAGGGCAGGAACAGGAGCTCGTCTTTGCCGGGCTTGAAAGGATCGATCATGAGCGGTTGCGGCGATAAATCTCGACAAGACCCCGCATGGTGATATCGGGATCGAGATGAGTGATCACGGGCGTATTGCCGTGGAAGAGCGGTGCCAAGCCCCCGGTTGCCACCACATCAAGCGGCGCGCCAAATTCTTCCGAAATCCTCTGCACCATGCCTTCCACAAGGCCGACGTAGCCCCAGAAGATGCCGGACTGCATGGCTTCGGTCGTACTTTTGCCGATAACGCGGCTGGGTCGCTCGACAACGATACGCGGCAGCATGGCCGTGGCGCTATGCAGGATCTCGACCGAGAGCACGATGCCAGGGGCAATGGCACCACCGATATAGTTGCCGCCTTGGTCGACCACGTCGAAGGTGGTCGCGGTACCGAAATCGACAACGACCAGCGGGCCTTTGTAGGTGAGGTGTCCGCCGACTGCATTGGCCAGGCGATCTGCGCCAACGGTAGACATTGGAATGTCCATCTTTACCTCGATCCCGAGCTTAACAGCCGGATCGCCCACCACCATCGGCTTTGTGCCGAGATGGTTCTCGCAGAGCAGGTTGAGATGGAACAGCGATTGCGGAACCACAGTGGCGATGATGGCCGCGTCGATTGCCTTCAGCGTCAGCCCTTTCATGGCGAGAAGCTGATTGAGCCAAACCACATATTGGTCTGCGGTTCGCGCGGCCTCTGTCTTGATGCGCCAGTCCCCCACGGCCTTGTCGCCGTCATATAGCGCGAACTTCACGTTGGTATTATTGGCATTGATCGCGAGAAGCATTGTTCCCTTCCCTCTCGTCACGCGGCCGGCCGCGGCACCATGAAGATATCGCCCGCCGCGACGCGCTTCAGTTCTCCGCTGTTCATTCGTAACAGCAGCGTCCCATCGGCGTCGATATCCTCGAAACGGCCTGAAATCTCTTCCCGCTCTAGGCGCGCCACGATCGGTTCGCCCAGCCCCCGGCAATGTGCCAGCCAGTCTGCGCGGACCCCGGCAAAGCCACTGGCAAGCCATGCCTCGTACAACGGATGGAATTCGCCGAGCAGCAGATCCAGGGCCTGGTCCGGTGTGAGCGCAGGACCACCCACTGCAAGGAGATCGGTGGTCGGATAGAGAGTCTCCGCCGGATGGTGCCGCAGGTTAACGCCAATCCCAAGCACCAGCCAATCTACCTTGCCACCGGTTACTCCGCCGGATTCGAGCAGGATGCCTGAAATCTTGCGGTCATCCACTAGGACGTCATTAGGCCATTTATGCTGCACTGGGACCGATAGCACCGCGCGAAGGAGCCGACCCAAGGCAATCGCCGCCACGAAGCCGAGGGTCGCGGCCTCGGCCGGCGACTTTCCAGGCCGCAGCAGCATCGACATATAGAGATTGCCGGCTTCAGATACCCAATTGCGACCACGGCGCCCCTTCCCGGCCGTCTGCACGTCGGCACGCAGCACGACGCCTTCTTCGGTGCCGGAGAGCGCACGCGCCTTCAGCGCGTCATTGGTGCTGCCGATTTCCGCTAAGGTCTCGACGCGGAAGATCAGGCTCATTCGGCGAAGAGCACACTCGCGGCGTCGGCCGTCATGTCGAAGAACGGCGAACCCGCCAGGAAGCCGAAGGTGATGACGAAAACCGTCACGGCGAGCACGATACGAAGCGTCGGTGTGACCCGGTCAAAACCTTCGGTCGGCTGGTCGAAGAACATCACCTTGATGATGCGAATGTAATAGAAGGCCGACACCACGCTGGCCAGCACGCCCACAACAGCCGTCACATACAGATGTTCTTGGATCGCCGCCATGAAGACGAACAGCTTGCCGAAGAAGCCGGCGAAGGGCGGGATGCCGGCCATCGAGAACATGAAGATGGCAAGTGCATAGGCAAGGCCCGGCTGAGAGCGGGACAGACCAGCGAGATCGCTGATCTCCTCGACTGCCTGCCCCCTGCGGCGCATGGCGAGGATGACCGCGAAAGCACCCGTCGTCATGACGATATAGATCGCCATATAGGTCAGCAGACCAGAAACACCCTCCTGCGTACCCGTTGCCAGACCAACCAAGGCATAGCCCACGTTGCCGATCGATGAATAGGCCATCAGGCGCTTGATGTTCTTCTGGTAGATCGCGGCGACGGCGCCGAGCACCATTGAAGCGATCGAGATGAAGATAATGATCTGCTGCCACTGGCCGACCATGTCGCCGAACGGACCGACAAGGACACGGGTGAAGAGCGTGATCGCTGCGACCTTAGGAGCTGCCGCAAAAAAGGCCGTGATCGGCGTCGGCGCACCCTCGTAAACATCGGGGGTCCACATGTGGAAGGGAACGGCAGAGACCTTGAACGCAAGACCGGCGCAGAGGAACACGATGCCGACGATGAGGCCAAGACCGGCCTCGCCCGAAAGCACACTCGCCAGGACCGAGAAATTGGTCGAACCGGTGAAGCCATAGATCAGCGACGAACCGTAGAGCAGCATGCCGGAAGAAAGGGCGCCAAGGACGAAGTATTTGAGGCCGGCTTCGGTCGATTTCACCGTGTCGCGACGGATAGCGGCAACGACGTAGAGCGCCAGCGATTGCAGTTCGAGGCCAACATAGAGCGAGATCAGATCGTTGGCTGAGATCATCAACGCCATGCCGAGGCTGGCCAGCAGCATCAGGATCGGCAACTCGAAACGAGCCATATTCTCGCGTTCGGCATAGTCGAGCGACATGATGATAGCGACGGCAGCCGCACCAAAGGAAAGAACCTTGGCAAACCGGGCAAAGCCGTCGGCCACGAACAACCCCTGGAACGCCAAGCCACTCTCGGCACCGGAGAGAGTGAGAAAGATACCAACAGCCAGCGACACAACGCTGGCCCAGGCAATCAGGCGCATATGCTTGTCACCCAGCGAGACGCCGACAACGAGCAGCACGAGGCTGGCGATCGCCAGGAAAATCTCCGGCGCGGCGAGGCCAAGATTGAGGTCGGTGAACGTCATGACGGGACTGCCCTCGCCTTTACTGCGTTGCTTCAGCAGGAGCCGCATCCGCCGGGGCCGCCAGGGCCTCCATGCGCGGCGCGTAATCCTGGATGAAATCGGTGACTGTCGGGCCGAAGATCGACGTGAAGCTGATCGGATAGATACCCATCCAGAAGACCAGGATCAGCAGCGGCGCGAAGACGATCTTCTCGCGCAGCGACAGATCCAGCATGGTCTTCAAATCTTCCTTCACCAGTTCGCCGAAGATGATGCGGCGATAGAGCCACAACATATAGGCGGCACCGAGGATGACGCCGGTCGCAATCAGCAGAGCCACCCAGGTGCTGGACTGGAAGACGCCGACCATGACCAGGAACTCGCCGATGAAACCACTGGTGCCGGGGAGACCGACAGAAGCCATCGTCATGATCATGAACACGACAGCATATTTCGGCATGCGATGCACAAGGCCGCCATAGCGCGCGATTTCGCGGGTGTGCAGCCGGTCATAGATGACGCCGACACAGAGAAAGAGCGCACCGGAGACAATGCCGTGCGACAGCATCTGGAACAGCGCACCTTCGAGGCCCTGCTGGGTCATCGAGAAGATACCGGCCGTAACGAAGCCCATATGCGCCACCGACGAATAGGCGATGAGCTTCTTCATATCTTCCTGGGCAAGGGCGATCAGCGACGTGTAGATGACCGCGACGACGCTCATGAAATAGACGAGCGGCGTGAAATAGGCCGACGCCTCGGGCAGCATCGGAATCGAGAAGCGCAGGAACCCGTAGGCGCCCATCTTCAAGAGCACGCCGGCTAGAATGACCGAACCAGCCGTCGGCGCTTCGACGTGGGCGTCGGGCAACCAGGTATGGACCGGCCACATCGGCACCTTTACGGCGAAGGAAGCGAAAAGCGCCAGCCATAGCCACTTCTGAATGCCGGTGTCGAAGGCGTAGGCCATCAATTTCGGGATATCGGAGGTACCGGTGATGGAGTACATGGCAAGGATCGCCAGCAGCATCAGCACCGAGCCCGCGAGGGTAAAGAGGAAGAACTTGATCGAGGCATAAACGCGGCGCGGGCCGCCCCAGATACCGATGATCAGGTACATCGGGATGAGGACGCCTTCGAAGAAAATGTAGAAGGTAATGAAGTCGAGGGCACAGAAGGTGCCGACCATCAGCGTCTCTAGGCCCAAGAAGGCGATCATGTATTCTTTGACGCGCTTCTCGACCGCTTCCCAGCTGGCCAGGATGCAAATCGGCGTCAGCAGAGTCGACAGCAGCACAAATGTCATCGAGATGCCGTCGAGACCCATATGGTAATTGATGTTGAGGGTCGGCAGCCACTCTGCCTTTTCCTCGAACTGGAAGCCGACGACCGAGCGGTCGAAGTCGAACCAGATCACCAGCGAGATGGCGAAGACGATGAGCGAGGTCCACAGCGCAATGTAGCGTGCGTTGCGGGCAACGGCCTTTTCCTCACCTTTCAGAATGAGGATGAGCGCCGCGCCCACTAGCGGCAGGAACGTCGTCAGGCTGAGGATGGGCATGCTGGCGCTCATCACGTCTCTCACTTAAAGGCGAAAATGTACCAGCTGACCAAGGCGACGATGCCGATCAGCATGACGAAAGCATAGTGGTAGACATAGCCCGATTGCAGGGCACTGGCGCGCTTGGCGAAGAATTCGCCGGTAAGCCAGCCGAGCCCATCGACTGTGCCATCGACGACAGCACCATCGCCCTTCTTCCAAAGGAAGCGGCCAAGTGCCTTCACCGGATTGACGAAGATGGCGTCGTAGAGCTCGTCGAAATACCACTTGTTGTAGGACATCAGGTAAAGCGGACGGAACGCGCTGGCAAAGAAGCCGGGCAGACCGCGCTGCACCAGATAGGCATAGCTTGCAAAAGCGATGCCGAAGAGGCCGGCCGCGAGCGGCAGCAGTTTCACCCACAGCGGAACGTCATGGGCATGGTGCGGCACTTCATTGGTCGCAGCGAAGTGGATCGCTTCACCCCAGAAATGCTCCATCTCGGTCCCGACGAAACCTTCATGCCAGATGAAACCGGCAAAGACGGCGCCGATCGCCAACACGAAAAGCGGAATGAGCATCACCTTCGGGCTTTCATGGACGTGGTGCATAACGTCATGGGAAGCACGCGGCTCGTTGTGGAAGGTCAGGTAGATGAGGCGCCAGGAATAGAACGCCGTCATCACCGCACCGATGATGCCGAGCCAGAAGGCGTACATCCCGACACCAGAATGCGCCGCGAAGGCGGACTCCAGGATGCTGTCCTTCGAATAGAAGCCAGCAAAACCGAACACGCCCGGAATACCGACACCAGCCAGCGCGATGTTGCCAATCCACATCAGACCGTATGTCGTGGGGATGAGCTTATAGATGCCGCCCATCTTACGCATGTCCTGCTCGCCCGACATCGCGTGGATGACCGAACCGGCGCACAAGAACAGCAGCGCCTTGAAGAAGGCGTGCGTAAAGAGGTGGAACATTGCGGCACCATAGGCACCGACACCGGCCGCAAAGAACATGTAGCCGAGCTGCGAACAGGTCGAATAGGCGATGACGCGCTTGATGTCGTTCTGCGTCAAACCCACGGTCGCCGCAAAGAAGGCGGTCGAGGCACCGACCACGGTCACGACCTCCTTGGCATAGGGGGCGTATTCGAACATCGGCGACAGGCGGCAGACCATGAAGACTCCGGCCGTCACCATGGTCGCGGCATGGATGAGTGCCGAGACCGGGGTCGGGCCTTCCATGGCGTCAGGCAGCCATGTGTGCAGAAAGAGCTGCGCAGACTTGCCCATAGCGCCCACAAAAAGCAGCAGGCAAAGCGTGGTCAGCGTATCGAGCTCATAGCCGAGGAAGTTAAAGGTCGGTGGCGTCTCACCCGCGATTACGGCTTCGAAGATCGGCTTGAACTCGACCGTGTGGAAGACCAGGAAGCAGCCCATAATGCCGAGGGCAAAGCCGAAATCACCGACACGGTTAACGAGAAAGGCCTTGATGGCAGCCGCATTTGCGCTCGGCCGGTCAAACCAGAAGCCGATGAGGAGGTAGGAGCTGAGGCCCACGCCTTCCCAGCCGAAGAACATCTGGATGAAATTGTCCGCCGTGATCAGCATCAACATGCAGAAGGTGAACAACGACAGATAGGCCATGAAGCGCGGGACCGACTTGTCGTGATGCATGTAGCCGATGGAATAGACATGCACCATCGCCGAAACCGTGTTGACGACGATTAGCATAACCGCCGAGAGCTGGTCGATGCGCAGTGCCCAGGCAGCGCGGAAGTCACCAGTCTGGAACCAAGTGAAGAGCTCGGTGGTACGCACATTACCGTTGCCGGTCACGTCGAAGAAAGTGATCCAGGAGATCACCATGACGACCAGCATCAGGCCAGCTGTTATGTACTGCGCGGCATGGTCGCCGATACGGCGATTGCCGATGCCGGCAATGAGGGCGCCCAGCAGCGGAAGGGCAACGATGGCGACGTCGAGATTCATGTCAGCCCTTCATCACGTTGACGTCCTCGACGGCGATCGAGCCGCGAGTACGGAAGAAGACCACCAGGATGGCGAGACCGATCGCAGCTTCGGCAGCAGCGACGGTGAGGATCAGCATCGCAAAGACCTGCCCGACCATGTCGTTCAGATAATGCGAGAAAGCGACCATGTTGACGTTCACCGAGAGCAGCATCAGCTCGACCGACATCAGGATGATGATGACGTTCTTGCGGTTGAGGAAGATGCCGAAGATGCCGATCGTGAAGAGGATTGCCGACAGGGTCAGGTAGTGCTCAAGGCCGATCGTCATCATTTGACACCTCCCGTGGCGCCTTCGCCGGTCTTGACCTTGGTCAGTTGGACCGAAGCGCGCGTCCGGTCGACCTGGGCGGCGATGCGCTGGCGGCGCACACCTTCGCGCTCGCGGTGGGTCAGCACGATAGCCCCCATCATCGCCACCAGCAGCACGAGGCCGGCGACCTGGAACAGGTAGAAATACTGGGTGTACATGATGTTTCCGAGCGCCTCGGTATTGCTTACCTGGTCGATCGGTGGCGTCGGTGCGCCGGCGGTGGCAGTGCCGAGCCCCGTACCGGTCATTACGAATACAAGTTCGGCGGCGAGAATAACGCCGACCACGGCGCCGATCGGCAGATAGCGCACGAAGCCCTGGCGCAACTCGACGAAATTGATGTCGAGCATCATAACGACGAAGAGGAACAGCACCGCAACGGCGCCGACATAAACGACGACCAGCATCATGGCCAGGAACTCGGCGCCGATGAGGACGAACAAGGCCGCGACATTGAAGAAGGTCAGGATCAGGAACAGCACCGAATAGACCGGGTTGCGGTTCCCGACGACCAGCAAGGCCGAAATCACGGCCACTGCGGCGAATACATAGAAGGCGATGGTCTGCACGATCATCTAACGTCTCTCCCCCACCCTATCCGGCGTCAGCGATAGGGCGCATCGGCGGCGATATTGCCGGCGATCTCGGCTTCCCAGCGCTCGCCGTTCCGCAGCAGCTTCTCCTTGTTGTAGAGGAGCTCCTCATGCGTCTCGGTGGCAAACTCGAAATTCGGACCCTCGACGATGGCATCCACCGGGCAAGCCTCCTGGCAGAAGCCGCAATAGATGCACTTCGTCATGTCGATGTCGTAGCGCGTGGTGCGGCGGCTGCCGTCGTCGCGCGGCTCGGCTTCGATGGTGATGGCCTGTGCCGGGCAGATCGCCTCGCACAGCTTGCAGGCGATGCAGCGTTCCTCGCCATTGGCATAGCGACGCAAAGCATGCTCACCACGGAAACGCGGGCTGATCGGCCCCTTCTCGTAGGGATAGTTGATCGTCACCTTTTCCTTGAAGAGATAGGAGAAGGTAAGCGCCATGCCTGAAACGAGTTCCTTGAGGAGGAAGCTATTAAGCGTGCGGCTGATGGCTGACATGGTCCCAATTCCTCAATTGCTGGCCGGCGCGGTCTCTTCGACCGCGGCAGCTGGCAGAACGGCGCCCTTTTTCGGCAGGCTGTCGGTTGCGACAAGCACACCTGCAGTCAGGATCACCATGATCAAAGAGAGCGGCAGGAAGACCTTCCAACCCAGGCGCATCAACTGGTCATAGCGATAGCGCGGGAAGGTCGCACGAACCCAGACAAAGCTGGCGGCGATGAAGCTGGCCTTGAGGGCGAACCAGATGAAGCCCGGGACCCAAGTGAATGGGGCCACGTTGAACGGCGCCTGCCAGCCACCCAAGAACAGGATCGAGGTCATGGCGCTCATCATCCAGATGTTGGCGTATTCGCCGAGGAAGAAGAGTGCGAACGTGAAAGCCGAATATTCCGAGAAGTAACCGGCAACCAACTCCGATTCCGCTTCCGGCAGATCGAAGGGCGGACGGTTGGTCTCGGCGAGACCGGAAATATAGAAGACGACGAACATCGGCAGCAGAGGGATGCAGAACCAGACAGTGGCCTGCGCCTTCACGATGTCGTTGAGGTTGAGTGAACCCACGCAAAGCAGCACAGTCACCAACACGAAGCCGATCGAGACTTCGTAGGAAACCATCTGCGCCGCCGAGCGCAGCGCACCCAGGAACGGATACTTCGAGTTCGAAGCCCAACCGGCGAGCACAATGCCGTAGACGCCCAAGGAGGAGATGGCAAAGAGATAGAGAATGCCGACATTGAGGTCGGCCAGGACCACGCCGTCATCGAAGGGGATCACCGCCCAGGAAACGAGGGACAGGATAAAGGTGATCATTGGGGCCACGACGAAGGCAACACGGTTGGCGCCCGACGGGATGATCGTGTCCTTGAACAGGAGTTTGACGCCGTCGGCGATCGGTTGCAGCAGACCGAAAGGGCCGACCACGTTCGGGCCACGACGGATCTGCATCGCCGCCATGATCTTGCGTTCCGCCAAGGTCAGATAGGCAACGGCCAGCAGCAACGGCACGATGATGCAAAGGATCATCAGCACCGTGAAGATCGTGGTGCCGAGATAGGTACCGAAGGTCGTTGTAAAGAACTCAGCCATGGGTGCCCGTCTTTCCGCCGGCAGCCGTTGGCACGAAGCGTTCCGTGCACTGCGCCATCGTCGCCGAGGCGCGGCTGATCGGGTCGGTCATATAGTAATTGCTGATCGAAGAGCGGAAGTGATCGCGACCAATTTCGCCCTGCCCGCCGAATGCGGCCCATGCAGCCGGTTCGATCGCGCCGAGGCGCTGGAAGCGCGGGTTCGCCTGATAGAGCTTGCGGCGGAGCTGCTCGAGGCTGTCATAACCGAGCTTCTTGCCGATCACTTCGGAAAGCGCCCGCAGGATGCTCCAATCCGCCTTGGCATCGCCCGGTGGGAACACGGCCAAACGGCCGAGCTGGGCGCGCCCTTCAAGGTTCATATAGGTGCCGTCCTTTTCGGTATAGGCGGCTCCCGGCAGGATCACGTCGGCGCGATGCGCACCACGGTCTCCATGATGGCCCTGATAGATCACGAACGCCTTGCCGAGGCGGTTGGTATCGATCTCATCCGCACCGAGCAAATAGACCACCTCGACCTCGCCCTTTTGGGCCCCATCGAGAATGCCGGCGACATCGCGGCCGCCACTCTGCGGTACGAACCTAAGTTCGAGACCAGCGACACGGGAGGCCGCCGTCTGAAGCACGTTGAAACCGTTCCAGCCGTCGCGCACCACGTTGGCTGCGTCAGCAAGCTTCTTGGCGAGACCCAGCACGGCTGAACCGTCGGGACGCGCTAGCACGCCTTGGCCCACGATGATCATCGGCGCCTTGGCATTCTTTAGGACTTCAGCAAAGGAATGGCCGCCGCTCGCGAGTTGGCTCAGCGTTTCGCCGCCGGCACCCAGCATATCGACCGGATAGGTGAGTTCGCCGACACCGCCGACACTCGCGACTTTCAGGCCGCCCTTCAGATGACGCTTGCGGATACGAGCATTGAGGACAGGCGCTTCCCAACGCGGATTGGTGCCAATGAGCAGGATTACGTCGGCTTTATCGATGCCCGCGATCGTGCTGTTGAAAAGGTAAGAGGCGCGAACGCTCGCATCGGCCGCCGATCCATCCTGGCGGCAATCGATGTTGGGCGAACCCAATGCCGTCATCAGTTCCTTGAGGGCGAACATGCTCTCGGCATCGCATTGATCGCCAGCGATGGCAGCGATTCGCTTGCCATCGATGCCTTTGACCTTGGCAGAAATCGCCGCAAAGGCCTCGTTCCAAGTTGCGGGGCGCAGCTTGCCATTCTCGCGCAGGAACGGGCGATCCAGGCGCTGGCGCTTCAATCCGTCAACCCAGAAACGGCCTTTGTCGGCGAGCCATTCTTCGTTCACGTCCTCGTTGAGGCGCGGCAAGACGCGCAGCACTTCGCGGCCGCGGCTATCGATGCGAATATTGACGCCGACGGCATCCGACACGTCGACAGATTCCGTCTTGGCGAGTTCCCACGGACGTGCCGTGAACGCATAAGGCTTCGAGGTCAGCGCGCCGACCGGGCAGAGATCGATCAGGTTGCCGGAGAGCTCTGACGCGATGCCTTTCTCGACATAGGTCGTGACTTCCATGTGCTCGCCGCGAGCGACGGCGCCGAGCACTTCGACGCCGGCCACTTCGGTCGAAAAGCGAATGCACCGCGTGCATTGGATGCAACGCGTCATCTCGGTGCGGACCAGCGGGCCGAAATCCTTGTCGGTGACGGCGCGCTTTTCCTCATTGTACCGGGAGAAGCTCTTGCCGAAGGCCATCGCTTGATCCTGCAGATCGCATTCGCCGCCCTGATCGCAGATCGGGCAATCGAGCGGATGGTTGATCAGCAGAAACTCCATGACACCCTTGCGGGCCTTCTGGACCAGCGGGCTATCGGTCTTGATCACCATGCCTTCGGCGACGGGCATGGCGCAGCTCGCCACGGGCTTCGGCGCCTTCTCCTGCTCGACCAGGCACATGCGGCAATTGCCGGCGACCGACAGGCGCTCGTGATAGCAGAAACGGGGGATTTCCTTGCCGGCGAGTTCGCAGGCCTGCAGGACGGTAATGCCCGCCGGCACCTCGATCTCAATCCCGTCGATGGTCATCTTCGGCATGATCTAGATCCCTACTCCCCAGCCCTACTCGGCCGCCTGGCGGCCACGGAAATCGCGCATGCGCTGCTCGACCACCGGACGGAAATGACGCATCAAACCCTGAATCGGCCACGCCGCCGCATCGCCCAGCGCGCAGATGGTGTGACCTTCGATCTGCTTAGAGATTTCCAACAGCATGTCGATCTCGGACGGATCGGCATCACCCTTCACGAAGCGGGTCATGATGCGGAACATCCACCCTGTACCTTCGCGGCACGGCGTGCACTGGCCGCAGCTCTCATGCATGTAGAAATGCGCAAAGCGCGTGATCGCCTCGATAAGGTCGGTCGACTTGTCCATGACAATGACGGCCGCCGTGCCAAGGCCGGACTGAACCGCACGAAGCGAGTCAAAATCCATCAGGATATCGTCGCAGATATGCTTGGGCAGCATCGGCACCGACGAACCGCCGGGAATGACCGCCAGCAGATTGTCCCAGCCGCCGCGCACGCCACCGCAATGCTTGTCGATCAGCTCCCGCAGCGGAATGCCCATTTCTTCTTCGACATTGCAGGGCTTGTTCACATGGCCCGACACGCAGAAGAGCTTCGTGCCGACATTCTTCGGCCGACCGAGACCGGCGAACCAGGATGCACCGCGTCGCAGAATTGTCGGTGTGACAGCGATGGTCTCCACATTGTTGACCGTGGTCGGGCAACCGTAGAGACCGCAGGCCGCTGGAAACGGCGGTTTCAGGCGCGGCTGGCCCTTCTTGCCCTCCAGGCTTTCGATCAGCGCGGATTCTTCGCCGCAAATATAGGCGCCGGCACCGCGATGCAGGTAGACGTCGAAATCATAGCCGGAACCAGAGGCGTTCTTGCCGATGAGGCCGGCGTCATAGGCTTCGTCGATCGCCGCCTGGACGTGCATCGCCTCCTGATAGAACTCACCGCGAATATAGATGTAGGCCGCCTTGCAGCGCATGGCGAAGCCAGCGATGAGGCAGCCTTCGATCAGCATGTGCGGATCGAAGCGCAGAATCTCGCGATCCTTGCAGGTACCGGGCTCGGATTCATCGGCATTGACCACGAGGTAGGACGGACGACCATCCGACTGCTTGGGCATGAAGGACCACTTCATGCCGGTCGGGAAACCGGCACCACCGCGGCCGCGCAATTCCGATGCCTTGATCTCGTCGACGATCTTGTCGGGGCCGACTTCCAGCAAGGCCTTGGTGTTATCCCAGATGCCGCGACGGCGAGCCCCGGCGAGGCGCCAATCATCCTGGCAATAGATGTTCTTAAAGATGCGATCCTTGTCCTGGAGCATCACTTACCTCCCGCCAGATCGCGCGTCATGTCGTAGGAGATCGGAATCTCCTGCAAGATCGTCGGCCCACCCTCTGCCATCGAAGCGCGGCGGCCGTTCTGTGGACCGGTCTGCGGCTTACGGCCAGCAGCCAGTTCGTCGAGGACCTTGCCGAGCGTTTCCGGCGTCAGGTCTTCGTAGAAATCGTCATTGATCTGCACCATCGGCGCATTGCAGCAGGCGCCAAGGCATTCGACTTCCATCATCGAGAAGAGACCGTCCTTGGTCACTTCCTTCATGCCGACGCCAAGGCGCTTTTGCAGATAATCGGTGAGCTTGTCGGAACCACGCAGCCAGCACGGGGTCGTGCGGCAGACTTGGATGAGGTGCTTACCGACTGGCTGCAGGTTGTACATCGTGTAGAAGGTCGCGACCTCGTAGACGCGGATCGGCGCCATGTCGAGCATGCCAGCGATGACGTCCATCGCCACGCGTGAAACCCAGCCTTCCTGGCGCTGCGCCAGATCGAGCAGCGGCATCACCGCGGACGGCTGACGCCCTTCCGGGTAGCGCGCGATGATCTTCTTCGCCTTCTCCAAATTCTCAGCATTGAAGGCGAAGTTGGTCGGCTGAACCACATCGGTGTTTGCGTGTGCACTCATCTGTCGATCTCACCGAACACAATGTCGAGGGAGCCGAGGATCGCCACCGAATCCGCCAGCATGTAGCCCTTGCAGAGGAAATCCATAGCCGCGAGATGCGGGAAGCCCGGCGCCCGGATCTTGCAGCGATGCGGCTTGTTGCTGCCATCGGAGACCAGATAGACGCCGAATTCGCCCTTGGGCGCTTCGACTGCCGTGTAAGTCTCGCCGGCGGGCACGTGATAGCCCTCGGTATAAAGCTTGAAGTGATGGATCAGCGCTTCCATCGAATGCTTCATCTCACCGCGCTTGGGCGGCGTCACCTTGTGATCGGTCGACGTGGCGGGGCCACCCGGCATTTCCTTGATGCACTGACGCACGATCTTGAGGCTCTCGCGCATCTCGGCGACACGCACCAGATAGCGATCGTAGCAATCGCCGTGCTTCCCGACGGGAATATCGAAATCCATCTTGTCGTAGACGAGATAGGGCTGCGATTTGCGCAAATCCCACGGCACGCCCGAAGCACGCAGCACCGGGCCAGTGAAGCCCCAGGCAATCGCATCCTCGGCCGAGACCGGGCAGACATCGACCAGACGCTGCTTGAAGATGCGGTTCTCAGTGAGAAGCCCTTCCATATCGTCGACGATCTTCGGAAACTTCTCACTCCAGGCCCAAAGGTCTTCGAGCAGACCGGCCGGCAGATCCTGATGAACGCCACCCGGCCGGTAGTAAGCCGCGTGCAGGCGCGCACCCGAAACGCGCTCGTAGAATTCCATCAGCAATTCGCGCTGCTCGAACACCCACAGGAACGGCGTTACCGCGCCCACGTCCATCGCATAGGCCGGGATGTTCAGCAGGTGATTGAGGATGCGCGTCACCTCGTCGAACATGACGCGGATATACTGGCCGCGGATCGGCACTTCGAGCCCAAGGAGCTTCTCGACGGCGAGCACGAAAGCATGCTCCTGGCACATCGGGCTCACGTAATCGAGGCGATCGAAATAGGGAATGGCCTGCGTATAGGTCTTGTACTCGATCAGCTTCTCGGTGCCGCGATGCAGCAGGCCGATATGCGGATCGACGCGGCGCACGATTTCGCCATCCATTTCCATGACCATACGCAACACACCGTGGGCCGCCGGATGCTGCGGCCCAAAGTTCATGGTCATTGGTTTGATATGGGTTTCGGCCATCAGTTTGTCTTCCCAGCCGGGGCTTCCCCAGCTTTCTCGTCACCCGGCAGAACGGGGCGCGGCTGTAGCATGCCTTCCCAAGGCGACAGGAAGTCGAACGATCGGAATTCCTGCTGAAGTTTGACCGGTTCATAGACGACGCGCTTCAGCGCTTCGTCATAGCGAACCTCGACATAGCCGGTGAGCGGGAAATCCTTGCGGAACGGATGCCCCTCGAAACCGTAATCGGTGAGGATGCGCCGCAGGTCCGGATTGCCGTCAAAGAAAATGCCGTAAAGGTCATAGGCTTCGCGCTCGAACCAAGCCGCGGACGGGTGAACGCCGACAACGCTGGGAACCGAATCGTCTTCGCCGATTGCGACCTTCACGCGGCAGCGGCGATTGAGGCTGAGGCTCAGCAGATTGTAGACCACGTCAAAGCGATCCGCCCGTTCCGGATAGTCGACGCCGCAGACGTCGATCAGCATCTTGAATTGGCAATTTGCATCGTCGCGCAGGAAACCGAGCACCCGCTCAATCCGTGCGGCCGGCACATAAACCATCAATTCGCCCAGGGCCACTTCAGTGCGCAGCACCGCATCCCCGAGGGCGGCGGCGATATATTCGCCGAGCTCGCGATAGACGTCCGTCATGATGGTGTTATCCCTACCCTTCCCCTAGTACGCGCCGGTCGATGCGCTGTCAGCGCGCAATCGTCGTGGTACGTCGGATCTTCTTCTGCAGTTGCAGGATGCCATAGACCAGCGCCTCAGCCGTCGGCGGGCAGCCCGGAACATAGACATCCACCGGCACGATGCGATCGCAGCCGCGCACGACCGAATATGAATAGTGGTAGTAGCCGCCGCCATTGGCGCAGGAGCCCATGGAGATGACCCAGCGCGGCTCGGCCATCTGGTCGTAGACCTTGCGCAGGGCCGGGGCCATCTTGTTGGTGAGCGTCCCTGCGACGATCATGACGTCGGACTGGCGGGGGCTCCCTCGCGGCACGACGCCGAACCGGTCGAGATCGTAGCGCGCCATATAGGCGTGCATCATTTCGACGGCGCAGCAGGCCAGGCCGAAGGTCATCGGCCACAGCGAACCGGTTCGCGCCCAGTTCACCAGCTTGTCCATCTGTGCGATGACGAAGCCTTTGTCCTGCAGTTCGTTGGTGACCTGCGTCAGCACTTGGTCCTGCGCCGACCCGGGTCGCAGAATTCCGCTGGCTGGCACTGATTGGGGCTGGCTCATTGGCTTACTCCCGCTCCCCTTATTCCCACTCAAGGGCGCCCTTTTTCCACTCGTAGATGAACCCTACGGTGAGGACGCCAAGGAAAATGATCATCGACCAGAAGCCGAAAACGCCGATGTTCCCCAGCGAAACCGCCCAAGGGAAGAGGAAGGCAACTTCCAGATCGAAGATGATGAAAAGAATGGAAACCAGATAAAAGCGCACATCGAATTGACGGCGGGCATCGTCGAACGCCTCGAAACCGCATTCGTAAGGCGAGAGCTTCTCGGAATCCGGGTTCTGCTTGCCGGCGATCAACGATGCGGTGACCATCACCAGCGTGAGCGCCGTAGCGATCAGCAAGAAAATCAGGATCGGCAGATATTCTTTAAGTAGGTCGTCCATCCCGGCTTTTCCTACGCTCCATCACCCTACTTTGGCCGATTCAGCCCGCTGAGAACCGGCTGGCCGACCTCTTTGCCCGCAGACAGCGTCCTTTACGCCAATTTTTCGCAGCGCAAAAGACCCTGATCGCGCTTACTGGCACGACTCCGGGCGGCCTCACTATAAAGAGGTTAACGCAGCCAAGGAAGGGCAAAAACCACCAAAACGCAGCGTGAATTAAGTCCCCAACAGGACCTAATATCTTGATTCAGATCATTTTTTGTAAAGGAAAATGGCGCGAGTGACGGGACTTGAACCCGCGGCCTCCGGCGTGACAGGCCGGCGCTCTAACCAACTGAGCTACACCCGCGCAAGACAGGATCGAAGCCGGTAACCGGCCTCGTCTGTTCGGCGGGGCAGCATGTACTTCAATGCCGCATCCCCTGTCAACACGCATCGGCAGCGAATTCTTCCGATGCGGTGCAACACTTTGCCATGATTTCGTTCTATGCTGATTCCGCGCAGGATTTGTCGCCATCATACGTGAAATACGGGCTGCCTAAAATCGACAGCCAGTTTGGCTCACGCCACGCAATCCCAGCGCCAAATGCCTTCGCCGTGCAACCGAGCCCCCCTGATTCGGACACTCTAGTGACAAGATGACCAAGCGGCACAAAAAATCCCACGCCCCTCGCCTACTCGCGCTGATCATTCTCGCCGCTCTCGCCGGCACGATCTATTGGGGGCGGGACTATTTGCCCGCCGACCTTTTGCCGGCCGGGCTGCTGCCTTCATCCGCTGCTGCTCCCAATCCCAGCGGTAGCCAAAGAAACGCGCCAGTGTCGGTCTATGTGGCCAAGGCGGAAAGTCAGACGCTAATTCGGCAGTCCCGCTCGGTGGGCACACTCACCGCCTCAAATACAGTAACGATCAGCCCCGAGATCCCCGGCCGCCTCGTCAGCGTTTCCGACGCCCAGGGCGACCAAGTCAACAAGGGCGATCTGCTCGCCCAGCTCGACACGTCAATCTACGAAGCGCAAGTGGCGGAAGCAGACGCGAAACGTAAACTCTGGAAGGCCAATTCGGAGCGCGCGACAAGCCTGATGGCCAAAGGTGCCGGAACACCGAAAGCAGTCGATGAGGCTGCATCGGAATTGGGGGTGGCTGAAGCGGCCCTCAATCTTGCTCAAGCGAATCTCGCCAAGGCCCGAATTACGGCCCCCTTCAGTGGCGCGCTCGGCTTACGCCAAGTCAGCGTGGGCGAGTATCTGTCAGCCGGCCAGGCAATCTTTACACTGAGCCGCATCGATCCTCTTTACGTCGATTTCGCAGTTCCGCAGACGGAGCTGGCTGTTCTCAAACAAGACACACCGGTCATCATCTCGACAGATGCTTTTCCGGGCGAAACTTTCACCGGTCGCATTCTAGCCATCGATCCACAGCTGGACGCTGCAGCTCGCGCAGTTTCAGTACGTGCCGAGATCGCCAATTCTGAAAGCCGCCTCAAACCCGGTTTGTTCATCGAAGTCGAGATCGATGCGGGCCGAATTGCCGATGCCGTCGTCGTTCCAGAGCAAGCCCTCGTCGCACGCGGCGACCGTGTCTTCGTCTATACAGTCGAAGACAACAAAGCCGTCATGAAACCGGTGAAAACGGGACTCCGTCAGGCGGGTCAAGTGCAGATCGTTGAAGGCCTTTCCGCCGGCGAGACTGTGGTCACTGACGGCCAGATCAAGCTGCGCCCAGGCGCTGATGTTTCGATTGCCCAGCCCTAGGAGAGTTCGGATATGCGCCTTCCCGAGCTGTGCATCCGCCGCCCCGTCTTCGCCACCGTCATCAATCTTGTCGTTCTGCTGATCGGCATCATCGCATATCAACGCCTGACGGTGCGCGAGTATCCCGACATCGACGAGCCGGTCGTCAGCGTTTCGACGACCTTCCGTGGCGCTTCTGCCGAAATCATGGAGCTGCAGGTCACGCAGGAACTGGAAGAAAGCCTCTCCGGTATCGAAGGCATCGACTTCATCAAATCAGCAAGCCGCGCCGAATCATCGCGCATCAGCATCACTTTCCGACCAAGCCGTGACATCGATTCCGCAGCAGCAGACGTGCGAGATCGAGTTTCGCGGGCACGCGGCAAGTTGCCGGACGATGTCGAGGAACCGGTCATCGCCAAGGTCGAGGCGGACGCCCAACCGATCATCTGGATGGCGTTCACCAGCGATGTCGACTCATCGCTGCAAATATCCGATTACGTCGATCGATTTGTGAAGAATAAGCTGCAGACACTTTCAGGCATCTCCGAAGTCCGCATCTTCGGTGAACGCAAGCCGGCCATGCGCGTCTGGCTGAAACCCGAACGTCTTGCCGCCTATCGCTTGACCGTTCAGGACGTGGAAGACGCATTGCGCGGCCAGAACGTCGAAATGCCGGCCGGCACGATCGAAAGCAAAGCGCGGGAATTCTCGGTTCTTTCCGACACCGGCGTCTCCACGCCAGAGGAATTTGCCGCCATTATCGTCAAGAAATCCGAACAGGCGCTGGTACGGCTTGGTGACGTAGCGGACGTGGAGCTCGGCGCATATGACGACACGATACGCACGCGCATCAATGGCCAAACGGGCGTGTCGCTCGGCATCATCAAGCAATCGACTGCGAACCCGCTCGATGTCTCCGCCGGGATTCGCGCCAATCTTCCTGCCATCCAGGCGAGCTTGCCGTCCGGCATGAAACTGGAAATGGCCTACGATTCATCGACCTTCATCCAGACGTCGATTGACAATGTCTACCGCGCCATCGTCGAAGCGGTCGTACTGGTCCTCCTGGTCATCATCTTCTTCCTGCGTTCGTTCCGTGCGACGCTCATTCCTCTTGTGACAATCCCACTGTCTCTGATCGGCGCTTGCGCCATCATGTACGCGCTCGGCTTCAGCCTCAACACGCTCACCATGCTGTCCTTCGTTCTGGCCATCGGCCTGGTAGTCGATGACGCGATTGTCATGCTGGAAAATATCCACCGTCACATCGAAGAGGGCCTCTCCCCCCTTCGTGCGGCACTTGTCGGCAGTCGCGAAATCGCGTTCGCAGTACTGGCCATGACCATCACGTTGGCTGCGGTCTATGTGCCAGTGGCGCTACAGAGTGGCCGCACCGGCAAGCTCTTCACCGAGTTCGCTTTGACACTGGCAGGCGCCGTACTCGTTTCCGGTTTCGTGGCACTCACCCTATCACCGATGATGTGCGCCAAGATTCTCCCCGACCGCGAACATGAAAAGCACGGCCCGATCTACGGCGCCATTGAGTTCCTGCTTGACCGCTTGACCCGCGCGTATGCCGCTACCCTGCGCGCCTGCATGGCCGTGCGCTGGCTTGTCGTCATCGTCGTTCTGCTGGTGGCGACTTCCGCGGTCTGGCTGTTCTCGGGACTGAAACACGAACTGACCCCGGTGGAGGATCGCGGCATCCTTTTTGCCTCCGTCACCGGGCCTGAAGGCGCCACCATCGAATACACGTCGAGCTATGTTAGAAAGATGGAGAGCATTTTCGCCACGGTACCGGAACTGCGCTCCTATTTCACGGTTGCCGGCAACCAGAGTCCATCGCAAGCCATGGCACCGTTACGCCTGAAGCCGTGGGATGAACGTGATAGATCGTCGAAGGAGATCGCTGCATCCCTGCGCGCCCCATTGACTCAGTTGCCCGGCGTCAACGTCTTTGCCAATGTCCCACCGTCTCTTGGACAAAGCCCCAACACCAAGGCGGCTGAACTAGTGGTACTCAGCACCGGAAGCTACGAAGAATTGGATGAAGTCGTTCAATCCATCCTGGATACGGCACGTGACGACCCACGCCTTGCCAACCCCGACTCCGACCTCAAACTGTCCAAACCAGAGATTCGCCTTTCCGTCGATCGCGACAAAGCGGCCGATCTCGGTATCAATGTGGAGCGCATCGGGACGACGATCGAGTCTCTGCTTGCCGGTCGAGACGTAACGCGCTTCAAGCGTGACGGTCGCCAATATGACGTTGTCGTCAAAGTCGATGACCGGTCTCGCTCAACGCCCGATCAGGCCAAGCTGATCTATATGCGCGCGGCCGGCGGCAGCATGGTGCCACTTTCCAATCTCGTCAGCCTGCGCGAGACGGTTTCGCCAAAGGACCTCAACCGCTGGAACCAGTTGCGTGCAGCGACGATTTCGGCCAATGCTGGCCCCGGATATACATCCGGCGACGCCATCAATGCTCTGCAGGAGATTGCGGACCGCACCCTGCCGGCGAATATGCAGGTCGATTATGCCGGCCAATCGCGTGAACTGCGGGCTTCCAGCCAGAGCGGCCTGACCGTTTTCATCTTGGCCTTGGCGTTCATTTATCTGGTCCTCTCAGCCCAATTCGAGAGTTTCCGGGACCCCTTCATCATCATGCTGACGGTGCCGCTTGCCATGACAGGTGCGCTGCTGGCGATGAGCCTCACCAGCGGGACGCTCAATGTCTATAGCCAGATTGGCCTCGTAACTCTGATCGGCCTTATCACCAAGCACGGCATCTTGATCGTCGAATTCGCCAATCAACGACGCGCGACCGGTCTTGACCTTGAGCAGGCAGTGATTGAATCCGCTGTCTTGCGCCTGCGTCCCATCCTGATGACGACAGGCGCCATGGTCCTGGGCACAATACCGCTCGCCTATGCCGAAGGCGCCGGCGCTGAATCGCGCCAAGCCATCGGCTGGGTCATCGTCGGCGGCCTGACCTTCGGCAGCTTTTTCACGTTGTTCGTGGTACCCGTCGCCTACACGCTGATCGCCGCCAAGTTCAGCGAATCAATTGATCAGCAATTGTCTGATCCAGCCCCTGACTCGCCAAATGCTCACGGAACCGTGCAAGCCGGGTGAAGACATCTTCATAGCCGATCTGTTTACCGGCAGCATCGGTGTAGATCAGCGAGCCGCGCGTGACGAAAAAGGTTGTCATGCCCCGCTTCTCGTCTGAGACCAGCGTATGCACCTCTCCCGGCGGCTCATAGATGAAGCTGCCGGTATCGGCGACCCAATCATGTTCCAGATAACGCCATGCGCCTGCGACCACAAAGGCATGTACGGGTGCCGTGTGATAGTGGCAAGCGAGGCTACCTCCCGGCGTCACCTTCAAGAGGTTCGACCACGCGCCATTCGAACAATCGAACATCAATGGCCGCAACTGCACCTGATCGGTCAGCGGAACCCATAGCGGATCGTCTTCAGAGACATGCTGAACGATTTCACTCATCACATTGACGCTGTCGAACTTCATGGGCTCGCTTTCAAGTTGCTGGCATGGTCGTGTCGGGCGCGGCGCGGCGCAAAGTAACGGCAGCGATCGCACCTAGGATCAAGGCGCCGCCCAAGAATACGCTGGTTTCAGGGACTTCGCCATGTACGAGCCAGACCCAGAAAGGGTTCAGAAATGCGTCGGCCAACGAAATCAGAACCATCTGAACAGCGGGCACATAGCGCGCACCTCGCATGTAGAGGACCAGCGGCAGCGCCAATTGCACCGTGCCCATTGCCGCCAAGGTCAAGAATTGCTGCAGGCTGATCGGTGCCAAACCCTGGGTCAGGGAGACCACGACGAAGATTCCGATGCCGCCGACGATGAGTGATGGTGCCATTTCGACGGAGTGATAGCGGCGCAAAGTGACGCTTTGGCCCGCAAAGCAGAGAGCCACCAGCAGCGCGATCAGCGCGCCTTCAAGTCCGGAGAGAGAGGCCCCGCTTTCACCGAAGGCGACGATCGCCACACCACCAAGAGCAATGAAAATGGCGGCAAAGACGATAAGTCGCGTCCGCTCCCGCAGCCATACCCAGGCCAGGAGCGCGGCAAAGAGCGGCGACGTGGCCGCGACACAAGAGACGGCGGCCACGCTCGCCTTCTGCATGGCCAGGATATAGAGCGAAGATCCGATGCCGAAAAAACCAGCCGTGGCAATCAACGGCACCAAAGTCGCTTGGCGAAAATGCGAAAGGGTCTCGCCGCGATAGCGCAGCAGCATCCACAGGAGCAACGCCCCGCTCATGCTGGCACCGCGATAGGCATTGAAGGTCCAGGCATCGATCTCTGGGACGAAACGAATGAAGACGCCGCTCAGGCTCCAGCCGACCGTAGCGCCGATCGCCAGCAGTACGCCCTTCATTTCATTAGACATTCCGCCCCCGCCTACCCCTGTTAAGAAATAAGCTTACAGAGGCTTTGGCTGCGCCGCCATAAGAACGCGCAACACTTGCCTGCCCTCAGGCACGATGATATTGTCCATACCTGTCTATACAAGTTGCCCAACAGAGGTCTGCTCCATGAACGCTTCCGTCACGTCCAGCAACCAGCGCGTCATTCGTGCTCCCCGTGGTACCGGACTCAATGCCAAATCCTGGGCGACGGAAGCTCCCTTGCGGATGCTCATGAACAATCTCGATCCAGAAGTGGCCGAGAATCCGGGCGAACTAGTGGTTTATGGCGGCATCGGCAAGGCCGCGCGCAATTGGGCCTGCTTCGACAAAATCGTCGAAACGCTGAAGAAGATGGAAGGGGACGAGACTCTCCTGATCCAGTCCGGGAAGCCTGTTGGTGTCTTTCGCACCCATGAAAACGCGCCGCGCGTACTGCTTGCCAACTCCAACCTCGTGCCGCATTGGGCAACCTGGGAGCATTTCCGCGAGCTCGATGCCAAGGGCCTGATGATGTACGGGCAGATGACGGCCGGATCGTGGATCTACATCGGCAGCCAGGGCATCGTGCAGGGAACCTACGAGACTTTCGTCGAAGCCGGCCGCCAACATTACGGCGGCAATCTCAAGGGACGCTGGATCCTTACCGGTGGCCTCGGCGGCATGGGCGGCGCGCAGACGCTGGCCGCAACTATGGCAGGCGCATCGATGATCGCTGTCGAATGCGAACCTTCCCGTATCGAGAAGCGGCTTGAAACGCGCTATGTCGACGTGAAAGCCAATTCGCTCGACGAGGCCCTTGCCATCCTGGAAAAGGCGAAGAAGGACGGCAAGGCAATCTCCATCGGCCTCCTCGGCAACGCTGCCGAGATTTTCCCGGAGATCGTGAAGCGCGGCATCCGTCCCGACATGGTCACCGATCAGACCAGTGCCCATGACCCGCTGAACGGCTATCTCCCCGCCGGCTGGAGCCTCGCCAAGGCCGCCGAAATGCGCCAGAAGGACCCCGCAGCTGTCGTGAAGGCCGCCAAGGAATCGATGGCGATCCAGGTTCGCGCGATGCTCGACTTCCACAAGATGGGCATCCCCACCTTTGATTACGGCAACAACATCCGCCAAATGGCCAAAGAAGTGGGTGTCGCCAACGCCTTCGATTTCCCGGGCTTCGTCCCGGCCTATATCCGCCCCCTCTTCTGCCGCGGCGTCGGTCCGTTCCGCTGGGTGGCGCTCTCTGGCGATCCTGAAGACATCTACAAGACCGATGCCAAGGTTAAGGAACTGATCCCGGACGATAAGCACCTCCACAACGGGCTCGACATGGCCGGTAGCCGTATCAAGTTCCAGGGCCTGCCCGCGCGCATCTGCTGGGTGGGTTTGGGCCAACGCATGCGTCTTGGCCTCGCCTTCAACGAGATGGTGCGTAAGGGCGAGTTGAAGGCGCCGATCGTCATCGGCCGCGACCACCTTGATTCTGGTTCCGTGTCCAGCCCCAACCGCGAAACGGAGGGGATGCGCGACGGGTCGGACGCGGTCTCCGACTGGCCGCTTCTCAACGCCCTACTCAACACGGCATCAGGCGCCACCTGGGTCAGCCTGCATCATGGCGGCGGCGTCGGCATCGGTTTCTCGCAACATTCGGGCATGGTTGTGTTGTGCGATGGATCGGAAGATGCGGATAAGCGTCTGCGCAATGTGCTGACGAATGATCCCGGCACTGGTGTTATGCGCCACGCCGATGCGGGCTATGAAACGGCCATTGAATGTGCCCGCGAGCAAGGGCTAAATCTGCCGATGCTGAACAAGTAAACCACGGCACGCAAATGACCTGGGATATCCTGCTGACCGATTGCCGTGCCGCCACCATGTCGGAGAACGGCAATCCCTATGGTGCGATCGAAGATGCCGTGATCGCTCTGAAGGACGGCAAGATTGCCTGGGTCGGGGCGCTAAGCGACCTTCCTACCGGTAATGCGAAAGAGCATGTACGCCTCGGCGGGCGCTGGGTCAGTCCCGGCCTTATCGATTGTCATACGCATCTCGTCTATGGCGGCGATCGGGCGGCCGAATTCGAACTTCGCCTCAAAGGCGCCACCTACGAGGAGATCGCCAAGGCCGGCGGCGGCATCGCCTCAACTGTGAAGGCGACGCGTGCCGCCGGGATCGACAGCCTGGCGGCCAGCGCCGCCCGACGCCTTGCCGAGATCACGGCGGAAGGTGTCACGACAATCGAAATCAAATCAGGCTACGGCCTCGACCTTGAGAATGAACGTAAGCAGCTGGCGGCAGCACGGCGCCTGGGCGAGATACACCCGGTCACTATCCGCACCACCTGTCTGGCAGCCCATGCCTTGCCGCCCGAATTCGCCGGCAATAGCGACGGTTATATCGATAAAGTCTGCAACGAGATTCTCCCCACAATCGCGCGGGAAGGTCTTGCCGATGCCGTCGATGCCTTCTGCGAAAAAATCGCCTTCTCCACCGCGCAGACTCGCAGAGTGTTCGAGACCGCCAAGCGCCTCGGCCTGCCAGTGAAACTTCATGCCGAGCAACTCTCGGACCAAGGCGGGACGCAGCTTGCGAGCGAATTCGGCGCACTCTCCTGCGACCATCTGGAATATGTCAGCGATGACGGCATCGCCGCCATGGCGAAATCCGGGGCTGTTGCCGTACTGCTGCCCGGCGCCTTCTATGCGCTGCGCGAAACCAAACTGCCGCCGGTCGATGCCTTCCGCAAGGCCGGGGTGCCGATTGCCATTTCGACCGACCACAACCCCGGTACTTCGCCGACATTGTCGTTGCTGCTGATGCTCAGCATGGCTACGACCTTCTTCCGCATGACGCCGGAGGAAGTGCTGGCCGGGGCGACCCGGCACGCGGCCAGAGCGCTCGGCCTGCAGAAGACGCATGGCCAATTGCAGGCGGGCATGAATGCGGATATCGCGATCTGGTCGGTCGAACGGCCGGCGGAACTCAGCTATTGGTTCGGCAGCAATCCCTGCAGCGGCATTATTCAGAACGGTACGTGGGTAAAGAAATGCGCGTAACTGCCTTGGGTCCTGCGGACTACAAGCGCATGCCGTGGAAGAATGGCGGCGGGTCGACACTGGAATTGCTACAGGACCCGGCCCCCGATGGCGGCTTCAATTGGCGCCTGTCGATTGCAGATGTGGCGACCTCGGGCCCCTTCTCGGCGTTCAACGGCATCGACCGGACGATCATGCTGGTGAAAGGGCATGGCATGGTCCTGAGTTTTGGCGACAGTGCACCACCGGTCGTCCTCTCAAAACCGCTTCAACCGCATTCCTTCAAAGGTGAATGGAAAACGGATTGCCGTCTGGTCGACGGCCCTATCCAGGATTTCAACGTCATGGTGCGGCATGAATGGGGCGCCGCCTCCGTCAACGGCTTCCAATTTGTCGAGGGGCAGAACCTGACCCTCGCCGTCGCACCGCTTGTGCTGCTGCACCTCTTGGAAGGCAGCGTGTCGGTCGCTGGGCACACCATGTCCGAAGCTGATACGCTGCGCCTCGACAGTGAGACGACAGCGCTGACGAAACTCACTGTCCTCAGCCCCAAAGCACGGCTGGTGGTCATTTCACTGAAAGCACATGGGTAATGCTGCAGGCCTACGACTTCATCCCAGGGACGAGCCCACTTCTCATCAGCATGCCACATGTCGGCACGGAGTTGCTGCCGGAAGTCGAAGATGGCCTCACGCCGGAAGCGCAGGGCCTTTGTGATACCGACTGGCATCTGCCGCGCCTCTATGATTTTGCGCGCACTTTGGGCGCTGGCTTGTTGGTCGCGCGCTGGTCGCGCTTCAACATCGATCTCAATCGCCCCTCGGACGACAAACCGCTCTACGCGACGGCGACGACCGGCCTGTACCCGGATATCCTTTTCGACGGCCAACCCTTGTTCCGGCAAGGTGCTGCGCCCGGCGATGGGGTCAGGACGCGGGCCCTAACGGAGATTTGGGAGCCCTACCACAATCGTCTCGGCGCCGAACTGGCGCGGATCAAGAGCACGCATGGCTATGCCGTTCTGTTCGACGCCCATTCGATCAAAGGCTTCATTCCCCGCTTGTTCAGTGGTGAATTGCCCGATTTCAACATCGGCACGAACGACGGCAAGAGCTGCGCGGCCGAACTTGAGACGGCGCTGGCCGCGGCGTGCGACGTGCCGGGATACGAACGGGTCGTCAATGGTCGCTTCAAGGGTGGCTATATCACGCGCCACTATGGTGAACCGGCGAATGGTATCCACGCGGTTCAGCTTGAACTGGCACAGCGCACCTATATGCGCGAAGAGGCGCCTTTCGACTATCAACCCCACCTCGCCACGCGCGTACAGGAGCCTTTGTCGCGGTTTGTCGAGACCCTGGCCCGCTGGCGCCCCGCCTGATCGCCGCAGCGCCACCCTTGCCGCTTAGCGCTCGGCCGCGTAAAAGAAGCCCATGCGCCGCACGCGACCATCGCTGATTGCCTTCAACCGCCCGGTCCTCCGGACGTTGGCGCTCGCCTATGCCCTGTTGCTGCAATCGGTTCTGGGCACGGCGCTGGCCAGCACCCATGCGTTTGCAATGGCCGAGCAGCAGGCACTCGGCCTCGTCAGTTTGTGCGCCGACGGCGCCGTTTCCACGCCGACCAAGCAAGCGCCTGGCAGTCCTGCCAGCGATCGTGATTGCTTCAACTGCAAGACTGCCTGCATCGGGATCGGCGGGCAGATTGCGCTGCCGCAGCCGCCAGCGCCCATCTTCATGCCGGTTGCACCCTGCTCCGCCCCGGCTCCGCGCGCCATTGCCACGCCGCACATTCTGCCGGCGTCTCGCTTTCCCTCAGACCTCGCCAATCGCGCCCCTCCGGTTCGACTGACCTAACCGAAGCCACACTTCCATCAGTCGCAATGGCCGGGCGGGTTCTTCGCGCGGCCTAAATCGAGGGATTTTTCATGTCACTTCCAACTCGGGAGGCGGCGGCGCTGACGCTGCCGCCACTCTATCGGACCATCTGGCGCTGGCACTTTTACGCGGGCCTCTTGGTCATTCCCTTCATGATCATGCTGGCCGTGACCGGCGGGATCTATCTCCTCAAAGATGAGATCAACAACGCCTTCTACGGTTCTTACCT
Organism: Dongia sp.; assembly: GCF_041910485.1. Taxonomy (GTDB): domain Bacteria; phylum Pseudomonadota; class Alphaproteobacteria; order Dongiales; family Dongiaceae; genus Dongia. Next base: position 178,540 of record NZ_JAYRQR010000047.1, read on the forward strand.
GCAGGTTGCCGCGCAGCCGCAGGAGATGCTGTTGCCATCGGTGATCGTCGAGAACGCCTTGGCGAGCCATCCGGGCAAGCCGTCAACCTATGTACCACCTTCCAGCGCCGATTCCGCAGCCATCGTGACGGTAAAGTCCGAGGCCGGCAAAGAACGGGTCTATGTGAATCCATATGACGGCACCGTCCTGGGCACTCTCGGCGATGCGGGCTTTGCGGGGACCCCGTTCATGAAGTTGGTGCGCAAGATCCACAGCCTCGAATATTTCGGCTGGGTCGCCAACCGCGTGATAGAAATCGTGGCCGGATGGGCCATCATTCTGGTCATCACGGGCATCTATCTGTGGCTCCCACGCGGGCGCGATGTTGGTACCTTCAAAATCCGACAAGGGACGCGGCGGCGGCCATTCTGGCGGGATCTGCACGCCGTGACCGGGATCTACACTGGATTGGTCATCCTCTTCCTGGCTGTGACCGGCCTCCCCTGGTCGGGCTTCTGGGGTGACAAGGTCAACACCTATGCCAACCAGGCTGGGCTCGGCTATCCGACCGGTTACTGGGACGACATCCCCGTCTCGACCGTGCCGATGCAAGATGCGATGAGCCAGATCAACTGGACGATGGAACAGGCGCCGATGCCGGAATCGACGCCGACGGGAGCCCCGGCTTTCAGCATCGACCAGGCCGTCGCGACTTTCGATAAGCTTGGAATCCAACCCGGCTATGTTGTCGATCTGCCGCAGAGTCCGGAGGGCGTCTTTTCGGCCTCCGTCTATCCCGATGAAATTGCGCTGGAGCGGATCATCCACCTCGACCAATACAGCGGGAAAGTTCTCTTCGACGCCGGCTTCAAGGATTTGGGTCCGGTCGGTCAAGCGATCGAATGGGGTGTCAGCGTGCATATGGGGCAGCAATTCGGCCGGGTCAATCAGCTGGTCATGCTGGCCGCATGCCTGGCCATCATCCTGATGTCCGTCTCGGCTATTGTCATGTGGTGGCAGCGACGTCCCAAAGGCAGCCTCGGTGCTCCGCGCACGATACCGAGCTATCGCCTGGCGAAAGGTGTTATCGCTATCGTCGCCGCCCTTGGCCTTCTCTTTCCGCTGACGGGCGCCTCCATCCTGGTTGCGCTGGCGTTCGATTTTCTTTTCCTGAAGGGATTAAAGACTCAACAGGCATAGGACTGACACCGACCTCGGCTGAAAAGCCGAGGTCGGCTGCCACGCAAGGTCTCTGATCTTGGCACGGCCGTTTTGTTCGTGGGATGATCATGGCGTCGGTTCGATCGGAGAACCTTGATGCATCCCATTCTGCAACAGATCGCCGATGCGCTTCTACGCCTCAAGGGTGTCGGGGCATTCGATCCGCTCGCAGTTCCACCACAGGTGTTGCCGCACCTCTTTATCCTCGAGTTGCATCCGGATTCGGCTGCAGGTTCTCATCTGCGCGTCCGTCTAACCGGGACGGCGCTCGATCGGGCATTCGAGCGGAACCTGCGTGGTCACGATCTGGAGGAGTTTCTCCACGGCCCCTATAGTGCCGACGTCCTTGCCGGTTTTCACCGCTGTGCCGCTGAGCACAAGCCCATCTGGATGCGCCAGATCGTCTCCATCCGCGACAAGGTCCCCCGCTTTGTCGAGGGCGTTGCCTGCTTCGTCGCACCGAATCTCATCTATGGCGGACTTGTCTTCGGCGAGATTGCCCGGTCGGATGCGCCCGCCGGATTTGAAATGCAGCTGCTATAGCCGCTTGAAGCTAAGGTTAGATTGCAGCCTTCACGGCGGCAGCAAAGGCGCGACCTGCCTCGATCTCATCGGCATGCCGACCATCCTGCACGACCCAATCGCCGCCGACCATCACATCCTTCACCATGCGGTTGAGGCCGGCGAAAAGCCAACGCCCCAAGATGTCGTCCTTCTCGACATGCGCCAGCAGCGGGTGCTGGCCATCCAGCACGACCAGATCGGCTCGGCTTCCCACGGAAATGCGCCCCATATTCTGCCCCAGAGCCTGCGCGCCACCGGCGAGCGCCGACCGATAGAGATAGCCCGCCACATGTTTGTTGGCATCATGAAGGCGATTGCGCCGCTCATGCTTCAGCCGCTGGCCATATTCCAGCCATCGCAGTTCTTCAACGACACTCAACGAGACGTGACTGTCGGACCCGATCCCAAACCGGCCACCCGCAGCCGCGAAGTCCACGGCCGGAAACAGTCCGTCGCCGAGATTGGCCTCGGTGGTCGGACAAAGGCCCGCCACCGCGCCGCTCGTCACCATGGCAGTCACTTCATTGGCTTCCGCGTGCGTTGCATGAATGAGGCACCAACGGCCGTCGACGGCAACATTGTCGTAGAGCCATTCAATCGGTCGCAGCGCACTCCAGGCCAGGCAATCGTCGACTTCTTTCTGCTGCTCGGCGATGTGGACATGAACGGGGCGGTCGTCTGCACTGCTGCCGAGTACTTCTTTGATCTGCTCCAGCGTCACCGCGCGCAGCGAGTGAAAGCAGAAACCGAGCCTCCGCCCTGGCCCCTGGCAATCTTTGGCAAGGGTCTCCTGCAATTTGAGATAGCCGTCGGTCGAATGGATGAAACGCTTTTGCCCGTCACTTGGCGGCCTTCCCCCGAAGCCTCCATGAGCATAGAGGACAGGCAGCAGCGTCATGCCGATGCCGGCTCGCTCGGCAGCGCGCAAGACACGCCGAGACATTTCCGCCGGGTCCGCGTAAGGCCGGCCATCACTATCGTGGTGCAGATAGTGGAATTCCGCCACCGCCGTATAACCGGCCTTCAGCATGTCGATATAGAGATAACGTGCGATATCCTCCACCTGGTCCGGTGTCAGGCGGCCGACCAGGCGGTACATGACGTCGCGCCATGTCCAGAAACTGTCTTCCGGATTGAGCGCCACCTCGGCGAGTCCCGCCATCGCACGCTGAAACGCATGCGAATGCAGGTTCGGCATTCCCGGGATGACCGGCCCCTGGCATTGAACAGCGTCCTGAGGTGCGCTAGCACCGACATGGACCTTGGTGATGATTCCGCTGCGGTCGAATTCGACGAGGACATTCTGTGCCCAACCTTCGGGCAACAACGCTGTTGGCGCAAAAAGGGACTTGGGCATGGGGGCTATCCGAATAGCTGTCTATACATGTATATATATCTTGGATTTCGGCAAATCTGTCGAGTCCGGTCATTGATCTGGGCGCACATCGAATGAACCAGGACATCGTCCCACATTATCAGCGCGTCAAGCGCATGATCGCCGACCGCATATCGGCTGGTACTTGGAATGCGGGTGACCGGATCTCATCCGAGGCGGAATTGGTCAAGGCGTTCGGGGTCAGCCGGATGACCATCAACCGTGCCCTGCGCGAATTGACGCTTGAGGGCGTCCTCACGCGCGTCCAGGGGGTCGGGACATTCGTGGCGAACGTCAAGCCACAGGCCGCCCTCTTCGAAGTCCGCAACATCGCCGAGGAGATTGCCGAGCGCGGCCACGAGCATCGGGCTGAGGTCATCAGCCTGAAGGCCGAAGCAGCGCCGGACGATGTCGCTGCAACGTTTGGCGTCAGGCCCGGGACGAGGGTCTTCCACTCGCTTCTTCTGCACCGGGAAAATGAGCTGCCGGTACAGATCGAGGACCGCTATGTCGATCCACGGCACGCAGCCGCTTATCTCGATCAGGATTTCACGCGCCAGACACCTTATGTCTATCTGACCGCAATCGCGCCCATCTCAGAAGCCGAGCATATCATCGAGGCGGTGCTGCCGAACGCGACCGAACGCAAGCTGCTGAAAATCGATGCGCAGGAGCCGTGCCTGCAGCTCACCCGCCGCACCTGGTCGGCTGGCAAACCCGTAAGCCACGTGCGGCTTGTCTATCCGGGCAGTCGCTACCGGCTCAGTGGCCGGATCGCACCAAAGTCCTGAAACCCTTCAAGTCCGGATGACGAGCAATGTCTGGCGAATGCCATCAACCTCTTTGTCAGTCAACGGATCGAAGCTGATCGTTGCATTCGGGGCGTGACGGCGCGCCACTTTCTCCATCAGCGAACGCGGGCTGCTCCAGGCCAGACCCGACAATTGTCGCCGCTCCGCAGTCTCGGGGAAATGGATGATGGCAATGCTACCCGGTGACATCAGCGACACGATGTTGCCGATATAGCTGTCGAGGCGCGCCTCGGGAACCTTTGAGCAGACATGCCATGAGCCGATCAACCGGGGCTTGTCTGCCTGCACTTTGGCCAAGGTCTCTGGATTGATAATTCCAAGTTTCGGCTTCTTCTGCTGCACCCATGCTGGATCACGCGCCTCTAGACCCAGCTTGTAGAACTCGTCAGTAATGTCGACGCCCCAGAACTTGCCGGGCTCCAGAAAATCGATGACAGCCGCACCAAGGCGCAACGAGCCGCAGCCATAGTCGACCGCGACATCATTTGGTTGGAGGCCGTACCTCTTAAGAAAATCGAGAAGTTCGGTATGCTCGCGCACGGGCCGGGATGCCGAGCCGATGGCCGGATGACCTGCACCGTGGCGGATCTTCTTCATCACCGAATAGACGTAATAGTCCTCATAGGGCGCGAAGGGATTGCGCAGCCGCCAGCCCAGATAGCGTTTGAACTTGCGCCACCAGCGCTTGACGGTGAACTCGTAAGCCACGGATAACCCCGTTTTGACAATCGGACAGGGCGGCGAACCTAACGAGATTCCGCCGCCACGCCAAGCAATGAGTGCGTCACCTAGTCACTCGACAGGAACCTGTCTTTTCAGTCTTTGTGACCCCAGTCACAGACGGCCGACGCGTGACACCCTAGTTTCTCTCCATGAAGCGGGGTCACCCAACCGTCCCCATCTCCGCTTCAGACCGCGGACGTCTGGTGCCATCCCCACTGGACGTCCGCAATCGTTTCTGGGCCCCTCATCAGAGGGCCTGTCCGGCCAATTTTCTCTGGCGTCTCAGGTCGGTTTGCCAGTCGAAGGCCCTTCCCTCCTCGGAAAAGCTTGTTTATGTAGGGCCGTACTTTGCAATCCTGGCCCGATGGGCAGTCGCAGTGAGTTGCGCTCTGACGCACTTGGCGATAACGCATTGGGCAGTAACCAGTAATCAAAGTCGCCGGCATAGCACAGTGGTAGTGCAGCGGTTTTGTAAACCGAAGGTCGGGGGTTCAAATCCCTCTGCCGGCACCATTTCTCCCCGTCATCCGAATCACCAGTCACCGGACCCTTTGCGGCGGCCAACAGCGTGTGGCCGCCTCCGTTCCGGCGTCGGCGCGGCTGAGCCAACCTCTTTCAGCAAATGATCGTCCAAGCGGTCGAGATCTAGCGGACAAGCTCGTCGCACAGCAGGTTGCCCTGCCCCGGGCTCTCGTCGCGCAAAAGCTGAAGACGGCTACAGGATTTTCTGGCGAATGATCAGCGCCGGCTCAGGCGCCACAGAACCGGCAGAAGGGCGCAAGCCAGAGCCAATTTCACGCCTTCACCGGGCAGGAACGGCAGCAGGCCGCCAGACAGAGCCTTCTCGACACCAAATTGCGCGGCCAGCCAGCCGGTGCCAAGGCTGAAGATCACGACCTCGCCTGCAACGAAGGCCAGCAGCGTCGTGGCGACCGAACGGCCGAGGCCGCGATCGGCGAACCAGCCGACAAGTGTCGCAGCCGCCAGGAAGCCGATCAGATAGCCGGCTGTCGGCCCGGTCATGTAGGCAAGGCCGGTACCGGTGGCGAAGACCGGAAGTCCGATGGCACCTTCAAAGAGATAGGTGAATAAGGTGGCGACCGCGAGACGCGCACCGAAGGCGGCACCGATCATCAGAACGACGAAAGTCTGCATCGTCATCGGCACCGGCCAGAACGGGACCTGAATGCGGGCCGAGATCGCGAGCGCAAGGGTGCCGACCAGGACAGCCAGGACCTGCCGCAAGCGGCTTGCGGCCAGACCCGACCAGAAGGACTCAGCGAGCGTTGCATTCACCGTGATGGCGTTCATGAGAGGCAGATCCTGTAACTAATGGGCAAGAGCGATGGGTGGCTTATATCGGGGAACCGAGCCGCCTGTCATCCTTGATATGAAAGGGGTTTTTCCTTCGCTTGCATAATGGGTTAACGGTGCAAAAGACGCCGTTCTGAGGCAAGTTGCAACCAGCGGGTGGGCCGAGCATGGTGCAATCGGTAGGGCGCCGATCGACGGCCCGCCGACGCCTGCTGCCGAACCTCACGACCGAGTAGTCCGCCCATGCCTTCCTGCCCACCGCCGCCGGACCCGACCGGTCGCAAGCCGCGCTTCTTTCTGCCGATCCTGGCCGGCGCCACTTGGCGCGACCGGGCCATCGCCTGTCTCGGTGCCCTGGTCGGCATTTGCGTCACCTATCTCTTGTGTCGGCTGACGTTGGGAATCTTCAGCACGGGCAGTTTCGGGAACGAGATCGCCCACTTGCCCCTGCTGGTGGCCCCGATGGGCGCGACCGCCGTCTTGCTCTTTGCCGTCCCGGCGAGCCCGCTCGCCCAGCCCTGGCCGATCATCGGTGGCAATTCGATCTCTGCTTTCGTCGGGATCGCCGTCGCCTTGTTGGTGCCGGATCCGATCCTTGCCGCCGGGTTGGCCGTGGCCCTCGCCATCGCTGCGATGTCGGTTTGTCGATGCCTGCACCCGCCGGGTGGCGCCGCTGCCCTGCTTGCCGTCCTGGGCGGCAAGGCTGTGACCGATGCCGGCTTCCTCTTCGCGCTCGATCCGGTGGCGATCAACGCCGCGCTGATCACCCTGGTTGGACTCGCCTACCACCGGTTGCTCAAGCACAACTACCCACATCGACCAGCCCCCGCCCCCGTCAACACGCATGGCACCAGGGATCTGGCGCCGGGAACCCGTATCGGTTTCACAGCCCGTGATATCGACGGCGCGCTGGCCGATCTTGGCGAGACCTTCGACATCGACCGGGGCGATCTCGACCGCCTCCTCTCCCGGGTCGAACTGCGGGCCTTGGAGCGCGGACATGGCAACCTCACCTGCGCCGACATCATGTCGCGGGACATCGTCCATGTCGGACCGCAGACACCGCCGGCGGATGCGCGGGTGCTTCTGCTCACCCGGAACCTCCGTATGCTGCCGGTGCTCGACCCAGCCGGGAAGGTGGTGGGCGCGGTGGGTCTGCGCGAATTGCTCCGCCCCGGCGACACGGTCGAAACCGTCATGTCGCCTGCCTGGACGACAGAGGCCGACCGACCGGCGATCGATCTCATCGCCCCACTCACCGACGGCAAGACCCACGCGGCGGTCATCACGGATGCGGCGGGCCATCTCGCCGGCGTGGTCACGCAGACAGATCTGCTCGCCACCCTTGGCCGCGTGCCGGCTGTTGGATGAGAAGCGAATGCTTTGAAGTGAATGGAATTTGGGTGGACTGGTGAGCCGGGCGGGGTTCGAACCCGCGACCCTCTGATTAAAAGTCAGATGCTCTACCGCTGAGCTACCGGCCCCACCTTCAACTGCGGCGGCGATGAAATCCCATTATCCGGGTGAAAAAGCAAGCCTCATCACCGGTCTGCACCCCAGCGCTCAGCGGGAAATTTAATTTTTTATAATCAGCCTGTTACCGGCCGTCGCTGAAAATCTTCTTCAGATAGTCATTGACCCGTGGCGACACGAATTCATCAATCCGGCCACCCAACCGCCCGATCTCCTTGATGAAACGCGAGGAGATGAATTGCTGGCGCTCTGATGCCATGAGGAAGACCGTCTCGACCTGCGGGTCCAGGCGGGCATTCATGCCGGCCATTTGGAACTCGTACTCGAAGTCCGAAACAGCGCGGAGGCCCCGGATGATGAACTGGGCCCCCATCTCCTCGACGAAATGCATCAGCAGATTGTCGAAGGCACGTACCTCGACCTTGTCCGGGTCGAGGCCGTTCCGGGGGTCCGCAATCTCGGCCTTCATCAGCGACATGCGTTCGTTGATGGTGAGGAGTGGGCCTTTCCCGGCGTTGGTCGAAACGGCAATGATCAGCCGGTCCGCAAGCAGGCAAGCCCGCTTGATGATGTCCATGTGGCCGTTGGTCACCGGATCGAACGTACCCGGATAGACGCCGATCCGCTTGGCCCCGCTGCCCTCAGCCATTGTCCCCTTCCCCCGCGCCTTCGTTGCCCTGGCCGTCGTCTCCCTGGCCGTCGTCACCCGCGGCTCCAGCATCGGGAGCCTGTCCCTCGGTCGCCTCGCCGTTGGCTTCCTCGGCATCCTCGCCCTCATCCCCGATATCGGGCAGGTGGGCGACCGCAACGACCTGTTCGTCGCCGGCAACCTTGAAGACGGTGACGCCCTGGGTCTGACGACGGGCGACGCGGATGTCGTGGACCGGGCAGCGGATCAGCTGTCCGCCATCCGTCACCAGCATGATCTGGTCGCGCTCGGTCACTGGGAACGAGGCGGCAACCGACCCGTTGCGGGCCGACGTTTCGATATTGGCGATGCCCTGGCCACCGCGGCCGGTGACACGGTACTCGTAAGCCGAAGTGCGCTTGCCGAAACCCTTTGCCGTGATGGTGAGGATCAACTCATCCTTGGCCTCAAGCTCTGCCACGCGTTCGGGGGATAGGGTAACGGCATTCTCTGCCGGCGCCTCGTCGGGTTCCGCCGCCCCCTCCTCGCTGCCGCGTCGCTTCTGGGCGGCGATGCGCAGATAGGCGTCGCGTTCCTCGATCTCGACATCGATGTGATTGAGGACCGACATGGAGACGACATTGTCGCCGCTCTCCAGCTTGATGCCGCGCACGCCGACGGAATCGCGGCCGGCAAAGACGCGCACATCGGTCACCGGGAAGCGGATCGCCTTGCCGCTTCTGGCGGCGAGGAGAATGTCGTTCTCGTCGGTGCAGACGGCGACGCCGATCAGCTTGTCGCCCTCTTCCAGCTTCATGGCGATCTTGCCATTGGCCTTCACATCGACGAAATCGCTGAGTTCATTGCGGCGCACATAGCCGCTGGCGGTGGCGAACATGACATGGCTGTTGCGCCAGGTCGCCTCGTCTTCCGGCAGGGGCATCAGGGTCGAGATGGTCTCGCCCTCGCCCAGCGGCAGCATGTTGACCAGTGCCTTGCCGCGCGCCTGCGGGTTGCCCAGCGGCAAGCGATAGACCTTGGTCTTGTAGACCATGCCCTTGGTCGAGAAGAACAAGACCGGCGTATGGGTGTTGGTGACGAAGACTTGGCTTACGAAATCTTCGTCGCGGGTCGACATGCCGGAGCGGCCCTTGCCGCCGCGCCGCTGTGCCCGATAGGCAGAGAGCGGCACGCGCTTGATATAGCCGCCATGAGTCACCGTGACGACCATGTCCTCGCGTTGGATCAGGTCCTCGATATCGTGCTCGAACTCGGAATCCTCGATCGTCGTCTTGCGCGCCGAGCCGAACTGGCTCTTCACGGCAATGAGTTCGTTCTTGAGGATATTGAGGCGCTTGGGTCGGCTTTCCAGCGTCTCCAGGTGATCGGTGATCTCCTTGGAAAGGCCGTTCAGTTCCTCCGCGATCTTGTCCCGCTCGAGGCCGGTCAGGCGCTGCAGGCGCAAGTCCAGAATGGCCTTCGCCTGCGCTTCGGAGAGGCGATAGGTCTCGCCCTCACCCATCGGGTGTTCAGGGTCGTCGATGAGACGGATGAGCGGCGCCACATCGGAAGCCGGCCAATCGCGCGCAAGGAGGCGCTCCTTGGCGACCTGCGGATCCGGCGCCGTGCGGATGAGATGAATCACCTCGTCGATATTGGCGACGGCGATTGCCAAGCCCACCAACACATGGGCCCGCTCCCGCGCCTTACCGAGGTCGAAGATGGTCCGGCGGGTGATCACTTCCTCGCGGAACTCGACGAAGGCGCTGATGATCGATTTCAGCGTCAGCATCTCCGGCTTGCCGCCGTTGAGCGCCAGCATATTCACGCCGAAAGAGGATTGCAGCGGCGTGAAGCGGAAGAGCTGGTTCAGGACCACATCCGCCATCGCGTCGCGCTTCAGTTCGACGACGACGCGGACACCGTCGCGGTCGCTCTCATCGCGGAGATCGGCGATGCCTTCGATGATCTTCTCGCGCACGCATTCGGCCATGCGCTCGATCATGCGGGCCTTGTTCACCTGGTACGGGATTTCGGTGATGACGATCGCTTCGCGGTCCTTGCGGATCTCCTCAACATGGGTACGCCCCCGCATGACGACCGAGCCGCGGCCGAAATGATAGGCTTCGCGGATGCCATTGCGCCCCAGAATGATGCCGCCGGTCGGGAAATCCGGCCCCGGCACGAAGCGCATCAGATCGTCGATGCCGAGGCCCGGATCGTCGACATAGGCACAGCAGGCGTCGATCACTTCGGAAAGATTGTGCGTCGGAATGTTGGTCGCCATGCCGACGGCGATGCCGCCGGCGCCGTTGACGAGCAGATTGGGGAAGCGCGCGGGGAGGACGACCGGCTCCTGGGCGCGGCCGTCGTAATTGTCCTGGAAGTCGACCGTGTCCTTCTCGATATCCTCGAGCAGGGCCTCGGCCGCCTTGGAGAGGCGCGATTCCGTGTAACGCATGGCGGCCGGCGGATCGCCGTCCATCGAGCCGAAATTCCCCTGCCCGTCGACCAGCAACACCCTGAGCGAGAAATCCTGCGCCATGCGCACCAGGGCGTCATAGATCGCCTGATCGCCGTGCGGGTGATAGTTGGCCATCACGTCACCGACCGCGCGGGCCGACTTCTTGAAGCCGCTGGAGGAGGAGAACCCACCCTCGTTCATGGCGTAGAGGATGCGGCGATGGACCGGCTTCAGGCCGTCGCGCACATCGGGCAGCGCGCGGCTGACGATCACGCTCATCGCATAGTCGAGATAGGAGCGCTTCATCTCCTCTTCGATATTGATTGGCGCGATATCGAATCCGGGTGTGGCGGGCGTTTCAGTCACTGGAAATTATGCCTTGTGATTCAATGCTTTATTGGGCAGCGCGGGATCCCCCGAAACCGCGTCCGGAAGATAGCAGATCGGCCCCGGCGCCACAACAAAAGCGGCACGGCTGCAGGCGGAAAAAAGTCAATAAAAACAAAGGCCCGCCGCGATCTGGCGATGGCGGCGGGCAGAAGTCAGGGATGTTTCGGTAGGGGTCACCCGGAACGGGTCGAGTCCGGGTCTTTCAAAGGGTCCGAAAAGGCGCCCGATCAGGCGGCTTTCGGGCCCTCGAAACCGTGGGCGAAACCGGGCATGAACTTGCTCGTGTCGTAGGCATAGAACTCGGCCGGGGCGCGCATCAGATGGTTCGCCGGATCGCGCAGCAACCCCATATCCTGCAACAGGTGGGCGTCGTAATCCGCCAGCACCGTCTCGAGCTTGGGCGAGATCGCCTTGGCGCGGCCACGGAGGAACAGACGGGTCAGCATGATCTAATCTCCAGTTATTTAGCTGCAGTCCGTCGCATGTCCTCATCCGGAGGTTCATGCCGCCCTGCAGCATTTGTTTCGTGGTGGTAATTTAGGACCGAACTGCCCGATTGACACGCGATAGTTAGTAACGGATATGTTTAGCTATGCTAAACAATCCGCGACGTCTTGCCGCCCTGCCCGGCCTGCGGGCCTTCGAAGCCGTGGCGCGCCTCGGCAGTGTCCGCCAGGCGGCGAACGAGCTCAACGTGACGCCAGGGGCCGTCAGCCAGCAGGTCAAGGCCCTGGAGGCCGAAATCGGCGGCGCCCTGGTTCAGCGCCAGGGGACCGGCATCGTCCTCACCCGCGTCGGCCAGGAAGTGAAAGACGACCTCACCCAAGCCTTCCGCATTCTCGCCCGAGTCTCCGACCGGATGCGCAAGGGCCTCAAAGGCCTCTCCCTGCGCCTGCGGATTGAGGACCCGGCGCTGGCCGCCAACTGGCTCCTCACCCGCCTGCAGCGCTACCGCGCCCGGCCCGGCAGCGTCGACGTGGTGCTGGAAACCGCCACCAGCTGGTCGCACCTCGAACCC
>NZ_JAYRQR010000048.1:0-77017 GCF_041910485.1 Dongia sp.
CGCGTAGTCGGCTGGACCGAACAGCGCCAGCGGCAGTGTCGCCCGGGCAATCGATTCAAGGCCGATGCCGGCGCCGTAAAAGACCAGCGTCGCCGCGACCAGTGGAAATCCCAGCCATAGGGACCCAAGTCCCAGCACCACACAGAAAACCGAGGCAAGCTTTGTCCAAATCGGATGATGATACTTGCCGATGAGACTTTCGATGAAACGCGCGCCGACCTGCGACGGGCCCACAAGGGCGCCAAGCGCAACCGCACCGGCAAGCGAAATGCCGTCAGCCTGCAGAATGGTGAGCAGGTGAATCGAGATCACAGTCGATAGCGCCGCCGACAGCAGGGTCGTGAGCCCCAGCAGAATGAAGAGCCCGCGCGACGGCACCGTTGCCGCGGATGCTTCTGCAATCGGCGCCGGTTCGGTTGGCGGCTGCGCACCTTCTTTCGGGACGGCGAACAGGTAAAGCGGCAGTGTGATACCGAGATGAACGGCCGTGAAAGCGAAACAGGCGCCGCGCCAACCCAGATGCTCGACAAAGAAAGCAGCGAGCGGCCAGCCCAGGGTGCTCGCGAACCCGCCGAAAAGCGTCAATGCGGTGATGAGGTTCCGCGCGCCATGACCGTAGAGCCGTCCCAATGTCGAGAAGGCCGGATCATAGAGACCGGCCGCCATGCCCAAGCCCATGATGATCCAGGCGGCAACGAAGACGACAATATTCGGTGCCAACCCCATGACGAGAAGCCCCAGGGCGAAAAGCAGGCTGCCGGCAATGAGAACGGGCCTGCCGCCGCGCTGCTTGATGATGTGTCCGATGCGCGGGGCGACGAGACCTGCGGCCAGAAGGCCCAGCGACAGGCCAGCAACGATCCACGACAGCGACCAGCCGGTGTCTGCTGCGACCGGTGCCGCCAGAACCGCCAGCAGATAGTAAGACGATCCCCAGGCAAGGATCTGGGTCACGCCGAGGACCGGGATCAGGAAGCGGGGCGATCGGCGCGGATCGGGCCGGTCAGTGGTGGGCAAGATCGAAACGCTCCTCAACTCGCCACAGTCATGGCCAAGGCGATACCTTCGCGCAGGTGTGCGACATCGGCATCATGTTCATAGCTGATGCCCACCAGCGCATAGTGCAGCGGGTCGAAGTTTGGCTCAGTGCGGCGCATCCGGTCAATGCAACCGCGCGCGGTTTCTAGATCGCCGGCTTTGGCGCAGCAGGCGGCAAGCTTGGCGAGCGTCCAAGGTGTAAGGGTGGGCAATCGTCCCAGGCAGGCCGCTGCCTCTCGGTATTCGCCTAGTGAATAGAGCGCCGTCGCCCGGTCGAAATGATACCAGGGCGGATGCATCGGGTTGATGCGCATGGCTCGCTCGATCCAAGCGAGGCCATCCATTGGTCGCCCGCGAATGGTGCGCAGAAAGCCGGTTTGCGCCATCATGTCGGCATCGTAGGGGTTGAGTTCCAGCGACCGCTTCTGGGCATGCTCGGCGCCATCGAATTTGCGCAGATAGATCTGGATGAGAGCCAGAATGCGATGACAGCGCGGCTCTTCCGGGTCCAGCGTCACGGCGCGTGCGGCATCATCCTCGGCTTTGTGCAAGATGTCCGCCGGCGCCGAGGCATAGCCGTGAATGATGATCTCGGCGAGTGCGGCATAGGCCAGCGCCGGCGCATAGGCCGGATCTTTCTCAAGAGCGGCAGCGAAATGCATACGCGCCGCCAGATTGTCATCCATCGTGTAGCCGCGCAGGCGGGCAACACCTTGCAGGAACAGGTCGTAGGCAGCCAGCGATGCCGGCGGTTTGCGCGCTGCCGCGCTCCTGCCGGCGTCCTCGATGCGGGCCACGACCCTGTTGACGATCTGATGGGCGATCTCGTCCTGCAGGGCAAAGATGTCGGTGCCCTTGGCGGCGAACTGGTCACGCCACATCTGCCGTGCCGAAGCGGCGTCGATCAATCCCACAGTCACGGCGACGCCATCGGTATCGCGGCGCAGGCGACCATCGACCAGATATTGGGCGTTCAACTGCCTGCCGACGGCTTGCCAGTCTGGAAAGTCACCGGCCGCGGCCGCAAAAGTCGAATGGCGCGCCAGCACGGATACAGTGCGGAAACGAGCCAGCCCATTGATGATATCTTCGCCGAACCCATCGACAAAGGCGGTATCAGCCTCGGCTCCTTCGTTGCGCAGGCGCAGCACTGCGACACTCGGTTGTGCGCTGGGCTGGGTCGAAGCGCTTGCCGTATTCCCGGCATGGAGCAGGTAGCCGCGACCTGGCACGGTGCGCAATAGTTGGGCATCTGTATCGCCCAGCGCCTTGCGCAACTCGCGGACACATTGGGTGAGTGAATCCTCGCTGACATGGACGTTGCGCCAGACGGCGTCCATCAACTCGGCCTTGGGCACGACGCGGTCCAGATGCTGGGCAAGATGGGCCAGCAGCAGGTGCGCCTTTGGTCTCAGCAGCAAAGGCTCTTCGGCCCCGATCAGGACGCCGCGCGCAAGGTCGAAGGTGAAGCTGCCGAACCGGTGGATACTATCCGGGCCGGCGGCCGAGGGCGGGGGATCGGAAAACGGTGTCCTCGGCGCCACGGTAGCGGGTGACCTTCCTGCACATCGCCCTGGTCAGGTCAGTCAAATGGTGAAGGAGCGGTTTGGCAACGGAAAAGTCGGTTGCACGTATTTCCGGCCCGTCTCCGGCTGGCTGAATTGAAAGCTGGTCGAGGTAGCAGGCCGGCCCAGTCGCCCCCGGCAGGTTGCCGAGATTGGCGGTCAAGACCTCGAACGCATCGTGCTGGGCGATCATGGCGAGTTCTCCTGGGGGCGTGATTGGGCGAGGATGCCTGAAATAGGCCCATGCCGTCCTGAGGGGCTCCTGAATTTTTGCTGAATCCAGCGCCGCGGCGCCCTCCCGGCAGCCGCACGATCGCTCACTATCATTAAGTGGGCTCAACATGGCGTTGCAGGCTTAGAATGGGCCGGGAAGCGGTTGTGCGCGCCGTCATAGCGGGGGGGCGTCGGCCAGTTTAGATTGTCGACAGTGGATTTCGTCGATGACGATCAAAGGACTTGTCGACCATGCGCTACTTGAAATTTCTGTCGCTCACGATGCTCCTGGGCCTTGCAGCCTGTTTCGTGCAGCATCCGCAACTGATCGGCGTTGCCGAGAAGGCCGCCCCTGGCGCCTGGAGTGGGGCCTGGGTGGCGGAGCCGAACCGGGACGGTGAGGAACCAGGTTTCTTTCACGTGACCGACGTGAATCCTGCCCAGGGCGTGTTCCAGGTCGAAGAGGCCGATGCCGACGGCAATCCGGTGGGCGCCCAGATGGAAATGCATCTGCGCCGCGTCGGCGACCAGCTTTTCCTGGACGTGCGCTCGGATGCCGATGGGCCGTGGATGCTGTTCGTGGTCGACGAAGCCGCGCCGGACAAGATCGTGCTTGCCTGGAAGCCGGCAGCCGCGCCGTTCGAAAAGGCGATTGCCAAGGGCGATTTCAATGCCAAGCTCAGCAAGAATGCGGATGGCGATGTTTCAGAGATCGTCTTTCCCGCACTCACCGACAAGGAAGCGGCAACGCTGGCAAAGACCTGGCGCGACCTGTTCGTGGCCGAGCGGATCACGCTGAAGCGCTTCGTCGTCGCCGACTAAGCGCTTCAAGCAGCTGCATCAAAGCGGAAACTTGAAGCGGTGATGGCGCCGAAGACCGTGTTTTCGTGATAGACGCAGGTCGCCTTGTCGTCATGGGCGGCCCCCACCGCCACCATCAGCGGAATGAGATGTTCTTCCCGCGGATGTGCCAAACGCGCTGCCGGCGCCTTGCTCCAGGCGAGCAGGCCGGCCTCGCGTGCCGCCGGTGCCGCGCCGACGATGGTTTCCTGCAGCCAATTGTCGAAGGCGGCAGACGGGGCGGCGCCCTGCGGTCCCATCAGGCGCAGATTGTGGAAGCTGAAGCCACTGCCGACGATGAGGATTCCCTCCTGCCGCAACGGCGCCAGGGCACGGCCGAGTTTCAGATGCTCGGCCGGATCTAGATTTCCCTTGAGTGCCACCTGGATCACGGGAACGTCGGCCTGCGGATACATGACGGCCAGCGGTGCAAAGGTGCCGTGATCGAAGCCGCGATTGGGGTCGAGCCGCGTCGGCAATCCGGCGGCGGCGATGAGGTCTGCAACCCGCTGTGCCAGTGCCGGGTCGCCCGGCGCCGGATAGACGATGTCGTAGGTGTAATCGGGGAAGCCGAAATAGTCGTAGACCATCGGCGGGCGCGGGCTGCTCATGACCGCGAACGCATCTTCTTCCCAATGGCCGGAGATCATGAGCACGGCCTTCGGCTTGGTGCCGATTTGGCGGGGCATGTCCTGAAGCGACAATTCCAGCCCATGCAGCATTTGGCGCCAATCATCCAGCCAGGGCCAAGGGCCGCCGCCATGCGAGATGAAATAGGTGGGAAGGCTCTGGGTCATGACGTGCGCGATCCTGAAGGTGAAGTAAGTGAAAGGTACGCCTTTGCCGGAGCGCTATCGAGTGGGTGCAGCGCAACAGACTATTCACCATTTGGAAACGTCGCTTTGGCTTGTCGGTAAATCACATCAGGGGAGGGCGGTGCATCTAAAGGATGCAATGCATGCAACTTGGATTTCATATTACAACTTTTGAGTGAATCTAGATCGGCATTCCTATTTTCCGCGACTTTTTCCCGATTTCTGTTAGGATTTGCTTTAGTCTTATTCGTGTAAAATTTTATCTATATTCTTCCTAATCTGTGTGGATCGGTCGCTCGGGGCGGCTTTTGGGGGTTCCATGGGGGTTATAGAGCCGCGCTCGCAGATCGAGGTCTCGGTCATTAAGAATCTGAGCGATCTGACGCAAGCCATGGATATTCGGTCGGTGGTCTTCGTGGGCGAGTATGGCTGCACCGAAGACGAGGAATTCGACGGCAACGATTTCAGCGCGACGCAGATCATCGCCAAGGTCGGCGGCAAGCCGGCGGGTACGATGCGCCTGCGCTATTTCGCTGATTTCGTGATTCCCGAACGCTTGGCCGTCCTGCCGGCTTTCCGCAAAGGTCGCTATGGCGATCGGGGTGTCGCCTATGCGCTGGCGACCTTTGGCTTCAAGCTGGCGCGCATGAAGGGCTATCGCCGCTTCATCGGCTATTCGGTGGTGGGCCTCGAGCAATTCTGGGACCGTGTCGCAAAGGCGAGTGGGGGCAAGGTCGACCGCTTCGGCGATCACCCCATCGAATGCAGCGGTTCCACCTGCATTGGCGTGTTCGGCTCGCTGGAACCGATGCCGGGCGCCATCCATCCGCGCGAACATCACGAGGTCCTCACGGCCTGCGAGGCTGAGATTCCCCAGCATGTCATGCAGAAAGCCGAGATGCTGCAGACGCTGTCGAGCGATGCGCTGCTGGTTGAACTATCCAATCCGGGCCGCCGTGCCAGCGATCATCGCGCCACCGACCTGCGCGCTGGGATGCGTGCGGAAGGCCGGCAGGAAGATCGTCGCGCGACCGATCGGCGCGCCAGTGATCGGCGCGGCAATGACCGTCGCGCAGGCGATCGCCGTATGTCCGATCGGCGGCAGGAAAATCACTTTGGCCTAGACGGTATTCTCGGCCAGGACCAACGCTTCGTCGAGCGGCGCATGGGCGATCGACGCGCTGGGGACCGGCGCGCTGCAGACCGTCGCATGGGCGATCGGCGCTGCGCCGTCCAGGCGGACCATTTGCTGGTCGCGGCGGCACCAGCCGCCTAGGATGCGTCGCCGGCCGGAAGCCCGGCCAGCGCCTTTTCCAGGGCTTCAAAGGGCAACAGAACGCAGTCACGGCGCGATTTGGCGCTTTGCACGGGCGTGAAGATCGCCATGCCGGGTTCCGGCGCCGGCGCTCCTTCCTTCATCATGCGGCGCATGGCGTTGACCATTTCCTTGACGACCTCAGGCGATTTCTGCGGTGCCCATTCGGCGATTGCCGCCGCCGCCGCCTCGCACAGCAGACACCCCTTCACATCGTGGCCCACCGCCCCGATCGATCCATCGGCGACGTCGAGGTCGATCGTCACCCGGTCGCCGCAGAGCGGGTTGTCGAGCCGCGCGCTTGCCGTGGGTGACGCCAGGCGGCCTTTGCCGACGGCGGACCTGGCCTTCGCCACCAAGGCCTCGTGATAGAGAGCGTGGGTCATGGTGCGACCCCGGTCAGCAATTGCTGATAGGCTTCGGGCGTATCGACATCCATGAAGATTTCGTGTGGGTCGGCCGGAATCTCTGCCACCAGTTCGGCATTGGTGCCGATGATATGGCGTGCCCCCACGTCGCCTTCCAGCTGCAGCATGTCGGCGAAGAAGCGGCGGTCGAACAAGACCGGGTTGCCGCGCTTGCCGTCTGCCACGGGCAGCACGATGGCGCGCCCTTCAAGCGGCTGATAGGCGGCGATCAGGCGTTTCAGCAGGTCGACCGAGACCTGCGGCATATCGCCGAGAATGACAAGCGCCGCATCGCATTCCGCCGAAAGCGCGCGGAGGCCAGCCTTCAACGATGCCGCCATGCCGGTTGCATGGTCCCTGGCTTCCACCATCTTCACACCGGGGCGGGCCCCCAGCGCGTCTTTCACTTTCCCGGCCTGATGGCCGGTGACCACGACCGTTTCCGAAAAGCCGATCTCGGCGACCTTGTCGAGGACATGGGCGACGATGGGCTTGCCGCTCCAATCGAGCAATAATTTGTTGCGCCCCATGCGGCTCGACTTGCCCGCCGCAAGGACAAGGGCTGCGACACGCGATCGGGCAGCTTGTGGCCGGCTTTCACGTGGCAGCGGCCGGGTCGGGATATCCGCCAATAGTCCGCCGACGCCGAGCGCACGGATATCGTTGCTGCCGAGCGCAAGGCCGGCCAGAAGGCGCGCGATCACCCAGTCGCACCCGTTGGGCCGGGGCGATCGGGCACAGCCGGGGAGGCCCAGCACCGGCACCCCGCCGATCTCGGCCAGGAGCAGTAGATTGCCGGGATCGACCGGCATGCCGAAATGGAGAATGTTGCCGCCTGCAGCCGCAATCGCCGCCGGAATGACGTCGCGCCGATCGCTGATCGCCGAAGCGCCGACGATCAGGATCATCTCGGCACGGGCAGTCAACGCACGGTCGATTTCGGCGCGCAAATCGGCCTGATTGTGCCCCGTGCGGGCTTGAGAAGGAGCCCCTTGCCCGAAGCCCGCCAGGCGATCGGCGGTGATGCGCTCGGTCTTCTCAAGGACACTCGGCTTGATGCCCGGCAGTTCGGTCTGGATGAGGGCGATGCGGTGCGGCCGGTAGGGGTGGAGGCGCAGCAGGGGCGATGCTCCGACGAGCCGCACCAAGGCCGCCTGCAGCACCTTTTCCGGCACCGAATAGGGAATGATCTTCAAGGTTGCCGCCATCTGCCGCGCCTCGACGGCACTCATCGGCGCAAGGGTGGCAAGCGTCACGGCTTCGTCGACACTGTTGAAGGCATCGATTGCGTCTCGGTCGACCTCCAGCACACCGGCATGCGCGGCATGGATATTGACGCGACCGGCGAAGGCGGTGTCGAGGGTCAGGTTGGGATCGGCACCGACCAAGGCTTCGGCCAGGCGCCGGGCCGCTTCGTCTTCGCCGACATCGCCCGCTTCTAGCTTTGCCACGGCAATGCGCTGATGGCCCGCTGCGCGCAAGGCATCGATATCGGCGCTGGTGAGGAGACGGCCCTTCTTGAACATCTCAGCGCCGACGCGCTGACTGTGGGCGAGGATGGCGCCCATGCATTCGCCGAGCGGCAAATCGGCGAAGATCATCGCGCGGTCGGCCTGTTGTGGCGGGCCGCGGTCAACTGGGCGAGGACGGAAAGACCGATCTCGGCCGGGGATTTGGCGCCGATATCGAGGCCAGCGGGCCCGTGGATGCGCGCGATCTCCGCATCGGTGAAACCGTGTCCGAGCAGCCGTTCGACCCGGGTCGCATGTGTCTTCTTGCTGCCCAGCGCGCCAATATAGAAGGCATCGCTGCGCAGCGCGACGACCAGCGCCGGGTCATCGAGCTTGGGATCGTGGGTGAGCGTCACGACCGCTGTGCGGCTGTCGGGCTTCAACGCCGTCAGTGCTTCATCCGGCCAATCCTGCGACAGGATCGTGCCTGGAAAACGCTCGGCGGTCGCAAAGGCGCCGCGCGGATCGACGATCACCACTTCGTAGCCGGTAAGGGTCGCCATCGGCGCGAGGGCCTGGGTGATGTGAACGGCACCGATGATGATGATCCGCGCCGGCGGGTTGCGCACGAGGGCAAAGCAGCGCCGACCGTCGATGGTCAACTCGCCGCTCTTGTCGGCGGCGATGGCGGTAGCCAAGTCGCCTGTGGCATCCGCAAGCGCCACGACTTGCTGCGTTCCGCTCGCCAGATCGGTGACGAGGGCGGCAGGCTTCCGGTCGGCGATGAGATCGGAGAGCTGATCGATCAGTGACAGCTTCATTCGACGCGCTCGACATAAATCTGCAGCTTGCCGCCGCAGGCAAGGCCCACTTCCCAGGCCTGTTCGTTGGTGATGCCGAAATCGAGGAGGCGTGGTTTCCCCTCCGCCATGATCTCCATGGCTTCGCGCACCACGGCGCCTTCGACGCAGCCGCCCGAGACCGAACCCAGCATGCGGCCGTCACCATCGACGATCATCTGGCTTCCAGCCTGGCGGGGGCTGGAACCCCAGGTGGCTGTCACGGTGGCGACGGCAACCTGCCGGCCGGCACGTTTCCAGTCGGCGGCGACCAGCAGCAAATCTTCTTCCCTATGCATCAGGCGGCCCTCATTTCCAGGCGCGACGAGGCGGATTGGCCCAGTGCGCGCGTCAAGTCCTGCATGGATGCGAGATTATGGATGGCGCGGAAATCGTCAACATGGCGGATCATCACGCGGGGGCCCTGGCTGATCGGCTGGTAGGCATCAAAGCGCAGCAACGGATTGAGCCAAATGAGGCGCCGGCAGGATTTGTGCAGCCGTTCCATCTCGGCATTCAACACTTCGATCTGGTCGCGGTCCAGCCCATCGGTGATGAGCAGGACGATGGCACCTTGCCCCAGCACCCGGCGGCCCCATTTGCGGTTGAAGTCGGCCAAAGATGGCCCGATCCGGGTGCCGCCCGACCAATCCTGCACATGCTTCGAGACCCGGTCCAGCGAGATGTCGATGTCGCGGGCCTTGAGATCGCGCGTGATGTTGGTGAGCCGCGTCCCGAACAGGAAGGTATGAACCCGGTCGCGGTCGCTGGTGACGGCATGGAGAAAATGCAGAAAGAGCCGTGAATAGCGGCTCATGGAACCGGAAATGTCGCACAGCACGACCAGTGGCGGATGCCGACGCTTCTGCGATTTGAGCTTCAGCGGAATGGTGCCGGCACTACGCAAGCTTGCCCGCAAGGTGGCGCGCAGGTCGACGCGTCGGCCGTTCGGATCGGCGCGGAACCGGCGCGTCGGCACTTCCATGATCGGCAGTCGAAACGCCTTGATCAGCTTCTTGGCCTCCAGCAACTCGGTGGCTGTCATGCGCTCGAAATCCTTGGCCTGCAGGAGTTCGCGTTCGGAATAGGTAAGGCTGGCGTCGATCGTTACCTCTTCCTCGTCCGACGGCTCCGGCGCCTGCTGTGGCCGGTCGCCGGCCAGTGCATCGGCAACCCGGGGCGAAAGCTCCGCCTCGTCCTCGCGCGGTGCCTCGTCTTTGAAGCGGGGCAACAGCAGACCCAGCACTTTGTTGAGCAGCTGCGGGTTGCGCCAGAAGACGTGGAAGGCCTGATCGAAGATCTCGCGCTGGTCGCGCCGGTTGACGAAGACCGCATGGAGCGTCCAATAGAAATCGCTACGATTGCCGATGCCGGCGGCCTTCACGGCGGCTATGGCATCGAGCACTTTGCCGGGGCCGATCGGCAGGCCGGCCCCGCGCAGCACGCGCGCGAAATGCATAATGTTCTCGAAAAGGCGGCTGTCGCGGGATGCTGCGCCGGTGCTCATGCCGCTCACAGCCGGTGGGCGGATGCCTGGATGCGCGCCTGGCTGATCTCCTGGCGGATCTCGTCGAGGATCTTGGCGGCCTCGGTGCCACGGATCTTGATGATATCGTCCTGATACTTGAGCAAGGCGCCGAGGCTGTTGTCGATCACCTCAGCCGCCAGCGAGGTCTGGTCGAGCTGGATCAGCGCATCGGCCCAGTCGATCGTCTCGGCAACGCCCGGCAGCTTGAACAGTTCCCGTCCGCGCAGCTTCTGTACGAAGGCGACGACTTCCTCGGCCAGATCGCGCTCGGCCGCCGGCACCTTGGTGCGCAGGATTTCAAGCTCCCGCGCGGCCGTCGGATAGTCGACCCAGTAGTAAAAGCAGCGACGCTTGATCGCGTCATGAATCTCGCGCGTACGGTTCGACGTGATGACGACCAGGGGCGGCTCGGCGGCCTTCACCACACCGGTTTCCGGAATGGTCACCTGGAAGTCCGACAGGATTTCCAGCAGGAAGGCCTCGAACGGCTCATCGGTCCGGTCGAGTTCGTCGATGAGGAGGACCGGCGGGCCTTTGGGGTTTGGCTCCAGGGCTTGGAGAAGGGGCCGTTTGATGAGGAAGCGCTCTGAGAAGATATCGGCCGCAATCTTGCCTTTGTCGTCTTCATGCGCCGCCTCGGCCAGGCGGATCTCCAGCATCTGCCGGGCATAGTTCCATTCATAGACGGCAGCGGCGACGTCGAGCCCTTCATAGCATTGCAGGCGCACCAGATCGCGGCCCAGCGTCTCACTCAGCACCTTGGCGATCTCGGTCTTGCCGACCCCGGCCTCGCCTTCCAGGAACAGCGGGCGCTTCAGCTTCAATGCCAGGAAGACGGCCGTCGCCAGGGCGCGGTCAGCGATATAGCGGCCCTCGCCGAGGAGAGCCAAGGTTTCGTCAATATCGCGCGGTAGCGGGCGCTCTGTCATGGCCGGGCGTCCCCCTCCAAGCCGATGCGGGTTACTTGGTCTTCCAGGCGCCGGTGGCGTCCATGTAGTACATGCCGGGCTGCAGGATTTCGCGGATGATCTTTTCAGCGGTGATGGCGCCGATCTGCTCGACCGGGACGCCCTTTTCGGCCGCGATCTTCTGATAGGCGACGCGGCGCTTGTCGTTGATGTCCTTGACCAGATTTTTGACGTTGGCCGGGGCGTTGGAATCGACCAAGGCAACATAGCCATCGGCACGTTCGCCGACGAGGCCGGCAGCGCGTGCATCGTCAAGGGCGTCGGCACGGGCCGGCATGCTTGTGACGGCCAGAGCCGCTATCACCATGAGGGTGGCGAGGAATTGGCCAAGGGATTTGCGCATGAACGAGCTCATCATGATGTTCTTCCGATCGTCTCAGAACAGATTGGGGTTCGACGAAACAAGGTTGTCGACATCCTTGTCGACCTTGATGCGAACCTCCTGCTCGATCTTGACGTTGAGGTTGATGACGATCGGCTTGTCCGGCGCCTCGACCTTCACGGTCGGATTGCAGCCGGCAAGAAGCGGGGCGCCGAGGAGCGAAACGGCCAGCAGGGGCGCTGCGATGCGCGCTGCCGGAAGCATGGGACGATCTGTCGACATTGGATCCTTCTTCAACCCCTCAAGGCGAGATCTTCTCTAATTGCTGCTGGATCATATCCGGCACCTTATATCCGGCCAAGCCCTCCTTCAGGGCCTGATCGAGCCGACCTTCGACCGACAGGTTGAATTCGACAGGATAGCCGTCATAGAAACTGGGATTGCGCCCGGCGATGTGCAAGCCCAGCACGACATCCCCCGTCAGGTTCCGGGTCAGATCCAGGATCAATTTTTCGTAATGGAAGTCGGATAGAGCCTCCAGCGCCATGGCGACGGATTCGCCGGCGCTCTGCAGGGCAAGCGGCGCCTGGGCACGGTCATAGCGCAGGACGCCGGGAGCTGTAGCGGCCAGCTTGGCGTCCGGAATGGCAATGCCGCCTGGGAAGATGGTGACGGGGACCGCACCGGAAATAGCCCCTTCGCCGGTGAGGCCGGCAATGCCCAGCGTGTCGAAAAGCTCGCCCACGGAGATGCCGTCGACCTTGAGAAGGAGATTTTGCGCCGGCGCGTCGAAACTGAGGGTTGCCGGGTCCAGCGTCACCTTGCCGCCCGCCATGTCGAGCCGCGATTCGGCAAGATCGAGACGCTTGCCGTCGCTGACCTTGAAGCGGAACAGGGCATTGGTGAGCGGTAGTCCGATATCGGCCAGCTCGACCGCAACCGCTTGATCGGGCTTGGTCGAAAGCGGCCAGGGGCGGTCGATCTCCAGCACCGAATTGACATTGGTGAGCTGGACTGGGCCGACCTTGCCGGAAAAATTCTTCAGGGCAAATTTGAGGTCGGAGGTGAGGGCGGCGCCGTTGAACGCAACCGGTCCTTCCAGCTCGACACGACCGCTGACATTGTCGAGATAGTCGCGTGCTGCCGGGAACAGGTTGTAAGGCTGCAAACCGCCGTCGACGAAGTCGATCGGTGCCAGTTTCAGGTCGACCGTTCCCGAGAATTTGGTCAGATCGACCTTTCCGTTGGCCGACAGATCGAGCGGCTGGCCGTCGCCCTTGAAATGTGCCTTGAAGCTGGCCATGTCGCCTTGCAGCGTCGCATCTGCTTCGGCCGCAACGGGCGTGAAGGCGCCGAGGCCGGCAAGCGCACCGGTCTTCATCTTGGCGGCCAGAATGCCTTTGTCGTCCTGCGTCAAGGCAAGTGCCACTTGGCCCAGCGTCAGGCCGCGCAAGGGGGCCGCAACCTGCGCGCCTTTGACGTCAAGCGCATAGGTCAGCGATGATCCGGTGGCATAGTGCCCGTTGAGTTTGGCTTCTGGCATGGCGATGAGCAGTCGTTCACCACTGGCCATCGGTTCGACGCCGAATGTCGATTTGCCCATCGCAAGCGTGAAATCCGTGGCGAATCCATCCTGGTCGAGTTCGGCATGCAGCTTTGTGGCATCGTCACCTTGCACCGAAAAAACGGGCTTGGTCAGGGACATCGCTGCCGCGGTAAGATCGACCCGATCGGCCACAAGGGAGGCGTTTTTGCCGATCGTGATGTCGATCACCGTTCGCGCAGCTTCCCGCTGCGCGGCAATGACAAGCGGCAGGCTGGCCTTGGCGCGCGTTAATTTGACCGCCGGCAATTCGATATTGCCGCCCTCGATCATCAGGTCCAGGTCACCTTGAGCGCTTTGGTCGCCGGAAAGAGGGGCGAGGCGCAGATCGCCGCTGAGCTTCGCTGCCAATTCGGTGCCGAGACCACCTCTCACATCGCCGGCGATTTTGTCGAGCGTCAGCCAACCGTCGCCATAACTTGCCATGCCGCTGAGTTCACCATCGAGCGGTGCGGCCAAACCGGGATGGGCGAAGCCTTGTGCCGTCAGCGACCAGTCGGCCAGCGCCAGCGGCACCGCTTCGCCCGCTGCCGGCTTTTCCGGCATGCGCAGATGCGCCTCGATTTTAACATTGCCCGCAGTCGGCTGCGCCTGACCGAGCAACGACCAGAGCGCCGAACGCGCGTCCAGATTGAGCGTCAGGTCACCGATCGGCGGTTTGCCGCCTGGTGTCAGCGGCGCGGCGAGGCTGATGTCGAGCTGTGCGAAGTCCTGCTGTTCGCGCAAGGTGAACTGGGCAATGACGGCTTGTGCATTGAGGTTCGCCTGGCCGCTGCCGGTGATGAAGCCGGCCGGTGAGGAAAGGCCGATCTCGATCGACTTGATCAGGATGTTGGGAAGGGGCGCGGCTTCGCCATCCGCATCGCCGGGGGCGCTCGCAAATGCCCGCAAGCGATCGACAAGCGGGTCAAGTTCGCCAAGGCTGATGCCAGTTTCGCGGCTCCGATCGTAGCGGGCGAGGAGGGCGATGCGGCCGATCTCGACCGATTCCAGCCGGCCGCTAAGGGGATCGTAAGCAAGGCCGATGTCTTCGACCACCAGATCCCGCTGCGCACCCAGAATGAGCCGGTCGATATGCGACGCGCGCCAATCCACTTGCGCGACGCCGAGATCGACGGGCACTCCCAACTCGCGGGTCAGCAACCAGGGGCCGGCGCGATTGACGAGTTCCAGGCGGAAAAAGACCGCCAATCCCACCGCAACCAGCAGGACGAGGACAAGGCGCAGGATCGCTGGGACGATGCGCCGCCGCTTCGGACGCATCGCTGCTGGCCGGGCTGCCGCGGGGGGCAGTTCGTTAGGTGAATCCGATGGCGCCATCCCTGCAACTTTTCCCGCCAAGGACCTGCCGATTTCGGCCGGTCGTTGACGACTGGTTCGTGCCTTTCGGCCAGTCTAGCTTCCGATGCGCGGCTTTGCTACCGGACCGGGTGCAAATCGTGGTGGATCAGGCTTGCGGCAATGCCGGCAAATCCGCCAATGTTGCGGGCCGCCCGGCATGGTCGGTGTCGTTCGGTTCTTCTGAAGGTAACAATGCCGCCCAATCGCTGGTTCCCCTGTCGGTTCATTGGCTTGCTGGTGATCGGCAGTGCTGGACTCATTGAAATGGCCACGGCCGAGGCCGCGCCGCCCAGGTTGCAGGAAACGACCTGCTGGTTCGATGCGCCCAAGGACCTGACCGTCGATTGCTATCGTCTGGACGTGGCCGAAACCCGGTCCTTTGACCGCGCCGTCGGTCCGGGCAAAGTGCTCAGTCTGCCGGTCGTCATCATCCGCTCGGATACCGGCAAGGAAGTGCGGCACCCGGACCCTGTCATCTATCTTGCGGGTGGGCCCGGCGACGGTGCCTGGCTTGACCGCGACCGCATCGGCTGGTGGTGGGATTTCGTGGCTGCCACGGATTGGGCGCACAAGCGGGACCTCATTCTCTTCGATCAGCGTGGTTCCGGGCTGGTCGAACCGCGCATCGATTGCCCCGAAGTCGAACACATCGCGCTCGACCTTCTGGCGACGACGGACGAGGTGGCGGCAACGCAAATACAGCAGAAAGCGGCGACGGCCTGCGCGAAGCGCTTGGTGGGCGAAGGGTTCAATCCCGGCGCCTATACCAGCCGCGATGGCGCGGCCGACCTTCATGACCTCTTTGCTGCCCTGAAAGTCCCGGCTTGGAACGTCTACGGCCTTTCCTACGGGACGCGGCTTGCGCTCGAATATATGCGCAACTATCAGCAGGACATCCGCAGCGTCATGCTCGATTCCGTCCTGCCACCCGAGGCGCAGTTCATGGAAGACGATGCGGCAACCACCGAACGTGCCTTCCGCATGGTGTTCAGAGCCTGCGAGCGGCAAGCGAAGTGCCATGATGCTTATGGCGATCTTGAAAGCCGCCTCACTAAGCTGGTGCAGAAGCTCAACATGTCGCCGCGCAAGGTATCGCGACCCTCTCCCGAAGGTGATGGTGTGATCGAGGTGATGATCGACGGCAACATGCTCATCAGCCGCCTTTTCAATCTTCTCTATAACCGGGCCGACATCGAGATCGTGCCGCAGCTGATCGATATCTACGATCGCTGGCTGGAACCGGAAGTCGGACACGATCTCGACACTTATATCGCCGATTATGTCGGACGCGAGGATTTTGGCGATGCCATGTTCATGGCCGTGCATTGCCAGGAAGAAGTCCCCTTCAACGATATGGCGGCAGCTATGGCAGCCTATCGCCGCTATCCGCTTCTGGCCGGCCTCGCCGTCGGTGGCGAGGCGGGGAGTTTCGCTGCCACATGTGACAGTTGGCGTGCCGCCTTGCCGGCTCAGCCCCTACGCGCCAGCGATACTCAGCCGGTGGTCAGCGATCTGCCCACCCTGGTTCTGAGCGGTCTCTTTGATCCGGTCACGCCACCGGTCTATGGGCGGATGGCCGCCTCGCATCTGGTCAATGGCTTCTATCTGGAATTTGATGGGCTCGGCCACGACCTTCTCGGCAATGACGCATGCGCCAATCGGATCGCCGATCTCTTTCTCGACGATCCGGCGACACCGCCGCGCGATACCTGCCTCGGTCAATCGGCCCCGCCGGATTTCGCCCTGCCTGTCAAATGAGAAACCTCACCAAATGAGAAACCCCGCCCAAACGGGGGCGGGGTTTCGTTTCAGTCACGCTGGCAACGGCTATTTTTCCAGCTCGCTGCGGCCACCATGATTGTCGAGATAATTGACGAGGGCGGCGACGACGCGGCGGTCGAAGGCCTTGCCGGCACCCTTCATTAGATTCTCGATCGCGTCATCGACCGAAAGGGCCGAGCGGAAGGCGCGGTTGCTGATCATGCCGATAAGAGCATTGGCGACGGCGATGACGCGGGCTGTGACGACGATATTGTCGCCGGCAAGGCCCGTTGGCTGGCCGGACCCATCCCAATGCGCCTGGGCTTGGCGCAGCGTGAGGACGACCGGACCGTCGAACTCGATCCCCTGCAGCAGATCGGCGCTGGTCTGGATCGAATTCTTGATCATGTCGCGCTCGGCATCGGTCAGCTGGCCGGTCTTGGACAGGACCTCCTGCGGGATCAGGATCTTGCCGAGGTTGAGCAAGTTGCCGGCGATATCGGCGGTTTCGACTTCGACCTCGGTCAGTCCCATCTCTTTCGCTACAGCGCGCGCCACCTGGGCAACGCGCGACGAATGCTGGGCGGCAAACGGGTCGCGCTTGTCGACCACGTCGACCAGTGTCTTCACCAGCTGATTGAGCGTGCGGGCACGCCGCTCGCGTTCGGTCACGACATCGGTGATATCGCGCTCGACGGTGAGGACCGATCGCGGCGTCCCTCCGGCATCTTTAAGGGGGATATGCTCGGACTGGACGACCTTCACCTTGCCGCTCTCTTCCAAGCGGGTGACGTTGGAAACCTCATGCCGCAGTTCGACTGCCTCGTGGCTGAGGGTGATATAGCGCTTGGCCGCCGCCGGCCCCAGCACGTTGGCGATAGGCTTACCGATCATCTCGGTGGTCGGAATGCCGGCCGCCTTCGATGCCTGGCTGTTGGCGAACTGGTACTGGTCCTTTTCATCCAGGATGAAGATTTGCGTCGGCTGGCTGTCGGTCACCAATTGCAGCAGGTTTTTTTGGCTTTCGAATTTGGTCGCCATCTGCTGTGCCTGCTGGGCGGCAAGGCTGGCGCGGCGCGACGAACCATGCCGCCAGACGGCGATGATGATGACACCAACCAGGGCCACCGCCAGCAACAGGTAGATGGTCAGGTTGCGGAAGCGCGCCTCGGCAGCTCCCAGCGCCTCGTCGTATCCGATGGCATAGGAGAGGGTCCAGGGCACCTGGGTGAAGCTGCGGCCCGTGACCAGGACTCGGTCGCCCGAAGCGTTGCGCTTGTCGGTCGCGAAGGCGCCGGGCTTCTGGGCGGCAAAGGCGGTATCGAGGTCAGGCGTACCGGCATCGAGTTCAACCTTGAGCGGCTTGCCACCCACATCCGGCGACAAATAGGTGATCTTGCCGTCCTTGAGTCGGACCAGCGTCGACCGGGCCGTGCTGCTGGTTTCGCCCGGCTGGCGCAGCAGCGGGAAGATTTCGGCGCCGACTTCCTTAACGCCAAGGACGATGCCGATCTGGCTCGCCTGGGCGCCCTCGCTTTGGGCAGCAAGGATCGGGACGACGAAGGCCATGCTGGGATTGCCCCGGCCGTTGAGCGACATATCGCTGATGGCGCGTTGCCCTTGCGCCTGCGACGAGACGAAAGTCTGCAAATCGCCGCTAAAGGGTGGAGCACCGGGCGAAGCCGCGACGACCTTGCCCTTGTCGTCGACGATCATCAGGCCGGCATAGCCGGCCTCGGCCACATTGGCCGGGACGTCGCTGCTGCCAGCGGCCGGCATCGAAAAGCCGGTTCGGTCGGCGGTGACGGTCAGAAGGTTGCGCAGGTAATCCCGCAGGGCCTCGACTTGGTCGCTCTGTGTGGCATCACCTGCCATTTCGGCGATCTGGTCGGTATAGATCTGCAGGGACTCGTTCTTGGCCAAACCCGTCAATTCATCCAGCTGGCGATTGAGCCAACGGTCGATGTCGGTGAAGCGGCTGTCCGCGACAATGCCCATGCGCAGCTGCCACTGCGTCTCTTCGCGTTCACGCTCCTGGTCGACGAAATAGCTCACGGCCACCACGCCGATGATTGCGATCAGCGCCAGGATGATCGCGGGAAAGATCACCTTGAGGTCGAATTTGCTGGTGGATTCCTCGTGAAAGGTCGTGGTCGGGGTCGTCCCCGGAACTGGCTCGGCCACGTCAGATCTCCCCGTTCATGGTCGCTGAATCAATGGGTTGGCAGAAAGATTCAATTTGCTACATTAGCACGGTAATTTTGCGCCGCCAATCGAGCCTTTGGGGATGGCCAAAGTATCGCAACAGGGCCGGGGGCGCGGGGTGGTGGGCGGCGTTCGATCCGTCACACGCTACAGGCTAGTTTGGAGCCGGAACGAGGGGTGGGAGCTGGCATGATACCTGGGGGCAAGCCCGGGCGGAAAGGACCCAGGGTACGGTGCGCAAGCCGCCGTGCCGTTGGGATCGGCATGCTTTGCGCTAGCCTCCTTTTGTTTATGACGGCTGAGCCGGCTGCGGCCAGAACTTATCCGAAGATCTTCGGCTCCATCGAACTGCCGTCGAAGAATCTCAAAAAATTCCCGAAATGGCTCGATATGCTGGGCCGCTGGAAGGGCGGGGCGCCCTGCGAATCCGATACCTGTACGACAAAAGGCTGGAAGGGTTTGGTTGAAGACCTCAAGGGCAAGGACCGTCTGACCCAGATCAAGGAAGTCAACAAGCTCCTCAATTCCAAGAAATATATCCTCGATATCCGCAACTGGGGCGCTGAGGATTACTGGGCGACGCCGTTCCAGTTCTTGAAGAAGAATGGCGATTGCGAAGACTATGCGATTGCCAAGATGATGGCGCTGAAGGCATTGGGGATACCGATCGAGGATATGCGCGTCGTGGCGCTGCAGGATCTCAACCTCGGCATCGGCCATGCGGTGCTCATCGTTTATAATGGATCGGATGCGCTGCTGCTCGACAATCAGATCAAGACTGTTGTCCCAGCTAACACCATCAAGCACTACCAGCCCGTCTACTCGATCAACGAAAACGGCTGGTGGTTGCACAGGAGGTAGGGCGCGCCACCTAATTCTGGCGTATAAGGGTGGATAAGGAACGGATCGCTCCTCACAGGGGGAAATGGTCCGGCGTAGCAGTGGGGATGATTACCCTCTGTGTGCCCGGTAAGGGCTTGTAGAGGGACTTGGGGGCTGGGGTATGAACGAACGCGCCAAAGACGGACGCACCACCACGGACGAGGAACTGCTCGTCGATTTTGCCGAGCGGCTGGAGCGGCATCGTGCCGGGCGTCGCGCTGTGCAGATTCATCTGTCGCAATTGCGAACCTATCATCAGCGGCAGCACCACATCCGCATCGTCAAGCAGGTGCTGGAGCCGCTGGTCAAGCGCTTCGATGCCGGCATTTATCAGCTGTGGAACAATGATGTCATCGCCCTGACCAAGGGAGCGAGCGAGGAGGAAATCGACTTCTTCGTCCGTCATGTTAAGCAGATGTTCAAGGATGACCCGCTGTTTGCGCTGCCGCCGAGCCCGTCGCGGCGGCCGCCTGCCTTTGCCACCTGGTTCGACATCGAAGTTGAGTGGGAGCAGTTCGTCACCGTCGCGCGCGGGCTCCTCGAAGAACGGCGCAAGGCCAGCGCGCAGGCCGTCGCTGCGGCGAAGGCCGCCCCGCTTGAGGAGGGCAGGGGCCAGCTGATCAGCCCGGCCATTCTTGAGAAACTCGAAAAGGCCATCATCAATGCCGATCTTGCCAATGTGCTGCGGCGCCAGCAGGTCTTTGCGATCATTCCGGGCGCCAAGCCGGCGCCGATCCTGACCGAGCTTTTCTTCTCGATGCCCTATCTCGCCCAGACTGTGGCGCCGGGCTACAACATGACAGCCGACAAATGGCTGTTCCAGCATCTGGCGCGGGTGCTGGACGCGCGCATGCTGGCACTGATGCCGCGCCAGGACTATCAGCCGATGCTGAAGAATGCGAGCCTCAATCTGTCGCTCGCCACCCTGCTGACGCAGGAGTTTCTCGATTTCGATCGCGCCACCAACAACAAGGATCGCGGACCTCTCGCGGTTGAACTGCCGGCGATCGACTTCTTCAGCGAGCCGGAGGATTTCGCCTTCGCCCGCGATTTCCTGAAGGAGCGCGGCTACAAGATCATCCTCGACCAGGTGAAGCATCAGTTGCTGCCATTGCTCGACCGTGACCAGCTCAATGTCGATCTCATCAAGATCGTCTGGTCGCCGGCGCTCTATGACGATTGCGCGACATTGCACGAGGAGCGCTTGCAGAGCGCCATCGATCGCTTTGGCCGCGAACGCATCATTCTATGCCGCGTGGATTCCGAGCAGGGGCTTGAGATCGGCGGCAAGCTGGGCATCTCGCTGTTCCAGGGGCGCCTGCTGGATGCGATGGCACAGGGTAAATCGCCGGCATCGACTCAGCTTGCAGAAGCGAACAAGGCCTGATCCGGAAGGGATCAGGCCTTGCGCATTCAGCTACGTTCCACAGCGGCCGCTATTCGATCAGGCGGCGCCACCAGCCACGCTTCTTGGGCTGGTCCTCGCTTTCAACGCTCGCCACGGCCTCGCCGCTGTCCTTGACCTCGATGACCGTGACCGGCCGTTCTATCGCCGCGACTTCGGTCGCGGGTGCTGCCGGTGCCGCCGGTGCGCTAACGGCAACAGCCGCGGTCTGTTCCATTTCCGAATGGGCGTTCGTCCCGGTTTCGACGTCGCGATCGCGGCGCGGACGACGCTGACGGCGGGGCCGTTCGGCGCGCTCCTCCTCGACCTCACCGGCCGCAGGTGCTTCGGTGCTGGGATTTTCGCTGCGCCAAGCCGGCGGCAGGGCCGCTGCCTCGCTCGGCACATCCGGTTGTTCGCCAAGACCCGGAACGAAGTCAGCTTCAGCAGCCGCAGTTCCGTCATCGGCCAGGAACTGGCCTTCTTGAGCTTGACCATCCTGATTTGGGCCGTCCTGATTTGAGCCGTCCTGATTGCGGCGCGAGCGGCGGCGACCGCCCCGGCGGCCACGGCGGCGGCGGCGGCGCTGATCGTCGCCACCCTGGCCGCCATCGGCCTCGGCACCGTCATCGCCGTCGGCACCCTCGTCGTTTTCCTCGCTATCGTCCCCGTCATCGCCCGCGGCATCATCCGCGGGCAGGGTACGCGCTGCATCGGCCTCGTCGCCGACAGCAGATTCGCCTTCGCTGGGGGCCCCTTCGGACTGTTCGGTGAACTCGTCGGCCTGGAAGCGGCCACCCCGGCCCCGGCGCCGGCGGCGCCGGCGGCGGCCCTGGCGCTCGCCATTCTCGTCGCCCGCCGCGGCATTTTCCTCGCCGGCGGCATCGGTCGCCTCGGCATCGCTTTCGGCGGTCTCGGCCTCGTCGGTTTCCTCGACGTAATTCTCGTCTTCGCTTTCGTCGAAATCGATTTCGATGAGCTGCGGCTCGGGTGCCGGCGGCAATTCCTCGCCCGGGGCCAGCATCTTGATCCGTTCCAGACGATAGTCCGGCGGCGTCAGTTCGTCATCGGCGCTGAGGTAGATGCGCACGCCGCGCCGCAACTCCAACTGCGCCAGGGCATGGCGCTTCTGGTTGAGGATATAAAGGGCGACCGCGGACGGCACGAAGACCGTGACGCCGGCCGCCGCGTTGCGGGTGATCTCTTCCTCGACCATGCGCAGCACGTGCAAGGCGGTGGAATCAACCGACCGCATGCGCCCGGTGCCGTGGCAATGCGGGCAGAGTTCGGTCGAGGCTTCCTGCAAGCTCGCATGCAGGCGCTGGCGCGACATTTCCAGGAGGCCGAAGGACGAAATACGGCCGATCTGGATACGGGCGCGGTCGTTGCGGAGCGCATCCTTCATGCGGCGTTCGACTGCCGCATTGTTGCGCCCTTCATCCATGTCGATGAAGTCGATGACGATGAGGCCGGCAAGATCGCGCAGACGCAACTGGCGCGCCACTTCTTCGGCGGCCTCCAGGTTGGTGCGCAGCGCCGTCTCTTCGATGTTGCGCTCGCGGGTCGAGCGGCCGGAATTGACGTCGACCGCGACCAGCGCCTCGGTCTGGTTGATGACGATATAGCCGCCCGAGCGCAGATTGACGACCGGGTGGTGGATCGCCGCGATCTGGCTTTCGATCTGGTAACGCTGGAACAGCGGCAGCGACGGATCGCGGTAGAATTGCACGCGCTTGGCATGGCCGGGGGCCAGCATGCGCATGAAGGTGCGGGCCGATTTGAAGGCCTCGCCCCCGGCAACGACGATGTCGCCGATGTCGCGGGTATAGAGATCGCGGATCGAGCGCTTGATGAGGCTCGCTTCCTCGTAAATGAGGGCCGGCGCCGACGAACGCAGCGTGTTCTCGCGGATTTCGTCCCACAGGCGCAGCAGATATTCGAAGTCGCGCTTGATCTCGCTGCGCTGGCGTTCCATGCCGGCGGTGCGCACGATCACGGCCATGCCTTCCGGCGGATCCAGCTCGTCGACGATCGACTTCAGGCGCTTGCGGTCCGAAACCGACGTGATGCGGCGCGAGATGCCGCCACCGCGATCGGTGTTGGGCATCAGCACGCAATAGCGGCCGGCCAGCGACAGATAGGTGGTAAGGGCTGCACCCTTGTTGCCGCGCTCTTCCTTCGTCACCTGGACGAGGAGGATCTGGCGGCGCTTGATTACTTCTTGGATCTTGTAGCGGCGCAGGTGGCGCTGCCGGCGGCGGCGGTCGGAATCGTCTTCCTCTTCCTCCTCGTCCGCATCGTCGGCTTGGCTTGCTTCCTCGCCGCCGACGGTATCGATGACTTCCGGGGGCTGCGTCACCTCGACGATGTCGCCATGCGTTGCGGCTGGAACCTCGGCATCGATCGGGTCGCCGATCATGTCGTAAGCGGCATGGGTGGTGCCGGGGAAATCGACTATCTCGACCGGCGAGGCCGTGGCATCTTCCACAGGCGCATCTTCCACAGGCGCATTTTCCGCAGGCGCATCGACCGGCTCGCTGCGCAGGCTGTCATGACCTGCCGAGAGCGGCATGATCTGCGTCGCGGCCACTGGCTCGATGGTTTCGGCGATGTCACCGTGGTCGTCATGTTCCCGGTCGTCATGGTCCCGGTCATCATGTTCCGGGGCGTCATGCGCCAGCTCGTCTTCGGCATGATCAATTTCGTGATGATCATGATCGTCATGGTCATGGTCATCATGATGATCGTGGTCATGATCATCATGCTGGTCCTGGCCGGCCTCGATTCCGGCATCAAGCCCTTCGGCCCCAATATCTCCGGATTCCGTAGCCTCCGCCCCGGCGGCGCCCTCGGCGTTCTCCGGGCGGCGACCACGCCGGCGGCCGCGGCCGCGCCGCTGGCGCTGCTCTTCCTCGACCTCTTCCTCGATATCCTCGCGCATCAGCGCTTCGCGGTCGGCGACCGGGATACGGTAGTAATCGGGGTGGATTTCGCTGAAAGCCAGGAAGCCGTGGCGGTTGCCGCCATATTCCACAAAGGCAGCCTGCAGCGAGGGTTCGACCCTCGTTACCTTGGCGAGATAGATATTGCCTTTGAGCGGGTGCTTGCTGGCGACTTCGACGTCGAATTCTTCAAGCCGGCGTCCGTCCACCACCGCAACGCGGGTTTCTTCCGGGTGGGTGGCGTCGATCAGCATAATTTTGGTCATAGATGCAAAGCTCCGTGACGCGCCCAGCATCGATCGCTTGCACAGCAATCGGCGGCGCGAAAAGGGTTGGTGAATGGCAGGGTGGCGTCATGTCAACCTGTTGTTTGGGCTGCGAAACAAGCCTCGGCTCCGGTCCGTCTCAGGTCGGGAGCGACCTTGTTCCGCGCAAGCTTTTCCCTGGTTGCCGGCACGCTCCGTCGAATTTCACTTCGGAGCTCGATACCAAGACTTCCCAGGTTCGCGACCGACCACCGGCTCCGTCCCAGCCGGCTTGAGCGCTCGGTCGGGGACCGGCACAGGCGGTCGCGGACCGTCACCATACTGGCCATGATCCGGCAACACAACTGCAATTGGCCGGTGGGTGGTCAGGGGCAGGCTGATGGAGTGGTTAAAATCGTCAATTCCCCCGGTGATGAGAGGGATTGGGTGGGAACGCGATATCGTGTTGCTTTTCAGTTAGTTACGAGACTATATTACAAGAGATTCACGTAACGATCCGGCAACATGCGGAAGAGCCTCAATTTTCTTGCGCCCCTTCGATTCGCAGGGCTGCGCCAGTTCCTGGTGCTCCTCGCGGCCCTGACCGGGCTGGCGATCGGGGGCGGCCTTTCTATTGGGGTTGCCTATGCAAAACCGGCCGTCACGGACGCCAAGCTCGGGGTCGAGCCGGACCGGACCCGAGTCGTACTCGACCTGACGGCGGCGACCGGCTTCAAGGTGTTTGCCCTGGCCGATCCGCAGCGCGTCGTCATCGATCTTGATGAAGTCGACTGGCAGATCCCGGCCGGCCGCAAGCTCCAGGGCCGCGGCCTGGTTGCCGCCATGCGCTATGGCCTGTTCAAGGTCGGCACCTCCCGAATCGTGCTCGACCTCGCGGCGCCGGCCGCCGTGACCCAGGTAACCCTCCTCGACAAGAGCGGCAGCGACCCGCGTCGCCTGCTGATCGATTTGACGCCGGTCGACGAGGCGGCATTCAACGCCCAGGTGAAACGCACCCTTTTTGCCGGCGATGGTTCGGCCACCAATCCGTCGCCGGCGACCCAGACCGCGGCGGCGGCTTCGGCGCCCAAGGAACCGGCCCTGGCCCAGGAAGGCCCGGTCGGCGATGCCGGAACCCCCAGTTCAGACCCCGACCCCCTGGCCCAGACCGTGGCCGCCAAGAGCAAGGGCGATCTCAACGTACCCGAGGCTGAGATTGCCGATGCGGCGATCCTGGTGCCCACGCTGAAGCCCGGCGAACAGGGATTGAAGAAGAACGTCAAGCGCAAGCCGCTGATCGTCATCGATCCGGGGCATGGTGGCATTGATCCGGGTGCCATCGGCAATGGCACGATGGAAAAGACCATTACCCTGGCGGTGGCCAAGGCGCTGAAGAAGGAATTGCTGGCAACCGGCCGGTTCCGCGTCGAACTGACGCGGGACAAGGACGTCTATATCCCCTTGCGCGACCGCTTCAAGGTGGCGCGGGACGATGCGGCCGACCTCTTTATTTCGCTCCATGCCGACAGTCATGCCAATTCCAAGACGCGCGGCGCCTCGGTTTATACGCTGTCCGAAACGGCCTCCGATTCCGAGGCGGAAGCTCTGGCCGCCAAGGAGAACAAGTCCGACGTCATCGCCGGCGTCGATCTCACCAACGAAAGCAAGGTGGTGACCGGCATCCTGATCGATCTCGCCCAGCGCGAGACGACCAATCTGTCGGCGCGTTTTGCCAAGATGCTGGTGAAGTCGCTGAAGCGCGAGACCTTGATGCTGGAGCAAAGCCACCGCTTTGCCGGTTTTGCCGTGCTGAAGGCCCCCGACGTGCCCTCCGTCCTGCTGGAAATGGGCTATATCTCGTCGGACGAGGATCAGCGGCTTCTGACCAACAAATCCCATCAGAAGAGCCTCGCCAAGGCGATCGCGACGTCGATCCAGAATTTCTTCGACTGGCAGAACAGCATCAAGCGGATCTGATCGGCGCCGCAACGCCGATCTCCAGGTCCGCGGCCGCCTCTCGTCCAGGCTCCCTAATTCCCTGAAATGGCGTCATTTTGCCAAGGCGAGGCACATTTTCTGCCAAAATCCACCAAGGTCGGCCTATCTCCTTGCCGAGGGCCGCAAAATTGCCTTGATCTTGGGTCATGCGTGCCTTACCCGAAGCGGCGGCAACCGTGCTGTCGTCGGTTGCAGGACGCACGGCCGGCAGGATCTTGTTCAGCCGCCCGTACTCCGCAGGCAAAGCCAGATCGCCGCATAACCAGATAGACTGTCTCGATGACCCGTTTGACGCGTATCCTCTCTTTCCTGGTTGGCATCTTCATGGTGCTGGCGACTGTGGGTGCCATCGGTGCCTGGTTGGTCTACGAACATTACTCGCAAGGCCTGCCGGACTATTACCAGCTCGCGGCCTACGATCCGCCGGTCACCACCCGCGTCTATGCCGGCGACGGTCGCTTGCTCGCCGAATATGCGGTCGAGAACCGCGTCTTCGTCCCGATCAAGGTGATCCCGAAGCGCGTCATCAACGCCTTCCTCGCGGCCGAGGACAAGTCGTTCTACAGCCATGCCGGTATCGACATTCCCGGCCTTATCAACGCCATCATCGTCAACCTCAAGAATTATGGTTCGGACAAGCGCCCGGTCGGTGCTTCGACCATCACCCAACAGGTGACGAAGAACTTCCTCCTCACCAATGAGCGTTCGATCGACCGCAAGATCAAGGAAGCGATCCTGGCGCTGCGTATCGAGAAGGCCTTCTCGAAGGATCGTATTCTCGAGCTCTATCTCAACCAGATCTATCTGGGCCAAGGCAATTACGGCGTCGCCGCCGCGGCCCTCAACTATTTCAACAAGTCGCTCGACGAGCTCAGCGTGGCCGAAGCGGCCTATCTCGCCGCCTTGCCCAAGGCACCGAACAATTACTCGATGACCAAGTTTCCGGATGCCGCCAAGGCGCGTCGTGACTGGGTCATTTCGCGCATGCTGGAAGACGGCCATATCACCGACGTCGAGGCACAGGAAGCCACGGCGACGCCGCTGCAATCGCGTGCCCGCAGCACCGCAGAGCGTTTCGAAGCCGACTATTTCGCCGAAGAAGTCCGGCGCGAACTGGTGACGCGCTTCGGTGAAGATGGGCTCTACAAGAAGGGCCTCACCGTCAAGGCGACCGTCGATCCCCGCCTGCAGGAGATTGCCGACCGCACCTTGCGCAAGCATCTCGTCTCCTACGACCGCACTCAAGGCTACCGGGGGCCGCTCGCCCATTCCGACAGTCTGGAAGGATGGCAACAGACGCTTGCCAAGCTCGGCAACATTCCCTGGCTCTATGACTGGCAGGCGGCCATCGTGCTCGAGGTCACCAAGGGTGAAGCCAAGGTCGGCTTCATGGACGGTAGCCAGGGCCTCATCGAGCTCTCCGATCTTGCTTGGGCGCGCCGCCGTTCGGCCGAGGGCAAGGTCGGTCCGGCTGTGAAGAGCACGGCCGATGTCTTCAAGCCCGGCGATGTCATCGCTGTCGAAGCCAAGGTCTCGGACAAGGACAAGGCTGACGATGTCGAGGATCTCGATACCTCGACCGACAAGGGCAGGCAGCAGAAGGAAGACGGTCTGCCGGTCTACCTGTTGCGCCAGGTGCCGGAAATTTCCGGCGCCCTCATCGCCATGGACCCGCATACCGGCCGCGTCCTCGCCATGACCGGCGGCTGGTCCTATAAGCAAAGCGAATTCAACCGCGCCACCCAGGCGATGCGCCAGCCCGGCTCCTCCTTCAAGCCGGTCGTTTATCTGGCGGCCCTCGAGGCGGGCTATACGCCCTCCACCATCATTCTCGACGCGCCGATCGCCATCGATCAGGGACCGGGCCTGCCGCTGTGGCAGCCGGAGAATTTCGAAAAGAACTTCCTCGGGCCGGCCACCATGCGCCAGGGCCTGCAGCATTCGCGCAACCTGATGACGATCCGCATGGCCCAGACCATCGGCATGGCCAAGGTCGCCGAGGTTGCCGAGCGTCTCGGTGTCGTCGACAAGCTGCAGCAGACGCTCGCCATGTCGCTGGGCGCCCAGGAGACGACGGCCTTGCGCATGGTTGGCGCCTATGCCGAGATCGTCAACGGCGGCAAGAAAGTAACGCCCACCTTCATCGACCGCGTGCAGGACGCGCAGGGCTGGACGATCTATCGCCACGACGAGCGCAAGTGCGAACGTTGCCAGATCGCGAGCTATGACGGTTCGCCGCCGCCGGAACTGCCTGACGAACGCTCGCAGGTGCTCGATCCGGCCAATGCCTATCAGATGGTCTCGATGCTGGAAGGTGTCGTGCAGCGTGGCACGGCCAGCGCGGTGAAGGCCGTCGGCAAGCCGCTCGCCGGCAAGACCGGCACCACCAATGACGGACGCGATGTCTGGTTCGTCGGCTTCTCGCCCGACCTCGTGGCTGGCGTCTATCTCGGTTTTGACCAACCGCGATCGCTCGGTGCCAAGGCGACCGGCGGCCGCCTGTCGGCGCCGATCTTCCGCGACTTCATGATCGACGCCCTCAAGGACGAACCCGCGACACCCTTCCGCGTTCCGCCGGGTGTCCGCTTGGTGAAGGTCAATGAAAAGACCGGCGAGCGCTGGGTGGCTGGCGACGAAGGGCTCGCCATCTGGGAGGCGTTCAAGCCCGGCACCGAGCCGACCGGTCAGCAGCAGATCATCGAAGGCTATGCCAATTACGGCCAGGATGCCGGCTATGGCTCCGTCATCCCGACGGGTCCGTTCGGCAATCCCTATGGCGGCTCGGGTGCCTATAACGACAGCGGCACGACCATCATCGATTCGACCGGTGTCTACCAGGGCGGGCAGCCGCAGCAGCCTGCCTATGGGCAGCAGCCCCAGGTCTATGGCCAGCAGCCTGTCTATCCGCAGGGCCAGTATCCAGCCCAGCAGATCCCGCAAGGCCAATACCCAGTCCAGCAGCAGTACCCAGCCCAACAACAATATCCCGCCCAGCAACAATACCCAGCCCAGCAGCAGGCGCCGGTCCTCATTCCGCCGCCGGGGACGCAGCCCATCCAGCAGGGGGTGCCGCAGCCGCAATATCCAGCCCAGCAGCAGGCACCGGTTCTCATTCCGCCGCCGGCCACGGGGGGCGGGGATTCCGGGCTTTATTGATGGCCGTTATGGATGGGCAGGATTGACGGATCGGGCCGCAATCGGCATGTTCCGCCCCCGATCTGGTATTCGAGCGATCTAGAGGTAATGGCATGCGCGCTGAAATCGAGGCGGCGGCGGGGGAGATCCGATCTTCCTTGGCCCTGCTGAGGAGGCATCTTTGACTGGGACAACGCCCTGCGTCGTCTCGACGAACTGAACGCCCTCTCGGAAGACCCGACCCTCTGGGACAAGCCTGAAAAGGCACAGAAGGTGATGCGCGAGCGCACGCACCTGCAAGGCTCGATCGACGGTTTCAAGGCCCTCGAGCGCGAACTCGACGATGCGCTGACATTGGCCGAACTCGGCGAGATGGAAGGCGACAATGCCAGCGTCGACGAAGCCGAAAAGCAGATCAAGGATTTGAAGGCCAAGGCCGCGCAGCGCGAACTTGAAAGCCTGCTCTCGGGCGAAGCCGACCAGAACGATTGCTATCTCGAAGTCCATGCCGGTGCCGGCGGAACCGAGGCGCAGGATTGGGCGCAGATCCTTCTGCGCATGTATACGCGCTGGGCCGAACAGCATGGCTACAAGGTCGAGTGGCTGGAAGAAAGCCCCGGTGAAGAAGCGGGATTGAAGTCCGCCACCATCGAGATCAAGGGCCCCAACGCTTATGGCTGGCTGAAATCGGAAAGCGGCGTGCACCGTTTGGTGCGCATCTCGCCCTTCGATTCCAATGCCCGGCGCCACACCT
The DNA here is from genome assembly GCF_041910485.1 of Dongia sp. GTDB lineage: Bacteria > Pseudomonadota > Alphaproteobacteria > Dongiales > Dongiaceae > Dongia. The sequence goes on from NZ_JAYRQR010000048.1 coordinate 29,552, forward strand.
CGTTCAGCTCGATCTGGGTCTATCCGGTGATCGACGACAATATCGAGATCGAGATCCTCGACAAGGATCTGCGCGTCGACACGTTCCGCGCCTCGGGCGCCGGCGGCCAGCATATCAACAAGACCGACAGCGCCATCCGCATCACGCACGAGCCCACGGGCATCGTCGTCTCGTGCCAGGCCGACCGGTCGCAGCATCGCAACCGCGCGATGGCGATGGACATGCTGAAGGCCCGCCTCTATGAGCGCGAACTGCGCATCCGCGAGGAAAAGGCGCAGGCGATCGAAGCCTCGAAGACCGATATCGGCTGGGGGCACCAGATCCGCTCCTACGTCCTGCAGCCCTACCAGATGATCAAGGACCTCCGTACCGGGGCCGAGACCAGCGACAGCCAGGGCGTCCTCGACGGCGATATCGACATTTTCCTCTCCGCGTCATTGGCCGCCAAGGTTCATGGCGGGGAAGGGGAAAAGGCGTGAGCGACACCCCGCGCGTCGTCGGCGTATCGCTGGCGCGCGGGCATCATTTCTCGAAGACGGCGGCGTTCGAAATCCGCCTCCTTGCCGGCCTCGGCGTGGCGGGCGATGCGCATATGGGCGAAACGGTTCAGCACCGTTCCCGCGTCGCCAAGGACCCGACCCAGCCAAACCTGCGCCAGGTCCATCTCATCCAGGCCGAACTCTTCGACGAACTTGCGGCGCGCGGGTTCACGGTGCGGCCCGGCGACATGGGCGAGAATATCACAACGCGGGGCGTCGATCTCCTGCATCTCCCTGAAGCGACGCGCCTCCGGATCGGGGCCGAGGCGATCGTCGAGATCACGGGCCTCCGCAACCCGTGCGTCCAGATCGACCGTTTCCAGCCCGGTCTCATGCAGGCCGTGCTCGACCGCGACACGGACGGCAACCTCATCCGTAAGGCCGGAATCATGGCGGTGGTGATCGCCGGCGGCGACGTACGGACCGATGACGCCATTGCCGTCGAACTGCCGGCCGGCCGCCATCAGCCTCTGAAGCCGGTCTGAGAAAGCGCAATTTTTGCCAAGTCGGCGATCGTGATTTGCCTCATTGTCCCGGGTCCCGCTAGGCTCGAAGGATCATGCAGGCGACCAAGCTCACTGAAACCAAGGACATTTCCGCGACCCTCTACCGCTGTCAGGCGGGGCCGGGGGACCGGCCGTTCGACGAACAGCATGATTCCTGGAGCATCGCCTTCGTGCGCGCGGGCAGCTTCGGCTACATCAATCGCGGCCGCCGCTTCGACCTGGTGCCGGGGTCGCTGCTGATCGGCCGGCCAGGCGACGATTTCACCTGCACCCATGATCATCACGAGCAGGGCGACGAATGTCTTTGCTTCCGCCTGGCGCCGCAGCTGGTTGACGAGATCGGCACGGAAGCGCTGGCGCTGGGTGCGGTGGCGCCGATGGCCGAATTCATGGTGCTGGGGGCGCTTGCCGATGCGGCCGTTTCCGGTGCCGGGACCGTGGCCCTCGACGAGGTGGGTGTGGCGATTGCCGGGAAGCTCGAAAAACGCGCCGGCAGCGGCCGGCACGACACGACGAAAATCAGCGCCCGTGAACGTCGGCGCATCGTCGCGGCGGCGCATTGGATCGCCGAGCACGCGCAGGAACCCATCGATCTTGCCCAGGCGAGCCGGCAGAGCGGCTTCAGCACCTTCCATTTCCTGCGTCTCTTCGCCAAGGTGATCGGCGTAACGCCGCACCAATATCTCATCCGCGCACGCCTTGCCCGTGCGGCACGGCTCCTGGCCGAAACAGAGCAGCCCATCACCGATATCGCCTTCGATATCGGTTTCGGCGATCTCTCCAATTTCGTGCGCACGTTCGGCCGGGCGGCGGGCCTATCCCCTCGCGATTTCCGCCGCGCCGCCCGCGCCGACGCCGAGACGCGCAAGATCCTCCAAGATCGGATCGCCCGCGCCGCCTAAATCTTGCCTCCTCATGTTCAACCGGAGGCACACCATGTTCGATCATCTCGGTATCCACGTGAAAGACGTCGCTGCGAGCGTCGCCTTCTACAAGGCGGTGCTGGCGCCCTTGGGGGCCAAGGTCTGCTCGCAGGATGAAAACGGCGCCGGGCTCGGCCCCGACGGCAATGCGATCCTGTGGCTCTATGCGCACAAAGGGGCCAAAGGGCCGGGTTGCCACATCGCCTTCACCGCCCCCGACCGCAAGGCGGTGGAAAAGTTCCACGCCGCGGGCTTGAAGGCCGGCGGCAAGGACAATGGCGGGGCGGGCTTGCGCGCCGATTACAGCCCGACCTACTTCGCGGCTTTCCTCATCGATCCCGACGGCAACAATGTCGAGGCCGTCTATATGGGCGGTTGAATTCCGCACCAAAGGCATTGACGGGAAACCGCACTCCGGCAGGATGACCAGCAGTCCCACCTGCCGGAGTTTTTTTCCATGCCGATCACCAAGGGTATCAAGCAGCTGCTCGAGGAAGCGAACGATGTCGTGACGGCGGTCGATCCCGCCGACGCCATCAAGCGCCTCGGCGATGCGGGGACCGTCTTCGTCGATCTGCGCGACCCGCGCGAGCTGGCGCGCGACGGCAAGATCCCCGGCGCCTTCCATTGCCCGCGCGGCATGCTCGAATTCTGGGTCGATCCGGAAAGCCCCTATTTCAAGCCCATCTTCGGCGAGGCGAAGAGCTTCCTCTTCTATTGCGCCAGCGGCTGGCGCTCGGCGCTTTCCGCCAAGACGGTGCAGGAGATGGGGCTGGCCCCCGTTGCGCATCTCAAGGGCGGCTTCAGCGCCTGGAAGGCGATGTCGGGCCCGGTCGAGACGCGGGAGGACTCTTAAGCGCCGCCGCGCGGCCGCGCAAAGACCGTGATCTCACTGTCCTTGTAATGCGCCGTGCCGATGGGGGCGAAGCCGCAGCGTTTTGCGACACTCAGCGACGGCGCATTTTCGGGATCGATGATGCAGAGCGTGCGGCAATCGAAATGCGCATCGGCCCAGTTTGTCGCCGCCAGCATCGCCTCGCTGGCATAGCCGTGCCCATGATAGGGGCCGGCCAGCACCCAGCCGGTCTCATGGGCGCTCTCCGCGGCGGTGACACCCGCCGGCCATTCCATGTCGCGCTTGAAATCGGCAAAGCCGCCCTCGCCGATGAAGGCGCCGCTCGCTTTCTCGGTGATGGCCCAGAAGCCATAGCCGAGCAGCGCCCAGTGACCCACGTAACGCATGAGCCGCGCCCAGCATTCCTCCCGCGTGAAGGGCCGCGCGATATAGCGCGTGATGCGCGGGTCGCCCCACATATCGGCTGCCATGTCGAAATCGCTGAGCTCATGCCCGCGCAGGATCAGGCGCGGCGTCTCGATAATGGGAATGGCGGCAGACATTTTGGGGGCTCCGGTCGACTCGGGGGCTGATGGGGCCCGCCATCCTTAGCGCGGAAGGCCAGCCCCGCTCCAGCCCCGGCGATTGACGGCGCACAATGATCCATCCTAGATAAGTGGACATAAGCTGTATACAGCTTTGGAATTGAAGGGGGAGATAAGACCATGCCGTTCCTGGAAACGCCCGAGGCGCGCCTTTATTACGAACAGACGGGACCCGAAGGGGCGCCGGACATCGTCTGGGTGGGCGGCGGCGGCACCAAGGGGCGCGACTGGCACCGTTTCCAGACGCCGCATTTCGATCCCCGCTTCCGCTCGACCGTGTTCGACAATCGCGGCATCGGCGCCACTACGTCTTCCGCCCCCATGCCCTGGACAATCGAGGATTTCGCGCGCGACGTGGCGGCCCTCATCGGCCACGCCTGCGGCGGCCGCAAGGTGGCCCTGGTCGGCTCGTCGCTCGGTTCCGCCATCATCCAGCAGGTGATGATCGACTTCCCCGATCTTGTCCGCGTCGCCGTGCTGATGGGCTCAGGCGCCTGGTCGACAGGCTGGGGCTGGGACTATCAGGAGGCCGAGATCGACTTCCGCAAAGGCGGCGGCCGCCTCGACGGTCTGATGAGCGTCACCCATTACGCGGCGATGCTCTATCCGGCGCGGGCCCTCGGCGACCGCGAACTCTGGCCCAAGCTCAAGGCGCTCATGCTGGAATGGATGGAGGATGACAGCAACGAAACCTCCCTCGTCCCGCAATGGGACGCGAGCCTACGCTTCGACCAGCGCGAGGCACTCAAGACCGTCCGCGTCCCCGCCCATGTCTTCGCCTTCGAAGAAGATGTCGAAGCCCCGCCCCAGGACGGTGAAGAACTGGCCGCGTTGATCCCCGGCGCCAAGCTCCATCTTCTCCCTGGCATGGGCCACGGCTCCTGGTACGGCCACAAGCATGATGAGATCAACGCGCTGATTGAGCGGGTGGTTTCAAGCTGAATCGATAATTCGACTATGGCGGTCGATCACTCTATCTGCCCACCCGTGAATTTTCCGTGTGGCTCTTAGGTCTTGGCGTTGTACCCATCGTAAAATCTTTCCGCGCAGCACTCCTGCTTCGATGAGATGCAGGACGGTATCCTGTATGGCTGCATAGCATTGCATAGAGACATAAAGTCTCTGCCGCTGCGAAGCGCGATAGAAAAAGTAAGCCGTTCTGACAATGAACCAAGCAACACGACGGCACTTTTCGAGGAGCCAAGCAACTACCCCGGTTGTCGCCCAATCAAGGACCGACATCAAAAAGTGCCACATGCGGAAGCTCCGAAAATTGTTTTGGTCAATTGGGTAGGCTGCGGCAGCGTTCAAGCCTTCGAACCCAAGTTCACGAGAGAAATATACCCGCAACGCTCGATTCGCCCAAAAAATAGGCATTCCGCCGGTCAGTGATGGCAATTTAGGCATCACCTCGCCGGACGCGACTAGATTCTTGTTTTGAATCAATAAATCAGACAATTGGCACGCGGGTTGCTCTCCTGGTGCTGCTTTGCAGCAAAATATTGGTTCAATCAGGAGAGGGCGCATGCGCAGGAATGGGGCAATCGGGGCCGAAGCAAACGGGGATTTGCAGGCTCATAACGTGGGTGGGGCGTTCGGCGCCGCCCGCATGTTGAAGTTCGGGGCCGCCACCTTGGCCGCGTTGCTGACGCCGGCACTTGCCTTCGCCCAGGATGCAGCGCCCGTCGCCGACAAGGGCGACACGGCCTGGATGCTGACCTCCTCGGTCCTCGTCCTCATGATGACGGTGCCGGGTCTCGCCCTCTTCTATGGCGGCCTGGTGCGCAAGAACAACGTGCTGACCGTGCTGGCGCAGTCCCTCGCGGCCTGCTGCGTCATCACCCTGGTCTGGTTCGTCGCCGGCTACAGCCTCGCCTTCGGCGAAGGCAATGCCTTCATCGGCGACCTTTCCAAGGCCCTTCTCTCGGGCGTCGGGCCCGAGGCTCTGTCGGGCACCATCCCCGAGACGGTCTTCTTCTTCTTCCAGATGACCTTCGCCATCATCACGCCGGCCCTCATCACCGGCGCCTTCGCCGACCGCATGAAATTCTCGGCGCTGATCCTCTTCTACATCCTGTGGTCGCTCGTCGTGTACGCGCCGATCTGCCACATGGTCTGGGCGGGGACCGGCTATTTCTTCAACCTCGGCGCCCTCGACTTCGCCGGCGGCACCGTGGTCCACATCGCCTCGGGCGCTTCGGGCCTCGTCGTCGCCCTCATGATCGGCAAGCGCCGCGGCCACGGCAAGGTGCCGTTCACCCCGCACAACCTCGTCTACTCGGTGATCGGTGCCGGTCTCCTCTGGGGCGGCTGGTTCGGCTTCAACGCCGGTTCGGCCCTCTCGGCCGGTTCGATGGCCGGCATGACGGCGGTCACCACCCAGATCGCGGCGGCCGCTGCGGGCTGCTCGTGGGTCGCGGTTGAGTGGCTGATGCACAAGAAGGCGTCGGTGCTCGGCATCATCTCGGGCATCGTCGCGGGCCTCGTCGGCATCACCCCGGCGGCGGGCTTCGTGACGCCGGCGGGCGCCCTTGTCATCGGCCTTGCCGCGGGCGTGGTCTGCTTCTTCGCCTCGACCACGATCAAGAACAAGCTCGGCTATGACGACGCGCTCGATGCCTTCGGCATCCACGGTGTCGGCGGTACCCTGGGTGCGATCCTGACCGGCGTCTTCGCCACCGTCGCCATCAAGGGCGGCGAGGCCCCGGTCGGCGTCATCGACGGCAATGTCGGCCAGCTCTGGATCCAGATCCAGGCCGTTGTCGTGACCTTCCTGGTCGCGGGCATCGGTTCGGCCATCATCTACAAGATCGTCGACCTCATCATCGGCTGCCGTGTCGCGGAAGATGCCGAGCGTGACGGTCTCGACCTTGCCCTCCACGGCGAGGCCGTCCAGTAAGTTTCGTTTTCCCAGAACGAAAGCCTACGCCGCCGGGGTGGGGACGTCCCGGCGGCGAATTTTTTCTGGGGCGGTGGTTCGCTTCGCGCACCCCCACCCACTCGCTGGCGCGCACCCCCACCCTAACCCTCCCCCTGAAGGGAGAGGGAATCCGACCCAGCTAGCTGTGACGTCGACGCGAACTCGGTGAAATCCCCTCTCCCTTCAGGGGGAGGGCCCGCCGACGAAAGTCGGCCTGCGCCGACTGGGGTGGGGGTGTCGGCGCAAGCCGAGTAGGCCGGAAGCGACGGGTCTAGCGATGGCCTTCGCAGCCTATCCCATGCCCCCTATGCGCCCCGCGCGGGTATTCAGGGCAGGCGGCATCGGTTAGAGAAGGTGCCTTCGCCCCGCAACGCCGCACCCGGTCCCCATGCTCGCCCGCCATATCGCGCTCCTCGCTTTTTCCCAGATCCTCTGGGGCGCCAATTTCGCCGTCGTGAAATGGGGCTTGGCCGATTGGCCGCCGCTTTTCTTCGCCGCCTTGCGCATGATCGGCGTTGCCGCCCTCATCTGCCCCTTCGTCGGCCTGCCGAAGAAGCAGGATTTGAAGCCGCTCCTCGCCCTTGGCTTCGTCCTCGGCGTCATCCATTTCGCCTCGATCTTCCACGGCATCGCCCGGGTCGATGCGGCGACCAGTTCGATCCTCATCCAGCTGCAGGTGCCGCTCTCGGCCCTCACCGCCGCCTTTCTCTTCGGTGACAAGATCGGCTGGCGGCGCTGGTGCGGCATGGCCCTGGCCTTCATCGGCATCCTGGTGCTGGTAGGCCGCCCCGCCTTCAACGGCGGTTGGCTCGGCACCGGCTTCATGCTGATGGCCTCCATTTCCTGGGTCGCCTCCAACATCCTCATCAAGCGGCTGGCGGAAAACATGGATGGCTGGCGCATCAACGCCTGGGTGGCGCTGATGGCGGGGCCGATGATGCTGGTCCTATCCGCCTTGACCGAAACCGGGCAGGTCGCGGCGATCGCCCATGCCGGGCTCCCCGGCTGGGGGGCGATGGCCTATCAGATCCTCATCGTCACGGCGCTGTGCTATGGCATCTGGTATGCGATGATGAGCCGTTACCCGGTCAGCCTCGTCATGCCTTTCACCTTGCTGGAACCGATCTTCGGCACGGCGACGGCGGTCCTGCTGCTGGGCGAAAGCTGGGATTGGCGCCTGGTCCTGGGCGCCGCCCTTACCATGTCGGGCCTGGCCATCATCATCGTGCGCCGGCCGCAGGTGGTGATGCAACCGGTCGGGCCCGGCGCTTGAGGAGTGGGGCCTAAGGAATGAGCACATGAAGAAAGCAAGGGTATGAAACCGCAACACCTCGCCCTCATGCTGCTGTGCCAGTTGATCTGGGGCGTCAATTTCGTCGCTGCCAAGATCGGCCTCATGCATTTCCAGCCGCTCTTCTTCGTGGCGCTGCGTTTCAGCCTCGTGGCCATCCTGCTGCTGCCCTTCGTCGGCTTGCCGAGGCGGAAACTCCTGCATCTCATCCCCCTGTCGATGACGATGGGCGTCATGCATTTCAGCCTCATCTTCACCGGTATGCGCTATCTCGATGCAGCCACCACATCCATCGCCGTTCAGCTGCAGGTGCCGTTCGCGGCGATCCTGGCCGCGATCTTCTTCAAGGAGACGGTGGGTTGGCGGCGCCTCGTCGGCATGATCGTGGCCTTTGCCGGCGTCGTGCTCATCGCGGGCGAGCCGCGCTTTACCGACAATATCTGGCCGCTCATGTCGGTCATCGGCGCGGCCCTGGTCTGGGCTACCGCCAATGTGCAGGTGAAGGCGCTCGGCGACGAGTTCGACGCGCTGCAGCTCAACGGCTATATCGCCATCCTCGCGGCACCGCAGTTGCTGCTCGTCTCCTATCTGATCGATGGCAATCAATGGCCGCAGGTTTTGGCGGTCGATTGGCGCGGTTGGGCCGCCCTTCTGTTTCAGTCGGTCATCGTCGCCATCTTCTCCTACCTCATCTGGTACAACATGATGCGGCGCTATCCGGTCAATCAGGTGATGCCCTTCACGCTGCTCCTGCCCATGATCGGCGTGCTCTCGGGCCATGTCTTCCTTGATGAACCGATCACCTGGCAGATGCTGCTGGGCGGGCTTGCCACTTTGGCCGGCGTCGCTATCGTCGTCATCCGCCGCCCGGCCGTGGTGGCGCCATCGACCAAGACGGGTATCTGACGCTCCATGATCGACGCACCATCCCCCAACCATGACAGCCGCGACGGCCAGCCCGTCGATATCCTGCTCATGCACTATACCGGGATGCAGACGGGCGAGGCCGCCATCGCGCGCCTGCGCGACACGGACGCCAAGGTCAGCGCGCATTATGTGGTCGAGGAAGACGGGCGCGTCTTTCGTCTGGTGCCGGAGGATCGGCGCGCCTGGCATGCGGGTGTCTCGTCCTGGAAAAGTGAGACCAACATCAACCAGCGCTCGATCGGGATCGAGATCGTCAATCCCGGCCACGAATTCGGCTATCGCCCCTTTCCGGCAGCGCAGATGCAGGCGGTCCGCGACCTCTCGCTGGGGATCATCGCCCGCCACGCCATTCACCCGGCGCGCGTCATCGGCCACAGCGACGTGGCGCCGAAGCGCAAGGAAGATCCCGGCGAATTCTTCGACTGGCAGGGCTTGGCCGCCGCCGGCATCGGCGTGTGGCCAGTGGCAAAGCCCGTCGATTGGGACAGTGAGACCTTCTTCGCCGCACTCGCCCGCTATGGCTATGACATTGCCGACCGCGCCGCCGCGGCCCGCGCCTTCTGCCGTCATTTCCGGCAGGCATCGCTCGCCGATGCGCCGGATGCCGAGATGGCGGCGCTGCTGAACGGTTTGCTGGAAAGGGTCTAGATCCATGCCGGTGCCGCGTCCCGATCTCAATCCCGGCGATCCGGTATCACGGATCGAGACGCCGGCCCTCATCGTCGATCTCGACGCGTTCGAGGCCAATCTCAGGACGATGGCGGACTATGCAGCAAAGGCCGGCATGCGCCTCAGGCCGCATGCCAAGACGCATAAATGTGCCGAGATCGCCAAGCGCCAGATGGCGCTCGGTGCCGTTGGTGTCTGCTGCCAGAAGGTGGGCGAGGCGGCGGCGTTGGTCGCTGGCGGTGTCACCGACGTGCTGGTCAGCAACGAAGTCATTCATCCGGGCAAGCTTGCGTGCCTCATGTCACTCACCGGCCGCGCGCGGATCGGCATCTGCGTCGACAGCGACCTCGGCCTCGACCGGCTCATCGCGGCGGCGGCCGAGGCGGTGGCCCCCGTTGATGTCTATGTCGAATTGGAAGTGGGCGGCCATCGTTGCGGCGTCACCGATATCGCCGACGGGCTCGCACTCGCGCGGCGCATCGCCGACAGCAACCGTTTGCGCTTCGGCGGCATCCACGCCTATCGCGGTTCGGCCCAGCATCTGCGCACGGCGGACGAGCGCAAGGCGGCGATCGACGAAGCGGCGGCACGTGCGGCGGAATTCGCGGCCGGGCTGGCGCGCGACGGGATCGAGGTGCCGGTGGTGACCGGTGCCGGCACGGGCACCTTCACCAACGAAGCCTCGAGCGGCGTCTATAACGAGATCCAGCCCGGCTCCTATGTCTTCATGGACCGCGACTATGCCGACAATGTGGCCGATCCGGCGGCCCCCCGTTTTCACCACAGCCTCTTCGTGCTGACCTCGGTCATGAGCCGGCGGGACGCATTCGCCGTCATCGACGCGGGCTTGAAGGCGCATTCGATCGATTCCGGTTTTCCCATCGTGGCCGACCGGCCGGACCTCACTTTCTCCGAACCCTCGGACGAGCATGGCATCATCAAGGGCGCCGCGCTGCCGCAATTGGGCGAGACCTTGCGTCTCATCCCCGGTCATTGCGATCCCACGGTCAATCTCTATGACTGGATCGTCGCCGTGCGCGGGGACAAGGTTGCCGATGTCTGGGCCATCGATGCGCGCGGGGCGCTGACGTGACGTTTTGTGACTGTTGTCACTGAACCTTTTTCCGTGCTTTGGCACAGTGTGCTCATTCGACTCTCATCTTCATACGCACAGGGGACATCCATGCGTCATTTCCTTGCCACGACCTTGGCGGCGATCAGCCTGCCGTTCGGTGCCGGCCTCGCTCATGCCGATCCGGTGCCCGAAGGAACTGTGAAGGCGCTCAATTTCACCATCACGGTGAAGGAGCAGACCAAGTCGCAATGGGCGAGCACCGCCATCGCGCGCGTGCTCAAGGCGCAATGCCAGATGGTGGCTGGACCCGCCGTGCAGGTGAGCTGGAGCGGCATGACCGCCGAGCAGGAGGCGTCCACCGCCCAGGCCCAGGCCAATGCCCAGGCCTTCCAGCAGAATTACGCGCCCTCCGACCAGATGATGGCCAACATGCAGGCGATCATGGATCAGTGCGGCGATGACGAGGCCTGCATGACGGCTGCCGCCATGAAGCTGTCGCAGACGCCCGAAATTCAGGCGATGGCCGCCAAGCAGCAGCAGGCCAAGGCCGATGCGGCCGGCCTCACCCCCAACCTCGGGCCCGCGCGCTATCAGATGTGGACCTCGCAGAGCTGCAGCGGATCGCTTGCCGTCAATGACAGCTACTTCACCAGCGATCCGGGCGGCGAGGGCGGCTATGGCGCCTATCAGGACACGACGACGGCGCAGGGCGAGCAGCCGATCGACCCGCAGCTTCTCCACCTGTCGGCGCAGACGGACTCGGTCGGCGGGACCACCAGCTACCGGATCGCGGCACCGGTCTCGGCGACCTTCGCCACCGTGAGTTCGAAGGACGGTCCGGGCAGCCGCAAGATCGGTCTCCTCGCCAGTACGGCGCTGCCCCAGGAGCTGGGGCCCTTGAAGGGCATTTTAGGGGGCAAAACGGGGCCGATTCAGGGCGATTCCGGTAGCATTTCGGTGTCGTTTTCTGAATAAAAAACGTCGCAAACAGCATCATTGCATTTTGCCGCGGGGGCCTGCACAAGTGGGTTGAACAAGCCCCACCGGACCCCCGCGGACAAGATGACAGCATTGCCAATCGACCCGGCGCAGATCCTCGCCGACGCGACCATTCCCGAACTCCCCAACCATTATCGCGGCAAGGTCCGGGACAATTACGATTTGCCCGACGGGCGCCGCATCATCATCGCCAGCGACCGCCTCTCGGCCTTCGACCGCATCCTCGCCAGCATTCCGATGAAGGGGCAGGTGCTGACGCAGACCGCGCGCTATTGGTTCGAAGCGACAAGCGATATCTGCCCCAATCATGTGCTGGAATACCCGGACCCCAATGTGGTGATCGGCCGGCGCGTGACCATTCTGCCGGTCGAGATCGTGGTGCGCGGCTATCTCGCCGGGACCACGGGGACATCGATTCTGACGCAGTACAAGAAGGGTGTCCGCACCATGTACGGCGTCACTTTCCCCGATGGCATGCGGGATAATGAGAAGCTGCCCCACCCCATCATCACGCCGACGTCGAAGGCCGAAATCGGCGCCCATGACGAGCCGCTGACACCGGACGAGATCGTCGCGAAGAAGCTGCTCTCGGCCGAACAATGGGCGACGCTTTCGAAATACGCCCTCGCCCTCTTCGCGCGGGGGCAGGAGATGGCGGCGAAGAACGGCCTCATCCTGGTCGATACGAAATACGAATTCGGTGTCGACGGCGCGGGCAAGATCATCCTCGCCGACGAAATCCACACGCCCGACAGCAGCCGCTATTGGGTGGCGGCGAGCTATCCCGCGCGCTTCGAGAAGGGCGAGAAGCCGGAGAGCTTCGACAAGGATTTCGTGCGCAACTGGGTCGCGGCGCGCTGCGATCCCTATAAGGATGACATCCCGGAAATCCCGGCGGAACTCATCCTGGAAACGTCGGCTGTCTATATCCGCGCCTATGAGATGATCACCGGGCGCACGTTCGAACGGCCGAAGGCGCATGAGAATGTGCTCGACCGCGTGCGGCGGAATCTGCAGCCCTACTTCGGCAAGGCTTGACGCGAGGGCGTTAAAGGCCTACGTCCAGCCCCAGCCAGATGGCCGGATGGCCGCTCTTGTTCCAGCAATGGAATGGGGGAGGAAAGTCCGGGCTCCACGGAAAAACGGTGCCGGATAACGTCCGGCGGGTGTCAAGCCTAGGGACAGTGCCACAGAAAGCAAACCGCCATCCGCATTGCGGGCGGCAAGGGTGAAACGGTGCGGTAAGAGCGCACCGCGCGACCGGCAACGGAAGCGGCACGGCAAACCCCACCGGGAGCAAGACCAGATAGGAGGACGCGTCCGAGGCAACTCGGGCAGGTGCTTTTCCGCACCGATCCTCGGGTAGGTCGCGTGAGGCGTCCGGTGACGGGCGTCCCAGATGAATGGCCATCCAGGGGGCCGAACGCGCGTGAGTGATGGTGGCAACACCATATCGTGCGCGGCTGCGGGCCCCGGACAGAACCCGGCTTACAGGCCGTCTGGCGCTATTTCCAGCTTCTGCTATCATCGGTAGCAGTCGCTGCAACCAGGTATATTTTTGATGTGGGTGTTTTCTCGGGCGCTCATCGGCGCCGCCGTTCTGGCCGTTGCCCTCTATTTCATCCCTCAGACCAATCATCTTTTCAGCAAGAACACGGATCGGCTGCTCGATCTCTTCGACGGCCGGCCGGTCGAGACGGTGTTCTTCCTGGGCAATAGCCGGACCTACTCCAACGACTTGCCCTATCTGGTGCGCAAGATGGCGGATTCCGCCGGCGCCCCCGTCCGCTACGAGATGAGCATCGCGGCCTGGGGCGGCGCGTCGCTCGATGCCCTGGCCGCGAACGCCGATGTACAGCAAGCGCTGACGCGGCATTGGGACCATGTCTTCTTGCAGGGCGAAAGTCGCGCCCATCTTGATGACACGTCGCGGCACCAATTCCAGGTCGGCGGCGCCAAACTGTTGGCGGCGGCCAATGCGCAGCATTCGCCGGCCGCCCTGATCGTCAACTGGGCCTACAGCACGGATTTCTTCGCCGGCCTCGGTGGAACCAGTTACGATCCATCTCAGTTGCGCGGGCTCTATCTGACCAGTGTCCAGCTGGATCACCGGCGCCTGTCGGAATCCACGGGCGCCAAGCTCGTCAACACCTGCTTGGCCTGGGAGGCGGCGCTGCGCCGCGATCCGCAGCTGCAGCTTTACAAGGACGGCAATCATCCAAGTCTTGCCGGCAGCTATCTCGCAGCACTGACGGTCTATGCCTTCCTGTCGCATCAGGATGTCGGCAAGGTCACCTATGTACCGCGCGGCCTCGATGACGCGACGGCTCAGACGCTGATCGAGATCGTCCGCAGCCAGCAATCCCTGTGAAGAGGGCCGGTCCCCATCAATCGATGGGGGCCGGGCTTATGGCAGGAAGATGTAGTTCTCCCAGCTCTTGATGCGCAGGATGATCTTGCGTGCAAAGCCGACGGCATGAAGGTTGTCGGTATAGACGGCAACCAGGGCCTGGGCACCGCCGGGCAAGCCAAGGGCTTCGACATCGGGTCCATAATCGAACAGCACGGGAATCCGGCCCGGTGCCGCGGCCGGCGTGGTGGTGCGCAGCGCACCGCTCGCCGATGCTTGCCCATCGGCGATCACGGGCAGCACGTTGCGCACCGTGGCCTTGAAGATCTTGCCGGGATAGGCCTTGAAAGCCAGCTCCGCCTCCAGCCCCGGTTTGAACTCAGCGATGACATTCTGCGGAAAGCTCGCCACGAGTTGCGGCTTGGCATCGTGAATGAAGACCATCACCGGTGCGATGGGCAGGGTCGAGGCCATCTGGCCGGGGCGCAAGGTGAGTTGCGTCACATAGCCATCGCCCGGCGCCCGGGCCGTCGTCTCACTCAGTTCCCAACGCTTGAGGTTGAGTTCCGCCACCACCTGCTGGATATCCGGATTGCTGCCATTGCTTTCCGCCTGCAAGGCGATGCGGATTTCCTTTTCCTGCGCTTCGGCCTGGCGCAGCTTTTCACGGGCGGATTGCAGCTTGTCGCCGCCGCCCTTGATCGCTTCTTCCGCCTGGGCGATGGCGGCAGCGGCCTGGCGCTGCTCCGCCTCAAGACGTTCGACCTGCTCCGTCGCCTGATCGAATTTTTGCCGCGGCACCGTTCCCTTGGCGACCAGTTCCTTGTAGCGATCGAAATCCTTGCGCGCGAACGACAATTGCGCCGCCACCTGTCCCGCCGCCGCTTGCGCCTGTTCCAATTGCCGCCGGGCCTGCCGGTCGAATTCGGATTCGGATGCGAGAATCTCGGACCGGGCTTGAGCGCTGGCCGCTTCGGCCGCCGCCAGCCGCTGTTCCAACTGGCCGAGATCGGCATTGGCGGCAGCGAGCTTTGCTTCCAGGCGTGCCACTTCATATTGATAGGGTTCGGGATCGATTTGGAAGAGAACGTCGCCTTCACGCAAGAGAACGTTGGGGCGCACCGGCACGTCGATGACACGCCCGGCCACCGACGGGACAATGGGTGTCGTCACGGTGTAGAGCCGACCATCGGCACTCGCCGGGTGATATTTGAACATCATCAATCCCAGGAACGCCAGGAAGGCCACGCCGATCATGATCGCGGTGGAGACCGTGTAGCTGTTCACCGGAATGAGGCGGAATTTCTTGAACACCAGCCAGCAGAGGAAGCCATAGGTGCCGACGATGAGCTCGATCATTATTCAAGCTCCGTCTTCGCGTCGGCGCCCAGCGCGGCGAGCGCGGCCAGTTCCGCCATCATCAAGCGGGCGGCGGCAAGCTCGGCCTGCAGAACGTCGATCTGCTCCTGCAGCTTCTGTTCCCGTTCCTCATCGATGCCGATGCTGACCGCCACGGGCTTCGGCTTCATCACGGCCCACAGAAAGACCAGCGGCCACAGGGCGTGGACAGTGAAGACGCTGAGCCAGCACGCCACATGAATGGCATCCGTCTGCGGATGATGGCGCTTCTTGGCGATCTGGTAGGGAATGTCGTGGATATAGATGAAGGTGTAGAAGATCAGCGTCAGGCCAATAAGGCCGATGGCCAGGGCCACATATTCCAATGTCATGCACGAAATTCCTTCGTCTGATGCCACCGGCTGCAGCGGAGCGCCGGTGCCAATACTCTCAGCTGCGTCGTGGCGGCAGCACGCAGAGAAACATCGCCGGGTCCGCGCGCAACCGGTTTCGGCAAGGATGCGATGAGGTTGTTACGAGCTGCAGAGAATGCTCGGCCGCTGCCATCGGCTGATGGCAGTGGATTGGCTTGCGGCCAATTGCTTTGATACGCCACTGCCAGCCATCCCCTGAAAGCTGCCCTTGCGCATGGCAAGTGTATCAGGGCGTTTGGGCTTGTCGAACGCGATTTTCGGAAACAGTGAAGCCGCGATCAGTTCGAGCGCTGGTGACAATATTCCTTGTGCGTTTGGCCTGAAGAACATCGCTGCATGGACGCGAGGCGGGCGAAGGCATCCGAGCGCAGCTGCTTCGCACTGCGATAGTTTCAGCCGGATTCATTTCGGCACAACACCGGCGGAGACAGCTTCGCGCAGGAGACGGGCCTGCGGGTGGCCGAGGGAGTCGGCGCGGTCGAGATAGGCGAGTGCCGCGTCGACATTCGCTTCCATTCCATGACCGCGCACGGCCATGACACCCAGCATGAAGGCAGCTTCTGCGTAACCGGCATCCGCGGCTCGGTTGAGCCAGCGCCTTGCTTCGACCGGATCTGGCTTCACGCCCTTGCCGGCATAATAAGAGAGGCCGACATTGAAGATCGCCTCAGTCAGGCCGCCATCGGCCGCGTGGCGGAAAGCCTCGAGCGCCTTGGCAAAGTCGACGGGGTAGGAGCGGCCTGCATTGAGATCGGCGCCGAGTTCGAAGGCCTCGGTCGGTGAGAGATTGGGCAGGTCGCGCAAGACCTGCTCGGCCGCACTGCCGGGCTCGCCATTCTGCGTGTTGAGATAGGCCTGCTGCCATTGAAAGCCGCGATACTTGCCTTCGCCGACCACATCCCAGCCAACCTCATGGATGAGCCGGTCGAGAATGTCGGCGGCCTCATCGTCCCGGAGGTTGGGGTCCTGCCGGGGATCGCGGCCGCAGAGGTCGAGCCATTTCGATCCTTCGATAAGGTCGGGGGCAACGCCGCCGCGTCCCTCGGCCAGGATCTTGCCCGCCTTGCATTGCGCCTCGGTGTCGCCCTGGTCAGCGCGGGAGAGGAGCAGCGGCAAGGCGTCGGCGAATTTGCCCGCATCGTAGAGGCGCAGGGCCTCGTCGCTATCGGGAGATGCGCCGGCAGTGGGCAACGGCGCCGGTTCCGCCTCTTCGCCCGCGAGATCCTGCGGCCGGTCCACCCACACGAACCAGATGCCAACGAGGATGAGGAGGGCGAGGGCCAACTTGCCCCAGGTGGCGACCAATGCGTTCTTGCGGGCCTCAGCGCGCCGCGTGGCGTCCTGCCGCTTCAACCCATCGCGCCAGCGGTCCATTTAGGGCATCCTTTCGATCGATTTTCCTGCCGGAGCTTCGCGATTTTGATCGACCCGGTCGATCATGCGGCGCTGCATTCTTTGCGTATATCATATGGCAGTCAATATTACTATTACGAGCAATTCAGCCAAAAATCCGACGCGTGGGGGCGGTGAACCTGGATCCCGGTGCGATGGCGCTTGCCTGAATCTTTTCACGCACTTATCACCCTGTCGCCTCCCCAACATTACAGAACAAATGGGAACATTTAACAAACAAAAAGAGTTTCGAGGTGAAGTCCCTGATAAGACTCGTTAACTTTGCTTATCAGGGGTGTCCGCCAAGTCATTGTTAATATTCAGATCAGGATTTTAAGAAACTGGGGAAAATCGGAAAAATCCAATATTTTCCATAGCTTTACAGCTCGTTCCCATTGACGCCCATACCATCCCATGATATCCCATTAGCACTAGGAGATTTCCCATCTCCGTGCGGCAAAGCCGTGCGTCGGGTGGGGGATCGGGCGGCAGTGGCTCGGGCGGCAGTGGGTCGGGCGGTTGGCCGGCCGCACGCGCGAAATTGGCCTAAAGGGGTTCAGGGCGTCCGATGGCGTTGTTCATCGACACATTCGTCAACCGGATCGACAAGAAGGGGCGGGTATCCGTCCCGGCGACGTTCCGTGCTGCCCTCACTGGCCAGAATTTCAACGGCATCGTTGCCTTGCCGGGCTTCCGCTACGACGCGCTGCAATGCGCGGGCATCGACTGGATGCAGAAGCTCGTGGAGAAGATGGGCAGCGTCGATCTTTTCTCCGACGCCCATGACGATCTTTCCATCACCCTGTTCTCGGAAGCCAAGCAATTGGGCTTTGACGGCGAGGGGCGCATCGTGCTGCCCGAAAGCCTCATAGTCCATGCCAAGCTGACCGAGGAAGCGGCCTTTGTCGGCCGTGGCGAGATTTTCGAGATCTGGCAGCCGGCGGCGCTCGAAGCGCATCGGGCCGAGGCTAGGCGCCGCGCGCTCGAGAAGGGCATGACACTGAAGAATGGCGGCGGTGCGCAATGACGGGCCCGCGCCACAAGCCGGTGCTGCTGGCCGAAGTGGTCGCAGCGCTTGGTGCTGACAATTTGGGTCCGCAGGACGGCGCCATCTATGTCGATGGCACGTTCGGCGCCGGCGGTTATTCGCGCGCAATCCTTGAGGCCGCCAATTGCACCGTCTTTGCGATCGACCGCGATCCCAATGCGATTGCCGGGTCGGCCGAGCTGGTCAAGGAATTCGCCGGGCGCCTCCATGTGATCCAGGGCCGCTTCGGCGATATGGTCGAGCTCCTCAAGGCGCGCGGTATCACGGCGGTCAATGGCGTGACGCTCGATCTCGGCGTTTCCTCGATGCAGCTCGACGAGGCCGAGCGCGGATTCTCGTTCCGCTTCGACGGTCCCTTGGACATGCGCATGGAGCAGGCGGGCGAAAGTGCCGCCGACATCGTCAATTCGATGGCTGAGCGGCCGCTCGCCGATCTCATCTTCACCTTCGGCGAAGAGAAGAAGGCGCGCCGGGTGGCCAAGGCCATCGTCACCGCGCGGGCGCTGGCGCCCATCACCACGACGGCGCAGCTCGCCGAAATCGTGCGCCGTGCCGTGGGGCCGAGCGGCCCCGACCGGATCGATCCGGCGACGCGGACCTTTCAGGCGCTGCGCATCGCCGTCAATGACGAAATGGGTGAGATCGACCGTGGCCTCGCTGCCGCCGAAGCCATGCTGGCGCCGGGCGGGCGCATGGCGATCGTCTCGTTCCATTCGCTGGAAGATCGCCGCGTGAAGCATTTCATGCGCGAGCGCGCCGGGCGTAACCCGAAGGGCTCGCGCCATCTCCCTGACATTGCCGAGACGCAGGCGACCTTGCATCTCGTCTCGCCGCAGGGCATTGCGCCGAGCGACGCTGAGACCACCGTCAATCCGCGCGCGCGTTCGGCGCGGCTGCGTGTTGCCGAAAAGGTGGCCGCATGATCCGCATCGGCACCATCGTCTGGTTTGTCGTTCTGGCTTTGCTCGGCGTCGGCCTGTTCCAGGTCAAATATGCCGTGCAGGCCAAAGAGCGCGAACTCAAGAAGGTCAACCGCCAGATCGCGGCCGACCGCGAGGCGATGCGCGTCCTTGAAGCGGAATGGTCCTACCTCAACGATCCGGTGCGTCTGGCCGACCTCACGCGCCGCCACACCGACCTGACGCCGGTCATGGCGAGCCAGATCGCCACTTTCGACGCCCTGCCGCCGCGCCCGGCCGCTGAGCCGGATGCCGTGCCGGCTTTGCCGCCGCTGGCGTCGGCACCGCAGGGTGAAGAGGCGATCGTCGCGACGCACGTGGCGGCCAAGATCGAAACGGCCAAGAAGCCGGCGGCGCCGGCCAACGATCCCGTCTTCACCACCTCGTCCGCGCCGGCTGCCAAGCCCGCGGCGGCCGAAGAAGACGATGCCGAGATCCGCGCCATTTTGCAGGACATGCAATCCTCGCAAGGCGGCGCCGACGTGCAGCCGGGCACCGGCAAGACCGAGCCCGCCAACGAAACGGGTGCCGAATGATCCGGCGCCTGCGCAACAGCAACCCATCGCAGCCGAGCTTCAAGGCGCAGCGCGCGCAGCCGGTGATCAACCCGATCGCCTTGCAGCCGGAGCCCGATGGCGTGCAGCGCCGGGCGCTGGAAGTCAGCCACAACCGGCTGATGCTGGGCCTCGGTCTTTTCACCGTCGCCTTCGTCGTCATCGCGGCGCGCCTCGCCATGGTAACCTTGATGCCGGGCGAGCATGACACGATGCGCGTCGCCGTGGCCCAGAGTGCCGACCGTGCCGACATCCTCGACCGCAACGGTGTGGTGCTCGCGACCTCGCTCACCACCGCCTCGCTCTATGCCAATCCCCATCAGATCCGCGATGCCGACGGGATCGCGGCGCAGCTGGTCGATATTCTGCCGGACATGCCGCTGGCCTCGACGGCGGCGAAGCTTGCCTCCGACAAGAGCTTCATCTGGCTGAAGCGGAATCTGACGCCGAAGCAGCAGCAGGCGGTCAACCGCCTGGGCATTCCCGGCCTCTATTTCCAGTACGAGACCAAGCGCGTCTATCCGCAGGGCAATCTCACCGCCCATGTGGTCGGGTTCTCGGATGTCGATTCTCGCGGTCTTGCCGGCGTCGAGCGTTCGTTCGACGACGTGCTGGCCGGTGGTCAGCGACCGCTGCAGCTTTCGATCGATGTGCGCATCCAGCACATCCTGCATGAAGAGATCAACCGCGCCATGGCCGACTTCACCGCCATCGGCGGTGCCGGCATGGTGATGGATATCCAGACCGGCGAGGTGCTGGCGCTGGTGTCGCTGCCCGATTTCGACCCGGCCCGTCCCGGCGAGGCCACCGCCGATGCGCGCTTCAACCGTGCCACACTCGGTACCTACGAGATGGGCTCGACCTTCAAGCTGTTCAACACGGCGATCGGGCTCGATTCCGGCACCACGACCTTGGCCGGCGGCTTCGATGCGACGCATGCGATCAAGATCGGCCGTTTCTCGATCGACGACTATCACGGCAAGCATCGCTGGCTGAGCATCCCCGAGATCTTCACCTATTCCTCCAACATCGGTTCGGCGAAGCTTGCCGACGCGTTCGGCGCCGAGGTGCAGAAGACCTATCTGCAGCGCCTGGGCCTTCTTGCGAAATCGCCGATCGAGCTCGCCGAAGTGGGCGAACCGCAATATCCGAAGAACTGGAAGCGCATCAACACCATGACCATTTCCTATGGTCACGGCGTGTCGGTGGCGCCGATCCAGGTCCTGCCCGCCGTGGCCGCCGTCGCCAATGGCGGCATCCTGCGCGCGCCCACCTTGCTCAAGCGCGCTTCGGGCGAAGTGGATACCGGCAAGCGCGTCCTTTCCGAGCAGACCTCGGCCCAGATGCGCCAGCTGATGCGTCTGGTCGTTCAGGTCGGCACCGGCAAGAAGGCCAACGCACCGGGCTATCTGGTGGGCGGCAAGACCGGGACCGCCGACAAGCAGGAAGGCAAGGGCTATAACGAGAATGCCCGCATGGCCGCCTTCGTCGCCGCTTTTCCCATGAGCGCGCCGCGCTATGCGGTGGTGGTGATGATCGACGAGCCGAAGCCCAACGCCCATTCCTATGGCTATGCGACAGCTGGCTGGGTGGCGGCGCCGGTCGTCGGCGCTCTGGTGCAACGCATGGCGCCTTTGATGGGCATTCCGCCTATTCCGGACGATTCACCGCTGGCCCAGAATCCGCTGGTGGCGATGGTCGCCGATTATGATTCCGCCGCCTCAAAAAAGGCGAATTCAAAGGTCATTCAAGCTGCCGCGCCGGCCGCGAAAGCGCCGTCGCCCGAATCGGATGATGACGATGCGCCCCTGGTCTTCCAGGCAAAGCCCTTCGGCGCCACCCCCGTTTCGGCCAAGAGCAACGATGCGACGACTCCCGCAGCGCCGGAGGCGCCGCTGCAGTCCGGAGGAATGCCCCTTGCTGTTGAATGATCTCATCGGCGGCTTTGCCCGCCTGGTTTCGGCTGGAAGCGACGCCAGTGGAAGCGACGCGGGTCTCCGCATCAGCGGATTGGCGCTGGATTCGCGCGCCGTGAAGCCGGGTTCTCTTTTTGCGGCCCTTGCCGGTGCCAAGGTCGACGGGGCGAGCTTCGTCCCCGCCGCTGTCGCCGCTGGTGCGGTCGCCGTGCTGGTGGAGACCGGGCAGAAGCCCAATGTCCCCGCCCATGTCGCCATCGTCGAAGCCGACCAGCCGCGCCTGGCGCTCGCCAAGATCGCGGCGCGCTTCTATGCCCGCCAGCCCAAGATCATCGCCGCCGTCACCGGCACCAGCGGCAAGACCTCGACCACGGTCTTTGCGCGCCAGCTCTGGTCGCTGCTGGGGCATCGCGCGGCGAGCCTCGGGACCATCGGCCTCATCGGGCCCGATATCCATATCGATGAATCGCTGACGACGCCGGATCCGCTGCACCTTCATCAGCTGCTGGCGGATTTGGCCGACAAGAATATCGACCATCTCGCCATGGAAGCCTCCAGCCACGGGCTCGACCAGTTCCGGCTGGACGGTGTCGAGGTGACGGCGGCGGCCTTCACCAACCTGACGCGCGACCATCTCGATTATCATCTGACGATGGAAGCCTATCTCGCGGCGAAGCTGCGCCTCTTCGGCGAATTGCTGCCGGCGGGTGGTGCCGCCATCATCAATGCCGATATCCCCGAGAGCGCCAAGATCCTCGCCGTCGCCAAGGCGCGGCATCAGCGCATCATCACCTTCGGCCGCCAGTCGGGCGACCTCCGCATCCTGAAGCAGCAGCCGCTCGCCACGGGCCAGCAATTGTCGCTCTCCGTCTTCGGCGAGCGCTATGACGTGACCTTCTCCGTGGCCGGCATCTTCCAGGCGGAGAATCTGCTGGCGGCCCTGGGCCTCGTCATCGGCGAGGGCGAGGAGCCGCGCATGGCGCTGCGCATGATCGACCGGCTGACCGGCGTTCATGGCCGCATCGAGCGCGTGGCGACGACGCCATCGGGTGCCGCCGTCTATGTCGATTACGCCCACAAGCCGGCGGGTCTCGAAGCCGTGCTCGGCACCTTGCGCCCGCACACCACAGGCCGCCTCGTTACCGTGTTCGGCTGCGGCGGCGACCGCGACAAGGGCAAGCGCCCTGAAATGGGTGCGCTCGCCGTGCGGCTTGCCGACCGGACCTATGTGACCGACGACAATCCGCGCTCGGAAGACCCGGCGCAGATCCGCGCCGAGATCCTGGCGGCGGCACCCGGTGCGATCGAGATCGGTGATCGCGCCGCCGCGATCCGCGCAGCCATGCAGGAATTGAAAAGCGGCGACGTGCTGGTGATTGCCGGCAAGGGGCATGAGACCTACCAGATCGTCGGCGACAAGAAGTTCGATTTCGACGACAGCGAAGTGGCGCGGCAATGCGCCGCCGAACTGGCGCGGGGTGTGGCATGAGCGCCGTGCTCTGGACAGCGCAGGAAGTGGCGGCGGCCGTCAACGGCAAGGCGCTGGGTGCCTTCAGCGCGACCGGCGTTTCCATCGACACGCGCAAGATCGCCAAGGGCGATCTCTTCGTGGCGCTGCAGGGGCCCAATTTCGACGGCCATGATTATATCGCGGCGGCCTTGGCGGCGGGTGCCGCGGGCGTGCTGGCGCATCGCCTGCCCGATGGCATGGCGGCAAACGCGCCGATCGTGCTTGTCGCCGACACGCTCACGGGCCTGCAAGATCTGGGTCGCGCCGCGCGCAACCGGTCGGGTGCGAAGTTCGTCGCGGTGACAGGCTCGGTCGGCAAGACCTCGACCAAGGAAGCGCTCAAAGTGGCGCTCGGCGCGCAAGGCAAGGTCTTCGCCTCGGAAGGCAATCTCAACAATCATTGGGGTGCGCCGCTGTCGCTCGCCCGCATGCCGCGCGACACCGAGATCGGCATCTTCGAGCTCGGCATGAACCACGCCGACGAGATCCGGCCCTTGGCGAAGATGGTGCGCCCGCACGCCGCCATCATCACCACGGTCGAGGCGGTGCATATCGAATTCTTCGAATCCGTCGCCGGCATTGCCGACGCGAAGGCCGAGATCCTGGAAGGGCTCGAGCCCGGCGGGACCGCGATCCTGCCGCGCGACAACGAGTATTTCGCCCGCATGGCGGCGCGCGCGGTGGCGCTTGGCGTCAAACATGTCGTGGGCTTTGGCGCCGCTCCCGAGAGCGACGTGCGCCTCATCACCTGCGCGACCTCGCCGGCCGGCAATGCGGTCGAGGCCGATCTTTTCGGCGCCCGCATCAGCTTCCATACCGGGCTGGCCGGCCGCCACCAGGCGATCAACGCGCTCTCGGTCCTCGCCGCCGTGCAGGCGCTGGGCTGCAATGTCGCGAAGGCAGCCGCGGCCCTGGGTGAGGCGAAGGCGCTCAAAGGACGCGGCTATCGCGAGGAAATCCGGATTGCCGGCGGCAGCTTCACGCTGATCGACGAATCCTACAATGCGAGCCCGGCCGCTATGCGCGCCGCCTTCTCGGTGATGGCGGGTCTGCCGATCGAGAAGGGTGGCCGCCGCATCGCCATTCTCGGCGACATGCGCGAACTGGGTCGCGAAGGACCGGCGCTCCACGAGGGCCTGCGTGACGATCTCGTCGCCGCCGGAATCGACGTGGCCTATCTGGTCGGACCGCTGATGGGTGAGCTTTTCGCCTTGCTGCCGGAGAAGATCCGCGGCGCGCACACACTGGATTCGGCCGCCATGGCCGCCGTGGCGCCACGCGCCATCCGGGCAGGCGACATCGTACTGGTCAAAGGATCGCTGGGAACGCGCATGGCGCCGATCGTCGAGGCGATCCGCGATCTCGATTTGAACACCGCCGCGCGCCCGAAAGCCGCGAACGGGCACTGACATATCGCAAGGGGGAGTGAAGGGGAGGCATGCTTTACAATCTGCTCGCACCGTTGGCCGAGGACCTCAGCGTCTTCAACCTGTTCCGGTATCTGACGTTCCGGAGCGGCGGCGCGATCCTGTTCGCCTTCTTCCTGACCCTCGTCATCGGCCCGGGCATGATCCGCTGGCTGAAGAAATTGCAGCGCGACGGCCAGCCGATCCGCAGCGACGGGCCGGAAAGCCATCTCCTCACCAAAAAGGGCACGCCCACCATGGGCGGCCTGATGTTCCTGCTGTCGGCCAGCATCACCACGCTGCTGTGGGCGGATCTTTCCAACATCTATGTCTGGGTCGTCCTGTTCGTCACCATCGGCTATGGCTCGATCGGTTTCGCCGACGATTTCCTGAAGCTCACCAAGCGCAACACGAAGGGTCTCAATGGCCGTTTCAAGCTGGTCGGCCAGGCGCTCATCGGCGGCATCGCCACGGTGGTGGTGATGGCGCATCAGCCGGCGGCCCTCTCGAGCAGCGTCGCACTCCCCTTCTTCAAGGACGTGCTGGTGCCGCTCGGCTTCGGCTTCATCGTCTTCGGCGCGCTCGTCATGATGGGTGCCTCGAACGCGGTCAATTTGACCGACGGACTCGACGGGTTGGCGACGGTGCCGGTGATGATCGCCGCCGCCTGCTTCGCCTTCATCGCCTATCTGGTCGGCAACCAGATCTTTGCCGAATATCTGCAGGTGCATTTCGTCCCCGGTGCCGGCGAACTGGCCGTCTTCTGCGGGGCTTTGTGCGGAGCGGGGCTTGGGTTCCTGTGGTTCAACGCGCCGCCCGCCATGGTGTTCATGGGCGACACCGGCTCGCTCTCGATGGGTGGTGCGCTTGGCGCCATCAGCGTCATCACCAAGCATGAGCTGGTGCTGGCCATCATCGGTGGCTTGTTCGTGCTGGAGACCGTCTCGGTCATCGTGCAGGTGATGAGCTTCAAGCTGACCGGCAAGCGCGTCTTCCGCATGGCGCCGCTCCATCACCATTACGAAAAGAAGGGCCTTGCCGAGCCCACCATTGTTATCCGCTTCTGGATCGTGGCCGCCGTGCTGGCGCTCATCGGTCTTGCCACCTTGAAACTGCGCTGACGGGAAGATGAGCGAGCTCAGCCTCCATATCCCTGGAATTGCCGGCGGCACCTTCGCGGTGCTGGGTCTCGGCCGTTCCGGTGCGGCGACGGCGGAGACGCTCATTCGCTCAGGCGCCCGCGTTCTTGCCTGGGACGATTCCGAGACGGCGCGCGCGGCTGTTCCGGCCGACATCCTGTTCGATCTCAAGAACGCCGATTGGGACAATATCGCCGCCCTGGTGATGAGCCCCGGTATTCCACTGACCCATCCGACCCCGCATCCGGTGGCTGCTGCGGCGAAGGCGGCGGGCAAGCCCATCATCAGCGACATCGAGCTTCTTGCCATGTCGCAGCCCGGCGCACGCTATGTGGCGATCACCGGCACCAACGGCAAATCCACGACGACGACCCTCATTGCCCATGTGCTGAAGCAGGCAGGGAAGCGCGTCGAAGTGGGCGGCAATCTGGGGCAGGCGGCGCTCTCGCTGTTGCCCGTGGGACCGGACGGCATCTATGTGCTGGAGCTGTCCTCTTATCAGCTCGATATCACGCCGACGCCGATCGCCGATGTGGCGCTGCTCCTCAACATCACGCCCGACCATCTCGACCGTCATGGTGGGATGGAGGGCTATATCGCCGCCAAGGAACTGATCCTGCGCGCCAAGGGCAAGACGAGCCTCGGCATCGTCGGCGTCGATGACGCGCCTTGCCGCCAGCTTTTCGCGAAGCTCAAGGGCGGCGACCGGCGCCTCATCCCGATTTCGGTTGAGACGGCAGCTCAGGGCGGCGCCTATGTCGACAAGAACGGTATCCTTTTCGACGCGATCCGTGGCGCGCCCGAGAAGATCATCGATCTGAAGTCGATTGCGCGCCTGCCGGGCAAACATAATTGGCAGAATGCGGTCGCAGCCTATGTGACGGCAAAGGCACTGGGCCTTTCGGCGGCCGAGATCGTCGCTGGGTTCGAGAGCTATCCGGGCCTTGCGCACCGGCAGGAACTGGTCGCGACGCTGGGTGGCGTGCGCTATGTGAATGACAGCAAGGCGACCAATGCCGATGCCGCCGAAAAGGCGCTTGCCTGCTATGACAACATCTATTGGATCATCGGCGGCAAGCCGAAAGAGGGCGGCCTGGCCGGGCTCGAATCCTATTACGGCCGCATCCGCCACGGTTTCCTGATCGGCGAAGCGGCCGCCGCCTTCGCCAAGCAGATCAACCGCGCCTTCCCGGTCTCGATGAGTGGCACGCTCGACAAGGCCGTCGCCGACGCCCACGCGCTGGCACAGCGCGAGAAGAAGCCGGGGGCGGTGGTGCTGCTGTCGCCGGCCTGTGCCTCGTTCGACCAATATCCGAACTTCGAAATCCGTGGCAACCGCTTCCGGGCGCTGGTCGAGGAGATTGCGCAGAAGGGAGGCAAGGCATGAGAGGCTTTGCCCGCACCGACCGGTCGATGGTGGCGCAATGGTGGTGGACGGTCGACCGCTGGATGCTGGCGGCGGTGATCGCGCTCGCCTTCATCGGTGCGATCCTGGTCCTGGCGGCGAGCCCCGCCGTCGCCACGCGCATCGGCATGGACAGTTTCGCACTGGTGCGGCGCCACTATGCGATGCTGCCCTTGGCCATCGCGACCGTGATCTTCGTCTCCATGCTGTCGGCAAAGCAGGTGCGGCGCCTCGGCGTCATCCTGTTCTTCGTCTTCTTCGCGCTGACGGCACTGACCCTCTTCGTCGGCGTCGAGATCAAGGGCGCCACGCGCTGGATTTCAGTGGGTCCGCTGTCGCTGCAGCCCTCGGAATTCCTGAAGCCTTGCTTTGCGATCTTTGCCGCCTGGATGTTCTCGCTGCAGAAAACGAGCGCCAATGTTCCCGGCAACATCATCGCCATCATCGCTTATCTGGCGACCATCGCGCTGCTGCTGAAGCAGCCGGATCTCGGCATGACGGCCGTCGTCACGGCGACCTGGGCGGCGCAATTCTTCATCGCCGGCCTGCCCATCTTCTGGGTGCTGCTGCTGGTGGGCCTGGGTGCCGCCGGCCTCGTCGCCGCCTATTTCACGCTGCCGCACGTGACCGAGCGCGTCGACCAGTTCTTCAACCCGGAAAGTGGCGACACCTACCAGATCGACCGCGCGCTGGAGGCGTTCCAGAATGGCGGCCTTTACGGCAAGGGCCCGGGCGAAGGCTCGGTTAAGCTGGTGCTGCCCGATGCCCATGCCGATTTCGTCTTCGCGGTCGCGGGCGAGGAGTTCGGCCTCATCGTCTGCCTGATCCTGGTCGCTCTCTTCGCCTTCATCGTGCTGCGCGCCCTGTCGCGGCTCCTTGGCGAGCACAATCATTTCATCATCCTGGCCTCGACCGGCCTCGTCACCTCGTTCGGCCTGCAGGCGATCGTCAACATGGCGTCGACCCTGCACCTGATGCCGACCAAGGGTATGACCCTGCCGTTCATTTCCTATGGCGGTTCGTCGATCATCGCCATCGGCCTCGGTGTCGGCATGCTGCTGGCCCTGACGCGCCGGCGCTTCCCGGGGAGTGTCGAGCCATGATCGCAAACGATAACCGCGTGCAGATCGTGCTGGCAGCCGGCGGAACCGGCGGCCATATGTTCCCGGCTGAAGCCCTGGCCGGCGAGCTGCTGCGCCGTGGCTGCCGCGTCGATCTCATCACTGACGAGCGGGGCCAGGGGTTCGGCAACCGCCTGCCGGACGTGGCCGTCCATCACGTCGCCTCGGGCGGCGTTGCCGGCAAGGGACTGGTGCCGAAGGTCAAGAATCTGGCGCGCCTGGCGCTCGGCTATTTCCAGTGCCGCAAGCTGATCCGCAATCTGGACCCAGCTGTGACGGTGGGTTTCGGCGGTTATCCGTCCGTGCCGCCGTTGCTCGCCGCCCAGCAGCGCGAGAGCCGTACCGTGCTCCATGAGCAGAACGCTGTGGCGGGCCGCGCCAACCGTTTCCTGATGAAGCGGGCGAGCAAGGTCGCGTTGAGCTTCGACAAGGTGCGCTTCTTCGACGAGCTTACCGGCGACAAGAAAGCGATCACCGGCAACCCGGTGCGACCGGCGATCTCGGCACTTGCCGAGAAACCCTACCGGGCGCCGCGCGGCAACGAACCCGTCAACCTGCTCATTTTCGGCGGCAGCCTGGGGGCGCGGTCTTTCTCGCGGCACATCCCGGCCGGTGTCGCCCTCATCTCACCGGAACTGCGCGGCCGTTTGAAGATCGTGCAGCAATGCCGGGCCGAGGACCTTGCCGATGTCGCCGCCGCCTATAAGGCGACGGGGCTTGAGGTCGAGCTCAAATCCTTCTTCGACGACATGCCGCAGCGGCTTGAGGCGGCGCATCTCATCGTGTCCCGCTCCGGCGCCTCGACGGTGACGGAACTGACCGCGGCCGGCCGGCCTTCGCTGATGATCCCGCTGCCCAACTCCATCGACGATCATCAATTGGCCAATGCCCGCGCGCTTGAAGGTCCCGGTGCCGGCTGGGTGCTGACCGAAAGCGCCATGTCGCCGGCCTCGATCGCCGAGCGCCTGACCACCATTCTCAGCCATCCCGACCGGCTGGAACTCGCCGCCGCCGCCGCCAAGAAGCTCGGCCGGCGCGATGCCGCCGAACGTCTTGCCGACCTGGTGATGAGCCTTGTCCCGGCGAGCCGCAAACCCATTCTGCAGACGGAGCCAGCGTAATGCGCGCCCTTCCACTCGACATCGGCGTGATCCATTTCGTCGGCATCGGCGGCATCGGCATGAGCGGCATCGCCGAGATTCTGCACAACCTCGGCTACAAGGTGCGCGGTTCGGACATCGCCGACAGTTACAACACCAAGCGCCTGAAGGACAAAGGCATCCCGGTCGAGATCGGCCACCGCGCCGAGAATCTGGCCGATGCCGCGGTCGTCGTCATTTCATCGGCGGTGAAGCCCGACAATCCGGAAGTGGTGGCCGCCCGCGCCAAATGGCTGCCCGTGGTGCGCCGCGCCGAGATGCTGGGCGAGCTGATGCGCCTCAAATGGTCGGTCGCCGTCGGCGGCACCCACGGCAAGACCACCACCACCTCGCTGGTGGCGGCGCTGCTCGAGGCTGGCGGGTTCGACCCCACTGTGATCAACGGCGGCATCATCAACAATTACGGCACCAACGCTCGATTGGGCGCCGGCGACTGGATGGTGGTTGAAGCGGATGAAAGCGACGGCACTTTCGTGAAGCTGCCGGCGACGATCGCCATCGTCACCAACATGGATCCGGAGCATCTCGACCATTACGGCTCGGTCGATGCGATGAACCGGGCCTATGAGGAATTCGTCAAGAACATCCCGTTCTATGGCTTCGCCGCCCTTTGCATCGACCATCCGGTGGTGCAGGCGATGATCCCGCGCCTTGCCGACCGGCGCATCATCACCTATGGATTCTCGCCCCAGGCCGATATACGTGCCGTCGATATCGAAATGTCACCCAGCGGTTCGACCTACACGGTCGTCATCAGTGACCGCATGCGCGAGACCGAGCGGCTGATCAAGGGCGTGCAATTGCCGATGGTCGGGCAGCACAATGTGCAGAACAGCCTCGCTGCCATCGCCGTCGCCAACGAAATGGGTGTCGAGGACGACACGATCCGCAAGGGCTTTTCCGGTTTCGGCGGGGTCAAGCGGCGCTTCACCCGCACGGGCGAGGTTGCCGGCGTCACGGTGATCGACGATTACGGCCATCACCCGGTGGAAATCGCGGCGGTGCTGAAAGCTGCGCGCCAGGCGACGCAGGGGTCGGGCGGCAAGGTCATCGCCGTCATGCAGCCGCACCGCTATTCGCG
Organism: Dongia sp.; assembly: GCF_041910485.1. GTDB lineage: Bacteria > Pseudomonadota > Alphaproteobacteria > Dongiales > Dongiaceae > Dongia. Next base: position 59,654 of record NZ_JAYRQR010000048.1, read on the forward strand.
CCTCGGCAATTTGTTCGAAGATTTCTGCACCTGCTTCAACGATGCCGACCACGTCATCATCGCCGACGTCTATGCGGCGGGCGAAGCGCCGATCGACGGCGTCAGCGGTCCGGCGCTGGTCCAGGGCCTGCGCGATCGTGGCCATCGGCACGTCGAACACCTCGCGGACCCCAAGGATCTGGCCGGCATGGTGGCACCGCTGGCGCAGAAGGGCGATCTCGTCGTCTGTCTGGGGGCCGGCACGATCACGGCCTGGGCGCATGCGCTGCCGGCCGAACTCAAGCCCTTGCTCGAGGGCAAATGATGAGGCCGGCCATGTCGCGACAGAAATCGCTTCTGGAAAGATTGCCCGCGGTGCGCGGTCGCCTCAGCGAAGGCGCGAGCCTCGCCAAGGTGACCTGGTTCCGTGTCGGCGGTCCGGCCGAAGTGCTTTTCAAGCCGGCGGACGTGGCTGATTTGCAGTCCTTCCTCGCCGGCTGTCCGGAAGACGTGCCGGTGACGGTGCTGGGCGTCGGTTCCAACTTGCTGGTGCGGGACGGCGGCATTCCCGGTGTCGTCATACGACTGGGCCGCGCCTTTGCCGAAATCCGCACCGAGGGGACGCATGTCTTTGCCGGTGCCGCGGCGCTCGACCTCAACGTGGCGCTTGCCGCGCGCGCGGCCGGCATTTCGGATCTCGAATTTCTTTCCGGCATCCCCGGCACGATCGGCGGCGCCTGCCGCATGAATGCCGGTGCCTATGGCAGCGAGCTTGCGGCCGTGTTCGCGAGCGCCACGGCGATCGACCGCAAGGGTGCGATGCATCGCCTGTCGAAGGACGATATGGGCTTCACCTATCGCCACAGCGATGTCCCGGCCGACTGGATCTTCTGCGGCGCCGAGCTCATCGGGTCGGCCGGCGATCCGGTGCAGATTCAGCAGCGCCTCAACGAGATTCAGGCGGCGCGCGAAGAGAGCCAGCCGGTGCGCGCCCGGACCGGCGGCAGCACCTTCGTCAACCCGGCGGGTCACAAGGCCTGGCAACTGGTCGATCAGGCGGGTTGCCGGGGCCTCACTTTGGGTGGGGCAATGGTGTCGGAGAAGCATTGCAACTTCCTCATCAACACGGGGAATGCGACGGCGGCCGAGATCGAGGCGCTGGGCGAAATGGTGCGCAAGCGCGTCAAGGAACAGAGCGGGGTCGAACTCGCCTGGGAAATCAAGCGGATCGGTGTTCCGGCCAATTCGCCCCTGGCGATCGCCGCAAAGTCTGAAGCGTGAATGGAGTTTTGAAGAGTATGAAGCGCGTAACGGTCCTGTTGGGTGGTTTGTCGGCAGAGCGCGAGGTGTCTCTCGCCTCCGGGACCAACTGTGTCGAGGCTCTGAAAGAGGCCGGCTACACAGTCTCGACCGTCGATGCCGGCAAGGATTTGGTTGATGTGATCACCGAGCTGCGCGCGCAGAAGCCGGACGTCGTCTTCAACGCCCTGCATGGCCGCTATGGCGAGGACGGGAATATCCAGGGTGTCCTCAATCTGCTGAAGATTCCCTACACGCATTCCGGCCTGATGGCCTCGTCGCTGGCGATGGACAAGAACATGGCCAAGCGTCTGTTCGTCTCCGCGGGCCTGCGGGTTCCCGACGGCAAATTGCTGACCCGGGCCGAAGTCCTTAAGGGCGATCCGCTGCCGCGTCCCTATGTGGTGAAGCCCTTCAATGAGGGGTCGAGCGTCGGCGTGTCGATTATCCGCCCCGGCGACAATGCAAAGCCATTCGACGGCATCGACTGGCCGTTCGGCGACCTGGTGCTGGCCGAACGCTTCATTCCGGGCCGCGAACTGACCTGCGGCGTCATGGGCGACAAGCCGATGGCGGTCACCGAATTGCGGCCGCATTCCGGCTTCTACGACTATGCCAACAAGTATACCGGCGGTCGCACCGACCACCTCATCCCGGCGCCGCTCCCGGCGGATGTCTATGCCGAGGTGCAGCGCATGGCGGTAGCGGCCCATCAGGTCCTCGGGTGCCGCGGCGTGTCGCGCTCCGACTTCCGCTATGACGATACCGGCAAAGGTGGCAAGGACGAGATCTATCTGCTTGAAACCAACACGCAGCCCGGCATGACGGAATTGAGCCTGGTGCCCGAAATGGCGCGCCATGCCGAGATTTCCTATCCGCAGCTGGTGTCCTGGATGGTGGAGCATGCCCGATGCGACGCGTAAGCGCGCATAAAGGGGCGGCCGCGGCCGCCTTGCCATTGGGTGGCGGCGTGCTGAAGAGGCGCACCGTCAGCCCGACGCAGCGTGTGCCTGTGCGCAAGCGGCCGAAATCGGCGCTGGAGCGGTATTTGATCGTGGCTGGTGCCGTCATCGGCATTGGCGCATCGGTCGGCGGCGGCGGCTATTGGGCCTTCTCCAGCGGCTGGATGGGCTATCTCACCGCCGTTGTCGAGACCCGTTTCGTCTCGGCCAGTGCTGCCGCGGGTTATGCGCTGTCGACGCTTGAGGTCGAAGGCCGCAAGGAAACGCCCAAGGAAGACATTGTGCTGGCGCTCGGCGCCATGAAGGGCGACCCGATCCTCGATATCGATCTCGAGGCAGCGCGTCAGCGCATCGTCGATCTCCCTTGGGTGACGTCGGCCGTGGTCGAGCGCCGGATGCCGGGCACGTTGCGTGTCGTCGTGACCGAGGCCGAGCCGATGGCGCTGTGGCAGCGCCAGGGCGCTTTTTATCTGGTGAGCCAGACCGGCGACGTCCTCGCCGTCAAGGATGTCGCCCGTTTCGGCAAGCTACCCGTGCTGGTGGGCGATGCCGCCCCGCAGAAGGCCGAGGATCTTTTTGCCATGCTGGCGCTGGAACCGGCGCTTAAAAGCCGCGTCACCGCGGCTGTCTTCGTCGGCAACCGGCGCTGGAACCTGCGTCTCGACAACGGCGTCGACGTGAAGCTGCCGGAAGAGAATGCCGCAGCCGCCTGGCAGAATTTCGCGGTGCTGGAGCGCCAGCACCATCTGCTCGACAAGGATGTCAGCATCATCGACCTCCGCCAGGCCGACAAGCTGGTGCTGCGCCAGGCGCACCCGGCCGTGGTCGGAGAGGAAGACGGCAAGAACAAGAAGACCGACAAGGCCGCCCCGGCGGAGAAGCCGGTCTTGACGCCGGCGGCGACGCCGGTTTCGGCCCCGGCCGCGAAGAACAACGCGACCTGAGGCGGAAGGCAAAGGATGATGAAGAAGCCACGCATCGCACCCAAGAACGGATTGATCGCCGCCATCGACGTCGGCAGCAGCAAGATCTGCTGCTTCATCGCCCGCGTCGCCGATGACGGCCGTCCGAATGTGGTGGGGATCGGGCATCAGGTGTCGCGCGGCGTCCGCGCCGGGACGATCGTCGACATGGAACAGGCGGAAATGGCGATCCTTTCCACCGTCCACGCCGCCGAACAGATGGCCGGCGAGACGATCCAGGAAGTGGTCCTCAACCTCTCGGGCGGTTATCCCGCCTCGCAGACGGTTGGGGTCGAAGTGCCGCTGTCGGGCCGGGAAGTGGCCGAACACGACCTCGAACGCGTGCTGATGCACGGCAGCCAGATCAACGGCAATGCCGAGCGGCGCCTCATCCATTCCATTCCCGTCGGCTATTCGATCGACGGGTCGAAGGGCATCCGCGACCCGCGCGGCATGTTCGGCGAGCGGCTCGGCGTCGACATGCATGTGATCACGGCAGCGGCCGGTGCGGTGCGCAACCTCACCAATTGCGTTGCGAAATGTCACCTCGATATCAAGGCGCTGGTGGTATCGCCTTTCGCCTCGGGTCTTTCGACCCTGGTGGATGACGAAATGGATCTGGGTGTCACGGTGATCGACATGGGAGCAGGGACGACGTCGCTCGCCGTCTTCTTCGACGGCCATGTCGTCTATACCGATTCCGTCCCCATCGGTGGCGGTCACGTGACCAACGATATCGCCCGTGGACTCTCGACGCCGCTCACCCATGCCGAGCGGATGAAGACGCTCTATGGCAACTGCTTGGCCACCCCGGCTGACGAGCGTGAAATAATTCAGGTCCCGCAGGTCGGTGAAGAAGAAAACGGCTTGATGAATGCGATTCCGCGTTCGATTCTCATCGGAATCATTCAACCGCGACTCGAAGAGACGTTCGAATTGGTGCGCTCGCGACTGGAAAGTTCGGGTTTCGACAAAGTCGCGGGGCGCCGGGTCGTCTTGACCGGTGGCGCCAGCCAATTGTCCGGCGTGCGCGAGCTTTCCGCCCTCGTTCTCGACAAGCAGGTCCGCATGGGTCGGCCTCTGCGCATCCACGGCCTGGCCGATGCGACCAACGGCCCGGCCTTCGCGACGGCATCCGGCCTGCTCTCTTACGCTCTCGAAACCGACGCCGAGGCGCTGTTGCCCGGCAAACCCCGCGAACAGGCGTCATCTGGCCTCATCGGCCGGTTCGGCACCTGGCTCAAAGACAATTTCTGACCATGCGTAGCGAATAAGCGACCCCAAAAAAGGAGGCACCTCAATGTCACTCAATCTCTCGTTACCCCAAGACCCATTCGATATCCGCCCGAAGATCACCGTGATCGGCGTCGGCGGCGCCGGCGGCAACGCCGTCAACAACATGATCCGCTCGAAGCTGGAAGGCGTCGAGTTCATGGTCGCCAACACCGATGCCCAGGCCCTGCAGCAAAGCCTGTGCGAACGCCGCATCCAGCTGGGCAACACGGTCACCAAGGGCCTTGGTGCCGGTGCGCGCCCCGATATCGGCCGCGCCTCGGCCGAAGAAGCGGTGCGTGAAATCGCCGAACAGCTGGCCGGTTCCAACATGGCCTTCATCACCGCCGGCATGGGTGGCGGCACCGGCACGGGTGCGGCCCCCGTCGTGGCGCAGATCGCCCGCGAACAGGGAATCCTCACCGTCGGCGTGGTGACCAAGCCCTTCCACTTCGAAGGTGCGCACCGCATGCGCCTGGCAGATTCCGGCATCCAGGAACTGCAGCAATATGTCGATACGCTGATCATCATCCCGAACCAGAACCTCTTCCGCATCGCCAACGAGAAGACGACGTTCGCCGACGCCTTCAAGATGGCTGACGAAGTGCTCTATTCGGGTGTCCGCGGCGTCACCGACCTCATGGTCATGCCGGGCCTCATCAACCTCGACTTCGCGGATATCCGCGCCGTGATGGGCGAGATGGGCAAGGCGATGATGGGCACCGGCGAGGCGACCGGCGAAAACCGCGCCATCGCCGCGGCCGAAGCCGCCATCTCCAACCCGCTGCTCGATGAAGTCAGCATGAAGGGCGCCCGCGGCGTCCTCATCAACATCACCGGCGGCATGGACATGACCCTGTTCGAAGTCGACGAGGCGGCCAACCGCATTCGCGACGAGGTCGACCCCGATGCCAACATCATCTTCGGTTCGACCTTCGATCAGGTACTCGATGGCAAGATCCGCATCTCGGTGGTGGCGACGGGCATCGAATCGGTGGCCCAGATCCAGCCGCGCGGCAACAATATGGCGGGTGGCCTGTCGATCGTTGCCCGCAATCCCAATCCGCAACCCGGCGGCTTTGCCGCCAATCCGCAATCGGCCGGCTTCACTGCCGCAGAATCGCGGGTGGATGCGGTGGCGTCGAGCCCGCTCAGCGCCCAGCCGCTCAATGTCCAAGCCGTGACCGCTTCGGGCCAGCGCGCGACGACGATGGGCCAGCCGCAGATGGGCCACACCATGATGACGCCGACCCTCGGCGCCACGGCGCTGCAGGCGCAGCCGGTTCGTCCGATCCTGAAGGACGAGATGGCCACCCTTGAAGGCATGACCCAGCGTCAGCCGGAACGTCAGCCGGAGCGGCCCATTGCCGGCACCTTCATCGCCCCCCCGGCGATGGAAGCCCGTCAGCAGCCGACCATGGCGCAGCCGGTGGTACAGCCGAACCCGCAGCCGACCTTCAGTGTCGGCGTGTCGGCGAAGCCCATCGTCGAGCAACCGCGTGTCGAGACCGTGACGCCGCAGGCGCTGCAGGCTTCGGCCCCGCAGGCCGAAATGCGCAAGAAGGCACCGACTCTGTTCGAGAAGATGACCAGCCGCTTCTCCGGTCAGGGCAAGTCGGCCTTGCCGAGCCGCGATGCGGTGCCCCAGGGCGTGCAGCGGCCCGAGCCGCGTGTGACCCGCAGCGAGCCGCAGGCGCCGGTGCAGCCGTCGCTCAACCTCGACCCGACCGACCGTTTGTCGACGAACCGCCAGGAAGAGGAAATGCTCGACATTCCCGCCTTCCTGCGTCGTCAGGCGAACTGATCGCGGCGTTACGCCCGGGGCCGCGTCAGCGCGGCTCCGGCCAGAGGTGCCAACGAACTTGATCGGGCCCGGCAGGGTAACCTGCCCGGGCCCCTTTTTTTGACTTTGGAACAAACACTTGCATAAAGTCGACAGGGGTCGCCCTTGGACTTGAGAAGGTAGCGCGGGCCGCCTATAGTCGAGCCGCTTCGGCCCGGGGAAATGGATCTATGGCGACTCGAAACGGTTTCAAATCAATCGCTTGCGCGAATGGGCTCGCCCGGGTCCTGGCGTCGCTGACGACGGTCGCATGGCTTGCCGCCTGTTCGACCCCCGAACCGGAAATCCCCGATACGCCGGTCGAGATTCTCTATAACAACGCCAAGGATTCCCTGCAGACGGGCGAGCCGGCCAAGGCCGCCAAGCTCTTCGACGAGGTCGAGCGGCAGCATCCCTATTCGAAATGGGCGACACAGGCCCAGCTCATGTCGGCCTATTCCTATTATCTGGTCGACAAATATGACGACGCCATTCCGGCCCTTGAGCGCTTCATCGAGCTCCATCCCGGCAACCGCAGCGCGGCTTATGCCTATTATCTGCGCGCTCTTTGCTATTACGAGCAGATCGAGGACGTGACGCGCGACCAGGGCAATACCGAACAGGCGCAGCGAGCACTTTCCGACGTGGTGGCGCGCTTCCCCAACACGCCCTATTCGCGCGACGCCACGGTGAAGCTCGATCTGGTGCGCGATCACTTGGCCGGCAAGGAAATGGATGTCGGCCGCTATTACCAGACGCGCGGCCAGTATCTTGCCGCCATCAACCGTTTCAAGACCGTGGTCGACAAGTTCCAGACGACGAGCCACGTGCCGGAGGCGTTGGAACGTCTGACCGAATCCTATGTGGCGCTCGGCGTCTTTTCCGAAGCGCAAAAGGCGACTGCCGTCCTCGGCTATAACTATCCCGGCACCGAATGGTATCAGGACGCCTATGCCCTGCTCATGAGCAAGGGCCTGACGCCTGAAGGGAGCGAAGCGGAGCCGCCGATCGCTCTGGTCGATCCGGACCAGATCAAGGGAACCGAGCCGGCACCGGCCCTTGAACCGGCCGTTGCGGCACCGCCGTCGGACATTGCCCCGGCACCCGATGCGGTGCCGGTCGATCCGGTCACCGGCATGCCGCTTCCGACCCAGCAACCCGCTGCGCCGCCGCCACCTGCCGATGAAGGACCGCTTCTTTCGACCGGCTCGTCCGATCAGCTGATGAACCACCCGGAAGGGGAATCATCGGATGGCGATCAGGTGCTGATCCCGACGGGGGAAGACGGCACCCCGGCACCGCAATAGCGGGAGCGTGTCGGCCATGCTCGTTGGCCTGACGATCAACAATGTCGTCCTCATCGAGAAGCTGGAGCTTGCCTTTGCCACAGGTCTGACCGTTCTGACGGGTGAGACCGGCGCCGGCAAATCCATCCTGCTTGATGCGCTGGGCCTTGCTTTGGGTGCGCGTGCCGAAAGCAGCTTGGTGCGAAGCGGCGCCAGTCAGGCCAGCGTCATTGCCGAATTCCACCTGCCAAAGGGGCATGCGGCCCTGGCACTCCTCGACGAACAGGGGATCGAGCAGGACGAGAACCTGATCCTGCGTCGGCAACTGGGTAGCGACGGCCGCAGCCGCGCTTTTGTCAACGATCAGCCGGTCAGCGTCGGCTTTCTCAAGACCCTTGGCGAGCATCTCATCGAGATCGAAGGCCAGTTCGAGACGCATGGCCTTCTCGATCCGGCAACGCATCGCGACCTGCTGGACGGTTTCGGCGGCCATCGCCGCGATGTCGAGAAGGTGGCAGAGGCTCATCGCGCCTGGCGCGCGGCTGACACGGCCCTGTCGGATGCGCAGGCAGTACTCGACAAGGCACGCTTGGACGAGGATTTCTTGCGCCACGCGGTCGCGGAACTGGAGCTTGCTGCCCCACTCGCCGATGAAGAAACCAAGCTGGCGATGGAACGCCAATTGCTGCTGTCCGGCGCGCAGGTGATCGAGGCGGTCAACGCTGCGCATCAGGACCTTGCCGGGGATCGCGGGGCCGACCGCGCCCTGATCGCGGCGGAGCGGCGCCTGCAGCGGCTGGGCGATAAGCTGGGTGAGGCGCTTTCGGGCGAGCTAGCCGCCATCTCCGGCTCGCTCGAACGGGCTGGTGTCGAATTGCGCGATGCCATTGCCGGCATCCAGAACCTGCAATCTTCGCTCGACGCCGATCCGGCGCGCCTGGAACGAGTCGAGGAGCGCCTGCATCTACTGCGCGATCTTGCGCGCAAGCACCGGGTCCGTGCCGACACCTTGCCGGATCTTCTCGCCGACCTCTCAGCGCGCCTGCAACTCATCGACGGCAAGAGCGGCGACATCGCAGGACTCTCAGCGAAGGCCGCCGAGACGCGCAAAGCCTATCTCGCGGCAGCCGGCATCCTGACCCAGGCGCGTCAGAAGGCGGCGAAGGAACTCGATGTGGCCGTCGCCAAGGAATTGGCGCCGTTGAAGCTCGAAAAAGCGCGCTTCGTAACGCGGATCGAGGCGCTGCCCGATTCCCAGTTGGGTGAAATGGGCGTCGACCGCATCGCCTTTGAGGTGGCGACCAATCCCGGCGCCGAGCCCGGCCCCATCCAGCGCATCGCATCCGGTGGCGAGCTAGCGCGTTTCATGCTGGCCCTCAAGGTTTCATTGTCGCGCGCCCAGCCGGTGCCGACCCTGGTCTTCGACGAAGTCGATGCCGGTATCGGCGGGGCGACCGCAGCGGCGGTGGGCGAGCGGCTGAAGCGCCTTGCCGACCAGTTGCAGGTGCTGGTCATCACGCACTCGCCCCAGGTAGCGGCCCTGGGCGCGCAGCATTGGCGGGTCGAAAAGAAGGCGACCAAGGGCATCACCAGCACCAATGTCGCAACACTGACGAACGAGGCGCGGCGCGAGGAGATCGCGCGCATGCTGTCTGGCGCCACCATCAGTGACGAGGCGCGGGCGGCGGCGGACAAGCTGCTGAAAGGTGCTGCGTGAAGGGAAAGAAGGCGGCCCCGCTGAAGCCGGTCGATGAGCTCAACCTGATGGAAGCTCAATACGAACTGGCACAGTTGGCCAAAGAGATCGCACACCATCGCAAGCTCTATTACCAGAAGGACGCGCCGGAGATTTCGGACGCGGCCTTCGACGCGCTGATGCAGCGCAACGAGGCGATCGAGAAGCAGTTTCCCAATCTCAAGCGCAAGGATTCGCCCACCGACAAGGTTGGTGCGGAGCCGGCGCAGGGCTTCGCCAAGGTCGCCCATATTGTCCCCATGCTGTCGCTCGACAATGCCTTTACGGCCGAGGATGTGAGCGACTTCGTCGATCGGATCCGGCGCTTTCTGGGCCTCGATGCCGAAACGCCCGTGCCGCTTGCGGCCGAGCCCAAGATAGACGGCCTCTCGGCCAATCTGCTCTATGAAGATGGTGTCCTAGTCCAAGGAGCGACGCGCGGTGACGGCGCCGTGGGTGAGGATATAACCGCCAATCTCCGCCATGTCGCCGGCCTGCCGCAGAAACTCAAAGACGGTAACCATCCGGCCCGCATCGAGATCCGCGGTGAAGTCTATATGTCGAAGTCGGGATTCCTGCAGCTCAATGCGGCTCAAGAGGCGGCGGGCAAGCCGGTCTTTGCCAATCCCCGCAACGCGGCCGCAGGATCGCTGCGCCAACTCGATGCCAATATCACCAAATCCCGACCGCTGCAGTTCTTTGCCTATGCGTTCGGTGCCGTCGAAGGGTTGCAGAAGCGGCCGACCAGCCAGCATGGCTTGAACGAACAGCTCGTTGCCTGGGGGTTCAGCGTCAATCCCCGGCGCCGGGTGGCGCATGACCTTGATGAGACGCTGGCATTCTATGGCGCCATGCAGGACGACCGGGCGACGCTCGATTACGATATTGACGGCGTCGTCTACAAGGTCGATCGCATCGACTGGCAGGAGCGCCTCGGCTTCATCGGCAGGGCGCCACGCTGGGCGATCGCCCATAAATTTCCGGCCGAACAAGCCAATACGATTCTCAATGCCATCACCATCCAGGTGGGCCGTACGGGCGTACTCACGCCCGTTGCCGAACTGGAACCGGTCAATGTTGGTGGCGTGATGGTCAGCCGTGCCACGCTCCATAACGAAGATGAAATCAAGCGCAAGGATATCCGTGTCGGCGACCGGGTGATCGTGCAGCGTGCTGGCGACGTCATTCCGCAGATCGTGGCGGTTCTCGATGCCGATCGAAAGGGGCGTGGACCTGAATTCCAGTTTCCCCAGACCTGCCCGGTCTGCGGGAGCCATGTCGAACGCGTTCCCGGCGAAGCTGCGACCCGCTGCACCGGTGGCCTGATCTGCCCGGCCCAAGCGGTCGAGCGGCTGCGTCACTTCGTGTCGCGCATGGCCTTCGATATTGATGGGCTGGGCGGCAAGCATATCGAGGCATTCTTTTCCGACCAGCTCATCAAGTCACCGGCCGATCTGTTCCGCCTGAAGGACAAGCGCGCACGCCTGTTGGAGCGCGAAGGCTGGGGCGAGCTGTCGGTCGACAATCTGTTGCGAGCGATTGAGGCGCGGCGTGAAATTTCACTGGAGCGCTTTATCTATGCGTTGGGCATTCCACAGATTGGCGAGGAAACGGCCAAATTGCTGGCCCGGCATTACGTGACCGTCGATGCCTGGCGCGACGCGATGATCGCAGCCAAGGACGAGGCGAGCGCTGCCTATCTCGACCTCGCAACGATCAGCAGGGTTGGTCCCTCGATCCGCGCAGACCTCATCGATTTCTTCGACGAGAAGCACAATCGCGACGTGCTGGCCGATCTTACCGGCTTCGTGACCGTGCAGCCCTATAAAGCTCCCCAGGTGGCCGATTCCAAGATTGCCGGAAAGACCATCGTCTTCACCGGTTCACTTGAGCAGATGACGCGCAATGAGGCAAAGGCCAGGGCCGAGGCTTTGGGAGCGAAAGTGGCCGGTTCGGTTTCCAAGAATACGGACTATCTTGTTGCCGGTGCCGACGCCGGATCGAAGGCCGCAAAGGCCAAGGAACTCGGCGTCACTGTCTTGACCGAGATGGAGTGGTTGGAACTCATCGGAGGGTAGGCGCGCGTGATCAACCGAGACGACATCAGATCGTCTTTCGTCCGGGCCGGTTACGATTACTGGCTGGGAAAGCAGCGCGCACTCGGCAATGGAGAGGCTATCCCCATGCGGCGGGACTTCGACCCGCTGATCGAGGCGCCGCGCATCGTGCCGCACCTCATGTTGATGGACGTGCAGCCCGATCCGCTCGATTTCCGCTACCGAGTCGTTGGCACGGCCTTGCGACCGCACATGGCTGAAGATTGGACAGGGCGATGGCTGAGCGACATATCCTTCCAGCGCCCCGGCTCGACGGTCTGGGAGAACAATGTGATCGTGCTCAAGGAACGCCGGCCCCTTCTGGCGTGCCCACCCTATATCGGGCCGCACAAGGATTTTCTGTTCGTGGAGAGCATCATCATGCCGCTTGCCGGTGAAGGCGATGCCATTGCAATGCTGATGTTCGCCGTCGATTTCATCCGCGGGCCGGGCCGCGGATGAAACATCCGATCCGTCAGTTGCCGGTCGACGCTTCGGCGGAATTGCTGGCTGATACAAGCTGAACGCCGACGATTGAGAACATGCGGTTCAAACCATTGCCGGCCATTGATGCGCCGATGACGATGGCAAGGGCGATCGAGAACGCAATCATCGCATACTCAATGCCTGTCGCACCGAGCTCGTTGCCAATATTGTTGAACAAAAGCGATCGGCTGGATCGCTGACGGGCGATGGAAAGAGGTCGCAAATCTTCTGCCACGGCAGCACCCCATGCTGTTCCAGGTGATCGGGCCGTGCAACCGATCATCCAACAACGCCCCAGAAGCACCCTATCACATCGAAGCCATACGCAGCCAGCAATCTGCACCCCGATCATTCGTGTTTGGCTCGCCGCCATTGCTTGATTTGATCAAGCAATGCCCGCACGCGAGTCCGGTGCGGACCATAATCCTCGATGCCGATGAACTGGCTGACGGCGTTGGTTCCTTTGGTCAGCGGCCAAATGCCGAACTCATAGGAAAAAGTCCCACCGTTCAGGGTTCGCACGGTCGAAAGGCCATAGACTGGCCGCATGCTTTCAGCACACAGGTGATAATTCTCCATCCACGCTTCTTCATCGTCTCCGGGCGGAATCAACTCATCAAGATAGCAACCGGTGAAATCCATGCCGGTGACGGCGACCACTTCAGTCCCCAGCAAGCGATAACGAACGCGAAAAGGCGGCACGACTTCTGACAGGAGGATATAGGGCAGCAACTGTGGGATTTCAGTGGGATCGAGATCGGTCCGATCAGGGAGCCTTCGGTCAGCTGCTTTTTCACGCCACCAAGCATCAAGAGCGCGAACGCGTTCCGAACTCGTCTTGTCGATATCCTGCCAGGCGCTCATTTCTGTCTCCTGGTCTCTTCAAGGATAGTAGAAGAAACCAAGGCGAATACAACCTCGGGGATTCGATCTAATTGCAGATCATGATGCCGATGGCTCCACCCCAAGCGGGGCCGGTCTGCCGAGAAACATCTATGAGGGGAGAATGGTGCCGCCTCGCGGACTTGAACCGCGGACCTACTGATTACGAATCAGTTGCTCTACCGCTGAGCTAAGGCGGCGCCGGACTAGGCGCATGGGCCGAATTGACGAGGCCGGAAGCTAGTTTATCAGGCGCGCGGCGTCAACAGATGCGGCGTCTGATGTCGTCGATGTTTCGCTTGGCCCGGCAGTCTGAGCCGAACGCGGCGAAACAGAAATTTCCCGTGCCGAATCAATGACCTCGCCCACATTGGCAGGGTGGTCGGCCGAACTCGAACTCAGCGCCAGGGCCGTCCCGCCCAGGCGCTGGGCGGCGGGGTGGCGCCATTCCAGGCTGTCGAGCGCTTGGCAATGCGGGCAGACCAGCTGCCAATGGGCACTTTCCGGCCCCGCTTCGCCGTGATGGCCGCATTGCCGGCAGATCCAGGCGGCGTCCGGGCGGGCGGCACTCGCCGCGTCCAACCAGCGGCGGGCAGCCGAGGTATCGTGACGCTCGCGTTCCTCCAACTGGGCCAAGGCCCGGCAGGTCGAGCGGCTGGGACCACCCAGTTGTTCTGATTCCAGGGCGCTCAGGCGCTCGATATGGCGTCGCGCCTCGCCCCACAATTCGGCGGCAAGATCCGCCTCGGCCAGCAGCCGGTGGCTTTCGGCGTGGTCCGGATTCTGTTTCTGCAGGCGCTCCAAGCGCTGCGTGCGTTCCAACGGCTTTTCGTTTTCACCGAGCGTCAGATAGATCTCGCCGAGGATCTCGTGCGGGTGGCTGTCCCAGATCTGCTCGATGAGGCGCATCGCCTCCTTGCGCTTGCCCAGACGCAGCAGCAGCCGGACCAGCACGAAGCGCGCCGGAGCGAAATCACCGGCAAGCTTCACGGCCTCGCGCGCAGCACTCATGGCGACATCGGCCGAGACGTCGGTCCCGTCCGGAATGAGTGCCTGCCGCGCCTTCTCGGTCAGGAGGGCTGCACGGCGATGCTGGCCGGTGCGCGCATCGATGGCGCCGGCGCGGACCAGGGCCTTCAGACTGTCGTCGGCGGAATCGAACCGGCCTGCCTTGGCCTGGAGGCGCAGCGCCGTCTCGGCCGCCCATTGCGCATGCGGGTTGGCGGCAAGCGCGCGCTCGGCCAATTTGCGCGCCTCGGTCTCGTTGCCTTCGCGCAGCGCACTCATGGCAAGGCCGCGCAGGCCCAGGATGGCCGTTTCCGGTGTTTCGGCGAGCGCTTTGAAATGTGCATGGGCCGCCGCTTCATCGCCTTCGAGCTGTGCTGCCTGGGCAGCGAGGAGGCGGGCGATGGGTGGCTCTGACCCGCGCCGCGCCAGCAGCTTGCGCGCGACCAGCGACAGGCGCTTGGCTTCGCGCGCATCGCCGGCCGCCGCCGCGGCAAGGCCGCGTGTCAAGGCCTGATAACCCTTGGCCTCGCGTGCCGCACCGCGCACCGCGCCAATGTCGCCGGGCACGGCAACGATGCGTGCGATGACGCGCCCGATCGCATAGAGGATTAGAAGGGTCACAAGCACGCCGAGCAGGGCCAGGGCGATCGGGTGCAGGTCCAGCCGATAGCCGAACCAGGTGAGCGCCAGATTACCCGGCCGGTCGGCGAGATAGACGGCGACGATCACGAGGATGGCAAGCTTGAGAACGAACCAGGAGACGCGGAGAAAGGTCATCTCGGGGGCGCTCCGCTTCAGTTCGACGGCGCGGTGCCGGCATCGACCGCCGGCGCCAGCGCCTCGGCCGAGAGCTTGGCAAGATCGGCTGCCGCTGCTTCGAGGGTGAGGCGCGCCTCGGCACCAGCAAGCCAAGTCTTGGCGGCGTCGCCCGCCTGACCGGTCAGGGCCTTTGCTTCATTCACCGCCGCTGCAAGATCGCCGTCGTTCAGGCGTGCCTCGGCGCGCGCCAGATGCGCCATCGGCGTATCGCCCTCGACCTCGCCCACCGGCCGCAATGTCGCCAGTTCGGAAAGGCGGTTGAGTGTTTTCTGCAGCCACGAACTCTCAACGCCCAACGCCGCACCGGCCGCGTCCGCCGATGCCGCCTGGGCGATGCGGGGTGCCGGGAAGCCTGCCTGCAATTGCGGCAAGGTCGGCACGCCGGTATCGGCGAAGGGCCGCAGTTTGGCTAGGGCCGGATCGAGTTTGGCACCGACATCGGCATCTGCCTGGCCAAGGTCGGCAACGGCGGCAAGCTCGGCGGAGAAGGGGGCTTCGCTGGCGAGCGCGCCGCGCAACTGGCCGAGGCTCAATACCAGGGCGGCCGCGCGCTGGCGCTTCAACACGGCTTCCGCATTTTCTTGCGAGACGGCATCAATATTGGCGCCGAGCGTCTTGGCCTGTTCCTCAAGCGCGTCGAGCCGGTTGCCCAGCGCCGAGACATTGTCGAGCTGCGCTTTCGTCGTCTCGATCTGGGCCTTCTGCGCCGCTGTCTCGCTGCTCAGGAAATCGAGCCGCGTGGTGGTGTCGCCGAGAGCCGCGAATTTTCCTTCCAGCTCCGCAATGCGGCTGGTGAGGGCGGAAATGTCGACGCCGGCAGGTGCCTCAGCAGATTGTGTTTGGGCAGCGGCTTCATCGGTGGCGGTCGTGCTTTCCTCGGCCGGCAGGCCTTTCAGCTTCTCTTCCAGGGCGGCCAGCCGCATTTCGATCGGACCTAGATCGACCGGCGTCATCTGGTTGGTTGCATTGCCGCTGGCCTGTGCCAGTTGATCCTTCCAGTCCGTGATCTCGGCCTGCAAGGCTTCGATATTCTGCCGCGCCTCGCTGTCGACTGTTTGCCGCATCGACAATTGCTGCTTCAGGGCGGCGATTTCGTCATTGATGGTGCCGAGATCGGCTGTGGCGGGGGCCATTGCACCGAGCGGCAGATGGGGGCGCCAGAGGGGCTCGGCCACCACCATACCCGCACCGGCGACGGCGCCGGCGATGAAGCCCAGCACCAGACTGCTGCCGCGATTGCCGCTGGCGGGTTTCGGCATGGCGGCGACGATGGCAGCGCCGGCCGCGGCTTCGCTCGCCGCAGCGGCACGCACCTTTTCGTCGATGCCGTCGGCGGTCGAAGCCCGGTCCGGCACCGTCTCCGTGCCCTGATCCTTCGCTGGATTTGCCATTTCCGCCTCTCTTCTTTGCTGCTCTTCGAGCACCAAGGCTGACATTGCCTCGCTGTCGGGTCTCGGCGCAACCGCAATGCTGCGCCAGCCGAGCCCGCTGATTTCGCGCGCCACGGCGGCACTGAGGCACAGGGCCGTTACTTGGCCGAGCCCATCTGCCGCCTGCGCGACTTCTGCGCGGCGCCATAAGTCCACGAAAGTCCGCGCCGATCGCGGCGAAAAGAACAAGGCCGCATCGATGCCGCCGAGGCGCAAATTCATCAGGGTCGCCGCCGACAATGAGTCGGCCGGAACGGCATCATAGAGCGTCACGCGCCGGACCGTGTAGCCGGCTGCTTCAAGCTGCCCCTTAAGGTCCCCTGCAAGGCTCGATCCGGCGGCGTGCAGCAAGGTGCCGTCCGCTGGGATCAATTGCTGGATGATCAGGCTTGCAAGGCTGCTGACATCCCCGCCCGCGGCGGTGACGTCCGTGAAGCCAGCGGCGCGGGCGGCTGTTGCCGATGCGTCACCGACAGTCAGGATCTTGATATCGCGTCTCGTTTCAGCGGCCGCAAAGCAGCGCACGCCGTTGGCACTGGTAAAAAGGACGGCCTGAACGCCGGCAAGGTCGATCGTGGGCGCCGCGATCGGTTGGATATTGAGCAAGGGCTCGATAGCCACATCGATACCGCGCGCGGCGAGACTCACTGCCAGGCTATCGGAATCTTCCCGGGGTCGCGTGACGAGAATGCGCATGGCTGGACGTTAAGCCAGGAAGTCCGGCCCGGCTAGTGACTTAAGGGCACGGCCCGCTTCAACGCCAAGGCGGGTCGCGTCGGCCACCGGCCCGATGCGCGAATCGCGATGCACCTTGCTGCCGTCGGGCTTGGCCACCAGGGCCGTGAGATGCAGCAGTCCGTCGGCGCCGATCCGGGCATGCGCCGCGATCGGCGTGCGGCACGATCCTTCGAGTTCGGCAAGGCAGGCGCGCTCGGCCAATACGGCCGCTTCGGTCGCCGTGTGATGGAGCGGTGACAGCAGGTCACGCATGCGGCGATCGGTCGCGCGGATTTCCAGGCCGATGGCACCCTGCGCTACGGCCGGCAACATTTCCGTCATGTCGAGAATGGCGCTCGCGACTTCCGCCTTTCCCAGGCGCTTGAGGCCGGCGAGTGCCAGCAATGTCGCATCGGCATCGCCGGCCGCCAGTTTGGCCAGGCGCGTCCCGACATTGCCGCGCAAGGTCACGACCTTGAGATCCGGCCGCTGGGCCAACAGCTGCGCCTGTCGCCGCAGCGAGGCAGAACCGACGACGGCGCCCTTTGGCAAGGCCGCGATGCTGTTGCCGTGGCGGCTGATGAGCACGTCGCGGGGATCTTCGCGCTC
>NZ_JAYRQR010000049.1:0-1685 GCF_041910485.1 Dongia sp.
CCAACCTGGCCAAGCTGTACGACAAGCTGATGCAGCGCCCGGCGTTCGCCGATACCGTTCCGCACGACTGAAAAACCAAGGGCGCCAACGGCGCCCTTGTTACATCACCCCGACCAGGGCTGATTAGCGGATCACCCCGCCCCCCAGACAAACGCGACTCTCGTAGAGCACCACCGACTGCCCGGGCGTGAGCGCCCACTGCGGCTCGGCAAACCGGATTTCGCAGCTGTCGGCATCAACCCGCTCGACCTCGCAAGGCTGATCGCTGGTCCGGTAGCGCGGCTTGGCCGTATACACCCAGTGCGTATGCGGCGCCTTGCCGGACACCCAGCTCAGTTGCTCGGCGACCAACTCGCCCTTCAGCAAGGCCGGGTGATCATGCCCCTGGACGACATACAGCACGTTCTTTTCCATATCCTTGCCGGCCACGAACCAGGCATCGTGATCGCCACCGCCCGGCGCCCCCTTTTCCTTGATGCCGCCGATGTGCAGCCCCTTGCGCTGACCGAGGGTGTGGTACATCAGACCATCGTGTTCGCCCATCACCTTGCCGTCATCGAGGCGACGAATTTCACCTTTCTTGGGCGGCAGATAGCGCGCCAGGAAATCCTTGAACGGCCGCTCGCCGATGAAGCAGATGCCGGTCGAATCCTTCTTGGTCGCCACATGCAGCCCGGCCGCCTCGGCCATCTTGCGCACCTCGCGCTTGTAGAGACTGGCCAGCGGGAACAACGACTTCGACAATTGCGCCTGGTTCAGGCGGTAGAGAAAGTAACTCTGATCCTTGGTGCCGTCCTCGGCCTTGAGCAACTGGAATTCGCCATTGAACTCGCGTACGCCGGCATAGTGGCCGGTGGCAATCTTGTCGGCACCGAGCTTCAGGGCGTGGTCGAGAAAAGCCTTGAACTTGATCTCGGAGTTGCACAGGATGTCCGGATTCGGCGTCCGCCCGGCCTGGTATTCGCGCAGGAACTCGGCGAACACCCGCTCGCGGTACTCGGCGGCAAAATTGACCACCTCGACGTCGATGCCAATGCGGTCGGCGATACTCATCACATCGATCAGATCCTGGCGCGACGAGCAATACTCTTCGGTATCGTCGTCTTCCCAGTTCTTCATGAACAGGCCGATCACGTTCCAGCCCTGTTGCTTGAGCAACAGCGCGGCGACGGAGGAATCAACGCCGCCGGACAAGCCGACGACCACGGTTTTCTTAGACATCGGGACCAGCCCCTTTCTTCCATTCTTCCAGCGGCAGGATCACCGCCGGCTGTCCATTATCGACGAACCAGCTATCGACGGCGAAGCGCCTCGGTTCACCCTCCTGTTTTTCCTCGATCACCGCCGACCAATGCACCGGCACCAGACCGGCGAAATTGCGCGACTGCGGCTCCAGCACGCGGTGCCAGCGCAAATACCCCCGCCGCACCAGCAAGTGCAGCAGGCGGGTGGTCGATGTCGAGTGATCGATGCAATCCATCCGGCCCGAGACATGGTCGTCCGCATAGTTGCCGCCACGATCGTTGTGGATATCCGACTGCTCGCCGCCCCAGGCGTAGAGGCTGCCCAGCGTCTCGGCCAGGCGCTCGCGCTCGCTGGCCGCATCGGTGGCTCGCGCCATGATCCGGCGCACCAGACCCAACTGCCCTTCGGTGTAGCGAATGTGCGCCTGCGCCAGACAACCG